>NZ_CP079940.1:4800000-6544928 GCF_019448355.1 Achromobacter sp. ES-001 | reverse complement strand
CGCCTGCGTTTCGTCGTACGCAAGCGGGACCAGCGGTCGTATCCACGCGCTGATTTGTTGGGGGGGGAGTTCCTGCTCAAGACGACTGACGCAGGTCTGCCAGAATTCTTTCATGTCGCTCTTATTCAAACCTCGATTCTACCTTGCCTGGGCTGGGGTTATCCACAGGGTAGGACATAAGCGTCTACACTGCCCTGGCTTAACTGTTTGACAAGACAGGGAAAACTTGCTGAAATGGTGGGCTTTTCCGAATTCTGTCTGTCAGAAGGTTTCACAGAGAGCTTAGCCGGAGTTGTGGCAAGTACCCTCCTTTCATAGGTTTGGGCGCTTACTGCACTGTCCGGTTTTTAGCTTTGCTGAATAGGTCGCCTGGGGAGAAATCCCTTGTCCAGAGCCCCGTCTATGCGTTGTTTTTTGCACATGTTGCAAAAATGCTCACTAGATACCCGCTTCTGAATCCGCGACCTGGAACCCTCCGGGCAGGTCCCTTCTGACTTTTGTTCTTTTTGTGGATCGTCCATGAAACGTACCTACCAACCTTCCGTCACCCGCCGCAAGCGCACCCATGGCTTTCGCGTGCGCATGAAAACCCGCGCTGGCCGCGCCATCCTGAACGCCCGCCGCGCCAAGGGCCGCAAGCGTCTGGCTGTCTAAGTTCTGGTTTTCCGGTTCCTTTCCGGAAAAACCTGACTATTTGCACGGACCGGCCATATTGCAAGACCTCTCGCAATCTCGTTCTGGTTCCGCGCAAACGCCTGACCCGCAGTCCATGCCGCGCTCCACGCTTCCCCCGGAGGCGCGGCTGCATCGCCCCTCCGAGTTCGCCGCTGCCCTGAAAGGCCGGCGTCTTGCTCGAGGGGCGTTATTCATTGTGACTTCGGCTCCCAATGATCTGCCCCCCGGCCAGGATGCCTGTGCACGACTGGGGCTGATCATCGCCAAGCGCTTCGCCGCCCACGCCAGTACGCGCAACGCCATCAAGCGGGTCATCCGCGAAGCGTTCCGCCACCGGCGTCTGGCGTTGCCGGCCAAGGACTACGTCGTGCGTTTGCATAGCAAAGTCGCGCCCACTTCGCTCACCTCGCTAAAACGCTTGGTCAGAGCCGAAGTGGACGCTCACTTTGAGCGGATCCTGCGATGATTTTCAAAGCACTGCTCATTCTTCCGATCCGGTTCTACAGGTTCTTCCTGAGTCCCTGGATCGGCAGGCAGTGCCGCTTTACCCCCACTTGCTCGGCGTACGCGATTGAAGCAATCGAACGCCATGGCGCCTGGCGCGGCTTTTGGTTGGCGGTCCGGCGCATAGGCCGTTGCCATCCGTGGTCGCCCGGCGGCTGGGATCCGGTTCCGCAATCCAAGGGAACCAATGGCCCCCCGTGCTGCTCCCACAGCCACCGCACCGAGCACGATTGACGCTAAACTGGCGGGCTTTGCTGGCCCGTATTCACTTCAGTAGGCACCATGGATATCCGACGAACCGTCCTCTGGATGATTTTTTCCTTTTCGCTGTTGCTCCTCTGGAACAACTGGCAAATCCATAACGGCAAGCCGTCCCTGTTCGGGGGCCCGACGCCCGCGGCCAGCACGGCTGAACCGCAGGCCGGCGCCAATAACGCCACGCCTTCGGTGCCCAGCGCCCCCACATCCACGGCCACCGCGCCGTCGGCCGTGCCCGGCGCCACCGCACCCGCTGCCGCGCGTTCGGAAGAAGTCGTCATCACTACGGACGTGCTGCGCCTGACGTTCGACACCATGGGCGCCCAGTTGGTGCGCGCCGAGCTGCTGAAGTACCCGGCAACCGGCCAGGCCGACAAGCCCACCGTGCTGCTGGACCGTTCGGCTGGCTTGAACTACGTCGTGCAGTCCGGCGTGGTCGGCGCGCCCAATGGCCAGAGCTTCCCCACGCACCAGACGCCTTTTCGCGTCACGTCCACCGAACGCCAGATGACCGGCGACAACCTGGTCGTGTCGTTCGAAGGTGAATCGGGTGGCGTGAAGGTCACCAAGACGTTCACCCTGCACAAGGGCCGCTACGACATTGACGTGCGCCACGACCTGGCCAACGTCGGTTCCGCCCCCGTCACGCCCGCGCTGTACCTGCAGCTGGAACGCGACGGCAACGACCCGGCCGACACGTCCAGCTTCTATCACACGTTCACCGGTTTCGCCGTCTACTCCGAGCAGGACAAGTTCCAGAAGAGCACGTTCAGCGACATCGAGAAGAAAAAGGCCAACTACATCAAGCAGGCGGACAACGGCTGGATCGCCGTGGTGCAGCACTACTTCGCCACTGCCTGGGTGCCGCCGCAAGGCAAACCGCGTACGAACGAACTGCTGGAAGTCCAGAAGAACCTGTACGCCGCCCGCAGCATTGAAGCCGTTGGCGAAATCGCCCCCGGTTCGGCCTCGCGCGTGGACTCGCACCTGTGGGTCGGTCCGCAAGACCAGAAAGCCATGGCGGCGCTCGCCCCCGGCCTGGAACTGGTGGTCGACTACGGTTGGCTGACCATCATCGCCAAGCCGCTGTTCACGCTGATGACCTGGCTGCACTCGTTGCTGGGCAACTGGGGCTGGACGATCGTGGCGCTGACCGTGCTGATCAAGGCCATCTTCTTCCCGCTGGCCGCCGCAAGCTACCGCTCGATGGCTCGCATGAAGCAAGTGGCCCCGCGCCTGCAAGCCCTGAAGGAAAAGTACGGCGACGACAAGCAAAAGCTGAACGCCGCCATGATGGAGATGTACCGCACCGAAAAGATCAACCCGCTGGGCGGCTGCTTGCCGATGGTGGTGCAGATCCCGGTGTTCATCTCGCTGTACTGGGTGCTGCTGGCCAGCGTAGAAATGCGCGGCGCGCCGTGGATTCTGTGGGTCCATGACCTGTCGATCCGCGACCCGTACTTCATTCTGCCCGCCATCATGATGGCCACCATGTTCCTGCAGATCAAACTGAACCCCACGCCGCCGGACCCCATCCAGGCCAAGGTCATGATGATCATGCCGCTGGTGTTTGGCGGGATGATGTTCTTCTTCCCGGCCGGCCTGGTGCTGTACTGGTGCGTGAACAACACCTTGTCGATCGCGCAGCAGTGGTCCATCACCCGCTCCATGCAGCGCAAGACCGAAGCGGCGGCAAACCGGTAAATCCGATCCGCCTGACCTTTGAAGTCTCAAAAAAACCGGTCCTTGTGGCCGGTTTTTTTTATGCGCCGGGCGTCCCGGCGCCACAGACCGTTCCTGGAGATGAGTCCATAGTCGATAGGTTTTAATAATCGACAATGCTGTTTCAATCAACTTCACAAACGCAACCTTGGCCCCTATGATGTGTCCCACATACTGCCCTGCGCCCCGCGCCGGGCGGTATCCACAACACGGCACGGGCCCGCACCGGCTCGCGCCTCCCAGAATTACGTACGGAGTGTGCTATGACCGACAAGAAGAATCTGACCACCGCCTCAGGCGCCCCGGTGGCAGACAATAACAACACGCTCACCGCCGGCCCGCGCGGCCCCGCGCTGTTGCAGGACTTCTGGCTGATTGAGAAACTGGCCCACTTCGACCGCGAACGCATCCCCGAACGCGTGGTTCACGCCAAGGGCTCCGGCGCCTACGGCACCTTCACCGTCACGCACGACATTTCGCGCTACACGCGCGCCAGCATCTTTTCGCAGGTCGGCAAGCAAACTCCGTTGTTCCTGCGCTTTTCGACCGTGGCCGGCGAACGCGGCGCGGCGGACGCCGAACGCGACGTGCGCGGCTTTGCCATCAAGTTCTACACCGACGAAGGCAACTGGGATCTGGTTGGCAACAACACTCCGGTCTTCTTCATCCGCGACCCGCTGAAGTTTCCCGACTTTATCCACACGCAAAAGCGCGATCCCAAGACCAACCTGCGCAGCGCCACCGCCGCCTGGGATTTCTGGTCGCTCAGCCCCGAATCGCTGCACCAGGTCACCATCCTGATGAGCGACCGCGGCATTCCCGCCAACCTGCGCCAGCAGCACGGCTTTGGCTCGCACACGTTCAGCTTCGTCAACAAGGACGGCGAACGCTTCTACGTGAAGTTCCACTTCAAGTCGCAGCAGGGCGTGGTCTGTATGAGCGACGAAGAAGCCGCCCAGGTCGTTGCGCATGACCGCGAAAGCTCGCAGCGCGATCTGTTCGAGAACATCGAAAACAAGAACTTCCCGAAGTGGACGCTGAAGGTGCAGATCATGCCCGAGGCGGAAGCCGCGACGTATCACATCAACCCGTTCGACCTGACCAAGGTCTGGCCACATGGCGACTACCCGCTGATTGAAGTGGGCGTGCTGGAACTGAACAAGAACCCCGAAAACTACTTCGCGGAAGTGGAGCAGGCCGCCTTCACGCCGGCCAACATCGTGCCGGGCATCGATTTTTCGCCGGACAAGATGTTGCAGGGACGCCTGTTTTCCTACGGCGACACGCACCGCTACCGCTTGGGGATCAATCACCACCAGATTCCGGTGAACGCACCGCGCTGCCCGTTCCACAGCTTTCACCGCGACGGCGCGGGCCGTGTCGACGGCAACGTGGGCGGCACGCTGAACTACGAGCCCAACAGCGCCGGCGAGTGGAAGGAAACGCCGTCCGCCGGCGAACCGCCGCTGGCACTGGACGGCCAGGCCGCGGCACGTTGGAACCATCGCGTGGATGACGACTACTACTCGCAGCCAGGCAATCTGTTCCGCCTGATGACGCCGGAAAAGCAGGAGCTGCTGTTCGGCAACATCGGCCGCCACATGGCGGGCGTGCCGGAAGAAATCCAGCGCCGTCAGCTGGAACACTTCAAGAAGGCCGATCCGGCCTACGCGGCGGGCGTGGCCAAGGCGCTGGGGCTGACGCTGTAACGCTATAAGGCGATAGGGCGATAAGGCGATAAGCCTGTAAGCCGGGCAAGCTGCCATCCCGTGGCACGAAAAAAAAGGGCGGTTCCACATGGAATCGCCCTTTTTATTTAACGCTGCATGCCCCAGCGCCGCACCGTCAAACGCTCCAACGTGTCGAACGCCAGGTTTTCCACAAGCAGGCCGATAACCACCACCGCGGCCAGCCCGGCGAACACGCGATCTGTGTATAACTCGTTGCGGTTCTGAAAGATGTACCAGCCCAGGCCGCCCTTGCCGCTGGACGCGCCAAAGACCAGTTCCGCGGCAATCAACGTGCGCCATGCGAATGCCCAGCCAATCTTCAGCCCGGCCAGGATCGCCGGCAGCGCAGCCGGCACCAGAATCTGCAACACATAGCGCAGCCCCGTCAGCCCGTAATTGCGGCCTGCCATGCGCAGCGTTTCGGATACGCCCAGAAAGCCGGCATACATGTTCAGCGCCAGCGCCCACAGCACGGAATGGATCAGCACGAACACCAGGCTGCCTTCGCCCAGGCCGAACCACAGCAGCGCCAGGGGCAGCAGGGCAATAGCCGGCAGCGGGTTGAACATGGCCGTCAAGGTGGAAAGCAGATCGCGGCCAAAGCGCGTCGACACGGCCAGCGTGGTCAGCACGAAGGCCAGCACCACCCCCGCCAGATAACCCTGCACCAAGACGCGCAACGACTGGCCGGCGCGCGCCAATAGCTCGCCGTTGGCAATGCCCTGGGTGAACGCCTGCGCGGTCTGCCACGCGCCGGGCAGCAGCAGGTCGTTATCGGTATAGCGCGCCGCCAGCTCCCACACGCAGGCCAGCAACACCAGGATGAACGTTTTGCGCAAGGCGGCGTGCTGCCACAGCCGCTCTTGCCAGGGCAGGGGCGTCTGGGCGGTCTGCGCGGGCAAGGGCGGCAGGTCGTATTCCACCTCGGCGCGGATCGGGGGCGTGGCGGCGTGTAGCGTATTCATCGGTCGCCCCAGCCTTAAGCCGCCGCGCGCTCGGCCACCGCAGGGGAAGCCGCCGGCGATTCGAACAACAGGTCGTGGATGCGGCGCGCGGCAGCCTGAAAGCCGGCGGAGCCCTGCGTCTGCAAGCCATAGGCGTGCGCATTCAGTTCCGCCCGCACGCGACCCGGATGGGGTGACAGCAACAGCACCCGGCTGCCCAATACCAGCGCCTCTTCGATCGAATGCGTGACGAACAGCAAGGTAAAGCGCACGTCATCCCATAGCGCCATCAGTTCTTCCTGCATGCGTCGACGCGTCAGGGCGTCCAGCGCGGCAAAGGGCTCGTCCATCAGCAGTACTCGCGGTTGCATGGCCAACGCCCGTGCAATCGCCACTCGTTGCTTCATGCCGCCCGACAGCGTGTGCGGATAGGCGTCGGCAAACGCGGCCAGACCCACCTTGTCCAGATAGTGCATGGCGCGTTCATCCGCTTCGCGCCGCCCCAGCCTGCGCGACGCCACCAGCGGAAACGCCACGTTCTGACGCAAGGTTTTCCAAGGTGGCAACTGATCGAATTCCTGGAAGACGACAATGCGGTCGGGCCCGGGCCCCGTCACGGCCTGCCCATCAATCGCGATGCGGCCATCCGTGGGTGGGATGAAGCCGGCCACGGCCTTGAGCAGCGTCGATTTGCCGCAACCCGACGGCCCCAACAGAATGAATCGATCCGTTGCATGCACGTCAAAACTGACCTCGTGCGTGGCGCGCACGCGCCTTTCACGCGTCTTATATTCGATCGTCACCTTATCCACAGCCAGCAAGGGCGACGCTTTTTGAACGTTATCCACAGGGCCGGGCGCGATCGATGACATGTCAGCTTCCTTGCGCGGTCACCGCGTCGTCGAAGAAGTAGTCACGCCAGCTGGCCGGCGCGTTCTTGATGGCGCCCACCTGATGCATGAATTGCGCCAGCGCGTACGTGTTCTGCGGTTCCAGCTTGAATTGCACGTCCGGATTCTTGATGACCTTGATCAAGAACTCGCGGTCCTGTTTGGCGCCGGTCACGCGCAAATACGTGTCGGCGGCCTTCTCGGGATTGGCGGCGGCGAACGCGGCCGCTTCTTTCAATGCCGCCTGGAACGCCTTGTACGTCTTGGGGTTGTCGCGGCGGAATTTCTCGGTGGCGAACAACACGGTGGACGAACTGGGCCCGCCCAGCACGTCATAGGAATTGAGCACGATGCGCGCGTTGGGGTTTTCGGCCAGCTCTTGTTCCTGGAAGGGCGGGTTGCCGAAATGCCCGGTGATTTCGGTGCCGCCCGCAATGATGGCGGCGGCGGCATCCGGGTGCGGCAACGCCACGGAAATCTTGTCCAGCTTGTTGAATTGCGCGTCGCCCCAGAGCTTGGCCGACGCCAGCTGCAATACCCGCGACTGCACCGATACGCCCACCGCGGGCACCGCGATGCGGTCCTTGTCGGTGAAGTCGGCAATGGTTTTCACATTGGGGTTGTTGGTGACCAGGTAATAGGGAAAATTGCCCAGCGACGCCACGCCCTTCACGTTCTGCTTGCCGCGCGTGCGGTCCCAAATCGTCAGCAGCGGTCCCACGCCTGCGCCCGCGATATCCACCGCCCCGGACAACAGCGCGTCGTTCACAGCCGAGCCGCCCGACAGCTTTGCCCATTCAACCGAGATATCCACACCTTCGGCCTTGCCGTGCTTTTCGATCAGTTGCTGGTCGCGCGCCACATTCAGCAGCAGGTACACGATGCCGTATTGTTCCGCGATGCGGATGCGCCCTTCGGCCATGGCCGGCGTGGGCGAGGCCAGCGCCAACATCGCCAAGACCAACGCCAGACCCGCGCCGGTAGCGGTTTGGATCAGACGATCCCGAAGTGCAGATGACATGCGCATGGTGTTCCCTGTGGATAAGTGCTTTGTGTCGGCGCCGGCGCGTTTTCAGAACGGCACATCGCCTTCGATGGTCGTGCGGTACAGCTTTCGGCGCAGGTGGTCCGGCGTGCCGCCCGCCAGATGGATCAGCGAGCGGTTGTCCCAAAACACCAGATCGTGCGGCTGCCAACGATGGCGATAGATGTGTTCGGGGCGCACGCTATGCGCGAACAGTTCCGCCAGCAACGCCCGGCTTTCGTCTTCGGGCAGTCCGACGATGCGCGTCGTGAATCCTTCGCTGACGAACAACGCGCGACGGCCGTTTTCGGGATGCGTGCGCACGACCGGATGCACCACCTCTTGCACCTGCGCAATCTGTTGCGCGCTGAGGTTAGGCCGCCAGTTGCCTTCTTTTTGCAGCTGTCCGTACTGCGCCAGGTACGAGTGCACGGCCCGCTTGCCGACGATGGCATTGCGCAACGCCGCGGGCAGCGTGTCATACGCCAGGTGCATGTTGGCGAACAAGGTATCGCCGCCTTCGGAGGGCAGTTCCTGCGCGTGCAGCAACGAGCCCAGGCTGGGCAATTCCTTGTATGAAATATCCGAATGCCAGTACTTGCCCGCATCGCCCAGGCCGATGGGCTTGCCGTCTTCCACGATGTTGGACACGGTAAGGATTTCGGGATGGCCAGGCAGATGAAACTGATGCAGCACATGGATCATCAGCGGACCAAAGCGGCGGCTGAAATCGATATGCTGTTGCGGCGTGATGCGTTGGTCGCGGAACACCAACAGGTGGTGGTCCAGATGCGCCCGATGCACGCGAGAGAAGTCCGCCGTGGTCAGCGCCTGAGACAGATCCAGGCCAATGAGCTCCGCGCCGACGGGGCCGGGCAGGGGCTTGATATCAAATGACTGCGCCCGAAGGGCGGGGGCGGCGTCTACTTCGCGCCGCAGGGCGTTGCTCTGGGACATCGATCGCTCCGTGTTGCCTTGCGGCCTATCTGGAACGATCGATTATGGAAACCTCGCCTTGTATCTCAAACGAAGTTATCGGCGTTTGATCAAAGCTGCACGTCATATAGAAAAAGCCGCGAGACAAAGGCTCGCGGCTTCATGCCTATCGCGTATTAGCAAATAGCCGATCGGTTATTGGCGGGCGTTACGCAGCCGGCAAATAGGCCTCGACCAGCTTCACCCAATACGTGGCGCCCACCGGCAACAACGCGTCGTTGAAGTCATAGTTCGGGTTGTGCAGCTGGCACGGACCCATGCCGTGATAGCTTTCCATGCGGTGATCGCCATCGCCATTGCCCAGGAACAGATACGCGCCGGGGATCGCTTCCAGGAAGAAAGAAAAATCTTCCGCGCCCATGAAAGGCGGCATGTCGCGCAACACGTTTTCCGCGCCGAACGCGTCTTCAGCCACCTTGGCCGCAAAGGCCGTTTCGTTTTCCCAGTTCACCAGCGGCGGATAGGCGCGCACGAAATCCAGCTCGCCCGTGCCGCCATAAACCTGCGGCAAGGTCGTGGCGATGCGGCGCATGTCGGCCTCGATCTTATCCAGCGTTTCCACCGAATACGTGCGCACGGTGCCGCGCAGCACGGCCTCTCCGGGAATCACGTTGTAGGCATCGCCCGCGTGAATCTGCGTGATCGACAGCACGGCCTGTTCCAAGGGGTTCTTGCTGCGCGAGATCACCGTCTGCAAGGCGTGCACCATGTCGGCCGCCACGATGATGGGGTCGACCGACGCATGCGGTTGCGCGGCGTGGCCCCCCACGCCCTTGATGACGATGTCCCACCGGTTGCTGGAGGCCATCGTGGGGCCGGCCCGAAAGCCAAACTGGTTGACCGGCATGCCCGGCATGTTGTGGATGCCGAATACCGCGTCGCACGGAAACTTGTCGAACAGCCCGTCCTGCATCATGGCGCGCGCGCCGGCGTTGCCGCCTTCTTCGGCCGGCTGAAAAATGAACACGACGGTGCCGTCGAAATTGCGATGGGTGGACAGGTATTGCGCCGCACCCAGCAGCATGGCGGTATGCCCGTCATGGCCACAGCCGTGCATGCGGCCGCTGATGGTGGACTTGTGCGCAAAGCGGTTGTGCTCGGGCATGGGCAGCGCGTCCATGTCGGCGCGCAAGCCGATCGTCTTCTTGCCGCTGCCGCCGCGCAACACGCCGACCACACCGGTCTTGCCTAGGCCCGTATGCACTTCCAGGCCCCATGCGCGCAAGCGTTCCGCTACCAGATTGGACGTGCGCGTCTCTTGGAAGGCCAGTTCGGGATGGGCGTGGATGTCCCGTCGCAAGGCAGTCAACTCGCCGTGCGCGCGTTCGATTTCGTCTATGGTTTTCATGGCGTTGGAATTAGGAATTAGGAGATTCAGATACGGCTTTCAATCGCTCAATCGCGGGCGTGCGATGCAAACACGCGTTTTCATTGAAGGATTCTCGCGCTTCGCCTCGTTCGCGTCCAGTACGGCCATGCATGTGGGCTAGGCCATATCGTTCAAGTGGCAGGCGCTGTACTGGCGCGGCGATATCTCGCGCAACAGGGGGCGCTCTTCTTTGCAGCGCGGCATCGCATGCGGGCAACGCGGATGAAACGCGCAACCGCTGGGCGGATCCAGGGGCGACGGCAGCTCGCCCTTGATCGGCTGATATGTGCGCCGCCCGGGCGTCAACGTCGGCAGCTCCTTCAACAGAGCCTGCGTGTACGGATGATTGGCGCGTTGAAAAACGGTGTCGGTCGGGGCAAGCTCGACCACGCGGCCCAGATACATGATGGCCACGCGGTCCGAGATGTGACTGACGACGCTCAGGTTGTGGCTGATGAACAGATACGTCAGGTCCAGGTCGTCGCGCAGCTGTTCAAACAGGTTCAGCACCTGTGCCTGGATGGACACGTCCAGCGCCGCGACGGCTTCGTCGCACACGATCACGGATGGCTTTAAGGCCAGCGCCCGCGCAATCCCGATACGCTGGCGCTGCCCGCCCGAAAACTGATGCGGATAGCGTTGCGCGAAGGATGGGTCCAAGCCCACCTGCCGCATCAATCCCGCCACGTAGTCGGCCTTGTCGCGGGATCGAATCAAGCCGTGCGCAACGGGCGCCTCGCCGATGATCTCGCGCACGCGCATGCGTGGGTTAAGTGATGCGTAGGGGTCTTGGAAAATCATCTGCACGCCAAGCTCATAGGCGCGCCGCTGAGTGCCCGTCATGGACTTCACGGCTTTGCCCTGATAGTGCACGTCTCCGGAAGTCGGCGGCAAAATGCCGGACACGACACGGCCCAGCGTGGATTTCCCGCAGCCCGACTCCCCCACAATGCCGATGACTTCACCCGGCTGCACGTCCAGGTCCACGCCGGCCACGGCATGCACCACTTGCGTCTTCAAGCCCGCGCCCAGCAGGTTGGCGATGCGGCCGGCCAGGTCCACGGGCTGCACAAAGCGCTGCGCCACGTCGCGCAGGGACAGGATGGGGGTGGCGGCGTCGCGTTGTGCTTCGCTCATTTGGGGTCTGGGTCTCCGGCATGCCAGCAGCGCACCCATTGCGCCGGGCGAACTTCAACGGGCTGCGGTTCGATCAGACAGGCGTCGGTAGCGCGCGGACAGCGCCCCCGGAACGCACAGCCTTGCGGCAGGTTCAACAGCGAGGGGGTCATGCCAGGAATCGGCACCAACGGCTTGCCACGCGATTCCGGCGTGGGGATGGATGCGATCAAGCCATGCGTGTACGGATGCATGGGATGCGTGATGACGTCGTGCGTGCTGCCCGTTTCCACGACGCGCCCCGCGTACATTACGGACACGCGGTCCGCCAGGCCGGCCACCACCGCCAGGTCGTGCGTAATCCAGATCAGGCCGGTGCCGGTCTCGCGGCACAGCTTCTGCACTTCAAAAAGAATCTGCCCCTGAATGGTGACGTCCAGCGCGGTGGTGGGCTCGTCGGCGATGATCAGGCGCGGGGAATTAAGCAGCGCGATGGCGATCGCGACACGCTGGCGCATGCCGCCCGACAACTGATGCGGATAGGCGCGCAGGCGCTCTTGCGGCGACGGGATGCCCACCATCGTCAGCGTCTGCAACGCCCGCGCGCGCGCCTGCTCGCGCGACACGTTGTGATGCGCGCGCACGGCCTCGATCATTTGCGTATCCACGCGCAGAACCGGGTTCAGCGTCATCATCGGGTCTTGGAAGATCATCGCGATCTCTTCGCCGCGCAGTTGACGCCAGCGCGCGGGCGTCGCGCCGCGCAGGTCTTCCCCATTCAGGCGCAGGTGGCCTTCAACGATGCGGCCGGGCTCATCCAGCAGGCCCATCAACGAGAAGCCCGTGATGCTCTTGCCCGATCCCGATTCGCCGACCAGCCCCAGGATCTCACCTTCAGCCAAGGTCAGGTCCACGCCGTCAACGGCTTTCACCACGCCATTGCGCGTGAAGAAATGCGTTTTAAGTCCCTGGACCTCAAGTACAGGCCGGGCCACGGCCAGGGGCGATTGCACGGCGTTTGTCTGCATCGCGTTCGCCCTTAATTTGCGTGACGCGGGTTAAGCACGTCGCGCAGGTGGTCGCCCACCAGGTTGATGGCGATGATGGCCAGCGCCAGCGCGATGCCGGGAAAAAACGATATCCAGTACTGGCCGGACAACAGGTATTCAAAGCCGTTATAGATCAGCATGCCCAACGACGGCTCGGTCACCGGCACGCCAACGCCCAGGAACGACAACGTGGCTTCCAGCGCGATGGCGTGCGCCAGGTCGATGGTGGCGATGACGATCAGGGGAGGCATGCAGTTGGGCAGCACATGGCGAAACAGCACGCGGCCCCACGACAAGGACATGCAGCGCGCCGCTTCCACATATTCCTTGCCGCGTTCCACCAGCGCCGCGCCGCGCGCGGCGCGCGCGAAGTACGCCCACTGCACAACAATCAGCGCAATGATCACCTTATCCACACCCTTGCCCAGAATCGCCAACAGCATCAGCGCAACGAGGATGGCGGGGAAGGACAACTGGATATCCACAATCCGCATGAGCAACGCATCGATGCGGCCGCCAAAATAGGCGGCGATCAGGCCCACCGTGGCACCGATGCCAAACGCTGCCAGCACCGAGATCGTAGCCACCATCAAGCTTGTGCGCATGCCGTACAGGATGGCCGACAGCAAGTCTCGCGCTTGGCCATCCGTGCCCAGCCAGTGATGCATGGACCCGTCACTGCTTTCGCTGCCGGGCTTGAGCTTGGAATCCATGATGTCCAGCGATGCCAGGTCGTACGGGTTCTGCGGCGCGATCCACGGCGCCAACACCGCCGCGCCGACGATGACCAGCAGCATCACCAGGCCCAGCGTGGCAAGCTTGCTGGCGAAAAAATCAGAGACGAAGCGGCGCCAGGGCGTTTGTTCTTTTTTGGCAGCGATGGGCACGGCGGGGCTGGCGGGGCTGACGGGACTATTCATCGGCGGCTATCCAAGCGTACGCGGGGGTCCAGCACCGTGTAGATGATGTCCACCACCAGGTTCAACATGACCAGAAAGAACACGATCAAGAGCAGGTAGGCCACGACCACGGGGCGGTCCAGGTTGATGATGGAATCGATCAGCAGCTTGCCCATGCCGGGCCACGAAAAGACCGTTTCGGTGACCACGGCAAACGCCATCACCTGGCCAAATTCCAGGCCCGCGACGGTCACGACGGGGATCAGGATGTTCTTTAACAGATGCACGCCCAGCACGCGTTTTTCCGACAGGCCCTTGGCGCGCGCGAACTTGATGTAGTCCATCGGCAGCGCTTCGCGCGTGGCGGCCCGCGTCACCCGGATGATCATGGCGCACTTGGCGATGGCGATCGTTGCGGCGGGCAGCGCCAGGCTCATCCACCCGCTTAAGGTCAACACGCTGAGCTGCAACGAGCCGATGCTGACGGTCTTGCCGCGCCCACCCGCAGGCACCCACCCCAGCATCACGGCGAACACCATGATGAGCATCAGGCCGACCCAGAAGTTGGGCAAGGAAAAGCCCAGCACCGACCCCGTCATGATGGCGCGCGAGCCGGGCGCTTGCGGCTTCAAGCCCGCCAGGATGCCCAGCGGCACGCCGATCAGCACGGACAGCAGCATGGCCACACAGGCCAATTCCACGGTGGCCGGCATGCGCTCAAGGATGAGGTGCATGGCGGGCTCGCCCGTCAGGAAGCTGTTGCCGAAATCGCCGCGCACCGCCTGGCCCATGAAGATCAGATATTGCCGCCACAGCGGCAGATCCAAACCCAGCGATGCGCTGATGGCGGCGCGCTGCGCCTCGGTGGCTTCCGGGCTGGCCAGCATCGAGACCGGGTCGCCCACCATGTAGATGCCCGCAAAGACCAACGCCGACATGACCAGCATGACGACGATGGTTTGCAGCAGTCTTCTTACGATTGTTGCCAGCACTGGAGACCGCCCGCGTTGCGCGTTACTTCTTCAGGGTTGCGAACTGCGCAAGCGTGACCTGGTCGGGGCGGCCTTGGTAGCGGATGTCGCCCTTCATCGCCCATACCGACAGTTCAAAGTGCACCGGCAGCATGGCGTAATCGTCCATGGCCATGTTGCTGGCCTTGGACAGCAACTCGGCGCGCTTGGCATCATCCATGGTGGAAGACGCTTCCTTGACCAGTTCGTCCATCTTGGGATTGGAATAGCGGCTGCGGTTGGTCGTGCCCAGACCCGCTTCCGGGTTGCGCGTGACCAGCAAGGACGTCAGCGCGTTGGACATTTCACCGCTGGTCACGGACCACCCTGCCAGATACGCCGAGAACTGATAGCTGTCGCGATTCTTGAAGAACACCGGCGGCGCCATCGCGTCCACGCTGGTCTTCACGCCGATGCGCGTCCACATCGATGCGATGGCTTGCGCCACCTTCGAATCGTTGACGTAGCGGCCCGACGGCGACCCCAGCGTGATCGAAAAGCCGTTGGGATAACCGGCTTCCTTAAGCAGGGCCTTGGCCTTTTCCACATCGGCCTTGGGTGCCTTCGAATGCTCTTTGCTGGAGCCGAACATGGGGTAGGGCAGCAGGTTGCCGGCGGGCAGCGCCACGCCCCCCATCACGCGTTCCACCAGGGCATCGCGATTGATGGCCAGCGACAGCGCTTCACGCACGCGCTTGTCCTTCATGGGGTTCTTATCGGTGCCCTGGATGCCGGGTGACGGCTCGGCGTACTGGTCCAGCGCCACGTACACGACGCGCACCGACGGCGTCTCTTCCACAAAGAGCTTTTTGTCCGCCTTGAGCTTGGGCAGATCGTCGGTGGGGGGGTCCTCGATCATGTCGACGTCGCCGGCAAGCAATGCGGCCACGCGCGCGGCGGCATTGCTGATCGGGCGATACACCACACGGTCCCACTCGGGCTTCTTGCCCCAGTAATTCTCATTGCGCGCCAGCACGAATTCAGCGCCGCGTTTCCATGACACGAACTTGTACGGGCCCGTACCCACCAGCCCATCGCCGCTATTCAATTCGGTGGTGGTCTTGCCTTCAGCCGCCGGGCCCGACGCGGCCTTTTTCGACATGATGGGCAACTGCGCAAGGTTCACCAGCAGGTTGGGCGCGACTTCCTTCGTGGTGATGCGCACGGTCATGGGGTCCACCACTTCCGTTTTCGCAACCGACCCCAGGTACAGCGTGAACGGCGAGGGACTGTTGGGCACCTTGGGCACGCGGTCGTAGGTGAACGCGACGTCGTCCGCGGTGAACGGCGTGCCGTCCGAAAACTTGACGTTGGGACGCAGCTTGAACGTCCATACCTTGCCGTCAACCGTCCACGATTCGGCCAAGGCGGCCTTCGGTTTCAACTGGGCGTCGGTAGCAACCAGGGTGTCGAAAATGGTTTGGGAGATTTGCGTGTTGGGCGTCAACGCGTGGTACTGCGGATCCATCGATGAGGGCTCGGTCTTCAAAGCGATCACCAGATCGCGAGCCATAGCGGAACTAAATGTGCCAAAGGCCAACATCACCGCGGCCGAGCCGCAGGCCAAGACACGCGAAAACCGAGATGCCATCGTGATCTCCCAGAGTTGTTTCGGGTTTTGAACCTCGGGGCCACATTAACCAGCAAACAAGGAGCCGCGCAACAGTTATATTCCCCTATTGTTCTCGCTTCCCCGCCTCTCAGATATGTCCGCTTACGCCCCTATTGCCGCCATTGCCACCGCCCCCGGAAGAGGTGGCATCGGCGTCGTGCGCGTTTCTGGTGCGGACCTGTCCGAATTGGTGCGGCGCATTTTCCAACGCGAACTCACGCCGCGCCATGCGCACTATCTGCCGTTCAAATCCATCGACGGCGAACTGCTGGACGAAGGCATCGCCCTCTACTTTCGCGCACCGCATTCCTATACCGGTGAAGACGTGCTGGAACTGCAAGGCCACGGTGGCCCCGCCGTGTTGCGGCGCGTGCTGGAAAGCTGCCTGGCGGCCGGGCGCGACCTGGGCGTGCGCCTGGCCGAACCCGGTGAATTCACGCGTCGCGCCTTTCTGAACGACCGCATGGATCTGGCGCAGGCCGAAGCCGTGGCGGACTTGATCGATGCGTCCTCCGTGGCGGCGGCGCGAGGCGCCATGGCGTCGTTGTCCGGCGACTTTTCATCGCGCGTGAACGACCTGTCCGACCGCATCATTCACCTGCGCATGCTGGTCGAGGCGACGCTGGATTTCCCTGAAGAAGAAATCGACTTCCTTGAAAAGTATCAGGCGCGTCCCACCTTGGACGCGCTGACGGCGGACCTGTCCAAACTGATCGCGCAAGCCCGCCAGGGCGTCATCCTGCGCGAGGGCCTGCATGTGGTGCTGGCCGGCCAACCCAACGTCGGTAAATCCAGCCTGCTCAACGCGCTGGCAGGCGACGACATCGCCATCGTCACCCCCATTGCGGGCACGACACGCGACAAAGTGGTGCAGGAAATCCATATCGACGGCGTGCCATTGCACATTGTGGACACGGCCGGATTGCGCGAAACCGAGGACACGGTTGAGAGCATCGGCATCGCGCGCACCTGGCAGGAAATCGAACGGGCTGACGTTATTTTGCATCTGCAGGATGCAACGCAGCCGGGCGATGAACTGGACGCGCAGATCACCGCGCGCCTGCCGCCCCGTACGCCGGTGTTGAAGGTGTTCAACAAGGTGGACCTGTTATCCACAGCGTTCACGCCGGGCGCGGGCGAACTGGGTATCTCAGCCAAGCGCGGGGCCGGCCTGGACGCGCTGCGCGCCGAACTCTTGAACATCGCAGGCTGGAACCCCGGCGCCGAATCGCCCTGGCTGGCGCGCGAACGTCACCTGCACGCCTTGCAACAAGCGGCTGAACATTTGGAATTGGCCGGCGAACACGCGGGCCAGGACGACCGGGTGCTGGACCTGTTTGCGGAAGAGCTGCGGCTGGCGCATGAAAGCCTGACCAGCATCACCGGAAAATTCACCAGCGATGATTTGCTGGGCGAGATTTTCTCCAGCTTTTGCATCGGAAAATAATAGTAGTTCCTCGGACGTCCAATACCGTCCATCGAATCGGCCTACAACCCGCATAAATACTGAATTTATCGTCTACATACGTCCAGTACTGTCCTGACAAATCCAGCCTTTTTTGAGTGCACATATGAGTACACATTGGCCGCTATACTCGCCTTTCTTCCAATGTGTACTCAAAAGCTGGCATGGCTCTTACAGAAGCAGGCACCAAGGCGCTCAAGCCGCGTGACGCACGCTACAGTGTGACCGACGAACGGGGCTTGGTCGTTGAAGTCTTCCCCACCGGCGGGAAGCTATGGCATTACCGGTATCGGCTGAATGGGAAACAGCACAAGGTCAACCTTGGCCGCTATCCGGATATGTCGCTCAAGCTGGCGCGCACGCAACGGGACTTCGCCGCGATGCAGGTCAGCCTAGGCAAGTCTCCGGCGGAGGAAAAGAAGAAGAGCAGGGCGGCACTATCGGAGTCCACGTCGGTGCGCGACTTCAGTGATAGATACATGCGAGACATTGTTGCCCGCGACCGCAAGGACATTACGCTTCCGAAACGGTATGTGGATAAGTCCATTCTGCCCGCCATCGGCAACAAGGCGGTGAGCGAGGTTACGGTTGACGATGTGCGCGCCATCATCTGGGAAAAGAAGGATCACGGCAGGGATGCCGCAGCCGGCGCTATTCGTGGCGTGCTGAAGCGCTTGTTTGACTATGCGATGACATGTGGATTGGTTTCGGCGAATCCAGTCCTGGCACTGCCTTTGAGGCATGTACACAGGTCACAGAGCCGCAATAGAGCGTTGAATCCCTTAGAGATACGGCAATTTCTGACCGCAGCCATGCAGTCGAATATCCGTCGTCAGTTCAAATTGGCGTTGCATCTACTACTGCTAACGTTGGTGAGAAAGTCGGAACTTTTTCACGCAGAGTGGAAGGATGTGAATTTCGAGCTTGCAGAGTGGCACATACCCATCGAAAACTCGAAAACCCGCAAACCACATGTTATTTTTCTTTCTATAGAAGCCATCGAGTGCTTCGGAGAATTGCAGCGCCTTGCCGGCAATAGCCATCTTGTTTTGCCTGGCCGAGGAAGCATTGCGCGACCCTTCGCAGATAACGCAATCAACACTGCTCTAAAGGTGGCTCTCCAGGGCCAAGACATTCCTGCTTTCACAATCCACGACTTGAGACGGACGGCCTCCACTCTACTTCACGAGGCCGAATGGCCCTCCGACGTCATCGAAAAAACTCTTAATCATTCTATACACGGCGTAAGAGGTGTTTACAATCGAGCAGAATACGCACAGCAGCGCAGGCGGATGTTGCAACGGTGGTCGTCGTTTATCGAGCACCTGATGGGAACTGATGCCATCTCTACCAGCGTGCTGGCTCCGTCACAGGAAAGCAAATGAATGTCGAAGAGAAGACCCTTGCGCGAATTCAGTTCAGGAGCCGCGTCGCCTACGCGATGGGGATGGAATTCCAGAGCATATTCACTCGAATCATGTCCTATGCTCGGTCCGACTTTTCCCCGGTCAAGCCTCAAGGAAACCAAGGCGACTGGAAAAATGACGGCCACGAGCCTCGTTCAGGCCGGTACTATCAGGTCTATGCGCCTGAGGTTTTAGACGAAGCTGAGGCTGTAAAAAAAATCGTCGCAGATTTCGAAGGCCTGTATAGAAAGTGGGGGGACACGTCGATCTATCCTATCGGCATACGCGAGTTCTATTTCGTTATTAACGACGGCTACCGCGTTAATGAAGGCGCGTATCCCACGACCTATAGCCGGCTAGAAGAAATCCGTCGCAATTACTCCCTCGATACATGTAGGCCTTTCTTATGCAAAGACCTAGAGGACATGTTGTTTTCACTGGCCGACGATCAAATTTGCAGCATCGTTGGCTTCACACCCGATCCTTCAAAGATCACGGTTCTACGCCTGGATTTGGTCTCCGAAGTCATCGGCCATATCCTGAGTCATACGACCCCTCGTACGCTCTCCTACAAGCTCGCAAGTCCAGATTTTGATGAGAAGATTCAATTCAACCATCTCACTGTGACCGGGCCCTGGCTGAGAGACGCCGACTACCGTCACGGAGCAGTCGAACAGTTCTTCAAATGCAATAGCGATTTCTCGAGGCAGGCGGTGCGCGATAAGCTTACGGCCATCTATGAAGACAGTAAGGGACTAGAACCCGTCCTCTCGTCCGATGGCGCCACTCGTCAAGACCATCAACTCTTTCATATCTTGAATCAGATCGCCCCATGTCAGCCTGATCTAAGTCCGTCTCAACATCGAGATTTACAGAACGCCGCCCTTGTCGTACTCGCCTATTTCTTTGAAGCATGCGACATTTTTGAAGAGCCAACCAATGCTGCTACCGGACAAACATGTGAAGTTTTCGGAGTCACTGATCGGCTTAGGTAGTCATATCCTAGAACTATTGGATCGACCCAAAACCATCGATGAACTGTGGACAGTATTCGAAAGTTCTTGCACGCATGGCTCCTATCCGTCGAAGCACTCTTTTGAGAACTTTGTTTTGGCAATCGACACCCTGTTCGCCATCGGTGCAATCGAAGAAACAGAACGTTCCGGAACACTAAGAAGATGCGCCTAGTAAAGCTCTACGCCAACATGTCAAGCTTCAAACCAGTTATCTTCGATGCAACTGGTCTGACACTGATCGTCGGTTCAAAATCGCGGAAGGGCGGCACTTATAACGGCGTTGGAAAGTCCCTGATCATTGAACTTTTGCACTTCTGTCTTGGATCAAAGAAAAATCCAGAGTTCGAAAAAAAAATTCCCATGTGGGAGTTCAGTCTTGACTTCGAGATCAACGGCACAACGCACCATATAAGCCGCAATACGTCACGCCAAGAAATCGTATATTTAGACCACCAAGAAACAAAAATTGCGGCACTCAATCAATGGCTGGAGGAACGAGCTTTCTCCGTGCCCCCGGGAGTGCCTGGTCTAACGTTCAGAGGTTTGATCAACAAATTTCTACGGCGTGGTCAGAAGCACTATAACGACCCACGCGAGACGGAAGACTACACCGACTACGACATGCTTGTCCGCAACTGCTTTTTGCTGGGCGTCGATGTCGAGCTAGTCGCGATGAAGGCCGCACTGCGTAAGAAGGTCCTCGAACTAAAAACTCTGCGGAAGAACTTTAAAGATGATCCTCTCCTTCAAGACTTCTACTCTGGCGGAAAAGATCCGGACATTCAGCTAAATCATCTGAACAAACAAATCGCCTCACTCGAGAACGACAGAGATAGCTTCGTAGTGGCGGAAAATTACTACGAGCTGCAAAAAGAAGCTGACGAGCTTGCAAGTGGCATAGAGATGCAGAAAAATGGCGTCTTCCTCGCTCGGCACGCAGTGTCTAATATCGAGAGGAGTATGTTTGAGCAGCCCGACTTGCCTTTGCAGCGGGTAGTTGGCCTGTATGGCGAAATAGCTAAGGCGTTTAAACCGGAGTCCCTAAAACATCTCGAACAGGTCTCCGACTTTCACACGCGCCTTCTGAAGAATCGGGTGGCACGGCTCAGCAAAGATAAGCTGCGACTGTTGTCCGAGATCGAGAGTCTAGAAGGCGAGATAAAGACCGCGCAAATTCAACTAGATGACCGCTTGCGAATTCTTGGAAATACTGCGGCGCTCGACCAGTACACCGCAATTGTGTCTGAGCTAGCAAATCTCGTAGCCGATGCCCAAAAGCTCCACGACTACAAGGAGATTGAAGTCCAGTACAGCAATAGAGCGGCCGACCTTGACGGAAAGCTAAGTACGGAAGTCAAAAAAACCAATGTCTACTTGGAAGAAACCAAATCCGAGCGAGACAAGAATTTTTCCGTCTTTGAAGACTACGTAGCACGTTTCTATCCGAACACTCCTGCCGGTATAACTCTACACAACAACGAGGGCGACAATCAGAAGCGCTTTGATCTTCAGGTAAGAGTCGAGAACGATAGCTCTGACGGCATCAATGAAGCCCGAATTTTTTGCTATGACTTAACCCTTCTCACCTTGCAAGAGGGTCACCGGGTTAGTTTTGTTTTCCATGACAGCCGCCTCTACGCGAACATGGACGTGCGACAACGGGCAGTACTGTTCAAGCTTGCGGACGAAGTATCCCGTGCAAAGGGATTGCAATACATCGCGACTCTGAATCCGGACTCGATATCGGGCATGGAGGATGAGCTAACACCAGAAGAACGGAAAGCCCTTTTCCAGAACAATACCGTTCTCACATTGAAAGACGACTCCCCCGCAAGCAAGCTTCTCGGCATTCAAGTAGATCTTCGATATGAGAACTGAGTTCTCACAAACGCTGTAGAACTCGAATTGGGCATCTAATCGTGGGCCAGGATTCTGGCTCACGCTGCCCCACTAGGCATCACAAAACTGCGTACCTCCTGCGTCGTTTTGCGTCACCTGAAGCACCCCACAGTCCCTCGAAGAGCATTATCCAGAGGGCCGCCCGGTTACTTCCCTCATTGCGTCATATTTCCGCCCTTTAGCCAGCGCGCAGGCGGGAGGGGGAAGTGCGCGCGCAGGGGCATCACCTTGTTGACGGCCATCCGCACGCAGCGGCTCCCAAAAGGTCAACAACGCCCCGACTAGCAAACGTGAAATCGCTGCGCACCGTTGTCGGGTCCTCCAGGGGCGTCGGCTGCCTAGCGCGCAAACGCTTCGCGCTGGGTACTTCATGCGCATCATGCGGCTTCCTTTTGAATTGGGCGGTTCGCCCGGGCGATGCATTCGTCGCCGCGAATCCACATTGCGCCGCGATTTCGCCAGCTCGTCTTGTACAAGGCGCTTCTACAACCGCCCGTCATTGTCGGCCCATCGAGGCCTTTGCATCATGGATTCATGTCCAGCGTTGTCTACGCATATCCGCAATTACTTGCTTGGACAGAGACCAATGAGAACCACCATGACGCAATCAGTACCGCATGCAGCACCTGTCGCACCGCGCCACCATTCCCCCGGACTTGCCGCGCAAGATCGCTTCCTCCGTATGCACCAGGTCTGCGAAATGTGTGGCCTGTCCCGATCAGCGATTTACGGTCGCATCAAGCTTGGCCGTTTCCCGGCTCAAGTACAGCTAGGCTCCAAAAGCGTAGCGTGGTTGGCTTCCGATATCAGCAACTGGATGCAGGCCCGCATCGCAGCCCGCAAATCGAAGTCTGACTGAATAACATGAGCCTTTGCTCATGTTATTTATTCAGCTTTCCTTTCAATACCTCTTGCTAAATTTCACCTTTCGGCGTCACCTCTCGACGTCAGTTTTCGCCGCCACTTTCCACACCGCACGCTGCGCGCGCTCGTTGTTCGCCAGTGATTTCGCATACACCGATTCCGGGCGTATCCGATGTGCAATGACGTATCCCGTAATGCAGGCCAACATCAGCGGCAGCATCACTTCATAGCTCAGCGTCATCTCAAAAATCATCAGCGTCGACATCAGCGGCGCGTACGTGGTGGCGGCCAGCAACGCCCCCATGCCGACAACGGCATAGCTGGAAATTGCCGACACATCACCCGCCGGCAACAGCGCTTGCAACCCGCTCGCATACAGCGCACCCAAGGCCGCTCCCACAAACAGCGTCGGCGTGAACACGCCGCCGACCGCGCCCGACCCCACGCTGGCGCCCGTGGCCACTATCTTCATCAGCAAGATGGCCGCCACGGCCTGCCAGGCCCATTGCGTATGCAGCATGCTGTTGACCACGCTGTAACCATTGCCCCAGACCTGGGGGTTGACGACCGATAAGGCACCGACCACCAGTCCGCCCAATGCCATCCGGAGCCAGAGCGGGAAGGGCAGCCGCGAAAACGTGGCGCGCGACAGATCCAGAAATCGCAGGAATTGAGGCGCGACCAGGCCAGCGGCCACGCCCAGACCCAGGTAATTGATCACTTCCCACCCCGACACAAATTCAAAATGCGGCATATGGAAGACGGCGTCGTAGTGCAGGATCTGGCGCGTGACGATGTTGGCCACCACCGACGACACCACAAGCGGCACCAGCGTGGCGGACGAAATTACGCCAAAGACGATCTCGGATATGAACAAGGCGCCCGCAATGGGCGCGTTATAGGCGGACGTGATGCCTGCCGTGGCGCCACAGGCGACCAATAGCCGCAGATGGCGGGGCGGCAGCTGCAGGAATCGGCCGGTCAGCGATGAAAACATGGCGGCCAGCTGGACCATCGGGCCTTCGCGCCCGATCGACGCCCCGGAGCCGATTGAAAAAATGGACGACAGGCTGCGCGCGAGTGTCTGGCGCAGGCCAATGACGCCGCGGCCAATGGAAATGGCTTCCATATAGTCGGCTGCGCCCCGCTTTGGCAGCCACCGGGCAGCCATTTGCAGGACGAGACCGGCGACGGCGCCCCCCGCAGCGGGCAGCAGGAACCGTTGCCAGGGGTCCAGCCCCCGCGCCAGCGACACCATGCCGCGCGGAACCTCTTCGCCGCCCAGCAACATTTGTGTCCAGCCCAGCAGTTCGCGAAACACCACGGTTGCCAGGGCGCCGAACAGCCCCATCAGCGCCGCCGCGCACAAGGTGGCGGGCAGATTGTCGGCCACCAAGCGGGCCCTTAACCGGTAAACCAAGCCGTGTTTCGCCCTGGATTTCATGATGCTTTTTTCTATAGCCATCGCCGGATTTTACGGCGGAAGCTGCTCACTTTTTGTTCAGTCCCCTGTCAAGAAAGCGCCGGCGCGCCCCCTCGAATGCCCGGTCGCCCAAGTGCCTCAAAAGGCGATTGTGACCCCCTGCAAGGGCGAAAAACCCGGTAGGCAACGGCCGGTTTTTCGGGGTAAAAGTGCCGCTTTCCATCCTATTTCCCATGGCCGACCCTGTGGATAACTCCTAAGTAGCCAGGTTGTGCACATTGTGTGGAGGCAAGTTGAACAAGGTGGTGTTTTTGGGGGTGGCCGAAATGTTGTCCAACTTCAACTTTTTTCCCACACAGAGTTCTTGCACAGGCAAAAACCGCTGCAAGCTGATGAAAAGAATGAGGTTTTCAAGGTTAAGGTAGTTATCCACAGGCCTTATTAATCATTAGTCTTTATATAAAGAGAAATAAAGGAAAAGCCAAACATGCTTTCCCATTCCGCCCAGCCACTCCCCCCCGGACTCCGTCCATGCGCATCCTTCTGATAGAAGACGAAGCCGAACTTGCTCGCTGGCTTTCAAGAAGCCTGGCCCGACACGCGGGCTTTGTCGTTGAATGGGCTGACGACGGATTGGTCGCCGAAAGACGGTTGGCAATCGAAGAATTTGATGCGGTCGTCCTGGATCTGGGACTTCCCGGTATGGACGGCCATGCCTTGCTGGCAAAAATTCGCGCGCGAGACGATCGAACGCCGGTGTTGGTCTTGACCGCGCGCGATTCCTTGGCCGAAAAAATTGGAACGCTGCATCTGGGTGCAGACGATTTCCTGCCGAAACCGTTTGTTGTGGAAGAGTTGGAAGCGCGTTTGATCGCACTGATTCGGCGCAGCCGGGGACGCGAACACCCGCGTCTGTCTCTGGGAAACCTAGTTTTTGAGACTGCGGCTCAAAAATTCATGGTCTCGGGACAGACTTTGCAGTTATCCCCACGTGAACATGCCGTACTTCGGGTGTTGATCCAGAAAAGTGGCGAGCCGATCAACAAACAGCAAATTCTTGACCGCATCGTCACGGACGATGCGGACATCAACCTGGAAGCCATCGAAGTGCTGGTACACCGCCTGCGCAAGAAATTGGCGGATACCGGTGTGCAGATCGTGACCATGCGAGGCATGGGCTACTGCCTGGAGAACCTTGTTGACAACTAGAAATCCGAAAAAAACGGGTTTTTTCGCGGGAAAAAAACGTAATCGCACCCTGAAAACGCAGTTGCTCTGGTGGCTTATCCCCACGTTGGTCCTGGTGATGATGGGCGCGCTGTGGCTGTCGAACCATCAACTGCGCAACCAGGTCGACATTGCCTATGACCGATCGCTGGCTGGAGCGCTTCGCGCGATCGACCACAACATATCCACAGCCAGCGGTGGATTAGCCATGGAACAGCCTTACCTGATGCTTGAATTTTTTGAGCTGACGGCCAATGGCAGCGTTTTCTATCGCGTGGCAACCGAAGACGGGCTGGCCGAAATCGGGCATCCCGGCTTGCCGTTGCCCGAGCAGCCGCTGGAATCGGGCGAACCGCGTTTTTTTTACGCGACCTACCAGGGCGCTCCCGTGCGCGTCGCCGCCCTGGCCCGGCCGATGGATCCGCCCCTGTATGCAAACAAAGGGGGACGGGTAATCGTGCAGGTGGCCGAGGGGTTGGAAGGCCGCCAGGCGTTCATGCACCAGGTGCTGTTGCGCTCGGTGGAACGGGACCTGGCCGTGATTCTGATCAGCGTTCTGGTCATCATCCTGGGGGTTTTCATGGCGCTGCGCCCGTTGGTTCGACTAAGGCAGGAGGTAGAAGGGCGTTCTGGAGACGATTTAAGCCCCGTCAGCGCATCCGAGATGCCGGGTGAGGTCCTGCCCTTGGTTTCGGCTGTAAACCTCCACATGGCCCGTTTTGCGGCCCAGGCGAGGGTGCAGAGCCAGTTCCTTGACGACGCCTCGCACCAATTGCGCACGCCCTTGTCGGTTTTGCGTACCCAAACTGCCTATGCCCTGCGCGAAACAGACCCCCAGGAGGTCCGTACAGCCCTTCTGGCGATGCAGGAGGGCCTGGACAGGGCCGTGCGCACCACCAACCAAATGCTCGCCCTGGCGCGCGCTAAGGACGCTTCCGTGGCCGAAGGGGGGTTTACCGCAGAACCGGTGGATCTGGTCGAGCTGGCCGACGCCGTCATCCGAAGCCTGCTGCCCGCCGCGCGAGCGCGCCAGCTGGACATCGGCCTGGAAGCGGAAAGTCGGCCGGTATGCGTCAGCGGCGCGGAGTGGCTGCTGCGCGAGGCCATCACGAACCTGGTCGATAACGCCATCCGCTATGCGCGGCCGGCCGGCGAGGTCACCGTGACGGTGCACGTGGAGGGGGGCCAGGCGCGTCTGGCCGTCGAGGACGACGGCCCGGGGATGTCCTCGGACGACATCGCGCGGGCCTGCGTGCGCTTTCGCCGGGGTGCGGCAGGCAAGAACACGTCCGGGGCCGGCCTGGGCTTGGCCATTGTGGGCACCATTGCCGGAATACTGGGCGCCACCCTCGTGCTGGAAAACCGCACGCCCTTGCCGGGCTTGCGTGCGGCCCTGGTGTTTTCCCTGGCGCCCGCCCGCAACCGCGACCCCGATGCTGCGCCGCGTCACGAAATCGCGCGAAATTGAAAGGCTTTGGAAAGCTTCGATTTTGTACGGTAGGGTTCGCTGGGCCCATGCAGGCAAGGCATCGCCGGCCTGGCGGCATCAGCCATACCTAGACCTATAAAACCTGGAGAAGAGACAAATGCAGACCAGCCTGAAGCTGCGCCTGGCCGCCATGGCCGCACTTGGCGCGATGACCCTGTCCCTGGGCGCCGCCCACGCCGCCGACGAGCCGCGCCGCCCCGAATGCATCGCACCGGCCCAGCCGGGCGGCGGCTTTGACCTGACCTGCCGCCTGGCGACCGAGGGCTTGAAGCAAAGCGGCGCGATCAAGAACACGATGCGTATCGTCTACATGCCGGGCGGCATCGGCGCGGTGGCCTACAACAACATCGTGGCGCAGCACCCCAATGAACCCGGCACCATCGTCGCGTTCTCCGGGGGTTCGCTGCTGAACCTGGCGCAGGGCAAGTTTGGCAAGTACAACGTGGACGACGTGCGTTGGCTGGCGGCCATCGGCACCGACTACGGCGTGGCTGTGGTGCGCAACGATTCTCCGTATACGGACCTGAAAAGCCTGATGGACGCGTTCAAGCAGGATCCCACCAAGATCGTGCTGGGCGCCGGCGGCACGGTGGGCAGCCAGGACTGGATGAAGGCGGCGTTGACCGCCAAGGCGGCGGGCGTGGACTTCAAGAAGATGCGCTTCGTCGCATTCGAAGGCGGCGGCGAAGCGGTCACCGCGCTGCGTGGCGGGCATATCCAGGCGTACATGGGCGATGCGGCCGAAGCGTTCACCATGCTGGAAGGCGGCGCACCGATCCGCGTGCTGGCCGTGTTCAACGACCAGCGCCTGCCCGGCAAGTTGGGCACGGTGCCCACGGCCAAGGAACAGGGCTACGACATCGTCTGGCCCATCATCCGGGGCTTCTACGTGGGTCCGAAGGTGTCCGACAGCGACTATCAGTTCTGGGTCGACGCGTTCAACAAGGCGACTGCCTCGCCTGAGTTCGACAAGCTGCGCCAGCAACAGGGCCTGTTCCCCTTCAACAAGACCGGGCCCGACCTGGATGCCTACGTCAAGAGCCAGGTCAAGATCTATGGCGAACTGGCGGATTCGTTCGGCCTGATCAAGAAGTAAGCCGGCCGCAAGGCCTTCCCACCGATCGCGCCTTGCCGGCGCCCCCGCGCCGCCGAGTTTGTCGGTGGCGCGCGGGGGCGGCTGCGTCCGCGCGCTTATTCACAACGGAAAGTGGATCATGAACGATCGAATCCTGGGCATCGGCGCACTGGCGCTGGCAGCCTTCATGACATCAGCCGGATGGGGCATCGAAGCCCCATTCGCCTACGAACCTGTCGGCCCGCGCGCCTTTCCCCTGTTGGTGGCGGCCATGATCGGCCTGTGCGGCCTCTGGCTGGTCTACAAGGGTGGCCACCCCGTTGAATCAAACCCGCCGGGCGCCAACGGGCGCATCGCGCTGATGATGGCGTTTACGGTCGCCTACGCGTTCCTGTTCCAGTGGCTGGGATTCATCGTCGCGACCACCCTGATGACGATCTTCGTCGGCCGCCTGTTTGCCGGCAGCTGGATCAAATGCGCCATCGGCGGCATCGTCATGAGTCTTCTCTTTTTTGTGTTGTTCGACAAAGTGCTGGACGTCGTCCTGCCGGGCGGCTTGCTGGAGACCCTGCTATGAGCAGCATTCTTGATCATCTTTCGATCGGATTCGGCGTTGCGTTTTCGCTGACCAACATTTTGGTTGCCATGATCGGTTCGTTCATCGGCACCCTGGTGGGCGTGCTGCCCGGCCTGGGGCCCGTCAACGGCGTGGCGATGCTGATTCCCATCGCGTTCGCGATGAACCTGCCGCCGGAAACCGCGTTGATCCTCTTGGCCGCGGTGTACGTGGGTGCGGAGTATGGCGGCCGTATCACGGCAATTTTGCTGAACGTACCGGGCGAGGCAAGCGCCATCATGACGACGCTTGATGGTTACCCGCTGGCGCGACAAGGCATGGCCAACGTGGCGTTGTCGCTGTCGGCATGGTCGGCCTTTTTCGGCGCCATCGTGTCGGTGGTGGGCATCATCCTGCTGGCGCCGTTGTTGGCCAAATGGGCGTTGGCGTTCGGGCCGGCCGAGTACTTCGTGCTGATGATCTTCGCCTTCTGTTGCCTGACCAGCTTGCTGGGAAAACAGCCGGTCAAAGGCGTGCTGGCGGCGATGATCGGTCTGTCGATTTCGGTGGTCGGCGTGGATGCGAACTCGGGCGTATATCGCTACACGTTTGAATCGGTGCACTTGGCCGACGGTATTGATTTCGTGGTGGTGGTTATTGCGTTGTTCGCGGTCAGCGAGATGCTGGAAATGTTGGAAAAGGTGATGGCCGGGCATAGCGTCGAGGTCACGCCCAGCGGGCGCAAAATTTTCAATCTGAAAGAGCTGGCGTTTACGTGGTGGAGCGTGGTGCGCAGTGCACTGGTGGGCTTCGGCGTGGGGGTGCTGCCGGGGGCGGGCGCAAGCGTGGCCGCGGCGGTCGCGTATTCGCAAGAAAAACGCATCATCGAAGCCAAGGACCCCGATGCCAAGTTCGGCAAGGGCGACATGCGCGGCCTGGTCGCGCCGGAGGCGGCCGCCACCGCATCGGCGATCGGTTCTTTTGTGCCGATGCTGACGCTGGGCGTGCCCGGGTCGGGCACGACGGCGGTCATGATGGGGGCGCTGACGCTCTACAACATCACGCCGGGGCCGGTGCTGTTCGATACGAAGCCCGAACTCGTGTGGGGCCTGATCGCGTCGTTGTTCGTGGCAAACGTGCTGCTCTTCGTCATGAACGTGCCGCTGGTGCGCCTGTTCTCGAAGGTACTGTCGGTGCCGGGGTGGCTAATGGTGCCGGGCATTCTGTGCATCAGCTATATCGGCGTCTATGCCATCAACGCCGGCACGTTCGACCTGTTGCTGGTGGCGGGCATCGGCGCGCTGGGATACTTCCTGCGCAAGTTTGGCGTGCCGATGGCGCCGCTGGTGCTGGGCGTCGTGCTGGGCAACATGATGGAACAGAACCTGCGCCGTGCCTTGTCGATGACCGACGGCGATGTGCGAGTGTTGTTCGCCAGTCCAGTGTCGATGTCGATGTGGGCGGCGGCGGTTGCGGTCGTCGTAGTTCCGCAGATTCTTCGCCGCGTGCGGCGTGCGCGAAAAGCGGCGGAGAACGTGGCTTGACGTAGGCAACAGGGGCGCTTAAAAGCGCCCCTGTTGTTTGATTTATAAATATGAGTAATCACTCATATTCCGGTGCTGTGGGTATTTGTTTTTGGTTTGGCCTCTGGCTAGACTTGCGCCAATCGTTCCAAGGCGGCGTCCAAGGTCGCGTCTTTCTTTGCAAAGCAGAAACGGACGATATGGTGGTTGGATTCCGCCGCGTCGGGTTGGCGATAGAAAGCCGAAACGGGAATCACGGTCACGCCGTGGTTGACGGTCAGGTCGCGGGCGAAGTCGGCTTCGTTCTGCTTGGAAATCTGGCTGTAGTCCGCCAGCAAAAAGAACGTGCCCGGGCTGGGCAACGGCCGGAAACGCGTCTTGGCCAGGCCTTCTGACAAACGATCGCGCTTGGCTTGGTAGAACGCCGGCAGATCCAGATAAGGCTTGGGATCACGCATGAACTCGGCCAGCGCGAACTGCATCGGCGAGGGCACCGTGAACACCATGAATTGATGCACCTTGCGCAGTTCGGCGCTAAGTTGGCGCGGCGCGCAGCAGTAGCCGATTTTCCAGCCGGTGGTGTGATAAGTCTTGCCGAAAGAAGAAATCACGAATGCGTGTTCGGCCAGCAACGGACGACGCGCGACGCTGGCGTGCGGCTTGCCGTCAAACACGATGTGTTCGTAGACCTCGTCTGACACCAGCAAAACGCCGGTGTCCCGAACGATGGCTTCCAGCGCATCCAGGTCGCTGTCATCGAGCACGGCGCCCGTGGGGTTGTGCGGAAAGTTCAGCATCAACAGGCGCGTCTTGGACGTGATGGCGTCACGCACGCGCTGCCAATCAATGCGGTAGTAGGGGTCGGCTTCGGTGGGCGCGCGCAGCGGCACCGGTACCGCGGTGCCGCCGGCCAGACGGATCGCGGGCAGGTACGAGTCATAGCAGGGCTCGATGACCACCACTTCGTCGCCGCTGCCGACGGCGGCCAGCACGGTGGCCATCAGGGCTTCGGTGGCGCCGCTGGTCACCGTGATCTCGGTTTCCGGGTCGTAGGCGTGGCCATACAGGGCCTGGGTCTTTGCCGCGATGGCTTCGCGCAAGGGCGCCACGCCGGGCATGTACGGATACTGGTTATGCCCGTTCGCCATGGCCTGCGTGACCAGCGCGCACAGCGCTGGGTCGGGATCAAAGTCGGGAAAGCCCTGACCCAGGTTGATGGCCTTGTGCTCGATGGCCAGGCGGCTCATGACGGTGAAGATGGTGGTGCCAACGTCGGGAAGTTTGGATCGGATCATGGTGGATGCGAGGGAATGCGCGATGGGCGAAGAGAGTTTTCGTAAGTATCCCACTAACTCATAATTCGTTTTTTTCGCAATGAGCGAAAGCGATGAACGTGGACGGGATCGTGCGGCGGAACATGTTGTTGAGGGTGGCGGGGGGATTGTCGATTGCGTCGGTGGGCGCGCTGTTGGCGGTGTGGGCGCAACTGCCCTTGCCTTGGATGCTGGGCGCCTTGCTGGCGACGGCTGCAACGCGCATTGCTGGCGTGGGAACCGCCTGCCCGCGCGCGGCGCGCAATGGGGGCCAGTGGGTGATCGGCACGTCGCTGGGTTTGTATTTCACGCCGCAGGTGTTGGAACACATCGGCAGCAACGCCGGCCCCATCATCGTCGGCATGGTGTTCGCCCTGGGGCTGGCGTTCATGGGTACCGCGATGCTTCGCCGCTATACGGATGCCGACTTCAAGACTGCCTGGTTTGCATCGGCCATCGGCGGGGCCAGCGAAATGGCCAGCCTGGCGGAACGCCACGGCGCGCGCATTGACCGCGTTGCCACAGCTCATAGCGTGCGCGTCCTGCTGGTGGTGATAACGGTGCCGTTTATTTTCCAGTGGTGGGGCGTGGCCGGCCTGGATCCGACGGTGCCTGGACCCCAGAGGGTGCACGGCTGGGGCCTGGCCGCATTGGTGCTGCTGACGTGCTTGGGCGGGCTGGCATTCATGAAGCTGCGCTTGCCAAATCAGTGGGTGCTGGGGCCCATGGTGGTGGCAATGCTGTTAACTGTTTTCGGCATTGAACTGTCCGCGCTGCCCGACTACGTGCCCAAGGCGGGGCAGCTGCTGATCGGCTGGTCACTGGGAGACCGTTACCGCCCGGATTTCTTTCGCGCGGCGCCGCGTTTTATTGCGGTGGTGGCCGCCTTCACGCTGGGCGCCCTGGTGCTTGCTTTTGGTTTGGGCGCAATGCTGTCGTATTGGTCGGCAGCCCCGGCCCCGACGCTGATATTGGGGACGACGCCGGGGGGCATTGCTGAAATGGCCATCACCGCCAAGGTGCTGCAACTAGGCGTGCCGGTGGTCACCGCGTTTCACGTTACGCGCATGGTTTTTGTCGTGACTGTGACGGGCCCGATTTACGCCGTTCTTGCGCGGCGCCAAGCCTAATTCCGCAGTGCGGGCCTTGGGCCGAGTCTGAAAAATGCGACATTGGGGTAAACAACAATATGAGTCGCCGATGCCGGATGAGTATGCTGATTCCGCAGTTGATTCAAGCAGCGCGCGGACTCGTTCTGTTGCTTGGCGACGAGCGAGAACACAGCGGCAACGCAGGGTTTTATACCGGTCGTTCAGTTCTCACGGCGTCCCCCTTGATTCATTGCATTTCAAGTTAATTACAGGACGCTAGAGAAAATGGCTCAGAAGGGCAAAGTTAAGTGGTTCAACGCTGACAAGGGTTATGGCTTCATCACCCCGGATGTCGGCGGAACCGAAGTTTTCGCACACTTTTCCGCCATCCAGGGCCGCGGCTATCGCAGCCTGAACGAAGGGCAGGAAGTCGAATTCGAAGTTAAGGATGGTCCGAAAGGACCTCAAGCGGCCGAAATTCGCCCGCTCTAAATCGGGAAATCCCTTTTCCCGTCTGCCAGGTCCAAACCTGGCTACAACGCCCCAAGATCTCCGGATCTGGGGCGTTGTTTCATTTGTGCGGCCTTATGGTCAGCAACGCCTGTGGGTCGGCGACAGTTTGATGTTAGTGCCCACTAACATGTTCTCAAACCTTGGATAACTCTGTGGATAATTATTTTTGAGCATCAAGGTTTGGGTGCTCATTAATGAAGCACCGCGCTCGGCATATACGGGGTTTTGCACAGATTTTTGGTTTTTACCATTTACTCGATGGCGCCGGCCAAGCAAGGCTCAAATGGCGGCCTGCCATGTCCTCGTATCAGAAGAAAACCAGCATTTCCCCAGGGAAAACGGGCGCTTGGCGGCACTTTTCAATGGGGCCGTCTTTCGGATGGGCCCGCCGTCGGTGAGGGGTTTAGCGGCCGTTTAGACCGGCCTTTTTTTCATTTCGGCGCGGTTGTTCACAAAGATATCCCCATCCCGGTTATGCACAGATTCTTGCCCGAAAGCCGCCGAAATAGCCTGCTCAGCCTGTGGATAGAATTGGGGATAGGAACGCGGGCCGGCCCGTTTTGGCATCGCGTCCAGCCCCCAGATTGTGCTTTTCCGGTTCGCTGCGGGACTTTTCTGCCCAGACCGCGTCAATCGCGAAACAGGTTCTCTCCAAGTCCGGAAGAAGTCTGCGAAGCCGGCCGGGCGAGTTTTCAACAGGGTTCACATGAAACCGCCGCCTCTCCTCCAAATGGATGATGGCGCGCGGCGTTTCCGCCGGGCAAGATACTTGTGCAATCAATAATTGCTGCGCCCGTGCTTGCGGAAAATACGCGTGACAAAAACAGTAAGTCTGCACAAGTTTGTGGATAAACCGTGCGCGAGTTTTCGTCGCAATTTGACTTGCCGCTGCGGATCTAGTTCCCGGCAATGGCGATCGCTTCAAATTAAAAGTTGGCAGGACTTGTGGGCGGTATTGCGTGCGGATTGGCATCTTATCCACAAAGTTGTCCACGTGAAAAATAGCGTTCGCTTGGGTTTGGCTTAATGCCAGATTACTCGCGCGTCTCACGGGGAATTCCTCTGATTTGAAGCGGGTTCTCCTATGAAGCCCGCGCCAGTAATTTAAATGCCAATGCCGATGTTGCCGTCGCGGACTGGCTGGTTTGAATCACGGTAAGGCCCGGTGGTTCTCGTCGGCCCAACAAGTTATCCCCAAAGTTGTTCCACGTGAATTCGCCTGCGGTTATTAGGTCTTCAGTTCGCGGGTTGTTGATAAGTCGTTCGTCTGGGTTTCAGGAATGGAGTCGACTTACTCACATGACGGTGTGCATAACCTGGAGCCATTAAGTGGCCTCCGTCTGATTGGCTCGTTCTCGGAAGTTCGACGCTGGCGCGACCGTGAGAGTTCAAATTCGGGAGCAGTACACAAATGCGCTGTCGGGCTTCTTGCGTGGTGATGCAAGCGGTGATATTTCCTGGGCTCGATTTTTGCTGTACAGAAAAGTTTGCCTTCGCACTCCCCGTGGTTTCGTCGGTGGACGGTTTCCCTAAATAAAAAAATAACGGCTTGTTCTGGGTAAGGGGTAGGGTAGCGGGTAAAAAACGCTTTTTTTTAGGTATGGACGTTGCGTTTTCTTTGCAGTTAATTGGCTGAGTCATCGCGCGCTCGAGGCCAATCAGGTCGATGCACCGTCGCAAGTCTGGATAGACCTCGGCCTACACGCGAGGATGTTCCACGTGAAACACCCGCGTTATGGCGATTACGCGTCAAGGAGGGGGGTGTTTCACGTGGAACAAATACCGCAGGCGTTATTGAAGAGATTGTGGTCCTTTCCCCCTCGGGCGCTTAACCGATGTTTCACGTGAAACATCGCCCGCTACTACTCTATCGGACCGTGGATACAGGGCAACCATTCCACGGAAAAGGAGTCGCTGTCTTTTCTGCCCACTACGTTCGGCATGGTTCGATGTTTCACGTGAAACATCGCGGACGCGCGGTTGTTCCACGTGAAACACTGGGGTGAGTTCAGGATCAAAGGCGACGAACCTTCGCGCCGACCCCTCGTCAGCTCGCCAGCGTGCTATTCGTTCTTCACATCCGGTGATATGTTCCACGTGAAACATTGAACGGGACGCCGGCACTTGCCGACATATTCGTCGATCGCACCTCCCGTGCGTTGCCAATAACGGACGCCGCAGCGCCAACAGGCCGCTCAATCTGAGTGCCGGAATGTTTCACGTGAAACATGCAATCCCTGCCTCTATAATGAGCACCGAACGCCTTCTTATCTTTCCTTCCCATCATGGACTATCCCCGCGAATTCGATGTCATCGTCGTTGGTGGCGGCCACGCCGGCACTGAAGCGGCACTGGCTGCTGCCCGCGCTGGCGCGCGCACGTTGCTGTTGACGCACAACATCGAAACCCTAGGCCAAATGTCTTGCAATCCCTCCATTGGCGGGATCGGCAAGGGCCATCTGGTTAAAGAAGTCGACGCCCTGGGTGGCGCGATGGCTTTGGCCACGGACGAAGCGGGGATTCAATTCCGCATTCTCAACGGCTCGAAGGGGCCGGCTGTGCGCGCCACGCGCGCCCAGGCCGACCGAGTCCTGTACCGTCAAGCGATCCGGGGCCGCCTGGAAAATCAGCCGAATCTCTGGCTGTTCCAGCAAGCGGTGGAAGACCTGATGGTGGAAGGGGACCGTGTCGTTGGCGCTGTGACGCAGGTCGGCCTGAAGTTTCGTGCAAAGACCGTTGTCCTGACGGCCGGTACCTTTCTGAACGGCCTGATTCACGTGGGACTGCAAAACTATTCGGGCGGCCGGGCGGGTGATCCTCCCGCCATTTCCCTGGGCCAGCGACTGAAAGAACTGAAGCTGCCGCAGGGGCGCCTGAAGACCGGAACGCCCCCGCGCATCGACGGGCGGACCATCAACACCAGCATCCTGGAAGAGCAACCCGGTGACCTGGACCCGGTCCCCGTGTTCTCTTACATGGGCAATGTGTCCATGCACCCCCGCCAGCTTCCCTGCTGGATTACGCATACCAACGCGCGTACCCACGACATCATCCGCGGTGGCCTGGACCGTTCCCCGATGTACAGCGGCGTCATCGAAGGGGTGGGCCCGCGATACTGCCCGTCCATCGAAGACAAGATCCATCGTTTCGCCGACAAGGAATCGCACCAGGTCTTCCTGGAACCCGAAGGGTTGGATACGCACGAGGTCTATCCCAACGGCGTCTCCACCAGCCTGCCGTTCGATGTGCAGCTGGAGCTGATCCACTCTCTGCGGGGGCTGGAAAACGCGCACATCATGCGCCCGGGCTACGCAATCGAATACGACTACTTTGATCCACGTGGATTGAAGAGCACCCTTGAGACCAAAGCGATTGGCGGTTTGTTTTTCGCGGGTCAGATCAACGGTACGACCGGGTACGAAGAAGCTGCCGCGCAAGGCCTGCTGGCAGGCGTCAACGCCGCGCTGCTTTCCCTTGGCCGGGACCAGTGGACGCCGCGCCGCGACGAAGCCTATCTGGGTGTGCTGGTGGATGACCTGGTCACGCGCGGCGTGACCGAGCCTTATCGCATGTTCACCTCGCGTGCGGAATACCGGCTAAGCCTGCGCGAAGACAACGCCGACCTGCGCCTCACCGAAATCGGTCGACAGCTGGGTATTGTTGACGACGCCCGTTGGGACGCCTTCAACCGCAAGCGGGACGCGGTGGCGGCGGAAGTGGAACGGCTGAAGTCCTCGTGGGTGAATCCGCGAGTCATGCCGGTAGAGATTGCCGAGCCGTTGTTGGGCAAGGCGATTGAACGTGAGTACTCACTAGCTGACCTGTTGAAACGCCCGAATGTTTCCTATGAAGCATTGATGGCCGTGCAAAACGCCGACGGCTCATTGTTGGCCGGCCCAGGCGTGGTCGCTGACGACATCCTGGCCGAACAGGTCGAAATCCAGGTGAAGTACGCCGGCTACATCGCGCGGCAGCAAGATGAAGTCCAGAAGCAAATCTCGCACGAGCTGCAGCCCATTCCGGCGGACGTCGATTACGACGCCGTGACCAGCCTGTCGTTCGAAGTGCGCCAGAAGCTCAAGACGCATCGCCCCGAAACCGTCGGCCAGGCCGCGCGTATCTCGGGCGTGACCCCGGCCGCGATCTCGCTGCTGCTCATACACCTGAAGCGCCTGCACTACGGCTCGCGCAAGCAAGCCGCATGACCGCCCACACCGATCAGGCCGGCGCTGACATGGCCGGCCGCCTGTCTCGTGCGTGCGAGCAGCTGGGGCTGCCTGCCGATGCAGATCAGCAAGCCAAGCTGCTGAACTACATGGCGCAGATGCAGCGCTGGAACCGCACGTACAACCTCACCGCCATCCGCGATCCGCAACAGATGTTGATCCAGCATCTGTTCGATAGCTTGTCGGCCGTGGCGCCGTTTTACAAGGCGCTGGGCGACGCGGGCGTATCGGCCAAGGTCTACGACGTGGGATCGGGCGGCGGCTTGCCAGGCGTCGTTCTGGCCATCATGCAGCCCGCATGGTCGGTGACCTGCATCGACGCCGTTGAAAAGAAAACCGCATTCGTGCGTCAGATGAGCGGCGCGCTCAGCCTGCCGAATTTGCACGCACTGCATGCACGCATCGAAACGCTGGAGCCCGCCGAGTGTCACATCGTGACCTCGCGGGCCTTTGCGTCGCTGGACGATTTTGCGCAGCTTGCAGGTCGCCACGTGCGCAACGATGGTACCCTCGTCGCGATGAAGGGCAAGGTCCCCGAAGAAGAAATTCTTGCGCTGCACGCGCGCGGGGACTGGCAGGTCGATCACATTGAGCCGCTTCGCGTGCCGGAGCTGCAAGCAGAACGCTGCCTGATCTGGATGCGCCGCAATGAAGGGCGCGGCGAAGGACGCAGTCAAGGAACCCTATGAAGAACTTACCCCCCAGCACAGCCGCCCGCGTCTTCTGCATCGCCAATCAAAAGGGCGGTGTGGGCAAGACGACGACCGCCATCAATCTGGCGGCGGGCCTTGCCACGCACAATCAGCGCGTGCTGCTGGTGGACCTGGACCCGCAGGGCAATGCCACGATGGGCAGCGGCATCGATAAGAATGCGCTGGAATCGAATCTGTACCAAGTGCTGATTGGCGAGGCCACCATTGAACAGGCCCGCGTGAAGTCCGAATCCGGCGGCTATGACGTGCTGCCGGCCAATCGCGAACTTTCCGGCGCCGAGATCGACCTCGTTCAGATGGAAGAGCGCGAGCGCCAGCTGAAAAGGGCGATCGATACCGTTTCCGGCCAGTACGATTTTGTATTGATCGATTGCCCGCCCACGTTGTCGCTGCTGACGCTTAACGGCCTGGCCGCGGCGCACGGCGTCATCATCCCGATGCAGTGCGAATACTTCGCCCTTGAAGGCTTGTCCGATCTGGTCAACACCATCAAGCGCGTTCACCGCAACATCAACGATGATTTGCGCGTGATCGGGTTGTTGCGCGTCATGTTCGATCCGCGCATGACGTTGCAACAGCAAGTGTCCGCGCAACTTGAAGCGCACTTTGGAGACAAGGTGTTCAAGACGGTCGTGCCCCGCAACGTGCGCTTGGCCGAAGCACCCAGTTACGGCATGCCGGGTGTCGTGTATGACCGCGCGTCACGCGGCGCGCAAGCCTATATCTCGTTCGGCGCCGAAATGATCGAGCGCGTCAGAAAGGATCTGGATTAAGCCTTTCGCCATGTCCGTCACCGCGCTCTTTTCCCGCCCCGTATCGCCCACGTTTCGCCCGCCGCCTGCCGACGAGCGCGACCGCCTGCGCGTGCGCCTGGAAGAGGCCGCGTTGAATGCCACGGCGGTGCGCGCGCAGCTGCTCTATGATGGCTGGCTCGTGCGTTTTGCAGCGTCGCCCGCCAAGCGCGTGCGCAGCGTCAACGTGCTGGGGTTATCCACACGTCCGCTGGACGAGCGGCTGGCGTATTGTTCTTCGTTGTATGCGCGCCAGGGCTTGCCCATGGTGCTGCGCATAACCTCCATCGGCCCCGATTTTTCGCTGGATGCCGAGCTGGAGGCCCGAGGCTATACCTACACCGGTGAGACCCGAGTCATGAGCATGTCGCTCGCCCCCAGACTCAGCGCCCGGGGCGGCCTGTCTTTCAGGAACGTCGACACCGATCGCTTCGCGCAAGCGGTCGGCGCCATGCGTGGGTCTACGCTTGAGCACATCGTCGAACACCAGGCGCGGCTGCAAGGACTGGCTGTGGATAAGCTGCCCGTGCTGGCATTCGATGCCGCCGGGCAATGCGTCGCCGCAGGCCTGGCAGTCCGCGACGACGACTTGGTGGGCCTGTTCGACATCGTCACCGATCCCGCGCAACGGCGTAAAGGCTATGCCGATGCCTTGATGGATCACCTATTGAGCCAGGGCGCCTGCGGCGGCGCCACGACGGCATATTTGCAAGTCGAGCCGGACAATACCGCCGCGCGCGCCCTGTATGGCCGCTACGGTTTCAAAGACTGTTACGCGTATTGGTACCGCTTGCCCGCCGAGCAGCGGCACGCCTGAGCTTCGGCCCAGGATACAAAAACAGAAGGAAAGAGGATTTAACTATGGCCACCAAGAAACCCAAGGGATTGGGTCGCGGACTGGACGCCTTGCTTGGCGCGGACGCGCCTGCGATCGACAACATCGGCAAGGCCGTCGCGGCCAAGCCCGAGGGTCCGCCATCCACCTTGCCCATCTCGAAGATGCGCGCCGGCAAGTATCAGCCGCGTACGCGCATGGACGAAGGCGCCCTGGGTGAGCTGGCCGAATCGATCCGCACGCAAGGCATCATGCAGCCCATTCTGGTACGCGGGCTGGGCGATTCCGCGCCTGGCCATTACGAGATCATCGCGGGCGAACGCCGTTTTCGCGCCGCGCAGCTGGCCGGCTTGAAGGAAGTGCCTGTGCTGGTGCGCGAGGTGGCCGACGAAAACGCGGCCGTCATGGCGCTGATCGAAAACATCCAGCGCGAAGACCTGAATCCGCTTGAAGAGGCGCATGGCGTGCGCCGTCTGCTGGACGAATTTGGTCTGACGCACGAGCAGGCCGCGCAGGCGATCGGACGTTCGCGATCGGCCACCAGCAACCTGCTGCGCCTGTTGAACCTGGCGGCGCCCGTGCAAACGATGCTGCTGGCCGGCGACGTAGACATGGGCCACGCGCGTGCGCTGCTGGCGGTGGATGCGGCCACGCAGATCCAGTTGGCCAACCAGATCATCGCGCGCCGCCTGTCGGTGCGCGAAGCCGAAAAGCTGGTCGCCAAGACCGCCAAGGACGCCGAGTCTGCCTCGTCGCCGCGCAAGAAGGCCAACGGCGCCTCGCGCGACCTGACGCGTCTTGAAGAAGCGCTGTCCGACCATCTGGGCACGCGCGTTGCCTTGAAGGTGGGCGCCAAGGAAAAAGGCCAGATCGTCATCGACTTCCATGGTTGGGAACACCTGAATTCGCTGCTGGAACGCCAGGGCTTGTCCGGGGTCGTGGATGCCTGAGCACGCGTTGCCGGTCATTGCCGTATTGGCCACGGGCGGCACCATCGCGGGCGCTCAATCCGACGCGACGTCGGCCGGCTACAAGGCCGGTTCGTTTTCGGTCAATGACCTGCTGGGCGCGGTGCCGCAGCTGGCCCGCATTGCGGATATCCGCGCGGAACAAATCGCCAACGTAGGCAGCCAGAACATGACGCACGCGGTCTGGCATGCGCTCGCTGCGCGCGTTGATGCGCTTTGCCAGGATGCCTCGGTGGCCGGCATCGTCATTACGCACGGCACCGATACGCTTGAAGAAACGGCTTACTTTCTCAGCCTGATCATTCAACACGACAAGCCCGTGGTGCTGGTCGGCGCCATGCGCCCGGCCACGGCCCTGGGCGCCGAAGGCCCGGCCAATCTCTACAACGCAGTGGCGCTGGCGCGCCACCCCGATGCGCGCGGCCGTGGGCCGCTGGTCGTCATGAATGAAGACGTGCATTACGCGCGTGAAATCCAGAAGACCGCCAGTGCGGGACTGTGCGCCTTTGCGTCGCCCAATCGTGGTCGTGCCGGCGTGATGCATGGCGGCGAGCCGTGTTTTTATTCTCGCAACACCACCGTTCATTCCGCACAAAGCGAGTTTTCACTCGCATTACTGGAAAAGTCCGGCTGGCCGCGCGTGGACGTGGTTTACGCCCATGCCGATATGCAAGGCGACGTGATCGACTTTGTTGCGCGAGCCGCCGACGGCATCGTGCTGGCCGGCGTGGGCGATGGCAATGCGACTGACCTGGCCATCGGTGCGCTGGGTCGTGCCGTGGCCGACGGCGTGGCGGTGGTGCGGTCCAGCCGCACCGGCAGCGGTTTCGTGGCCCGCGATGTCGAATTGGACGACGGGCTGCTGGGCTTCATCGCTGCACGCGACTTGAACCCGCAAAAGGCGCGCATCCTGTTGATGCTGGCCTTGTCCGTCACGCGCGACGCGACGCAGATCCAGACCATCTTCGACCGCTACTAAAAGCGCGATAGCTACGACGCGCGCGGCACTTGCGCCGCCGCGTCGGGCTGCTGCGCCAACCCCAGGTTGCTGCGCAACATGTCGTAGACCTGCCGCGTCAGCGGATTGATCAGATCGCGTCTTATCCACAGGAAATAGGTCACGTCCGGCAAGGGCGGCAAGCCTTCCTTTTCGCCCAGCACGCGCATTTCAGGCCCCAACAGCTCTACGCTGCGTGCCGTCACGCCCAGCCCGGCACGCAACGCCGCCTTGATCCCCACCAGATTCGGCGCCACGTAATTGGTATGCCAGCGTACGCGCGCCTGTTCCAACGCGTTCAAGGCCAAGCGGCGAAAAATGCTGGGCTCGTCGGCCAGCACCAGCGGAACGGGCGCGTGCGGGTCATGCACATAGTCGGCGGACGCCAACCATACCGTGGGAGATGTACGCAGTGCGACGCCTTCGAAGTCCTGATCAAACCGCGTCGAAATCGTCAGGTCGATCTCGCCGGCGCGCAGTGCGTCCATCAGGAAAGGGCTGCGATCCACCCGAATCTCCAGCTTCACGCGCGGCGCCGACCGGGCGATGTGCGTCAACAGCGTCGGCAGGATGGTGTCCGCCACATCCAGCGGCGCCCCCAGGCGCAGGTCTCCTTCCAGTGGGCCGTCCTGCAACGCGCGCAGGGCCTCATCGTTGATGGCCAGCATGTGGCGCGCGTATTCCACCAGCCGCCGCCCATGCGATGACAGCACCTTGTTGCGCCCCTGCTTTTCAAACAACGGCAGCCCGATGGTGGATTCCAGCCGCTGCATCTGCTGTGTGATGGCCGACTGCGTCTTGTGCAGCCGGTTGGCCGCCTCAGAAAAGGTGCTGTGCTGGGCGATAGCAGTCAGTGTGCGAAGCAGATCCAGATCCAGATTGCGCATGGTGCCCTCAACGTATTAGCGATGCTAATGAGATGTTAAGGCAATTTAAATTGTTGGTGCCCGTTCCCGGCGATACAGTAATCCCAATAACTCATGCACCAAGAGGGAAAAGCAAGGTGAACAACGCACATCCAAATCAGGCGGGCATTGAGGCCGCTATTGAAAATATTAAAAAAACTGTAGGAAATAAAGGGCTGAATCGAGACAGCCTGGACGCGGTCCTGCAAGAGTTGATTGGCCTTGCCGCGCACACCGACTGGTGGACGGGTGAACGGTACGCGCCGCCCGAGGACGGCGAACGGCAGGCCCGCTACCTGATCGCCGAAGACGACGACAAAAGCTACGCGCTGTACCTGAACGTCATGCGCCCGGGCAACAAGATCGTGCCGCACAACCACACCACCTGGGCCTGTATCGCCGCCGTGGAAGGGGTGGAATACAACTACGTCTATGACCGCCTGGATGATGGATCCGTGCCGGGCGTGGGCCGCCTGGAAAAGACGGGTACCGTGGTGGTGGGCCCGGGCGCCGGCATTGCGTTGATGCCCGACGATATCCACGCCGTGGAAATCCAGGGCGACAGCGTCATCCGCCACCTGCACATGTACGGCCGCGCGCTCGAAACCCTGGACCAGCGCCTGGGCTTCGACCTGGAGGCCGGCACCTGCAAGGTCATGCCGATCGGCGTGAAGACGCGCCGCTGATCATGAAAAAGCCCTACCAGTCGGCGACGCGGCTGTTGCGTGCCGGGCGCCCGCATCAGGGGTGGGTGAACACCCCCGTGACGCGCGCCAGCACTTACGTATTCGACAGCGTTGCCGCGTGGCGCGACACGCGCACGCGCCGCGAACAAGAGCGCTTGCCTTCGTACGGCGCGCGCGGCACCGACAGCACGCACGCGCTGGAAGATGCACTGGTTGAACTGGAGCAGGGCCACCGCGCCGCGCTGTATCCCACCGGGCAGGCTGCCATTGCGATGGTGCTGCTGGCATTTTTGCGCTCGGGCGATCACGTGTTGGTCACCGACGCCGTGTATGAACCCGTGCGCCGCTTCTGCGTCGAACACCTGAGCCGGTTGGGCGTCGAGTACACGTTTTATCGGCCCGATGGCGTTGGTGTCGAAGCACTGATCCGACCGAACACACGCATGATTTACGCCGAAGCCCCGGGTTCGTTGACGTACGACATGCCCGACCTTTGCGACTTATCCACAGCCGCGAAAAAACACGATTGCTGGCTGGCTGTGGATAACACGTGGGCGTCGGGGTTGATATACAAACCGCTGACCTTGGGCGCGGATATTTCCGTGATGGCGGCGACCAAATACCTGGGCGGCCATGCCGACGTGATGATGGGCGCCGTGGTCACGAATGCTCGCGCCTGGCGTGCGCTGGAACGCGCCAATATCGACTTCGGCCAGACCGTGGGCGCCGATGACGCCTTCCTGGTCTTGCGCGGCATGCGCTCTTTGCCGTTGCGCATGGCGCAGCACGCCGCCAATGCGGCGCGAGTCGCTACGTGGCTTCAAGGCCGCCCCGAAATAAAGCGCGTGCTGTGTCCGGCGCTGCCCGGCGACCCTTCGCATGCGATCTGGCGGCGGGACTGCACCGGCGCCAACGGGCTGCTGACCCTTGAACTGGATGGCGCGTATACCGCGGCGGACGCCGACCGCCTGATCGACAGCCTGGAGCTGTTTGGTATCGGTGCGTCGTGGGGCGGTTTTGAAAGCCTGGTGATTCCTGTGCGGCTGGACACGCGTGCGCTGCCCGACGCAACGCCGCGCGGCGCCATGTTGCGTCTGCATATCGGCCTTGAAGACCCCATAGACCTGATCGGCGACCTTGAACAAGGGCTGTCCGCCATGACCAAAATTTCTCGTTCCCTTTGAATTCCATGATGCACGCAACCTCCGCTTCCCCCGCCGCCGACATCGACGCGCATACGCTCAAGCAATGGCTGCACGATGGCCAGGAAATCGCCTTGCTGGACGTGCGCGAACACGGCCAATATGGTGAGTCGCACCTGTTTTACGCCGCGCCCGTGCCGTACAGCCGGCTTGAAGTGGACATCGTGCGTCTGGCCCCCCGACGCAATGCGCGGGTGGTGGTGTACGACGAGGGCGGCGATGACCAGACGGCCGCGCGCGCCGCCCGGGCGCTGAGCGACCTGGGCTATCAGCAGGTGCATCGGCTGGCCGGCGGCATCGCCCAGTGGCAGCGCGACGGTTACGCCGCCTTCGCGGGCGTGAACGTGCCCAGTAAAACGTTCGGCGAACTGGCTGAAGAAGTTTTCCACACCCCCCGTATCAGCGCGCGGGAATTGGCTGCGCGCCAAGAGCGAGGCGATGATCTGATCGTGCTTGACGGTCGGCCGTATGCGGAATACCAGAAGATGAGCATTCCCGGCGGCATCTGCTGCCCCAACGGTGAACTGGCGTTGCGCGTACACACGCTGGCCAAGGATGCGAAGACCACGATCGTGATCAATTGCGCGGGCCGCACCCGCAGCATCATCGGCGCGCAGACGCTGATCAACCTAGGCGTGCCTAACCCCGTCTATGCGCTGGAAAACGGCACGCAGGGTTGGTATCTGGAAGACCTGCAACTGGAACACGGCGCACGCCGCCGTTACGAAGACGGAATCGAAACGGAAGCCTTGCCTGCGCTTGCCGAGCGTTCATCGCGGTTGGCTGCGCGCCACGGCGTGCCGATCGTGGATGCCGCCACCGTGCGGCAATGGCTGCGCGACACGTCGCGCACCAGTTTCCTGTGCGACGTGCGCAGCGCGGAGGAATTCGCGCAGGGGTCGCTGCCTGGCGCGCAGCATGCGCCCGGTGGCCAGCTGGTGCAGGCCACCGACCAGTACCTGGCCGTGCGCGGCGCGCGCATCGTCGTGTTCGACGCCGAAGGCGTGCGCGCGCCCGTGACGGCAAGCTGGTTGCGGCAGATGGGTTGGGACGCCTGCGTGCTGAAAGAGGGCACCGGCGCGGTCCTTGATCCCGTCGAGCCACGGGCGGACACGCCGGCCGTCTCGATGCTGTCCGACGAGGCTCTGGCGGCGGCCTTGCGCACCGGTGCACAAGCCATCGATATCCGCCCGGGCATGCGCTATCGCGCCGGGCACATCGCGGGGGCGCGTTGGTCCATTCGGCCGCGTCTTGATCGCCTGGACTTGCATGCCGGCCAACCCGTCATCCTGCTGGCGGAGGATGCCGCGTTGGCCGCATGGGCCGCCAAGGATCTGCGGGCGCTGGGCATCGCCGACATCAAGGTGAACATCGGTACGCCGGCAAGCTGGTCGGCGGCTGGCATCCCGCAGGAATCCACGCCCGACCGGCCCGCCGATAGCGAGTGCATCGACTATCTGTTCTTCGTGCATGACCGCCACGACGGCAACAAGGCGGCGGCGCGGCAATACCTGTCGTGGGAGACCAACCTGGTCAAGCAGATTGATGACCGCGAATTGGCGGGCTATCGCTTCGCGGCGGGCTGAGCCGCCGCGCTGACGCTGCCGTGACGGTCCGCAGAGACCGCGCGGTGCTTACAACGCATCAGATCGATCATTACGCCCCGGCGTTTGCCGCCGGGGTGCGGACGGTTCATGGCGAACCGACATGCAGGGGACGGCCGAGTATCCGGCCGCCGACACAAGGGGAAATCCAGATGAAGCATCAAGCACAACATGCAGGACATGCACAACAAGCACAACAAGCACAACACGTACGACACGTACAACACGCACGCGGCTGGGCCGCATTGACTGCCGCCGGTTTGCTGCTGGCCGGCGCATTGCAAGTCCAGGTCCAGGCGCAGACGCTGAAGGCGCCGGCCGACTATCCCAAGCAGGCCATCACCGTCGTGTCGCCGTTTCCCCCCGGGGGCGGCAACGACAACGTCGCCCGCCTGATCGCGCAGGAGGTGGGCGCCATCACGGGTCAGAGCGTGGTGGTCGAAAATCGTTCGGGCGCCGGCGGCAACGTGGGCACTGCGCAGGTGTCCCGCGCCAAGCCCGACGGCTACACGCTGGTGATGTCGCAAACCAGTGTCATGGCGGTCAACCCGCGCCTGTACAAAAACGTCGGCTTTGATCCGGTCAAGGATTTCACGCCGATTTCGCAGATCACGTCCGCGCCGCTGGTTTTGGTGGCTCGCACCGAAAGCCCCTACAAGACACTTTCCGACTACCTGGACGCCGCGCGCAAGCAACCGGGCATCATCACGTACGCGACACCCGGCAACGGCACCATGAGCCATCTGATGGGAGCGCTGGTGTCCAAGAAGGCGGGCGTGAATCTGGTGCACGTGCCATATCGTGGCGCCGCCCCGGCCATCACGGATCTCATGGGCGGCACGGTCGACATGCTGATTACGTCGCCAGCGTCTGCTGAACCGATGGTGGCCGCCGGCAAGCTGCGCATCCTGGCCCTGAGCCACGAGAACAGCATCGGCATTTTCAAGGGGGCGCCGACCCTCAAGCAAAGCGGTCTGGACGGCATTACGGCGGACGACTGGTATGGCCTGTTCGCACCGGCGGGCACGCCGCCCGAGCGCGTGGCGTACCTGGCGCAGGCCGTGGCGCAGGCAATGAAGTCGCCCAACGTGATTGCCAAGATCAACAGCGGCGGCAGCTGGCCGGTGGGCAGCCAGCCCGACGCCTTCAAGACGCGCCTGCAGGAAGACACCGTGTACTGGGCCGACATGGTGAAAACGGCTGGCGTGTCACTGGACTGAGGCCCTGGCCCGGCTGCCCCCGACCCTGCAACCTAGGGAAAATACTGCACGCACAGGGCTGCAAATTCGCGGCAAGGTGTCTAGACTCGGAAAAACCCTGAGAACACGCCGGTAGGTTTCCCTTGTCCCGCAAGCGGGGGCCGCGGCGTTTGTCCGCAGTCCCACGCAAGGCTTCAGCCACAAGGTGAACAAGCATGCATTCGCTAGGGGTAGCATCGGTGGAAGACGCGGAGCGGCTGGTGCAGGCCAGCGCGCTTTCGCACATCAAGGTGGGCTTGTCCGACGTCGACGGCGTCATGTTGGGCAAGTACCTGCGGCGTGACAAGTTCCTTGGCGCGCTGCGCTCCGGCCTGGCATTTTGCGACGTGGTGCTGGGCTGGGATCTGGACGATCAGCTCTACGACAACACGCAATACACGGGCTGGCACACCGCATACCCCGACGCGCAACTGCGTATCGTGCCGCAAACCGCGCGCCGCCTGCCGCTTGAGCAAGGCCCGAACGGCGAAGACATGTTGTTGTTCCTGGCCGAGTTCGAGGGCGACGCCGCCGCCATCTGCCCGCGTCGCCTGCTGCACCGCACGCTGGACCGTGCGGCGGACATGGGGTTCGACGTCTACGCCGCGCTGGAATATGAATTCTTCATGTTCCGTGAAACGCCGCACTCGGTGCGCGCCAAGCACTATCGCAACATGGAAAACTGGACGCCGGGCAACTTCGGCTATTCGGTGCTGCGCAGTACGGTCGAAGGGGACTTCTACCGCAAGCTGCTTGATTTATGCGAGCGCATGGACATGCCCATCGAAGGCCTGCACACCGAGACGGGGCCGGGCGTGCTGGAGGCGGCGTTGGCGGTGGACCAGGCGGCCCTGGCCGGCGACAAGGCATTTCTGTTCAAGACCTTCGCCAAGGCGCTGGCGCAACAGAACGGCTTGATGGCCACGTTCATGGCCAAGTGGTCGCACGAGCATCCGGGCCAAAGCGGCCACATCCACTTGTCTTTGCGCGACAAGAAAAGCGGGCAGTCGGCGTTCTACGATAAGTCGCAGCCGCATGGAATGAGCGCGACGCAGGTTGCGTTCATGGCGGGTGTGCAGCGTTACCTGCCCGAATTCATGGTGTTGTACGCGCAGAACATCAACAGCTATTCGCGGCTGGTGCCCGGCTATTGGGCGCCGCTGGACGCCACGTGGGGCATGGAAAATCGCACCACGGCCCTGCGGCTCATTCCGGGCAGTGATAAATCGCAGCGGGTGGAAGTGCGCATCGGCTCGGCGGACGCCAATCCTTATCTGGCGCTGTCGGCCGCGCTGGCGTCCGGCCTGTACGGCATCGAACAGGGGTTGACCCCGGAACCCATGGTGCAGGGCAACGCCTACACACAACAATTTCCCGCGCATCTGCACCTGCCCACGACGTTGTGGGACGCCGCGCAGCGCCTGCGCGGGTCAGACGCGGCGCGCCATCTGTTCGGTGATGCGTTCGTCGAGCATTTCGCAGCAACGCGCGAATGGGAAGAACGGCAGTTCCGGCGCCACGTCACCGACTGGGAGCTGGCGCGTTATTTCGAGATCATCTGATATCTGAACGCAAAGCCAACGCTTGCATAGGGCGACCATGACTCAGGAACTCATCACCATCAGTCCCATCGACGGGCGCGAGGTTGTGCGCCGCGCCTACGCCGACGATGCGCAGGTCGCGCGAGCGTTGGAACAGGCCCGGCAGGTTCAGCGCGCGTGGCAAGCGTTGAGCATCGCCGAGCGGGGGCGCATTGTGTCGGCGGCGGTCGACAGCTTTGTCGCGGCACGCGAGGAGATCGCACGGGCGATCACCATCCAGATGGGCCGGCCCTTGAGATACACGCCCGGCGAGGTGGGCGGATTCGAATCACGCGCGCGCCACATGATTGCGATCGCCGAGCAAGCGCTGGCGCCGATCCGCGTGCCCGAGCAATCGGGCTTTACCCGCTTCATCAGCCGCGAGCCCATCGGCGTTGCGCTGACGATAGCCCCGTGGAACTATCCGCTGCTGACCGCCGTGAACAGCATCGTCCCGGCGTTGATGGCGGGCAACACCGTCATCCTTAAACACTCCGACCAGACGCCGCTGTGCGCGGAACTGATCGATCGCGCGTTTCGGGACGCCGGTGCGCCCACGGGCGTGTTCCAGTATCTCCATGCCAACCATGACACCGCGCAGCGGCTGGTTCGCGCACCCGAGATCGGCTATGTGTCGTTCACGGGCTCGGTGCGTGGGGGGCGCAGCATCGAGGAGAGCGCGGCCGGCCGGTTTATCGGCGTGGGACTCGAATTGGGCGGTAACGACCCCGCTTACGTGCGCGAGGACGCCAAGCTGGATCACGCGGTGGAATCCCTGGTGGACGGCGCGTTCTTCAACTCGGGGCAATCCTGCTGCGGCATTCAGCGGATCTACGTGGCGCGGTCGCGGTACGACGAATTTGTCGAGCGCGCCGTTGCGCTGACGCAAGACTATGTACTGGGCAATCCGCTGCATTCCGACACGACGTTGGGGCCGGTGGTTCGCACGCGCGCGGCGGCAGAAATTCGCGACGTCATTGCAGAAGCGATATCGGCGGGTGCGCAGAACGCGATTGATCCCTCATATTTTCCTAATGCGAGCGAAGGCTCGTGTTATGTCGCGCCTGCCATCCTTACGCGAGTAAACCATCGCATGCGCGTAATGAGCGACGAATGTTTCGGTCCCGCCGTAGGCATCATGCCGGTCGATGGTGATGACGATGCGGTCGCTCTGATGAATGACAGCCCCTACGGGCTCACGGCCGCCGTCTTCACGCAGGATGAAGACGCCGCGTTATCGCTAGGCCGGCAGGTGCAGGCGGGCACGTTCTTCATGAACCGTTGCGACTACCTGGATCCGGCGCTGGCCTGGACCGGCGTGAAGCACTCGGGGCGGGGGGTATCCCTGTCCGTAGTCGGTTACGAGCAGCTGACCCAAGCCAAGTCCTTTCATCTACGCAGCGTCTGAGACAGCGCTTTGACACGACGTTAATCAGGAATCGAACCATGTCAGGAATCGAACCATGACTGTGCCCAGCGTTAACTGGAATTACCCGACTGCGATGAAGGTCGGACCCGGCCGAATCAAGGAGCTGCCCGAGTGGTGCCGGGAACTGGGCATGCGCCGGCCGTTGCTTGTCGCGGATCCGGGCTTGGCGCCGTTGCCCATGGTGTCCGACGCCGCGCGCGCCTGCCGCCAGGCGGGGCTGGACTGCGAGGTATTTCACGAGATCAAGGGCAATCCAACAGGGCGTAACGTGGAAGACGGTGTTCTCGCCTATCGGCAGGGCGGGCACGACGGCGTCATTGCATTTGGGGGCGGATCGGCGTTGGATGCCGCCAAGGCGATTGCGTTGATGGTGGGACAAGACCGCCCGCTGTGGGATTTCGAAGATATCGGCGATAACCATCTGCGGGTGAACGTGGCGGGCATGGCGCCGGTGGTAGCGGTGCCCACCACGGCCGGCACGGGGTCGGAGGTGGGCCGTGCATCGGTCATCACCGACGAGGCCGCGCAGGTCAAGCGCATCATTTTTCACGCGCGCATGTTGCCGGCCGTCGTGATCCTGGACGCCGAACTCACCGTCGGCCTGCCCGCAAGAATTACCGCCGCCACCGGTATGGACGCGCTGTCGCACAACCTGGAAGCGTATTGTTCGCCGGTCTTTCATCCGATGGCGGCCGGCATCGCGGTTGAAGGCATGCGCATCATCAAGGAATACCTGCCGCAAGCGGTGGCCGATGGCACCGACTTGCAGGCACGCCAGCAGATGTTGGTGGCCTCGACGATGGGCGCCACGGCATTCCAACGCGGCCTGGGCGCCATGCACGCGCTGGCGCATCCGTTGGGGGCGCTGTACGACGCCCATCACGGCATGCTCAACGCGATCCTGATGCCTTACGTGCTCAAAGCAAACCAGCATGCCGTCGCGCCAAGACTGGAGGCGCTGGCGCGTTATCTGGATTTGCCCGGGGATGGTCCGGGCGCGGTGCTGGACTGGGTGCTGAGGCTGCGCGAGGCGGTGGGCATCCCCCACACGCTGGCCGAGATCGGCATCGACGAAGGGCAGGTCGAGCGGGTAGGGCGCATGGCCAGCGAGGATCCCTCAGGGGGAACCAACCCCGTAAATTTCACCGCCGACGCTTATTCGCAACTTTTGCAAGCAGCAATTCGCGGAAACCTGTAAACTTCGGCCCCTCTGCGCGGAAACGCGAGTGGTTGAACAAAAGTTTTGAATATTTTCATCCGAAGCGTTTGACACCGGATTCGAAAGTGTTCATAATCTCAAGTTCTCCGCTGGAGGGGTGCCCGAGTGGTTAAAGGGGGCAGACTGTAAATCTGTTGGCCTTGCGCCTACATTGGTTCGAATCCAATCTCCTCCACCAGAGACCCAACTCTATAAATCCAGGCGATGTCTGCCTGGATTTTTAAAATTAGGCCTAGGGAACTGGGCGGCCTTCGCAAAGAGGGTTGTAAGGTTCCCCGGGCCTTGATTTTGAGGGTTTGGGATAAAGAGATGGTGAATGGGTATGCCGCGGGTGTAGCTCAATGGTAGAGCAGAAGCCTTCCAAGCTTACGACGAGGGTTCGATTCCCTTCACCCGCTCCAAGATTTTTAAATGCCCATGTGGCTCAGTGGTAGAGCACTCCCTTGGTAAGGGAGAGGTCGCGCGTTCGATCCGCGCCATGGGCACCACAAATTTCCAAGTTCTTTTCTTCAGTCTGAAGCGCAATCCAGGTCAGGAGTCAGCCATGGCAAAAGGCAAGTTTGAACGTACCAAGCCGCACGTGAACGTGGGTACGATTGGTCACGTTGACCACGGCAAAACGACGTTGACGGCAGCTATCACGACCGTTCTGTCGAACAAGTTCGGTGGCGAAGCCAAGGGCTACGACCAGATCGATGCGACTCCTGAAGAAAAGGCTCGCGGCATCACGATCAACACCGCCCACGTCGAGTACGAAACCGAAGCGCGTCACTACGCTCACGTTGACTGCCCGGGCCACGCTGACTATGTGAAGAACATGATCACGGGCGCGGCGCAAATGGACGGCGCGATTCTGGTTGTGTCGGCCGCTGACGGCCCGATGCCGCAAACGCGTGAACACATTCTGCTGAGCCGCCAGGTTGGCGTGCCGTACATCATCGTCTTCCTGAACAAGGCTGACATGGTTGACGACGCCGAGCTGCTCGAGCTGGTGGAAATGGAAGTTCGCGAACTTCTGTCCAAGTACGACTTCCCGGGTGATGACACCCCGATCGTCAAGGGTTCGGCCAAGCTGGCGCTGGAAGGCGACAAGGGCGAACTGGGCGAGCAAGCCATCATGGCTTTGGCCGCTGCACTGGATTCGTACATCCCGACGCCCGAGCGCGCCGTGGACGGCACGTTCCTGATGCCGGTTGAAGACGTGTTCTCGATCTCGGGTCGTGGCACGGTGGTGACTGGCCGTATCGAACGCGGCATCGTCAAGGTCGGCGAAGAAATCGAAATCGTGGGCCTGGTGCCGACGGTCAAGACGACTTGCACGGGCGTTGAAATGTTCCGCAAGCTGCTGGACCAAGGTCAAGCTGGCGACAACGTGGGCATCCTGCTGCGCGGCACCAAGCGTGAAGACGTCCAGCGCGGCCAAGTGTTGGCCAAGCCGGGCTCGATCACCCCGCACACGGACTTCACGTCCGAGGTGTACATCCTGTCCAAGGAAGAAGGCGGCCGTCACACTCCGTTCTTCCAAGGCTATCGTCCCCAGTTCTACTTCCGCACGACGGACGTGACGGGCACGATCGAGCTGCCGGCCGACAAGGAAATGGTTCTGCCGGGCGACAACGTGGCCATGACGGTCAAGCTGTTGGCTCCCATCGCCATGGAAGAAGGCCTGCGTTTCGCTATCCGTGAAGGCGGTCGTACCGTCGGCGCCGGCGTCGTCGCCAAGATCCTGAAGTAAGCAATACCCAGATGGGTAGAGTGGACTCTCAAGTCCCTCTATCCATCTTTGCTGTAAAAGTAGTATGATGTTCGGTTCCGTGACCCTGCGCGTAGGCGCTGAGCGGAAAGTCAGTGAATGTAGTGCAAGCCAGTAGTGTTTTAGGGGCATAGCTCAATTGGCAGAGCGTCGGTCTCCAAAACCGAAGGTTGTAGGTTCGATTCCTACTGCCCCTGCCACCGCCAGGATAAACCCGCGGGAGATCATCGCGAGTTACGCATTCACGGCGGCTCGCGTCGCAATATGTCTAATACCAGCGTAGAAACCGTAACTAGCACCGCCGACCGGGTCAAGCTCGGCCTGGCGGTTCTCGTCGTTATTGCTGGCATCGTCGGGTTTTCCGTGCTTAGCGCACAGCCGATGCCTGCACGTATCGGCGTGTTTGTCGGCGGCCTTGTGATTGCAGCCGCAATTGCCTGGTTCAGCGAGCCCGGCCGCCGCACCCTGAGCTTTGCCAGCGAGTCCTACAACGAAGTCAAGCGTGTCGCATGGCCCACCCGCAAGGAAACGACCCAAATGACGGGTATCGTTTTTGCGTTCGTGGCGGTCATGGGCATTTTCATGTGGGTGCTCGACAAGGGCATCGAATGGATTCTTTACGGCCTGTTGTTGGGCTGGAAATAAGGACGGCGAATGAGTAAGCGTTGGTATGTCGTCCATGTGTACTCCGGCATGGAAAAGAGCGTTCACAAGGCCCTGGTAGAGCGCATCGAGCGCGCGGCCTTGCAAACGTCCTTTGGTCGCATCCTTGTGCCCTCCGAGGAAGTCGTCGAGGTCAAGGGTGGTCAAAAATCGATCACCGAACGCCGCATTTTCCCCGGTTATGTCCTGGTAGAAATGGACCTGACCGACGAAACGTGGCATCTGGTCAAGAACACGAACCGCGTCACCGGCTTTTTGGGTGGCTCGGGCAACCGTCCGACCCCGATTTCCGAAAAGGAAGTCGAAAAGATTCTCTCCCAGATGGAAGAGGGTGTCGAGAAGCCCCGCCCCAAGATTCTTTTCGAAGTGGGCGAGATGGTTCGGGTCAAGGAAGGTCCGTTTGCAGACTTCAACGGCAACGTCGAAGAAGTCAATTACGAAAAGAGCAAGGTGCGCGTGTCGGTCACCATTTTTGGTCGCGCCACACCCGTCGAACTCGATTTCAGCCAGGTCGAAAAGACCTGATTTCAACCCCCGGGGAGCCCAGGCTGTTAACGCCGGGGCGATATAACCCGCAAGGAGCAAAGCATGGCGAAAAAGATCGTCGGCTTTATCAAGCTGCAAGTACCGGCTGGTAAAGCTAACCCCTCCCCCCCGATTGGCCCGGCACTGGGTCAACGCGGCCTGAACATCATGGAATTCTGCAAGGCGTTCAACGCCAAGACCCAAGGCATGGAGCCTGGTCTGCCGATTCCGGTGGTGATCACCGCCTTCGCGGACAAGAGCTTCACCTTCATCATGAAGACCCCGCCCGCGACGGTCCTCATCAAGAAGGCTGCCGGTGTGCAAAAGGGTTCGCCCAAGCCGCATACCGACAAGGTCGGCACGCTGACCCGCGCCCAAGCTGAAGAAATCGCCAAGGCCAAGGGCCCCGATCTGACCGCCGCTGATCTGGACGCCGCTGTGCGTACGATCGCTGGCAGCGCCCGCAGCATGGGCATCACGGTTGAGGGGATCTAATCATGGCAAAACTGTCTAAGCGCGCCGCCGCTATTGCACAAAAGATCGACCGCACCAAGCTGTACCCGGTCGCTGAAGCCCTGACCCTGGTCAAGGAAACCGCCGTCGCCAAGTTCAATGAATCCATTGACGTGGCCGTGCAGCTCGGCATCGACCCGAAGAAGTCGGACCAACTGGTTCGCGGTTCGGTCGTGCTGCCCGCCGGTACCGGCAAGTCGGTTCGCGTTGCCGTGTTCGCCCAAGGCGACAAGGCTGAAGCCGCCAAGGCCGCCGGCGCCGACATCGTTGGCCTGGACGACCTGGCTGACCAGATCAAGGCCGGTCAAATGGACTTTGACGTGGTCATCGCTTCGCCCGACACGATGCGTGTCGTGGGTGCCCTGGGCCAGATCCTGGGTCCCCGTGGCCTGATGCCGAACCCGAAGGTCGGCACCGTGACGCCTGACGTCGCCACCGCTGTCAAGAACGCCAAGGCCGGTCAGGTTCAGTACCGTACCGACAAGGCTGGCATCATCCACGCAACGATCGGCCGTGCGTCGTTCGGCGTGGAACAGCTGCAAACCAACCTAGCTGCTCTGGTCGACGCCCTGCAAAAGGCCCGTCCCGCAGCTGCCAAGGGCATTTACCTGCGCAAGCTGGCCGTTTCGTCCACGATGGGCGGCGGTGCTCGCGTTGAAATTGCCTCGCTGTCGGCTTCCAACTAAGCCAACAGCAGTAAACGTACTTTGGGCTGCATCCGGATTCCTCCGGATGTTGCTGTCAAAGACCGCTGGAGCAGGGTAGTGGAACGGTGCTCGCACCCCCGCTGCCCCGCTTAATCCCGAAGCTCATCTAGTTCGGATCCAGCGTAGACGGCGTCCCCAGGAAGATTTCTTTACACGAAGAACTCGACCAGGCGCCGCATTCGGTTGACGCGCAAGGCTCCGGCCCCAGGCGTCTTTTGATGGAGTGTTCAAACCGTGAGTCTCAATCGTCAAGAGAAAGCGGTGGTAATCGAGGAAGTCTCGGCTGAAGTCGCCAAGGCACAATCGATTGTTATCGCTGAGTACCGTGGTCTGGACGTCGCCTCTGTCACCGTACTGCGCAAAACTGCGCGTGAATCGGGCGTGTATCTGCGAGTTCTGAAGAACTCGCTGGCCCGTCGTGCTGTTGCCGGCACGGCTTTCGAGCCGTTGGCTGAGCAACTGACCGGTCCGCTGATCTATGGCATCAGCACTGATCCGGTTTCGGCGGCCAAGGTTATCGCTGGTTTCGCGAAAAGCAACGACAAGCTGGTCATCAAGGCGGGCGCATTGCCCAACAGCCTGCTGACTCAAGATGGTGTGAAGGCCTTGGCCACCATGCCGTCCCGCGAAGAGTTGCTGTCGAAACTGCTTGGCACCATGCAAGCCCCGATCGCGCAATTCGTGCGTACGCTCAACGAAGTTCCGACCAAGTTCGCCCGTGGCCTCGCGGCTGTGCGCGACCAAAAGGCAGCGGCCTAACCGCCCTGCTGTCCGGAATTCGCTGAACGACGAAGCGACACCCAAACCCTGGCATTACCAAAATATTTGGAGTTCTTAAAAATGGCACTTAACAAAGCTGAAATCCTTGACGCCATCGCTGGCATGACCGTGCTCGAGCTGTCCGAGCTGATCAAGGAAATGGAAGAGAAGTTCGGCGTGTCGGCTGCTGCCGCCGCTGTCGCTGTTGCTGCTCCCGCCGCTGGTGGCGCTGCTGCCGCTGCTGAAGAGCAAACCGAGTTCAACGTCGTCCTGCTGGAAGCCGGCGCGAACAAGGTCAGCGTCATCAAGGCCGTGCGCGAGCTGACCGGTCTGGGTCTGAAGGAAGCCAAGGACCTGGTTGACGGCGCTCCGAAGCCCGTCAAGGAAGCTGTGGCCAAGGCTGACGCCGAAGCCGCCAAGAAGAAGCTGGAAGAAGCTGGCGCCAAGGTCGAAGTCAAGTAAGACCTGCGTCAACTGCCCGGGGACAGCACAGTTTGCAGTCCCCGGGCTTTTGCGTTTCCAGGAAACCCCTACTGGGGGTATGCCCTTTCAGGGGGGTTTCCTGGAGTCGTATCACCTAGGGCCGTGGTTGACGGCCCATGCAACCTCGAGTCGGAGTGCTCATGCCTTACTCGTACACCGAAAAAAAGCGCATCCGCAAAAGCTTCGCCAAGCGTGAAGACGTTCAAAACGTTCCTTTCCTTTTGGCGACACAGCTTCAATCCTACCTAACTTTCCTGCAGGCGGATACCGCCCCGTCCGATCGCGTAGCCGACGGTTTGCAGGCGGCGTTCTCGTCGATTTTCCCGATCGTTAGTCACAACGGTATGGCGCGCTTGGAGTTCGTGAGCTACGTGCTCGGCGAACCGGTGTTCGATGTCAAGGAATGTCAGCAACGTGGTCTGACCTATGCCTCGCCCCTGCGAGCCAAGGTCCGCCTGGTGCTGCTTGACCGCGAAGTCAGCAAGCCGACCGTGAAAGAAGTGAAGGAACAAGAAGTCTACATGGGCGAAATTCCGCTCATGACCAGCACGGGTTCCTTTGTCATCAATGGCACCGAGCGTGTCATCGTGTCGCAGCTGCACCGTTCGCCTGGCGTGTTCTTCGAACACGACCGCGGCAAAACGCACAGCTCCGGCAAGCTCTTGTTCTCGGCCCGCGTGATTCCTTACCGCGGCTCGTGGCTGGACTTCGAATTCGACCCGAAGGACGTCCTGTTCTTCCGCGTCGACCGTCGTCGCAAGATGCCTGTCACGATCCTGTGCAAGGCCATCGGCATGACGCCGGAATCCATCCTGGCCAACTTCTTTGACTTCGATAACTTCGAACTCAAGAGCGAAGGCGCCATGATGGAATTCGTGCCCGAGCGTTGGAAGGGCGAAATGGCCCGCTTCGACATCTCGGACCGCGATGGCAAGGTCATCGTCGAAAAAGACAAGCGCATCAATGCCAAGCATTTGCGCGACCTGGCTGCCGGCGGCATCCAGCGCATCTCCGTGCCGGAAGACTTCCTGTACGGCCGTGTGCTGGCCAAGAACATCGTTGACGAAGATACCGGCGAAGTCATCGCCAATGCCAACGACGAAATCACGGAAAGCGTGCTGGGCGCCTTGCGCGCCTCGAACGTCTACGACATCCAGACGCTCTACACGAACGATCTGGACCGTGGTCCGTACATTTCGCAAACCCTGCGCACTGATGAAACCGCCGACCAGATGGCCGCGCGTGTTGCCATCTACCGCATGATGCGTCCTGGCGAGCCCCCCACCGAAGAAGCGGTGGAAGCGCTGTTCCAACGTCTGTTCTACAGCGAAGAGACGTACGATCTGTCGCGCGTGGGCCGCATGAAGGTCAACAGCCGTCTGGGCCGTGGTGAAGACATCACCGGTCCGATGACGCTGACCAACGAAGACATCCTTGAAACCATCAAGGTGCTGGTTGAGCTGCGTAACGGCCGTGGCCAGATCGATGACATCGATCACTTGGGCAACCGTCGCGTGCGTTGCGTTGGCGAACTGGCCGAAAACCAGTTCCGCGCCGGCCTGGTGCGTGTCGAGCGTGCCGTCAAGGAACGTCTGGGCCAGGCCGAGACCGAAAACCTGATGCCGCACGACCTGATCAACTCCAAGCCGATCTCGGCTGCCATCAAGGAGTTCTTCGGTTCGAGCCAGTTGTCGCAGTTTATGGACCAAACCAACCCGTTGTCGGAAATCACGCACAAGCGTCGCGTTTCCGCACTGGGCCCCGGTGGTCTGACCCGCGAGCGCGCCGGCTTTGAAGTCCGCGACGTGCACCCGACCCACTACGGCCGCGTCTGCCCGATCGAAACGCCGGAAGGCCCGAACATCGGTCTGATCAACTCCATGGCGCTGTACGCTCGCTTGAACGAGTACGGCTTCCTGGAAACGCCTTACCGCAAGATTATCGACGGCCGCGTCAGCGAGCAGATCGATTACCTGTCGGCCATCGAAGAAAGCCACTACGTCATTGCACAGGCTAACGCCGCGCTGGACGAGCAAGGCGCCTTCGTCGACGACCTGGTCGCTTGCCGTGAAGCAGGCGAAACGATGCTGACCTCGCCGGCCAACGTGCACTACATGGACGTTGCCCCGTCGCAGATCGTGTCGGTTGCCGCTTCGCTGATTCCGTTCCTTGAGCACGACGACGCAAACCGCGCACTGATGGGCGCCAACATGCAACGTCAGGCCGTGCCTTGCCTGCGTCCGGAAAAGCCGGTCGTGGGTACGGGTATCGAACGCACCGTGGCCGTTGACTCGGGCACGACCGTGCAAGCACTGCGTGGCGGCCTGGTCGACCACGTTGATGCCGAGCGCGTCGTGATTCGCGTGAACGACGAAGAAAACGTCGCCGGCGAAGTCGGTGTCGATATCTACAACCTGATCAAGTACACCCGTTCCAACCAGAACACGAACATCAACCAGCGTCCTATCGTCAAGCGTGGCGACAAGGTCGCCAAGGGCGACGTGCTGGCTGACGGCGCATCGACCGACCTGGGCGAACTCGCCCTGGGTCAGAACATGCTGATCGCGTTCATGCCGTGGAACGGCTACAACTTCGAAGACTCGATCTTGATCTCCGAGAAGGTTGTTGCCGATGACCGCTACACCTCGGTGCACATCGAGGAACTGACGGTTGTTGCCCGCGACACGAAGCTGGGTCCGGAAGAAATCACGCGCGACATCAGCAACCTGGCTGAGACGCAACTGAACCGTCTGGACGATTCGGGCATCACGTACATTGGCGCCGAAGTCAGCGCCGACGACGTGCTGGTCGGCAAGGTCACGCCCAAGGGCGAAACCCAGCTGACGCCGGAAGAAAAGCTGCTGCGCGCCATCTTTGGTGAAAAGGCGTCCGACGTTAAGGACACCTCGCTGCGCGTGCCTTCGGGCATGACCGGCACCGTGATCGACGTGCAAGTGTTCACGCGTGAAGGCATCGTGCGCGACAAGCGCGCCCAGTCCATCATCGACGATGAACTGCGCCGCTATCGCCAAGACCTGAACGACCAGCTGCGCATCGTTGAAAACGACCAGTTCGACCGTATCGAAAAGATGCTGGTCAACAAGACCGTCAACGGCGGCCCGCGCAAGCTGGCCAAGGGCGCCACGATCACCAAGGCTTACCTGGCTGATCTGGACCGCTGGCAGTGGTTCGACATCCGTCTGGCCGATGAGCCGCACGCTGTCGTGCTGGAGCAAGCCAAGGAATCGCTGGAGCAGAAGCGTCACCAGTTCGATCTGGCCTTCGAAGAGAAGCGCAAGAAGCTGACGCAGGGCGACGAGCTGCCCCCGGGCGTGCTGAAGATGATCAAGGTCTACCTGGCCGTGAAGCGTCGTCTGCAACCTGGCGACAAGATGGCCGGCCGTCACGGTAACAAGGGCGTGGTCTCGCGTATCACCCCGGTGGAAGACATGCCGCATATGGCTGACGGCACGCCGGCCGACATCGTTCTGAACCCGCTGGGCGTGCCCTCGCGGATGAACGTCGGTCAGGTCCTGGAAGTGCACTTGGGCTGGGCTGCCAAGGGCGTGGGCCACCGCATTGCCGATCTGCTGCGCGACGAGCGCACTGCGCAGGTCAAGAACGTCCGTGCCTACCTGGACAAGGTCTACAACACGACCGGTTCCGGCGCCCGCATCGACGAGCTGACCGACGAAGAAGTCATGGAAATGGCCCAGAACCTCAAGAACGGCGTGCCGTTCGCGACGCCCGTCTTCGACGGCGCGACCGAAGAGGAAATCACCACGATGCTGGAGCTGGCCTATCCGGACGACGTCGCCGAGCGCATGGCACTGACGCCTTCGCGTACGCAGGCATGGCTGTTCGACGGCCGCACGGGCGAGAAATTCGAGCGCCCCGTGACGGTTGGCTACATGCACTACCTGAAGCTGCACCACTTGGTCGACGACAAGATGCACGCGCGTTCGACGGGTCCGTACTCGCTGGTCACGCAGCAGCCGCTGGGTGGTAAGGCGCAGTTCGGTGGTCAGCGTTTCGGGGAAATGGAAGTGTGGGCGCTGGAAGCATACGGCGCCGCGTACACCCTGCAAGAAATGCTGACGGTGAAGTCGGACGACATCACCGGCCGTACGAAGGTATACGAAAACATCGTCAAGGGCGACCACGTCATCGACGCCGGCATGCCGGAATCGTTCAACGTGCTGGTGAAGGAAATCCGCTCGTTGGCCCTGGACATGGATTTGGAGCGTAACTAATGAAAGCGCTACTCGACCTATTTAAGCAAGTCTCGCAAGACGAGCAATTCGATGCCATCAAGATCGGCATCGCCTCGCCCGAGAAGATCCGTTCGTGGTCTTACGGCGAAGTTCGCAAGCCCGAGACCATCAACTACCGCACGTTCAAGCCTGAACGTGACGGTCTGTTCTGCTCCAAGATCTTTGGCCCGATCAAAGACTACGAGTGCTTGTGCGGCAAGTACAAGCGCCTGAAGCATCGTGGCGTGATCTGCGAAAAGTGCGGCGTTGAAGTCACCGTTGCCAAGGTTCGCCGTGAACGCATGGGCCACATCGAGCTGGCCAGCCCCGTCGCGCACATCTGGTTCCTGAAGAGCCTGCCGTCGCGTCTGGGCATGGTGCTCGACATGACCCTGCGCGACATCGAACGCGTTCTGTACTTCGAAGCCTGGTGCGTGATCGAACCTGGCATGACGCCGCTCAAGCGCGGCCAGATCATGTCGGACGACGATTTCCTCGCCAAGACCGAAGAGTACGGCGACGATTTCCGTGCCCTGATGGGCGCGGAAGCCGTGCGCGAATTGCTGCGCACCATCGACATCGACCGCGAAGTGGAAACGCTGCGCGGCGAGTTGAAGGCCACCAGCTCGGAAGCCAAGATCAAGAAGATTTCCAAGCGCCTGAAGGTGCTGGAAGGCTTCCAGAAGTCGGGCATCAAGGCCGAGTGGATGGTCATGGAAGTGCTGCCCGTGCTGCCGCCGGACCTGCGTCCGCTGGTGCCGCTGGACGGCGGCCGTTTCGCGACCTCCGACCTGAACGACCTGTACCGCCGCGTCATCAACCGCAACAACCGCTTGAAGCGCCTGCTGGAGCTCAAGGCGCCGGAAATCATCCTGCGCAACGAAAAGCGGATGCTGCAGGAAGCCGTTGACTCGCTGCTGGACAACGGTCGCCGTGGCAAGGCCATGACGGGCGCCAACAAGCGCCAGCTGAAGTCCCTGGCCGACATGATCAAGGGCAAGAGCGGTCGTTTCCGTCAGAACCTGCTGGGCAAGCGCGTCGACTACTCGGGCCGTTCGGTCATTGTGGTGGGCCCGCAGCTCAAGCTGCATCAGTGCGGTCTGCCCAAGCTGATGGCCCTGGAACTGTTCAAGCCGTTCATTTTCAATCGTCTGGAGATGATGGGCCTGGCCACGACCATCAAGGCTGCCAAGAAGCTGGTGGAAAGCCAGGAACCGGTGGTCTGGGACATCCTGGAAGAAGTCATCCGCGAACACCCGGTCATGCTGAACCGTGCGCCCACGCTGCACCGTTTGGGCATCCAGGCGTTCGAACCGGTCCTGATCGAAGGCAAGGCCATCCAGCTGCACCCGCTGGTTTGCGCGGCGTTCAACGCCGACTTCGACGGTGACCAGATGGCTGTCCACGTGCCGCTGTCGCTGGAAGCCCAGCTGGAAGCGCGCACGCTGATGCTGGCGTCCAACAACGTCTTGTTCCCGGCCAACGGCGAACCGTCGATCGTGCCGTCCCAAGACATCGTGTTGGGTCTGTACTACACGACGCGTGAGCGCATCAACGGCCGCGGCGAAGGCATTTTCTTCACCGACGTCGCTGAAGTGCAACGCGCCTACGACAACGGCGAAGTCGAACTGCAATCCCGCGTGACCGTGCGTCTGAAAGAGCACGAGCGCGACGAGGCAGGCGAATGGCAACCCGTGATCCGCCGTCATGAAACGACGGTCGGCCGCGCGCTGCTGTCCGAAATTCTGCCGAAGGGTCTGCCCTTCACGGTCCTGAACAAGGCCCTGAAGAAGAAGGAAATTTCGCGCCTGATCAACCAGTCGTTCCGCCGTTGCGGCTTGCGCGACACGGTGATCTTCGCCGACAAGCTGATGCAGTCCGGCTTCAAGCTGGCCACGCGCGGTGGTATCTCGATCGCCATGGGCGACATGCTGATCCCGACCGCCAAGGAAGGCATCCTGGCCGAAGCCAGCCGCGAAGTGAAGGAAATCGACAAGCAGTACTCGTCGGGTCTGGTCACGTCCCAGGAACGCTACAACAACGTGGTGGACATCTGGGGCAAGGCCGGCGACAAGGTCGGCAAGGCGATGATGGAACAACTGGCCACCGAGCCGGTTGTGAACCGTCACGGCGAAGAAGTGCGCCAGGAATCGTTCAACTCGATCTACATGATGGCTGACTCGGGCGCCCGCGGTTCGGCCGCCCAGATCCGCCAGCTGGCCGGTATGCGCGGCCTGATGGCCAAGCCGGACGGCTCGATTATCGAAACGCCCATTACCGCGAACTTCCGTGAAGGTCTGAACGTGCTTCAGTACTTCATCTCGACTCACGGCGCGCGTAAGGGTCTGGCTGATACGGCACTGAAGACCGCGAACTCGGGTTACCTGACTCGTCGTCTGGTCGACGTGACGCAAGACTTGGTGATCACCGAGGACGATTGCGGTACGTCGCTGGGCTACAACATGAAGGCCCTGGTGGAAGGTGGTGAAGTCATCGAACCGCTGCGCGACCGCATCCTGGGTCGTGTTGCCGCCGTGGACATCATCAACCCGGACACGCAGGAAACGGCCATCGTCGCCGGTACCCTGCTGGACGAAGACCTGGTCGACACCATCGACCGCATCGGCGTGGACGAAGTCAAGGTCCGCACCCCGCTGACGTGCGAAACGCGTCACGGTCTGTGCGCACACTGCTACGGCCGCGATCTGGGTCGCGGTTCGCCGGTCAACCAAGGCGAGGCAGTTGGCGTTATCGCTGCCCAGTCCATCGGTGAACCGGGCACGCAGCTCACGATGCGTACGTTCCACATCGGTGGCGCGGCGTCGCGTTCGGCTCTGGCCAGCGCGGTCGAAACGAAGTCCAGCGGTCTGGTCGGCTTTGCCAGCACGATGCGCTATGTCACGAACGCCAAGGGCGAACGCGTTGCGATTTCGCGCTCGGGCGAACTGGCGATCTTCGACGACAACGGCCGCGAACGCGAACGCCACAAGATCCCGTACGGCGCGACCGTGCTGGTTGGCGATGGCGAAGCTGTGAAGGCTGGCGCACGTCTGGCGACGTGGGACCCGCTGACCCGTCCGATCGTGTCGGAATACGGCGGCGCCGTCCGCTTCGAGAACATCGAAGAAGGCGTGACCGTTGCCAAGCAGGTGGACGAAGTCACCGGCCTGTCGACGCTCGTCGTCATCACGCCGAAGACCCGTGGCGGCAAGATCGTCATGCGTCCGCAGATCAAGCTGGTCAACGAAGCTGGCGAAGACGTCAAGATCGCCGGCACCGATCACTCGGTGAACATCTCGTTCCCGGTCGGCGCGCTGATTACCGTGCGTGACGGCCAGCAGGTTGCCGTGGGTGAAGTTCTGGCGCGTATTCCGCAAGAATCGCAAAAGACCCGCGACATTACCGGCGGTCTGCCGCGTGTGGCCGAACTGTTCGAAGCCCGTTCGCCCAAGGACGCCGGCATGCTCGCCGACGTTACCGGTACGGTGTCGTTCGGTAAGGACACCAAGGGCAAGCAGCGTCTGGTCATCACCGACCTGGAAGGCGTGAGCCACGAGTTCCTGATTCCGAAGGAAAAGCAGGTTCTGGTGCACGACGGCCAAGTGGTGAACAAGGGCGAAATGATTGTGGACGGCCCGGCCGATCCCCACGACATCCTGCGCCTGCAAGGCATCGAGAAGCTGGCGACGTACATCGTCGACGAAGTGCAGGACGTGTACCGTCTGCAAGGCGTGAAGATCAACGACAAGCACATCGAAGTGATTGTTCGTCAGATGCTGCGTCGTGTGAACATCGTTGACGCTGGTGATACCGAGTTCATCCCGGGCGAGCAAGTCGAGCGCTCCGAACTGCTGAACGCCAACGATCGCATGGCTGCCGAAGACCGTATCCCGGCAACCTACGACAACGTGCTGTTGGGTATCACGAAGGCCTCGCTGTCGACCGACTCGTTCATTTCGGCCGCTTCGTTCCAGGAAACCACGCGTGTCCTGACCGAAGCCGCCATCATGGGCAAGCGCGACGACCTGCGTGGCTTGAAGGAAAACGTCATCGTCGGCCGCCTCATCCCGGCGGGTACCGGCCTGGCTTACCACCACGCACGCCGCGACAAGGAAGAGCTGGAGGCGGCGGAACGCGAAGCCGCTCGCCAGCAGGCCAACCCGTTCGAAGACTCGCCGGTTACGGTGGGCGCGGACGATCAGGCCCCGGCTTCCGACGCCGGCACGGACGATTCCGCCGAATAAGCGGAATCCCGTACAGTTCCCCGCGCGCTGGGTAGGCGCGGGGGCTGCAAGCAAAAAGGCCGCTGATGCGAATCAGCGGCCTTTTTTTTATTGTCCCGACCAGGTAGCGGCTACTTGGCTGCCTGGCTGCGGGCGCGTTGGAAGACGGGCCCCCAGGACGGATGGCCCGCTTCGTTGGGAGCCAGTTCAAATGAAGGGTCCAGCGCCAGGATCCGGGCGAAGCTGTCTTCGCACAGTTGGGTGTAGCGGCTGACGCAATAGCTGAACGCCTGCAACTTGTAAGCCTCGATGCGGACGGCCTTGGTGGACGAGGCCAGCGTGTCCGAGGTGGCAACCGTTCGGATGACTTCCCCGTACCGGCCCGCGCCGTAGGTGTCCCGGACTTGTTGCAATTGCGCCAGGGCGTCGGCGGTGGGGGGGCTTTCCGGTTTCTGGGACGAGATCCCGGCGCAGCCCGCCAGCATCACTGTCGCGCCGAGCAGACTGCTCAGAAGGCGATTTTTCATAGCTTATAAGGGGGGTAGGAAGAATGAGTGAAACGCCATCGTGCCACAGCCTGATGCGCTCGGACATTTTCGGCAATGTCCTGGTGTTGCGAATTGGATAATATTCACGCTATTCCATCTTCGCACCAGTCCGCGCATGAGCGCAATTCCCATCATGTCCACGTCCACCGGCCTGCTGACGCCGCGTGGCCCTTTCTCCGGCGCCGCGCCTCTGGCTTTGCGTCCTCTTAGCGCTATTGCCGCCAGCATGGCGGGTGGTGTGCCGGAATCGCGTATCAAGCGGCTGGTCTCGGACCTGCTGCCGTCCCTGATCTCCTTGCATGCGCAGGGTGAAATCTGCGGCGATATCACGCTGGATACGGTAGGCATGGACGAAAACGCGCGGGCGCATCTGTTGCCCGAGCTTGTCGTGGCGCGCTCGCGCCGAGCCAGCCGAAGCCCGACCCCCGGGTTTGCGCCGTTTGAACTCTATACGGATTCGATGGAATGGCCGCGTGGCTCGTGGAGCGACATCTATGCGCTGTGCGCCGTGATGCATGCATTGGTAACAGGCCACCGGCCGCCGCCTGCGCCCGAGCGCCGGGCGACTGATGCATACGAGCCCCTGGCGTCCTTGGGCCTGTCGAAATACAACCCGGATTTTCTGGCCGTGATTGATCGCGGCCTGGCCATGTCGCCGGCCGACCGGCCGCAGACGCTGGCCGAATTCGCAGCCTTGCTGGGCGTGGCCGCTTACATAGAACCGGCGACAAGCGACGACGAGCCCACGGCCGAGGCCGGCCATTCCGCGCCACCGGCCGCCGCCTCGGCGATGCGCAGGCCGCCACGCAACCGTCGTCCGCTGCTTGCCTTGCTTGCCCTTCTGGCGTTGATCGGCCTGGCGGTGTATGGCTGGTTTCATTGGGGGGCAGGCGCGCCGAACGCGCTGATCACAAGTTCGGAAGTTGTCATGCCGAACCCGCCTGCCGTGCATCCCATGCCGCCGCCGGCGGCACCCCCCGCCGCTTCCACCGTGCCACCTGCTGCCGTCCCGCAAGCAGCGTCGACACCGCCGCCCGTTGTGTCGGGCGCTGGGGCAGAGTCCGGCACGCAGCCGTCCACCCAGAACAGCGCCGCGACGGCAAACGCTCCGGCAGAACCGTCCGTTTTGCCTGCCGCTGGCACTCCGGCTTCTACGCAAGGCGCCGCCACTTCAACCGCGGTGACGCCGGCCGAAGACGCGCCCAAGCCGAAGCCGCTGGCAGTACCGGTCACCGTGCGTCTGGATATACGCCCTTGGGGCGAAGTTTGGGTAAATGGAGTGGCACGCGGGATCAGCCCGCCCGTCAAGGAAATCCGCCTGATTCCGGGCAAGTACCAAGTGGTCCTGCGCAACGCAGACCTGCCACCGTATCGCGCAACGATCGAAATCAAGGCCGGCAAGCCCGCAGTGATTTCGCACGTTTTCCAGTAGGCGCGGGTGGGCGCGTCTGCGCCTGGCCGGTCAGGCCGATGGCTCGGTCGGTGCGGCGGCGTCTGAAGCCGCGTCCGGCGCCACGGGCAGGCAGAAGGTAAACACCGACCCGACGCCGATCTTGCTGCTGACCTGCACAGAGCCCCCGTGGCGCTCGGCCACGGTACGCACAAATGCCAGGCCCAGGCCGGCGCCGCCCACGTCATTCCGGTTCTCTACTCCCACGCGCGAAAACGGTTCGAACAGGCGTGCAAGATCCGACTCGGCGATGCCCTGGCCTTGATCTCGAATGGTCACGCACCAGAACCCCGGCGATGCGTCGATCGCGCACTCGATGCACGTGTGGGGAGCGCTGTATTTGATGGCGTTGTCGATCAAATTGCACAGCGCGCGCATCAACAGCGTCTGGTCGCCGCGTATGTAGGCTACGGGCAACGGCGTACGCAGTCGCAGCGTAATGCCGCGCTTGTGCGCCGACGCCCAGAATTCGTCCACGCCGTCTTGCAGCAGGCTGCCCACATCAAGCTCGACGGCGCTGATCGTCATGGATTCCGCCCGCGTCAGGTGCACGAAGTCGTCCACCAGATGCAGCGTGCGGTTGGCGAGTGTTGCGATCCGCGCAAGCGTTTCGCCCTGGCCCTCTTGGACACCGCTTTCCTGCTTCATCTCGACCAGCGCCAGGATGGAACTTTGCGGCGCGCGCATATCGTGCGAAATGAATCGCAGTGTCTCTTCGCGCTGGCGCTCGGCCTGGCGAATGCGCGAAATATCGGTCAGGGTGGCCACCGTGCCCGCAAAATCGCCTTCGGCGGTATGGATGGGGGCGCACTTCAGGATAAGGTCACGACCGGCGTAGTCGCGTACCTCCAGATCGGCGGTCCAGCGAGTCGAATCATCCGTCGGCAGTTGGCCGCGCAAGGCGTCGGCCACGCGCTGTCGCGTCGAGGCGTCGGAAATGGTCTTTTCCAGCAAGTGCGTGGCCGGGTGGCCCACGCGCGGCGGCCGCATGCCAAGCCGCTGGAAATACATGACCGCCGCCTGGTTGCGAAATTGCATGCGCCCGTCCTGGTCGAATACCAGCGTGGCATCGGGCATGCCATCCAGCCCGTCGGCCAGGAAGCGCCGCAGGTTGCGCACGCGTTCCAATGCGCGTTGAAGTTCGCCCACGCGGCTTTCCAACGACGCGTTCGGGCCGGTCAGCTGGGCCCGCGCTTCGTTAAGAACGGGCGGGTACTCACGTTGAAGCCGGCGCAGTTCGTAGTCCATGTAGCGCAAGGCGGCTTCCTGGCTGCGCCAGCTCCACAGCGGATAGCAAAGCGCAACGCCGACGAGCGCGGCGGTAGGCGCGAACCATAGGCTCGCGTATGCCAGCAGCAACCACGACGCGATCAATATGCAGGCGATCAGTGCAATGCTCACCAGCAGGGCGCGCTTGGGCGACAGGCGCCACAGCGCCAGGCAGGCGAGCAACACCGGAAGGACGGAAAACAGTGCGTTCCAGGCGGCTGCCGGCCGCTGGTAGAACAGCCCGTCGCGCCCCGCCTGCATCAGGTTGGCGATGATTTCCACGCCCGACATTCCGCTAAGGTCGTGCGACACCGGCGTCGGATATGCGTCACCCAGGCCCGTCGCCCAGGCACCCACCAGCACGTACTTGCCTCGTATTTCTTCGGGCGGGATATCGCCGCGCAACACCGCCAGGTACGAGACGGTGCGCATGTGACCCGCCGGGCCAGCGTAGGGAATCAGGATGTCGCTGCTGGGGGCGGCGCGTTGCAGAAGTCGTTCCACCTGATCTGCCTGCCCGCCGATGTCGAGCATGGACAGGGCCATGTGCATGTAGGGCGCGCCGGCGAACTGGGCAGTCAGCGAGGCTTCGCGCACCACCCCGTCCGGATCCACGCGCGCGTTGATGAAGCCGCTGGCGGCCGCGGCATTGCCCACCACCGCAATGGGTGAGGACATGGCCAAAGGATTGTTCAAACGGTCCAGCACCACCGGCAAGACGGTTCGTCCGTTACGCAACATGCTCTGGGCCAGGATGGCATCGTCGTTGGGATTGACCGTGTCGCTTTCCGCGAAGATCAAGTCCAGACCGACCGCGCGGGCGCCTTGCAGGCGGTCCATCAAGGCGGCGTGGATCGCGCGCCGCCAGGGCCATCGGCCCAGCGTCTCTATGCTGGCATCGTCAATGGCGACGATCAGAATGTCAGGGTCGGCGGGGTGCCCCGTCAGGGTCAGGGCGCGGTCGTAAAGAATCTGGTCGACGCGGCCCAAGCCATTCAATAAGCCCAGCAGCGCCGCCAGGATCCCCAGAATCACCGTCAGCCACAGCCCTGAGCGCGAGGTCCGGTCGAGGGCGTCGGTGGCATCGGCCATGGATTCGGCCCTAGTACTCGGTCAGCGTGATGAATCCGCCGCTGCCGCTGCTGACCCCAAGGCCGGACGACGTCATCAATTGATTCGCGCCTTCGAACGTTGCAACCGCGTCCTGGCCGCGCAAGCCCAGCTCGTCGACCGCGCGCACGGATACGTAGTACGTACCGGGGCCAGGGGCCCGGAACTGAATGTCGTTTGCGGCGAAACTTTCGGATGATACGGGCAGGGCGCCTTCCGCATCGCGCGAAACACGCACGAGGTAGCTTTGGGCACCCGGCACCGGTGCGAATGCGCTGGTCCATGCACCGCCGCCCCGGCGCGTGGGCTGGCCCAGTTCTGGCGCGGCCAGCAGCTGGCGCACGCCCGACATGCTGCCGTCGTTGCGCACCGCGGCGCCATAGCCGCGTGCCACCGCGACTGGCTTGGTCAGTTCGGTGCCGGGTGCGTGCGCTTGCAAGCGCACGCTGCCTTCCAACACTTCGCTTTGCACGCCACCCGCGCCGCTTTGCACGCGAAACCGCGTGCCGCGCACGCCGGTCACGGCGACCGGCGTCCGGATCTCGAAACGGCCCACGCCTTGTCCGGTGGGGGCGACAGTGGATTCAACACCGCCGCGCTGAACGTTGATGACCGAGTCGGTCAGCGCGGTGCCTTCAAACTGGCGCAGCCGGGACAATTCAACGGCCCCGCCGGCAGGTAACGTCAGCTTGGATCCGTCAGCCAACTCCAACGTGACAAAGCCGTTCGCCGAGGTCACGACCGTGCTGCCTTCGGAGACGCTCGCGCCGGCTTGCAGTGCCTTGCCGTCCATATTCGCTTGGCCGCTAACGTGCACGACGCGCGCCGGCGCGGGCCGCACCGGGATCATCGATAGCGGGATCCGCAGTTCAAGGCCGATCGGCAGTTGCTCGGGCTTGTCGACCTTGTTTACGGTTTGCAGCTGCGTCCAGTTGGCTTGGTTGCGGGTGTATTGCGTAGCCAGCTCGATCAGGGTGTCGCCCTGGCGGATGCGGTAGATGAAGTCGTCGCCCAATGCACCCGCGGGCTGGCTGTGCGCCACGCCGGACAAGGTCAGGCAGCAGAGCAGGGCAAGCGAAGAAAGCGCGCGGCAGCGGCTCATAGATCGTTTTCTCCAGGAAAGCGCGCGTAGCGTCTACGACGGGTTGGTGGCGCTGTCGTCAGTGGCGCTTATCAATTCCAACCGGTAGCCAAGCGCGTACGACGAGCTCAGGCGCACGCCGTGCTCGGGGCGGATCTGGAGCTTTTGACGGATGTTGGACAAATGCGTATCCAACGTGCGGGACGTGGCGGGAATTTCGCGATTCCAGACGCATTCTGCGAGCACGTCGCGCGACATCAGCCGGCCCAGATTGCGAAAGAAAAGCAGCGCCAGCTCAAATTCCTTGGGCGCCAGTGACACGGGGGCGCCGTGCAACGAAATGACGCGCGCCGCAGGCTCGATGCGGTAATGCGCAACCTCGAACGCATCGTTGGCCGGCTCGGCGATCTGACTGCGCCGCAGCAGCGCGGCCACGCGCGCCAGCAACTCCAGCGGGCGCAGGGGCTTAACGATGTAATCGTCGGCGCCCGCGCGCAGCCCTTCGACCAAATCATCTTCCGACGAGCGATTGGTCAAGAAGATAACCGGTACGCGCGGACCGATATTGGCGCGCAACCAGCGCACCACATCGTCACCGTCAATGTCTGGCAGGTGCCAATCCAGCAGCACCAGATCAAAATTTTCGGTGCGCAACGCGGCCAACAGATCCCGGCTCTGGTGATAACTGAGGCACGTATATCCCGCAGCGGTCAGCACTTGGTGTATGCGCCGGGCTTGGTCAAGATCGTCTTCCAGCGACGCGATTTTCATCGGAATTTCTCGCGGAGTTTTGCCACTTCTGCGCGCTCGTTGGCGGCCTGATGCAAAGGTGAGCGAATTTGTGTAAACGAATGATAACTCGGGCAAGTGAGAGTCTGGCTACGTTGTGGCAAGAACTGTCAAACATTGCAAAGTTAACGAATATTGACTGGAGTTGTTGCGTAACACCACGCCACACTGTCTCAACCGTCCCCTTCGCCGACGTCACAAACGGTCGGCAGCGGGGCTCGGGTCAGAGGTGGAATTAGCTATGAATCAATTGCGCATACTTATGATGTCGCCGGACGAGGTCGCTCGAAACGCCGCCGTGTCCGCGTTGCTGCAAGCCGGAATTTCCGCGCGCGGGTGCTCGACATCCCTTGAGCTGTTCGGATTACTCAATAGCGGCACCTACGATGCCGTGATCCTCGATGTGGGGGCGATGGGTGAAATCGGCTATGCCCTGGTTGCGCGCCTGCACGGATCTTCGTCGATGGGAATCGTTGTCACCGGACGGGGCATGTCGGTGGACAGCCGCCTGCGCTGCCTGCAAAGCGGCGCCGACGCCTGTCTGCCCGAACCGCAGGATCCGCGCGAACTCTCCTGCATCCTGCTGGCGCTGGCGCGCCGCCTGCCCGCGACACCCGACAACAAGGCGGACGAGGAGCCGGTCAACGGCCAATGGGAGTTGCGAGACCAGGGCTGGACGCTGGCTGCCCCATCGGGCGCCACGATCTCGCTGTCGGCCAACGAACGCCTCATCGTCCGTTCATTGCTGGAAGTCGCGGGCAGGGCGGTGGGCCGGTCGGAGCTGGGCGACGAGCTTCGAGTGGAAGGCGGCGGCGTGCGATCTAGCGGATCGCGCAGCATCGACGTGATCGTCAGCCGCTTGCGGCGCAAAGCGGAATTGGCGGGCGTGATGTTGCCCATCCGCACGGTGTACGGCAGCGGTTACTTGTTCGCCGACCATTAACGCCCGCCCGGAGCTACACTGCGCCGTAGGCCAAAAATACTCATGGTTTACCCCAGCACCGCAACGTCCGACGAGTGCGGCGCGGCGCGTTTCAAAGGGTTGGATCCGTCCTGCTACGTGACCCTATTTTGCGCCAGCCGGCGCTAAGTTCCTGCCTTTTTGCCGCCAACGCGCGGCGTCCGGGGGCTTACAAAATACTTTGACAGTACGCCTTGATCTCAGTTATGCTAAAGGGCTTACTGCTTTATTTCGCGCGCAAAATCTGTACGCAAAAGGCAAACAGTTCAAGAACTTAGTCCAGGATCTAAAACCAGGTGCGTCACGAGCCTTCGGTTTTGGGTCCATCTGTTGCGACTTCGTCCTTGAATGCCGGCCGCTATCAGTTTTGTGCGTTTGTCATGGTTTGTTGGCAAGCCCGCTCTTTTACGTATATGAACGTTTGAGGCGGTTTTGCGCGAACTGCCTTCTCCGAGAGAATTCACTGCTTGAGGAGACGAGTACGTAAGTACTTACCAGTGGTACGTAAAAGGGATTTCAAAGGTCATGCCTACCATTAGCCAACTCGTGCGCAAGCCGCGCGAAGTCAGCATCATCAAAAGCAAGAGCCCCGCGCTCGAAAATTGCCCGCAACGCCGCGGCGTGTGCACTCGCGTGTACACCACCACCCCCAAGAAGCCGAACTCCGCTCTGCGCAAGGTTGCCAAAGTGCGTCTGACCAACGGTTACGAAGTCATTTCGTACATCGGCGGTGAAGGCCACAACCTGCAAGAGCACTCGGTGGTTCTGGTGCGTGGCGGTCGTGTGAAGGACTTGCCCGGTGTGCGTTATCACATCGTGCGCGGTTCCCTCGACCTGCAAGGCGTCAAGGATCGTAAGCAAGCCCGCTCGAAGTACGGCGCCAAGCGCCCGAAGAAGGCTTAATAACGAGTCAGCAGTAACCCCGCGTGGCGGAAGCCCGTCACTAGGGAAGTGCGACCGCGCCCTCCGGCTTTTGGGAAGGAGCGCGGCACGTAAGGGGTCGTCCCAATGGGCGGCCATGGCCGTGTAATGAAACACGGTTCAACTGAACAGACACAAGGAAGCAACAATGCCCCGTCGTCGCGAAGTACCCAAGCGCGAGATTCTGCCCGATCCCAAGTTCGGCAGCGTCGAGCTCGCCAAGTTCATGAACGTCGTCATGCTGGACGGTAAGAAGGCCGTCGCCGAGCGCATCGTCTACGGTGCCCTCGAGCAAGTGCAAACCAAGACCGGCAAAGAGCCGATCGAAGTTTTCAGCCTGGCGATCAACAACATCAAGCCGATCGTCGAAGTGAAGAGCCGCCGCGTTGGCGGTGCCAACTACCAAGTGCCGGTTGAAGTGCGCCCCGTGCGCCGCCTGGCCCTGGCTATGCGTTGGCTCCGTGAAGCCGCTAAGAAGCGTGGCGAGAAGTCGATGGATCTGCGTCTTGCTGGCGAACTGATCGACGCCTCCGAAGGTCGTGGCGCCGCGATGAAGAAGCGCGAAGACACGCACAAGATGGCAGAGGCCAACAAGGCCTTCAGCCATTTCCGCTGGTAATTTAAGGACTAATCCACCATGGCCCGCAAAACCCCGATCGAGCGCTATCGCAACATTGGTATCTCTGCGCACATCGATGCAGGGAAAACCACCACGACCGAACGTATCCTGTTCTACACCGGCGTCAATCACAAGATTGGCGAAGTGCATGATGGCGCAGCCACCATGGACTGGATGGAACAAGAGCAAGAGCGTGGCATCACCATTACGTCGGCAGCTACGACGGCGTTTTGGCGTGGCATGGCGAAGAACTATCCCGAACACCGCATCAACATCATCGACACCCCGGGTCACGTGGACTTCACCATTGAGGTGGAACGTTCCATGCGCGTCCTGGACGGTGCTTGCATGGTCTATTGCGCGGTGGGTGGCGTTCAGCCGCAGTCCGAAACCGTGTGGCGCCAAGCCAACAAGTACGGCGTGCCGCGTCTGGCCTTCGTCAACAAGATGGACCGCACCGGCGCCAACTTCTTCAAGGTCTATGACCAGCTGAAGAACCGCCTGCGCGCCAATCCCGTGCCGATCGTGATCCCGATCGGTGCCGAAGACACGTTCCAAGGCGTGGTCGACCTGGTCAAGATGAAGGCGATCATTTGGGACGAAGCCAGCCAAGGCATCAAGTTCGACTACCACGATATTCCCGCCGAGCTGGAAGGCCTGGCCAACGAATGGCGTGAAAAGCTGGTTGAAGCCGCCGCTGAGTCGTCGGAAGAGCTGATGAACAAGTACCTGGAAACGGGTTCCTTGGACGAAGCCGAAATCAACCTGGCCATCCGCCAACGCACCATCGCTGGCGAAATCCAGCCGATGCTGTGCGGCACCGCCTTCAAGAACAAGGGCGTGCAGCGCATGCTGGACGCGGTCATCGACTACCTGCCTTCGCCCGTGGACATTCCCGCGGTTGACGGCCAGGACGACGATGGCAATCCCGTCACGCGTGAAGCGGACGACGGCGAGAAGTTCTCGGCACTGGCATTCAAGCTGATGAGCGATCCGTTCGTGGGTCAATTGACCTTCGTGCGCGTTTACTCGGGCGTCCTGAAGTCGGGCGACACGGTCTACAACCCCATCAAGGGCAAGAAAGAACGTATCGGCCGCATTCTGCAGATGCACGCGAACAACCGCGAAGAGATCAAGGAAGTGTTGGCAGGCGACATCGCCGCCGTGGTGGGTCTGAAAGACGTGACCACCGGCGAAACGCTGTGCGACACCGACTCGCACATCTTGCTCGAACGCATGATTTTCCCCGAGCCCGTGATTTCGCAGGCCGTGGAACCGAAGTCGAAGGCTGACCAGGAAAAGATGGGTCTGGCGCTGTCGCGTCTGGCTCAGGAAGATCCGTCGTTCCGCGTGCGCAGCGACGAAGAATCCGGCCAAACCATCATTTCCGGCATGGGCGAGCTTCACCTGGAAATTCTGGTCGACCGCATGAAGCGTGAGTTCGGCGTTGAAGCCAACGTCGGCAAGCCGCAAGTGGCCTACCGTGAAACCATCCGCAAGACCTGCGACGAAGTTGAAGGCAAGTTCGTCAAGCAGTCGGGCGGCCGTGGCCAGTACGGTCACGTGGTGCTGAAGGTCGAGCCGTTGCCTCCTGGCGGTGGCTACGAATTCGTGGACGCCATCAAGGGCGGTGTGGTTCCTCGCGAATACATCCCCGCGGTGGACAAGGGCATTCAGGAAACGCTGCCTTCGGGCGTGTTGGCTGGCTACCCGATCGTCGACGTCAAGTGCACGCTGTTCTTCGGTTCGTACCACGATGTGGACTCGAACGAAAACGCGTTCAAGATGGCCGGCTCCATGGCATTCAAGGAAGGTCTGCGCAAGGCCAGCCCCGTGCTGCTGGAACCGATGATGGCCGTTGAAGTCGAAACGCCGGAAGACTACGCTGGTACCGTGATGGGCGATCTGTCCTCGCGTCGCGGCATGGTCCAAGGCATGGACGACATGGTCGGTGGCGGCAAGACCATCAAGGCTGAAGTTCCCCTGGCCGAGATGTTCGGTTACGCCACGAACCTGCGTTCGTTGACGCAAGGTCGTGCCACGTACACGATGGAATTCAAGCATTACTCCGAGGCTCCCAAGAACGTCGCTGACGAAGTCATCGCCGCTCGGGCCAAGTAAATAACCCTAGCCAGGTCCGCCCATCCGGGTGGCCTGGCAGATTCAAGTTTCCTTGAAAGTTAAAGGATAGAGATCATGGCAAAAGGCAAGTTTGAACGTACCAAGCCGCACGTGAACGTGGGTACGATTGGTCACGTTGACCACGGCAAAACGACGTTGACGGCAGCTATCACGACCGTTCTGTCGAACAAGTTCGGTGGCGAAGCCAAGGGCTACGACCAGATCGATGCGACTCCTGAAGAAAAGGCTCGCGGCATCACGATCAACACCGCCCACGTCGAGTACGAAACCGAAGCGCGTCACTACGCTCACGTTGACTGCCCGGGCCACGCTGACTATGTGAAGAACATGATCACGGGCGCGGCGCAAATGGACGGCGCGATTCTGGTTGTGTCGGCCGCTGACGGCCCGATGCCGCAAACGCGTGAACACATTCTGCTGAGCCGCCAGGTTGGCGTGCCGTACATCATCGTCTTCCTGAACAAGGCTGACATGGTTGACGACGCCGAGCTGCTCGAGCTGGTGGAAATGGAAGTTCGCGAACTTCTGTCCAAGTACGACTTCCCGGGTGATGACACCCCGATCGTCAAGGGTTCGGCCAAGCTGGCGCTGGAAGGCGACAAGGGCGAACTGGGCGAGCAAGCCATCATGGCTTTGGCCGCTGCACTGGATTCGTACATCCCGACGCCCGAGCGCGCCGTGGACGGCACGTTCCTGATGCCGGTTGAAGACGTGTTCTCGATCTCGGGTCGTGGCACGGTGGTGACTGGCCGTATCGAACGCGGCATCGTCAAGGTCGGCGAAGAAATCGAAATCGTGGGCCTGGTGCCGACGGTCAAGACGACTTGCACGGGCGTTGAAATGTTCCGCAAGCTGCTGGACCAAGGTCAAGCTGGCGACAACGTGGGCATCCTGCTGCGCGGCACCAAGCGTGAAGACGTCCAGCGCGGCCAAGTGTTGGCCAAGCCGGGCTCGATCACCCCGCACACGGACTTCACGTCCGAGGTGTACATCCTGTCCAAGGAAGAAGGCGGCCGTCACACTCCGTTCTTCCAAGGCTATCGTCCCCAGTTCTACTTCCGCACGACGGACGTGACGGGCACGATCGAGCTGCCGGCCGACAAGGAAATGGTTCTGCCGGGCGACAACGTGGCCATGACGGTCAAGCTGTTGGCTCCCATCGCCATGGAAGAAGGCCTGCGTTTCGCTATCCGTGAAGGCGGTCGTACCGTCGGCGCCGGCGTCGTCGCCAAGATCCTGAAGTAATTCGGATCACTTAAGCAGCACACAACCAGCGAGGGCGCCTCGTCGCCTTCGCCTCTCGTTCTTTAGGAAACGCCATGAAAAACCAAAAGATCCGTATCCGCTTGAAAGCATTCGATTACAAGCTGATCGATCAATCGGCCGCTGAAATCGTCGACACCGCCAAGCGTACCGGCGCCGTCGTCCGCGGCCCGGTGCCGCTGCCCACGCGTATCCGTCGCTACGACGTTCTGCGTTCGCCGCACGTCAACAAGACGTCGCGCGACCAGTTCGAAATCCGTACGCACCAGCGCCTGATGGACATCGTTGATCCCACCGACAAGACCGTTGACGCTCTGATGCGTCTGGACCTGCCGGCCGGCGTCGACGTCGAAATCGCGCTGCAGTAAGGCGATTCGGGCCTGCTACCTTCGCCGGTAGGCTCGATAAGAATGGCCGTGTTCCCAAAGGAATGCGGCCATTTTGTTTTGGTCGGGGCAACGCCGTCCAAAGTGTGGCAAATATGCGCGCGTGCGCATGCCTTTAAGCCGCTAAGTGCTTGTGCTGCCTGAAAAAATCATGCTAATATGCCAAGCTTGCCATTTTGTGGCAAGTCTAACTATGGGCGGATTGGCTTGAATCCCTTTGCTGCAAGGCAAGGCGGCCTATAAGGCAATACCAACCAGGTTGAACATAGTCGTAGGGCAAAGGCCGTTACCTTTTGCCTGATTAGCCCTGACCAATCGCAGTCAGGAATGGAGAAAACGATGTCGAATTCGACACCCACGCCCGCCGCTCACCGGCTGGGGCTGGTGGGTCGCAAGGTCGGCATGACCCGCATTTTTACCGAGGAAGGTGAATCCATCCCGGTAACCGTGCTGGACGTGTCTAACAACCGCGTGACCCAAGTTAAGTCGCTGGAAACCGACGGCTACGCCGCGATCCAGGTGGCTTATGGCACTCGTCGTGCCTCGCGTGTGGCTCAGCCGCAAACGGGCCACTACGCCAAAGCCGGCACTGAAGCCGGTAGCATCCTCAAAGAATTCCGCCTTGATCCCGCCCGCGCTGCTGAATTTGCAGCCGGTTCCGTGATTGCCGTGGAATCCGTGTTCGAAGCCGGCCAACAGGTCGACGTGACGGGCACGACCATTGGTAAAGGCTTCGCCGGTACCATCAAGCGTCACCACTTCGGTTCGCAACGCGCGTCGCACGGTAACTCCCGTTCGCACCGCGTCCCGGGCTCGATTGGCCAAGCTCAAGATCCGGGCCGCGTGTTCCCGGGTAAGAAGATGGCTGGTCACCTGGGTGATGTCACCCGCACCGTTCAAAACCTCGACGTCGTTCGCGTTGACGTTGAGCGTGGCCTGCTGTTGGTCAAGGGCGCTGTCCCCGGCCACGCTGGCGCCGACATCGTCGTGCGCCCGGCCATCAAGGCCCCGGCCAAGAAGGGAGCGTAAGTAAATGGATCTCAAGCTCCTGAACGACCAAGGTCAGGCCGCTGCTACGTTCAGCGCGCCCGATACGATCTTCGGCCGTGACTTCAACGAAGCGCTGATTCATCAGATCGTGGTGGCTTTCCAAGCCAATGCCCGTGCCGGCAACCGCGCTCAGAAGGATCGTGCCGAAGTTAAGCACTCGACCAAGAAGCCCTGGCGCCAGAAGGGTACCGGCCGCGCACGCGCTGGTATGACTTCGTCGCCGCTGTGGCGTGGCGGTGGTCGGATTTTCCCGAACTCGCCCGAAGAGAACTTCAGCCAGAAGGTCAACAAGAAGATGTACCGCGCCGGGATCCGTTCGATCTTGTCGCAACTGGCTCGTGAAGACCGTATCGCCGTTGTCGAATCGTTTGATCTGGAATCGCCCAAGACCAAGGCTGCTGCTGCAAAGCTGAAGAGCCTGGGCCTGGACTCGGTCCTGATCATCACCGACAGCGTTGAAGAGAATGTTTACCTCGCCACCCGCAACCTGCCGCACGTTGCTGTTGTCGAGCCCCGTTATGCCGATCCGTTGTCGCTGGTCCACTACAAGAAAGTGCTGATCACCAAGCCGGCCATCGCTCAACTCGAGGAGATGCTGGGATGAACGCTGAACGCTTGATGCAAGTCATTCTGGCTCCGATCGTGACCGAAAAGGCCACGTTCGTCGCTGAGAAGAATCAGCAAGTCGCTTTCCGTGTCGTGGCTGACGCTACCAAGCCGGAAATCAAGGCTGCCGTCGAACTGCTCTTCAAAGTGCAGGTCGAGTCCGTGCAGGTCCTCAACCGTAAGGGCAAAGTCAAGCGCTTTGGCCGATTCGTTGGCCGTCGCCGTAATGAGCGCAAGGCTTACGTGTCGCTCAAGGACGGCCAGGAAATCGACTTTGCGGAGGTGAAGTAAATGGCCCTCGTAAAAGTTAAGCCGACATCGGCTGGCCGCCGTGGCATGGTGAAGGTTGTTAGCCCGAACCTGCACAAGGGTGAGCCCTACGCGCCGCTGCTGGAAAAGAAGACCCGTGGTTCTGGCCGTAACAACAACGGTCACATCACGATCCGCCACCGTGGTGGTGGTCACAAGCAACACTACCGTGTCGTCGACTTCCGTCGCGACAAGGACGGTATCCCGGCAAAGGTCGAGCGTCTGGAATATGACCCCAACCGTACGGCGCACATTGCTCTGCTGTGCTACGCCGACGGCGAACGTCGTTACATCATCGCTCCGCGTGGTCTGGAAGTGGGTGCTACCTTGCTGTCGGGCACCGATGCTCCGATCCGCGCTGGTAACACGCTGCCGATCCGCAACATCCCGGTGGGTACGACGATTCACTGCGTCGAAATGCTGCCTGGCAAGGGTGCTCAAATGGTCCGTTCGGCCGGCGCTTCCGCCGTCCTGCTGGCTCGCGAAGGCATCTACGCTCAGGTTCGTCTGCGCTCGGGTGAAGTTCGCCGTGTGCACATCGAATGCCGCGCCACCATTGGTGAAGTCGGTAACGAAGAACACAGCCTGCGCCAAATCGGCAAGGCCGGTGCAATGCGTTGGCGTGGTATCCGCCCGACGGTTCGTGGCGTTGCCATGAACCCGGTGGATCACCCGCACGGTGGCGGCGAAGGCCGTACCGGTGAGGCACGCGAGCCGGTCAGCCCGTGGGGCACCCCGGCGAAGGGTTTCAAGACCCGTCGCAACAAGCGGACGAACAATATGATCGTCCAACGGCGCAAGCGCAAGTAAGAGGCGAACACTATGTCACGTTCGATCAAGAAAGGCCCGTTTGTCGATGCTCACCTGATCAAAAAGGTGGACACGGCCGTCGCGGGCAAAGACAAGAAGCCGATCAAGACCTGGTCGCGTCGTTCCACGATCCTGCCCGAGTTCATCGGTCTGACGATCGCGGTCCACAACGGCAAGCAACATGTCCCCGTGTACATCAACGAGAACATGGTCGGTCACAAGCTGGGCGAGTTCGCGCTGACCCGTACGTTCAAGGGCCACGCTGCGGACAAGAAGGCGAAGAGGTAAGCGATGGAAACTACTGCCATTATCCGTGGGGTGCACATCTCGGCACAGAAGACCCGTTTGGTTGCGGACTTGATCCGTGGCCAGAAGGTCGGCCGTGCCCTGGAAATCCTCACCTTCTCGCCGAAGAAGGCTGCCGTCATCCTGAAGAAGGCTGTCGAGTCCGCCATCGCCAACGCCGAGCACAACGACGGCGCCGATATCGACGAACTGAAAGTCACCACGATTTTTGTGGACAAGGCTCAGTCGATGAAGCGCTTCTCCGCTCGCGCCAAGGGCCGCGGCAACCGTATCGAGAAGCAGACCTGCCATATCACGGTCAAGGTCGGAGCTTAAGGAGTCACGATGGGTCAGAAAATTCACCCCACTGGGTTCCGTCTCGCGGTCACCCGTAATTGGTCCTCGCGTTGGTTCGCCGACGACAAGGCCTTCGGCACGATGCTTGCCGAAGACATTCGCGTTCGCGAGTACCTGAAAAAGAAGCTCAAGAGCGCCTCCGTTGGTCGCGTGATCATCGAGCGTCCGGCCAAGAATGCCCGCATCACCGTCTACTCGGCTCGTCCGGGCGTGGTGATCGGCAAGCGCGGCGAAGACATCGAAAGCCTGAAGGCTGATCTGCAGCGTCTGATGGGCGTGCCTGTGCACGTCAACATCGAAGAAATCCGCAAGCCGGAAACCGATGCTCAACTGATCGCCGACTCGATCTCGCAACAGCTCGAGAAGCGCATCATGTTCCGTCGCGCAATGAAGCGCGCGATGCAAAACGCGATGCGTCTGGGTGCCCAAGGCATCAAGATCATGAGCTCGGGCCGTCTGAACGGTATCGAAATTGCTCGCACCGAGTGGTATCGCGAAGGCCGTGTGCCGCTGCACACCCTCAAGGCCAACATCGACTACGGCACCTCCGAAGCCCACACCACGTATGGCGTGATCGGCATCAAGGTCTGGGTCTACAAGGGCGACATGCTGGCTAACGGCGAATTGCCGCCGGAAACCGCTGCCCCGCGCGAAGAAGAACGTCGTCCGCGCCGCGCTCCGCGTGGTGATCGTCCGGACGGTGCTCGCACCGGTCGTCCGGGTGGTCGTGGTCGTGGTGGTCCCCGCAAGGCGGACGCTGCTCCGGCGCCTGAAGGAGAATAACCATGCTGCAACCCTCTCGCAGAAAGTATCGCAAAGAGCAGAAGGGCCGCAACACCGGTCTGGCGACTCGTGGTACCCACGTGTCGTTCGGCGAATTCGGTCTGAAGGCCACCGGCCGTGGCCGTCTGACCGCTCGCCAGATCGAAGCCGCTCGTCGTGCTATCAATCGTCACATCAAGCGTGGCGGCCGTATCTGGATTCGCATTTTCCCGGATAAGCCCATCTCGCAAAAGCCCGCCGAAGTCCGTATGGGTAACGGTAAGGGCAATCCTGAGTACTGGGTCGCTGAAATTCAGCCCGGCAAAGTGCTCTACGAAATGGAAGGTGTGAGCGAAGAGATCGCGCGTGAAGCTTTCCGCCTGGCCGCTGCCAAGCTGCCGATTTCGACCACGTTCGTCGCGCGTCATATCGGTGCTTAAGGAGTACTAACATGAAAGCTAGCGAACTCCGTTCGAAAGACGCCGCCGAGCTCGGCAAAGAGCTCGAAAGCCTGCTGAAGGCACAATTCGGTCTGCGTATGCAGAAGGCCACGCAGCAACTGGCCAACACCAGCCAGCTGCGCAACGTGCGTCGCGACATTGCGCGCGTTCGTACCTTGCTGACCGAGAAGGCAGGGAAATAAACATGAGCGAAACTCAAAACACCCAAGTGGCCAAGCGCCAGCGCACGCTGGTTGGCAAGGTCGTCAGCAACAAGATGGACAAGACTGTCGTTGTGCTCGTCGAGCGCCGCGTCAAGCACCCCATCTTCGGCAAGATCATCATGCGCTCCGCGAAGTACAAGGCGCACGATGAATCGAACCAATACAACGAAGGCGATACGGTTGAAATCGCTGAAGGCCGTCCCATCTCGCGCTCGAAGTCGTGGCGTGTGGTGCGTCTGGTTGAAGCCGCACGTATCATCTAAGTGATGCAGTCATCGGAACGGTTCGCCGTTCTGATATAAAACGGCAAGGGCTAAACCCCTTGCCGTTTTTTTTTGTCTTTGAGATCCATGCCGAGTCGAGTCAGCAACGTCCTGCGCAGTATCGTCACGGCCCATGCGCTTGGGGCCGCCTTGTGCCTGGCCGGCGGGGCCGCCGCGCAAGCCGTGAACACGGGCCAAGCTGCCCCTTCGGCGCCGTCGCCCGATGACGCCAGGACCGGTAAGAACGTCTTGAATGCGGGACCCGAGCCTCGGGTCAAACCGCCTTCCGGGTCCCGCGACCATGCAGCCATCTTCGGCTCGGAAGACGAGGACGAACAGGCCTTGGCGTCGCAGGAGCAGACGCTTGAAAACCAGCGCAATCAGCTGCTGATGCTGGAACGCCTGTTCACTCAGAAGCCCGCGGGCGCCGGGACTGCGCCGCCGGCGATGATGCCGTTGAACTCCGGCTCGACGATGCGGCCTTTGCAGCCCACGCCCTCTGGCTCGCAGCTTGATAGAGGCAAGATCGACGACATGCAGCGGCGCGTCGACGGTATGCGCCGCGACGCGGAATCGATGCGCCCGGGCGGGAAGTAGCCACTGCTAGCGCGCGCAGGCGGCGCCATCGGGCATCAGCGCCGCCGTGCGAACTCGCGCAGGCGCCCCGCGATCCCCGTTGGAAAGTAATACACCGACACGACGAACAGGATGCCCAGCCACAGCAGCCAGCGGTCCGGTTCGAACAGCAACGCCAACGGCGCCACGCCGGTCACCGCATCGTGGAGGACGTGCAGGCCATCTTGAAGATAGCTTTGCGCGAACACGAACAAGCTGGCGCCGACTATCGCGCCATACATCGTCCCCATGCCGCCGATCACCAGCATCAGCAGAATGTTCAGCATGATTTCGAACGACAGCGAAGTGTCCGGCCCGTTGTAGCGCAGCCATAGCGCGTACATCGCGCCGGCCAGCGTGGCGAAGGCGGCGGCAAGCAGGTTGGACAGGCTGCGATACAGCACGGTGCGATAGCCGATGGCTTCGGCGCGGAAGGGGTTCTCGCGGATCGCTTGCAGCACGCGGCCGAACGGGGAATTGACGATGCGCAGCAGCAGCAGGAACAGCACGACGCAGACAGCGGCGATCAAATAATACGTAATGATGCGGCCGTCGATCGTGACGCCTAATACGGGTTCTGACAACGGTCGGAACGCGGGGCGAAGCAGTTGCGGCATCTTGAAGTTAAGGCCGTCTTCGCCGCCCGTCAGCGTGGACAGTTGCGAGACCAGCGTCTGGAAGGCGGCAGCCACCGCCAAGGTGATCATGGCGTAGAAGATTGCGCGCACACGCAGGCTTGCCAAGCCGATCAGCAATGCAAAGGCCAGCGACACAAGCAGGCCCGCGCCCGCGCCGGCGAACACCGCCGTCCAGCCGGGCTCCATGCGGATGCTGGCGATTGCCACGCCATAGGCGCCGATGCCGAAGAACATGGTGTGCGCAAAGCTGACGATGCCGGTATAGCCCAGCAGCAGGTCATAGCTGGCCACCAGGATGACGAACACCAGGATCTTGGCCGCCACGGCCAGCGACTTGGGGCCGGGAAAGAGAAACGGCGTGGCAAGCAGCAGGACGACAATCACAATCAGCGCCAGCGCCAGCAAAGGGCTGCGCGGCGGGTCGCCGGAGAGCAGGCGGAATGACATGTCGCGGTTCCTAACGGTTGGTGACCGGATACACGCCTTGCGGCCGCCACAACAATATGGCGACCATCAGGGCGATGTTCGAGAACAAGGCCGCCTTGGGGACCAGGAAGCCGGTGTAGTTGGCCATCAAGCCAACCAGCAGCGCGCCGATCAGGCAGCCCACCGTCGAGCCCAATCCGCCAATCATGATGACGATGAAGATCAGCACGTTTACCTGCGCACCCAACTGCGGCACGATGGATTGCTGATACATGCCCCACAGCACGCCGCCCAGGCCGGCCAGCATGGACCCCGCCACGAACACGCCCACGAACAGGTGCCGGATGCGATAGCCCAGGCTTTCGACCATTTCCCGGTCTTCGACCCCGGCGCGGATCAGCAGCCCCAACTTGGTCCGGTTCAGCAGCCACAGCATGCCGCCCAGCACCAGCACGCCGACTGCCAGCGCGACGATGCGAAATTTCTCGATCGCGGCATCGCCCAGCAGGAACGCGCCGCGCAGCGCCTCGGGCAGCGGGAGCGACAGCGTCTGCGGACCCCAGATCATCTTGATGATCTCTTCGCCGATGATCATGCCGCCCATGGTGATCAGGATCTGCTTCAGATGCTGGCCGTACACCGGCCGCACAATGACGCGTTCAAAGGCCAGGCCCACCGCGCCGGCCACAAGCATGCCCACGATCATGGCCGGCAGTACCGCAACCATGTTCGTCCACAGGCTTGCCGTCTGCGTCCAGTCGGACATCGACCCCAGCACCGTGGCCGCCATGTACGCGCCGATGGCAATGAACAGGCCATGGCCGAAGTTCAATACATCCATCAGCCCGAACACCAGCGTCATGCCCGAGGCGACGATGAAGATGATCATGCCCATGGCCAGACCGGCCAACGTCAGGGTGATCCAGGTCGAAAACGACCCGACCAGCGGCAGCGCAAGCGCGGCCAATGCGACCACCAGCAGCACGGGGCGCAAGTCCGCGCGCACGCGTGGCAGTGGGGTATCGATATCCAAGGTGCTCATTGATGGCTTCCCAGCGATAGGCCCAGCAGGCGGGTCTGTAGCGCCTCGTCTTGCGCCAACGTCTGCATGGCGCCCGCGTGGACGATACGGCCGTCGTCCATGACGGCGACATGGTCGCCGACCCGACGCGCAAAGTTGAAGTTCTGCTCAACCAGCAAAATGGTGGTGGACGCCTGCTTGAGTTCGATGAAGGCGTCGATCATGTTCTGGATGATGGCGGGCGCCAGGCCCTTGCTGGGCTCGTCGATCAGCAGCAGCCGGCGCGGTTCGATGATGGCGCGCGCCACGGTAAGCATCTGTTTCTGGCCTCCGGACAGCTTGCCGGCGGGGTGTAGCCAGAACTTCTTCAGTGCCGGGAAGAATCCGAAGATCCATTCCAATCGCGCCGTGTCCAACTGCGCCTCGGTTCGGGCCTGGCGCGCGGCCAGCAAGATGTTTTCCTTGACGGAAAGGTCGGCAAAGATGCCCATGTTCTCGGGTACGTAGGCCATGCCCATGCGCGCCATGTCGGGCGGCGATGTGCGGGTGCCCGGCCCGCCGACGGGCGCGCCGTCAAACCGCACCTGGCCTTGCGAGGCGCGCCACAAGCCCATGATGGTGCGCAGCGTCGTGGTCTTGCCCGCGCCGTTGCGGCCCAGCAGCATGGTTACCGCCGACGCGGGCACCGCGAGATCGACGCCGTGCAGGATGTGATACGCACCGATGTGCGTGTGCACGTCCTTCAATTCAAGTAGCGGCGGTGCGCTCATGCGGGGTTCTCCACGGGCGCGATACCCAGGTATGCCTGTTGCACGATGGGCGAGGCGATGACAGCGGCGGGCTCGCCATCGGCCATCAATTGGCCGTTATGCAGTACGACGATGCGGTCGGCCAATTCACGCACCACGTCCATCTTGTGCTCGACCAGCAGGATTGTTTTCGAGGGGTCGGCTTTCAGTTCGCGAATCAGCTCCAGCACCACGGGTACATCGTCCACGCTCATGCCGGCCGTGGGCTCGTCAAACATGAAAACCTGCGGCTCCAGGGCGATCAACATGGCGATTTCCAGCTTGCGCTGATCGCCATGCGGCAGGTCGGCCGCAGCCTGGTCGCGGCGTGCCGACAAGCGGGTACGTTCAAGCAGCGCATCGGCGCGCGCCAGCAGTTTGCGATCATCGTCCCAGGTTCGCCAGAAGCGAATCTGACGCCAGCTTAGACCTTGTTGGCGCGATTGCAGCGCCAGCCGCACGTTCTCGTGCACGGACAGGCGCGGGAAAAGCTGCGTCAGCTGAAATGCACGGCCCAGCCCGGCGTGCATGCGCGCAGGGGCCGATAGCGACGTCAGGTCGCGCCCGTTCAGACTTACCGACCCTGCGCTGGCACGCAGCTGGCCAGAGATCAAGTTGAAGTAGGTTGTCTTGCCCGCGCCGTTGGGGCCGACAATGGCCGTCAGCGTGCCCGGCTCGTAGCGGCAACTGACGTTGTTGACGGCCACGTGCCCGCCGAAGCGGATCGTAAGCGATTGGGTTTCCAGCATGGCGGCGACCGGCCTTCAACGCTTGTTCTGAATGGGCACATTCATCTGATCGGGCGTGATTTCCTTGACCAGATCCTGCACGGCCCACGGCACGGAAGGATCGTTCTTGATGCGGAAGTGGTACATCGACTGCATCGCCTGATGGTCTTCGGGGCGGAACGTCATCTTGCCCTTGGGTGTATCGAAACTCATGCCTTCCATTGCCTTGATGAGCGTGTCGGTGTCGGCGTTGCCCGCGGTCTTGTTCAGCGCCGCCACGATCGCGATGCCCGAAGACATGCCGCCGGCCGTGAAGAAGTCGGGCGGCTGCTCGAAGCGCTTCTGATGTTCGGCAACCAGCCAATCGTTGATGGGATTCTTCGGAATGCCGTAGTAGTAATACGTGGCGCCTTCCATGCCGGCCAGGGACTTCAGCGGCGTCATCGCGGCCAGTGTGTTGCCGCCCGTGGCAATTTCAATGCCGAAGCGCTTGGGGTCCAGGTCGGCTATCTTGAACGGGTTGCCGGCGCCGGCCCACAGGATGAAGATGATCTTGCGGCCGGGCTTGTCTTTCAACGCATCAAACAGGCGCTGCGCGCCGGCGGTGAAGTCCGTGGCGTTGGCCGGCAGATATTCCTCGTGCACGATCTTGGCGTTTTTCAGCGCACCCTTGAAGGCCTTAACGCCGTCACGGCCAAATGCGTAGTCTTGCGCCAACATGGCGATGGATGTGCCCGCCTGGTCGAACGCGACCGCGTTGGCGATGGCGTCCTGCGACGAGTTGCGGCCGGTGCGGAAAATGTACTTGTTCCATTTTTCGCCGGTGATCGAATCCGCGACGGCGGGCTCGACCAGCAGGATCTTTTCGTATTCCTCGGCGATGGGCAGCATGGCCAACGCGACGCCTGACGACGTGGGGCCCACCGCGATGTCGGCATTGTCGTCCGCATAGGCCGACGCCAGCTGCGCGCGGGCAACGTCGGGCTTGCCCTGGTTGTCCTTTTCAATGACGCGGATCTTGCGGCCAGCCACGGTCATCGTGCCTTGCGTGGCGTACTCCAGGCCCAGCATCAAGCCGTTCTGCGTCTGTTTGGCATAGGCCTCCAGCGGCCCGGTCTTGTCGTACACGTGGGCGACGACGAAATCCTTGGCGGCGACCGTCGAGGTCATGCAAAGCGCCGCGAGCGCGGCGAGCAGTATGCGATTCATGGGAAGTCTCCTGGTATCAGTATCAACGGGCGCAAGCGTTCGCCGTGTGATCCGGCGTGGCAAGAAATTGGCGGATGGCGTCGATCTGCGGCGCGACGTTCAATGCGGGGGCGTGGCCACAGTCGGGGAAGTCGATGCGCGTTGCACGCGGACCGCGCTGCGTCATGGCATCAGCGACTTCCGGCAGCAACAGGTCGGACTGCGCGCCGCGCAGCAACAGCACCGGCATGCGCAGCGAGTCGTAGCCGCTCCAGCGGTCGTAGTCATTGGGATGATGGCGAAATTGGCCGACGATGGCGGGGTCGTAATGCGGCGTGACGCGGCCATCGGGAAGCCGGCGGACCGACGTCTCGGCCATGCGCCGCCATTGCGCATCGCTTTGCCACCCATAGGGCTGGTAGGCGACGCGCAGCCAGGCTTCGAGTTCGGTGACGGTATCAAAGGCGGGCGGGTTGCCCGCGTACGCCAGGATGCGTTCGATGGCCGGCTTGGGCAGCTCGGGTCCGATGTCATTGACCACCAGATGCGAGATCCGGTCGCGCAAGGTGTTGGCGGCCGCGTGTATGCCGGTGGCGCCGCCCATCGATGTGCCGACCCAGCGCATACGGGTAAGCGACAAGGCATCGGCCAGCGCGCGCGCCAGCCTTGCATAGAAATCCAGGCAGTATTCGGCCGCCGGGTCGGGGCTCCATTGCGACAGGCCGCGGCCGATCGTGTCGGGGCAGATGACGCGGTAGTCACCGGCCAGCGCTTCTGCCAGGTCGTCGAAGTCGCGGCCGGTTCGAGCCAGGCCATGCCACATGATGATGGGCGGCGCGTCGGGCGCGCCCCATTCCATGTAGTGCAGCTCGCGTCCTTCGCAACGTACATAGCGCGAAACGGGCGTGTGGCGGGCGGCCGTTGCGGGCTCGGTTGCCATGAGTCTCCTCCCGGGTTGTCCAGGTTGTGTGCTTATCGGGCTGAATATAGACTTGCGCCAGACGCATCGACAATGCGCCGCGCACCCCAGGGCAGGGTGAGTCAAGAGCTTGTAGACGCAAGATCAAATTGCGCTGGGCCGCGTACAGGAGACCGCGACATGTCGGACACGGAATTCGCCATATCGGCCACCGCAGGCGCCGACGGGCGCGAGCAATGGCGGGCGGCGCTGGCCGACGCGTTCGGTCCGTTCGAGGTGCACCGCGGCAAAGCCGACCATTTCGCCGGCCATGTGCGCTACGCGCGTCGCGCCAGCTTGCAGTTCAATGACCTGCACTATCAGGGACAGAAGCTGGAACGCACGGCCGGTAACGTGTCGCGGCTGGACCAGGAGTTCTATACGTTTGGCATGCCGCTGGCGGGGCCGTTGGCCGTGCGGCAGCAGGGGCGCGATTTTCAGGTGGAGCCGGGCTGCGTGTACCTGATGAACCAAAGCCTGCCGTATCAGGCGACGGCGTTGGGGGCGGCCGGCTACCGTAGTCTTAGTGTGTCGTTTCCTCGCAGTGCGCTGACGCAGCGCGATTCGCGCATCGGCGCGTTCCACAAGTTGCGCATCGATGACGGGTCGCCGCGCGGGGCGATGCTGGCCGGCTTCATGGACCACCTGTTCAAGGGCATGGGCAGTTGGTCCGATACCGAAGTGACCGAGCTTGGCGAAAGGTTGATCGACCTGATCGTGCTGTTCCTGGTGCAGGCGGGGCAGGGGCATGCGTCTGAAACGGACAGCAGCGTCACGTTGGCGCATCGCCAGCGCGTGTTGGCCTACATCCGCCAGCACCTGGCCGACCCTGGCTTGTCGCCGCAGCACGTCGCGCAGGGCTGCGGCGTGTCGGTGGCGTATCTGCACCGCATCCTGCGCGCGGGCGGCCTGTCGGTGGAGTCGTTCATCTTTGATCAGCGCCTGGATAAATGCCGCGAGCTGCTGCTGGACCCGCGGCATCGGCACCGCGGCATCGCCGAGCTGGCCTATCAGGTCGGCTTTTCACACCCATCGCATTTCAGCCGGCTGTTCAAGAGCCGCTTCGGCATCACTGCGCGCGATATGCGCGCACGCTGCTGAGTCAAAACAAGACGGCTCACGAATGAGCTGTCTTGTTTTACCGGTCAGCCGTTCAGCGCTGGCTTAGAACGGTGACGGACGATTCGACAGATCCACAATGCTGTTGCTGGTCAGGTCCAGCCGGATGTGTTCGGACGGCGCGCCTGCCGCCAGCTTCAGCATGATCGCCATCAGCGGCTTGAAGCGCGCCTTGAACAGGTCGGCAAGCGTATTGGCGTTGCTGACGCTGTTGCCGCTCATTTGCACGGAAGCGTTCGTGTTGGCCAGCGCCTGGGCCAGCAGCTTGTACTGGCTGGCGCGTTGGGCCGGCATGTCGGCAAAGGCCAGGTCGCCGGCATTGGCAATGCGCACGAAGTCGCCCGCCATGTCCAGTGCCTTCCACTGCGCGAAGTCCGACAGCTGCATGCCGTTGGCTTGCGCCAGGGCTTGTGCACGCGCCTGCGCGTCGGCCAGGTTGCCGGCATACGCCGCGTTGCTGGCGCCGGTGCCGCCGCCGTCCGACAGGCAGGCAAAGAAGGCCGGCGTCAGATTGCTCTGATTGCCGGTGTTCGCCAGTTCCTTGAGCGTGACGGTGGTTTGCAGTTGCGACAGCGTCAACAGGTCGGCGCCGGTCAGCGGGCTTTTGACCAGTTCGCGCATCTCGCAACGCCAGTCGTCGTTAAGCAGGCGCAGGCGCACCAGCTCGCTCATGTAGCGATACGTGAAGTCGCCGTAGTCCTTGGCGTCAAGGATCGACACGTCCCAGCGGGCCGGCGTGGTGTAGGCGTTCTCGGCGCGATACAGGTCGAACAGTTCGTCAAAGCGCGGCACCTTGTCCAGGCGGATGGTCTGTACTTCGATCTTGTCGGCGCTTTGCAGCGTCATCAGCTTGTAGGCCGGCACGTACGCCGCCATGGACGGCGCCTGGATATTGAACAGCGCCGTGTCGCCGCCGTAGTTGCGGGCGCCCATGTCGTTGAAGTGCATATGTCCGCCCACGTGCACCTTCAGGCCGGTTTCGGCCAGGGCACGCGTGGTGTTCTCCGCCGGACGCCGGATCATCTGCATCTTGTTCGCGCCCAGCAGCGCTTCGATGTCGTCGGAGGCGCCGTTGAAAAACTCGGACATCGGGAAGTGGCTGAACGCGATGACCTGCTTGCCCTGCGCCTTGCCGCGCGCGACGACGTCAGCCAACCATTTGATGACGTGGGCCTTGTGCGTCAGCATCCTGTTGTAGCCCTGGTCACCCGAGCCGGTGAAATCATTGGCGCCGATGCCCGTGGGCACGTAGACGTTGGCATCGATGCCGACCAGCCAAACGCCCTTGACCGGCTCAACCACGTAGGACGTGTCTGGCACCATCTTGCACAGCGTGTAGTTCTGCGGCTTGTTCGGGCCGCCCGTGCCTTCGGCGCAGATCTCGTACTGGCGGTTGATCCAGTTGGCCTGATCCAATGCCGTGGTGTAGTCGTAGTCTTCGTACTTGTAGGTGCTGTACGGCGTTTCGTAATAGACGTTTTGCGGCTGCGGCATGAAGCCATGCTGCTTGAGCGCGTCCGTGATGCCGGCGTAGCCCATGTGCAGGACTTCTTCCGTGCAGTACGTGTTGCCGATGCGCGCCCAGTCGCCGCTGTAAGGCGTGCTGCACGCGGCGTTGCCGCCGCGGCTGTAGATCGGTTGCGAGAAGCCGATGGCGCCGGTCGTGGGGTCCAGGCCCAGGTAGTCGCTCTTGCCGGCCGCCTGGTTGAAGGGCCGGTTGGGATCGTGATTGCCGGGGGCGGCAAAGAACTGGATGCCGTGCTTCTTGGAGTAGTCATCCATGATCTTCACCAGGCCGCGCATGTGCACGGGCTGGCCGTCGTCCGAGAAGTCGCCCGGCAATGCGATGTACTTCACGCCGCGCGCAACGGCGTCGTCCAGCGCGGCCAGGAAGGCGAAGTAGTTCTCGTTGAACAGGCGCGTCGACGTCAACTGCGCATACATCGTGCGGATCGTTGCGTTCTCGCCGTGCTTGGGATTCGGAATGCCCGGGAACGAACCGTCCTTGAAGTCGGCGTACACATCGTGGAAGTGAATGTCGGGCATGAACGCCACTTGCACGGGGGCGGGCGGCGCGGCCGGCGTTTCCGTGACGGGTGGGGGCGTCTGTGCGACCGGGGGATTGTTGTTGTCGTCGTCGTCGCCGCCACAAGCGGCGAGCAGGGCCACAAGGGTGGCGGCGCCGGCCGTGCGGGCGAAGCGGGAAAGGGCGTTCATTGCGCGATCTGATCCTGAAGAGTGGGGCGGGCAGCCACTTCCCTTGGGGTGGTCAGCTGCCTGTCAGCGAGGCGCAATGTTCTCGGACGTGCATGACAGCATCATGAAACGGCGCCGCGCCATGGCCGTCTGCCGCAGGACGAAAAAAAGCCCCTTGCGGGGCTTTTGGGCTGAAGCGCGGAACGCTCAGATGTGCGTGATGAATTTCGTGACGAGGTAGCCGTCAAACGTTTCCAGGCCGCCTTCGCTACCGATGCCGCTGTCCTTGATGCCACCGAACGGCGTCTCGGCCAGCGCGCTGCCGAAGTGGTTGATGTTGACCATGCCGGCTTCCAGTCCGTTCGAGACCTTGGTGGCGGTCTTCAACGAATTGGTGAACACGTAGGACGACAGGCCGAACGGCAGGCTGTTGGCGCGGCGCAGGACTTCGTCGGTGTCCTTGAAGCGGACCACCGGCGCCACGGGGCCGAAGGGTTCTTCGGTCATCAGCATCGAGTCGTCCGGCAGTTCCGTCACGACCGTGGGGGCGAAGAAAAAGCCCTTGCGGTCCAGCGGGCCACCGCCCACCACGACCTTGCCGCCATGCTTCTTGGCGTCGTCGATGAAGGCGCTCATGGCGGGTACGCGGCGTTCGTGCGCCAGCGGACCCATGTCGGTGCCGGCTTCCAGGCCGTCGCCGACCTTGATGTTCTTGAGCACGTCCGAGAAGCGGGCCAGGAACTGCTCGTAGGCGCCTTCCTGCACGTAGAAGCGAGTGGGCGACACGCAGACCTGACCGGCGTTGCGAACCTTGAACTTGGCCAGCATTTCAGCGGCGCGGTCGATGTCGGCGTCGTCGAACACCAGCACGGGCGAATGGCCGCCCAATTCCATCGTGACGCGCTTCATGTGCGCGCCGGCCAGCGCGGCCAGCTGCTTGCCCACCGGCACGGAACCGGTGAACGACACCTTGCGCACGATCGGCGAACGGATCAGGTAGTCGGAGATCTTGGCGGGCTCGCCCCAGACGATGTTCAGGCAGCCCTTGGGCAGGCCGGCATCGTGGAACATGCGCGCAATCGCCATGACGGCGCTGGGCGAATCTTCCGGACCCTTGAGAACCACCGTGCAACCGGCGCCGAGCGCGGCGGCGATCTTGCGGATGGCCTGGTTGTACGGGAAGTTCCAAGGCGTGAACGCGGCGCAGACGCCGATGGGTTCGCGCACGACGAACTGGCGTACATCGGGATTGCGGGGCGGGACCACGCGGCCGTAGATACGGCGGCATTCTTCGGCGTGCCAGTCGGCGTGTTCAGCGCAAGAGGTGACTTCGCCCACGGCTTCGGCCAGCGGCTTGCCCTGGTCCAGCGTCATGTTGCGGCCGATTTCCTTGGCGCGCTCGCGCGACAGCGTGGCAACCTTGCGCAGGATGGCCGAACGATCCATGGGAGAAGACTTCTTCCACGATTCGAACGCGCGCTGGGCGGCGGCTAGCGCACGGTCCAGATCGGCTTCGGTTGCGTGAGGCAGCTGGCCCAGCACTTCAAGCGTGGCCGGGTTAATGACGTCCTGGGTGCGCCTACCCTCGCCGGAGATGAATTCGCCGTCGATATACAGCGCCAACTGTTCATACATGCCTGTCTTTCCTTGCGAAATAGGAGTGGAGTGCGATCGCGTGTCGCCCACGCCAGTCTAAACCAGCTTGCGCGATGCGGGGAGGGCCAATCCGCAGCGCAGGATTGGAGCCAATGGGAGGGGCCAAGTCTTGCAAGCCCGGGCGGGCTTGGACACAATGGGCCATCTTAGCCAGCCTGATTCCATACCCATCGTGCAACCCGTTGACGCGCTTTCCGGCAACAAGCCCAGTCTGTATTCGCGCGTGCTTTTTCGCTTCATCGATTGGCTACGTCACCGGATCGCGCGGGCGTCGCTGGTGGGCGACAAGCCGATCTTCCAGAATGACCAGTTCCCGTGGATCCCCGAGCTGGAGGCGCGGACCCCGGTCATCCGCGCCGAACTCGCCGAATTGCTGGCAGAACGCCAGCATCTGCCCGCGTTTCATGAGATATCCCCGGATGTCGGGATGATCACGTCCGACGACCAGTGGAAGACGTTTGTCTTCATGGGGTATGGACTGCGATCTGAACGCAACCTGGCGCGTTGCCCGGAAACCGCCCGCGCATTGACCGGGATACCAGGTATCCGCAGTGCGTTCTTCTCGATCCTGGAACCGGGCAAGCGAATTCCTCTGCATACCGGCCCCTACAACGGCGTGCTGCGCCTGCACCTGGGGCTGGTGGTGCCCGAGCCGGCCGAACGCTGCTGGATAGAAGTTGGGGGGGAACGGTATAGCTGGCGGGAAGGCCGGGCCGTGGTGTTCGATGACCTGTATCCCCACCAGGTTCACAACGACACGGACGGGCTACGCGCCGTTCTGTTCGTCGACTTCGAAAGGCCGTGCCGTGTTCCGGTAAAATGGCTGAATCGCCTGGTGCTCAGAGCGGCCCCGTTCACGGACGAAATCCGTCGCGGCAAGGCCAATCACGATGCCTGGGAGAAGGGCTACTACCGCCAGAAATAGGGGGCAGATGGCCCGCAAACCGTTCCCCTTATTGGGGAGCGTGGTCTTTTGTGCGTCATACCAACAAAGTACTTGCGCTCAAAATTTAACCACGCTAGAATGATCAGCTTTCCCAGATTGTCGATTGAGTTAAGGAAGATTTAGCTCATCGAGTTGGGGGAATACCCGCAGGATTTCAACCCAGGGTCGTTGCGTTGCCAACCCGTTGCAGAGGTAGAGCGAAAGCTCTAGGTCTACAACACAAAAGCAGGGCGGCAGACCTGACGGGACCAAAACTGGCAGGAATTGCAGAGTTCCTCGGGGGGAAAACCCCGGGAAAACAGTATTTCCAGTTAAGTTGGAACAGGAAAAATCATGATCCAAATGCAGACCACGCTGGACGTGGCCGATAACACTGGTGCGCGTCATGTCATGTGCATTAAGGTGCTCGGTGGCTCCAAGCGCCGTTATGCCGGTATCGGCGACATCATCAAGGTGAGCGTCAAAGATGCGGCTCCGCGCGGACGCGTCAAGAAAGGCGAAATTTACAATGCCGTGGTGGTTCGTACCGCCAAGGGCGTGCGCCGTAAAGACGGTTCGCTGATTAAGTTCGGTGGCAATGCCGCCGTATTGCTCAACGCCAAGCTGGAGCCCATCGGCACCCGCATCTTCGGACCCGTTACGCGTGAACTGCGTACCGAGAAGTTCATGAAGATCGTGTCGTTGGCCCCGGAAGTGCTGTAAGGAGCCCTACGATGAATAACATTCGTAAAGGCGACGAAGTCATCGTCCTGACCGGCCGCGACAAGAAGCGTCGCGGTACCGTGCTGGCTCGTGTTGATGCCGACCACGTTCTGGTCGAAGGCGTCAACATCGTCAAGAAGCACGTGAAAGCCAACCCGATGGCTAACAACCCGGGCGGGATTGTCGAAAAGACCATGCCGATCCACATCTCGAATGTGGCGCTCTTTAACCCCGCAACCGGTCGTGGCGACCGCGTGGGCGTTCAAGAAGTCGAAGGTCGCAAGGTCCGCGTGTTCCGTTCCAATGGTGCCGTTGTCGGCGCCAAGGCGTAAGGGGCGATAGACATGTCTCGTTTGCAAGATTTCTACAAGAGCAAGGTCGCTGGCGACCTGCAGGCCAAGTTTGGCTACAAGAGCGTCATGGAAGTGCCGCGCATCACCAAGATCACCCTGAACATGGGTGTCTCGGAAGCCGTGTCCGATAAGAAGGTTATCGAACACGCGGTGTCGGACCTGACCAAGATCGCTGGCCAAAAGCCTGTCGTGACGAAGACCAAGAAGGCTATCGCCGGTTTCAAGATCCGCGAAAACTACCCGATTGGTTGCATGGTCACGTTGCGTGGTCAACGCATGTACGAATTCCTGGATCGCCTCGTTGCGGTCGCGCTGCCTCGCGTGCGCGACTTCCGTGGTATCTCGGGTCGTGCGTTCGACGGCCGTGGCAACTACAACATCGGGGTGAAAGAGCAAATCATTTTCCCCGAAATCGAGTACGACAAGATCGACGCGCTGCGTGGGCTGAACATCAGCATCACCACCTCCGCGAAGACCGACGAAGAAGCCAAGGCGCTGTTGACGGCCTTCAGCTTCCCGTTCCGTAACTAAGGGGCTGATGACGTGGCTAAACTTTCCCTCATCAATCGCGACATCAAGCGCGCCAAGCTGGCTGACAAGTTCGCTGCCAAGCGCGCTGAGTTGAAGGCGATCATCGACGACCAGTCGAAGACCGACGAAGAACGTTACCAAGCTCGGCTCAAGCTGCAACAGCTGCCGCGCAATGCCAATCCGACGCGCCAACGTAACCGTTGCGTGGTCACCGGTCGTCCGCGCGGCGTGTTCCGCAAGTTCGGCCTGACGCGTCACAAACTGCGTGAAATGGCGATGAAGGGCGAAATCCCCGGCATCACCAAGGCCAGCTGGTAGGAGATACATTATGAGCATGAGCGATCCCATCGCCGATATGCTGACCCGCATTCGCAATGCGCAGCAAGTGGACAAAGTTACGGTGAGCATGCCCTCCTCGAAGCTGAAGGCGGCAATTGCCGCTGTGCTGAAAGACGAAGGCTACATCGACAGCTTTGAAATCAAGGGCACCCAGGCCAAGCCTGAGCTCGAGATCACCCTGAAGTACTACGCTGGCCGCCCGGTTATCGAACGCATCGAACGCGTTTCGCGCCCCGGTCTGCGTATCTACAAGGGCCGTACCAGCATTCCTCAGGTCATGAACGGCCTGGGCGTGGCTATCGTTTCGACCTCGCGCGGCGTCATGACCGACCGTAAGGCTCGCGCCAACGGCGTCGGCGGCGAAGTGCTGTGCTACGTGGCCTAAGGAGAAATTCGAATGTCACGTATCGCTAAGTATCCGGTCGAACTGCCGAAGGGTGTCGAAGCTGACATCAAGCAGGATCAGATCATCGTCAAGGGCCCGCTGGGTACCCTGACTCAAGCCCTGACTGGCGACGTTACGGTTGCGATGGACGAAGGCAAGCTCACGTTTGCCGCCGCCAACGAATCTCGTCACGCCAATGCCATGTCGGGTACCGTGCGCGCTCTGGTGGCCAATATGGTTACCGGCGTGAGCAAGGGCTTCGAGCGCAAGCTGACCCTGGTTGGCGTGGGTTACCGCGCCTCGATCCAAGGCGATGCCGTTAAGCTGCAGCTCGGTTTCTCGCACGACGTTTTGCATCAGTTGCCGGCCGGTATCAAGGCCGAATGCCCCACCCAGACGGAAATCGTCATCAAGGGCGCCAACAAGCAAGTCGTCGGTCAGATGGCCGCTGAAATCCGCTCGTACCGCGAGCCCGAACCCTACAAGGGCAAGGGTGTGCGTTACTCGGACGAACGCGTCGTCATCAAAGAAACCAAGAAGAAATAACGGCGCACGCAAGGACGAATCATGGACAAAAAAGTTTCCCGTTTGCGTCGTGCGGTTCCGACCCGCCGGAAGATCAACGAGTTGCGCGTTCACCGCCTCTCGGTCTTCCGCTCGAACCAGCACATCTACGCCAACATCATTTCGCCGGAAGGCGATCGCGTTCTGGTCAGCGCCTCGACGGTGGAAGCCGAAGTGCGTGCGCAACTGGCCGGCCAAACCGGTCAAGGCGGCAACACTGCCGCTGCGACCCTGGTTGGCAAGCGCGTGGCCGAAAAGGCCAAGGCTGCCGGTATCGAACTGGTCGCTTTCGATCGCTCGGGCTTTCGTTACCATGGCCGCGTGAAAGCGCTGGCCGATGCCGCGCGTGAAGCCGGCCTGAAGTTCTAAGCGAGGATCTGTCAAATGGCTAAAGTACAAGGCAAGAACGCCGCGGAAAAAGAGAACGATGACGGCCTCCGCGAAAAGATGATCGCGGTCAACCGCGTGAGCAAAGTGGTCAAGGGTGGTCGCACCATGAGCTTTGCCGCGCTGACCGTGGTTGGCGATGGCGATGGTCGCGTCGGCATGGGTAAGGGCAAGGCGCGTGAAGTGCCGGTGTCCGTCCAGAAGGCAATGGAACAGGCCCGCCGCGGCATGTTCAAGGTTGCTCTGAAGAACGGCACGCTGCACCACACCGTGGTTGGCAAGCATGGCGCCGCTACCGTGCTGATCTCGCCGGCTGCTGAAGGTACTGGCGTTATCGCCGGCGGCCCGATGCGCGCTATTTTTGAAGTGATGGGTGTGCGTAACGTGGTTGCCAAGAGCTTGGGCTCGAGCAACCCCTACAACATGGTTCGCGCCACGTTGAACGGTCTGCGCGCTTCCCTGACCCCGGCCGATGTTGCTGCCAAGCGCGGCAAGTCGGTCGAAGAAATCCTGGGGTAAATCATGGCTCAGAAGCAGATCAAAGTGACCCTCGTGCGCTCCGTGATCGGTACCAAGCAATCGCACCGTGATACGGTTCGCGGTTTGGGCTTGGGCCGCATCAACAGCAGCCGCGTGTTGGTCGATACGCCCGAGGTGCGTGGGATGATCCGTAAGGTGGATTATCTCGTTTCCGTCTCGGAAGCCTAAGGAATCACCATGTCGGATATGCAACTTAATTCGCTGAAGCCCGCTGAGGGCAGCAAGCACGCCAAGCGCCGCGTCGGCCGTGGTATCGGTTCGGGTCTGGGTAAAACCGCCGGCCGTGGCCACAAAGGTCAGAAGTCGCGCTCGGGCGGTTTCCATAAGGTTGGCTTCGAAGGCGGTCAAATGCCGCTGCAGCGTCGTCTGCCCAAGCGTGGTTTCACCCCGCTCGGTCAGCACCTGTACGCCGAAGTCCGTCTGTCGGACCTGCAAGCCTTGCCCATCGACGAAGTCGACGTGCAAGTGCTCAAGGCGGCTGGCGTGATTGGTCAGGCGGTTCGTTACGCCAAGGTCATCAAGTCGGGTGAACTCTCGCGCAAGGTAGTGCTCAAGGGCATTACTGCGACGGCCGGCGCTCGCGCCGCCATCGAAGGCGCGGGCGGCTCGCTTGCTTGATCACGAGGTGACGAGTGGCTAACGCGCAGGCATTGGGCAAAACCGGAGCACGGTACGGTGATTTGAAGCGCCGTTTGGTGTTCCTGGTGCTCGCCCTGGTGGTTTACCGTTTGGGTACACACATCCCCGTACCGGGTATTAATCCGGATGCGCTGGCGGACTTGTTCCGCCAGAACCAGGGCGGGATCCTGGGCCTGTTCAACATGTTCTCGGGTGGGGCGCTCTCGCGTTTCTCGATTTTTGCCCTGGGGATCATGCCGTACATTTCGGCATCCATCATCATGCAGTTGATGTCGGTGGTGGTGCCGTCGCTGGAAGCGCTCAAGAAAGAGGGCGAATCCGGTCGTCGGAAGATTACCCAATACACCCGCTACGGCACAGTCGTGCTGGCGCTGGTGCAAGCAGTGGGCATTTCGGTGGCGTTGGAGTCCCAACAGGGACTGGTGATCGATCCGGGTATGCTGTTTCGCTTCACGACCGTTGTGACTCTGGTCACTGGCACCATGTTCGTCATGTGGCTGGGTGAACAGATCACGGAACGCGGTCTGGGCAACGGGATTTCCATCCTGATCTTCGCAGGTATCGTTGCGGGTTTGCCCGCGGCGCTGGCTGCACTGTTGGACCTGGTCCGCACCAACGCGATGTCCGTGCTTTCGGCACTGTTCATTGTGGCTCTGGTGGTGCTGGTTACCGCTTTTGTGGTGTTCGTGGAACGCGGACAGCGCAAGATCACGGTGAACTACGCCAAGCGTCAGGTCGGCAACAAGGTCTACGGTGGTCAAAGCTCGCATTTGCCGCTGAAGCTGAACATGGCAGGGGTGATTCCGCCGATTTTCGCATCGTCGATCATTCTGTTCCCGGCCACGATCACGAGCTGGTTCTCCAGCAGTGAGAACATGCGCTGGCTTAGCGACCTGGCTGCGGCCCTGTCGCCTCGTCAACCGCTCTACATCACGCTGTACTCCGTCGCGATTATTTTCTTCTGCTTTTTCTACACGGCTCTGGTGTTCAACAGCCGCGAAACGGCGGACAACCTGAAGAAGAGTGGTGCGTTTGTTCCGGGCATTCGTCCGGGTGAACAAACAGCGCGCTACATCGACAAGATCCTGATGCGTTTGACGCTCGCAGGTGCCATCTACATTACGTTGGTGTGCCTGTTGCCGGAATTCTTGGTGATGCGCTGGAACGTTCCCTTCTACTTCGGTGGTACGTCTCTGTTGATTATTGTGGTGGTGACGATGGATTTCATGGCACAGGTTCAGGCCTACATGATGTCTCACCAGTACGACTCGTTGCTCAAGAAGGCCAACTTCAAGGGCGCGGGTTTGCCGATGCGGTAAGCAAAAGAATGTCCAAGGACGACGTCATTCAGATGCAAGGCGAGGTTCTTGAGAACCTCCCGAACGCGACATTTCGCGTCAAGCTCGAAAACGGCCACGTGGTGTTGGGCCATATTTCCGGCAAGATGCGTATGCATTACATCCGGATCCTGCCGGGTGACAAGGTCACAGTGGAGCTCACGCCCTATGATCTGACGCGAGCCAGGATAGTTTTCCGCTCCAAATGAGCGGAACCGGATTACGGAAAATTAGGAGTCAACCATGAAAGTAATGGCATCGGTTAAGCGGATCTGCCGCAACTGCAAAGTTATCAAACGTCACGGCGTGGTGCGTGTTATCTGCACCGACCCGCGTCACAAGCAGCGTCAAGGCTAACTCGGGTTAGCGACTACGCAACAGATTTATTCAAGGAATAGTCATGGCCCGTATTGCTGGCATTAACATCCCGCCGCAACAGCACGCCGAGATCGGACTGACCGCCATTTTTGGCATTGGTCGTACGCGCGCTCGCAAAATCTGCGAAGCGGCAAACGTACCCTTTGACAAAAAGGTCAAGGATCTGAACGACGCTGAATTGGAACGCGTCCGCGAACATGTTGGTTTGTTCACGGTTGAAGGCGACCTGCGTCGTGAAGTACAGCTCTCGATCAAGCGTTTGATCGACCTGGGAACCTACCGCGGTATGCGTCACAAGCGCGGTTTGCCCGTGCGCGGCCAGCGCACTCGCACCAACGCCCGGACCCGTAAGGGCCCGCGTCGTGCTGCTGCGTCCCTGAAGAAATAATCGAGGAACTGGATTATGGCGAAAGCTTCCACCAGCGGCGCTTCGCGCGTGCGCAAAAAGGTTAAGAAGAACGTCTCGGACGGCATCGCGCACGTTCACGCTTCGTTCAACAACACCATCATCACCATCACCGACCGTCAGGGCAACGCTTTGTCGTGGGCCACTTCGGGTGGTGCTGGTTTCAAGGGTTCGCGTAAGTCGACCCCGTTTGCCGCGCAAGTCGCCGCTGAAACGGCTGGCCGCGTCGCGCTGGAATACGGCATCAAGACGCTGGAAGTGCGCATCAAGGGCCCCGGTCCTGGCCGCGAATCGTCGGTCCGCGCTCTGAACGCGCTGGGCATCAAGATTTCGTCCATCGCCGACATCACGCCCGTTCCGCACAACGGCTGCCGTCCGCCGAAGCGTCGTCGTATCTAAAGGGAATCCACATGGCACGTTATATTGGACCCAAATGCAAGCTCTCGCGCCGCGAGGGTACTGACCTGTTCCTGAAGAGCGCCCGTCGCTCGCTGGATTCCAAGTGCAAGCTGGATTCCAAGCCTGGCCAACACGGCCGCACTTCGGGTGCCCGCACTTCCGACTACGGCCTGCAGCTGCGCGAAAAGCAAAAGCTCAAGCGCATGTACGGCGTGCTGGAAAAGCAATTCCGCAAGTACTTCGCTGAAGCAGAGCGTCGCCGTGGCAACACCGGCGAAACCCTGATCCAGCTGCTGGAATCGCGCCTGGACAACGTCGTCTACCGCATGGGCTTCGGCTCGACGCGCGCCGAAGCTCGCCAGCTGGTCAGCCACCGCGCCATCGAACTGAACGGCCACACGGCTGACATCGCTTCGATGCTGGTCAAGGCCGGCGACGTCGTCTCGATCCGTGAAAAGGCCAAGAAGCAAGGCCGTATCAAGGAATCGCTCGACCTGGCCACCAGCATCGGCATCCCCCAATGGGTGGAAGTCGACGCGACCAAGCTGACCGGTACGTTCAAGTCGGTCCCCGATCGCGCTGACGTCGCTCGCGACATCAACGAATCGATGGTCGTCGAACTGTACTCGCGTTAATCAGGTCGGCCGGCGCCTCCTTCGCAGGTGTGCCGGCTACTGGTCCCGCGACCCGTTTGCACGTCTCGCAGCAGCCCGCCTTCCGCCTTTTGGTGGGGCGGGCTTTGCGGTAAGTATCGGCCGGCGCTTTCGCGCTGCCCGAGTTTCATGTTTCACCTGTCCATCAGCCTTATCGGTGTAACGAGCCGAGGGTATTGAAAAGGAACACAGTAAATGTCCACTCAAGGTTTTCTGAAGCCGCGCTCCATTGAAGTCGAACCGGTCGGCACGCACCATGCCAAGATCGTGATGGAGCCGTTCGAGCGTGGCTACGGTCATACGCTGGGCAACGCCCTGCGCCGCATCCTGCTGTCTTCGATGACCGGCTACGCGCCGACCGAAGTGCAAATGACGGGCGTGGTGCACGAATATTCGACCATCCCGGGCGTTCGCGAAGATGTCGTCGACATCCTGCTGAACCTGAAGGGCGTGGTTTTCAAGCTGCACAATCGCGACGAAGTGACCCTGGTTCTGCGCAAGACCGGCGCGGGCACCGTGCTGGCCAGCGACATTGAACTGCCGCACGACGTCGAGATCATCAACCCCGGCCATGCCATCTGCAACCTGACGGACGCAGGCAAGCTGGAAATGCAGATCAAGGTTGAGAAGGGCCGCGGCTACGTGCCGGGCAACGTGCGCGCGCTGTCGGAAGACCGCACCCACACCATCGGCCGTATCGTTCTGGACGCTTCGTTCAGCCCGGTTCGCCGCGTCAGCTACGCGGTGGAAAGCGCCCGTGTGGAACAGCGCACCGACCTGGACAAGCTGGTTCTGGACATCGAAACCAACGGCGTCATTTCGCCCGAGGAAGCGGTGCGCCAGTCGGCTCGCATCCTGATGGACCAGATCTCGGTCTTCGCCGCGCTGGAAGGCGCTGGTGATTCGTACGAAGCTCCGGTTCGCGGCACGCCGCAGATCGACCCGGTCCTGCTGCGTCCGGTCGACGACCTGGAACTGACCGTGCGTTCGGCCAACTGCCTGAAGGCCGAAAACATCTACTACATCGGCGACCTGATCCAGCGTACCGAAAACGAGCTGCTCAAGACCCCGAACCTGGGTCGCAAGTCGCTCAACGAAATCAAGGAAGTTCTGGCTGCACGTGGCTTGACCTTGGGCATGAAGCTCGAGAACTGGCCGCCCCTGGGCCTGGAGCGTCCCTAAGTTTTAACGGGTGGCACCCCGGCAACGGGGCGCCACCTGCAACGCCCGGCAACCCCGTCGGGCGGTTTGCGAATTCGTCGTAAAATGCACCGTTTTCTACCGGACCGCGGCCTGATTGCAGGTTGATAGAAGAGCCGGCAACCCGATGGCTAACGCCATCTTTAGATTCAAAGGAAACTTATCATGCGTCACGGTAATGGCTTGCGTAAGCTCAACCGCACCAGCAGTCACCGTCTTGCCATGTTCCGCAACATGGCCGTTTCGTTGATCACTCACGAAGCCATCAAGACCACGCTGCCGAAGGCGAAAGAATTGCGCCGCGTCATCGAACCCCTGATCACGCTGGGCAAAGAGCCCACGCTGGCGAACAAGCGTCTGGCATTTGCCCGTCTGCGCGATCGCGATGCGGTGGTGAAGCTGTTTGCCGAAATCGGCCCGCGCTACGCGGCCCGTAACGGTGGCTACACCCGCGTGCTGAAGATGGGCTTCCGTCAAGGCGACAACGCTCCCATGGCTTTCATGGAACTGGTTGACCGTCCGGAAGTTGATGAAGCCGCTGCGGACAGCGCCGAATAAATTCGGTTGCTAGATAAGCGACAAGGGCGGGTCTTCGGACCCGCCCTTGTTTTATTTGCGCGCCCCGCCACGCGACTGACGTCACGAGGCGTGCAGTTCCCCTCGCAGCTGCTCGGCGGTGGCTGCCAGTACCTCTTGAGGCGGTTGCGGCGGCATCTTGAACGTCAGGTCCTGCTGTTCGATGTACGCGGTGGATGTGACGTCCTGCGTGTGATGCATGGGGATGACGTGCGCGTGCGAATGCGCGACGTGTATGCCCGTGAACGCGAACCCCACGCGCTGCACGCCGTACAGGCGCTTCATGTGGCGTCCCAGCTTCTGTCCCAGGTTTACGATGTGCCCCGCCAGGTCGGCCGGCATGTCCTCGAAGTACGGGTAATGCTGCTTCGGAATGATCAGCGTGTGTCCCGGCCGTACCGGCTGGATGTCCAGGAAGGCCATCAAGCGGTCGTCTTCATGGATGATGTGCGCGGGAATCTCGTGCCGGGCGATCCGGCAGAACAGGCAATTGTCGGGCATGCGGGCCTCGTGAAAGCGGGTGGCATGGTGGCGGCGTCGATATGGTTGCGGGCGCTTGGCCAGCAGGTTCGAGCGCGGGTATCCGGGTCCGGCCGCCAGCGTCCGGCGTCCGGGCTTCGGCGCAATATCGATAAAATACCCCGAGTTACATCCCACACGGTTATCTCAAGGAGCCTCCATGTTGCGCGATGACGACGTCGTGCTGGTCATCAGCAATGCGCCCGACCTCTTGCTGGCCAAGCGCATCGCGCATGTGCTGGTGGAAGATGGATTGGCCGCGTGCGTGAACCTTGGCGCGCCGGGCCTGTCCATCTATCTGTGGAACGGAGAGGTCGAGGGGACGGAAGAAGTCCCCATCCATATCAAAACCACCTACGCACGTCATCAAGCCGTTGTTCAGGCCCTGGCGCAGATGCATCCCTACGATGTGCCCGAAATTATCGTGCTGCCGGTCATCGGCGGCGCCGCGCCCTATCTGGATTGGGTGCGAGAACAAACGGCCGTCACCAAAAACAAGAGAGACTGATGTTTCAACCTGCCGGTATCGTCGACGCGCCCGGGCGCCCGATTCACGCCCCTCGCGCGGCGCGCACTCTGATCGGACGCTGCCTGGCATTGCTGGCAATGATGCTGTTGCTGCTGGGTTGGCAGGCGGCGCACGCTGAAGCCGACTTTCTTGAGCCCGAAAAAGCGTTCGTCTTCAGCGCGAAGATGGCCGCGCCCGACACGCTGGAACTGCACTACAAGGTTGCGCCCGGCTACTACATGTACCGCGAGCGTTTCGGCATCACGATCAGCCCGGCCGGTGCCACAACGCTGGGCGAGGCCGTCTATCCGAAGGGCGAGGTCAAGTACGACCCGACCTTCGAAAAGGACATGGAAGTCTTCCACAAGGACGTCCTGATTCGCGTGCCGGTGGGCTCGGGCACCGCGCCTTTCACCCTGACGTTGACCGGGCAGGGGTGCGCGGACGCCGGCCTGTGCTATCCGCCGATGGACAGCAGCGTCAAGCTGACGCCGGTGGCGGGCGGATACGCCTTGGCGGGCGGTCTGCTTGCAACAGCCGGGCAATCATCGCAACCTGGGCAATCCACCTCAGCCCCCGCGGCTACCGGCCTTGGCGCCCTGGTCAACGCAGGCGATACCGGTCTGGCCGATGCGCTGGGCGGCCTGGGTTGGGCCAAGACGGCGGGCGTGTTTTTGATCCTGGGTTTGTTGCTGGCCTTCACGCCCTGCGTGTTGCCGATGATTCCCATCCTGTCTTCGATCGTGCTGGGTGGCGTGGCGCAGCCCCGGCCCACGCGCGGTCGGGGTTTGGCCCTGGCGGCGACCTATGTGCTGGGTATGTCGGTGGTCTACACCGCGCTGGGCGTGGCCGCTGGCCTGAGCGGCGCCGGTCTGGCCGCCTGGTTGCAAACCCCCTGGATCCTGACGCTGTTCGCCATCCTGCTGACCGTGCTGGCGCTGGCCATGTTCGACGTGTTCACGTTCCAGATGCCGTCCGGCGTCCAGGCCAAGCTGTCCGAGCGCTCGTCACGCGTGCCGGGCGGCCGCTACACCGGCGCGCTGCTGATGGGCGCCTTGTCCGCCTTGATCGTCGGGCCGTGCGTGGCCGCGCCGTTGGCCGGCGCGCTGCTGTATATCTCGCAAACGGGCGACGTCATCCTGGGCGGCTCGGCGTTGTTTGCCATGGCCTGGGGCATGGGCGTGCCCTTGCTGATCGTGGGCGCGTCCTCGGGCGCGTTGCTGCCCAAGGCCGGCCCGTGGATGGATGGCGTCAAGCGCCTGTTTGGCATGCTGCTGCTGGGGACCGCGTGGTGGATGCTGATTCCGGTGGTGCCGACCTGGGTGCAGATGACGGGTTGGGCCTTCCTGGCCGTCGTGTCCGCCGTGATGCTGCGCGCGTTTGACGCCTTGCCCGCGGGCGCCGGTGCCGGTCGCATGTTTGCCAAGGGGCTGGGGCTGCTGTTGGCGCTTGCCGCCGCCGCCTGGCTGATCGGCGCGGCCAGCGGGGGGCGCGATGTCTTGCAGCCGCTGTCGCATCTGGCCGCACGTGGCGAGGCGTCGGTGGGCACGGCCGTCGCCAAGGGCGACATGCAATTCACGCGCGTGCGCAACAACGCCGAGCTGGACGCGCTGCTGGCGCAAAGCCGCCAGCCGGTCATGCTGGATTTCTATGCCGACTGGTGCGTATCCTGCCGCGAAATGGAGCGCTTCACGTTCACCGATCCCGGTGTCGCACAGCGCATGTCGGGCATGTTGCTGGTGCAGGCCGACGTCACGGCAAACAACGCCGACGACCGCGCGCTGCTCAAGCGCTTCCGGCTGTTCGGGCCGCCGGGAATCATGTTCTTCGAGCCGGGCGGCAAGGAACTTCCCGATGCGCGCGTAGTGGGTTTCCAGGATGCCAAGCGCTTCACGGAATCGCTGGACAAGGTGCTGGTGCGCTGACGGCGGGCGATATACCATGGCGGCTGCGCTGCGTGGGCGGCGCATCCCACTCCCTCCAGGCCGGCGCCCGTGACGTCCCCGACAGTTGATGCAAGCCAGGACCGCAACGGTCTGATCTATGTTCAATTGATGTTCGTCATGGCCACATGGGGCCTGAACATCGTCTCCATCAAGTACCTCACGCAGCACATGGACATCCAGGCGCTTGCCGCCGTGCGGATCGTGGTTGCGTTCATCACCGTCACCCTCATCATCAAGGCCCGCCGTGGCCGCGTGCCCAAGCTGGGCCGCGTGGAATTGGGCTGGGTGGCGCTGGCGGGCTTTCTGGTGGTCTACGCGCACCAGGTGGCGCTGGTCTCCGGGCTGCGCTTTTCTTCCGCCGCCAACGGCACGCTGATCATGGCCACCAGCCCCTTGTTGTCGGCACTGCTGGCCGCGCTGTTCTATCGCGAAAAACTGACCCTGGTACGCATCTGCGGCGCTCTGCTCGGGCTGCTGGGCGTGGGCATGGTGGTGGCCGGCAGCGGTGCCCAATTCGGGCTTAATGGCTGGGGCGACGCGGTGGTATTCGTGGCCGTGCTGGTGTTCGTGTTCGGCGGCCTGGTGATCCAGCGCATGTCGCGCACGATGGACCCGCTGGGCATGCTTTGGTACATGTACCTGGCAGGCGGGCTGATGCTGGTGGCGCACGCGTTGGTGACGCCGTCGTCGTACCAGACCGACACCTGGCAGATGACCTGGTGGCCGTGGCTGGTGCTGCTGTTTTCCGCGGTGATTGCCTCGGGCGTCAGCAACATCATCTGGAACGCCGGCATCGCGCGGCTGGGCATCAGCCGCGCCGCCTTGTTCGTGAACTGGCTGCCGATATTCGGGCTGTTGTTCGCCTCGCTGTTCCTGGATGAACACGTCACCTTGACCCATGTGTTGGGGCTGGCCTGCGTGCTCGGGGGAACGTGGCTGGGGCTGCGCCGGACCACGCCGGCGCCTGACCCTAAAAGTGCTTAGCGCTGCGCTTTGAGCAGCGTGGCGGCTTCGATGGCGAAGTACGTCAGGATGCCGTCGGCGCCGGCGCGCTTGAACGCCAGCAGCGCTTCCATCATGACCTTGTCGTGGTCCAGCCAGCCATTGGCGGCGGCGGCCTTGATCATCGCGTATTCACCGCTGACCTGGTAGGCGAACGTGGGCACGCGGAAGGTGTCCTTCACGCGGCGCAGCACGTCCAGGTACGGCATGCCCGGCTTGACCATGACCATGTCCGCGCCTTCTTGCAGATCGGCGGCCACTTCGCGCAATGCTTCGTCCAGGTTGCCCGGGTCCATCTGGTAAGCCATTTTGTTGGACTTGCCCAGGTTGGTGGCCGAGCCCACGGCGTCGCGGAACGGGCCATAGAACGCGCTGGCGTACTTGGCCGAATAGGCCATGATCTGCGTGTGGATGTGGCCGTTGGCTTCCAGTGCCTTGCGGACCGCGCCGATGCGCCCATCCATCATGTCGCTGGGGGCCACCATGTCCACGCCCGCGGCGGCCTGCGTGAGCGCCTGCTTGACCAGGATCTCGACCGTGATTTCGTTGATGACGTAGCCGTTCTCGTCGATGACGCCGTCCTGGCCGTGGCTGGTGTACGGGTCCAGCGCCACATCACACAGGATGCCCAGCTCGGGGAAACGTTTTTTCAATTCGCCCACCACGCGCGGAATCAGACCGCGCGGGTTGGTCGCTTCGACGCCGTCGGGCGTCTTCAGCGACGGGTCGATGACCGGGAACAGCGCCATCACCGGGATGCCCAGTTCGACGCATTTCTCGGCCACGGGCAGCAGCGTATCCAGCGAATAGCGGACCACGCCGGGCAGGGACGGCACGGCTTGCTCGATGCCCGTGCCGTCGGCCACGAACACCGGGTAGATCAGGTCATTGACCGTCAGCGCGTTCTCGCGCACCAGGCGGCGGGTGAAGTCGTCGCGGCGCAGGCGGCGGGGGCGGGAAACCGGAAATTCAGGGGTGATGATCTGCGGGTTCATGATTCGACCTTGGGGGAAATCCAATTCTCAATGTGGGCGCCCGCTTCTTCCAGCCCGATGCGCTCGGGCGCCGAAAACGGGATGGTGTGCAGGGCGCCGATGTCGGCCAGGTCCTTGCGGACCGAGAACACGGTGCGCATGCGCTGGCCATAGGGCAGCTTGTCGGCCTTGGTCAGCAGCGCCAGCACGGGGCGGCCGGTGGGGGCGATGAAGTTGGCCAGGCGGCGGTCAAGCTCGGTGACGCCGCGGCGGATATCGATCAGCAGCACGATGCCCGCAAGCGACTCGCGGTCGCGCAGGTAGCCGCCAAGAATGTCCGCCCATTTTTCTTTTTCGTTGCGTGCCACGGACGCATAGCCGTAGCCGGGCAAGTCAACGAGAAAACCGATGTGGCCTTCCGGATCCAGCGGGTCGGGCAAGCCGAACATGTTGATCAAGCGCGTGCGGCCCGGCGTCTTGCTGGAAAACGCAAGACGGCGCTGGTTGCACAGCACGTTGATGGCCGTGGATTTGCCGGCGTTGGAGCGGCCGACAAAGCAGACCTCGGGAGCGCCGGCGGCCGGCAACTGGTCGAGGCGAGCTGCGGAGGTAAGGAAGGAGGCGCGATGTAGGAGGGACACGGATGGGCTTTGGATACGGTTGGTTTCGAGCCCTATTGTATAATCCGGCGTTTGCAACAGTGGTCCCCGTGCGCGGAGCCGTCTTTTTTGCTTACTGTTTAGGTGCCTGCGGCAACTTGGCAGGCAGAACGGGCAGAGAGGTTCGATACGGTTTTCCAGGGTGTGCGGGGTAGGCGTGGGCGCCTTTTTGCGCCTTGATCGATGTGATCGTCGAGGTCTTCATGAAGCGTGTGCTGTCCCGGATGTTGGTTGCGAGCGGGCTGTTGCTCGGCGCCTCCGCCTTCTCTACACCCAGTTTCGCCGCCGACGGCGCAGCGGGCCCGGCCAAGCCAGATGCCGCCAAGGGCGGTCAGCTGTTTGACCAGGGCGACGCCTCGCGGGGCATCATTGCCTGTGCGTCCTGTCATGGCGCGGCGGGCAATAGCACCATCCCGGTGAACCCCAACCTGGCCGCGCAACCCCACGAATACCTGGCCAAGCAACTGGCCGACTTCCAGATCAAGCAGGGCGCCAAGCTGCCCGTGCGCAATGGCGCGGGGGGCAATCCGACCCCGATGACGGCCATGGCGCAGAACCTGACGCCGGCCGACATGCAGAACATTGCGCTGTACCTGGCGCAACAACCCCTGAAAGAACCCGCCACGGCGGGCCAGGAAAAGTTGGTCGACCTGGGCCAGAAGATCTGGCGCGGCGGCTTGCCGGAGCGCAATGTGCCGGCCTGCGCGGCGTGCCACTCTGCAAACGGCGCGGGCATGCCCAGCCAGTACCCCCGCTTGTCGGGGCAGTTCCCCATGTACATCGAAGAGCAGCTCAAGCTGTTCCGCAGCGGCGACCGCAAGAACGAAATCATGTTCGCGATCGCAGACCGCATGTCGGACGCCGATATCAAGGCCGTGTCCGACTACGCAGCGGGCTTGCGGTAGGCCAACGCCGGCAACACGCGCGGCTGGTCCGCGTTCATGCAACCTGAGCGTGACGGAACCTGATTCCGTTGCGCGCTGTCTATGAGGGGGGTAGCCGATCGCGCGGCCCCCCTTTTTTCATGAATTCAACACGAACCCACACCCGCCCCTCTTTGCGCAGCCTGCCCGGCGACTTCTTCGAACTGCTTGGTTCGATGCGTTTTGCCGTCAGCCTGCTGATGTTCATCTGCGTGGCGAGCCTGGTGGGCACGGTGTTGCAGCAGAACCGTTCGTCCAGCAACTACATCGACCAGTTCGGGCCGTTCTGGTACGAGGTGTTCGACAAATTTTCCATCTGGCACGTCTACAACAGCTGGTGGTTTCTGCTGATCATGGGCTTTTTGGTCGTGTCGACCTCGGTATGCCTGATCCGCAACGCGCCCAAGATGTTGCGCGACGCGCGCTCCTTCCGCGAGCATGTGCGCGCCAGCAGCCTGCGCGCCTTCCCGCATCGTGTGGAAACCGAAGAACCCACCGACGTGGCACAGACATCGGCCGGGCTGAAAGCGCTGCTTGAGCGGCTGGGCTATGCCGTGCGGCAGCGGCAGGACGCCGACGGCGTGCTGCTGGCCGCCAAGAAGGGCAGCGCCAACCGCCTGGGCTACGTCTTCGCGCACGCGGCCATGGTCATCATCTGCATCGGCGGGCTGCTCGATAGCGAATTGCCGGTGCGGCTTCAGGTCATGTTCGGCGGCAAGCAGCCCATTGTGGACAACATGCTGATTTCGGAAGTGCCCGAAAGCGGCCGTTTGTCGGTCAACAACCCCAGTTTCCGTGCCAGCGTGCTGGTGCCCGAAGGCGGGCAGGCCAGCACGGCGGTGGTGATGGTGGGCGACGGCGCCTTGGTGCAGCCGATGCCCTTCACACTGAAGCTGAAGAAGTTCGTGGTCGATTACTACTCGACCGGCATGCCCAGCCGCTTTGCCAGCGAAGTTGAAGTCACCGACCCGGACACGGGCAAGACGTTCGATTCCACCATCGAGGTCAACGAGCCGCTGCGCTTCAAGGGCATGACCGTGTACCAGTCCAGTTTTGACGATGGCGGCAGCACGGTGGTCTTGAAGGGCTACCCGCTGGTCGGCGCCAATGCCGCGACCTTCTCGGTGAACGGCACGGTGGGCAAGACCAGCGAAGTGACGGCGCAGACGTCGGGTGGCCCGCGCAGCATGGGTGTCGAAATCACCGCCATGCGCCCGATCAACGTCGAGGACCTGACGCGCGGTGACCCCAAGGGCGCCAACCAGAGCTTTGCCGAGCACGTGGCCTCGGTGTCCGGCAGCGCGGCGGGAAAGAAGAACGAAAACCTGCGCAACGTGGGCCCCAGCGTCGAATACAAGCTGATCGACGATGCCGGCCAGGCGCACGAATTCCAGAACTACATGCTGCCCATGGAATTGGACGGCGCCACCGTCTTCCTGGCCGGGGTACGCAACAATGCGTCGGAGCCCTTCCGTTACCTGCGCATTCCGGCCGACGACGACAGTTCCATCGGTGAATTCATGCGCTTGCGCGCCACCTTGGCCGACCCGGCCGCGCGCCGGGAAGCCGCCCGTCGTTTCGCCGAGCGCAACAGTCCGTCCGGCGCCGACCGCCAACCCTTGCAAACTGCCGCCGAGCGCGCGCTGGAAACCTTTGCCTCGGGCGGCCTGCAAGCGGTGGCCGCATTCCTGCAAGCCAACACGCCCGCGGCCGACCTGGAACGCGCCGCGGATGTGGTGATCCGGCTGATCGGGGCCAGCATGAACGAATTGCGCGCCATCGAGCGCGAGCGCGCCGGCTTGCCGGCCGTGGCCGTGGAAGGCCCGGATGGCGAACGCGCGGCCGTCTGGTCGCGCTTGGCCGTGGCGGCGCTGTCCGACCTGACGGTCTATCCGGCGCCGGTATTCCTGTCGCTGGCGGACTTCAACCACGTGCAGGCCAGCGTATTCCAGGTCAGCCGCACGCCGGGCAAGAACACGGTCTACCTGGGCAGCCTGTTGCTGGTCCTGGGCGTGTTTTCGATGTTCTACATCCGCGACCGCCGCGTCTGGATCTGGGTCAAGCCGCAAGGCAGCGGCAGCAGCGTCCTGGCGGCCATGACGTCCCAGAAGCGTACACTCGACTTCAATCAGGAGTTTGAACGCTTCAAGCAGGCGCTGCTGCGCCAGAAGAGGCCTTAAGGTTATTTATGTCGACTACGACCACCCCGCACCCCTCCTCGCCGGACACGTTGAACGCGTCGCCCGATACCCTGTGGCAAGACAGCTTGTCCGAAACGGGCGATAACCGCGCCCGTCGCGGCAAGCCGGATTGGACCGACGTTGTTTTCTTCCTGCTGTTGGCAGTGGGCGCCGGCTTCGCGCTGACCCGCCACGGCAACGCGATGGACTACTACGAGAAGATCATCCTGTGCGGCACCGTGCCCGCGCTGGCCTGGATGGGCTGGCTGTGGCGTCCGCTGCGCCGCCTGATGGTCGCCTGTGCGGTCGCGGCGGGGCTGGCCCTGATGCTGTACGGCAATGACCTGGCCCGCGCCGAGCAGGTGTTCTTCCTGAAATACCTGTTTTCTTCCCAGTCGGCCATCTTGTGGATGTGCGCGCTGTTTGCGCTGGCCATGGTCTGCTACTGGATCGGCGTATTCAGCCCGACCGCCGCGTGGCTGGGCACGGCGCTGACGTGGGGCGCGGTGTTCGCCGGTGTCACCGGCCTGCTGGTGCGCTGGCGCGAAGGCCATCTGATGGGCCCTGACCTGGGCCATATTCCCGTCAGCAACCTGTACGAAGTCTTCGTGCTGTTCTCGCTGATCACGGCGCTGTTCTACCTGTATTACGAACGCAAGTACGCCACGCGCGCGCTGGGCGGCTTTGTACTGCTGGTGGTGACCTCGGCCGTCGTGTTCCTGCTGTGGTATTCCTTCACGCGCGATGCCGGCCAGATCCAACCGCTGGTGCCCGCGCTGAAAAGCTGGTGGATGAAGCTGCATGTGCCGGCCAACTTCATCGGCTATGGCACGTTTTCGCTGGCCGCGATGGTGGGCTTTGCCTATCTGATCAAGCAGCATGGCCAGACCACGTCGTGGGCCAAGCTGGCGCCGCTATTCATCCTGGGTGTGTTGCTGTGCGCCGAGCCGATGGTGTTCCGTACCGACGGCTTGTCGGCCACGTGGATGCTGTACTTCGGCGTGGGCGCGGTGATCGTGGGCGCCATCCTGCTGGGCCGCCGCCGCATTGCCGCGGCGCTGCCCTCGCTGGAGGTGCTGGACGACATCATGTATCGCGCTATCGCCATCGGCTTCGCCTTCTTCACGGTGGCCACGATCCTGGGCGCGCTGTGGGCGGCGGACGCCTGGGGCGCCTACTGGCAGTGGGACCCCAAGGAAACCTGGGCGCTGATCGTCTGGCTGAACTACGCGGCCTGGCTGCACATGCGCCTGATCAAGGGTCTGCGCGGCACCATGGCCGCCTACTGGGCGCTGATGGGCCTGCTGATCACCGGCTTTGCCTTCCTGGGCGTGAACATGTTCCTGTCCGGCCTGCATTCGTATGGGCAGCTGTAAGACGAAAACGCGCGACGCAAAAAAAGGCCCTGCGGGGCCTTTTTTTTTAACGAGTGTGACGTGTGCGCCGATGCATCGGCGCGTGGTGGCGAACGTGCCGGGGCCGCTACAGCGTGGACTCGCCCTTGAGCAGATCGTCCAGCGTCTCGCGTTGGCGCACCACGTGGTAGTGGTCGCCATCGACCATGACTTCGGCCGCGCGCGCGCGTGTGTTGTAGTTGCTGGCCATGGCCATGCTGTAGGCGCCTGCGGATTCCACCGCCAGCACGTCGCCTTGCTGGATGGCCAGTGCGCGCCCCTTGGCCAGCCAGTCCGCGCTTTCGCATACTGGCCCGACGATGTCGTATTCCACCTGGCCACCGGCGCGCGGGCGTAGCGGCTGCACGCCGTGATAGGCCTCGTAAAGCGCGGGACGCAGCAGATCGTTCATGGCGGCATCGACGATCGCGAAATTGCGCGCCGGCGAATGCTTTAGATATTGCACCGTGGTCAGCAGCATGCCGGCATTGCCCACCAGCGAACGGCCGGGCTCCAGCACCAGATGCAGATGCCCGTGGCCGCGCGCGTTCAGCCGTTCAAATACCCGGTCCAGCAACGCCTTGGGCGAAGGCGGCGTCTCGTCCGTATAGCGGATGCCCAGCCCACCGCCCAAATCCAGATGGGCGATGCGGATGCCTTCGCGTTCCAGCGCATCGATCAGGTCCAGCAGCTTTTCCAGCGCATCGAAATAGGGGCTGATATCGGTCAACTGCGAGCCGATATGGCAGTCCACGCCCACGATCTCCAGGCCCGGCAGCTCCCTCGCGACGCGATAAACGTCCAGCGCCGATTCAATGGCGATGCCGAACTTGTTCTCTTTCAGGCCGGTGGAGATATAGGGATGCGTTTGCGCGTCCACATCGGGGTTCACGCGCAGTGACACCGGCGCGCGCAAGCCCATGTCCTGCGCCACTTCGGACAGGCGGCGCAATTCGTCTTCCGATTCGACGTTAAAGCACTTCACCCCGGCGACCAGCGCGTCGCGCATTTCCCAGGCTTGCTTGCCCACGCCGGAAAACACGATCTTGGAGGGCTCGGCGCCCACCGCCAGCGCGCGCTTGAGCTCGCCGCCAGAGACGATGTCAAAGCCCGCGCCCAACCGCACGAATTCCTTGAGGACCGCCAGGTTGGAGTTTGCCTTCATCCCGTAGCAGACCAGCACGGGCAGCGGCCCGATGGCGCTGCGATAGGTTTCCCAAGCGGCCTTGAGCGCCGCGCGAGAGTACACGTACAGCGGGGTGCCTAGCCCATGCGCCAGATGGTCCAGCGGCACATCCTCGGCGTACAGTACGTTATTGCGGTACTGGAAATAGGGATGGCCGGTCAGCTCCGGCGGCAGGGGAAAGGCTGTCGTCATGGGATCGAAGGAGGGGGAGGGATCTGCGGCGCGGGCTGCGAACGCGACGGCGGCTTGCCGTCAGGCGTCGGCATGTATAAAGGCCCCTTATAGCCGCATGCCGCCACCATGCCGGAGGCCACAAGCGTGGCTACAATGCGAAGAGCCATGCGGCTGAATGCCAATTGGAACACTGGGAACTCCGTAATTCTTGCAGGCTCGATTATGACCGAAACCGAATTTCTTGCGTTGATCGACCAGGTGCTGGACAGCATCGAAAGCCAGGCCGACGACTGGGCGGCTTCGCTCGACGTCGACGTGGAAACCACCCGCAGCGGCAATGTCCTGACCATGGTTTTCGAAGACAACACCCATGTCGTCGTCAACAGCCAGGCCGCCATGCAGGAACTGTGGGTAGCCGCCCGCAGTGGCGGCTTCCACTACCGCTACGACGGCCACCATTGGAACGACACCCGTGGCGGCCCGCAACTGCCGGACGCCCTGTCGCAAATCTGCTCGGCCGCGGCCGGCGTGCCGGTTACGCTGAAACTATAAAGCCGTCGTACTCGCAAAGTAACAAGGGCTGATAAGGCCGGCCGTCATGGCCGGCCCTTCAGATGCAACGAAGCCCCGGGTTTTACACCCCGGGGCTTTTCTTTATTTTCGCCTGGGGTTCGGTCAATGTGGGTCAGAACTTGAAGACTTCTTCCAGGTCCACCGATTCTTCCACCGATTCCAGCTTCACGCTTTGTTCGATGTGCTCCAGGTGATGCAGCGTCAATTCCTCGGCGCGCTGGGCGTCGCGCGCCGCGATGGCTTCGGTTATCAGCTCGTGTTCGTCGTCGCGGCAGCTGGTGGCGGTGGGCAGGTTGTACAGGAAGATGACCAGGCAGGTCAGCGTGGACAGCTCGCGCATCGTGCGCGCCAGTTCGCCGTTGCCCGCCAGCTCGCTTAGAAGAATATGAAATTCGCCGGCCAGCCGGATGATGGCGCGCTTGTCGTCGCGCTTGCGGGCATCGTGTTCCAACAGCACGTGTTCGCGCAGGCGCGCCAGCTTCTCGGCGGTCAGGTTCTGCGTCAGGCGGCGCACGACGGCGGGCTCGATCAGCCTGCGCGCCTCGAAGACGTCGCGCGCTTTTTCGATGGACGGCTTGGCGACGTAGGCGCCACGCTGGGGGAAAAGTTCGACGATCTGTTCGTGGGCCAGGCGCGCAAGAACCTCACGGATGCGCGGCCGGCTGACTTCAAAGATTTCGGCCAGGCGCTCTTCGACCAGCTTGGTGCCGGGCTTGAGGCGGTTGTCCAGGATGGCGCGGTAGATGCGCTCGTAGATGCCGGTGACCGAGTTTTCGCGTTTGTCTGATGCCATGGGCTCGTTCTTGGTTTGCGCGTAGGAAGCCGGGGCGGGATCGCCGCCACGGGTAATGAGCGGTCTGTTGCCGCTTGTAGGTTGCTTATAGGCTGCACGTTGGCCGCAACTTGGCGGATGAACGTGAAGATACCCGATCATTCGCCGGCATTGGACAAGGCCCAGAAGTCAGCGTCAAACATAATGTTAACAATTTGACCTTGAAATGTATATTTCAGGGTAATCACTAGCGTAATCATTTTTGTATTCGGCCTAGAATCCGCTCACAACATGCCCATCCCGCCACGCTTTCGCGGCAGGGAAAGGGCGGATCAGACGGGCTGGCGCATATGACGAAGCAAGGTTTTGATCTGGTGCTGCGCGACGCGGTGCTGGCAACGGCCGGCGATACCTGTCGCGCGGATCTGGGGATCGTGGACGGCCGCATTGTGCAGATCGGCCGCGGCTTGGCGGCGGGCATGTGTGAAATCGACGTGGCCGGACGCGTGGTCACGCCGGGCGGCATCGACGCCCATTGCCACCTGGACCAGCCGATGGCGCCGCCCGTGAAGTTGGCGGATGACTTTTTCACGGGTACGCGCTCGGCCGCCTGCGGGGGCACGACCACCGTGATCCCCTTCGCGGCGCAGCGCAAGGGCGCCACGGTGCAGGCCGCCATCGACGATTACCACCAGCGCGCCGACGGCCGAGCCCACGTGGACTATGCCTTTCACCTGATCCTGACCGACCCCACGCCGACCGTGCTGGCCGACGAGCTGCCGCGCCTGATAGCGGCCGGCTACACCTCGTTCAAGTTGTATATGACGTATGACGCGCTGAAGTTGTCCGACGCCCAGATCCTGGACGTGCTGGACGTGGCGCGCGTGCATGGCGGCATGGCGATGATTCATGCCGAAAACTCCGATTGCATCGCCTGGCTGACGCGCCGCCTGGAGGCCTCTGGCCGCACCGCGCCGCGCTTTCATGCCGTTTCGCGGCCGATGCTGGTGGAGCGCGAAGGCGCCCATCGCGCCATCGCGCTGTCCGAACTTATCGACGTTCCCATCTTGCTGGTGCACATCTCGGGCGGCGAAGCGGTCGCGCAAATCCGCGAGGCGCGCGCCAAGGGCTTGAATGTCTATGCCGAAACCTGCCCGCAATACCTTTTTCTGACCGCCGCGGATCTAGGCACGGACGACAGCTATTTCGGCGCGCGCTGCGTGTGCAGCCCACCGCCGCGCGACAAGTCCAGCCAGGAGCAGATCTGGCAGGGGCTGGCGGACGGCCTTTTCACGGTGTTTTCGTCCGACCACTCGCCCTTCAACCTGACCGGCGAGGACGGCAAGACGCCCGGCGGCAAAGAGGTGGCGTTCCGTCATATTCCGAACGGCATTCCCGGCATCGAAACGCGCATGCCGTTGCTGTATTCGGAAGGGGTGTTGGGCGGCCGCATCAGCGTGAATCGCTTCGTGGAGCTGACCGCAACCCAGCCGGCGCGCGCCTATGGCCTGTACCCGCGAAAGGGCACGCTGGCCATCGGCAGCGATGCCGACCTGGTGATCTGGGAAGAGCGCGAGTTCACGCTCACCAATGAACATCTGCACCACGCGGTGGACTACACGCCGTACGCGGGCACGACGCTGCGGGCGTGGCCCGCGATGACGTTGTTGCGCGGACAAGTCGTTTGGGATGGCGAGCGCTTTACGGGCACGCCGGGCCAAGGAAAGTTTTTGCCGCGCGGGCTGCCCAGCCTGGCGCCGCCCAGCGCCCGCCAGGGCTCGCGGCCAGACTGGCGCTAACGCAGCGCGCCACATGGATATCCGCCCTTCATTTCAGAGGAAATAACGTTGAAGACTACCCTGATCAAGAACGCCGACGTTGTGGTTGCCTGGGACGCCTCGCGCCAGCAGCACGTCTACATGAAGAACGCCGACGTGGGCTTTAAGGACGGCCGTATCACGCACGTCGGGGCGGGGGCGCAGGCGGCCACGCCGGATGCGGAAATCGTCAGCGGCAACGGCATGATGGTGATGCCGGGCCTGGTGGATATCCACAGCCATCTGGTGCATGAGCCCATCAACAAGGGCTACACGGACGAAACCGGGTCACCGGGCCTGTACAACTCGAATCTGTACGAGTACATGCCCACCATGGAAGGCGACGACGAAGCCGCGCCCGCGCAGCTGACGCTGGCCGCCGCCGAACTGCTGATGTCAGGCGTGACGACCGTGGTGGACATGTCGGTGGCACACGAGCACTGGATCGACATCATGGTGCAAAGCGGCCTGCGGGCGTATATCGCGCCCATGTTCCGCTCGGCGCGCTGGTACACGCGCAACGGCCATGTGGTGGAGTACGACTGGAACGAGAAGGCCGGCGAGGCGGGCATGGAGCGCGCGCTGGCGTTGATCGACAAGGCCGAGGCGCACGCGTGCGGTCGCCTCACAGGCATGCTGGTGCCCGCGCAGATCGACACCTGCACGCCCGAACTGCTGAAGGCCAGTCATCAAGAGGCAAAGCGTCGCGGCATCGGCTGGCAGACTCATGCCGCGCAGTCGCTGCCGGAATTTCACGAAATCACGCGCCGCCATGGCCTCACACCGGTCCAGTGGCTGCATAGCCTGGGCGTGTTGGATCCGGGCAGCATCGTCGGCCACGGCATCTTCGTGGACGACCACCCGAATACGCACTGGGGTACGGCGACCGACCTGTCCATCCTGTCCGAGACGGGCGCCAGCGTGGCGCACTGCCCCACGGTATTCATGCGCCGGGGCATGGCGCTGCGCGACTTTGGGCGTTATCGCCGCGCGGGCATCAACCTGGGCATCGGCACGGATACCTATCCGCACAACATGATCGAGGAAATGCGCCACGTGGGCTATCTGGCTCGCTTGATGGCGCAAACGCCGCGCGCGGTGACCACCGGCGAAGTGTTCCACGCCGCGACGGTCGGTGGCGCGAAGGCGCTGGGCCGCGAAGACCTGGGCCGCATCGCGGTGGGCGCGCGCGCCGACCTGGTGATGGTGGACATGACGCATTACCTGATGCGCCCGTCGCGCGATCCGGTACGCAGCCTGGTTTACGCCGCTGCGGACCGCGCTGTGCACACCGTGTATATCGACGGCCGCCGCGTGCTGCACGAGGGACAGGTGCATACGCTGGATTACCGCAAGGCCGCCGAGCAGGTAGACGAGGCCCAGCGCCGCGCCGAGGCGCTGGTGCCTTCGCGCGACCTGGTGGCCGGCCGCAGCGCGCAACAGATGTCGCCGCTGTCATTCGACGTCGTGTGACCTGATCGACACTCCATCCGAAGGGCCGGCACAGGCCCCGTTCGTCCATAACACTACAAGGGAATGACATGGCTTATCTGAATGCTGAAAGACTTGAAGCCCGCTATGGCCTGGGCCGCGTTGGCGCGGCAGTGGCTTGCGCCGCTGCCCTGGCCTGGGCGCCCGCGCAGGCGGAAACGCTGACTGTGGTGATGGCCAGCAAGCTGACGGTGCTGGACCCCGTGCTGACGGCGTCGCACCAGACGCGCAACCACGCCTACATGATCTACGACACGCTGCTGGCGACAGACGCGAACAACAAGGTCCAGCCACAGATGGCGGACAAGTGGGAGATCTCGCCGGACGGCAAAACCTACACCTTCACGTTGCGCGACGGGTTGAAATGGCACGATGGCACCGCCGTGAAGGCCGAGGATTGCGTGGCGTCGATCCAGCGCTGGGCCCAGTCGGACAAGACCGGTCGCCAGCTCATGCCGCTGGTTGCGTCGATGGACGTCATCGATGACAAGACATTCAGGATCGTGCTGACGGCCCCTGCCGACGTGCTGTCGGCACTGGGCAAGCCCAGCGGCCTGCCCAGCTTCATGATGCCCAAGCGGGTCGCGCAAACGCCGGTGGCACAGGCCATCAGCGATTACACCGGATCCGGTCCCTTCAAGTTCGTGCAGAAGGAGTTCCAGCCGGGCGTGAAGACGGTCTACGAAAAAAACACTGACTACGTGCCGCGCAAGGAAGCGCCCAGCTGGACGGCGGGCGGCAAGGTGGTCAACGTGGATCGCGTGGAATGGGTGGCGATGGCCGACCCGATGACGACTGTGAATGCCCTGCTGGGCGGAGAGGTCGATTACATCGAGACCGTGCCTTTCGACCTGGTGCCGATGGTGAAAGGTTCACCGGACCTGACGCTGCGTGTGCTGGACAAGATGGGCTACCAGCCCATGTACCGCTTCAACCAACTTAATGCGCCGTTCGACAACAAGCTGGTGCGCCAGGCGGCCATGTATGCGGTCGGCCAGGGTGACATCCTGAAGGCGCAAGTGGGCGACCCGGAATTCTTCAAGACTTGCGGCGCGGTGTTCGGCTGCGGCCTGCCGTATTCCAGCGATACCCGTGCCGACATGATCGTGCCGTCCAACATCGAGAAGGCGAAGGCGTTGCTGAAGGAGGCCAAGTACGACGGCGCGCCTGTCGTGATCCTGCATGCCACCGACATTGCCATGGCGTCCGCCATACCCGTGGTGATGGCGCAGCAGCTGCGCCAGGCCGGCTTCAACGTGCAATTGCAGGCCATGGATTTCATGACCATGCTGTCGCGCCGCGCCAACCGCGACGTGCCCGCCAAGGGCGGCTGGAGCATTTTCGTGACCACGTGGCACGTCAGCGAAATCATGGACCCGCTGCGCAACTATGGCGTGTCCGCCAACGGCGAGAAGGCCTGGTTCGGCTGGCCAACCGTGCCTAAGGTCGAAGCGCTGCGTGACCAGTTTCTAGTGGCGGCGACGGAACCGGAACGCAAGCAGATCGCCGACCAGTTGCAGGACGTGATGCTGGATGAAGGCGTGGCCGTCACACTGGGCCAGATCGAGACCGCCGCCGCTTACAGCAAGAAGCTGTCCGGCGTGTTGGAATCGCCCGCGCCGGTGTTCTGGAACATCAAGAAAGCCAGCCGGTAAGCCAGCATGTTCAGCTACCTACTCAGGCGCATCCTGGCGACCGTTCCGGTGGTGCTGACGGTGGCCGTGCTGGTGTTTTGCCTGCTGCGGCTGACGCCGGGAGATCCGGCGCTGATGCTGGCAGGCGATGCCGCCACCGAAACGCAGCTGGCGCAGATTCGCGAGCACATGGGGCTGGACCGGTCGCTGGCCACCCAGTTCCTTCTGTGGAGCGGCCAGGTGCTGCAAGGCGATCTGGGCGTGTCGCTGCATTCGGGCACGCCCGTCACCGCGATGATCAGCGCTCGCGTGGGGCCGTCGCTGGCGCTGGCGCTGTCGACCATCCTGCTGTCCACGCTGATCGCCGTGCCGCTGGGTGTGTTCTCGGCGTGGCGCCGCGGCACCCGGACTGACCGGGCGGTGATGGCGTTTTCGGTGCTGGGCTTTTCGGTGCCCATCTTCGTCACCGGCTATGCGCTGATCCTGTTGTTTGCCATGAAGTTGGGCTGGCTACCCGTGCAGGGCTATAAGTCGCCGTCGGCGGGTCTTGTTGCCTTCGGCATGCACCTGTTGCTGCCCACCATCGCGCTCAGCACGGGGTTTGTGGCCCTGATCGCGCGCATCGCCCGCAGCAGCGTGCTGGAGGTGATGGGTGAGGACTTCATCCGCACCGCGCGCGCCAAGGGCATCACCGAACGCGCCGTGATGATGGCGCACGCGCTGCGGACCGCGGCCGTGCCCATCATCACCGTGATCGGCGTGAGCATCGCGTTATTGATCAGCGGCGTGGTCGTCACGGAGTCGGTCTTCAACCTGCCCGGCCTGGGGCGGCTGGTGGTCGAGTCGGTGCTGGCGCGCGATTATCCGCTGATCCAAGGGCTGATCCTGCTGTTCTCGCTGGTCTACATCGGGGTGAACCTGACGATCGACGTCCTGTATTCGGTGTTCGATCCGCGCATCCGTTATTGAGGGAACCTGCATGTCTACTTCCATACACTCGATCGCGGGTGGAGCCGGCGCTGCGCCCGCCATCCGCAAGCCACCCGCGTCCGCGCTGGTGCGCACGCTGTCCACGTGGCCGGTCATGGCGGCACTGGCTGTGCTTGGGGTCATCGTCCTGGCCGCCATCTCGGCCAATCTGCTGGGGCTGGCCGATCCCATGGCCATCGATCCCATGCAGCGCTTGAAGGGCTTTTCCGCCGAGCACTGGTTTGGCACCGATGCGTATGGCCGCGACGTGCTGTCGCGCGTGGTCCATGGCGCGCGCATTTCGTTGATGATCGGGGCGGGCACGGCCGTGGCCGCGTTGATACCCGGCTTGGCGCTGGGCGTGGTCGCGGGCTACTTTCGCTCGGCGGACATGGTCATCATGCGCGTCATGGACGGCATCATGTCCGTGCCCGGCATCCTGCTTGCCATCGCGCTGGTGGCGGTGACGGGCGCCAGCATGTTGACCGTGCTGATCGCCATTGCCGTGCCCGAGTTTCCGCGCGTGGTGCGCCTGGTACGCGGCCTGATCCTGAGCCTGCGCGACGAACCCTATGTGGAAGCCGCCATTTCGCTGGGCACGCCCACGCACGTGCTGATGCGGCGCCATCTGGTGCCCAACACGGTGGCGCCGCTGATCGTGCAGGGCACTTTCATCTTTGCATCCGCGATGCTGTCCGAGGCGGTCATGAGCTTTCTGGGCGTTGGTATGCCGCCCGAGTTTCCGTCCTGGGGCAACGTGATCGCCGAAGGCCGGATGTACTTCCAGATCAAGCCCGAGCTGATCCTGCTGCCGGGCATGTTCCTGGCGCTGACCGTGCTCAGCGTGAACATGCTGGGCGACGCCCTGCGCGACGCCCTTGATCCCAAGATGGCGCGAAGGGTCTGACATGAACAATTCCACAATACCCGTGCTGCAAGTGCAGAATCTGTCGGTGACGCTCGTCGGCACGCCGGCGGATGAGCCGCGCCACGTGGTCGAAGGCATCAGCTTCGACATACACGCCGGCGAAACACTGTGTGTGGTCGGAGAGTCCGGATCGGGCAAATCCGTCACGTCGTTTTCGGTAATGGGCCTGTTGGCGCCGGATGCGCTGCGGCCCAGCGCGGGCCGCATCCTGCTTGACGGCGAGGACGTGCTGGCATGCACGCCGGAGCGCCTGCGTAAGCTGCGCGCCACCCGCATGTCCATGGTCTTCCAGGAGCCCATGACGGCGCTCAATCCGGTGCGCACGGTTGGCTGGCAGATCGACGAGGTACTGCGCACCCATAGCGCGATGGACGCGGCCTCGCGCAAGCGCAAGATCCTGGACATGCTGGAATCGGTGCGCTTGCCGGAGGTGGAACGTATCTACCAGTCCTATCCACATCAGCTTTCCGGCGGACAGCGCCAGCGCATCGTCATCTGCATGGCGCTGATCCTGAACCCCAAGCTGCTGATTGCCGACGAGCCCACCACCGCGCTGGACGTGACCACCCAGAAGCAGATCCTGGCGTTGATACTGGAACTGCAGAAGTCGCACAACACCGCGGTGCTGTTCATCACGCACGACTTTGGCGTGGTGGCGGAAATCGCCGATCGTATTGCGGTGATGAACCGCGGAAAGCTGGTCGAGGTGGGGACGCGCGATGAGGTGCTGGCGCGTCCGAAAGAGGCTTATACGCGCATGTTGGTGTCATCGGTGCCGGGCCTTGCGCCGTCCGCTCGGCAGGCGCCCGAAGGCGAACCTGTGCTGGTGGTCAACGGTCTGCAAAAGACCTACAACGAGCGCGGCTTCTTCAAGGCAAAGCGCGCGGTGCACGCCGTGCGCGACGTCAGCTTCACGCTGCGCAAGAAAGAGATCGTCGGCATCGTGGGCGAGTCGGGGTCGGGCAAGTCCACGCTGGCGCGCTGCATCGCTCGCTTGATCGATCCCAGTTCCGGCAGCGTGCGTCTGGACGGCATCGAGATCGCCACGGCCAGCAAACGGCAATTCCATCCTGTGCGCAAGCGCATCCAGGTGGTGTTCCAGGACCCGTACCGGTCGCTGAATGCGCGCATTCGCGTGGGCGATTCCATCATCGAGGGCATGCGCAACTTCGGTGTGCCGCAAGATGAGGCGCAAGCGAGGGCGATCGAACTGCTGGATATTGTCGGGCTGGGCGCGGACACCATGGAGCGCTATCCGCATCAGTTCTCGGGCGGGCAGCGCCAGCGCATCTGCATTGCGCGCGCGTTGGCGCTGCGGCCCGACATCCTGATCGCCGACGAGGCGGTATCGGCGCTGGATGTGTCGGTGCAAGCACAGGTGCTGGAACTGATCGAAGACATACGTGCCCGCACTGACACCGCGGTGCTGTTCATCACACACGACCTGCGCGTGGCGGCGCAGATATGCAATTCGATCGTTGTGATGAAGTCGGGGCAGATCGTCGAGGCGGGGGAGGCGGCTGCGGTGCTGACTCGACCGCAGGATGGCTACACGCGCCAGCTGCTGGATGCCGCGCCGGGTCGGCATTGGGATTTCAAGCGGTTCAGGCCGGCGCAAGCGGCGTTGCAGTGAGCCGCCGGGGCCTACCCAAAAACTGAAAGGCCGGCCTATCCAGGCCGGCCTTTGTTCGTCAGAACGGGATCTTCTGCGACCACGGAGCCGCGTTTTGCGTTCCTACGCCCGGCGCCACCTTGATCTTCGTATCCGGGCTGCTGCTGCCTCCCAGGCCGTTCAGGAACTCGCCCAGGGTGTCGGCTTCGGCCAACCCCAGACGGGCCACGGCCTGTCCGGGCGGGAATTCAGAGAAGTAGAACTCGCCGTTTTCCACGATCAGGCCATCGGGGCGGGGGCGCGGCTTTTCTTCCGGCACGCCCTTGAGCACGTCTTGCATGTAGTCGACCCAGATCGGCATGGCGACGCCGCCACCGGTCTCGCGCGAGCCCAGCGATTTGGGCTGGTCAAAGCCCAGCCACGCCGTTGCCACCAGGTTCGGTGTGTAGCCCGAGAACCAGGCGTCCACGGATTCGTTGGTGGTGCCGGTCTTGCCGGCGATGTCGTTGCGCTTGAGCAGTGCGCGGGCGCGCGCGGCCGTGCCGTAGGTGGCCACGCCGCGCAGGATGTCGTCCATGACCCAGGCGGTGCGCGGGTCGATGGCGCGGGCCGCCGCGTCGCCGGCCACCACGGGCTTGGACTGCATGATGACCTTGCCGCTGCTGTCGGTGACGCGGTCGATCAGGTAGGGCGTGACGCGGTAGCCGCCGTTGGCGAATACCGAGAACGCGCCGGCCAGTTGCAGCGGCGTGACACTGCCTGCACCCAGGGCCAGCGGCAGCACGGCCGGTTGGCGTGCCTTGTCGAAGCCGAAGCGGGTCAGGTAGTCCTGTGCGTACTGCGGGCCAATGGCTTGCAGGATGCGGATCGACACCATGTTCTTGGACTTGTACAGGCCCTGGCGCAAGGTCAGCATGGGCTCGTACTGATTGCCGTAGTTCTTGGGGTTCCAGGCCTTCGAGCCGGTTTGCGCCGCCGTCAGTTCGAACGGCTGGTCGGAAATCTGCGTGGCGGGCGTCAGGCCGCGTTCCAGGGAGGCCGCGTAGATGAACGGCTTGATGTTCGAGCCCGGCTGGCGCCACGCTTGCGTTACGCGGTTGAAATTGCCGCGATAGAAATCGAAACCGCCGACCATCGCGCGGATGGCGCCATCTTGCGGCGACAAGGCGACGAAGGCGGCCTGCACCGACGGCAGGTTGATGATTTCCCAGTTGTCGCCGAACTTGCGGATGTAGACCACCGAGCCGCGCTTGATGCGCTGTTCGGGCTTGGCCTTGTCATTGAGCGCGCGGGCGACGACGCCCAGCACCTTCTTGTCGGTGACGGTGATGATCTCGCGCGAGCTGCGCGCCAGCTTCACTTCGGTGGGGCTGGCCGACAACACCAGAGCGGTCAGCAGGTCGCCGCTGTCGCTGAATTTGTCGAACACGCCGTCCAGGAATTCATCCAGCGCGGCCGGATTGTTTTCGGTGCCCGGGGGCAGGTCCAGTTGCTCTTCGGGGCCGGGGTAGGGCGCGCGACGCGTGTATTCCAGCACGCCTTCGCGCACGGCGCGATACGCGGCTTCCTGGTCCTTGGACTGCACGGTCGTGTAGATGTTGATGCCGCGCGAATAGACGTTGTCCTGGTAGACGTTGTAGAGCAGCTGGCGTGCCAATTCCGCCACGTATTCGCCGTGAATCGAATAGCCGCCCGCCGGCGTGCCTTCCGCCGACTTCATGATGATGGGCTGCGCCATCGCCTGCTTGTATTCCGGCTCGGTCAGGTAGCCCAGCGACTGCATCCGGCCCAGCACGTAACGCTGGCGCAGTTCGGCGCGGGGGCGGTTCGAAATCGGGTTGAAGCGCGAAGGCGCCTTCGGAATGCCGGCCAGCATGGCGGCTTCGGCGGGGGTCACTTCGGACAAGGGCTTGCCGAAGTACGTGCGCGACGCGGCGGCGAAACCGTAGGCGCGGTGACCCAGGTAGATCTGGTTCATATAGAGCTCAAGGATCTGGTCCTTGGTCAGCTCGGACTCAATCTTGAACGTCAGCAGCAGTTCGTAGAACTTGCGCGAATAGGTCTTTTCCGACGACAGGTAGAAGTTACGCGCCACCTGCATCGTGATCGTGCTGGCGCCCTGCGTCTTGGACATGTTGATCAGGTTCGTCAGGCCCGCCCGCACCACGCCCGTCCAGTCGATACCGCCGTGCTGGTAGAAGCGGTCGTCTTCTGCCGCCAGCACCGCCGACTTCATGACGTCGGGAATTTCGTTGAAACGCAGCACGTTGCGGCGTTCTTCGCCAAATTCCCCGATCAGCACGCGGTCGGCCGTGTACACGCGCAGCGGCACCCGCGGGCGGTAGTCCGTCATGGCGTTCAGGTCGGGCAGGTTCGGCCAGGCCAGCGCCAGCGCCATTCCGGCCAGCAATACGCCGCACAGGAACAGGCCGGCAAAGAGGATGCCGGTTTTTACGAAGAATCGCAGGATCGGGGAGCCGCTCTTGGCGGGCTTGTCTTTCTTGGAGGAATTCTGGGGCTTGCTCATCGCGGCGATTTTACGGGTATCTCCGGTCCCATCTCAGCGCGAGGGATCGGTTTCTGTAACAAGATTGTTCTGTGTGGTGCGCGGGCAACTGGCGGCAGATGTGATAATGCCGACATGAACTTTTCCGCCCACTCATGTCCGGAGGCTGACCCGGACCCAGCGCCCTCCGACCAGGGGCCTGACCACGTGCCTTGCGCCATCGAGTGCACAGGCAAGACCGTGCCATTGCCGCATGACCTGCCCGTGTTCCTGGTGGGAATGATGGGCGCGGGCAAGACCACCATAGGCCGAAGCCTGGCGCGTGCGCTGGGGCGCGAGTTTATGGATCTGGATCATGAGCTCGAGGCGCGTTGCGGCGTTCGGGTGCCGGTTATCTTCGAAATCGAGGGCGAAGCCGGTTTTCGTCGCCGAGAGTCCGCCGCCTTGGAGGAGTGTACCCAACGGCGCAACATTATTCTTGCTACCGGTGGCGGCGCCATCCTGGCAAGTGAAAACCGCCAACGCCTGCGCGAGCGCGGAATCGTCATCTATTTACGGGCCAGCGTGGACGAATTGTTCCGCCGTACCTGCCGCGACCGCAACCGCCCGTTGCTGGCCACCGCCGACCCGCGCGGCACCCTGCGGGACCTGATGACCCTGCGGGAACCCCTCTATAAAGAAGTCGCCGACCTGGTCGTGGAAACCGGGGCCATGCCCATCCACACGCTGGTCAAGGCGCTGCTGCCGCAATTACAAGCCTTCGAGAAGCGCATATGAACGTTGTTGACGTCGACACCCCGGGCGGAAGCTATCCGATCCACATCGGCCCCGGCCGCCTTGATGCCCTGGACCAGTGCATTCCCGCCGACGCCACCGCGATTGCGGTCGTGACCAACCCCACGGTGGCCGCCCTGTACGGCGAGCGTGCCGAGGCCGCGTTGGCCCGCACGGGCAAGCGTGTGCTGCGCATTGAACTGCCGGATGGCGAGGCCTATAAAGACTGGCAGTCGCTGAACCTGATTTTTGACGCCTTGCTGACGCATCGCCTGGACCGCCGCTGCGTGCTGGTGGCGCTGGGCGGCGGCGTCATCGGCGACATGACGGGGTTCGCCGCCGCCGTCTACATGCGCGGCGTGCGCTTCGTGCAAGTGCCCACGACGCTGCTAGCCCAGGTGGATTCGTCGGTAGGCGGCAAGACCGCCGTGAACCATCCGCTGGGCAAGAACATGATCGGCGCGTTCTATCAGCCGGTGGCCGTCGAAATCGACACCAACGTGCTGAACACCTTGCCCGCGCGCGAAGTGTCCGCCGGCTTGGCCGAAGTCATCAAGTACGGCCTGATCCTGGACCCGGACTTTTGGACCTGGTGCGAAGACAACGTGCAAAAGCTGCGCGCGCTGGACCCGCAGGCCGTCGCCTACGCCATTCGCCGCTCTTGCGAACTGAAGGCGCAGGTGGTCGGCAAGGATGAACGCGAATCCGGCCTGCGCGCCATCCTGAACCTGGGCCACACCTTTGGCCACGCCATTGAATCGGGGCTGGGCTACGGCGCCTGGCTGCACGGCGAGGCTGTCGGTTGCGGCATGGTGCAGGCGGCAGAGTTGTCGGCCGATGTGGCCGGTTTCCAGCGGGCCGACGTGGAACGCGTGCGCGCGCTGGTGGCGGCTATCGGCTGCCCCGTGGTGGCGCCCGACCTGGGCGCCGACCGCTGGCTGGACCTGATGCAGGTCGACAAGAAAACCGAAGGCGGCTCGATTCGCTACGTGCTCATGCCGCGCATAGGCCAAGCGCTGATGCGCGCGGCCCCGGATGAGGCGGTGCGCGCCGTCTTGTCCCGAACCACCCAGTAACCGCGATGGAGACGGTGTTGCAGATGAAAGAGCTGGCTTCCTACGCATCCGACCCGTCCCAATCGCGCGGTCGGGCCTATGCCGAACCACCGCCCGAAAACCGGACCGAGTTTCAGCGTGACCGCGACCGCATCGTCCATTCCGGCGCCTTTCGCCGGTTGGAATACAAGACGCAGGTGTTCGTCAACCACGAAGGCGATCTGTTCCGCACGCGTCTGACGCACAGCCTGGAAGTGGCGCAGATTGCGCGCACGCTGGCTCGCAGCCTGGGGCTGTCCGAAGACCTGACCGAAGCCATTTCGCTGGCGCACGATCTTGGCCACACGCCCTTCGGCCACGCCGGCCAGGACGAACTGAATGCCTGCATGCGCGAGCTGGCGCCCGAGGCCGGCGGCTTCGAGCACAACCTGCAAAGCCTGCGCGTGGTGGACGAGCTAGAAGAGCGCTACGCGGATTTCAACGGGCTGAACCTTTGCTTTGAAACGCGCGAAGGCATCCTCAAGCATTGTTCGGCCGCGCATGCGCGCCAGCTGGGCGATGTGGGCGAGCGTTTCCTGAACCGCACGCAGCCGTCCCTGGAAGCGCAGCTGGCCAATCTGGCCGACGAAGTGGCCTACAACAACCACGATATCGACGACGGCCTGCGCTCAGGCTTGATCACGCTTGAGCAGTTGCAAGACGTGTCGATATTCGAACGCCACCATGCCCAGGTGCTGGACCGCTATCCCGGCCTGGCGCCACGCCGCGCGGTGGCCGAGACGATTCGCCGCATGATCAACACCTTGATAGTCGACCTGACGCAAACATCGCTGGCTCGCATTCGTGACGCGGCCCCGACCAGCGTTGACGATGTGCGCCGCGCACCGCCTTTGGCCGGATTCTCGGACGAGATCCGGCGCGAGGCCGACGCACTGAAGAAGTTCTTGTTCGACAACTTGTACCGGCATTACCAGGTGCTGCGCATGACCGCGAAGGCGCGCCGCATCGTGCGCGAGATGTTCGCGGTGTTCCTGGATGATCCGCGGCTGTTGCCGCCCGACTACCGGCGCGAGGCATTCAATGAACAGGCCCGCGCCATTTCGGATTACATCGCGGGCATGACCGACCGCTACGCCATTCGCGAGCATAAGCGGCTGTTCGAAATGGGCTAAGCGGTGCCGCTGGCGTTGACGGGCTGCCGGGCCGTGGTGCGGGCCCCGTTGTGCCCGTCAGTTGTGCCCGTTCAGCGATGCGTGCGGTACGGCTCGTCTTCCGGCACGAACGTCGCTTCCGCATGCGCGTCGCGCATCCATTCCTGCATGGCGGGCAGCGCAATCACCGCGTCCATGTAGTCGCGCACGGCGCCCGTCGCGGCCACGTTGTAGGTGGTAAAGCGCGACACCACCGGTGCATAGAACGCGTCGGCAATCGAAAATTCACCGAACAGGAACGGGCCGCCCAGGCCGAACTTGGCGCGCGTGTCGCGCCAGATCGCTTGCACGCGTCCGATGTCTTGCTGCGCGGCCTCGGGCACGTCGATGTCCGGCAGATGCGCTTCGATATTCATGGGCATCGTGTTGCGCAGCGCCGTAAAGCCGCTGTGCATTTGCGCCACAATCGACCGCGCCCGCGCGCGCGCCTTTGCGTCCTTGGGCCACAGGGCCGCGTCGGGGTGCTGTTCAGCCACGTATTCGCAGATGGCCAGCGAATCCCACACGGCGAAGTCGCCGTCCAGCAGCACCGGCACCAGCCCGGCGGGCGACACCGCCGCCACTTGTCGCGTGAACGCTTCCGTGAAGAACCCGAGCTTTTGCTCGTTAAATTCGATGCCCGTCGCACGCAGCGCCAGCCAGGGCCGCAAGGACCACGATGAGTAATTCTTGTTGCCGATGATCAGGGTGTACATGGTGCGGTTTCTGCCTTAAGGTGCGCGTCGATTGGGTGCCCGTCGATTTACCGGCCTGCGTTGCGGCGCAGCAGCTTGCCCAGGTATTGCCCGGTGTGGCTGGCCTTTGTATTGGCAACAACCTCGGGCGTGCCTTGTGCCACGACATAGCCGCCGCCGTCGCCGCCTTCCGGGCCCATGTCGATCAGCCAGTCCGCCGTTTTGATGACGTCCAGGTTGTGCTCGATGATCAGCACGGTATTGCCGCTGTCGACCAGCTGGTTCAGCACTTGCAACAGCAGTTCGATATCGCGGAAATGCAGGCCGGTGGTGGGTTCGTCCAGGATGTACAGCGTGCGCCCGGTGCTGCGGCGCGACAGCTCCAATGACAACTTCACGCGTTGCGCTTCGCCGCCCGACAAGGTGGTGGCGCTTTGACCCAGGCGAATGTAAGACAGGCCGACATCGATCAGCGTATGCAGCTTGCGTGAGATCGCGGGCACGGATTCGAAATATTCCAGCGCCTGCTCGACCGTCAGGTCCAGCACTTCGCTGATGTTGCGGCCCCGGTAGCGGATTTCCAGCGTTTCGCGGTTGTAGCGCTTGCCGTGGCACACGTCGCAAGGCACGTACATGTCAGGCAGAAAGTGCATTTCGACCTTGACCACGCCGTCGCCCTGGCACGCTTCGCAGCGGCCACCCTTGACGTTGAAACTGAACCGGCCCGGGTCATAGCCACGCGTACGCGCTTCCGGCACGCCGGCAAAGAGCTCGCGGATCGGGGTGAACAGCCCGGTGTAGGTTGCCGGGTTGCTGCGCGGCGTGCGGCCGATGGGGCTTTGGTCGACGCTGATGATCTTGTCGAAATTTTCCAGGCCCTGCATCGACACGTAGGGGGCGGGTTCGCTTTGCGCGTGATGCAGCTGGCGCGATACGGCAACCGCCAACGTGTCGTTGATCAGTGTGGACTTGCCGGAACCGGACACGCCCGTGACGCAGACAAGGCGGCCGGCCGGCACGCGCAGTTCTACGTCTTTGAGGTTGTTGCCGCTGGCGCCGGTCAAGGTCAGCCACGGCAGTTCGTCGTTGACCGGGCGGCGCGGTGGAATTGCGATCTCGCGTGCGCCGCTCAGGTACTGGCCGGTCAGCGAGTTCGGATCGCGCTGCACCGTTTCAGGATCACCCTGCGACACGACTTCGCCGCCGTGCTCGCCCGCGCCCGGACCCATGTCGACCACCCAGTCCGCCATGCGGATCATGTCTTCGTCGTGCTCGACGACGATGACGCTGTTGCCCAGGTCTCGCAGGTGTTGCAGGGTGCCGATCAGGCGGTCGTTATCGCGTTGGTGCAGGCCGATGGATGGCTCGTCCAGCACGTACATGACGCCGGTCAAACCGGAACCGATCTGGCTGGCCAGGCGTATGCGCTGGGCCTCGCCGCCCGAGATGGTGTCGGCGCTGCGGTCCAGCGACAGATAGTTCAAGCCCACGTTGTTCAGGAAACTGAGCCGCGCCTCGATTTCACGCACGATGCGCTGCGCGATTTCCTGCTTGGCACCCGTCAGGCTCAGGTCACGGAACCAGGCCAGGCAGCTGGACAGCGGCATGGCCTCGACTTCATAAATGGCTTGGCCGTGGCGCTCGCCGCCGCGCGGATCGTGGCCGATCAGCACGTTGCGGGCTTCGGGGCGCAAGCGCGAGCCGGCGCAGTCCGGGCAGGTCTTGATGTTGCGGTACTTGCCCAGTTCTTCCCGCACGGTCGCGGAATCCGTTTCGCGCCAGCGGCGTTCCAGATTCGGGATGACGCCTTCGAACGTGTGGCGCTTGACGGTGCTGCGGCCTTTCTCGTTCAAGTAGAGGAACGAAATTTCTTCTTCGCCCGACCCGTACAACACCTTGTCGCGCAGGGCTTCGGGCAGGTCTTCAAACGGGGCTTCAATATCGAATTCGTAATGCGCCGCCAGGCTGCTCAGCAGCGAATGCGTGAAGGCGTTGCGGCGGTCCCAGCCCCGGATGGCGCCGGCGGCAAGGCTCAGTTCAGGAAAGGCCACGACCCGCTTGGGGTCGAAAAAGCCCACCTGGCCGATGCCGTCACAGCTGGGGCAGGCGCCCATCGGGTTGTTGAAGCTGAACAGGCGCGGTTCCAGTTCGGGCAGGCTGTGGCTGCACACCGGGCAGGCGTAGCGGCTGGAGAACACCTGCTCGTGTTCGCTGTCCATGTCCAGCGCCAGCGCGCGCCCATCCGCCAGTTGCAGCGCGGTTTCGAAGCTTTCCGCCAGGCGCTGCTTGCTTTCCGGCTTGATGCGCAGCCGGTCGATGACGACGTCGATGTCGTGCTTTTCGGTTTTCTTCAACGGCGCCATGCCGTCGATTTCCATCAGTTGGCCGTCCACGCGCAGCCGCACATAGCCTTGCGCCTGCAAACTGGCGCATTCGTCCTCGAAGCTGCCTTTCTTGCCGCGCGCAATGGGCGCCAGCACGGCCAGGCGCGTTTCGGGCGTCCAGCCCAGCACCGCGTCGACCATCTGGCTGACGGATTGCGCCTGTAGCGGCAGGCCGTGATCGGGGCAGTAGGGCGTGCCGACCCGCGCATACAGCAGGCGCAGGTAGTCGTGGATTTCGGTAATGGTGCCGACGGTGGAACGCGGGTTGTGGCCCGCGGCCTTTTGCTCAATAGAGATGGCCGGCGACAACCCTTCGATCAGGTCGACGTCCGGCTTGTCCATCAGCTGGAGGAATTGGCGGGCATACGCGGACAGGCTTTCCACATAACGTCGTTGGCCCTCCGCGTACAGCGTATCGAACGCCAGCGAAGACTTGCCGGAGCCGGACAAGCCGGTGACGACCACCAGTTTGTGGCGCGGCAGGTCCAGCGAAACGTTCTTGAGGTTGTGGGTGCGTGCACCCCGTATGCGTATTGTCACGTCGATCGGGTGTCCATCAGGCTCTTTTAAGCGGTTTCAAAGGCCAACTTGTTACTATAGCGCGCCGAAACCTCCCGCGTTCAAGGCAGTCCGACAAGTTGGACTGAACGGCGTTCGGCGCCGCACCGCCAGATCAGACTGTGAGCGTGTGACATCCACGCGCGCGCACCGCCCTTGTCATTGTTGAATTTTTCGCATGCCGGCAGACATCAAGCTGAAATTGACCCCCTCCGAACGTCGCGCCAGCGTCGCGTTGGCCGGCCTGTTCGCCGCCCGGATGTTGGGGCTGTTCCTGTTGCTGCCGGTGTTCGCCGTCGCGGCTGCCGGCCTGCCCGGCGGGGACGACCCCGCGCGCGTCGGCCTGGCGCTGGGCATGTATGGCCTGACCCAGGCATTCATGCAGATCCCGTTCGGCCTGGCGTCCGACCGCTGGGGGCGGCGCCCTGTAGTGCTGTTCGGACTGCTGCTGTTCGTGGTGGGCAGCATCGTCTGCGCGCAGGCGACCGACGTGTACTGGATCACCATCGGCCGCGCCATCCAGGGCGCGGGCGCGATCTCGGCCGCCGTCACCGCCTGGCTGGCCGACGCCACCCGCGACGAAGTCCGCACCCGGGCCATGGCCATGGTGGGCGGGTCGATCGGACTGTCTTTCGCGGTGTCGCTGGTCTTGTCGCCCGTGTTGGTGGGCTGGTGGGGCCTGTCGGGCTTGTTCTGGACCATCGCCTGCCTGGGCGTGATCTGCCTGGGCGTGGCGCGCTTTGTGGTGCCGGTCGTGCCGCGCACCCAAGCCCGCACCATGCAGGCCGCCCGGCCGCGTGAAGTGCTGACCCACCGTGACTTGCTGCGCCTGAACTTTGGTGTGTTCGTGCTGCATCTGATTCAGGTGTCGCTGTTCGTGGTGGTGCCGGCCTTGCTGGCCAAAGTCGGCGGGCTGGACGCGCGCGAGCTGTGGAAGGTCTATCTGCCCGTCATCCTGGTGTCGTTCGTGCTGATGGTGCCCGTGGTGTTCGTCGCGGAAAAGCGTCGTGCCCACCGGGGCGCCTTGCGCGCCGCCGTGGCGGGCCTGGTGCTGGTGTGCGCGCTGCTGCCGGCGGCCAGCCATGGTTTTTACACGCTGGCTGTGGCGTTGACCGGTTTCTTTGTCGCCTTCAACGTGCTGGAGGCCTTGCAGCCTTCGCTGGTGTCGCGCGTGGCGCCGCAGGCGTACAAGGGGCTGGCGCTTGGCTTCTACAACACGGCGCAAGCGGCCGGGCTGTTCACGGGCGGCGCGCTGGGAGGTTGGCTGGCGGCCCATTCAGGCGCTAGCGCGGTGTTCGTCGGCGCGGCGATTCTGTCGGCGGTGTGGCTCGCGGTGACCTGGGCGCTGCGGCCGCTGGCGTAAGACCGCCAAGGCGGGATCAAGGCCGCAAGGGCGGTGATCGAGGGCGGGTGATCAGGGCTGGCGATTGGGCTGGCTACCGGGCCGGGGATGCGTCCCCGACTACACCCCAACCGTCGCTGATCGCGCTGCCTATGGCGCCCAACAGCCCCTAAATCGATTCCCGGGGTGGATCGCTTTGTCACGAATCGCGTTTGGCGTGGCGGGGGCTTTTCGTCGATAATACGTACCAATTTAGGGCTTCACGGAAGTGGGGGTCGTCAGGATCCCAGGCGTCGCCGGTCATTGTCATGATGACCGGCGTGTTTCATGAAGCCGGTCTTCAACATCGCTTTTTATGTTGTTGCCGGCGCGCTCGCGGCAACGCACAGGCGCAGGCTGTCAACAACTGAGGGACATCGGCATGGCATCGGTTAACAAAGTCATTCTCGTGGGCAATCTGGGTCGCGACCCGGAAGTCCGCTATAGCCCGGAAGGGGCTGCAATCTGCAACATGTCCATCGCCACGACCTCCACCTGGAAGGACAAGGCTTCCGGCGAACGCCGCGAAGAAACCGAATGGCACCGCGTCGTCATGTACAACCGCCTGGCTGAAATCGCCGGCGAATACCTGAAGAAAGGCCGCTCGGTCTACATCGAAGGCCGTCTGAAGACGCGCAAGTGGCAAGACAAGGACACCGGCGCTGACCGTTACAGCACCGAAGTGGTGGCTGACCAGATGCAAATGTTGGGCGGCCGCGAAGACGGCGGTGGCGGCGGCGCCAGCTACGGTGGTGGCGGCTACGATGACGCCCCGTCGCGTCCGCAACAGCAACGCGCCCCGGCGCAACGCCCGGCGCCGCAACAGCGCCCGGCCCCCGCAGCGGCCCCGGCCAGCAGCGGTGCGAACTTGGCGGATATGGACGACGATATTCCGTTCTGATTTTTCCGAACGGCTACGCAGCTATGAAAGAGCCCTCGCAAAAGCGGGGGCTTTTTTTATATTCGATCAATAAGAAGAATACGAAATATGCAGCGTAATCATCATTATTAAGTTGCCGATTTTATGATTTCGCGTTTCCGCTATATCGCGTGCTAGCCTCGTCTGGATTATCAAGACGAGGAGAACGTAATGATTCACCGCGGCCTTAACACCAAGAATAAAAGACAACGACGTGCACGCCCTCTATTGAGAACGGCATTGCCGATTTTGGCGGGCGTGTCATCCTCGATGCTATTGCTTGCAGGTGCGGCCTATGCCCAGAATCTGCCCTCGGGCGGCAAGATCACCATCGGGCAAGCCAGCATCTCCGAACCCAATCGCCTGTCGCAGAAAATCGAGCAGACCACCTACAAGCTGTCCATTGATTGGGACAGCTTCAATATTGCCTCGGGTAGTCGGGTCGATTTTCACCAGCCGCACGTCAACGCCATTGCACTGAACCGCGTCATCGGCAACGACGGCAGCAAGATCATGGGCCAGCTTAACGCCAACGGCCGCGTGTTCATTATTAATCCGAACGGCATCTTGTTCGGCAAGACGGCAAAGGTCAACGTGGGCGGGTTGGTGGGGTCCACACTGAACCTGAGCAATATTGATATGCAAGGAAACATACTGCGCTTTGTCGGCGATCGCGCGGCACCGGCAGGCGTTGTTAACGAAGGCGTGTTGGTCGCGACGGAGGGCGGAACGATCGCGTTGCTGGGCGGGCAGGTCGAAAACAAGGGTGTTATCCGCGCAAAGCAGGGCGCCATCGCGCTGGCGGCGGGTAAACGAATTACGCTCGGTGCTTCAGACGATGGACTGCTGAACGTGGAGATAGATCAGGACACCCTGAATGCGCTGGTCAGCAACCACAACGCGCTGACGGCGCAAGGTGGCCAAGTGACGCTTAAAGCGCGCGCCGGCGATGCCGTGGCGCATGCGGTGGTGAACAACCAAGGGCTGATCGAAGCACAAAGCTTGAATGGCCGCTCGGGCAATATCGTGCTGGACGGTGGCGTGCAAGGCACGGTATTGGCCGCAGGCACATTGAACGCCAGCGCGTTCAGTGGCAGTGCTGGCGATATTACGGTGCAAGGTCAACGCGTGGACCTGCGGGGCAATCTACTGGCGACAGCTGGCGGCGAAGGCGACGGCGGCAATGTTCTGGTCCAAGGTCGGCAAGTGCAGATGGAAGGCAGCGCACAAGTTGATACGCGCGCGGCCGCGGGCAACGGCGGCTGGTTGACGCTTGAAGCCGATCAGATCAGCGTGACAACGCAGGAAGTGCCGTTGGTCAGCGGCATCAGTGGCGAGCGTCTGAACCAGCAGTTGGCCAACAACAATATTGCGCTGACATCCACCCAAGCCGACATTCGCGTCCTGGAAGAGATCAGCTGGGATGCTGACACTACGCTGAGCCTGGATGCCAATAAATCCGTGCGGCTGAATGCGAATGTCGAAGCAAGTGGGGATAAGGCGGGGGTTGTCATAAACCACGGTACGGACGCGGACTATATCCTGGGCAAGGATGTCGCAGTGACGTTGCCGGGGTCACAAGCAAGCTTGCGTATCAACGGGCAGCATTATCAACTTATCCGCGATGTGCATGAGCTTCAGGCCATTGAGAAGGGTCTGGACGGTCACTACGCTTTGGCCAACCAAATCGACGCGAGCGAGACGGCGGATTGGAATGCGGGCAGGGGATTTGCTCCCATTGGAGGAGATCGATGGAGCACCAAAGACAGATTCACGGGGACGCTGACTGGCTTGGGACATTCGATCGACAATCTGACGATTAAATTCGATTCCTCGAATACCGTAAGACAGGTGGGAGTATTCAGCGCTTCCTATGGTGTGCTCCGGAATATCGGCGTGCTGAACCAGAACATTTCCGTCGACCGCCCCGACCGATTCAATTCCGTTGGGGGGCTGGTTGGCGCCAACCATGGTGTGGTCAAGTACGCCCACTCTTCCGGCCAGATCAGTACGTCGCAATACAGAGACTCGCTTGGGGGGCTTGTGGGCTTCAACGAGGGCGAGGTGCTTCGTTCACATTCCAGCACCGTGGTGCGAGGCGTTTCCGTCTATAGCGGTCAAGTCGGAGACGCCGGCGGCTTGGTCGGCGACAACGCCGGGCGCGTCGCGCATTCCTATTCGACAGCAGACGTTCATGGGGGGCTGGCGATGAGCGGTGGTTTGGTCGGTACAAACAGCCGCGAGGGAACGATCGAACATTCCTACGCAACGGGGAATGTCACTTCCACCTTCTATTCGGGAGGGCTGGCCGGCGTTAATCGCGGCAAAATCAGCAACAGCCGTGCTCGCGGCAACTCCGTTGGAGATTATGACTCCGGCGGTTTGACTGGAGTCAATACGGACACAGGGATAATCACCGATTCTCGGGCATCAGGAAACGCAACAACCCGTTCCTTCTTCCGAGGCGCGGGCGGGTTGGTCGGAAATAACGCCGGGTTGATCGATCGCAGCCACGCATCGGGCGATGCGAATGGCGGCCAGGATAGCGCGGTAGGGGGCTTGGTCGGAGAGAACACGCGACGCGGAACGATCCGCGATTCTTCCGCTAGCGGTACGGCGACTGCCGGCGCTCACAACCCCAGGCATCCGATCGGTACGATTGGCGGGCTGGTAGGCGGCAACGACGGTTTGATCGCGAATTCGTACGCTAGCGGCAACGCCATAGGGCGACACGATCAGGACGCAGTGGGGGGATTGGTCGGGCTTAATACCGGCGTGATCGAGCAGTCTTATTCCAGCGGAGCCGTCTCGGGCAACGGTATCAAGGGCAGTTTGGTGGGATGGAATGTCCACCCCGATTCCTATGGATCGATCAGCGAAATCCGCCAATCCTTGGGTTCCGGCGCTGTTGACGGTGAAGACGGCCCCCAAGTTGGCATCGACCAAGGCACCTTCGACTGGTAATCATCCCGCCCGCTGAAACACCTCAACCAGATAATCAATAAACGCCCTGGCCCGGGCAGTTTGATTTCTGCGTTGCGGATAATACACAAAGAGGTCGGCGGACGGCAGCGTGTAGTCGGGTAATACCACTTGCAGCCGTCCGCTTTTTAAATACTTGGCCAGATCCCATTCCGAGCGGATCAATATGCCATGGCCGTCCAGTGCCCAGCCCAGCACGATATCCCCGTCATTACTGGACAGCGCCCCATCCACCTTGATTGCCACGCTTTCGCCTTCGCGGGTGAATCGCCAGACGCCGTGTGCTTCGTCGTTTTGCGTATGCAGGATGCAGCGGTGCGAGGCCAGATCGGCCAGCGTGGCGGGGGTGCCGTGCTTGTCCAGATAGCGCGGGGACGCGCACAGGAAGCGGCCGTTGGACATGACGCGCCGGGCGCTGAGGCGTCTGTCGGGCAGTTCGCCGAAACGGATCGCCAGGTCGAATCCGCCTTCCACCAGGTCCACCGGCCGGTCCGTCACGTCCAGCTGTACCTGCACGTCGGGATAGCGCTTGGCAAAGTCCGAGACCAGCGGGGCGATGGTGGTGCGGCCGAATCCCAAGGTGGCGTTCACTTTCAGCGGGCCGCGTGGTGTGCCGCCGCTGCTGGAAACCGCGTCTTCCATCGCGCGCAGGTCTTCAAGGATCTTTGACGCGTGCGACAGGTAGGTTTCGCCCTCGGGAGTCAGGCTGAGGTTCCGGGTGCTGCGGTTGACCAGCCGCACGCCCAACCGCCGTTCCATCAGCGCCAGGCGCTTGGTGGCGGCGGGGGGCGTCAGGTCGAGTTCGCGTGCGGCCGCCGAAAGGCTGCCCACCCGGGCCAGATGGATGAAGAACTCCAATTCGGACGCGATGTCGGTTTTCACTGAAAGTTAATAATCAAATGAATATGGGTGAATCTTAGTGCGGGTATTCGCCTCTACGCTAGGGGTTCTGAACTTACCCGCGCCGCCACAGTCGGCGCATCAGGAGACACCTCATGAGAATCGTCGAGATCCGCGAACAGACGCTGCCCATCAGCTCGCCCATCCGCAACGCCTATATCGATTTCAGCAAGATGACGCTGAGCCTGGTCGCCGTGATCACCGACGTGATCCGTGACGGCAAGCCGGTGGTGGGCTACGGCTTCAATTCGAATGGCCGATACGGCCAGGGCAAGCTGATGCGCGAGCGCTTTATTCCGCGGGTGATGGAAGCCGACCCAGAATCGCTCGTGGACGCGACGGGCAAGAATCTGGACCCGCACAAGATCTGGGGCGCGATGTTCACGAACGAAAAGCCGGGCGGCCATGGCGAGCGCTCGGTGGCGATTGGCACCATCGACATGGCGGTGTGGGATGCGGTCGCCAAGATCGAAGGCAAGCCGTTGTTCCAGTTGCTGGCGGATCGCTACGGCAATGGGCAAGCCGACCGCCGCGTGTTTGTCTACGCGGCCGGCGGGTATTACTACCCGGGCCAGGACCACGGCAAGCTCAAGGATGAAATGCGCGGCTACATCGATCGTGGCTACACGGTGGTGAAGAAAAAGATTGGCGGCGCGTCGCTGGACGAGGACCTGCGCCGCATCGATTCCATCTTGAGCGTGCTGCAAGACGGGCAGAAGCTGGCGGTGGACGCCAACGGCCGCTTCGATCTGGATACGGCCATTCAGTATGCCAAGGCGCTGTCGCAGTACGACCTGTTCTGGTACGAAGAGGCGGGCGACCCGCTGGATTACGAGTTGCAGGCCACCTTGCGCAACTACTACAACAACCCGATGGCGACGGGCGAAAACCTGTTTTCCATGCAGGACGCGCGCAACCTGATCCGATACGGCGGCATGCGCCCGGACCGCGATTGGCTGCAATTCGATTGCGCGTTGAGCTACGGGCTGGTGGAGTATCTGCGCACGCTGGACATGCTGCGCGAGCACGGCTGGTCGGCCAGCCGCTGCATTCCGCACGGCGGCCACCAGATGTCGTTGAACATTGCAGCGGGCTTGGGCCTGGGCGGCAATGAAAGCTACCCGGACCTGTTCCAGCCATTTGGCGGCTTTCCCGATGGTGTGAAAGTCGACGGCGGCTACGTCACGATGCCGGAACTTCCCGGCATCGGGTTCGAAGGCAAGTCGGACCTGATCGCCGTCATGCGGCAATTGTCGGCGTAGGGCCGGCCTACCAGCGATACCGCAACGTCGCCATCACCGTGCGTTCGGCGCCCCAGTAGCAACTAACGGCCGTGCCCAGGCAGTTGGCGACGTAGCGCTTGTCGAACAGGTTGGACACGTTCAGCGCGACTTGCGCGCCGGCCAGGGTGGGGCTGACGCGGCCAAGGTCGTAGCGGATGGCGGCGTCCACCAGGGTGACGGCGGGCAGGGCGTAGCGGTTGTTCAAGTCGCCGTAGAAGCCGCCACGGTACGTGACGCCCGCGCCCACGCCGACGCCTTGCAGCGGACCTTCGCGCAGGGTGTAGTCGGCCCACAGCGCGGCTTGATGGCGCGGCACGAAAATCATCTGGTTGCCGCGCTGGGCGGCGACGTTGGTCTTGGTGACTTCGCTATCGCTCAGCGCATACGACATCGTCAGGTCCAGCCCGCTGTCAAAGCTGGCCTTGCCTTCCAGCTCGATGCCCTGCACCTGCGCTTCGCCCGTCTGCACCACAAAGCTGGTGTTGACCGGGTCGGGCGTGCTGACGTTTTTCTGCGTGATCTGGAAGGCCGACAGGGTGACAAAGCTGTCGTAGCCCTCGGGCTGGTATTTCACGCCGGCCTCGTATTGCTCACCCGTAGTGGGCTTGAGCGGCGAGCCGTCGCGCGTGATGCCGGTCATCGGCTGAAACGACGTGGAATAGCTGAAGTACGGCGCGATGCCGTTGTCAAAGCGGTAGGTCACGCCGGCGCGGCCGGTGAAGCGGTCGGCATCGGCGCTGCGCGACGTCCAGCCCCATTGGCCGCCGCTACCCGCGACGCCGTTGTCGGTGGTGCCTTCGGTCCAGTCATAACGGCCGGCGAAGGTGAAGCGCAGACGGTCCAGTTCAATCTGGTCTTGCGCGTACAGGCCCAACTGGCTGCGCGTCATGTTGATTTTGGTGGCCGTGGGCGGGCGCGTCACGGACGTGCCGTAGTCCGGGTCGAACACGTTGAACAGCGGCGAGGCCGGGGGCAGCATCAGGCCCAGGCTGCTTTCGTTATAGCGGGATTTTTCGCGCAGGTAGTCCAGGCCGAAGGTGATGTCATGGCGCGTGGGACCGGCGTTGAATTTGGCATTCAACTGGTTGTCGATCTGGAAGGTATGCGACGTTTCCGGAAACGCCCAGGCGTAACGGATGGCCTGCGTGTCCGACACCATGGCGCCGATCTGCACGCGCCGCGTGTTGGTGTCGACATTGGTGTAGCGGGCGCTTTGGCGCAGGCTCCACGTGTCGTTCAAGCGGTGGTCCAGCGTGTAGCCGACCATGGTTTGTTCGTTGGTGAAGATGTCGTATCCGGGCTCGCCGACAAAGCGGTCGCGCGGGATGTAGCCCGCCGTGGCGCTTTTTTCCAGCGTGCCGATGACGGGCAGCACGGGGGCGCCGCCGCCGCCGTGGCTGGTGATCTTCTGGTACTGCGCGCTGACGTTCAAGCTGGTGTCGGATGACGGGCGCCACGTGAAGCTGGGCGCGATGAACTGGCGTTCATCGTCTACGTGCTGGTATTGCGTGTCGCTGTCGCGCAGCGTGCCCGTCAAGCGGTACAGAAACTTGCCTTCTTCGTCGGCGGGGCCCGAGAAATCGAACGCGCCTTGATAGCGGTTGAAGCTGCCTGCCTGCAACACCACTTCATTGATGGGTTCGGCGGTGGGGCGCTTGCTGGTCATGTTGACCAGGCCGCCTGGCGCGCTTTGCCCATACAGTCCGGACGACGGGCCTTTCAGGATTTCGATGCGTTCCAGGCCGTAGGTGTCGATGCGCGGTTGCGAATAGCCGCGCGCGCCGAAGGGCAGCAGCAGTCCGTCCAGATAGCGCGACGGCGTGAAGCCCCGCACGGTCAGCCAGTCATAGCGCACGTCGTTGTCGCCGTATTGGGCGAAGACGCCGGGGGTGTAACGCACGGCTTGCGCGACCGAGGTGACGCCGCGCTCGTCCATTTCTTTGCGGGTAATGACGTTGATCGTCTGGGGCGTGTTGATCAGTTCGGCATCCGATTTGGTGCCCGAGCGGCTGCGCGTGGCCACATAGTCCGCGCCGGAGGTCGGCGACGCGTCGCGCACCCCTTGCACCACGACGGGGGCCAGGGTGGTGACGCCGTTACCGGTGGCTTGGGCGGGCTGGGCGGTTTGCGCGATGGCAGAGGCGGATGCGGACGCCGCAAGGGCGGCCAGCAACGCCAGCGGCAGCGGCTTGACTGAAAAGGACACGGTGTTACCCCTGGATCAATTTATAATTAACAAGAATCATTTCTGTGCGTCGGCATGATTCCAGATCCCGCTTTTGCTGTCTGACGTTTTTTCGGCGCCGTTTGACGGTTTTGCTGCTGCCCCGTTTTTGCGCCCCTTTCCCATGCCCGCCAGCGCCGCCGCGCCCTTGCCCATTCTGTCTCTGCCCGAGCCCAGCACCGCACCGCCCAAGCGGCACGAGTGGTGGCGCGGCACGCTGCCGACCGTACCGGCCACGGACGACTGGGAAGACGTGATCGAGCGCGTGCTGAGGGTGGACGACGGCGTCAGCCTGGTGGTGCTGGACGGATCGCCCCGTCGGACGCTGACGATTCCCGCGCCGGGCGCCCCGGTGTTCGGCATGCAGGTCTGGCTGGAAGGCGAGGCTGTGCTGGCGGTGGAAGGCGGCGAGCCCCTGAAGGTGGCCGGTGGCGCGGCGCTTTTGTTCAACCACGAACACGCCGTCGGCTGGGCAACCCACCTGCCGGCCCATCGCCGCGTCCGGATGATAGACGTGCGCTACACGCCGGACGCGTTGACGCGCGCAAGTGGTTCGATGCCGGTTGCGCTGCTGCGCAAGCGGTTTCACCGCGACGTCAGCGTGCCGGCGCAAGGATCACTGGTGGCATCGCTGGATGCTCCGACCAGCTTGCTGGCGCTGGCGGGCAGCCTGACCGGCGAGGCCCCACCCGCGCCGGAAGCGCGGCGGCTTTGGTATTGCGCCAAATCGCTGGAAATGCTGTCGGCCTTTGTGCAATTGCTGTCGTTGCCCGACGCGCTGGCGGGCCCCTTGGCGCACGAACATCAACGCGTGCATCGCGCGTGCGAGCTATTGCGCGATCGCTGCGCCGAGCATTGGCCGCCGGGGCGCCTTGCCCGGGAAGTGGGCCTGTCTGAAAAGCGGCTTCAGCAGTTGATGCGTGAATGCGTGGGCAGATCGGTGCATGCGTATTTAAGCGAAATGCGGCTGGCGCGCGCATCGGATCTGTTGCAAGCAGGCATGAGCGTGACGCAGGCGGCGGGCGAGGTCGGCTTTTCCAGCCTTAGCCATTTCAGCAAGGTCTTCAAGGCGCGCTATGGCGCGTCGCCACGGTCCTGGTAAGGTGCAGCAACGCCGGCCAAGTCTTGCCGAGCCCGGTTCGGGCCTGCGTTGGCGCATCGCAAGGGGCACACCACCATGACGCAAAACATCTATGACACTGCCGAGTTTTTCGAGGCTTACAGCCAGATGGCGCGGTCGGTGCACGGCCTGGACGGCGCGCCCGAATGGCCGGCGTTGCGCGCGCTGATTCCACCGTTGCAGGGCCGCCGCGTCGTGGACCTGGGTTGCGGCTTCGGCTGGTTCTGCCGATGGGCGCAGGCGCAGGGCGCCAGCGAGATACTGGGTCTGGACGTGTCGCAAAACATGCTGGACCGGGCTCGTGGTGGCACGCCTGCCTCGGCAGCCGCCGGCGGCATCGTGTATCAGCGCGCCGACCTGGAACAACTGCAACTGCCGCCGGCGGCTTACGACCTGGCCTACAGCTCGTTGACGCTGCACTACATCGAGCGGCTGGCTGAGCTTTTTGCCACCGTCCATCAAGCGTTGGTGCCGGGCGGGCGTTTCGTGTTCTCGGCGGAACACCCGATCTACACGGCGCCCGCCAGCCCCGCCTTCGTGCAGGACGCCTCGGGCCGGCGCATCTGGCCGCTGAACCAGTACGCCGTTCAAGGGCCGCGCACCACGGACTGGTTGGCCAAGGGCGTCATCAAGCAGCACCGTACGCTGGGCGCTTATCTGAACTTGCTGATCCAGACCGGGTTCACCATCGCGCACGTGCAAGAGTGGGCGCCTACCCAGGAACAACTGGCCGCCCAGCCCGCGCTTGCCGAAGAGAGGGATCGGCCGATGATGGTGCTGGTGGCGGCGACCCGATAGGCCGAAACATTTGGTTTCACAAAACCCACTTGCGTTGTCTATCTAGTAGTAGGTAAGATCCATCCATCGACGCAGCACACGCAAAACGCCGCTGACGCCGAAGCCAGAAATACAGTAGGACCGCTTTTTTATTTCCCCGGTTGTCTACCTACAAGTAGATAGCTAAACCAAAAACCGTAGCTTAATCGAATCAACGCAAGCCTCGTTTATTCATCTGGAGATCAACCATGAAGACGCTCGTATCCGCCCTGATTTTGTCCGCCTCGTTCATCGGTGCCGCTGCTCAAGCCGGCGAACTGGACTACCCGCCCGAATTGAACACGGCCAGCACCGTGACGCGTGCCCAAGTGCAGCAAGAACTGGCCGCCGCCCGTGCAAATGGCGAGCTGGTGTCCGGTGAAGAAGGTTACGCCGCGACCGCGTTTGCCTCCGTTGGCGCCGACAAGACCCGCGCCCAGGTCAAGCAAGAACTGGCCGCTGCCCGTGCTCAAGGCCTGACCGAAAGCGGCGAACTGGATTACCCGCCCGTTCAAGGCTGATTTTTTTACGCGCTTGTCTATCTAGTCATAGATAGCTTCACAAACGCGACGTACCCCTGATCCGCATCACGCAGCATCCCTTTCTACTGGAGATTCACCATGAAGACCCTCGTATCCGCCCTGATTTTGTCCGCCTCGTTCATCGGTGCCGCCGCTCAAGCCGGCGAACTGGACTATCCGCCTGAACTGAACACCGCCAGCACCGTGACGCGTGCCCAAGTGCAGCAAGAGTTGGCCGCCGCCCGCGCGAATGGGCAGCTGGTGTCGGGCGAAGAAGGCTACGCCGCCACGTCATTCGCGTCGGTTGGCGCCGACAAGAGCCGCGAACAGGTCAAGCAGGAATTGGCCGCTGCCCGCGCTCAAGGCCTGACCGAAAGCGGCGAACTGGACTACCCGCCCGTGCAAGGCTAAGCCGATGCCGGCACATGCGAACCCCGGGGGGCGGGATGTTTCCCGGCCGGGGTTCGCACGGGCCAAGGCCCACACCCTAGGGCGGCCACCAATGACGGACCGACCTATTAGTAGGTAATATTCAGCCATGGACACCCCGACCCCCAACACCACCCGAGACCTGCTGCTGGCGCACGCCGAGAAGCTCATCCGCACGCGCGGATGCAATGGTTTCAGCTACCGCGATCTGGCGGAGCATGTGGGCGTGAAGACGTCCAGCATCCACTACTACTTTCCCGGCAAGGACGACCTGTTGTATGAAGCAGTCGAGGCCTACAGCGCGCGCGCGCTGGGCGCCGTCCGTGCCATTGATACCGCGCAGCCTGCCCAGGCGCAGCTGGAGCAATACCTGTCGATGATGGAATCGCGGGCTTGCGGTTCGGGCGAACTGTGTTTGGGCGGCATGTTGGCCGCCGACATCATGAGCCTGTCCGACCGCGTGCGCGGCGCGTTGCAGGGATTTTTCCGTGCCCACGAAGCCTGGCTGGCGCGTGTGCTGGCTGAAGGCGCGGCGCAAGGGACGCTGAAGTTCTCTGGTACGGCCGATGCGGCCGGCCGCGCGGTGTTTGCCACCGTCCAAGGTTGCCTGCTGGTGTCGCGGCTATTCCAGCAGCCGCCCGCATTGTGCGAGGCCATCCGTGCGTTGTATGTGGAGTGCGACAAGGCAGCCAAGCCCGCCGCAGCCGCATCCGAATCCGCACCCACTGTGTAACTGCGGCCAGACGTAAAAAAATCGCGACGGCGCGGGTTTTCGCGCCGGTCAGCGCTCCGCATTGAGCAGCCAGCAGTCAGCAGTGAATCCGATTTCCCATCACGGCCGCCCGGCATTTGCAGGCGGCCGTTGTCATTGCGCGATCAGTGTTGCAACGCGCGCGCCATGTCCACGCTGGTGCGTTCTTGCATGCCCAGGTCTCGCATGCGTTGCAAGAACGCGGTTTGTGCGTCGGCGAATCCGGCCACGGGGCTCATGCAATCGGTCAGCAGGACGATGCGGGACAGGTTGCCGCCGGGCAGATGCTCGGCCAGATGTTCGACGGTGGCGCGCACGCAATGGCTGCCGGCCTCGCCCGCGACCAGAATCAGGTCTGAGCGATCCAGCGATCCCAGCAGCGCGCGGTTCAACTGGCTGCGCGGATCGTCGGGGTCCGGCACTTCGGCCATCAAGGCGCTGTAGTGCTCGGTCCACGGGTTGGTGCCTTTGGGCACCTTGCGCACGATGAATTGGCCGGCGTCTTCCCAGCGGTTGTACGCGGCGCGCACGTCGGGATGCACGTTGTGCCCCCAGGTGCCGATCTCGCAATGCACGGGCCACACCATCAGCGTGTAGCGGCCGCGTGCTTCCAGTTCGTCCAGGTAGGTGGCGGTTCGGGGCAGGTCGTCGGCATGGCGTGGCACGAACTGGCCGGCGCGCAGCTGCGCGGCGGTTATCGGCGTGTAGGGGGCGACGGGCTCGCCTTTGCCGGTGTGCCAGAACGTGGGATGCGCGATGTCGACGCGATGGTGGGAGTCCAGCGTTACGGTGATCGAGGTCAGTGCGGAGGCGGTGGCGTCAATGAAACTTGCCAGCCGCTGCATGTCGGCATGCGCGCCGGGCACGGGCAGCGCGGGCCGCGTGGCTTGGCCGGTCAGCGGGTCGCGCGGCAGGTAGGGCTCGGGCAAATCGCAGAAGTCGTTCTGCGGATCGACGATCAGTAGATGGACGGAACGCGGCATGGCGAAATTCGATTGGGACTAAACCGGAATATAGACCGGGATCGCCGTTGTTCACTAGAACAGGACCAGATGTTCGGCGCGGTCGGGCAATTGACGCAGCAGCGCCGTCCATTGCCGCCAGAGGCAGGCGATGAGGGCCAAGACGGCCAGCGCGATCAGTATCCACATGACAAGCTCCTGTCCATATTTCGCACGGCCGTGCGAAATTGAGCGATTAAAACGCCGGCACCGGCCGGCAAGGGGGGCGGACGATGCCGCCTGCGTCAAATCAATCCGGATCGAGCCACAGGCGTGTTTGCACGCCTGTCACGCCACCCGTCATTCTGAAATCGTGAAGCTGCGGTACGTTGATATCAGCCTGTCATAGGCCGCCCGCACGCGCGCGGGCGCTTGCGGATCGCGCAGGAAACGCGCGTCATGCATCAGCCCGATCATCAGGCTGTACACCTCGAAGACGAGTTGTTCGGGGTCGGTATCCGGTCGGAGATGGCCGGCGTCCAGCGCCTGGCGCACCGTGCGGACCATGGCGGCGCGCCATCGACGCAGGTTGTTTTCCAGCAAGGCGCGCAGCGGCGATTCCACATCGTCGTATTCGAACGCGCCGGCCACGTAGACGCAGCCCGTGGCCATTTCCACGTTGCTGGCGCGTTCCACCCACAGCGATACCAACGCGGTCAAGCGGGGCAGCCCGCGCGGGTACGCCATGGCAGGGGTGAAAACGGCCGCCACAAAGCGGCGGTCATATTCGTCCAGCACGGCCTGCTGCAAGGCTTCCAGCGAGCCCACGCGGGAAAACACACCGCTTTTGCTGATGCCCAGCCGCTTGGCGACCTGGCCCAGCGACAGGCTTTCCATGCCCTGGGTGGCGGCCATGGCCAAGGCCGCGTCCACAATGGCCGCGAAGGTCAGCTCGCTTTTTTCCGTTCTGGCAGTCATGAAGCGGAATTTAGCACGGTCGTGCGAAATTTGCCGGCTATTTTCTTGCGGGCAGTTGCGAGTCGCGAGTCGCCAGCCGCCGGTCGGCAGTCCACATGCGCTGGCGCGAGCCTGATGCAGAGCAAAAAAACCGGACAGCTCAAGCTGCCCGGTTTGGTGTGCAATGATCCGCGCGATTGGCGGTCAGGCCTGCGCGGCGGCCTTGAATTGCAGACGGTACTTGTGCAGCAACGGTTCGGTGTAGCCGTTGGGCTGCGTCAAGCCTTCGAACACCAGTGCGCAGGCCGCCTTGAAGGCCAGCGACGTGTCGAAATTGCCGGCCATCGGCTGGTAGAGCGGGTCGCCGGCGTTCTGGCCATCAACGACCTTGGCCATGCGCTTGAAAGTTTCCGTGACCTGCTCCTGGTTGGTCACGCCGTGGCGCAGCCAATTGGCGATGTGCTGGCTGGAAATGCGCAGCGTGGCGCGGTCTTCCATCAGGCCGACGTTATGGATGTCGGGCACCTTCGAGCAGCCCACGCCCTGGTCGATCCAGCGCACGACGTATCCCAGGATGCCCTGCACGTTGTTGTCCAGCTCCTGCTGGATGTCGGCGGCGGACCACTTGGACGGATCGCCCACCGGCACGCTCAACAGCCCGCCCAGCAAGTCGTCGCGCACGCTGTCCAGCTTGGTGCGTTCCAGTTCCTTCTGCACCGCTTGCACGTCGATCTGGTGATAGTGCAGCGCGTGCAGCGTGGCGGCGGTGGGCGAGGGGACCCAGGCGGTGTTGGCGCCGGCCTTCGGGTGGGCGATTTTCTGTTCCAGCATGGCGGCCATCAGGTCGGGCATGGCCCACATGCCCTTGCCGATCTGGGCGCGCCCGCGCAGGCCCGTGTCCAGGCCCACCAGCACGTTGTTGCGTTCGTAGGCGGTGATCCAGGCGGTGGACTTCATGTCGCCCTTGCGCAGCATCGGGCCCGCTTCCATGCTGGAGTGCATCTCGTCGCCGGTGCGGTCCAGGAAGCCCGTGTTGATGAACGCCACGCGGGATGCGGCGGCGCCGATGCACGCTTTCAGGTTGATGCTGGTGCGGCGTTCTTCATCCATGATCCCCATTTTCAGGGTGTTGCGCGGCACCTTGATCAGGTCTTCGACGCGGTCGAACAATTCGCTGGCGAAGGCCGCTTCGGCCGGGCCATGCATCTTGGGCTTCACGATGTAGACGGACCCGGTGCGCGAATTCAGCTTGGCGGTGCGGTCGTGCAGCGCGGCCAGGCTGGTGACGACGGCGTCCAGAATACCTTCGGGGATTTCCTGGCCGTCCCGGTCAAGAATGGCCGGGTTGGTCATCAGGTGGCCCACGTTGCGCACGAACATCAACGAGCGGCCGTGCAAGGTCAGCGCGCTGCCATCCGGACGCGTGTACTGGCGGTCGGCGTTCAGCTTGCGCGTGAAGGTTTTGCCGGCCTTGGTGACGGCTTCGGTCAGGTCGCCCTTCATCAGGCCCAGCCAGTTGCGATAGATGTGCACCTTGTCGTCGGCATCGACGGCGGCAACCGAGTCTTCGCAGTCCATGATGGTGGTCAGCGCGGCTTCGACCAGCACGTCTTTCACGCCGGCGGCGTCGGTGCTGCCGATGGCGTTGGCGCGATCTATCTGGATTTCAAAGTGCAGGCCGTTGTTCTTGAGCAAGATGGCCGTGGGGGCTGACGCGTCGCCTTGGTAGCCGGCGAATTGCGAGCCGAATTTCAGCCCGGTGACCACGCCCTTGGCCAGGTTGACGCGCAGTTGGTCGCCTTCAACGGTGTAGCTTTGCGCATCGGCGTGCGAGCCATTGGCCAGCGGGGCGGCCGTGTCCAGAAAGCTGCGTGCGCGCGCAATGACCGCGGCGCCGCGCTCGGGGTTGTAGCCCTTGCCCGTATCGCCGGGCGTGGCGGGGATGGCGTCGGTGCCGTAAAGCGCGTCGTACAGGCTGCCCCAGCGTGCGTTGGCGGCATTCAATGCATAGCGCGAGTTGGACATCGGCACGACCAGCTGCGGACCGGCTTGCTGCGAGATTTCGGTATCGACGTTGTCGGTGGTGGCTTGCACGCTTGCCGGTTGGGGCAGCAGGTAGCCGATGCTTTCCAGAAACTTGCGGTAGGCGGCCGGGTCGGCGATGGGGCCGGGGTTGGCGCGGTGCCAGGCGTCCAGCTCGGCTTGCAGACGGTCGCGTTCGGCCAGCAGGGCGCGGTTCTTGGGCGCCAGGTCATGTACCAGCGCCGCAAAACCCTGCCAGAAGCTGTCTGCATCCAGGCCGGTGCCGGGCAGGGCTTCCTGTTCGATGAATTGGGTGAGATTGGCCGCCACTTGCAGGCCGTGTTGCTGGGTGCGTTGAGTCATGCGGGTCTCTAGCGGTAAGAAGGGCTGGCCGGCGCCGGGCGCCGGGCGAATCTGTCCTGACATCATCGTTCGCACCCGCGCCCATGTCTACCCGAAAACCAACTGGTCATACCAGTTTATTTAGTCGCCGTAAGACAGGCAGGCAATTTTTATGTTTTTATATCAGCACCTTACAGAGGTGTGGCGGATAGCCGAAACCCCATGGCCGGCTTGGTCATACCACTGGTGCGGAGATTGCATGTACGCGGAAACAGAAGAAAAGCCTCGCCAGGTGGCGGATGAAGTCGCCGAGCGAATCGAGCGCCTGATCCTGGATGGCGTGCTCAAGGCGGGGCAGGCCTTGCCGTCTGAACGGCGGCTGACCGAAAAGCTGGGCGTGTCGCGCACCGCGCTGCGCGAAGGCCTGAAGCTGCTGCGCGCGCGTGAAATCATTCACACCGCGCAAGGCAAGGGGTCCTTCGTGGCGCACATCTCGAAGGTGGATGCCGGGCCGCTGATGCACCTGTTCAATTCGCAGCCGCGCACGCTGTACGACCTGCTGGAAGTGCGCTCGTTGCTTGAAGCGGAATCCGCCCGGCTGGCTGCCATCCGGGGCACCGAAGCCGACTTCATCATGATCCGCCGGCGTTATGACGACATGGTTGCCGCGCAGGGCACGGCCACCGACACAGCCACGCACGCCCATCTGGACCACGCGTTTCACCTGGCGATCTGCGAGGCGTCGCACAACCCGGTGCTGGTGCATACGCTGCAATCGCTGACCGACCTGCTGCTGGGGTCGGTTTTTGCATGCGTCAATAACCTGTATCACCGCGAACCGGAAAAGCGGCAGATCGACCGTCAGCACACCCGGCTGTACAACGCGGTGACGGGGCGCCAGCCCGAACAGGCGCGCAAAGCCGCCGCCGACCATGTGGACAGCGTGCGGCAGAGTTTGTCGGATATCGAACAGGAAGAACAGCGCCTGGTGCGCGCGACGCTGCGTCTGGAAGGCTGGACGTAGCGCCGAATGGGCTGGGGCTGGGGCTTGGGCTTGGGCTCGGGCTGGGGCTTGGGCTTGGGCTGGGGCGCGGGCCTTGTCGGCCCGACGGGCATGGCGTGTTAACGGTCGGCCGTTGCGCAGCCGGCCAGCGCCAGCGGCTTGCCGGCGTAGACGCGGCCAAAGCGGTTGTTCAGCAAGGCGTCCAGGTCGATGGCTTCCTGGCCCACAAAGCCCTTTTGCGGCAAGACGCCTTGCGCCACCAGGTCCAGCGCGGCGCAAATGCCGGCGGCGGTGGACAGCTGGATCGCACTCAGGCGGTGGCCGTCCACATCGGCGCCGAACACGCGGATGGGATAGGACTCTTCTTCCAGCCGGCCGTGCCGATGGCCGGATGCCGACGCCTGGATCACGATGACGTCCTGCTCGGTCGTGGGAATGGCCGACTCGAAAATATCCTTGAGCAGATCGCGGCGATCTCGCAGCCGCAGGTCGTTCAGCAGCAACTTCATGATGTTGCAGTGGCCGGGGTAGCGCACGGACTTGTAGTCGACGTTGCGGGCGCGCCCCAACAACGTTGCGGGCAGCGTGCCCAGTCCGCCCGACGTGTTGAAGGCTTCGTATTCAACTCCGTCCAAGGCAAAGGTTTCGTAGCCTTCCAGCGCGGGCACGCTGGTTAGTTTGCCGTCGACGATGGCCTCGCAAGGGTTGCAGTATTCGTTGATCAGGCCTTCGGTGCTCCAGGTCAGGTTGTAGCGCAGGCTGTTGGAGGGGTAGCGCGGCAGGGCGCCCACGCGCATGCGCAAGTCCAGCAAGGTGTCGAAGCGGCGGGCCAACGCGTTGCCGACGATGCCGATGAAGCCCGGCGCCAGGCCACATTGCGGCATCAACACGCTTTGCACATCGCCCGCCAGCGCCTGGATGGCGTGGGTGCTGGCGACGTCTTCGGTCAGGTCAAAATAATGGACGCCCGCGCGCGCGCAAAGGCCTGCTATGGCGGTGGCGCGGTGGAACGGCAGGGCGTTGACGACGGCGTAAGCGCCTTCGATGCAACGCGCCACCGAGTCGTCGTCGCTGATCTGGCGCGTTTCGCAGCCCAATTCGGCCAGCACGCCCAGCCGGGCTGGATCCTGGTCGGCAACCAGCACCGAGTAATCGCCGCTGCGTTCGAGCATCAAGGCGATGGCAAAACCGATTTTTCCGGCGCCCAGCAAAACGATGGGGCGGGTGGCTGACGTGGACATGGTGCGGCTCCTGCGGATGGGGGGATGGGGTGGCCTCATCCTATGCGGGAGTGCTGTCGATTTGTAGAACCTAAAGCGTCGTAACGGCTTAAGTTATCGACAAAACGACTTAATAAGTAGTCGAATCGTCAAAAACAAAGCCCCCGGGCGTTTGCCGAGGGGCTTTCGATGGGGCTGTCACGGCCTTTTCAGGCCAGTGGATCAGCTGCCCATGGGGGGGTAGTCCATGTTGCCGAAGGTCACCAGGCCTTCTGCCTTGGCTTGAGCCAGTTGCGATTCAACTTGGGCGCGGCTCAGCGACGTGGTGTGTTCAGCGGCGGCGACGGGCGGGTAGTCCAGGTTGCCGAAGGTGACTTTGCCGGCGTTCTTGGCTTGGGCCAGTTCAGCTTGAACTTGTTGCGAGGTCAGGCTGGACTTCTGGGCGATGGGGGCGGGGTAGCCTTCTTCGCCAAACGTGTATTGACCCGAGACCTTGGCTTGTTGCAGTTCAGCTTGCACTTGAGCGCGGGTGGGGGCTTGGTCGGCTTCGGCGGCTTGCGCGCCAGCGGCCAGAACGGACATGGACAGCATCAATGCGGTAGCAAGGGTTTTCATAGCAGACCTCCGGTGTCTTGTGAGCTTGGGATTCGAACCGCTGGCGTCATTGCCCGGGGTTCGCTTGCTGTGTCCCGATGAGATGCATTCTGTGCTCAAACAACCTCGGGATAAACCCTTATTACCTGAAAACATCTTTCCAAAAAATGTACTAATCGATGTGGATTTCACCGGATGGCACCATAGATGGCGATATTTCCATCTGATGACACGATAGGTTGTGGTCGGTGGTGACCCCTGTTGACCATTCGCATCCGCGTCCGCCCGGCAAAGTGGCCGGGGTCGCCGAAAAACAAAGCCCCGGCTTTGGACCGGGGCTTTACGGGGCGGCGGTGGCTGTGAGTGCCTGACGCCGCTTAGCGATTCAGTTCCACCAGCGCCGCGTTGTACTCGGATTGGGCTTCTTCCAGCTTGCGCTGCGCCTTATCGATCTTGTCCTGCTTGCCCTTGGCGCGGGCTTCCTTCAGCTCTTGTTCGCGCTCGGACACTTTGGACTGCTTCTCTCGCACGTTTGCTTCGCGTTGGGATTGCAGGCGGCTGTCGGTGCAATTTGCCCGGGCTTCGGCCAAGGCCTTTTTCAAGCCGGCTTCGCGGCGCGTGTTGTTCTGTGCTTGCGCAGCGGCAATGTCGTTTTCGATTTCGCAGAACTTGGCGGCGCAGCCTCGTTGGGCCGAGCAATCGGTGGCGGCCTGAGCGGGCAGGGTGCCGAACACGGCGCACGCAGCGGCGGCGGCGGCCAGGGATTTAACGAAAGAGGGCATGCGGTGTCTCCGTAAGGCGTTGCGGAAACACCATGATGGCCTGATCTGGCGCAGGCGGCAATGCGGCGGCCGGTGGTTGGCGGCCGGGCCGGGCCGGCGCCGGCGGTGCGCTGCGGCCCGCCCTGGGGCGTCGTCCTTGGCGGGCCAAGGGATCAGCAGACCAACGGATCCCGCGGACCAACGGATCAGCGGACTGACGGATCAGCAGCTCACCGGATCACCGGATCAGCGTGCCCGCCAACGCCGCTGCCACCAGCAGCGCGCCCAGCCACAGATTGGCGCGAAACAGCATGAAGTTGCGGTCGGGGCGCTGGATGTCGAACACCTTCAGCTGCCATGCCAGATGCACCGCGACGGCCGCCATGCCAACCTGGTACGCCCACGACAAACCCATGGCGTAACCACCCCAGGCCCACAGCAGGACGGTCGCGGCGTAGAAACCGCCGATCCACAATTTGCCTTGATCGCCAAAGCGCATGGCGGTGGAATGCAGCCCCAGGCTGCGGTCGTCGCGCACGTCGACGTACGCATAGATGCTGTCGTAGCCCACCTGCCAAAGCACCGCGCCCAACCACATGGCGATGGCGGCCAGCGGCACGACGTTTTGCGTGTCGGACCAGGCCATCAGCATGCCCCAGTTAAAGCAGATGCCCAGCACCACTTGCGGCCAGTACGTGACACGCTTGCACAGCGGATAGATGAACACGAAGGGCAGCACGGCCAGGGCCAGCCAGCGGCTCATTTCGTTCAGGAAAAACAGCAGCGATCCGCATACAAGCAGCTGCCCGAGCAGGAACCACACTGCGTTCTTCATCGACAGCTGGCCGCTGGTCAGTGGCCGGAAGCGCGTGCGTTCGACGTGCTTGTCGAAGTTGCGGTCGCACATGTCGTTGACGGTGCAGCCGATGCCGCGCATCAGCAGCGCGCCCAGCGAAAAGACGATCAGCCGTTGCAGGTCCGGCAGACCACCGGCCGATTGCACCAGCGCGGCTACGGCCGGCAGCAGCGTCAGCCACGTGCCGATGGGCCGATCCAGCCGGCACAGGCGGGCGTAGGGTCGCCAGGATTTCGGAAGCCAGCGTTCGACCCAGTCGGTGAAAACGATGTCGCTGAGGTCGACGGGAGGTTGTTGCGAGGCGCTCACTGTCACGGTCAGAATTTGGTCGGGAAAGCCGACAGCATAAAACAACGGCCGGGCGTTGCGCCCGGCCGTGGAAGATCAATCGCCTTTCAGGGTGCGGCTTTCAGGCCGCATTGCCTAGAAAGCTACGGTTTGCTTATGCCGTGTATTCCTTGAGCAGCTTGCCCAGGATGGCGATGCCGGTGCGGATCTTGTCTTCCGGCACGGTGGCAAAGCTCAGGCGCAGCGTGTTCTGCTTGCCCACGCCGCTGTAGAACGGCGCGCCGGGCACAAAGGCCACGTTTTGCGCGATGGCCTTTTCCAGCAGCTTGGTGCTGTCCATGTGCTCGGGCAGCGTCAGCCAGATGAACATGCCGCCTTCCGGCTTGGTCCACGTCACGGTGGACGGGAATTCGCGCTTGATGGCCTCCAGCATGCAGCTGCCCTGGGCGCGGTAGATTTCGCGCACGTTGGGCAGGTGCTCTTCCAGGAAGCCGTCCTTGACGATTTCGTACACGGCCATCTGCGTCAGCGTGGGCGTGTGCAGGTCGGTCGCTTGCTTGGCCTGCACCAGCTTGTTGATCAGCGGACGGGCGCCGGCGATATAGCCCAGGCGCAGGCCCGGGGCCAGTACCTTCGAGAACGTACCCAGGCGCACGACGTTGGCGCCGTATTCGGCGGCCAGCGCCACCAGGCCGGGCTGCGGCTCGCCTGCGTAGCGCAGTTCGCCGTAGGGGTCGTCTTCAATGATGGTCAGGTTCAGTTCGGCGGCGCGCTTGACCAGCGCGATGCGGCGTTCCAGGTTCAGCGTGCGGCCCGTGGGGTTCTGGAAGTTGGGCAGCGCATACAGGAAGCGCGCGCCGTCGGCCAGTTCGGGCGTGATGGATTCGGGGATCAGGCCGCCTTCGTCGGTGGGCACCGGCACGAACTTCGGCTGGTACAGGCTGAACGATTGCAGCGCGCCCAGGTAGCTGGGGTCTTCGACCAAGACCTTGCTGTCCTTGTCGATCAGTACCTTGCCCAGCAGGTCCAGCGCTTGCTGCGAACCGGAGACGATCAGGATCTGGTCGGCGGCAACGTTGGCGCCCGCGCGGTTCAGGTCGTCGGCAACCCATTGGCGCAGCGGGGCATAACCTTCGGTGGGGCCGTATTGCAGGGCCGCGCGGCCGTTGGTGGACAGTACCTTGTCGAACGCAGCACGTACCACTTCTACCGGGAAGCCGCCGGGCGCCGGCAAGCCGCCAGCGAACGAAATGACTTCGGGGCGCTCGGTGACCTTGAGGATCTCGCGGATGGCGGAGCTGGTAAGTTGCTGGGCGCGTTCCGAAAAGGAAAACGCAGGTTCGAGAGGCTTGTCCATGGATTGCTTCTTGAAGAAGAAGGGTAAAGGGAGAGGCTTGTGTAGGGGACTGCGACAAAAAAGTATTGTCCCATACGGTAGCAGCCCGGCCCCTTTAACGCGCGGAACCCCTAAAATCACCTGCATCGAAAACCGCCTGTACAGTTACATTTATCGCCATGTTCGAAGCCGCCCCGATCGTCGCCGAGTCCAAGTCCGCCCTGTACGCCGAATTGGTCGCGCAGGCCCGCGCGCTGCTGGAGGGCGAGCCCGACCGCATCGCCAATGCCGCCAACCTCAGCGCGCTGGCGTACCAAGCCTTGCCCGATCTGAACTGGGCGGGCTTTTATTTCTTTGACGGCACCGAACTGGTTCTTGGCCCGTTCCAAGGCAAGCCGGCCTGCGTGCGCATTCCGCTGAATCGCGGCGTGTGCGGCGCGGCCGCCAGCCAGCGTCAGACGCAGCTGGTGCCGGACGTGCACGCATTTCCCGGCCACATTGCCTGCGATGCCGCGTCGCGTTCCGAAATCGTGGTGCCGCTGGTGCATCAAGGCGAATTGATCGGCGTGTGGGATGTGGACAGCCCCGTGCCCGACCGCTTCGACGAAGACGACCGCCAAGGCATGCAGGCGCTGTGCGCCGTGTTCCTGGCCAGCCTGGGCTAAGCGCCGGCCGTTGACACGCCAACGGCCGCCCGGTAGATTTCCGCATCAGCCGCCGACGCGCGTCTTATTGATTTATTCATTCATGATTCATCAGGCCATCCAATCCGCTTCCTGTATCCGCGCCCTGGGCGTGGTGCTGGCTGCCGTCGGCCTGAAATCCAAAAAACAGCCGCTCATCTGACCGGAGCATGCTGTTCCGTCAGATGGGCGACGGAACAGCGGCCTTCTGGCGGCGCTTTGGCGCCTCTTGCGCACCCCTGATATCCCGAGCACTTCTGTACGGTCCAACCGCGGTCCGCTTACATCGAAGGAGTGTTCTCATGTCCATTCAACAATCTGTGTTCCAAGGCGTGTGGGTGCCGCTGGTCACGCCGTTTTCGGGCGGTGCTGTCGACGGGGGCGCCTTGCGTCGCCTGGTGCGCCACTACGCGGCGGCGGGCGTCGACGGGCTGGTCGTGTGTGGCAGCACCGGCGAGGCCGCCTCATTGGACGACGCCGAGCAACTGGCGGTGCTGGACGCCGTGCTGACCGAAGCCGGCCGGTTGCCCGTCATCATGGGGCTGGCGGGCAACCATCAAGGGCACGTGCTGCAACGCCTGTCCGCCTTTGGCACGCGGCCGCTGGCCGGCATCCTGGCCCCGGCGCCGTATTACGTGCGAGCGGGCCAGGACGGAGCCGCCGCCTATTTTCGCCGCCTGGCCGATGCTTCGCGCTTTCCCCTGGTGCTGTACGACATTCCCTACCGCACGGGCACAACGCTTGAGACATCGACGTTGCTGTCGCTGGCCGCGCATCCGAACGTGGCGGCCATCAAGGATTGCGGCGGGTCGCTGGACAAGACGCTGGCCTTGATAACCGACGGCCAGATGAATGTGCTGGCGGGCGAAGACCTGCAAACCTTATCGGTGCTGTGCCTGGGCGGGGCGGGCATGATCGCGGCCGCCGCGCATGTGCGGCCCGATCTGTTCGTCGCCATGTACCAAGCGGTGCGCGCACAGCAGTTGGACGTCGCTCGGCGGTTGTTCCACGCCTTGACGCCGGTGATCCGCCTGGCCTTCGAAGAACCCAACCCCGGGCCGCTGAAGGCGCAGCTGAGTCGTCAAGGCTTGTTGATCGACGAATTGCGGCAGCCGATGCCGGCCGCCAGCGCGGCGTTGGCGGTGCGTCTGGATGCGGCCGTTGCCGGCCTGAACCGCCAGTTTCCTTGCCAGTAGACGGAAGTTAGGCCGCGATCACGTTGCGGTCCATCAGCTTTGTGTTGCCCGGATTCATTTGGTAATAAATGCCCTACCGGGATGCTGACGGATTGCTTATGATGCGGCCATTCTTCGGGGTGAAACAAAACGTTCATGGCCCAAGCTTTTGAAGCCTTGTCCGCCTGGCAGGTGATGCTGGCGGGGCTGCTGTTTTTCGGCGGCATCTATCTGGTCTTCGGCGCGGCTACCTGGCTGCTGACCCAGCACGTGTTGCCCGCACTGGGCATCGGCAAGCCGCTGGATCCGCGCCCCTTGGGGCCCGGCCAGCTACGCCGGGAACTCGCGCAATCCGGCCTGTCCATCCTGCTGTTCGGCACCGGCATGATTTTCCCGTGGGGCCTGCTGCAACTGGGCTGGGCGCATCTGGACCCGAACCCCAGCTGGCAAAAAGTCGTGGTCGAAATCCTGGTGCTGGTGGCCTGGAACGATGTCCATTTCTGGGTCAACCACCGCTTGCTGCACACCAAGCTGCTGCGTCGTTTCCACCTGCCGCATCACCGCTCCGTGGTCACGACGCCGTTCTCGACCTACAGCTTTCACCCCATCGAAGCGCTGATGCTGGGCAACGTCATCATGCTGCCGATGGTGTTGCACGATTTCAGCTTTTGGGCGCTGGCGTCGGTGCCGCTGTTCAGCCTGTTCTTCAATTGCATCGGCCATGCCAACTACGACTTTTTCCCCAAGGTGTCCTACGCGCATTGGTTCGCCGCCAGCCGGCGTCACCATCTGCATCACGCCTGCTACAACGGCAATTACGGTTTTCAGTTTACGTTTATGGACCGCCTGTTTCGGACGCGCCTGAAGGCCGAGGCCGCGGCAAACCAGCTGGATGCATTCCAGCGCAGAGACGCTGTTGGCGGCAAAGCCTGACACCCGGCGGCGCCTGCCGTCCTTGCGCAACCGGCGCGACTGGCAAAGCCTGGCCTACCTGGCCACGCTGCCCGCGCTGGCGGCCTGGCAATGGGTGTACGGATTCTGGTGGCCGCTTTACGCGCTGATGCTGTTCTTGACGCTGGGCATCGGTGTCATCCACCACAACCACACCCACATCCGCATGTGGCGCGGCCGCTGGACCAACCGCGCAACCGATTTCTGGATCACGCTGCTGCAAGGGCACCCGACCTTCGTCTTTTACCCGGCCCATGTGGCGAATCATCATCGCTACAAGCATGGTGCGCGCGACGCCGCGCGCACCTATCGTTTTGGCGGCGACACCAACCACCTGTGGGGCTACGTGCTGCACCCGTTTCAGGCGGGCTGGGTGCTGTACCCGATGTTCTTCGGGTGGCTGGGCCGGCTGCGCCGCCACTGGCCGGGCGCCTGGCGCTACAGCGTGGCGCAATACGGGGCGTGGCTGGGGCTGTGGGGTGGGCTGCTGGCCGTGAACCCCGTCAAGGCGCTGGTGTTCGTGATCGTGCCGCAACTGCATGGCCTGCATTGGTTGCTGGCCACCAACTACTTGCAGCACGCCCATGCCGACGGCGGGCCGCGCCATGTTGCCGGCCTGAACTACGCACGCAATTTTGAAGGGCTGGTCAACCCGTTGCTGTTCAACATCGGCCTGCACACCGCGCATCACGAGCACCCGCGCGCGCATTGGTCCGAACTGACCCGGCTGCATCGCGAACACTATCGCGCGCGCGTCAACCCGGCGCTCAATGAAGCGGGGCTGGTGCCGTATATGTTCCGTGTCTTCGTGCTGGGCGCCTTCGTACCGCGCCTGCGCAGCCGTTCCTGCATGGCGCCCGAGCATGTTCGCTAGCGCCTTACCCATTACCACTCGAGGCCTGTCACATGCCTATCGCGTTTAATCGTGTCTACCTGGAAGGCGCCGGCTATTTCATGCCGGGCGAACCCGTGTCCAACGAGGCGATGGACAACTACATCGCGCCGCTGAACCGCATGTCCAGCCGCATCAAAGGCCGCATCCTTGCCGAGAACGGCATCAAGCACCGTTACTACGCCATCGACGCGGAAGGCCAGACGGTCTATACGAATGCGCAGCTGGCGGCCAACGCCATTCGCGATTGCCTGCGGCGCGCCGACAGCGACCTGTCGGCCGTGTCCATGCTGACCAGTGGGTCGTCGGGCGGCGACGCCCTGATGCCGGGTTTCGCCAACATGATCCAGGGCGAGCTTGCTGCTCAGCCGATGGAAACGCTGTCGGTGCACGGCATCTGCGCGGCGGGGGTATCGGCGATCCAGGCGGCGGCGCAAGGCGTCGAGATGGGCGGGCACGCCAGTGCGCTGGCCGTGGCCAGCGAATTGCCGTCGCGTCTGTTCAAGCGATCGCGCTTTGCGGCGCGCGGGTACGACGCCGATTTCGATGCGCATTTCCTGCGCTGGATGCTGTCCGACGGCGCGGGCGCCTTGCTGCTGGGCAACAGCGGCCGCGCGCTGGCCGGGGCGTCCAAGGGCGTCAGGCTGAAACTGAAGTGGGTGCATCAGCGGTCGTTCTCGGGCGATTACCCGGTGTGCATGCAACTGGGCCTGTCCGCCGACCGCGCAAAGGGCCATCTGGACTATCCGTCCTGGAACGAGGCCGAAGCCGACGGCGCCTTGTCGCTGCGCCAGGACATCCGGCTGTTGCCGCATCTGTTCGACATCGGCATCCATGAATACGCCAAGCTGGTGCGCGATGGTTGGGTGGACCCGGATCAGGTCGACCATTTCCTGTGCCATTACTCGTCGGAAAAATTCATCCCCGTGGTCGAAGACCTGATGGAAAAGGCCGGCCTGGTGATTCCGCGTGAACGCTGGTTCAGCAACCTGGCGTGGCGCGGCAATACGGGCGCGGCGTCGATTTTGATCATGCTGGCCGAGTTCCTGGAAACGCGTGAGATCAAACCGGGCGAACAGATTTTTTGCTATATCCCCGAGTCGGGGCGTTTCATGGCGGCCTACATGTTGCTGGAAGCGGAAGCGGTGCAGGCGCCGGCCGTGGCCGGGGCGTCGCGGTCCACGGCCGATCATCCTGTGAATCTGGCCGCAAACCCGGCCGCCAAATCCACCTCCCGCATCGACACGCAAAGCGATGACGCCGACGCCATCGCGCCGCCGCATGACCCCGACATGGCCCCGCAAGGCTTGGGCCAGTTGCTGACCGAGCTGGCCGCCATCTGGCACGACTACCGTTCGCGCGTGTGGCGCACGCCGGTGGTGCGCCGCTTGCGCCGCCGCGAATTCCAGACGGGCGATTATCTGAACTGGATGGAAAACTGGATTCCCCAGGTGCGCGAAGGCAGCAAGTGGATGCGCGAGGGCGCGGCCTCGCTGACCGAGCAATACGCGCCGCTGGCCGCGCTGATCGACATGCACGCGGGCGAAGAGCAAAACGATTTCCAGATCCTGTTCCAGGACTACCGCACGGCGGGCGGCACCGTGGACAACATCGACGCCTTGCGCCGCAACCCCGGCGGTGAAGCGCTGAACGCCTATCTGCACGGCCTGGCCGCCACGCGTGACCCGATCGGGCTGCTGGGCGCCATCTACATCATCGAAGGCACGGGCCAGCGCATCGTGCCTGCGCTGCTGCCCTTGCTCAAGGCCAGCCTGAAGCTGCCGCCCGACGCATTCCGCTTCCTTGAATATCACGGCCACAACGACGAGCATCATCTGGCCCGCTGGCTGTCGGCCGTGGAACTGGCGCTGGATTGCGACGAAGACGGCCGCGCCGAACAACGCATCGTGGACACCGCCCGCCGCACCGCCGCGCTGTACCTGATGCAGTTCCACCATGTCATGGAGGGCGATGCCGCATGAGCAAGGAACCCGAATTCCTGGCCAAGGCGCATGATCCGGCCGACCCCAGCCCTTGGCTGGCCTTGTACCTGGACCGCAGCACGCCGCTGCCAGACAAGGTGAAAAAGGCCTGGCTGACCGATTCCAGTTGCGCCTCGCGTCAGTACCTGCTGCCGTTCCTGCGTCCGCTGGCGCGCGCCTTCATCATCGTGATCCAGGTGGTCAAGACGTTCCTGCCGCGCCGCTGGTCGCATTCCCGGCTGCTGCATCGCATCCTGGCCTGGGGGCTCAAGCGCTTCGTATCGCCCGAGGCCAACTGGCTGATCCTGCGGCACTTTCACCTGGGCGCGCAGGCGCTGGCGTTCATCGGCGCGAACTCGCCGGTACCGATCACGACTACGCCGCTCAAGCCGTTGGACATTGACGATCTGAAGGACGAACTCTTCGTCAAGCACGACCTGAACCTGTTCAACTTCGTGATCCGCCTGAACCAGGCACTGCGCGAGGCGGGCGTGGAAATGCATGCGCCCAAGTCGGTCGATTTCTCGATGATCGAGGACCCGCCGCTGAAGCTGGAAGACATGCCGCAAGGCAAGCTGAACTTCCTGGACCTGCAAAGCGCCATCGAACTGTTTACCCCGCTGTACCAGTTGATGCTGACCGACAACGACTTCTGGCGCGCGGCCAACTCGTTGCAGCTGGATGAAACCATCGGCATCTACGCGGCCAAATTGCTGGGCGCGCCGCAGCACCTGATCCTGGTCAACAACAGCCACCCGCTGGTGCCGATGTCGACCTTGCGGGCGGGCTATCGGCTGGTGTTGCACGGCCTGTCCACCGAGATGCTGCACAGCTTGCTGATGGAGATGAAGGCCGCGCAACAGGGCGCGGAACCGCCCGCGCCGATCAGCTAGAAGGGGGCGCGGGCAGCAGAGCGTCTTCAGGAGTCACTTGGTGTAGACCCTGCGTTACACGGAAATAGGGCTGCGTTATATTGCCTGCCTTGTTCGGTAAGCAGCGCCGGATCGCGGTTGCGTCGCGCGTGGTTTGCGCCCCGCATCGCAGGTTTTTCCGTTGCGTGATTCCTTATTTCGGAAGTCCCTCTTATGCCCCAGCCCATTGAAGTCATTGCCACCATCCTGTTCGCGGTGGCGGTTCTTCATACCTTTTCCGTTCCCGTTTTTGCGCGCCTGGCCCATCGCGGCGGCCCGCATGCCGGCATCTGGCATTTGTTCGCCGAAGTCGAAGCGGTGTTCGGCGTCTGGGCGTTCGCGCTGATCGTCGCGATGGCCGCGCTGACCGGTCCGGCCAGCGCCATCAGTTACATGGACACGCGCAACTTCACCGAGCCGCTGTTCGTTTTCGTGATCATGGTGGTGGCGGCCAGCCGGCCGATCCTGGAAATGGTGGGCCTGATGGTGCGCGTCGTGGCGCGCGTGCTACCCCTGCCGCGCGAACTGGCCACCTTCTTCGTGGTGATGGCGCTGGTGCCGCTGGGCGGCTCTTTCATCACCGAGCCCGCCGCGATGACGCTGGCCGCGATCCTGCTGCGTGACGCCTATTTCCGCACGAGCGGCCGCGCCGGCTTCAAGTACCTGACTCTGGGTGTGCTGTTCGTAAACGTGTCGATCGGCGGCGTGCTGACCGCCTACGCGGCGCCGCCGGTGCTGATGGTGGCGTCCACCTTCGGCTGGGATTCCGCTTTCATGGCGCAGCACTTCGGCTGGCGCGCGGCGGTGGCCGTGTGCTTGAACGCCGGCTTGTTGACGTTTATCTGCCGCAAGGCGCTGATGGACCGCTCGGTGGGCACGGGCGGCGGTGTCGACGGCGCGCAAGGCTCGGATTCGCGACCGCCGGTGCCGATGCTGGTCATCGCCGTGCATCTGGTTTTCCTGGTAGCCGTGGTGCTTACCGCGCATCACCCGGCCATTTTCATGGGCCTGTTGATGATGTTCATCGGCTTTTCCGAAGCTTATAAGCGCCATCAGAACCGCCTGTTGATCAAGGAAGGCCTGATGGTCGGGTTCTTCCTGGCCGGGCTGGTGGTGCTGGGCGGTTTGCAAAAGTGGTGGTTGCAGGATCTGCTGGGCGGCTTGCAGCCGTTCGTGCTGTTCTGGGGGGCAACGGCGCTGACCGCCATTACAGACAACGCCGCGCTGACGTATCTGGGGTCGCTGGTTGAAGGCACCAACGAAGCCTGGCGCTACATGCTGGTGGCAGGCGCGGTGACCGGGGGCGGCCTGACCGTGATCGCCAATGCGCCGAACCCGGCCGGTTTCGCCATTCTGAAAAACCACTTTCCGGATGGCAGCATTTCGTCGGGACGGCTGTTTCTGTCCGCCTTGGGGCCCACCTTGATCGCGGCCCTGATGTTCCTGCTGCCGCTCTAGGGAAAGCCCGGCGACGCAAGGGTCGCGCCCTTGGGGATGCCGCTTGGCCCCCCAAGGCGTGACCGGGCACCGACGGTTTCCGAAAAACCGCTAAAATTCAAGACTTTCCCGAATTTTTTTCCGGCCTAGCCCCCCCGTCGCTCCTGACCACTTCGTGTCTGGCGTTTGACGGCTTTGATTTCCGGGCGTGTGCCTCGGAGCCCCTGATGCCCATCTACGCTTATAAGTGCAGCGCCTGCGGCCATGCCAAAGACGTCTTGCAGAAGATTTCCGATGCGCCCCTTTCGGTTTGCCCCGAATGCGGCCAAAGCACGTTCTCCAAGCAGGTGACCGCGGCTGGATTCCAGCTGAAAGGGTCCGGCTGGTACGTGACCGACTTCCGTAACAACGGTTCAAGCGGCGCAGCCGCCACGGGCGCCGCGGCGCCGTCGGAAGGTGCCGCGGCGGCCACGCCGGCGGCACCCGCCGCCAGCACCACGCCCGCACCGGCAGCCGCGCCCGCGGCCAGCCCCGCTGCGCCGGCCGGCGGTACGCCCGCCTAGAGCCCCCTGCGATGCGGATGCGCCTTATCAAGAAGTACTTCATCACCGGCTTGCTGATCTGGGTCCCCCTGGTCATCACGGTGTGGGTACTGGGCTTGCTGGTCGCCACCCTGGAAGGGTTCGTGCCCGGCTTCCTGTCGTCCGAATCGCTGTTCGGCATCGACATCCCGGGCTTCCGCTTCGTTCTGGTCATCGTAGTGGTGTTGCTGACGGGCATATTCGCGGCAAACCTCATCGGCCGTACCATGGTGGACCAGTGGGAAAGCCTGCTGGGCCGTATTCCGCTGGTGCGCTCCATCTACAACTCGGTCAAGCAGGTCAGCGACACCGTGCTGGCCCCCAATGGCCAGGCGTTTCGTCGGGCGGTACTGGTGCAGTACCCCCGCGCTGGTTCCTGGACCATCGCTTTCGTTACCGGCACGCCCAGCGGTGAAGTGGCCGGCCTGATGCCGGGCGACCACATCAGCGTGTATGTGCCCACGACACCAAACCCCACGTCCGGCTTCTTTCTGATGATGCCTCGCGCCGACGCGATCGATCTTCAGATGAGTGTGGACGCGGCATTGAAGTACATCGTTTCCATGGGCGTGGTCGCCCCGACCCAGGCGCTTGCGCCCGAGGGTCAACCGGCCCCGCTCTCTCCGGCAACCGGCGTGCAAGACGCGCCGCGAGCCGATTCGTAACCCTTACGCTCAAACTAAGCACACAACGGAGTCATCCCGCATGCGTACCTGCTACACCGGCCAGGTTTGCCGTGACCATCTCGGCCAGACCGTCACCCTGTACGGCTGGGTGAACCGCCGCCGCGACCACGGCGGGGTCATCTTCATCGACTTGCGCGACCGCGCGGGCCTGGCCCAGATCGTGTTCGATCCGGACAACGCCGCCTTCGCCACCGCCGAGCGCCTGCGCAATGAATTCTGCGTCCGCGTCACCGGCCTGGTGCGCGAGCGTCCGGCAGGCACCGCCAACAGCGAGCTGGCTTCGGGCGAAATCGAAGTGCTGTGCAAGGAAGTTGAAATCCTGAACGCGTCGGTCACCCCGCCGTTCCAGCTGGACGACGACAACCTGTCGGAAACGACCCGCCTGACGCACCGCGTGCTGGACCTGCGCCGTCCGCAAATGCAGCGCAACCTGATGCTGCGTTACCGCGTGTCGATCGAAACGCGCAAGTTCCTGGACCAGCTGGGCTTCATCGACATCGAAACTCCGATGCTGGCCAAGAGCACGCCCGAAGGCGCGCGTGACTACCTGGTGCCCTCGCGCGTGAACGCCGGCCACTTCTTCGCGCTGCCGCAATCGCCGCAGCTGTTCAAGCAGATGCTGATGGTGTCGGGCTTTGACCGCTACTACCAGATCACCAAGTGCTTCCGCGACGAAGACCTGCGCGCTGACCGCCAGCCCGAATTCACCCAGATCGACTGCGAAACGTCGTTCCTGAACGAATTCGAGATCCGTGAAATCTTCGAAAACCTGATCCGCCACGTGTTCAAGGTGGTGCAGGGCGTTGATCTGGCGCAGCCGTTCCCGATCATGCCGTGGACCGAAGCGATGCGCCGCTATGGTTCCGACAAGCCGGACCTGCGCGTGAAGCTCGAATTCACCGACATGACCGATGTCATGCGCGATGTGGACTTCAAGGTGTTTGCCGCCGCCGCCACGGCGCCCGGCAGCCGCGTGGTTGCCCTGCGCGTGCCCGGTGGCGCCGAAATGTCCCGCAGCGAAATCGATGGCTACACGCAATTCGTGGGCATCTACGGCGCCAAGGGCCTGGCCTACATCAAGGTCAACGAAGTGGCCAAGGGCCGCGACGGCCTGCAATCGCCCATCGTCAAGAACCTGCACGACGCTGCCCTGGCCGAACTGGTCAAGCGCACCGGCGCGCAAGACGGCGACATCATTTTCTTTGGCGCGGATCGCGAGAAGGTCGTCAACGACGCCATCGGCGCGCTGCGCGTGAAGATCGGCCACAGCGAATTCGGCAAGAAGACGGGCCTGTTCGAGGCCGGTTGGCAGCCGCTGTGGGTGGTTGACTTCCCGATGTTCGAATACGACGAGGAAGACGGCCGCTACACCGCCGCCCACCACCCGTTCACCAGCCCCAAGGACGGCCACGAAGACTTCCTGGAAACCGATCCCAGCAAGGCCTTCGCCAAGGCTTACGACATGGTGCTGAACGGTTGGGAAATTGGCGGCGGCTCGGTCCGTATCCACCGCGAAGAAGTCCAGAGCAAGGTGTTCCGCGCGCTGAAGATCGGCGCCGAGGAAGCTCAGGAAAAGTTCGGCTACCTGCTGGACGCGCTGCAATATGGCGCGCCTCCGCACGGCGGCATCGCATTCGGCCTGGACCGCATTGTCACGATGATGACCGGCGCCGAATCGATTCGCGACGTGATCGCCTTCCCGAAGACGCAACGCGCCCAGGATCTGCTGACGCAAGCGCCTTCCGAAGTCGACGAAAAGCAGCTGCGCGAATTGCACATCCGCTTGCGTAACGTCGAGGCTAAGTAAGCCCCCCGAGGCGCCGGGGGCGCCTCCCCCCAGGGGGGCGCCTCGCGGGACCGGCGGAGCCGGATCCTCGGCGGCCCGGCTTGTGGGGCGGCATGGGCTTGCGGCGGGTTGCGTTCTTGGCTGCGTGGCTACTTGTGAGTGTTTTGTCGCGGCAGGGTGTGGCTGAATTGGAGTAATCTGGCAAACGCCGCTTTGTTGGCGGTGCTTGCCGGAGCTGCTCTTGGGTCTGGCCAGTGGTTCCTCTGCTTTCAAAAGGCGCCATCGCTTTTATGTCGCTCATCCGTGTCGTCAGCTACAACATTCACAAGGGCCGTTCGGCATTGGGCCGGCTCGACTCCCTGAATGAACTTCGCTTGGGCCTGTATGGCCTGCGCCCGGATCTTGTCTTCCTGCAGGAGGTCCAGGGCCGCAACGAGCAACGATCCCTGCTCCACGCGCAACACGAATCACTTGCCGCCGCCTTGAGGCTGGACGTGGCCTATGGCCGCAACGCCATCCGTCATGCCACGGATCACGGCAACGCGCTGTTGTCGCGCTTTCCCATTCTTGACCACGAAAACCTGGACATCTCCGATCACCGGCTGGAGCAACGCGGGCTGTTGCACGCGCGTATCGAAGTCGATGACCGCCCGGTGCATTGTTTCGTTGTGCACCTGGGCCTGTTCGCCGGCAGCCGAACGCGCCAGGTGCTGGCGCTGACCGAGCGCATTCGTCGCATGGTGCCTGACGGTGAACCCATCCTGATCGCTGGCGATTTCAACGACTGGAACGACCGCCTGGCCCCGTTGTTCGTACAGCAATTGGGGCTGTACGAAGTGTTCTCGCACGCGCCGCGCAGCCATGGTGGTGAATTGCCGCGCTTGCGCGATTCGGTCAAGCGCCTGAGCAACGCGTTGCGCGGCTTGCCCAACGGCGGCTTGTCCGTGATGGAACGCACCAATCAGCTGGGCATGGGCGGCAGCGCGCCGCCGCTGCTGCCGCCGCCCCGTACCTTTCCGGCCGTGTTCCCGTGGTTTCGCCTGGACCGCATTTATCAGCGCGGTTTCGCTGTGCGTAGCGCGCGCGTGTTGCGCGGACGGGAATGGGCGCGCCTGTCCGATCATTCTCCCTTGCTGGCGGAGCTGGAACTCCCGTGAAGGCCGAGCAGGTCAAGTTGGAATGGACGGACGGCAATAGCATTCGCTTGTTGCAGAACGGTGCCGACTTTTTCCCCGCGCTCTGCGCGGCCATCGATGCCGCGCAGGTCAGCGTGCATCTGGAAACCTACATCTTCATGCTGGACCGCACAGGCGTCCAGGTGCTGGAAAGCCTGATGGCGGCAGCGCGGCGCGGCGTGAAGGTCAGGGTGGTGCTGGACGGTTTCGGCAGCGCCATGCACGTGGAAGCCGTGCGCGCCCGCCTGCTTGAAGCGGGCGCGCAATGCCGCATCTTCCGGCCCGAACCACGCTGGTTTGCGCGCTACATCCCATCACGCAGCCGCCTGCGCCGCCTGCACCGCAAGGTGACCGTGGTGGACGGCAGCATCGCATTCATCGGCGGCATCAATGTCGTGGACGACTACGACGACCTGGACCCGACCGACGGCATCCCTGGGCCGCGCTTTGACTTCGCGGTGCAAGTGCAAGGGCCGCTGGTCACCGAAGCGGCCTATGCGCAAGACCTGCTGTGGGTACGCCTGAACTGGGCACGGCTGCGCCGCCATCCGCGCGACTGGAACCGCATGCGTCTGACCAAGCCGCACCACGCGCACGTCAAGCCCTGCGGCACGCTGCGCGCCGCGCTGGTGCTGCGCGACAACCTGCGTTTTCGCCAGACGTTTGAACGCGCTTACCTGTATGGCATCACGCAGGCTCGGCGCGACATTCTCATCGCCAACGCGTATTTCTTTCCGGGGCGGCAATTTCGCCGCGCCCTGGCCAAGGCCGCCGCGCGGGGCGTGCGCGTGCGCCTGCTGTTGCAAGGCAAGGTCGAATACCGCATGCAGTATCACGCCACGCGCTCGCTATACGACCAGTTGCTGCGCGATGGCATTGAAATCTATGAGTACATGCCCAGCTACCTGCACGCCAAGGTTGCCGTGATCGACAACGTGGCGACGGTGGGCTCGTCGAACCTGGACCCCTTCAGCCTGCTGCTGGCGCGCGAGGCCAATGTCGTCGTTGACGATCAGCCCTTTGCCTGGGACCTGCAAGAGCGCCTGGAAACGGCCATTCGCGAGGGTGGCAATTTCATCCGGCCGCTGGACTATCAGCGCCGGGGCTGGTTGCGGCGTTGGGTGGATGCGGCGTCCTACACGCTGCTGCGTATCGGCGTGGCGCTGACGGGCTCGTCGGACAAATACTGACGCGGCGGATCACGCGCGCCGCTTGACCAGTCCCAACGCCAGCGCGGTCCCGACCAGGATGATGGCGGCGCCCAGCACGATGGACGGCGTGATGCTTTCGTCCAGCAACCACGCACCCCACACCACGCCGAAGATCGGCACCAGAAACGTGACGCTGACCGCGCCGGTGGGGCCGACGTTGGCGATCAACCGGAAAAAGATGATGTAGGCCGCGCCGGTGCACACCACGGCAAGCAGCACCGTGGATATCCACGCCGTCATCGATGCGGGCGTCTCCGGCCAGGCGGACACGGCCAACGGCAGCAGCACCAGCGAGGCCGCGATCATGCTGCCCGTGGCGCTGGCCAGCGCGTCCACGCCCGTCAGGAAGCGCTTGGTCCAGTTCGCGGCGATGCCGTAGAAGACGGGTGCGGAAACGGCGGCAAGCACGGCGGGGCCGGTGCCCCCGGCCTGGAAGTTAAGCTTGTCCCACACCAGCACGATGATGCCCACGAAGCCGATCAACAGACCCAGCGACCGCATCCACGGCAGCCTGTCCTTGAGCCACAGCCATCCCACCACGGCGCCCCACACGGGTGTTACCGCGTTGGCCACGGACAGGAACCCCGCGCCCAACGATTGCGCGGCATAGGCATACAGCAAGAACGGGACGGCGGCGTTCAGGGTGCCGACCACCAGCAGGGCCTTCCAGTGCCGCGCAATCACGGGCAGCTTGCCGCGCCACATCGCGGCGGGCAGCAGGAACAGTGCGGCCAGGCCGACCCGAAGTTCGATCAGGGCGACCGGCCCGAAATCGTTGACGGCAAGCCGCATGAACAGAAAGGAACCGCCCCAGACCCCTGCCAGCAGCAGCAGGTCCAGCAAATTGCGTTGACGCATGGTGTGTCTCGGTGAGCCTTATTTGCGGCTGGTGACCAGGTTCTTCATCTTGACCCGGTACGCCAGCAGCGCACAGGACAGGGACAGGACAATACACAAGACCAGCCCGGCCCGCACTCCGTTTAGTACCGTGCCATGCGAAATCATGATCCCGACCAGCGCGGTGCCCAGCGCGCTGCCGATGGCGCGGGTGGTTTGCACCAGCGCGGACGCCACGCCCACGTCTCGGCGTTCGCTCAGCATCTGCATGAAGAGCGTCAGATTGGGCAGCAGAAAGCCCAGCGCGCATCCGTTGACGAAGAACGCGGCAAGAATCCACCACGCCGACGTGCCAGGTGAAATCAGCAACACCATCAAGGTCCCGGCTGCCAGTAGCAGCCCGCCAAACACCATCAAACGCTGCGGCTCGGTCTGCTTGGGAAACATGCGCCCGTTGATGATGCTGCCCACCGAAATCGCGGCAACCAGCGGCGTCAGCAGCAAGCCGGCTTCGCTGGGGGTGTAGCCCAGCACCTGCTGCAACAGCAGCGGGCTGTAGAAGATCAGCACGAACATCACCGCGCCCACCATCATCGCGGCCAGGTTCAGCAGTTTGGATTCTTGTCCGGCCAGAACGCGCAGCGGAAAGATGGGCGACTTCACGCGGCGTTCGGTAGGAATCAGGATGGCGATGGCGGCCACGCCGATCACTGCCAACATGGCGCCCAGCAGGGGGTGGGCATGCTCGCCCTGGGCAAAGGCCAGTTCCAGCGCGGCCAGCGGCGCGCCCACGGCCAACACCAGCAGAATGGCACCGACCCAGTCGATTTTGCGGCTGCCGTCGTGGATGGGGCGAATACGGGGAAAGTAGCGGGCCAACAGGAAAAACGCGCCTGCTGCCGCAACGGGAGATATGAAGAACGCCGCCCGCCAGCCCAGCGCCTGGGTCGCCGCGCCGCCCAGCACCGGGCCGATACCGCTGGCCATGGCAAAGGCGGCGGACACCAGCGCCATCCATCGCACCCGCTGCTTGGCGTCGGGAAACAGGTCGGCCGGCGCGGCGAAGGCGGTGGCAATCATCATGCCGCCGCCCACCCCTTGCAGGGTGCGAAAAACGATCAATTGGGTCATGGACTGCGCCAGCCCGCACGCAATGGAGCCCAGCGCGATGATCAGCACGGAAACCAGCATCAGCGGCTTGCGCCCGAACATGTCGCCCAACCGACCAAAGATCAGGATGGACGCGGCGGTGGCCAGCAGGTAGCCGGTGCCCACCCAGGCATAGAGCGCCATGCCGTTCAGCGCCTCGGCCACGCGCGGCAGCGTGGTGCTGATGATGGTGGAATCCAGCGCGGCCAGCACCACGGTTGCCGAGACCCCCGCCATGGCCATCAGCAAATCCCTCTTGGAGCGGGTGGGATCGGCGGCGGGCTGGGTCGGTGTCGGCGGCGGAGTCATGCCGCCTAGGATATCACCGGCCCACTAGGGTTTTCACTTGTAAAACGAGTGGTAGCCCCAGAAAACCGCAATGATCACCACGACCAGCAGCCATGACCAGCGGGAATTGGACACGCCGCGAGGTTCGGGTTCTGGGGGAGGGGGCGGCGGCGCAATCCGTGGCTGGACGGCCATGTGGTCGATGAACGCGGCAAAGAACTTCTGGATGATCTTGTCGCCGGCTTTCAGCAACAGCCCTTCGCCACATTCAGCCAACTTGCCGCCCGCCATGCCGGCCACGGTATAGGCCACGCGGGTGCCCTGGTCCTTGGTGCTGAGATTGACCTGGGCGGTGCCGATGGCCAGGCAGGCCGCACGGCCCTTGCCTTCGAACACCAGGGTGCAGCTGTCGGGGGCGTTGACGTCCGAGAGCAGGATCTCGCCCTCGTAGTCGGTGTCGATCCCCGCGATATTGGCGCGCAGGGTGACCGCGTATTCGGTAGGGCTGCGCATCGCAACTTCCACGCAACCCGGTATGCACTTCTGCAAGACTCTCGGGTCCGTCAACGCATCCCATGTCTGGTGCTGCGTCGAAGGAATCCATTGGGCATCGGCAATGCGCATGGCAGTCTCCTTATAGAAGCTTTATGTGCACATTCTCTTCCCAAACAGCAGGTTTGGCTACTTGGGGCCCTGCGCCGATGCCGGTACGGAGGTATTAGCGCCCCTGCGTCAGAACCGAAATCCAATGCTGGGTCGAAAGATCGTGATCGGCGTTTTGGCCTTGCCCATGCAATTCGCGCAGGATGCCGCTGGCCATTTTCTTGCCCGCCTCGACACCCCATTGATCGAAGGGGTTGATCCCCCAGATCAACGCTTGTACGAAGATCTTGTGCTCGTACAGTGCCAGCAACGCGCCCAGCGCGTACGGCGTCAGGCGCGGCAACACGATCAGCGTAGAAGGCCTGCCGCCTTCGTGTCGGCGATGGCGTGCGAGCCATTCGGCCTTGTCCGCGGGCATGCCTTGGGCCAGCATGGCGTCGCGATCCGCATCCAGCGACGTACCCCGCAGGAGCGTCTGGCGTTGGGCCAGGCAATTGGCCAGCAGCATCGCGTGTTCTTCGGTCCATTGGTGGTCGGCTTCGCGGCACATGATGAAATCCACCGCCGCGCCGTCCGTGCCTTGGTGCAGCCACTGGAAGAAGGTGTGCTGCCCGTCGGTGCCGGGCATGCCCCACACCGACGGGCCGGTGGGCACGCCCACGGGGTCGCCGGCCATATCCACGGATTTGCCCAGCGATTCCATATCCAGCTGTTGCAGATAGGGCGCCAGGAATTGCAGGCGCGCGTCATACGCGGCGATGCTGAGCGACCCATACCCGAGTACGCTGCGGTTGGCGACGCCGGCCAGCGCAAGCTGCGCAGGGGCGTTTTCGGCAATGGGCGCCTGGGCGAAGTGCTCGTCCATGGCGGCGGCGCCGGCACGGATGCCTTCGATGACGTCAATCCCGACCGCCATGGCCACCGGCAAGCCCACGGCGGACCACAAGGAATATCGGCCGCCAACCCAGTCCCAGAATTCGAAGACCTGCGAAGACGGAATCCCCAGCGCGCGGGCGGCGTCGGGGCGGGCGGTGATCGCCACAACCTGCTCATACGGCCGTTCCACGCCCGCCTGTGCCAGCCAGTCCACGGCGCGCCGCAGGTTGGCCAGCGTTTCTGCCGTCGTGAAGGATTTGGATGTGACGACCAAAAGAGTGTCTTGGGCATTCAGGCCCAGGATGGCGTCTTCAAGGGCATGCCCGTCAATATTGGCCACGAATTTCAGGGATCTGCGAGCGCCGCTACCGCTGCACGCGTCCGTGGCCAAGCGCACGCCCCAGTCGCTGCCGCCGATACCAATATGGATCACCGCTTTCCATTTGCCCTGAGCGTCCGCCTGTTCCACGAATTCCCGAACACGTTGGTGTTCGCAGGCGACGGCTTCAATGGGTTCCGGCGCGCGCAGCATGGTGTGCCAAGCGGCGCGGTCTTCTGTCTTATTGACGTGGTCGCCGGTCAGCAGAGCCGCGCGTGCCTGGTCGAAACCACGGGCTTGGAGCAGGGCGGTTGCCGCAGCGCGGGCGTCTGGGGATGAGACCTGCGCGCTAAGGTCGATGGTTAGTCCGGCGGCGTGCAACAGGCGTAGTTCATCAGTGCAGATTGAGCCGTGCTGGACGGCCTGACAAAACGCTTGCCATTCGGGAAGGCGCGGTAGCTTCGCAAGTTCAACGGGGTTTAAAGGCGGCATATTTTTTTGTAAATACGTCTTGATACTGATGTCCAAGTCCAGACGCGTCTCGTCAGTCGGAGGCGGGCGCGGTGCGCGCAATTCTGCAGATGGGCGAGTTTAGCCGGTGGATCGGTTGCCACGCAGGCCCTTTTTATTTTGCAAGCCCCGTTTCCATTCTTTTGCAAAGCTGTCCATATTGTTTTCATGCCTTGTCTGCGTCTGACGCTACAATTCCGCGATTCTCCCTCCGGCGCGGTTTTTTATGCTGTACGTTCTTGTAGCGTTTCTGGTTTCGCTGTTCTCGACCTTGCTGATCGTTCGCTACCGTTCCTGGCACGACGGCCTGACGGCTGACCACGATCTGGAGGGCGTGCAGAAGTACCATTCGAAGCCTGTGCCCCGCATCGGCGGATTGTCCTTACTGATCGCCAGCGGCGTCACGTGCGCCTTGGTGGCAGTGCGCGAGCCGGACGTCCTTCCGAACATGGTGCTGTTGTTGGCAGCCTCGATGCCGGCATTTCTAGGGGGCTTCGCCGAGGACCTGACCAAACAAGTGCGGGTTTTGGTGCGGCTTGGACTTGCCATAATGTCGGGTGCTCTTGCCTATTATCTGCTTGGCGCGGCCGTGACGCGTGTCGACATTATCGGAATCGACTGGCTGTTGCAGTTCGGCCTTATTTCGTTGATTTTTACCTCCATTGCCATCGGGGGTGCCGCCAATGCCATAAACATTATCGACGGGTATAACGGTCTGGCGGCCGTGGTGTCCGCAATGATCTTGGCCGGGTTTGCCTACGTCTCGTTTTATCTCGGCGATCGGTTTTTGTTGATCGTGGCATTGAGCACGCTGGGCGGCATTATTGGATTTCTGGTTTGGAATTACCCGCACGGGCACATATTCCTTGGGGACGGCGGTGCTTACTTCCTGGGGTTCATGATCGGTGAGTTGTCAGTGCTGATGTTGGCGCGTCACCCGGAAGTGTCGGCATGGTTTCCGTTGCTGCTGTGTATTTATCCGGTATTCGAAACCCTGTTTTCCATCTATCGCAAAAAGTGGCTGCGTGGCCGCTCGCCCGGCGCTCCGGACGGGGTGCACCTGCATATGCTGGTCTACAAGCGCCTTGTGCGCTGGGCCATCGGCTCGCGCGAAATGCGGCATCAGACGCAGCGCAATTCCATGACGTCGCCGTACCTGTGGTTGCTTTCGTCGTTGGCGGTCATACCCGCCGTATTGTTCTGGCAGCAGCCCTATCTGTTAATGTTCTTCACGGCAGTTTTCTCCACCACCTATGTGGTGCTTTATCGCCGCCTGGTGCTGTTTCGCATGCCCAAGTGGATGATCGTAAAGAAGAAAAAGCGCCATTGACCGGCGCCGCTTTCCTTAACCACCATTGCTCGGAATTTGGGGCAATGGGTTGGCTGGAACGGGCGTCGCTGTAACCAGCAATGTTGTTGTACAGTGCGGGCTGCGTTGAACGGCGCCTGCCAACATCGGGTCGAGGGCGGCGCCAAGCTCGAATCATTATGCCCACACGAATCCTCATCGTTCGCACCTCCTCCTTGGGCGACCTCGTCCACATGCTTCCGGCAATCACCGATATTGCCCGGCATGTGCCTGACGCACAGATCGATTGGATCGTCGAGGAAGCGTTTGCCGAGATCCCGTCGTGGCATCCGGCCGTCAATGAAGTCATCAAGGTCGCCCATCGGCGCTGGCGCAAGTCGTGGTGGTCGTCGCAGGTGCGCTTCGAGCGCCGGGCGCTTAAAGAACGGCTGCGCTCCACGCAATACGACATCGTGCTGGATATGCAGGCGCTGCTGAAATCTGCTTGGCTGGTGCGTCAGGCGCGCGGCGTGCGGCATGGGCTGGATTGGCGGTCGGCGCGTGAGCCCTTGGCGTCGCTGTTCTACAACGTGCGCCACCGCGTGGAATTCTGGCAGCCTGCCGTGATCCGCCAGCGCAAGTTGGCCGCGCTGACCTTTGGCTACCAGCATGCCGGGCTGCCGGACTTTGGATTGCAGAATTTCGTGCGGCAGGCCAGTCAGCCCGTGGAACCCGTGGTTGAAGTCGGCAGCGACGGCTTGAACGCCGCCGAACTGCCGCGTCTGCATCATTTGGACAACGACCGGGGTTACGCGGTGATCATGCCGTCGGCCAGCCGCGACGACAAACTCTGGCCCGAAGAGGACTGGCGCGCGGTATTCCGCCGCCTGCGCGAAGCCGGCTGCACCCTGAAACTGCTGGCGGGCAATGACGCCGAGGCCGAGCGCGCGAGCCTGCTCGTGGCCGGCATGGAAGGCGCCGAAGTCATGCCGCGCATGGACCTGACCGACGTGGCGCGCTTGCTGGCCGGGTCGCGCCTCATGGTGGGCCTGGACAGCGGGCTTACGCATCTGTCGGCGGCGCTGGGCCGCCCCACCATCGGCATCTACCGCGCTTCCACGCCCGTTCGCACGCCGCTGGTCGGGTCGAACTACACGGCCAGCCTGGGCGACCGCGGCGCGTCTCCATCGCGCGAAGCGGTGATGGCCTCGGTTGAGCAGGCGCTGGCCGCGCACTGACATGAATCGCGGCGTCTACACGCTGGCACTGCGGGCGTTGGCGCCGCTGCTATGGCTGTGGATGGCGCGCCGCGCCAAACGGGCGGGCGGTCAGTGGGAGGTGTTTTCGCGTGAGCGGTTTGGCCATCCAGCGGATGGGCAACCGCTTTTCGCTTGGGCTGCCGCGTCGCAGGCTGCGGCCCCCGTCTCCACCACCGCCGATTCCCCCTGGACCCGCCCTGTCTGGGTACACGCCGTCAGCCTGGGCGAGACACGCGCGGCACAGCCGTTGCTGCAAGCGTTGCTAGACCGCGGCTTGCCCGTGCTGCTGACTCACATGACGGCCACGGGCCGCGCTGAAGGCCAGCGTTTGTTCGCCGACGCCATTGGCCGGGGCCAACTGCGCCAAGCTTGGCTGCCGTACGACTTTCCCGGCGCCACCCGCCGCTTCATGCGCGGCTACCAGCCGCGCTGCGGACTGCTGATCGAACGTGAAATCTGGCCAAATCTACTGGCCGCTGCCCGACGCGCGCAGGTGCCGATGGCGCTGGTCAGCGCGCGATATTCCGCGTCGTCGCTACGCCAGGCAAAACGCATGGGCGGGGTGATGCACGAAGCCTTGGCCGGCCTCGATATGGTGCTGGCGCAAACGGTGGAAGACGCGGCGCGGCTGGTGCAGGCGGGCGCGCCCGTGCCCGCTGTGACCGGTAATCTGAAATTTGACCTGGTGCTGCCGGCGTCGCAGGTTCAGGCAGGCCGAGAATGGCGCAAGCGTCTGGGTCGGCCGGTTGTGTCGATTGCCAGCACCCGCGAAGGCGAGGACGCCCCTTTTATCGACGCGATCAAGCGCTACAGCGGGCAGCGGGACGCTCCGCTATTCATGGTGATCCCGCGACACCCGCAACGCTTTGACGAGGCGGCCAGGCTGTTGAGCGATGCAAAGCTACCGTTCATCCGGCGAAGCGCGGGCGTCGAGCCGACCCCGGAAACCGCCGTGGTGCTGGGCGACAGCCTGGGCGAAATGGCCTTCTATTACGCTGCGTCGGATGTCGCGATCGTGGCGGGCAGTTTTGCGCCGCTGGGCGGGCAGAACCTGATCGAAGCCTGCGCAGCGGGCGTGCCGGTGATCGTGGGGCCGCACACCTTCAACTTCCAGCAGGCGGCCGAAGATGCGATTGCGGCGGGGGCGGTGGTGCGCCAGCCCGATCCTGCCGGGGCGGTGGATGCCGCGATAGCGATGGTGCACGATGAAGCGCTGCGCCAAGAGGCTAGCCGGGCTGCGCGTCGCTGGTTCGAGCTGCACGCCGGCGCCACCCGTCGGACGATGGACGCGCTGGCGTCTTGGCTGGACTGAACTGGGATCGCCGCGCAGCCCTGAATCAGCAGAGGTCCCGCCCGATCACTGCGCCGTCCGCCCCACCAGCTTCACCGCATCCGCATTCAATTCCTGACCAAACCGCCTTGTATCGCGGCCTTCGTCTTCCGGCCGCACGCCGATCCAGCCTTGGCCCAGCGCCAGCACCCACAGGTTCGCCAAGAGGATCAGGATGAAGAGCACTCGCATGGCGGGCCTTGTTCAGGCGTTGAGGTCCAGGGTGGCGCGGGCGACCGCGGCCAGGCCATCCAGGACAGGGTGGTCCAGGTACACCGGCACCGGCGCGGCGCCGAATGCGCCGCCGGCATCGGCCAGCAGGCGTTCTATTTCCTGATGCACTTCGGGCCAGCCGCCGCCCGCCGCGTAGATCTGCGGGGTCTCGCCGTAGCGCTGGCGGCCCGCCAGCCATTGGCGCACCACCGCGCCCGCCTGCGCGGCCGCAATGCCGGAGGCAATGGCTTCGTGCGTGTCGACGGGGTAGGCCACGACCTGGCCGTTGGCGATGGGCAGGTTGGCGGTGCCATGGGCCAGCGCGTTGCGCATCATGGCAGGGCCCGGCAGGATCAGGCCGCCGGCGAAGACGTTGTCAGGGCCGACGGTATCAATGGTGGTGGCCGTGCCGAAGCTGGCCAGCACGAAGGGGGGATGGGCGCCGGGCAGGCGCGACAGCACGCCCAGCAGCGACGCCCAGCGGTCGGCGCCCAATTGCGTCGGCACGCGGTAGCTGTTGACCAGTCCCAGCGTCGTGCCCTGCGAAGGCGACCACGTCACCGCGCAACCGTGTTTTTGCAGGATGGCGGCAATGGCCGTGCCGCGGGCTTCGCCGGCCACGTTCACGCCCAGCGCGCGCAGCGGGCGGCGCGGCAGCGCGGCCAGCCAGCCATCCAGCGCATCCAGGTCCAGGCCGTCGAAGGCGACCGCCGCCGGCTCGCGCGGCATATCGCGGTTGCTGGCGTCCAGCCAACCCACCTTCAAACGGCTGTTGCCGGAATCAATAAGAATAATCATGCTTGGCGTCGAATCGAGATTTCACCGATCGAGATCGGTGTGGCGCCCTGGGGCGTTTGCACCAGCAGGCGGCCATGTTCGTCCACGCCACAGGCGGTGCCGCTAAGTAGGATATCGCCTTTTTCCAGCACGTTCACCGGCCGGCCCGCCAGCGCGTCGACCCGGTCAAAACGATGCTGAAACGCGGCAAAACCCTCGCGTTCCAAGGTTTGAACCGCGTCGTGCCAGGCGGTGGCGCTGGCGCAGATCAGGTCGGCGGCGTCGGGCAAGAGGCCGGATTCGGCCTGCACCTGAGTCCAATCGGCCACATCGCGATCCAGCGCGCGGGACAGCTCGGCCGCGTCGCGCAAATTGACACCCATGCCGATGACAACGGTGTAGCCGGCCTCGCGGCCACCGGGATTGCGGGTGGTTTCCACCAGAACCCCGGCCAGTTTGGCGTCGTGCCACTGCACATCGTTCGGCCACTTCATGCACAGGCCGTTCGCACGCGGCCCGGCAACGGCGCGCAGCGCCTCGCAGGCGACGACGCCGGCCAAGGGCGATAGCGCGGGCAATTGCGCGGCGGGCAGGTGCACGTCGTATGCGCACGAAAACATCAGCGTGGAGCCCGCGCGGTTTTGCCAAGGGCGGCCGGCGCGGCCGCGGCCGGCATTTTGCAGATGGGTGCCCAACAGCCAGGGTTTGGCCGCGCCAAGCCCCGAGCGGGCTCGCGCCAGCAGGTCGGCATTGGTCGACCCGGTGTTGCCGGTCCAGGTAATGTCTTGGAATACAGGCAGGCGCTGGCCTAGCTCGCGGGCCAGGGCTTCCGGCGCGGGCAGGTCGATAGGGCGGACGTGTTCGGACATGGCGGCGATTGTAGGGCACGCGGCCGGCACGCGCGGTCTTTCGGGGCGCAAGCGTTTATCATTGGCGATACATTTTGCATCCGGTGCCCCGCCTACATGCCGCATTCCGCTTCATCCGCGTCCGCCGCCGCGCCTTTCCGTCTGGACGGAAAAGTTTGCCATGTGGCGGGCGACTGGAGCGTCCTGGCCCTGGCACAGGCCGGCGAAGTCGAACGCCGGCGCACCGCCATGGCCCGCGCGGCCCAGGAAGGCGTGCGCTGGGATCTGCACGGCATCAGCCGCCTGGACACCATCGGCGCCTTGCTGATCTGGCAGGCCTGGGGCGAAAAACTGCCCGAACGGGTGCGCTGGTCGGCCGGCCAGCAGGATGTTTTCAACGCGCTGGCCATGAACAAGGGCGAGGCCCAGACGGCCCCGCCCAAGCCCGAAACCTTTGCCTGGATCCGCGGCCTAGGCGGCGCCATCTTGCAAGCCGCCGAAAACGGCCGGGCGCTGCTGATCATGCTGGGCCAATTGATGCTGGACCTGGGCGCCATGCTGCGCCGGCCGCGCCTGGGGCCCTGGCGCGAGATCTCGGCGCAGGTGTATCGCACGGGCGCGCAGGCGCTGGGCATCACGGCGCTGGTGGGGTTTCTGATCGGCGTGGTGCTGTCGTATCTGTCGGCGCAGCAGCTACAGATGATCGGCGCCGACCGCTTCATCGTGCGGCTGCTAGGCGTGTCCATCGTGCGCGAGCTTGGGCCGGTGCTGGCGGCCATTCTGGTGGCGGGCCGGTCTGGTTCTGCAATCACCGCGCAGATTGGCGTGATGCGCGTCACGCAGGAGCTGGACGCCATGCGCGTCATGGGTATCTCGCACGGGCAGCGCCTGATCCTGCCGCGTGTGTTGGCGCTGGCCGTGACCATGCCGCTGCTGGTCTTGTGGACGGACGCCATGGCCTTGCTGGGCGGCATGTTGGCCGCGCAGATGCAGCTGGGTATCTCGCCGCAGTGGTTCCTGACCTCGCTGCCGGACGCCATCTCGCTGACCAATTACTGGATCGGCATCCTCAAGGGCGTGACCTTCGGCATCTTGATCGCGCTGATCGCCTGCCACTTTGGCTTGCGCATCCAGCCCAATACCGAAAGCCTGGGCCGGGGCACAACCACATCCGTGGTGACATCGATCACGGGCGTGATCCTGCTGGACGCCTTCTACGCCATCATCTTCAGTTCGGTGGGCATCTGATGAACAGCGCCACGCAAAACCGCCTGTTCACCGACGACAGCGTCACCGTCGAGCCTGTTATCACGGTGCGCGGGCTGCGCACGGCGTTTGGCGATCATGTGGTGCACGACAACCTGGACCTGACCGTCTTCCCCGGCGAAATCCTGGTGCTGGTGGGCGGATCGGGCACCGGCAAGACGGTGCTGCTGCGGCAAATCATCGGCCTGGACCAACCTGCCGCCGGCTCCGTCAAAGTGCTGGGGCATTCGCTGTTCGACCTGTCGCCCGGCGAGCGCCGGCGCCTGTCTTACCGCTGGGGCATGCTGTTTCAGGCGGGGGCGTTGTTCTCGGCGCTGTCCGTGTTCGACAACGTGGCGCTGCCATTGCGCGAACTGCGAACGGTGCCCGAAGACCTGGTGTGCGATGTCGTCATGTGTCGGCTGGCCATGGTCGGGCTATCCGCCAAGGACGCCGACAAGCGGCCGTCGGACCTGTCCGGCGGCATGGTCAAGCGCGTGGCGCTGGCACGTGCGTTGTCGCTGGACCCCGAATTGCTGTTCCTGGACGAACCTACCGCCGGGCTGGACCCGCTGCGTTCGGACGAATTCGTGGATCTGGTGCGCAGCCTGCACCGCCAGCTGGGGTTTACCGTCGTCATGGTGACGCACGATCTGGACACGCTGCTGGCGCTGGCTACGCGTGTCGCCGTGCTGGCCGACAAACGGGTGATCGTGTGCGACACGGTGCAGGAAGTCCTGAAGGTCGATCACCCGTTCATTCATACATTCTTTCTGGGCGAACGCGGCTTGCGCGCGCTTGGGGACCTGGCGCCGAAGGGGTTGCATCATGGAAAACCGTAGTCATGCGCTCATGGCCGGCATCTTCACGCTGGTCCTGTTGGTTGCCGCCGCGCTGATCGCCGTGTGGATCGGGCGGGATCGCACCAAGCTGCAAACGTACGAGATCGTGTCGGCCACTGCCGTCAGCGGCTTGAATCCGCAATCGGCCGTGCGTTATCAAGGCGTGCCGGTGGGCAAGGTGCAGTCGTTGGCGCTGAACCCGAACAAGCCGGGGCAGGTGCGCATCCGCATCGGCGTGGCGCCCAATACGCCCATCACCGAATCAACGTGGGCGGAACTGGGCGTGCAAGGCGTGACGGGGATGTCCAACGTGGAACTGCGCGACGACGGCTCGTCGCTCAAGCGCCTGGCTTCGTCCGCCGAGCATCCCGCCGCCATTCCGCTGCGCCCCGGTTTTCTTGATCGCATCGAGCAGCGCGGCGGCAAGCTGATATCCAACGTGGAAGAGGCCACCGAGCAACTGCGCCGCGTGCTTAGCGAACAGAACGTGCAAGCGCTGACCGCCACCTTGCAGAACGCCACCGACATCACGCAGTCGTTGCGGCAAGCCAGCCGCGACCTTGCGCCCACCATGGCCAAGCTGGGACCGCTGATCGACTCGCTGGGCACGACGTCGCGCCAGGCGGACCGCGCCGCGCGCGAGATTGCCGACCTGGCGCAGCAGGCGCGGCAGGCGCTGGCGCGCTTGAATGCGCCCGACGGCCCCTTGTCGGTCGCCACGCGCAGCCTTAACGACATTGCGCTGGCCGCCGCGCGCCTGGACGGCGAAACCCTGCCCGCCGTTACCAATATGGCCACCAACGTCAGCGCCGCCGCGCGTGGCGCGACCGTCACCCTGCGCCGTGTCGACAGCACGCCGCAATCGTTCTTGTTCGGCCCGGCGCCCGTTGCGCCCGGGCCTGGCGAAGCCGGCTTTGCCGGATTCGGGAGACAGCCCAAATGAAAATGCGCAGCGCCGTACTGTTATTGACCGTGACCCTGACTCTGACCTTGGCGGGCTGCGGCATCGGCCGCGTGCCGGCGCCGCCTTCGGTGTTCGACCTGGGGCTGGACGCCAAGCCCGTGCCGGCGCTGCCGGCCCGCGCACCGATCGCCATGAGCGTGCAAGCGCCGCCCGCCTTGTCGGACACCAGCATGATCTGGCGCGTGGGCGACAGCGCCGCGCCCCGGGCGTATGCCACGTTCCGCTGGGCCTCGTCGCCGTCCGAACTCGTGCGCCAGCGCATCACCGACCGCTTGTCTCGTCAGGGCGCCGTGCTGGCCGACCGCGTCAACCTTCAGATGCCGCAGGTGCAACTGACGCTGATGCAGTTCGAACAGGTGTATGCCGATGACGGGCAGTCCAGCGAAGGGCGCATCCTGTTGCAGGCAGTGCTGCTCAATGGCCGCAACGTGGTCGATCAAAAGCGCATCCAGGTGCGCGTGCCGACGCCGACGCAAGACGCCGCTGGCGGCGTCGCGGCGCTGCGGCAAGCCACGGACGAGGCCTCGGATCAGCTGGCGCAATGGTTGGCGGCGACGGTGCGAAGCGCCTCCGCCGCCACGTCCGAACCCGCCTCCGCGGTGGCATCCGGTGCTACGTCAGAAACCGCGCCCCGGCGCGGATTCGGTCCCCGGCCCGGACCGAACTTCGAGCCCGCATTCAATCCCTCTGCCGGGTCAAGGCCCGGCAATTGAATCCGTTTCGTCGTTTCCTCGTTTCCCCATTTCCTTTTTTGCACGTTGAGTTAAACCATGTCCGCACGCACTGATACCCACGCCTTCGCCGGCGCCGCCGGCCGCATTGATTGCGCCGTCGATTGGCCTGCCGGCACTCCGCGAGGCTGGGCCCTGGTCCTGCATCCGCATCCCCTGCAAGGCGGCGCGCGCGAAAACAAAGTGGTCACCACCGTGTCGCGCGCCTGCGTGCAGCATGGCCTGGTGGCGGTGCGCCCCAACTTTCGCGGCGTCGGGCAGTCCGAAGGCGTGTTCGACAAGTCGGTCGGCGAAACCCAGGACATGCTTGCCGTGGTGACGCAAATGCGCGAGCTGCATCCCGAACTGGCCGACGCACCCTGGGTGCTGGCCGGCTTTTCGTTTGGCACCGCGGTCGCGGCGCAAACCTACGCGGCGCTGGCGGATGCGGGCGATGCCAAGCTGCCGTCCGCGCTGATGTTGATGGGGCCGGCGGTGAACCGGTTTCAGTCGCATGAAGTCCAGGTTCCTGACGATACGCTGATGGTCCACGGCGAAGAAGACGAGGTGGTGCCGCTGTCCGAAGCCATGGACTGGGCGCGTCCGCGTTCGATTCCGGTGGTGGTGGTGCCGGGCGCATCGCACTTCTTTCACGGCAAGCTGCTGGTGCTGCGCCAGTTGATCCAGGCGCGGCTGAAGGTCGCGTTGGACTGAAGCGGCAGCACGAAGGCCGCAGGTTGCATCAGGTTGCATGTTTTAAATGCACCGGGAACCCCGCGCGAACCGGCCGGGTCCAATCGCCTGCCTATAATTGTCAGCCACTAGCCCCGCGCCGGCGGGCGTCTTTCCTGGACCCACGTTGCCGATGAAGAATTTGCCTTACTCCGCTCAATCCCCCGCTGTCTTTACCCGCCGTCTGCTGACGGGCGCGGTATTGTCGGCGCTGCTTGCGGCCTCGATGCCGGCCTGGACGCAACAAGCGCCCGCCGCTGCCCCTGCCGCCGCGGGCGCCACCGCGCCGGCGCCGTCAGCCTCGGGCGTGGTGCCGGTGGGCGATGTGTCGGCGGTGCCGGCGCCCACCATCGCGGCCAAGGCCTGGATCGTTATCGACGTGAACAGCGGCCAGACCCTGGCCGCGTCCAATCCCGACATGAAGGTCGAACCGGCTTCGCTCACGAAGATCATGACGGCCTACGTCGTGTTCAACGCGCTGGAAGAAAAGCGCCTGACGCTGGAACAGACCGTGCCCGTGTCCGAGCACGCCTGGCGCACGGGCGGTTCGCGCATGTTCATCGAACCGCGCAAGCCCGTCACGGTCGACGAACTGAACCAAGGCATGATCGTGCAGTCCGGTAACGACGCCTCGGTGGCGTTGGCCGAAGCCGTGGGCGGCAGCGAATCGGCGTTTGCCGCGCTGATGAATCAGGAAGCCGAACGCCTGGGCATGAAGAACACCCACTTCATGAACGCCACCGGCCTGCCCGACCCGCAGCACATGACGTCCACGCGCGACCTGGCCACGCTGTCCGCGCACCTGATCACCGATCACCCGGACTTCTTCCACTACTACAAGCAAAAGAGCTACACGTACAACAAGATCACGCAGCCCAACCGCAACCGCCTGCTGTGGGCCGACCCGTCGGTGGACGGCATGAAAACCGGCCACACCGATTCGGCCGGCTATTGCCTGGTGTCGACCGCCGTGCGCGGCGACCGCCGCATCCTGGTGGTGGTGGTGGGCACGGACAGCGAAGCCACGCGTGCCGAAGAAAGCTTGAAGCTTTTGAACTGGAGCTTCCAGAACTTCGACACCGTCAAGCTGTTCGACAAGAGCCAGCCCGGCATCGATGCGCGCGTCTGGGAAGGCACCGCTGAAAACGTGAAGCTGGGTCCGCCCAAGCCCGTGTCGATTGCCGTGCCGCGCGGCAAGGCCGGCGACCTGAAGCCGGTTGCCCAGCGCACCGATCCGCTGATCGCGCCGCTGGCCAAGGGCCAACAGGTGGGCACGCTGCAATTCACGCTGGACGGCAAGGTGCTGCGCACTGAGCCGCTGGTCGTGCAGGACGCCGTCGAACGCGCCGGCTTCTTTGGCCGCATGGTCGACACCGTCAAGCGCTGGTTCCAATAAGCGCACCGCACCGCGCCGTGCCACGGGTGCGGCCACGGGTGTAAGCTAGCAGCGGGCGTTTCGTGCGAAACGCCCGTTTTCCATTTACAGGCAAGCCCATCGGGCTTGTCCGCGACGTTTGATCCTTCAGGAGTACCCCATGATTCCGGGCGTGCCGGGCGAAAGCCAGGTGTATCTCAACGGCGAGTTCCTGCGTGTCGACGAGGCGAAAGTCTCTGTCCTGGACCGCGGTTTTATTTTTGGCGACGGCATCTACGAAGTCGTTCCCGTGTACCAGGGCAAGGCGTTCCGCATGGCGGAGCACCTGAACCGCCTGGACCGCAGCCTGGCCGCCTTGCGCATCACGCCGCCGATGGACCGCGCGGGCTGGGTCGATCTGATCGAACAGTTGCTGGCGCGCACCAATCTGGACACCTGCATCGTGTACTTGCAGGTGACGCGCGGCGTTGCCAAGCGCGACCACCAGTTTCCCGCTGCGGCCATCACGCCGACCGTGTTCGGCATGATTTCGGCGTGGTCTCCGCCGCCCGCCGCGCAGCGCGCGCAAGGCCTGACCGCCATCAGCATTCCGGACGAACGCTGGCTGCACTGCGAGATCAAGTCGGTGTCGCTGCTGGGCAACGTGCTGGCCAAGCAGCAGGCGGTGGATGCGAACGCCGACGAAGTCGTGCAGTTTCGCGATGGCTACCTGACCGAAGGGTCCTCCACCAACATCTGGGTGGTCTCGGGCGGCAAATTGCTGGCGCCGCCCAAGAACAACCTGATCCTGGAAGGCATCCGTTACGGCCTGATGGGCGAACTGGCCGAAGCCGCCGGCATCCCGTTCGAGTCGCGCCGCATCACCCAGCAAGAGGTGGAATCCGCCGATGAACTGATGCTGTCTTCCGCCACCAAGGAAGTGCTGGCGATCGTTTCGCTGGACGGCAAGCCGGTGGGTTCGGGCAAGCCCGGCCCTGTTTTTGAGCAGTTGCGAGCGGGTTATGATGCCCGCATCGCCGCGCTGTAAACCGTTGTCCCGGGCGGCTGCCGCAGCCGCCCGTCGCCCTTTCGGCCGGCCTTGCCTGTGCGCAGCTTGCCCCCATATAAGAACATTCAGGGGCAACCACCTCTCTAGGTAACTCTCATGCATATTCCGCCCGAAGAATCGCTTATCGAATATCCCAGCGACTTTCCCATCAAGGTCATGGGCAAGCAGCATCCCGAATTTGCCCAGACGCTGACTGACGTCGTGTTGCAGTTCGACCCGGGCTTTGACGCCGCCACGGTCGAGATGCGTCCCAGCAAGGGCGGCAACTACATGGGCCTGACGTTCATCGTGCGCGCCACCTCGCGCGAACAGTTGGACAACCTGTACAAGGCGCTGCACGGCCATCCGATGGTGTCGATCGTTCTGTAATCGTGCAATCGCAATCGCCGTGATCAAATGGCTCGCGCGGCCGGCGGACTACCTGCCGGTCTGGCAGGACATGCAGGCGTACACCGCGCTGCGCGGCGCCGATACGCCCGACGAAATCTGGCTTTGCGAGCACGCGCCGGTCTACACGCTGGGCCAGGCCGGTCTGCCGCAACATGTGCTGAACCCCGGCAACATCCCCATCGTGCATTGCGATCGTGGTGGTCAAGTGACTTATCACGGGCCCGGGCAAATCATGGCCTATGCCCTGTTCGACCTGCGCCGCGTGGACATGTACGTGAAGGAATACGTCACCTTGCTTGAGGGCGCGGTGATCGACACGCTTGCCCAGCATGGCGTGAATGGCGCCTGTCGCAAACCCGGCGCACCGGGTGTGTATGTGCCTGATCCCGACCTGGGCCCCGACAGTGGCGAGCTTGCCAAGATTGCCGCGCTGGGCATCAAGATCCGCAACGGCCGCGCCTATCATGGTGTGTCGCTGAACGTGGACATGGATCTGGCACCTTTCCTGGGCATCAACCCCTGCGGCTACGAAGGTTTGCGCACCGTCGATATGGCGGCCTGCGGCGCGCATCGCTCGCCCACCGACGTGGGCAACGCGCTGGCGCAAAATCTGGCGGACGCCTGGCGCCGTAGAAGGAGCACGATTTGAAGACCTACACCGCCGCCGATGTCGCCGCCACCACGCCGGAACAACTGGCCCAGCTGCGCGAAGGGCCGCCGGAATCCTATGCCGCATGGATCGGCGCCGCGGCTGACATGGGGATGGTCGAAGCCCAGACCATCTACGGCCAGATGCTGCTGGACGGCGTGGGCGTGGCGCGCCAGCCCGACGCCGCGCTGGCCTGGTTCAAGCGCGCCGCCAATGCCGACCATCCGATGGCTATCAACATGGTGGGCCGCTGCTACGAAAACGGTTGGGGCGTGGCGGCGGACGACACCGTCGCGGCGTACTGGTTCCGGCTGGCCGCCGACCGTGGCCTGGACTGGGGCATGTACAACTATGCGCACATGCTGCGCGCCGGCCGGGGCGGCGTCACGCAAAACAAGGCGGCGGCACTGGCCTTGTACCAACAAGCCGCGCAGGGCGGCCATGTGAAATCGATTGGCGTGGTCGGGCGGTTCTATGAAACGGGCGAGGTGGTCGAGCAGGACATTGACCGCGCTTTCGATTGCTATCAGCGCTGCGCCGAGGGCGGTGATTTCCGAGGCATGTTCCATCTGGGGCGCTTGCTGCTGCTGCGCGGCAAGAAGCAGGAAGCCGTTCAATGGCTGGTCCGCGTGCCTGAAACCGCCACGCCGGGGTTCTTGAAGGAAGCCAACGCCATGCTGGAAGACGCGGGCTTTCCGGCGTTGTACGAGGTCTGAAGGGTCTGGGGTTTCTGCTGGCGTGAAGGTGTCGACAGACTATCGGCTTGCCGCGTTGTTTGCAGGCCGAAAAGGTAGGGCGGTATCGCAGCGGTATAGCAGCGGTATAGCACCGGATAGCAGCGGTATAGCGCCCAGCGCCGCGCTTTTCTACGTGCTTAGCCGAGCTTCGAACGTCACTTCCAAGGTCTGATGCTGGCCGGCAGCCAGTTCGCCCTGTAGTCGATCAAGCAACACCTGCGCTGCCCGGCGGCCCAGGTCCGCCGCGTTTATGCCCAGCGTCGTCAGCCCTTGCGCCCATTGCGCCGCACTGCCGTCATCCGTGAAACCCAGCACCGCCACATCCTGCGGCACGTGCAGGTCGCGGTTGTGCGCCTCGGACACCGCGGCCGCCGCCAGCAGATCCGACGTGCAAAACACCGCGTCAAAGATCGTATTGGTGGCCAGCAGCCGCAAAAACGCCATCCGCCCGTCGTTCATTTGCAGCACTTCGGGCTGCACGATGTCCGCGACCCGATCCAGCCCCAGCGCCGCCGCCGTGCTGATAAACCCCTGGCGTCGCGCGCGTTCCCAAGCGTTGTCCGCGCTGATGCAGGCGACCAGCGCATGCCGCTTTTCCGCCAGATGGCGCGCGGCCATGCGACCGGCCTCTTCGTTGTCGATCACAACGGCCGTATCCAGCGGGTGCGCCGAGGCACTCCATGTTTCCACCACCGGAATTTCCATCGCGGCCAGGCCGGCGCGAAGATTGGGCTCGTCCAGCGGGCCCATGACCAGCGCCGCGGCCGGCTGCAAGGCGGCCAACTGCGGCAACATGGCGGGGTCGTGCCACGGCCCCGCCGCCAGGAAATAGCCCTCGCCCGCCAGCCGCTCCGCGCAAGCTTGAACAGCACGACCGACAGGGCCGGTATCCAGGCGGGGGGCGATCAGGGCAACGAGGCGGGGCGGGGAAATAAGGGACATGGAGAAGGGCTTAGGGGGAATTCAGCGAAATTGCCAGGCAAGACGATAACTCAGCCTGCAAGGCGCGATGCGGACAAGCAGCCGGCCGGTCCAGGGCAAAGCGGCGGGCGGGTTGGTGCAACAGGCGGCGCTGGAGGCGTGAGGCGGCGGCGGGGGTAAAATGCCATTTTTGTCTTAAACCGGGCCGTCCTGCGCGCCGGTTGCGAAGGTGCCCAATGTCTACGCTTGCCGAGTCCGCTGTTCCCCCGAACGAATCCGCCGCCGCTCCCGCCACCACGGAAGCCGTCTACGATCCGACGCAAAAGCAGAAGTCGCAAGCCAAGACGGCGCGCATCCCCATCAAGATCGTGCCGGCCGAGCGCCTGAAAAAGCCCGAGTGGATTCGCGTGAAAGCCGCCGCGCCCGGCTCGCGCTTCTACGACATCAAGCGCATTCTGCGCGAGCACAACCTGCACACGGTCTGCGAAGAAGCGTCTTGCCCGAACATCGGCGAATGCTTCGGCAAGGGCACCGCCACGTTCATGATCATGGGCGACAAGTGCACCCGCCGCTGCCCGTTCTGTGATGTGGGCCATGGCCGCCCCGACCCGCTGGACACCAAAGAACCCGAAAACCTGGCGCGCACCATCGCCGCGTTGAAGCTGTCGTACGTCGTCATCACCTCGGTGGACCGCGACGACCTGCGCGACGGCGGCGCCGGCCACTTCGTGGACTGCATCACCCACATCCGCGAACTGTCGCCCACCACCCGCATCGAAGTGCTGGTCCCCGACTTCCGCGGCCGCCTGGACCGCGCGTTGACCATCCTGAATGCCGGCCCCCCGGATGTGATGAACCACAACCTGGAAACCGTGCCGCGTTTGTACAAGCAGGCGCGTCCGGGTTCGGACTACATGCACTCGTTGAAGCTGTTGGCCGAATTCAAGAAGCTGCATCCGGAAGTGCCCACCAAGTCAGGACTGATGCTGGGATTGGGCGAAACGGATGAAGAGATCTTGCAGGTGATGCGCGATATGCGTGAGCACAACGTGGATATGCTGACGATCGGCCAATATTTGCAGCCGTCGGAGCATCATCTGCCGGTGCTGCGGTATGTGCACCCGGATACGTTCAAGATGTTTGAACGTGAAGCGTACGCGATGGGGTTTTCCCATGCGGCGGTGGGGGCGATGGTGCGGTCTTCGTATCATGCGGATGAACAGGCGCATGCGGCTGGGGTGAATTGATTACAATATATGTAAAATTCTATGCGCATCGCTCAAGGCGCGTTGATTCAAAAACTGAATCACGCGCCAATTATTTTTTCACGCGCAATTCGGAGATGAAAAATTCATACGGTCGGTACTGCTCAGAATTCGAGCCGGAGAGGGCCTAAAAGCGCGTCTTCTCGACTGCGCTCATCCCGCACCGGCTGGATAACGATCGCGGCCATAGTCGCGATCTTCATGATATTTAACCGCCTCGTCCCGCCAATGCAATCGCCTGACGAGCCCGTACACATTCTCCGGGCGTATTTGCTGACGGATGGCGTAGTTTTCCTGAAAAGCCAAGATGGCAAAATGTCAGGGGGAATGATAGACCGCAGCCTGATCAAATATGCGTTGGACGCGCAGGGCCCGTTTCCTGGCCGACGGGACGTAAAGGTCACCGCAGAGAGAGTGTCCGCTCTGTCCTCGATGACATGGTCCGGCGATAAACACTTTTTCGAAATACCGACCACCAGTTATTATTTTCCTGCCGTCTATCTGCCGCAGGCGTTCGGGCTAGCTCTGGGTGAAGCACTGGATCTTTCGATTCAGCAGTCTTACTATCTGGCCAGATATGCGGCCTTTTTAGCCAGCTTGGCTGTATTTTTGGCGGCCATCAGAATTTTTCCAGTCAGTCCTTTGGCGATCGGTTTACTGATCATCCCCATGACGGTGTTTCAACTCATGGGGGCGGGGATGGACGGGTTTTCTCTCTCCCTCACTATTTTGGCTGTAAGCATATTCATGCGATTGGCCGGTGACGACAGTCGCGACTCGCCAAAATGGTCGTATGGATTAATCGTCATAATTTTTGTTTTGGCGACAAGTCGGATTCAGATCGCGTCTTTTGTTCTCATGCCGTTTACGCTTGCATTGATACACAGGCGTTGGCTGTATTTGTTGCAAGCGCTGGGAGTAACGACTCTTGTACTAATGTGGCTCTACACCGCAGTTGCGAGTAACCAAGATGGGGGCCTGCAACATGCAGGCTACAGCCATTTACAGATCGCGCAATATTATCTTCAACATCCTCTGGTAATGTTGAAGATTATGAATAATACGATTACCAACTCATACAATATAAAATCATACGGGGCGCAATTTATTGGGATCCTTGGATGGTTGGATACCACATTTAGAACTGGATTCTACAATGTGGTAGGAGTGCTATTTGCTTTAGTCGCTGCACTTTCTCTATCGCTAAAGAACATAAAGCAGGATTGGCTTCCGCGAGTCGCTCTCATCATTATGTTTATGGGTGCGTGCTTTACAATCTACTTTGCGTTGCTTGTTCAATGGAATAAGTTCCCGACGGATATGATCAACGGAGTGCAAGGTAGGTACTTCACGATTCCTATGGTCGCGTTGGCATATGCCTTAAGTGGAGATCGGGGATTTAGTACTAAAAGTGCGAAATTTTCCCTGGCATTCTTGGCTGTCATCGCCGTTTTGACGTTTGCAAAAATGCCTCAGCTTTTGCTCGACCGCTACTTTATCGGTTGAAGGTGCTATGTCTCAAATAGAACAAATTTCTGTTGCTGTGGTAATTCCAGCCTATAAGGTGACGCGTCATATTATGCGAGTCATTTCGGAAATAGGGCCCGAAGTGGATCGAATTTTCGTGGTCGATGATTGTTGTCCGGACGGTTCGGGTGCCTTCGTGGCAGAGCAATGTCAAGATCCCCGCGTAACGGTGTTGCGCAACGATGTAAACCTCGGGGTCGGGGGGGCCGTCATGACAGGTTATCGTGCCGCGATTGAAGCAGGCAGTGAGATTATTGTGAAAGTCGACGGGGATGGGCAAATGGACCCCCGTCTGATTCCAGACTTCATTGCGCCCATTGTGGCCGGGGAAGCAGATTACACAAAGGGCAACCGATTTTTTGATCTGGAGACGTTACGTGCGATGCCGGGCAAACGGCTTTTCGGCAACGCCGTGCTGTCTTTCATGACGAAATTCTCGTCGGGATATTGGGACTTGTTCGATCCTACGAACGGATACACCGCTATTCACGCTCGCGTAGCCGAACATCTTCCCTTTTCGAAAATAAGCGAGCGCTACTTTTTTGAGACTGACATTCTGTTCCGTCTCAATTTGATCGGTGCAGTGGTGGTCGATGTGCCGATGGACGCCCGTTATGCCGACGAAGTCAGTAATCTGAAGATATCAAAGATTGTGGGCGAATTTTCCGTTAAGCACTTGCGGAACTCGATAAAGAGAATTTTCTACAATTACTACCTTCGAGATTTTTCGATCGCGTCCATAGAGCTGCCGATTGGGCTCATGTTGTTCGTATTTGGTGTTATCTTCGGAGTTTCGCATTGGATTGGAGCCAGCGTTAGCGGTGAAGTTGCGCCCGCAGGGACTGTGATGTTAGCGGCATTGCCTGTTCTGATCGGGATTCAATTGATGCTGGCATTTGTGGGATATGATATATCGCATGTACCGCATAAGACCTTGCACAAGGCGTCATTGCTAAAGAGAAAAGGCGTACAGTGATTACATTAAAACAATTATTAGGCACCCTTTTTACAGTGCTGTCCCTCTCTGTCGGGCAAGTATTATTCAAAGTGGCTGCGTCGAAAATCGACGTGCAAGGTAAGGGGATTTTCCAGGGCTTCTTGCTAAATCCCGCTCTAATAGTTGCCCTTGCAGTTTACGGGTTTGCCACTATCGCGTGGCTTTGGGTGTTGAAGGAGATTCCGCTGCGTACAGCCTATCCTTTCATCGCTTTAGGGTTCGTAATTGTCCCAATAATGGCGCATTTTTTCTTGGGTGAAGCGTTCAAGTGGACATCGTTGGCCGGCGCCCTTGTCATCATATTGGGGGTTTACATTTCGGTGCGATGACACATCCGGGTCGAGGTCGGCAGTCGGTCGCGCGCACCCATCACGGTTCCGCGATTCTGGCTCCATGCCGAGCGTCGTTTCACTAGAAAAGGCGCCTCAATCTACGCTTTATCGCGCCGGCTTTGCCGCGCGATTTTTTGTAGACGTGGTAACCGACACGTGCAAGGTCGGCGAATCGCCGAAATGCGAGGGAGTTTGCCATATACACGGCAAGGCGCTGCACATGAGGCGGGAAGGCTTCCTGGGGGGTGGACGCGGTAACGGGCACAATGTCTTCAGGCAAAACGCTTCTGGACATCATGTCGTAGGCAAACGCGATACTACGGTCGTATTTGGGGCGAGGCGAATTGTCATACCAACTTTGCGGATCGGCAGCGAGTTCCGCGAAGAATTTTTCTAGCGTGTTTATCGAGCTCTCCCAGTCCCATTCGCGCGCAGTTTTTGCACCGGCGGCAATTAAATTACCGCGGAGAGTAGTGTCATCGATCAGCCTCTGCACTGCGTTGCGCGCCGCATTAATGTCCAGTGCGTCCACCACCAGCGCATTTTGGCCATCTACAATGTACTCATCGTAGCCCGTCACTCGCCCGACGACTGTCGCGCCGCCACATGCCATCATTTCCATCGGAGGGCCGAAAAAGCCCTCGACGCGGCTCAGTTTAAGTAAGATGTCGCAACTGGAATAGATTCTGCGCATGTCTTGCATTGGTACATGCTCAAAGAAGCGATCGCAATGCCAATGGGGTTCCGGCGATCCATACGAGCTGACGCACCACACTTCGGCATCAATGTCTTGCACCGCCTCGAACGCCTCGCGCATGCCCTTATACGGAAGGCCGATGGCTCCCTCCAGCAGAATACGGGGCTTGCTGCCTTTTGCCTCAAGCGGTTCGGCCGGGCCGAAAATCTCAGGGTCCAGCCCATTCGGCACTAACACCGCCTGGTGTCCGAAGCTGTTTTTCAGCCATTCACGTATCCACCGTGCCTCCGTCAGGTAGTGCACGCCGAAATAATATGTGAGCGTGGTCAGATGCTGCCAACGGGAGTCGTCTGGGTGGAACCGCGTTTCGTCGGACTGCACAAAATAGCACTTCACCCGAGCGGCAATTCGGGGTAGCCAGAATGCCGTGCTCCAGCCTGTCGCTACGACGATGTCCAGATCACCTCCCCAAGTGGCGGCGTCGTGGATTGGCACTTGTTGGCCTGGGAACCAGTCCATCGGGCGGATCTCCACGATGGAAAGATATACGACTTCGTGGCCACGTTTGCGAAGGCGGTTCGCGTGTTGACAAATGACCGCCATGCCACCAGACACTGAGCAACTGGGAACGATATAGCCGATCTTCATTTTCTTTTCTGGCGAGGTTGGCATATTCAGTAGTTGGGGAGGCAAACGCCGTGGTCCAAGGTTATTTGAGCAGCTTGCGGAAGAAGGCGCGTGCACGGGCCTCTGCGTCGAAGTACTTGGCAAGGGCAGTCACGCGTCGGGACGGCTTGCGCGTGTTGAATCGAGGATACTTGCCTTGGTGCAGATCCCCGATCAGCAGCTCGAAGTTGCGTTTAGCGTTCAAGATTTCCTGAATACGCGCCCTGCCGGAAGACGCGACGCGGCGGCGTTCGTCGTCATGCGTGAGATAATAGGCGACCTTCTCATACATGTCGGAGGGCGAAGTTACTTCTACATAATCTATGCCAGGGCGCAAGTGACTGTTCGGCGTTATTGGCTCCGAGATTACAAATGCGCCCGCCGCCAGCAACATTTGCATCCGCGGTTCCCATGAAATCTCGGGTTCTGCATGTACATTGAGATTTATCTTGGCTTGCGCCATATATTCAGTCAGCGGCGGACCGAAAATGCCATGGCAGATATGCAAAAATTGAAAATGATGCTTGAGAGGCCCAAAGTAACGCTCACGATGCGGAGTGCTCCGGCCAATGAAGAACATATCCCACTTTGGCTCGAGTTGCCGGTCGACATAAGTGTCGGTAGCCACGGGAAAAGCGAAAGCCCCGGAAAGTTCTAGACCATCTCTGGCCATAAATCCCAGCGAGGATTCATCATAATGAAACACGTAGTCGAACCGTTGGCTGCGAATACGCGAACGGAAATCTAAATATCGCTTGATCGAGTCACGCGTGTATTCCAGCTTTGACCCCAAGTTTCGGGGAAAAGGCTCGCTCGAAAGTGCGACTTTCATGCCCCGCAGGCGTGGCAGCAGCGTCGAAGGGAAGAACTCTCCTCTGAAGAAGAAATTGACGTCTGCATCAAAGTCAATTAGATCCGCGAACTCTTCATCATTCATGCCGAAATGAAAAGGAAACTCGCGCACCTCATGATCCACGCTCAGATCTTGCTCATAGCAGAAACGGAAATATTCGGGCTGGCTGACGAAGGCGATTTTCATGCTAATTATTGGGTCAGAATGTCAGGCTTTTCCGAAGAACGACCGAAGCGTGCGTGTAAATCGCGCGCATCGAGTGTCCTCCAGGATGGCGATCTCCGTTTGTGCGCATTTCAGGTCTTTCTGTGCCGTAGCCAACTCCTGTTTGATAAAATCGAGGTCACCATCCCGAACTTTCAGCGCCTGTGAGACCTCGGCGATGTATTCGCTCATCTTGCGAATTTCGGCGCTTAGGTCTAGCACCTCTCGCTGTTTTTCGTAGAATGCGTTGTCGCATTCTGAGAAAAAGGCAGTCGTTCGGCCAGTATCTGGCAGTCTAATATTGCTGGCAACCGCCAGGTAATACATGGGTTCGATCGATGCTGGCGTGGCGCGGTTGACGCCTTCGTCAGTCTCCGTGAGCGTCTGGATACTGTCCTGTAGATCCCTCTCGAGGGGCATCAACAGTGAGGTCGCGGTAACGCGTTGGCCGTAGTACTTTACATTCGAGAAATAGCGACCCAACAGGGCATCAAGCTCCGAAAAATAAAGCTCTTTGACGTGGAAGTGATTGTGGTCCCCGCCAGCTAGATCGGAATAAATTTTTTTGTTGGGCGAGGAAATGATCAATAGGCCATCCGGGGTCAAGACGCGCCGGATTTCCGACATCATTTCTTCATGCTGATCGTGATGCTCGATCGTTTCAAAGGAGACTACGACGTCTACACTTTGATCGGGCAAGGGAATGCGCGCCGCATTGCCTTCAATGAACGTCAGATTGGCCCTGTCGCCGTACTTGGCTCTGGCATGGCGGACCGCTTCTGCAGAGATATCTACGCCGTACACGCTTTCTGCATTCCGCGACAATGCATATGAGCCGTAGCCTTCCCCTGACGCGATGTCTAGCACGCGTTTGCCCTGCGTATGAGCCGTGCACCATTCATAACGGTGCAAGTGCTCGAGGCGTATGTCGCCAGGGAGCGTGGGGATGAAACGTTCGCCAGTAAATTCCATGTGATTCTCGTAATAGTCAATCGCCCAGCGTCAGTGCAATGGTTTCCATGGGAATGCCCACCAGACCGGTCGTGATCGAGCTCGAAGTGGATCGAAAAATAAGGGCTTCATGAATCCACTGATGCTGGATGTGATCTTGTTGGTTGCCTTCCGCTAACGCTACGTTAATGCTGTAGTCGCCGATAGGCAGAATGGGCATCGGAAACGAGAAGGAAGCCGAAAAGGACTCGCCCGCGGAGACGCTCAGGGGAGCGTCTATGTGAGTCAGATATGTGTTGTCGCCGAACAGTACTTGCCCTAGTCGATCTTTGATGAAGAAACCCACGATAGGGGAGAAGACGTCCTGGTGGGCACGGCATGATACATGCAAGCTGACGCGTTCGCCGCCCACGACCCATTGCAAGGGTCGGCCTTCTGTATCGCGCAATTGCACGTTTTCGATACTTGCCCCGCCCTTACCGAATGCTTTGGCGTCTTCTTCAAAAGTGAATAACTGGATATCGTTCCTGAACGGCGTGTTGCTCAGGAAATCCAGCCGCATGTCGCGAAACACCGGCGGGGACGCTTCCGCAATCTGTTTAGGGCTACCCGATAGCGGTACTGGCTTTGCAGGCGGCGTTGAGCTCGGCCCCTGTTGCGCTTCATATATGTCGGCCATATAGGCTGCGCTGATGTCTTTAGGCGTGCCCGACATACGCAGGACGCCCTTGTCCAGCCAATACGCGCGCTGGCACAGGGAAGTTACGGCTCCGATGTCATGGCTGACGAATAGGATGGTACCGTTTTCCTGGAAGCGGCGTAGAAAACGCATACACTTTTGAGTGAAGACTGCATCTCCGACTGCTAATGCTTCATCGATGACGAGGATGTCAGCGCTCACGTGCGCTACGACAGCAAAGGCGAGTCGGACATACATCCCACTAGAATACGTCTTGACAGGCTGTTCGATGAAGTCGCCGATGTCGGCAAATGCGGCGATGTCGTCGAAACGCTGGGTAATCTCTTCCTCGGTCAGGCCTAGCATCGCCGCATTTAAGTAGACGTTCTCGCGCCCCGTAAATTCCGGATTGAAACCAGATCCCAGTTCCAACAGCGCCGCCACACGGCCATGAGTCGCGATCGTGCCGGTTGTCGCATTGAGTGTGCCGCAAATTAACTGCAGCAACGTGGACTTTCCGCTGCCGTTACGGCCGATAAGCCCGATCGTCTCCCCTTTACGAATCTCCATCGATAAAGCCTGCAGCGCCCAAAATTCCTTGTAGTACTGCTTGCGGCTGCCGAAAATCATCTGCAGCAAACGGTCTCTTGGCTTGTCGAAAATATGGTAGCTCTTGCTGAGCCCTTCAATCTTGACGGCGATATCAGAGGACATCGGCAAATCCTTTGCGCGTTTTCTGAAACCATAAGAAGCCCATCCAAGCGACCGCGGCGCTAACAACCATCAGAATGGCCCAGTGCCTAAAGTCCGGCAGGACTCCGAAAATCAGCAAGTTGCGGCTTTCTTCAATCAGGTAAGCGAGGGGGTTCAAGTTGACCAGTGCTTGGTATCTTTCAGGCAAGGCGCTGATCGGATAGAAGACCGGCGACATAAACAAGAGGACCGTAGTCAGCATGCTCGTGATCTGGCCGATATCACGCACGTAGACGCCCAGCGCGGACAGAAACCAGCTGATGCCTAGGGTCCCTAAAATTAATGGAATGAGAAGAAGAGGGAACAGTAGGGCCGTCCAAGGCAATTCATGTTGCAGCACGACACGCGCCACCAGCAACACAATCAGGCTAATGCAAGTGTGAAAGAGCGCCGCGCCGAAAGCGACCCAGGGCAGTATTTCCAACGGAAAAATGACCTTCTTCACATAATTGACATTGTTCAGGATGAGGCTGGGGGCGCGCAGTACGCATTCCGCAAACAATCCATGCACGATAAGCCCAACGAACAGAATTAGCGCGAATTCCGTTTTGCTGCTTTCCGTGCTTCCGCCCCAGCGAGCATTGAAGACCACCGAGAAGATGAACGTGTAGATCGTCAGCATCAGGATGGGATTGAAAAAGGACCACGCCAGCCCCATCACTGACCCGCGGTACCGGCCGATAACTTCCCGTTTTGTCAACGCAAGGATAAGAGAGCGATTGCGCCACAGGCTTGCGACCATTTCGCGCCCGCTGCTTGAGTATTGCTGCATAGTGCTCGCTCCTACGACTGGGGGTATCCATTTGGATTTTCGACCTGCCAACGCCAGTGATCCGCACACATGTCGGCCAAATTCCGTTTGGCTTTCCATTCAAGGACGCGCTCTGCATGAGCGACGGCGGCGTAGCACTGGGCGACGTCGCCCGGTCTGCGTTCAACGATCTGATACGGGATATCGCGGTGTGAAACCCTCGAGAACGCGTCGATGATCTCCAGTACGGAGGTGCCGCTCCCCGTGCCCAGGTTGACGGTAAGCATACCGCCCTGACGTTGCAGCGCACGAAGTGCCGCGACGTGGCCTTCTGCCAGATCCATGACATGTACGTAGTCACGCACGCCAGTGCCATCTCGGGTCGGATAGTCGCCGCCAAATACGTTCAGCCGTTCGCGGTGACCGACAGCTACTTGCGCAATGTAGGGCATCAGATTGGCGGGTATACCAACAGGATCTTCACCAATACGAGCGCTTTCATGTGCGCCAACTGGGTTGAAGTAACGCAGACGGGCGATGCGCCACTGATCGTCCGAGCTGTGCAGGTCAGCTAGGATGTCTTCGATAAAGAGCTTGCTGCGGCCATATGGATTGGTCGCAGAGCGCAGACTCTCCTCTGGAATTGGCACATTGCAACTGTCGCCGTATACCGTTGCAGAGGACGAGAAGACCAATGTCTTAACCCCTGCAGTTGTCATCGCTTCCAGCAGGCACAACGTGCCTCCGATATTATTATCGTAATAGGAAATCGGCGACTTGGTCGATTCCCCCACGGCTTTCAGGCCAGCGAAGTGCATGACGGCACTTATTTGATAGGTGCCGAATAGTCGCGAGAGGGTTGCTTTGTCGCGGATGTCGCCCTTCTCGAATCTGACGGAGTTTGGACAGATCCCCCGCAGGCGCTGTAGCACGCTGGCTTTCGAATTGCTGAGATTGTCCAAAATCGCGACCTCTTGCCCGGCATTCGAGAGCGAAACACAGGCGTGGGAGCCGATGTAGCCCAAACCCCCCGTTACGAGAATCATGGGAAAACCTCCGACTCGTCCAAGCTCCTGCCATTCAAGTCTTTTTCGGACATTACCGGCGTGGCACCTTGGAGCGGCCACTCGATGCCAATCGAGGAGTCATTCCAACTAATGCAACGTTCGTGTTGTGGCGCGTAGTAGTCAGTGGTTTTATACAAAAATTCAGCGTAATCGGAAATCACCAGAAATCCGTGGGCAAAACCCTCCGGCACCCACATTTGACGCTTGTTCTCCGCGGACAGAACCGTGCCAACCCATCGCCCGTACGTGGGGGAGGATGTGCGGATATCGACGGCGACGTCGAAGACCGCTCCCTCGGTCACGCGGACGAGCTTTCCCTGAGCTTGCTGGATCTGGTAGTGCAGACCGCGCAATACGCCCTTCGATGAACGCGAGTGATTGTCTTGCACGAAGTCGCGTTGTATTCCGGTGGCTTCTTCAAATACCTTCTTATTGAAGCTCTCAAAGAAAAAGCCACGTTCGTCGCCGAATATTCGGGGTTCAAAAATAAAAACTTCAGGAATGGCTTGCTGGATCACATTCATTAGTAAACCTTTTCCACGAGCAAGCGCTTAAGATATTGACCATAACCATTTTTAGAAAGCGGTGCGGCCAGTTTTTCCAGGTCTTGGGCGGAAATCCACTTTTGGCGAAAAGCAATTTCTTCCGGGCATGCCACTTTCAGACCCTGACGATTTTCCAGTGTTGCAATAAACTGTCCCGCTTCGAGGAGAGACTCATGAGTTCCGGTATCCAACCACGCGTAGCCGCGGCCCATGATTTCCACCGAAAGGCGGTCCTTCTCCAGGTAGGCGCGGTTGACATCCGTGATTTCAAGTTCGCCACGCGTCGAGGGTGTGATGCGTTTGGCGATGTCAACGACTTCGTTGTCGTAAAAATACAACCCGGTCACTGCGTAATTTGATTTGGGTTGAATCGGCTTTTCTTCCAGAGACAGGACGCGACCGTTCGTGTCGAACTCTGCTACGCCATATCGTTCTGGATCGTGCACATGGTAGGCGAATACGCTGGCGCCTTCGGTGCGCGTGTCAGCGCTTTGCAGGAGGCGTTGGAAATCGTGGCCGTAAAAGATGTTGTCGCCAAGCACCAAGGCAGAGTCGGAATTACCAATAAATGACTCTCCGATGATGAATGCTTGGGCGAGACCGTCGGGAGACGGTTGCACAGCATATTTGAGATTTACACCCCATTGCGAACCATCGCCAAGTAATTGTCCGAAGCGCGGCGTGTCCTGTGGCGTGGAAATAATTAGAATATCCCGGATGCCAGCCAACATGAGGGTCGTGAGCGGATAATAGATCATCGGCTTGTCGAACACAGGTAGCAATTGTTTGCTAATGGCCAGCGTCGCCGGATGCAGGCGCGTGCCGGATCCCCCTGCCAATATTATGCCCTTGCGCGTCATGTTGGGATTCCGATTTTTATGAGTTGGTCAATGGCGCGGTCGGTATGCGCGGTCCAATGTGGTAATTGCAGTTGCAACGCCTGCGAGAGCTTACTGGTGTTTAGCCGGGAATTCTGCGGTCGCTTTGCTGGAGTAGGATAGTCCGCCGCTGGTATCGCATTTATTCCATCAGCAGTTAGCTGCAGCGCAGCACCGCGGGCTGATGCCTGGGAGACGATGTAGCGCGCGAATTCGCACCAGCTCGCTTCGCCCGAGGCGGCAAGGTGGTAGATGCCGTCCGCAAACTGATTCCGGTGATAGCCGTTGACGGCAAGCGCAGTGACGTCGGCGATTAACTCCGCAGAGGTGGGGGCGCCAAATTGATCCGCGACGACATTCAAGCTGCTTTTCGTTTGCGCCAAGCGCAGAATCGTTTTCAAGAAGTTGCTGCCGTGGGACGAGAACACCCAGCTGGTGCGGAACACGATCGCCCTACATCCACTGTCGGTAATCGCCGTCTCGCCAGCCAGCTTCGTGGCGCCATATACGCTCTGCGGCCCCACGAGATCGACTTCGGTGTGGGGGCTTCTGCTGGCGCCATCGAAGACATAGTCAGTCGAATAGTGGGTCAGCAGGGCGTCGCGTGCCTTAGCGTATTTGGCTAAGGCCGAGACGGCACGGAAGTTAATCTGCGCAGCCATGTCTCGGTCGCTTTCGGCCTTGTCCACAGCGGTGTACGCTGCGGCGTTGACAATGACGTCCGGCCGATGTGCTTCGAGAGTGGCGTGGAGTGCTTCCAAATCGCTCAGGTCGGCACCGTGGCGGCCGAGTGCAATTACCTCGCCCAAGGGGAGCAGGGTACGTTGCAATTCCCGACCCACCTGGCCATCTTTGCCGAGGAGAAGAATTTTCACGAGAACCTCACAGCTTGTTAAATATGACGGCCAGCAACATGCCGAAATTGCCTAAAGCAGTTTGACGGTAGATACCGGTAGATCTGAATTTTCGAATTCGCCCGAATAAGGCGCTGTCACGCGCACGAATGAAGTCACTCAGCAGAGTGACGTTCGGAGGCGTCATCAGGCTCCGCAACTGCCCCAGTGCTTCTATGTTGCGCGCGTTCCATTCTTTCAAGTGGCCTTTGAAAAGCATCCGGATTCGCGTCAGTCTCGCTAGAAGTCCACGATTGGCACCTATCAGATTGCTATTATGTTGGCGATAGCGGAGGGAGGGGCGAGAATCATATTTCACTTGGCCCCCGCAGGCCGTCACTGCAAGGTAAACCCACCAGTCATGTGCAGCCACATCGACGAGGGGGCCGGCTCGCAATAGGAGTTGACGCGCCGCGTTATTAAAGACCATGGTGTTGCCCCCAGCGATATTCTGGGCAAGCGCGTTTTCAAAGGCCGGTCGCCGTTGGAATAATGGCGAAAGGCCAATTGGCCGGTTCTCTTCATTGACCAGTAGTGTGCGGGTGCAATATAACGCTGGCGTATCAGAAGGCACGGTTCTCAGCCATTCCATCGCATGCTCGAGTTTTTCGGCATGCCAAATATCGTCCTGATCCGAAAACGAGTAATAATCAGCCTGGACCTGGGCGTTGCAGGTCAATGACAAGAAATTTCCCACAAAGCCGCGTCGAGGTCCCTCATACAGGTTAAGTTTCGATGCACCCCATTTCAGCCTGTAGTCCGCGAGCATTGCGCGAGTCCTATCGACGGATCCGTCGTCGGACACGGCCAGCACCCAGTCGGTGTGGGTTTGGGCCGCGAATGAATCCAATTGGCTAGCCAAGTATTTCTCACCTTGGTAAGTGCAGAGAAGGATGGCAATTCTTTCGCTCACGACAACTCGTCTAAATAAGTATCTAGCATTAGGGTTACCCGGGCCGTTGCGAGGGAAGCTCTGTTGATTTGCAGGCCGGAGGGCGCGCGCGATCACGGCGTCAAATAGGGGCTTTGCGCCGTGTGAATGCTGAGCGCGATGCGGTATTTATGCCCTGTATTGTTGGCTCACCCAGTCGCGATAGGCGCCGCTGGTGACGTTGTCTATCCATTGCTGGTTGCGTAAATACCAGAGAACCGTCTTCCGAATACCACTATCGAACGTTTCGGACGGCGTCCATCCCAGTTCGCGTTGCAAGCGACTCGCATCAATCGCGTAGCGGCGATCGTGCCCTGGACGATCCTGCACGAAGGCTATTTGATCAGTGTACGACCGGCCGTCCGGCCTCGGGCTTAGTTCGTCCAGCAATGCGCAGAGGGCTTGCACCACCTCCAGATTGGCCTTCTCGTTCCAGCCGCCGACGTTGTAGGTCTCACCTATTTTCCCCTCCGCGAGAACTCGACGGATGGCGCTGCAATGATCGGAGACATACAGCCAGTCTCGAATCTGCTGCCCGTCGCCGTAGATCGGCAGCGGCTTGCCAGCCAGCGCGTTGTGTATCACCAGCGGAATCAGCTTCTCTGGGAAGTGATATGGCCCGTAGTTGTTCGAGCAATTGGTCGTGAGAACCGGCAGACCATAGGTGTGGTGATAAGCACGCACCAAGTGGTCGCTGGCTGCCTTGCTGGCCGAGTACGGGCTGTTGGGCTCGTAGCGATTGGTCTCGCTGAAGGCGGGATCGTCCTTTTCCAGGGACCCGTAGACTTCATCGGTGGACACGTGCAAAAAGCGGAATGCAGCGCGTTCGTCGTCGGGTAGGGCGTTCCAGTACGCTCGCACGGCTTCCAGCAGGTGAAACGTGCCGACAATGTTGGTCTGGATAAATTCGCCCGGGCCATGGATAGAGCGGTCTACGTGCGACTCGGCCGCGAAGTTCAGGACGGCACGCGGCTTGTGCTCGGCCAGCAGGCGGCTGACGAGATCGAAGTCGCCAATGTCGCCCTGCACGAGCTTATGTGCTGCATTGCCTTTCAGCGACGCCAGGTTTTCGGGGTTGCCCGCGTAGGTGAGCTTGTCCAACGTCACGACGGGTTCGGTGCTTTCCTGGAACCAGTCGAGAACGAAATTGGAGCCGATAAATCCCGCTCCGCCGGTAACAATAATACTCATTCTTATATAGCCCTTAAGCGTTAAGCGTCGACGCGAACCCGCTGATTAACCCGCAATTATGCCGCAAGTGCTTTAGCGAGACCTAATAAATGAAACAAATCTGGGGTGTGAAACAGCGAGGTTACAACGGTAGCGCCCATACAAAGGCCTTAACTGGCCTTGCAATTCTTCTCACCAGTTACGTCGCCTTACGCGCTTGAGGACTCGTCCAGAACACGTCCCCTTTTCCTTCCGCCTTATTGATACAGCGTGCCAACACAAACAACAGATCCGACAACCGATTCAAATATTGGCGAACCGGCGGGTTGACCGCTTCCACTCCCGCCAACGCCACTACCGCCCGTTCCGCCCTACGGCACACCGTCCGCGCAACATGCGCCTGTGCTGCCGCTCGCGCGCCGCCCGGCAAGATGAATTCCCGCAGCGGGGTCAGGGTGCCGTTGTAGTGCGTCAGCCGCTCGTCCAGTCGCGCGACCTGTTCGTCCTTCACCGCCGTGTGTCCCGGGATGCAGAGCTCGGCGCCCATGTCGAAAAGGTCGTGCTGGATGGCGAGCAGGTCGGCGGCGATTTCTGCCGGGATGGCTTCGCCCAACAATACACCGATGACGCTGTTCAATTCATCTACGTCGCCCAATGCGGCGATGCGCGGCGCGTCTTTGGGGGTGCGGGATCCGTCCCCCAGTCCGGTGGTGCCGTCGTCGCCGGTGCGGGTGGCGATGACGGATAAGCGGTTGGCCATGAAGGTTCCTGAATGGGCTAAAGAGAAAGTAGGCGTTGCGTGCGGCGATAAGCGCGCGCCCGGTGGCGCGGGGGCCGGCAATCAACCGTCAGGATTGTTGCGTTCTGCCGCAGGAACTGTTTCTTAACGGCGGTATCCTAGCACTGTGGAAAGTTGGTCGGGCGCTGTGCCGCCGGAGCAGCTTTCGCTGTCAATGGAGGATGCCTGTATGGCTTTTGACCGCAAATATGCAATGCCCATGGCTGTCGCGACCGCGATGGCTGTTGTATCGCTGGCGACGCCGCTGGCGTTCGCTCAGCAGGCCGACGCCAGCGGCGAAGTGCGGCGGGTGGACCCGGCCGCGGGCAAGGTGACGATCAAGCACGACGAAATCAAGGCGTTGGACTTGCCGGCAATGACGCTGGTGTATGACGCGGACCCGGCGCTGCTGGCCAAGATCAAGGCGGGCGACAAGGTGCGCTTCACGGCGACCCGCAAGGATGGCAAATACGTCGTGACGGCGATCACGAACTGAAGTTTGCCTAGTGGGCACTGAGCCAGCTCGGGTATCCACGACCTCGGTTCGAAGCCCAAGCCTGGACCGCGAACTCCGTACTCAGGACCCCGAACTCCGGACCTCGCGGCCCGCAGCTCGCAATCCACGGAGCCCAAAGAAAAAGCCGCTTCCGCCATCAGGCGGCAAGCGGCTTTTTTGCTGGCAAGGCCAGGGGCGCGAACGTGTCGCCAACCCCAAAGCCCCCGATTTACAGCACGTAGCGAGCCAGATCCTGGCTGCTGGCGGCTTCGGCCAGTTGCGAGTTGACGTAGGCGGCGTCGATCTTCACGTGCTTGTCCTGGCTTGACGTCGCGTCGAACGACAACTCGTCCAGCAGCTTTTCCATCACCGTGTACAGACGGCGGGCGCCGATGTTCTCGGTGGTTTCGTTGACCTCGTAAGCCAGTTCGGCCAAACGGCGTACGCCTTCATCCGTGAATTCCAGCTGCACGTCTTCCGTCGCCATCAAGGCGGTGTACTGCTTGGTCAGCGACGCGTCCGTGTCGGACAGGATGCGCACGAAGTCTTCGGCGGTCAGCGATTCCAGTTCGACACGGATCGGGAAACGGCCTTGCAGCTCGGGGATCAGATCCGACGGGCGTGCCAGGTGGAACGCGCCGGACGCAATGAACAGGATGTGGTCGGTGCGGACCATGCCGTAGCGCGTGTTGACGGTGGTGCCTTCAACCAGCGGCAGCAGGTCGCGCTGCACGCCTTGGCGCGACACGTCGGCGCCGCCCGATTCCTGGCGCGCGGCGATCTTGTCGATCTCGTCCAGGAAGACGATGCCGTTCTGCTCAACGTTATTGATGGCCACGGTGCGCAGGTCTTCTTCGTTGACGCGCTTGGCGGCTTCTTCGTCGACGATCAACTTGAAGGCTTCGCGCACCTTCATCTTCTTCGGCTTTTTCTTGTCGCGGGCCATGCCGGCGAACATGCCGCGCAATTGCTCGGCCATTTCTTCCATGCCGGGGGGCGTCATGACGTCCATTTGCGGCACGGCCTGGGCGACCTCGATCTCGATTTCCAGATCGTCGATCTTGCCTTCGCGCAGGCGCTTTCTGAAGGTCTGGCGGGCGCTGTTGTCTTCACCGCGCTCCGGCTCGCCGGAGGCGCCGCGGGCGGGCGGCACCAGGGCGTCCAGGATGCGGTCTTCGGCGGCGTCTTCGGCCTGGGTGCGCACGCGGCGCATTTCGAGTTCGCGCGTTTGCTTGATCGAGTATTCGGTCAGGTCGCGGATGATGGTGTCGACGTCGCGGCCGACATAGCCCACTTCCGTGAACTTGGTGGCTTCGATCTTGATGAAGGGCGCGTTGGCCAACTTGGCCAGGCGGCGCGCGATTTCGGTCTTGCCCACGCCGGTGGGGCCGATCATCAGGATGTTCTTGGGGTGGATTTCGTGGCGCAGGGGTTCAGCCACCTGCTGGCGGCGCCAGCGGTTGCGCAGGGCGACGGCCACCGCGCGCTTGGCGCGGTTCTGGCCGACGATGTATTTGTCGAGTTCGGAGACGATCTCTCCGGGCGTCATGTTGGATGCGGACATGAGGGCGAATCCTTGAAGCTTGAGGCGGGCTGGGGAAGCGGCCACGGCGCGGGGAACACCCCAAGCGCCGTGTGGCGGCGTCAGTCGCCCAGCGTTTCGATGACGTGGTTCTGGTTGGTGTAGATGCAGAGGTCGCCGGCGATTTCCAGCGATTGCTTGACGACGGCCTCGGGCGACAATTCGGTGTTGCGCAGCAGGGCAAGCGCGGCCGATTGCGCGTAGGCGCCGCCCGATCCGATGGCCGCCAGGCCATGTTCGGGTTCAAGCACGTCGCCGTTACCGGTCAGCACCAGCGTGTGCTCGGTGTCGGCCACGATCAGCATGGCTTCAAGACGGCGCAGGACGCGGTCCGTGCGCCAGTCGCGGGTCAGCTCGACGGCGGCGCGCATCAGGTTGCCCTGATGCTTTTCCAGCTTGGCCTCGAAGCGTTCCTGAAGCGTGAATGCGTCGGCGGTGGCGCCGGCAAAGCCAGCGAGGATTTTGTCGTGATACAGGCGGCGGATCTTGCGGGCCGTGCCCTTGACGACGATGTTGCCCAGGGTGACCTGGCCATCGCCGCCCAGTGCGACGCGGTTGCCGCGGCGCACGCACACGATGGTGGTGGCGTGAAATTGTTCCATGCGTTCCTTCCTTTGAAAGGACTAGCTGGGGGCGGTTCCAAGGAAATCAAGCGCGGTGCGCGACGGCCAATAAAAAAGGCCATGCTGGAAACCAGCATAGCCTTTCAGGGCATGGCGTGAAAACGGGACGGATCAGTCGCCGTACAGCTTTTGGCGCATCTCGCGGCGTTCCTGCGCTTCCAGCGACAGGGTGGCCGTGGGGCGGGCCAACAGGCGCGGGACGCCGATCGGTTCGCCGGTTTCTTCACACCAGCCGTATTCGCCGCTGTCGATGCGGGCGATGGACTGTTGCACCTTTTTCAGCAGCTTGCGCTCGCGATCGCGGGTGCGCAGCTCAAGTGCGTGTTCTTCCTCGATGGTGGCGCGGTCGGCGGGGTCGGGCACGAACTGCGTTTCGCGCAGGTGCTCAGTGGTCTCGCCGGCGTTGGCCAGGATGTCCTGTTCGAGTTGTTTGAGCCGTTCCTTGAAGAAAGCCAACTGGCGTTCGTTCATATAGTCGGACTCGGGCATGGCCAGCAATTCCTTCTCGCTGGGCAGATCAATCGCCGTATCGCTCGTCGACTTGCTTGATTTTTTAGTTGCTGCCTTGGTAGCCATGAAAACACTCCACTATGAATCGATCCTGGCGCGGGCGTCCTTTCCCGGTTGGTGCTGCTTGCTGACTACGTTACTCGTACCTCACAGTACTGCCTTCGTCGCATCGCGTCACGTCGGGAAGGGGGATTACCCCGCCAGGCACTGCTCCAAGCCCCGGGTGAAAATCTCCTGGGGCAGCTTACGTCCAATGAATACCATCTTGGTGGACGGTTTTTCGGCCGCGGTCCACGGCTTGCCGGGTTCGGCGCCCATCATCATGTGCACACCCTGGAACAACATGCGGCGGTTGATGCCCTTCATGTACAGGATGCCCTTGTAGCGCATCAGGTCGGGGCCATAGACCTGCACCACGCCACCCAGGAATTCCTCAAGGCGCGCGGGATCGAACGGCTTGTTGGAACGGAAAACAAACGCGCCGATTTCGTCGTCGTGCTTGGGGTGGTGATGGTGGGCGTGATCGCAATGTGCCCCGCAGTCGCCTTCGTGATCGTGGTCATGGTCGTGACCATGGCCATGATCGTGCCCGTGGTCATGCCCGTGGTCGTGGGCGTGGCTGTGGGCGGCGTCGGGGTGCTCATCGGCCAGGAATTCCGGGTCGATGTCCAGAATGGAATTCAGGTTGAAGCCGCTGATGTCGATGATCGACTTCAGGTCGACTTCGCCAAAATTGACCGGCGTGATCGGCGCGCGCGGGTTCATGTGAACCAGGCGGTGGCGCAGCGCTTCGTAGTCGACTTCGTTGACCAGGTCGCGCTTGGAGATCAGGATGCGGTCGGCGAAACCGACTTGCTTCTGGGCTTCGGGTTGCTCGTCCAGCGTGGACATGCCGTGCTTGGCATCCACCACGGTTACCACCGCGTCCAGGCGGTAGTACTCGGCGATGTCGTCGTCCATGAAGAACGTCTGGCACACGGGGCCGGGGTTGGCCATGCCGGTGGTTTCCAGGATGACGCGTTCGAATGTCAGTTCGCCGGCTTCGCGCTTGACGCGCAGCTCGGACAGCGTACGCATCAGGTCGCCACGCACCGTGCAGCAGACGCAGCCGTTGGACAGTTCGATGATTTCTTCATCGCTGTCTTGCACGAGCAGGTCGTTGTCGATGCTTTCCGGTCCGAATTCGTTTTCGATGACCGCCACGCGGCGGCCGTGAAATTCGGTCAGGATGCGTTTGAGCAGGGTGGTCTTGCCCGCACCGAGAAAGCCGGTGAGGATGGTGACGGGAACCATTTTGTCCAAACTGCGCGGGGTGTTCATGGCGAAGCTGCTAGCGTGAAGTCAAGGCTGAAGTCTAGGCATTCAACACAGGCCCTGACAGGGTGTTTTGCCCCGTGCAGGATGGTGTTTGCCACAGGCTGCGTGGGCCGCCAACAGCGGCCGGACGCAGGATTACAGCACAGTCGGGGGCAGGGGGCAAACCCCGGGTCAACCCAGGGGCCGAAGCCCGCCGGATCGCGTCTGTAGCCTGGAAAGTATCCGGCGATATCACTATTTTGGGGCGGTTTTCCGGATTTCAAGAGTCGGTGCGACTTGGTCGCGACCAGCCCTGGTCCGGTGCCTGGCAAATTGGCGTTGCGGCAAGCGGGGGCCTGGCAACGTCGACACGGACACGGGCGGGCAGACGTGGGCAGCGCGGCAGGCAGCGCGGGCGCCGCGCCGCAGCCGGTTCAATGGTGGTGGTGATGATGGCCGGCGTCAGCGGGTTGCTTTTGCTGGCATTGGGGACAGAGCGCCCGGATCTCGGTTTCTTGTGTGGCCAGGGCGTAGCCCGTTTGGGCGACGCGTTCGGCCAGTTGGCGGCTCATGGCGGGGTCGGACACTTCGGCCACCGCGCCGCAACCGGTGCACACCACCAGCAGGTCGTGGGGCGCGCCGCCGGCGTCGTGGCAGGCGCTCCAGGCGTTGACTGCGTCGAGCCGGTGGATCAGCCCTTCATCCATCAGGAAGTCCAGCGCGCGGTACACGGTGGGGGGCGCGGCGCCGGGGTGCACTTCGCGCATCGCGTCCAGCAGCTCGTACGCCTTCAGGCTGCGCCCATGGCGCAGCAGCAGTTCCAGCACCTTGCGGCGGATGGGCGTCAGGCGGCGTCCGCGCTGCTCGCACAGCGTCTCGGCGACGCTGAGCTGGGCGCCTACGGTGTCGCTGCGGGGGGGGCGGGGCGGAGCGGGCATGGCGGACTTTATCTGAATGAAAGACGCGCGCGACGCGCGCGAGATGCCTGGAAGGTAGCAGAAAAGTCGTATATGCGGGCAGCCCCGCCGGAATCAAGCAGATTTAGTTATGATATAACATTGTAAAAATCGCACGCGCCGCATCTCGCGGCGCCTTGCTTTGATTTCGGCTTGTCCTTTGTGGTGTTTGCGCTTTCCCATGTCTCACTTCACGCTTCTGCCCGCACGGTCCGGCACCGCGCCGCGGCACGGCAACCCTCCTCGCTCTGCATTCCTGGTGTCGGCCTGGCGCCGCATGGCGGCCGCGTTGGTGGCTGCAACCTTGCTGTGGGTGTTGACGGGCTGGGCGCTGGATTGGTGGCCGCGATGAGCGTGGCGCCGGTCACGATCGAACTGTCCGAGGCGTCCTTCGGCTGGCACGGGCATCCCGCGCTGAAGGCCGTGTCGGGCCGCTTCGCCGCCGGCGGGATGACGGCGGTGGTCGGACCCAACGGCGCCGGCAAGTCGACGCTGATCAAGGGAATCATGGGTGTGCTGCGTCCCATGACGGGCAGCGTGCGCATCAGCGGGGCCGGGCGTTCCGAACTGGCGTGGTTGCCGCAGGCGGCCGAACTGGACCGGGCGTTTCCCGTGACGGTGCTGGACCTGGTGGCCATGGGCGCATGGCGCCGGGTCGGCGCGTGGCGGCGCTTTCCCGCCGACGAGCTTGACCGCTGCATGCACGCGCTGGAAACCGTCGGTCTGGCCGATGCGGCCGGGCGCGGCGTGGACACTTTGTCGGGCGGGCAGATGCAGCGCACCTTGTTTGCGCGGATGCTGGTGCAGGATGCGCCCGTGCTGCTGCTGGACGAACCCTTCGCCGCTGTCGACAGCCATACCGCCGACGACCTGATGGCTCTGCTGTGCGGGCTGCATGGCCAGGGCCGCACGGTTATCGCGGTGCTGCATGACCTGGATCTGGTGCGCGGCCACTTCCCGGAATCCTTGCTGCTGTCGGGCTCTGTGGTCTCGTGGGGCGACACCGCGACCGCGCTAAGCGACGCAAATCTGAAAATGGCGCGCCAGTGGCACGCGAGGGCCTACCAATGAGTCTGGCGCAATGGGTGCTTTCGCCCTTCATGGATTATGGATTCATGCGGCGCGCGCTGGCGGGGGCGTGCGCCTTGTCGCTGGGGGCCGCGCCTTTGGGCGTGTTCCTGGTGCTGCGGCGCATGAGCCTGATGGGCGACGCGATGTCGCACGCGATCCTGCCGGGGGTGGCGGCGGGCTTTCTGCTGTCCGGCTTGTCGCTGGGCGCCATGATGCTGGGCGGCATCGTCACCGGCCTGGCCGTCGCCTTGCTGGCGGGCCTGGTGGCGCGCCTGACTCCGCTGCGTGAAGACGCCAGCTTTGCCGCTTTCTATTTGATATCGCTGGGGCTGGGCGTACTGCTGGTGTCCCTGCGCGGCTCGAACATGGACTTGCTGCACGTGCTGTTCGGCACGGTGCTGGGGCTGGACGATGCCTCGCTGCTGCTGGTGACCATCACGGCCAGCGTGACCTTGCTGGTGCTGGCCGCCATCTACCGCCTGCTGGTGGCCGAATGCCTGGACCCCGGGTTCCTGCGCGCCAGTGGCGGCGGGGGTGGCTGGGTCCATATGGGGTTCCTGGTGCTGGTGGTGGTGAATCTGGTGGCGGGTTTCCAGGTGCTGGGCACCTTGATGGTCGTCGGCATCATGATGCTGCCCGCCGCCGCCGCCCGATTCTGGGTGCGCTCGGCTGCCCGGCAGATTCCGCTGGCAGCCGGCTTCGGCGTGCTGGCCTCGATCAGCGGTTTGCTCGTGTCCTACCACTTCAACGTACCCGCCTCGCCGTCGATCATCCTGGCGGCGGGCGCCTGTTATCTGCTTTCCATCGTTGGCGGCCCGCAAGGCGGGCTGCTGCGGGCACCGCGCCGTACGCGCCAAGCCTGAGTTCACAAGGAGATTCGCCATGCGTTCCATTCTGCCGTCGCGCCGCCGCGCCCTGTTGACTGTCGCGGGCCTGTGCCTGTCGGCTGTCCTTGGCGCAGCGCACGCCGCGGAACCGCTTAAGGCCGTGGCCAGCTTTTCCATCCTGGGCGACATCGTTCGCGAAGTAGGGGGCGACGATGTCAGCTTGACGACATTGGTGGGGCCTGACGGCGATGCGCACGAATATGAACCCACGCCGGGCGACGCAAAAAAGCTGTCCGCTGCGCAGGTGCTGTTTGTGAACGGGCTGGATTTCGAGACCTGGCTGCCGAAGTTGACGAAGGCGTCGGGCTTTGCCGGCAAGACGGTCGTGGCCTCACAGGGCGTCACGCCGCGCAAGTTCGCGCGGGTGGGCGGCGACCATAAGCACGCTGAACACGATCATGACCATGAGCACGACCACGATCATGACCACGACCACGGCGATGGCGATGGCGATGGCCACCATCATCATGGCGACGCCGATCCGCATGCATGGCAAAGCCTGGCCAACGGCGTGATCTATGCGCGCAACGTGGCCGACGGCCTGGCCGCCGCCGACCCCGCCCATGCCGACGCCTATCGTCAGCGCGCGGCCGCCTATATCGCCCGCCTGCAAGCGCTGGACGCCTCGGCCAAAAAGACCTTCGCCGCCATTGCCGCCGACCGCCGCAAGGTGGTGACGTCGCATGACGCGTTCGGGTATTTTGGCGACGCCTACGGCGTGTCGTTTATCCCCGCGATGGGGGTGTCGCCGGACGCCGAACCGTCGGCCGGCGAAGTGGCCCGCATCATCGAACAGGTCAAGCGCGACAAGGTCCCCGCGGTGTTCGTCGAGAACATCTCCAGCCCCAAACTTGTGCAGCAGATTGCGCGGGAAACCGGTGCCAAGGTGGGTGGTACGCTTTATTCCGACGCCCTGTCCAAGCCCGGACAGCCCGGCGCGACCTATATGGAAATGTTTGAATGGAACGTACGTCAGCTTGCCGCGGCCTTGCAGCCCTGACCGCCGCGACGGCCATGCTGGTGGCCGGCTCCGCCAGCGCGCATCCGCACATGTGGATCGATGCGCGGGCGGTGGTCGACATCGACGCGCAGCAGCGCGTTACCGCCGTGCGCCAGGTATGGCTGTTTGACGAAATGTTCGGCGCTTACGCCACGCAGGGCATGGCCAAGGGCAAGGGCGGCGCCTTGCCCGCCGCCACCTTGAAGGGCATGGCCGATGACTGGATGAGGTCCTTGGGTGAACCGATCTCGCACTACTTCACTCGCGTCACGGTGGGCGGGCAGACCGCTACGTTCGCGGCGCCGCGCGATGCGCGTGTTGACTGGAACCCGAAGACGACGCGCCTGACGCTGTCGTTCACCTTGCCGCTGGCGAGCCCGATGCCCATCGGCCCCGAGGGCGCGCAAGTGGACATTTACGACCCTACCTATTTCGTCGCCTATGCGTTCGACGAGAAAGGCGCGGTGTCGCTGGCCGGCCCGAAGGCGTCCGCCTGCACATCCGACTATCGCAAGCCCAAGGAACTGGATTGGAAGACCATGCAGCAATTGGCCGCAATCCCGGCCGATCCGGAGGCGCTGCCGGACGAACTTTTTGCCATCACCAAAGGGCTGACGCACCGCATCGAGGTGCGATGCCCCTAGCGGTGTCCCGTGGCGGCGCTGTGCTGGGGTTCGCGTTGTTGCTGCTGCTTGGCGGCATGAGCGCGGCGGCGGCGCAGGGCGCGCATCCTTTCGGCGTGCCGGAAAGTGGGGCGGGCATGGGCGGCCCGGGCTGGCTGGCCAATTTCTTCGGTCAGGTGTCTGTCTGGCAAAGCCATTTCTACCGTCAACTGACGGGTGCGGTGCGCGCCTGGCAGGCCGATGGCGGCGCGGCCTGGACGTTGATCGGCCTGTCGTTTGCCTACGGCGTGTTCCACGCGCTGGGCCCCGGTCACGGCAAAGCCGTGATTTCTTCCTACGTGCTGGCCAATCGGCAGACGGCGCGCAACGGCGCGCTGCTGGCGCTGGCGTCCGCAATGATCCAGGCGCTGGTGGCGATTGTGTTGGTCGCGGTGTTGGCGCTGGTGTTCAACGCCACCGCCGCCACGATGAACCAGGCGACGCGTTGGCTGGAGCTGGCGTCGTATGCGCTGGTGACGTTGCTGGGCGCGTGGCTGGTCTGGGTCAAGGCGATTCGGCCGCTGCTGCCAGGCAGGCGCCAAGGGGCGGTGGCAGGAACGGTTCCGGCCACCGCGTCCACGCACGCTGTGCCAATGGCGGGTGCCGGATTGACGACGGGTGCATCGCCGCCGAGGGGCGCCCCGCCGGAGGGCGCCCCGCCAAAGGGCGCCTCGCCGAAGGGCGCTCCGCCAAAGGGCGCCTCGCCAAAGGGCGCCTCGCCAAAGGGCGCCTCGCCAAAGGGCGCTGCGGCGTTGAATGCGATCCCGGTGTATGCGTCCGCTGCGTCAGTGACGGTGGGGTTGCCGCATCACCATCACCATCATCATCACGACGACTGCGGTTGCGGACATGCGCATGTGCCCGCGCCTGAGCAGGTGGCGGGCAGCTTGAGCTGGCGTCGCGCCGCATCCGCCATTCTGGCCGTTGGACTGCGACCGTGCAGCGGTGCGTTGATCGTGCTGGTGTTCGCGTTGTCGCAAGGCTTTTTTATGGCCGGCGTGGCGTCGGCACTGGCCATGGGCGCCGGCACCGGTTTGACGGTGGCGGCGCTGGCCTGCCTGGCGGTAGCCGCCGGCGGCGCGGCCACGCGCGTCGGCCAGCGCTTGTCCAGCAAGGGCGCGGCGCGATTGCGCTACAGCGTAGAGGCACTGGCCGCGATGGCGGTGTTGTTGTTGGGTGTCATGCTGCTGGGCGGCATGTTGGCGGGCGGCGGGTAAGCCCCGCCCGTTCAGGATTTGCGGCCCGCGCGCGGATGCGCCTGGTCGTAGGCCTTGGCCAGATGCTGGAAATCCAGGCGCGTGTAGACCTGCGTGGTCGAGATATTGGCGTGGCCCAGCATTTCCTGCACGGCGCGCAGGTCTTGCGCCGATTGCAGCACATGGCTGGCGAAACTGTGGCGCAGCACGTGCGGATGCACATGCGTGGGCAGGCCCGCTGTTTGGGCGATCTGCGCCAGTTGCAGTTGCACGACGCGGGGAGAAATGCGCTTGCCGCGCGCGCCCAGGAACAAGGCGCAGGCGTCCTGAATAAGCGTGTGGGGGGGCGACAGCTGCGGGCGCACGGCAATCCATTTCTGCAAGGCGGCAATCGCTGCCTGCCCCACCGGCACCGAGCGGCGCTTGCCGCCTTTGCCCAGCACTTCGACCTCGGCTTCTTCCAGCTTCAACCAGCCGGCGGATTCGTAATCGGGGGTGCGCGTGTAGCGCAAGTCCAACCCAACCAGCTCTGACAAGCGCAGCCCGCTGGAATACAGCAGTTCAAGCATGGCTTGGTCGCGCAGCGCGACGGGCTCGTTGGCCACTTTGGCGGGCGCGCGGTCTAGCAGGGCTTGGGTTTGTTCTACGGACAAGGCTTTGGGCAGGCCACGCGGCGCTTTGGGCGCGCGTACCCCGGCCACGGGGTTCCCGGCCAGGTCGACGGCGGGGGCCCACCATTGGTAGAAGCCGCGCCAGGCGGCCAGCGTGCGCGCCAGGCTGCGTGGCCCGCGGCCCTGGGCATGCAGGCGTGCGACAAATTGGCGGATATGGCCGTTGGCGATCTTGTCCAGCGGCAGGCCGGCGCGGTCGGCCAGTTGGTGCAGAAAGTGCAGCTCACGCTGATAGCCGCTCAGCGTGTGCACGGAATAGCGGCGGTTGGTTTCCAGATGGCGCAACCACGCGCGCATCGGTTCGGGCAGCGCCTGGTCGCCGGCGTCGGGCTGCGAGGGGCCGGCGGTTGCCCTTGCTCCGTCGGGCAAAGGCACGGTGCCGACGGTGGACCGTTTGCTGTCGGACGCGGGCGCAGCATCGGCGCCGTCCTGGGCACTGCCGGGCGGGGGCGCGTTGTGCGAGTTCTGGTCCATGTCCGCCCGCCGTCGCGTTGCGCTAGGCCTTGGGCGAGGCCGGGTTCAAGCGATGCAGCGCGGCCGATGCCAGTTGGCCGACGGATTCCAGAAATGCCGTGCCCATCTCGGGCGTAAAGCGTTCCGGGTCGTCGGAGCCCAGCACCAACAGGCCCACGGCCGGGCCGTCGGCTTCCAGACGCAAGGGCACCAGGGCCAGCGACTTGGGCTTGCTGTCCAGCCAGCCCACCGCTTCGAAATCGGTGTCGGTGCCGCAGTACGGCGTCTTCAGGCTGTCGGTGAACGTGCGCACATCTTGCGAGACGGGCTCGCCATAACCGGTGGGCGCCAACTCGGACAAATCCCACAGGCGCAGGGCCACATGGTTCAGGTCGAATTGTTCGGCCAGGCCCAGCGCGATTTCGCCGGGCACGCGCTGCGCGTCGTTTTCAGACAGCAGGCGGCTGCACCACTTGGCCACATGCGTGCCGATGCTTTCGTTGGCGGTGGCGTTGCGCACCAGTTCGTTCAAGCGCCATTCCAGTTCGCGGTTGCGTTCGCGCAGGGTCAGGATCTGGCGTTCGCCCAGCGAGATGGCGCGCGAGCCATGCGGGTGCGGCACCTGCATGGTGGCGAACACGTCGGCGTGTTCGTCAAAGAAGCCGGGGTGGTCTTGCAGGAAGGCGGCGATGTCTTGGGCGGTGAAAGCGGTATCAGTCATAGGGTCAGCGGTTCAGCGCCATGGAGAAGACGAGCTTGTCGATGTCGACTTGCCCCGTGAACACGGATTCGGCCGGGCCGGTCATGCGCAGTTGGTCGCCATTCCAGGCCACGGTCAGTACGCCGCCGCGCGTTTGCACGCGCACCGGCGATTCCAGCAGGCCACGGCGGATGCCGGCTGCCACGGCGGCGCAGGCGCCCGTGCCGCAGGCCAGCGTTTCGCCCGCGCCGCGCTCGAAAACGCGCAGGCGGACGTTGTGGCGGTCCATGACTTGCAGAAAGCCCGCATTCACGCGGCGGGCAAAGCGCGGGTGGGTTTCGATCAGCGGGCCTTGAACGGAAACGGGCGCGGTGTCGACGTTATCCACCACCTGAACCGCGTGCGGGTTCGAGATGGCCACGGCCGACAGCCACACTTTGTTGGGCACGCCAGCGGGGGCGTCCAGTTCAAGTTCCCAGAGGGTGTCTTCGCCTTCGCGCGTTGAAGGCAGGCCGGCGGTGTCGAATGGCAGGGCCTCGGGTTCGAACCGGGTGCTGCCCATATCTACCGTGACTTGTTCGTCGTCGCCTTCGTCCAGCACCAGGATGCCGGTGGCGATTTCCGCGCGCAGCGGGTTACGGTCGGACAGCCCTTGTTCGTGCACGAAGCGCACAAAACAGCGCGCGCCGTTGCCGCAGTGTTCGACTTCGCTGCCGTCGGAATTGAAAATGCGATAGCGGAAATCCGCGTCGGGGCGGGTGGCCCGCTCGACCAGCAGGATCTGGTCGGCGCCGATGCCGAAGTGCCGATCGCCCAGCGCTCGGGCACGCTCGGGCGTCATTTCGATGGTCTGGCGGACCCCGTCGAGCACGACAAAGTCGTTGCCCGCGCCATGCATTTTGGTGAAGTTCCAGTTCATCGGGCGATTATCGCCCATTATTCGGGCGCGGACAGCCGGCCGAGATCAATAGAGCTTGGCTTCGCCGGGCGGACGGGTCTTGAAGCGGCGGTGGACCCAGTAGTACTGGCTGGGGCAGCGGCGCACCCAGGTTTCCAGCTCGCGGTTCAGCCGGGCGGTGGCCTCTTCCAGGGACGCGTCGCCGGGAAAGTCCGCCAGGGCGGGCAGCACGTCCACATGGTAGCGGCCGGTGTCGGGGTTCCAGAAGCCCACGATGGGCAGCACCGCCGCGTTCCATTTCTGGGCCAGTTGCGCGGTGGCCAGCAGCGTGGCGGCCTGCACGCCGAAGAACGGCACGAACACCGACCCTTGGCGGCCGAAATCCATGTCGGGCAGGTAGTAGACGGGACGCGGGGCGCGCAGGTGGCGGATCAGGTCGCGCACGCCGTCCTTGCGGCTGACCAGGAAAACCTCGTTGAAGCGCGCGCGTCCGGCGGCCACGACCGCGTCGATGTGCGGATCGCTTTGCGGGGTGTACATGGTGGCAGCGCTGGGCACTTCCATGGTCAGGCGGGTGGCGGCGGCATCCAGCGCGATGAAGTGCGGCGCCAGCAATATCACCGAACGGCCTTGCGCGATCAGTTCATTGATGCGCTCGGCCCCGCTTTGCGTGACCATGTCCTTGATGGCCTGGGGCGTGCCGTACCACAGCACGCCGCGATCAACGATGGATTGCGCCAGCGCCCGGAAGTGTTCCGCCACCCATTGCTCGCGCACCGACTCGGGCTGATCGGGAAAGCACAATTCCAGATTGCGCCGCACGATGCGCGCCCGGGATTTAGCCAGCCGTGGCGCCAGCCAACCCAGCACGGCGCCGATGCGCAAGCGCGTCGACGGCTGGATGCGGCCGAACCATTTCAACAGGGAAACCAGCGTACGCGTCTTTGAATCTTTCATCGTGTCGGGGGTGGACCGGGCGGCGGAAACCAGAAAACGTCAGCGAGCCGACGGGGCGGCGTCGGGCGCCGGGGGCGCGCCGCGCGGGGTCTTGTAGCGGTTGTAGCTCCAGAGGTATTGCTGGGGGCAGCGCCGGATCAGGGTTTCCATCGCGGCGTTGATCAGCGCGGCCTGCGCCGTGGCATCGGCCGGCAGCGGCTCGGGCACGCGCACATAGTGAATGCGCCAGCCCCGGCCGTGGGGCAGGCGTTCGCCCGCCGTCAGGATGATGGGGACGTTGGTCTGCGTGGCCAGTTTGCTGGGCAGCGTCATTGTGTAGGCCAGGCGCCCGAAGAACGGCGCCCACACCCCATCGCCCACGCTGGGCGCCTGGTCAGGCAGCATGCCCACCGATTCACCGCGCCGCAGCGCCCGCACGAATTCCCGCACGCCCTGCATGGTGGCCGGCACGGCATTGACGGCGGAACTGTTGCGCGCGGTCTCCAGCAGCGGGGCCAGCACGTCTTTGCGCGGCGGGCGGAACATCACCGTCATGGGCATCTGTCGGGCCAGATAGCGGGCGGTGATTTCGAAGCAGCCCAGGTGCGGGGTCAGGAACAGGATGCCGCGCCCCTCGGCGCGCGCCGTGTCCACCACGGCGTTGTCGTCGGAAACCACCTGCGCCAGGCTTTGTTCGTTCTTGAACCACACGCGGGGGTTCTCAAGAATCATGGCGCCGGTTTCGGCGGCGGCACGGCGCGCGAAGGCCGCGCCGGGGTAGCCGGCCTGGGCGGCATTGGCCTGAAGGCGGCGCCGATACTTGCCGGGCCAGGCGTACACGGCCAGCCCCGCGGCGCGCCCAAGGGCGTGCGCAACCGGTAGCGGCAAGGCGGCAAAGAGTCGGAACAGGGCGAGCAGCATTCAGCAAATAGGAAAGGTCGGGCAGGGTTATGCCGGTATTCGGGAATATGTTTACACCCCCGCCGCGAGCATAAGAACGGCATTTTCGCTTAAAATCCGCTCAGTCGCCGAGTTAACCGACAACTTGCGGGGCGACGGCAAGGGTGCAGCGCATGGCGCGCCCTTTGCCAAATCCGCTAAAGCGTCGCGCCCAGATAGCGTATTTCATGCGGTCCGGGGTGCAACGCGCCTCATGAACCTATGCGCCGGCAACGCCGGACACCAAGGACGCATCTGTGGCCAATAACGATTTTCTCTTCACTTCCGAATCCGTCTCCGAAGGGCATCCCGACAAGGTTGCCGACCAGATTTCCGATTCGATCCTGGACGCCATCTTCACGCAAGACCCGAACGCGCGTGTCGCAGCCGAAACGCTGTGCAACACGGGCCTGGTCGTGCTGGCCGGTGAAATCACCACCACCGCCAACGTGGATTACATCCAGGTCGCCCGGGACACCATCCGCCGCATCGGCTACGACAACACCGAATACGGTATCGACTACAAGGGTTGCGCCGTGCTGGTTGCTTACGACAAGCAATCGCCCGACATCGCCCAGGGCGTGGACCGCAGCTCGGAAGACTATCTGAACCAGGGCGCGGGCGACCAGGGCCTGATGTTCGGCTATGCCTGCGATGAAACGCCCGACCTGATGCCGGCCCCGATCTGGTACGCGCACCGCCTGGTGCAGCGCCAGAGCGAACTGCGCAAGGACGGCCGCCTGCCGTGGCTGCGCCCGGACGCCAAGTCGCAGGTCACGTTCCGTTATATCGACGGCCGCCCGGCTGAAGTCGATACCGTGGTGCTGTCGACCCAGCACGCGCCGGAAGTCACGCAAGAAACCATCCGCGAAGCGGTGATCGAAGACATCATCAAGCCCAGCTTTCCCGAAGGCCTGATCACGCCGCAAACCAAGTTCCTGGTCAACCCGACCGGCCGCTTCGTCATCGGCGGCCCGCAAGGCGATTGCGGCCTGACCGGCCGCAAGATCATCGTCGACACCTACGGCGGCGCATGCCCGCACGGTGGTGGCGCGTTCTCGGGCAAGGATCCGTCCAAGGTTGACCGTTCGGCCGCCTACGCCGCGCGCTATGTGGCCAAGAACATCGTGGCCGCCGGCCTGGCGCGCCAGTGCCAGGTGCAGGTCAGCTACGCCATCGGCGTGGCCGAACCGATCAACATCACCGTCTACACGGAAGGCACGGGCGTCATCCCCGACGACCAGATCGCCAAGCTGGTGCGCGAACACTTCGACTTGCGTCCCAAGGGCATCGTCAACATGCTGGATCTGCTGCGCCCGATCTACGCGAAGACCGCCGCGTACGGCCACTTTGGCCGTTCCGAGCCGGAATTCTCTTGGGAAGCCACGGACAAGGTCCAGGAACTGAAGAAGGCGCTGTAAGCGACGGCAGTCGGGGCGGTTTCTGTCGGCCGGCTGCTGTCGGTCGGCTCCAGTCTGCGGGCTTCTATTGCGGGCCTGTTAACTGCCGCCTCCTTTTACCTTCGTTCAGCCAGCCGGCTTTCAACGCCCGGTCCTGAACAAAAAATGCCCCCGCCGGACTCCGGCGGGGGCATTTTTTTGCGTTGCTGCGTTGCTGCGTTGCTGCGTTGCTGCGTTGCTGCGTTGCTGCGTCGCGACGTTACGCGCGCGCCCCGTGATCCTACAGCCCCCACGCCGACAGGTCCGGCGTGCGCCGGGTCGGCGACAGCACCGGCTCCAGCACCGCCGCGCAGTCCAGCAAGGCGGCATCGCCACCGGCCGGGGCCAGCAGCTGCACGGCCATCGGCATGCCTTCAGAGTCCGCACCCGCCGGCAGCGCGATGGCTGCCGCGCCCAGGAAGTTGGCGGGGCGCAGCAGCTTGCCCAAGCCCACGTGGCGTACGTCTTCGGCGTCCAGCGCTTGCGCCGCCTGATCGCACGCGGGCATCAACAGCCCGTCCAGCCCCTGCATGGCGGCGGCGAAGGCGGCCATGTCGGCCTGGCGCCGGGTCAGCGCGGCTTCGTAGTCCGCCCGCGCAATGCGGCCCCCCGCCGCGATGCGGGCCCGCACCACGTCCCACAACGGCGCGGCGGGGTTTTCGGCCAGCGCGCCGTAATAGGCATAGGCCTCGTACGCCAGCACCAGCGAGTTGTCATCGGCCATGCGCGCAAAGGACAGCGACGCGGGCGGATGCCAGGCGGTGGGCGCAATGCCCGCTTGCGCCAGTCGCTCTTGGGCCCGATGCCACGCATCCAGGCCGGCGTCCGACAGCGGCGTGGGCCACGCTTGCGGGGCCAGCACGGCAACGGCGGCGGGCCGGCGCGGCGCGGGGTGGCGCAGCGCGGTCACGCAGGACGCGGGCAGCGCCAAGGTGGCGGCGTCGTCCACATCCGGCCCGGCCAGCAATTGCGTCAACAGGCGCGCGTCCGCCACGCTGCGGGCGAGCGGCCCCAACACGTCCAGCGTGTCCGACAGCGGCAGGCAGCCCGCGCGGCTGATCAGGCCCGAAGACGGCTTGAAGCCCACCACGCCGTTCAGCGCAGCCGGCGCGCGCACCGAGCCGCCGGTGTCCCCGCCCAGCGCAATGGCCGTCAGCCCCGCCGCCATGGCCACGCCCGCGCCGCTGGACGAACCGCCCGGCGCGCGCGCAACCTTCGCGTCCCACGGGTTGCGCGCCGTGCCTTGGGTGGGGTTCTGCCCCGACAGCCCGAACGCGAATTCCGTCATGCGCGTCTTGCCCAGAATCACCATGCCTTCGGCCGCCAGCTTGCGCACCGCCGTCGACGTTTCGCCGCTGATCACGCCGCGCCGCGCTTCGGATCCGCCCGTGGTCGGTATGCCCTGCCACTGCACGCTGTCTTTGACGGCCACCGGAACGCCATGCAATGGCCCGAGCAGCAGGCCGGCGTCCCGCAGACGGTCGGCGGCGTCGGCCTGCGCCAACGCGCGTTCGGCGGTGACTTCGCTAAACGCGGCCAGCGGGGCGGCGCGTTCGATGCGGTCCAGGAAATGCGTGGTGACCTGGCGGGCGCTCAGCTCGCCTTCACGGATGGCCCGCGCCAGCTCGCGGGCGTCTCGAAAATGCAGGTCGGTGTGGTCTTGTGCGGGCATGGGTCTCTTTCAAAAAGGAAAAGCTCTCCGGTCCTGTCCGGACCGGAAAGCCATTGCGTTTGCAGGGCGCGCGTTGCGGCTATTTCAGCGTCTGGCCCTTTGTTTCAGGCATGCGGATGAAGGTGATCAACGTGATCACGGCGCCGGCCAGCACGTAATAGAAGAACCATCGTTCCATGCCACGGCTTTGCAACCAAGTCAGCAGGTAAGGCGTGGTGCCGCCCAGCAGCGCCACCACCAGGTTGTACGGCGTGCCGATACCGACGGCGCGCACGCTGGTGGGAAATTGTTCCGACATGATGGCAGGCGCAATCGCCGTGTACATGGCGTACAGCACCAGGCCGAACAGTTCCACCGCCAGGATCGAGCCAAACGACGGGCCCAGCGTCGTCATCAGTGGGTAGAAGAACACCAGGTAGCCGGCCGCAAAGAAGATCAGCTGCGGCTTGCGGCCGATGCGGTCGGACAAAATGCCGAACAGCGGCTGCACCAGCATGAACACGATCAAGGCCACGGTATTGGCGGCGAACGCGGTCTTGGGGTCCGCGCCCACCTGGCGGATGGCATACGTGGGCACATAGGCCACGAAGATGTAGAACGCAAACGTGGTCAGCACCGAGAAGCCCACGATGCGCAGCACTTCACGCGGATGGTCGCGTAGCAGCGTGCGCAGCGGCTGCTTTTCGATGCCGGTCTTCTTGGCGTGCGAAAACGCTTCGGTTTCCGGTACCGAACGGCGGATCCACATGCCGGCCAGCCCACCGAAGGCGCCGATCAGGAATGGAATGCGCCAGCCCCACGAGGCCATGTCGGCCTTGGTCAGCGTGGACGTCAGGATCCAACCCACGGCGGACGCGGCCAGGATGCCCACGGCGGCGCTGAAAAACACAAAGCTGGAATAGAAACCGCGCTTTTCAGGCGGCGCCATTTCAGCCAGAAAGGTCGTGGCCGAGGCATACTCTCCGCCCAGCGACAAGCCTTGCAAGAGGCGCGCGGCGGTCAGCAGCAGCGGGGCAGCCAGGCCGATGGTGGCGTAGGTGGGGGTGATGGCGATGATGAGCGAACCGCCCGCCATCATCAAAATCGTCAGGCCCAGCGCGGCTTTGCGGCCGTAGCGGTCGGAAAAGATGCCCAGCACCCAGCCGCCCACCGGTCGCATGAAAAACCCCACCGCGAAGATGCCGAAGGTGGCAAGCAGCGCGGTGGTTTCATTGCCTTCCGGAAAGAACTGGCCCGAAAAAAAGATGGCGAACGACGCGTAGATGGTCCAATCGAACCATTCGACCGCATTGCCTACACTACCGGCCAGGATGGTGCGTGACCGGGATATGGGCGCGGCGGCAAGCGCGGCGGCGGGCGCGGCGCTTACCCCTTGCTTGCTGCGCAAGGTCGCGGATGGGCTGCTCATGACGTCCTCAACATAAGAATTTATTTTTAGTCAAAAAGACCGTTTAATTTTGTGTTTTTATCAATGCGCGAACGTTAGATTAATGAATATGGTCACGTCAAGTAAGGGTAAGCCCCTAATGCCGGCGCTGGACGACACCGATCTGGCCTGCCTGATCGCGTTGCAGGCAGACCCCCGCGCGTCCTGGCGCGAGCTGGGCGCGGCCACCGGCATCGCCGAACGTACCGTGGCGCGTCGCATCCGCCGCTTGATGGACGCCGATGCGCTGCGCGTCATTGCCGAACCCGACCCGTTGGCCATGGGACAAGGCGTGGTGTTGCACGCGTGGGTGCGCTGCCGGTCTGGCCGCGTGCCTGAGGTGGCCGAACAGTTGGCGAGGCTGGACATCAGCCAGCTGGTCGTCACGCTGGCCGGCACCGCCGATCTGATGGCCGAACTGACCCTGGCCGATGCGGCCGACATGCCCGACGTGGTCACCCGCGTGCTGCCGTCGATCGACGGCGTCGAACATGTGGAAGCGAGGCTGGTGCTGCGGCCATTTCGTCGTGCCGGGCAGTGGCGCATCCAGGCGCAACCGGACGCCGTGCCGGACGCGCCGCAGGCCCAGCCGCCCGCCGCGTTAAGCGATGCAGAGTCGCGCATGGTGGCGCATCTGATGCGCGACGGCCGCGCCAGCCTGGCCGAACTGGCCGAGCAGGCCGGCGTCAGCGAACCCACCGCGCAGCGCCTGCTTTCCCACCTGGTCGAGCGCCGGGCACTGAGCTTTCGCGTCGAGGTGGAGCCCGCGTTGGTGGGCTTTCCGGTTGAGGCGGTGATCTCGGTGCAGGTGCGGCCGCAAGCCGTCGACGCCATGGCGGCGCATCTGGCGCTGGACCCGCACACCCGCTGCCTGTTCGGCACCAGCGGGGCGTCGCAGTTGTTCTGGCACGTGCTGTGCCGCGACAGCCTGCATCTGTGGGAAGTGACCACACGCCGGCTGGGCGAACTGGACGGCGTGCTAAACAGCGAAGTCGGCGTGGTGATGCGGGCGCACAAGCGTTGCGGCATCGTGCGCGCGGGGGCGCGCCTGGCCAGCAACGGCGACGGCGGGGATTGATGCAGCGCGGCGCGCTCGCCAGATTTACAGCCGCTGCCCGCCGGTGGCGTCGATGCGTTGACCAGTGATCCAGCGCCCTTGATCCGACGCCAGGAAAGCCACGATGTCGGCGATATCCTCGGGCTGACCCACGCGGCCCAGCGCTACGCTCTTGGCGATGACGCGGCTAAGCTCCGGGTCGCGTGCACGTGGGTTCAAATCCGTGCTGGTGGCGCCGGGCAAAACCGCGTTCACCGTAATGCCGCGCTCGCCCAACTGCTGGGCCAGCAGCAGGCTCAACGCTTCAAGCCCCGCCTTGGCAGGCGCATAGACGCTCATTTCCGGGTAGGCAGCCCGCGTGCCCATCGACGAAATATTGATGATGCGGCCGTTGTCGCGCAGGAACGGCAGGGTCTGCTGGATCAAAAAAAAGGGCGACTTCAGATTCACTTGCAGCACGCGGTCGAAGTCTTGCGGCGTGACATCTGCAAGCAGCGCGCGCAGCCCCACGCCCGCATTGTTCACCAGAATGTCCAGCCCATCCACGCCATTGCGTTCCAGCAAAGTGCGGCGCAGATCGCGCGCCAGCGTGGTGGCCCCGTCCGCCTGGGAAAGATCGGCTTGCAGCGTCCACGCGTGGCCGCCTTCGCGCTGGATCAGGCCGGCGACTTCAATCGCAGCGTCGCCCGCGGCGTTGTAGTGGACGGCAACATGCGCGCCGCGCTTGCCCAGCGCCAACGCAATGGCGCGGCCAATGCCACGGCTGGCGCCCGTGACCAACGCTGTCTTGCCGACAAGACTGTCCGGGGTTTGGTTCTGGCTCATGCGGTCTCCGTTTCGTAGCTTGTCCATGCCTGATGCGCTTCCAGCTGGCGCGCCTGCAACAGCAAGGCGTTGCGATCCACCTTGTTGGTGCCGGCCCACGGCAATTCGCTGACGAATCGGATGCGGCGCGGGCGTTGATAGGCGGGCCCATTGGCCAGGGCATGTTGCTTCAGGCCGTCGGCATCCAACGCGCTGCCGTCGCGGCGCACGACAAAGGCGACCGGGATCTGGCCGCGTTCCTCGTCGGCCAACGGCACCACGCAGCTTTGACGCACGTCGGGATGCAACTCAAGCAGCTTTTCCACTTCAACGGGATAGATGTTCTCGCCGCCGCATACGAACATGTCGTCCGCGCGCCCGACAAAATAATAGAAGCCGTCCGCGTCGCGGCGCATGACGTCGCCGCTGTAATACCAACCGTCTTGCAGCACCTGCGCACTTTTTTCAGGCAGGTTGTGATAGCCGGACAACACCGCCGGATTGCTCATCAGCAGCACGCCCTCATCGGCGCTCGGACCGTCCGCCAACCGCACTTGCGAAGGGTCCAGGGGGTGCCCCACCGATAGCGGCGGCGTGGGCAGGCCGGCGGGATGCGGGCCGAACACGGCGGGTCCGGCTTCCGTGGTGCCGTAGCCGTGCGTGATGGTGGCCTGCGGCAACGCTTCTTGTATGCGCTGATAAAGCGCGACGGTCATGGGAGCGGATCCCAGCATGACGCGCCCCAACGCCGACAAGTCGCGGTCACGCAGCAAGCCGGGCTCTTTGACCAGCCGTGCGAACATCGTCGGCACGGCCGTCAGCACGGTGATGCGATAGCGTTCCAGCGCGTCGGCATAGGCGCTGACGTCGAACGCGGGCTGGATCACCAGCAGGCTGTTGCTGGCGAACGCGCGCTTGGCCATGAAGAGCCCATTCATGTGAAACAGGGGTTGTGCCAGAAGATAGCGCTCTTGACGATCGCGTCGGGGCGCGGCGCCCGAGGTGGCGGCAAGCGCCCATAACTGCCCCGCGTGCGTCAACGGCACGCCCTTGGGCTTGCCGGTGGAACCGGACGTGTAAAGCATCTGCGCGACGTCTTCGGAAGCGGGCGTCACGCTGGCAAAGTGCGCGGGCTGAATCTGGGCGGCAAAGCCCTCTGGCCCCGGGTCGTCGAAGTCCAGTACGGGCACGGTGTTCTCGAACGATGCGCGGCGTGCGCTATCGACGAACGCCAGCGCGATGTCCGCGTCACGGATGACGTAATCGATGTTCTCTTGCGTCTGCTTGATGTTGATCGGCACGGCCACGAAGCCGGCGCGCATGATGCCGAAATACGCAATCAGGTACTCGGCGCGATTCAACGCGGCGATGGCAATGCGCGAACCCGCTGGCAGCCCGCGAGCCGTCAGCCATGCGGCCACGCCGCCGGCGCGTTCGCGTATCTGCCCGTGCGAGTAATGGACGGGGGCATCGGGGATGCGCAGGTCTACGATGGCGGGCAGATCGGCGGGCACGCTCGGGTCCGTCAGGTCGCCCAGATTGTTCAGGGTATGCGTCATGAAAATGTTCCGGCGGTGGGGGCTTACTGCTTATGCAGCTTGGGGTTAAGCGCGTCGTTCAGGCCGTCGCCAACCAGGTTCAGCGACAGCACGGCAAGCATGATGGCCACGCCCGGCACGGCGCAGATGTACCAGGAAGATCGGATCAGGCTGCGGCCTTCGCCGACCAGCCGGCCCCAGCTTGCAATGTTGGGATCGCCCAGCCCCAGGAACGACACGACGGATTCATACAGAATGGCGCCCGCCACAACCAGCGACGACATGACGATGACGGGGGGCAGCGCGTTGGGCAGGATCTCGCCGGCCACGATGCGCAACGGGTTCATGCCGACCGCGCGGCACGCCTGCACGAATTCCCGCTCTTTGAATGACAGGAATTCGGCACGCGTCAGCCGGGCAATGGGCGGCCAGGACACCAGCCCGACCGCCAGCGTGATGGCTTCGATATGCGGTCCCAGAATCGATACCACCGTCAGCACGAAAACCACGTTCGGAATGATCTGGAACAGCTCGGTGACGCGCATCAGCGCTTCGTCAATCCAGCCGCCGAACCAGGCGGCCGCCGCGCCGATGCTCACGCCGATCAGCGTGGCGGCGGCGGCCGCGACCAGACCGATCAACAGCGTGGCGCGCGCGCCGTGCGCGATCAGGGCGGCAATGTCGCGTCCCATCGAATCCGTGCCCAGGGGGTAACGCCAGGATTCAAAAGGCCAGATCTCGGGCGCGCCCACAATGCGCAGCGGATTGGTCGGAAACAGCCAGCCGGCGCCGGCGGCCAGCAGTGCCACCAGCAGCAAGACGATCGCGCCGGCCACCGCGCCGCGGTTGCGCACGAATCGTGCGGCGAACGATGCGGGCGGGGGCGCAAGCCGGGTAGCGGGCACGGCGGAAAATGCAGGGGATGTGGACATATCAGGCAGCCTTGATGCGCGGATCCATCCGCGTGTAAAGCAGGTCGACGATGATGTTGGCAACCACCACCACGAAGGAACTGAGCACCAGAATGCCCAGCACCACCGGGTAGTTCCGGCTCATGACGCTGTCGAACAGTACGCCGCCGATGCCCGGCCAACTGAATACAGCTTCGACCACGATGCTGCCGCCCAGCACCGCACCCAGTTGCAGGCCCAGCAGCGTAACGATGGGCAGCATCGCGTTGCGCAGAATGTGTCGAAGCACCACGGCCGTACGCGTCAGGCCCTTGGCATGGGCGGTGCGCACGTAGTCCATGCGGCTGACTTCCAGCATCGATGCCCGCATCACGCGCGCATACGCCGCCGAATAGAACAGGCCCAGTGCAATGGCGGGTAGCGCCAGGTGGTGCAGCACATCCAGCGCCTGCGTCCACCATCCGCCATCCAAGCCGATGGTGACCATGCCGCCCACGGGAAACCAGCCCAGCTTCACGGAAAACAGAATGATCAACATGATGCCCAGCCAGAAGCTGGGCGCGGCAAAGCACAGCACGGCAAACGCCGAGACCGCACTGTCCCACCACGTGTTGACCTTGATGGCGGACACGATGCCCGCCGCCATGCCCACCAGCACGGCGATGGCGATGCTGGCCAGCATCAGCACCAGCGTGGCCGGCAGGTGCGCCAGGATCACATCAAGCACTGGCAGGTTATGCCGGTACGAGTAGCCGAAGTCCAGGCTGGCAACCGATCCGATGTATTTCAGCAATTGCACCGTCGGCGGCTGGTCCAGTCCGTACGTCACGCGCAGCCGCTCGATCAGCGCCGGGTCGGTGACCTGCTGCTCGGCCGTCATCACGTCCAAGAACGTGCCGGGCACGGATTGGATCAGGGCGAAGTTAAGCACCACCACGCCCAGCAGCAGCGGTACGGCCTGGAGCAGGCGGCGCAAGATCAGGCGCAAGGGCATGGCGGGCCTCTTACGCTTGCAACCAGACATCGGCCAGGGTTTCGCCCTGGACGTTGGCGCCGGTGGTGAAGTTGCGTACGTTCTTGCCGGCCAGCGTGAAAGACTGGATTTCAACCAGCGGCACAAGCGGCACGTCGGTCGAGGCCAGGCGCGCGAATTGCGCGGCCAGCGCCTTGCGGGCCTCGGGCGCGGTCTCGACCGCCAGCTTGGCCACCACGGCGTCCATCTCGGGGTTCGAATACCCCGTGGCGTTGCGGAAGGCGGCGCCTTTGACAATGCCGTCGGTGGTGAAGAACTGCGTCACGGTCGGCACCAATTCCAGCGGCGACGTGAAGTTGGCCACCGCGATGTCGTAGTCGTAATCCCCATAAATGCGCTTGAGCGCCGTGGCGCGGTCCACCGAATCCAGCTTCACGGCAATGCCCACGTCTTCAAGCGCCTGCTTCAGGTACTGGCCCAGCTTGGCGTTCTCTTCAAACCACGCGGCTGCCACCAGGTTCACGGTGAAGCGCTTGCCGTCCTTGACGGGCAGGCCCGCCGCGTCCAGCAAGGCGGCGGCCTTCTTCGGATCGAAGGGGTAGCGCGGCACGTCCTCGGTGTAGAACAGCGGGTTGCTGCTGAAGACGGGGGCGATGGCGGGCTTGCCTCGGCCGTAGTAGATCGTGTCGACGATGAACTGTCGATCGATGGCATGAAGAATGGCCTGGCGGACGTCGCGTCGGTTGACGATGTCGCGGCGCTGATTGAATTCCACCGTGACGGTCCACGCGGTGTTCTGGTAGCCCCGCGTGTCCACCACGACCTTGCCGGTTTTCACCAGGCGGTCGATGTCGCGCGCCGGCACGGGGTTGGAATAGGCCAGGCCCAGCTCCCCCGTTTCCAACGCGGCGCCGCGCGAGGCCGGGTCGGACCACCAGCGGATAATCAGCTTGTCCAGATTCGGTTCGCCCGGCTTCCAATACTGGTCGTTGCGCAGGTATTCCACGTGACTGCCGCGCACCCATTTGCCGTATTTCCATGGGCCCGTACCAACGGGCGTGTTGTTCAGTGGGTTGGTGATCAGGTCCTTGCCGTCATACAAATGCTTGGGAACCAGCAACTGATACTGGCCGGACAACGTGGACTTCAAAAAGAACTCCGGCACCGGTGCGTTGAACGTCAGCACAACCGTGTGCGCGTCCGGGGCAGTGGCGTCCGCCAACGACTTCAGCGCGATGCCGGCGGAAATCGGCTTCCAGTGCTGCAACACGTTGTAGACCACGTCGGCGGATGTGAAGGGCGTGCCGTCATGCCAGGTGACCCCTTCGCGCAGCTTGATGGTGTAGCTGCGAAAGTCCGCCGCCGGGGTCACGCTTAGCGCCAACGCCGGTTGGAATTTCAAGTCGGCATCCAGCTTGAGCAGCCGTTCCAGAATCTTGGTGGACGTCTGAAAAGGGCTGGATCCGCCGCCGCCGGGCACGAACAACGCTTGCGGCTCCAGGCCGCCCCAGCTCGCGACCAGCGTGCCACCCTTGCGCGGCGGGCCGGCGTCCGTACCCGCTTGGGCGGTGGCGGCGAGCAGCGTGCGCGGCACCGCGCCCAGCGCGCTGGCGGCCAGGCCGCTTGCGGCGGTTCGGGTCAGGAAGGCGCGCCTTCCGAGGCGCGGGGCTTGAGTCATGATGGGCATCCTTATGGTGTTGCGCTGTCAGCCTTGGCTGAGCGTGGCGTAGGTGGCGCGGCCGATGGCGACAAGTGCGCCCTGATCGTTGTAGAGGTCCACATCCGCCACGCCGACGCTGCGACCATTGCGGCGCACGCGCGCCACGGCGGTCAGCCCGGTGTTGATGGCGGGCCGCAGGTAGTCGACGCGAAAGTTGATGGTGGGCAGGCCACGGCCCAGCAGCATGCCGACGGCAAAATCGCCTACCGTGTCGATCACGGCGGCCAACGGGCCGCCATGCCATTGGCCGCTGGCGGCACCCCGTTCGAACTCCGGCCGCATCGGCGCCAGCACGGTCAGTTCGCCGCGCTCGTGATCCACGGCGCTGACAGACAGGCCCAGCCATGCGATGAAGGGCGAATCGTCGAATTTGGCCTGTATCTGGCTGGCGTTCAGCACCGCGCTCATGAAGTCACCAGCACTTTGCCGACGATCTTGCGATCTTCCAGCGATGCCAATGCCTGAGCGCCTTGCGCCAGCGGCCAGGTACGGTCCACCTGCACGTGCAGCCTGCCGCTGCGCACCAGTTCCAGCAGCTCATGCAGGTCGTCGCGGTCCCAGCCGTTCGAGCCGCGTATCTGAAGTTCGAACGTCCAGATGTATCGCAGGTCTTCCTTGGGGTCGAACCCCGCCGTGGCGCCGCAGGTCAGCAGGCGGCCGCCCAGGCGCAGGCAGCGCAACGATTTCACCCACGTGTCGCCACCGGTGAAATTCACCACGACATCCACGCCGCCCGACTTGGCGCCGCGACGGCGGGCAGGGCGGCCAAAGCGTTCCTGCACGGCCTTCAGGAAGTCTTCCTCGGTGTACAGGATGATGTGGTCGGCGCCCAGCGCGCGCAGTGCCTCGCCTTTTTCCGGCGTGCCCACGCAAGCGATGACTTCGGCGCCAGCCAGCTTGGCCAATTGCACCGCACATACGCCCACACCGCCGCTGGCACCCAGGATCAGGACTTTTTCGCCAGCCTGGATCTGACCGATGCGGTTCATCATGCGCAGCGCGGTGCCATAGGCCACCGGCAACGCCGCGGCCTGTTCGAAGCTGACCTCGTCGGGCAGCCGAATCAGCTGGTGCGCGGGTACGCGGCAAAGCTCGGCCAGACCGCCATGGATGGTCTCGCCCACCAGCCCGCCGTCCACACGGTCGATCGGGTCCACCAGCACGCGGTCGCCGGCTTTCCAGTCGTGGACGTTTTGGCCGGTCTGCACGACCTCGCCGGCCACGTCCAGGCCGATGATCACGGGAAAGGGCAACTTGATGCCGGGCATGCCACGGCGCGTGAATACGTCGTGGTAGTTCAATGATGACGCACGCACACGAATGACGACGTCATCCGGCCCGGCGACGGGGTCAGGGAATTCGGTTTCCAGGCGGAGCTTGTCGTTGCCGCCGTGTTCACGCAATACGATTGCTTTCATGAATGCTTGAGGGAAAAAGGAATAGGAAAAATAGGAAAAAATAGGAAGAAATAGGACGCCGGCTTACCAGGACGCCACGCCGGCAATCGCCTGGCGGGTGATGGCAAGACCATGGGCAAGGGCGCTGCGCCGCCACACGCTGGATATCGGCACGAAGGCGTCGACCAGGTCGGCGCGCAACTGCTTGTCGCGCGCGGCGTCGGGTGCCAGCGGGGCCTTGAAACGCAGCCACTGGTCCAGCCTGAGCGCGGCCCGCATCTGCAAGCCGCGCGTGCCGAACTCCACGACGGCGCCTGCCAGGGGGCGGCTGCCCAACGCCTGCTGCACGCCGCGAAACACAAGGCCCTGGTAGTCGGGTCGCGCCAGGCCATGCGGGCGCTGGTCGCGCACGCGTTCGGCGCCCCACCATTGGGCGGCCCGCGCCTGTTCTGCGCTGCCTTCGTCGTTGAAGCACAGGAAGAACGGTTCCCCGTATTCACCGATGCCGGTGTGCCAGTCGATAAACGACACGCGCTGGCTGGCGGCCAGATGTTCGTCGACGATGCGGCGCAAGATGCGGTTGGACCATTCGGGGCCGCTGCCGCCGTAGACCAGGCCGTCCGGATGGGTGTACTGGCCGCTGGCCGTTGTGTTGAACAGCACGTCGGCGCCGTGGGTCGCGCCAAATTTTTCGACCTCGCGCGCGCCGGCCGCCAGGCTGGATTCCGTCCAGGCGGCCGGGATCAGGTGCGGATGCAGCGTGGCGTAGTGCGGGTTGGCCGGCGTGGGGCGCGTGTGGTCAATGAAGTTGCGATTCAGGTCGACGTTGTTTTCAGTCGTGCGCGAGTCATATGCGTAGCCGTACGGGTTCAACGCGTGCACCAGCACGACGTTGACGTCGTCCGGCAAGGGCGTGCCGCCATCGGCGCGCAGCCAGCCGATCTGCACGGCGGAGCCCGCCGCGCCTTCCAGCCCGTGCGTGCCGCTGATCGCCAGATGCGTGCGGGGCGCGTCGACGCGGCCCAGCACGGCCACATCCACGCTCAGCGCGCGGCCGTGTGGGTCTTTCAATGTGGGATGTTCATGGCGGGACAGCACCGCGCCACGCGCTTGGGCTATCGCCACAAAGGCGTCGCGCGCCGCCGCGTAGTCGGTGCTGAAGCAGTCCCAATAATCGGGCAGGGCGTCGCTCATTTCAGGCCGCCTCTTGCACAAAAACTTGCAGCGCACCCGCGCCTGCCTCGGGCGGCACCACCAGTTCGCCTTGGGCGTTGGCGCGATAGTTCACCTGATTGGCGTCGAACAGCGCGCGCGTTTTTGCCAGGTCGCGCACACCGATGACCGATCCGGCAAACCAGCCGCCGCCCGCCGATGCCGGCAAGCCGGCCGGAATGCGAACGCGGGGGTAACGCTGTTCAAACGCGGCAGGGCTGAGGAAGTCGATGCGCAGGCTGCCGCGACGCACTTGCAGGCCGTTGTCGGGCAGCGCGCTGATGGCAATGGCGCCGAACACGCGCTCATAACCCGCACGCAAAGAGGCGGGATCGGGGTGCACGGCGACCAGCGATTCGATGCGCCGAGCGCCATTGGCGTGGTCCTGCCATTGCGGGCGATACACCAGGTGGCGCGTCAAGTGGCCGCACGTGAAGAAGTCGGGCACGCCCAACAGGCCGGCCGGAAAATTCGTGTTGATCCACGCCGCGTCTTCACTGCCTTCGGGCAGATGCACGGGGCGTCCGCCGCTTTGCGGATCGTCAGCCGTAATGCCCAACCGCGCCAGTTCCTGGTGCACGGCCGTGCTGTCGGTGGTTTGCAGCGCGGTGGCGACGGGGCCTTCGTAGGCATCGTCGTAACCGCTGAAGCGCGACTCGGCTTTCAGTTCTTCTGGGAAATAAAGCAGTTCCAGATAGTTCGCATCAAGAATGATGGTCTGGTTGCGCGTGCCGCGATGGTGCCTGCCTTGCGGGGCCAGGCTGAATCCCAGCTTCACGTAGCGGTCCGTCGCCGCCTGCAGATCGTTGACCCGGATGATGTAGTGGTCTAGGCCGGTGACTGAGGGAAGAGACATGGAATTCCTGGATTCGCGTTGGGAAGACCTGAAGTCTGTCGCACGTGGCGGCGCGCTTGAACGATTGAATTCGCATGTGGATATCTGGTTTTCATTTCATGTCGCGTACGACGGGCTGCGTGCCTGATCCAATATGAACAAATGAGAAATCAGCATTTCGCCGTGCGTGTGGCGCGGGCCTACTATCGGCGGCTTCCCCCCGGCAGAACCATCACGTCGCCTTGCAAGCCCGGCATGCCTGTGCGGGTCTACCTAGGCGGCGCAAGGCTTGAACCAACATGACCCAATTGCTTCACATCCAGAATTTGACGGTGGACCTTCCGCCGGGCGCCGACCGACCGCACGCATTGAAAGACCTGACGCTTAGCGTGAAGGCGGGCGAGATCGTGTGCGTGGTGGGCGAAAGCGGGTCCGGAAAATCGTTAACGGCGGGCGCCGTCCTGGGCCTGTTGCCGCAGGGCGTGCGGGCCAGCGGCGGACAGATTCATTGGGAAGGCCAGGACCTGCTGCAAATGTCGTCCGAGGCCTTGCGCCGTTTGCGCGGCCGGCGTATTGGCATGATCTTCCAAGAGCCCATGACGGCTTTGAATCCGCTGCGCACCATCGGCGATCAGATAGGCGAGGTCTTTCGCACCCACACCCGTCTGCCGAACGCTGAAATCGCGCGGCGCACGCTGGACCTGCTCGAGTCGGTCCGCCTGCCGAATCCCAAGCAGGCCGTACATGCCTATCCGCATGAACTGTCTGGTGGCCAGCGCCAGCGCGCGATGATCGCCATGGCTCTTGCCCTGGAGCCGGCGCTGCTTATCGCGGATGAACCGACGACCGCGCTGGACGTCACCACGCAGTCGCAGATACTGCACTTGATACACGACCTGCAACGGCGCAAAGGCACGGCGGTATTGTTCATCACGCATGACTTCGGCGTGGTCGCCGAGATTGCGGATCGGGTGGCGGTGATGCAGCAGGGGGTGTTGGTCGAATGCGGTTCCGCTGAGCAGGTCCTGGAGCGCCCGCAGCACCCGTACACGCGCGCGCTGATTGCAGCGGTGCCGCCGTTGGAACCGGCCGCCGTGCGCGCGACGCTGGACGCCGATGCGCCGGTCATCTTGCAGACCCGGGCGCTGTCCAAGACGTATCGCAAGCGCGGCGCGTTCTGGCGTCCGGACCGCGTGACGCATGCGCTGGACAACGTCGGCCTGACGCTGCGAGAGGGCCAGACGTTGGGCATCGTCGGCGAAAGCGGATCGGGCAAGTCCACGCTGGCGCGCACGCTGCTGGGCTTGCAGGCGCCCAATGCGGGCAGCATCGTGCTGGCGGGCGAGCCGCTGGCGTTCAAGGGAGCCACCGCGCGCCGCACGCATGCCAGGCGCGTGCAGATGGTGTTCCAGGATCCGTATGGGTCGTTGAACCCGCGCCAGCGCGTGGGTGAAATCGTGGCGCAAGGCCCGATGGTGCACGGCATGCCCCGGCGCGAGGCGTGGGCGCTGGCGCAAGAGCTGTTTGAGCTGGTCGGCCTGTCGGCGGATGCGGTTAAGCGCTATCCGCACGAATTTTCGGGCGGACAGCGGCAGCGCGTGGGCTTGGCGCGCGCCCTGGCGATGCGGCCGCGCGTGCTGATCGCGGACGAACCCGTCTCGGCGCTGGACGTGTCGGTGCAGGCGCAAGTGCTGGCGTTGCTGGCGCGGCTGCGCCAGCAACTGGGCTTGTCCATCGTGTTCATTACGCACGATCTTCGGGTGGCGGCGCAGGTCTGTGATCACGTGGCCGTCATGAAAGACGGAAAGATCGTGGAGGAGGGGGGCTGCGCGGACGTCTTCAGACACCCCGCGCATCCGTACACGCAAGCGCTGCTTGCCGCCGTGCCTGGCCGCCGCTGGGACCCGGGCAGCGTGGCGGTGCGACAAGCGGCCTGATGCGCCGCTATGCGCCCAGATACGCGCGTGCCAGCGCGCCGTCCTGTGCAATTTCCGCTGCCGTGCCATGCGCCGCCACGCGTCCCGATTCCAGCACATAGGCCCGGTCGGCCAATGACAGCGCCAGCGCCGCCATCTGGTCCACCAGCAGAATCGTCATGGATTCCGCGCGCAGGCGGTCCAGCGCTTCGAACAGTTCGTCGATGATCTTGGGCGCCAGGCCCAGCGATGGTTCGTCCAGCAGCAGGATCACGGGCTTGGACATCAAGCCGCGCGCAATCGCCAGCATCTGTTGTTCGCCGCCTGACAACAGGCCGGCGCGTTGATGCAGGCGTTCGCGCAGGCGCGGAAAGCGCGTCAGCATTTCTTCGACGCGCGCCTCGCGGTCTTGCGGATGCAGGAAGGCGCCCAGCCGGATGTTGTCCAGCACGCTCAGGCCGGGAAACACCTGCCGCCCCTCGGGCACCAACACCAGCCCGCGCGCAACGATGCGGTCGGCGGCCAGGCCGTTCAGTTCGGTGCCTTGCAGGTGCATGCCGCCCTCGGCGGGCCGATGCAGCCCGGCCAGCGTGCGCATCAGCGTGGATTTGCCGGCGCCGTTCGCGCCCAGCAAGGCCACCATCTCGCCTTGCCGCACTTGCAGGTCGATGCCGTGCAGCACGGGGTTGGCGCCGTAGCCGGTGACCAGATTTCCCACCCCCAGCACTTCGGGCCCGATGGCGGCGCCGGCCGGGCGCTGCCGGGCGGCGGGCGTACGCCGGGCGTTTTCATCGCCCAGATACGCCTGACGCACGGCTGGCGACTGCTGGATCTGCGCGGGGTTGCCCTTGGCCAGTTCACGGCCGGCGTCGATCGCCACGATGTGATCGGACACGCCCATCACCAGCGCCATGTCGTGTTCCACCAGCAGCACGCCGGCGCCCGCATCGGCGATGCGTCGCAGCAGACCCGCCAGGCGCGTCTTGTCTTCGCGCGAAAGGCCGGCAGCGGGCTCGTCCATCAACAGGATGTCGGCGTCGGTGGCCAGCGCGCGCGCAATTTCGACCAGCCGCCGATCCACGTGCGGCAGGTCGGCGGCGGGCACGTCAAGCGCGCCTTCGTAGCCGCAGAAGGCCAGCAGCGCGCGGGCGCGTTCGCGCACGTCCGCTGCCAGGTAGCGGCGCGAGGCCAGCAAGCCGCCCAGTCGGCCACGCACCATGCCCAGCGCCACGTTGTCTTCCACCGTCAACGTGTCGAACAGCTGTGACGTCTGGTAGGTGCGCGCAATGCCGCTGCGCGCCACGCGATAGGCGGGCAGCGCGGCCAGCGGCGCATCGCCCAGCGACACCGCGCCGCTGGTCGGTTGGTAGTAGCCGCTAAGCATGTTGATGACGGTGGACTTGCCCGCGCCGTTGGGCCCGATCAACGCGGTGACGGCGGCGGGAGGTACGTCGAACGACACGGACTGCACCGCGCGCACGCCGCCAAAAGTCATGGTCAGCGCGTCGGCGCGCAACACGCGCCGGTCGCGCGCGGCGGCCGCCATGCCGCCACCTTGGCGCGGCGCCAGCGCGTGGTTCGCCGCGCGCCGCCGCCAGCGTGACAGCAAGCCCGCGACGCCATCCGGCGCGGCCCACAACACCACCAACAGGAACGCGCCGAAGAACAGCAGCCGGTATTCCTCCAGGCTGGACAGCAGTTCGGGCAGCAGGCCCACCACCACCGCGCCCAACAAGGGGCCGGCCAACGAGCCCGCGCCGCCCAGCGTTACCGCCAGCACGAACAGGATCGACTGCATGAAGTTGAAGTTGTGCGGGGTAATCATGCCGGCTTGCGGCGCAACCAGCCCGCCCGCCAGGCCGACCACGGCGGCCGACACCATGAACGCCACGGTCTTGACCATCAAGGGGTTGATGCCGATGGATTCGCTGGCCGTCTCGCTGTCCTTGACGGCCCGCATCGCCGCGCCCCAAGTCCCGCGCGATAGCAGCGCATAAGCCGCCAACGCCACGAAGACGGCAACGATGGCCAACATCGCCACGCCCCGGTCGCCACCGATACCGGCAAGCGAGGGCTGCACGATGCCCATCAATCCGTTCTGCCCACCCGTGATGTCGCCGCCTTCGATCAGCGCGTGTTCCACGATGAAGCCGAAGGCGATGGTGATCATCGCCAGGTACGGCCCTTTGACGCGCAACGCCGGCAGCGCCAGCAGCAGGCCAAAGGCGCCCGCCACCACCGCTGCGGCCGGCCAGGCCAACCAGAAGCTCCAGCCCGCCTGGCCGGTCAGGATGGCCACGGTGTAGGCGCCGATGGCGTAAAAGCCCGCGTGTCCGAATGACATCTGGCCGGTCAGGCCCAGCAATACGTTCAGGCCGATGCCGGCCAGCGCCAGCAGCGCCACGTTGCCCAGCACGAAGACGTAGTAGCCGTTGACCGTGGCCGCCAGCGCCAGCGCCACCACGGCCAGCACGGCGTACAGCGCCAGCGGTAGCCAGCGCGATGCAAGTTGCTTATTCATCAGACCTTCCTGACATCGGCGCGGCCGAAGAGTCCGTTGGGACGCACGGCCAGCATGACGATCACCAGCGTGAAGCTGATGATCTGGGTGTATCCGGAGCCCAGCGCCACGGTGATCAGCGCTTCGACCACGCCGAACAACAGGCCCGCGATCATCACGCCCCAGGCGCTGGTGATGCCGCCCAGGATGGCGACCACATACGCCTTCAGCCCGAACAGCGTGCCCATGTCCGCCTGCACGTTGAACAGCGGCGCGACCAGTGCGCCGGCCACGCCCGCGAACAGCGTGGACACGGCAAACGCGGCCATGATGGCGTGGCGCACCGGGATGCCCATCAGGCGCGCGGCGTTCGGGTTCTGCACCACGGCCAGCAATGCCACGCCCCAGCGCGTGCGACGCGACAGCGTATGCAGCGCGGCCGCCAGCGCCAGCCCGACCAGCGGGATCAGCAATTGCAGCGGATAGATGCCCAGCCCCAGGCCACCGATTTCAAGCGGGGCCTGGGCCAGCGGAGACGGCAGGCTGCGCGGCTCTTTGCCGAAGGTGAACATCACCACGTTGTCCAGCACGATGCCCAGCGCCACCGTCGACATCAGCCACGCGTTGGAACCCCGGCTGGCGAACGGCCGCACCGCCAGGCGTTCGACCACCAGGCCATACACGCCGCACAAGGCCAGCGCCACCAACAGCGCGGGCGCAAGCGGCCAGCCCAGCGTCTGCGCAAAGGTATAGGTCAGCACGGCGCCCAACATCATGGAACTGCCCTGGGCAAAATTCACCGTCCCCGACACGGCGTAGGTCAGGTAGAAGCCCAGGGCCATCAGCCCATACATGCTTCCCAGACCCAGGCCGCTGACTATGGCGGACATCAACAACATGCGCGTCTCCCGCGTGATTCAAGTGCTGGTTTGCGTGGCGGCCGGCGATGCCGTGCCGCGCCGCCTTATTGCGTGCCCTTGACGGGCAGGATGCGGTTGTCGATGAACTGCGTCCACACGTAGTCGTCCTCGCGCAGCGCGTCGTGCGAGGTCGGCGTGAAGGGTTGTTCGTAGGTCTTGATCAGGCCGTCGTACTTGCCGATCTTGTAGAAGCCCTGGCGGACGGCATCGCCATCGGTGGAGCCGGCCTGCGTAATTGCCAGCGCCGCCAGCTGCATGCCGTCGTACGCGTTGGCCACGCCCACGGCGGGGGTGATGTCCTGCGGGCCCTTGATGTCGGAATACTTGGTCTTGAGCGCCTGCATCACCTTGTCGCCCACCGGCCCTTGCTTGCCAAAGAAGCTGTAGGTCTGCACGAAGTGCACGTTCTTGGCGTTGGGGCCGGCCAACTCCGTGAAGCGGCCACCGGCCGGGCCCCAGTGGGACACGATCGGCACCTTCCAGCCCATGCGGTCCAGCGACTTCACCACTTGCGCCGACGGGCCCACGTTGCCCACCAGGAACAGCGTGTCGGCGCCCGCGGCCTTCAGACGGCTCAGTTGCGGCACGACGTCCAGATCATTCGGCTGGAATTTTTCAGTGCCGGCCGGCGTGACCTTGGCGGCGGCCATGGCCGCGTTCAGGCCTTTTTCATTCGATTCGCCCCACGGGTTGTTCACCAGGATCAGGCCGGGCTTGGCCGTCTGAAACGTCTTTTGCGCGTACTGAAGCATGGCGCTGTCGACGATTTCGTCCATGGCCGACACGCGGAACACAAAGTTCGGGTTGCCCTTGTTCTGCGTGATGGCGGTGCCGGCGGCCCACGGGCCCATGAACGGCACCTTTTCCTGATTCACGATGGGCACGATGGCCATCGACACCGGCGTGTCCAGGCCGCCAAACAGCACGGCCACCTTTTCCTTGAAGATCAGCTCGCGCGCGGCGGCCATGCCCTTGGCGGGATTGCCTTCGTCATCGCGCCGCACCAGCACGATCTGGCGTCCGCCCAGCAAGCCGCCCTTGGCGTTGATCTCGTCGATGGCGATGGTCATGCCACGCGTGAGCGCTTCGCCGGCGCGCGCCGATTCACCCGACAGCGCGGTGATCAGGCCGATCTTGATGGGGTCGGCGGCAAGCGCCGGTTGCAGGGCGAGGCCGGCCGTGAAGAGGGCGGCGGCGGTGGCGCGAAGCAGGAAGGAACGGCGGGTCGGGACCATCGGGGCACTCCTGAAAAAGTGGAACGGATCTTGCATGGGGATAAGTGCTGCTTGCGTAGCCATGCAAGATCCATGCCATCTGTGCCGACCTGGTCGCCGGGGGTGTTGATCACTGCGCCACGAGGGGCAAGCAGCGTCTTTGAACGTGGTTTGTCTGCGTCAGAGCCGAGTTTTGTTTCCAAAGCTTCTGGAATTTTGTTAACAATCATGCATCAGGATTTGCACCAAAATGAATCCAACCTTGCTCGCAAGCACTAATCCGGGGCGTGACGACGCCAATGCGTGGACGCCCGCCGCGTTGGCCTGCCATGGCCGTTTCGCCTATCAGGGCATCGCGGACCGGCCCGACTACACCTGGCCGAACGGCGCGCGGCTGGCCGTGTACCTGGGCTTCAACATCGAACACTTTGCCTTTGGCGAGGGGCTGGGAGCCGAATTGGGGCCCGCATCGCCGCATCCTGACGTGCTGAACTACGCCTGGCGTGAATACGGCAACCGCGTCGGCGCGTGGCGCTGCCTGGATCTGTTCGACCAACTGCGCTTGCCGGCCGGCGTGCTGATCAACACCGCGCTGTATGACCATTGCCCCGAACTGGTCGAGGCGTTTCGCGCGCGTGGCGACGAACTGATCGGCCACGGCTACAGCAACGCGCATCGCCAGGGCGGCTTGCCGGAAGAAGAGGAAAGCGCGCTGCTGGCGCATTGCCGCGATCGCATCGAGCAGCATGTCGGGCAGGCGCCGGCGGGCTGGTTGTCGCCGTGGATATCCGAAAGCCACGCCACGCCCGACCTGCTGGCCGAGGCCGGCTATCGCTATACGTTGAACTGGTGCCATGACGATCAGCCCATGCGCATGCGCACCCGCGCGGGCGACCTGTGGGCCATTCCTTATCCGCAAGAGCTCAACGACATCCCGATGATCATGGGCCGCAAGATGGACGCGCGCGACTTTGCCGATATGATTCTTGACCAGTTCGAAGAGATGCGCGCACAGTCCGCCCGCCAGCCGCTCGTGATGGGCATTGCGCTGCATCCCTATATCGTCGGGCAGCCGTACCGCTTGCGTCATCTGCGGCGGGCACTGGAACCGCTGGCCGCCGCGCGCGATCGCGGCGAGATCTGGTTCACCACGCCCGGTGAAATCTGCCGCCATGTGGACGGCCTGCCACCGGGGGTGATCGCGGCGCTTTGAGCAGCCATCCAGAGCAGCCATCATGAGGGGCTATCTAAAGCAGCCATCCAGCGCGGCCACCGATTGCGCCATCCCTCGCCCCGCTTGTCCGTACGCTTGTCCGTCCGCCTGTCTTGCCCGTCTTGCCCTTTCATTGCCCGAGTCCATTGCCCGAGTCCAGCATGCCAACCCGACCATCCGCCAAACCCCGCGCCAAGCCCGCCGCCCGTGACAACATCGGCGCCATGCCCGACCCAGGTGCCGTCGTTCCCGAAGGAGCGCCCGACAGCGACATGGAGCGCCGCATCTGCGAAGCCGTCTATGAAAGCGTGATGAGCCAGCGGCTGACGCCCGGCACGAAGCTGCCCGAAGCGGCCATCTGCGAATTGTTCGGCGTGTCGCGCTCGGTGGCGCGCAAGGCCTTGCAGCGGCTGGCGCACGAGCATGTGGTGGACCTGCACCACAACCGGGGCGCCGTGGTGGCCGAGCCCACGCCCGAAGACACGCGCCAGATCTTTCAGGCGCGCCGCGCGCTGGAGGCCGCGCTGTTGCCGCTTGCCGTCGCGCGCGCCACCAAGGCCGACTACGCATCGCTGCGCAAGCAGCTGCGCGATGAGCACGCGCTCTTGCACCGCGCCGGCCAGCCCGCCTGGGCACGCCAGGCCAGCGCTTTTCACGTGCGCCTGGGCGAGCTTTCCGGCAACGCCATCCTGCACGGCTACCTGGCGGAACTGGTGTCGCGCTGCTCGCTCATCGTGGCCCTGTACGAACCGCCCGGCAATGCCGCGTGCGAACACGGCGAACACGTGCTGATCGTGGACCTGATGGAACGCGGCGACGTGGCCGAGGCCGTGAAGATCAACGACAACCACCTGGCGGACCTGGAGCGGCGCATCAGCCTTGAGCGCCCGCAGCCCGCGCAAACCCTTGCCCAGATGCTGGGACTGGCCTGATATGGAAATCGACTTCGACGCTATCACCGAATACCAGCGCTACAAGCTGATGGCCAGCCTGATCGTGCCCCGGCCGATTGCGCTGATCACCACCTTGTCGGAAACCGGCGTGGTCAACGCCGCGCCGTTCAGCATGTTCAACATGCTGGGCGAAGATCCGCCCATCGTCATGGTCAGCATCAACCGGCTGGAAGACGGCGGCCTGAAGGACACGGCGCGCAACATCGCCCGCGACAAGGAATTCGTGGTGCACCTGACCGACGAAGCCATGGCCGAAAAAATGCACCGCTGCGGCGACCGCCTGCCTGCCGACGTCAGCGAGCTTGCCCACGCGGGCCTGGACGCCGCGCCCAGCCACCACGTCAAGCCGCCGCGCATCGTGCAGGCGCCCGTCGCCTTCGAATGCACGCTGTACGAAACCATGGAAACCGCCAGCCGCCAGATCTTCATCGGCCAGGTCCGCTGGCTGCACGCCCGCGACGGCCTGATCGACACGGACACCTGGCGCGTGCGCTTGCAAGACTACTTCCCGGTAGGCCGCTTCGGCGCCAGCTTCTACGTCACCACCCGCGACCGCTACGCCATCGGCGCGGGGGAAGCCCCGGCGGGAACAACGGCAAGTACGGCGATTGATGAAATTTGAGGGGGGCGGCTACGCTCGCCGTGGCGCGGCCAGCCCGTCGGACCGTCCGAAGACCCGCGCGGTATTTAACGGCGTGTCCGCGGCCTCATAGCCGGCATTGGCGATCGCGTCTTCAAGGCCACGATATTGTTGACCGAGCTTTGGACTGCGCAATGCGCACATGCCGTCGTTCCAGGCGTGCACCATTTGCTTGGCGATCCAACGCCATTGCGGCTCGTTCTTTGCCGCTTCGATGACTTCATTGCCCACCTCCACGGCCGATTCACATAGTTGTTCGACCATGGCGTGGTACTGCCTGGAAGCGATGCCCAGCCGGGCCAGCATGAACTTGGCCAGCGTGTTTCCCGGCGCCCACGTCTTGCGCCCGTCCACAGATAGCGCAGGGGCGCTGTTGCTGAACTGGGGATAGGCCTGAGTGGTGACGACGTCATAGATCGGCGTGTAAGCCACATCGTCGCGTGACGTGTAATACAGCGCGATGTTCTTGGCATGGCAATCCGCGTTACGGACCACATAGTTCGCGAGCAGATGCCACGCATAGTGCAGGCTTCATGTGGCCCGCCGGCTACAAAATCTGCCCACGACAGGGCGTTTTGTGGCTCCGGGGCTACAAATCGACCGTGTCGGCGGCCTGCATCACCACGCTCCTCCCGCCCCGCCCGGCGCCTTCAGATAGCGCGCAAATCGTTGGGCCAGAAAGTCCACGAACGCCACCGTCTTGGCCGGCAGGTTCAGGCGTTCCGGGTATAGCGCGTGAATGTCGGCGGGGGGAGTGCGCCAGTCGGCCAGCACTTCGCGTAGCCGGCCGTCGCGCAGGTAGGCGGCGGTTTCCCATTCGGAGCGCATGACGATGCCGTGGCCGTCCAGTGCCCATTCCAGCGCGCTTTGGCCGTCGTTGGAGCTGACCGGGCCGCGCACCTTTACGGTTTCGGTGCGTTGGCCGGCTTGCAGGCGCCAGGTGCCGTAGGCGACGTCGTTTTCGCGGACGACGATGCAGCGGTGGCGTTGCAGGTCGCCCGGCGTGCGGGGTTCGCCGTAGGTGTCCAGGTAGCGCGGCGAGGCGCACAGCAGCCGGCGGTTGGAGGCGATCTTGCGGGCCGTCAGGCGGGCGTCGGGCAGGTCGCCGAAGCGCACGGCAACGTCGAACCCTTCTTCGATCAGGTTCAGCGGCCGGTCCGTCAGCCGCATCAACACTTCCACGTCGGGGTACTGCCGCGCGAAGTCGGATACGGCGGGCACGATGTGGGCGCGGCCGAAGCCAAAGGTGGCGTTCAGCCGCAGCAGGCCTTGGGGTTGGGCGCGGGCGCTGGATACCGAGCGTTCCAGCGCTTCGAGGTCGGCCAGGATGCGGCCGCCCTCGGCCAGATATAGCTCGCCTTCTTGCGTGACGCTGACGCGGCGTGTGGTGCGGTTCAGCAGGCGTACGCCCAGCCGCTGTTCCAGCCTGGCCAGCCGCGCGCTGACGGCGGGCGGGGTCAGGCCCAGTTCGCGCGCGGTGGCGGACAGGTTGCCGTGTTTGACCACCAACGAAAAGAAAGCGAGATCGGAAAGGGCGTCCATGGCAGGCAGCGCGGGCAGGCGCGTGGGGCTATTTATAAATTCAATTTAATAAAGAATTCGTTTTACCGCGAATTATAAGAATCGACCCCGCTTATACACTGGCCTCACCCAAGCAGAGCCGCACGGGACCTCCCATCAACGCGGCCAATCGAGGAGACAACGCATGAAGATCAAACCGACCACCCGCGCCTGGTGCGCGGCGCTAGTTGCTGGCGCCTGTTGGAGCCTGCCGGCTGCCGCCGCCGACGCATTTCCCGACCGCGCCGTGACGCTGGTTGTGCCTTTTGCGCCCGGCGGCAGCGTCGATATCGCCGCGCGGCTGATCTCGGACGCGTGGGCGCGCGCGCTGGGGCAAAGCGTGATCGTTGAAAACCGCGCGGGCGCGTCGGGCAACATCGGCATGGCCGCCGTGGCGCGCGCGCAGCCCAACGGCTACACGCTGGCCATCAACACGATGTCGCTGGCCATCAACCCGGCGCTGTTCAAGGACATGCCGTTCGATACGAAGAAGGATCTGCATTCGGTGGGCACGGTGGGTACGTCGCAACATGTGCTGACGGTGACCAACGCCCTGCCCGTGAAGAACGTCGGTGAACTGCTGACCTATGTGCGCGCGCGGCCCGCCAACGATCTGAGCTTTGGCTCGGCGGGCACGGGCAGCACCTTCCACATGGCGGCGGAGCTGTTCAAGTCGGTGTCCAAGACGCAGATTCTGCACGTGCCGTACAAGGGCGGCGGGCCGGCCATGGTCGACACCATCAGCGGGCAAGTGCAGATGAGCTTTCCGGTGCTGTCGGCCGCCAAGCCGCAGGTGGACGGCAAGAAGTTGCGTGCGCTTGGCGTGACGGGCACCACGCGTTCGCCGCTGTTGCCCGATGTGCCGACCATCGCGGAATCCGGCTTGCCCGGGTATGAGTTCAACACTTGGTTCGTCATCAGCGCGCCGGCCGGTACGCCGCAGCCGGTGATCGACACCTTGAACGCAAAGCTGGCCCAGGCGCTGCAATCGCCGGAGCTCAAGGCGCGCATGCAGCGCGAAGGCTTTGACCCGCTGGTCTCCACGCCCGCCAAGACGGACGACATGGTGGCCGCCGAGATGACGCGCTGGGCAGGGGTGGTAAAGGACGCCGGCATCCAGGCGAATTGAGTCGGCTGACTGAGCCGGCCGACTGAGCCGGCCCAGAAAACACAGAAGACACAGCAAGACGCAGCAAGACCCGCCCGTTGGCAAGGCGGGCGCCCCGCTTCAGGCAATCAAGCAATCAAGCAATCAAGCAATCAAGCAATCAAGCAAGACATAAGGAAGCAAGACATGCCCGGCATGACGCTGTACGACAAACTGGTGGCCAGCCATGAGGTGGCCCGCATCGACGACGAGCACATCCTGCTGTACGTCGATCTGCACATCATGAACGAATACACCAGCCCGCAAGCCTTCAGCGGACTGGCCGCGCGCGGCAGGGCCGTGTTGCGGCCAGGGCAGCAGATGGCGGTGGTGGACCACATCATCCCCACGCATCCCGTGCCGTCGGCGTTGCGCGTGATTGCCGATGAAGCCTCGTCGCGCCAGGCCGTGAACTTGAAGCGCAATTGCGATGCGCAGCACATTGCGCTGTTCGATACGACCGACCCGTTGCAGGGCATCGAACACGTGATCGCGCCCGAGCACGGCATGATCCTGCCCGGCATGGTGGTGTTGTGCGGGGACAGCCACACGACCACCTACGGCGCGCTGGGGGCGCTGGGCTTTGGTATCGGCACGTCCGAGGTTGAACACATCCTGGCCACGCAGACGCTGGTGTACCGCGTGGCGCGCAACCTGCGCATCCGCGTGGACGGCACGCTGGGCGTGGGCGTGTCCGCCAAGGACCTGGTCATTTATCTGGTGCATCGGATCGGGGCGCAAGGCGCGCGCGGGCACGCGGTGGAATTTAGCGGCCAGGCTATCGAGGCGCTGTCCGCCGAGGCCCGCATGACCTTGTGCAACATGACGGTGGAGGCCGGCGCGCGCGCCGCGCTGATCGCGCCGGACGCCACCACCGACGCCTACGTGACGGCGCACGCGCCGCAACTGCATGGCGACCTGCTGACGCAGGCGCGTGCGTACTGGGCCACCTTGCGCAGCGACTCGGATGCGGCCTTTGATGTGGAACACACGTTCAACGCCGCCGACATCGCGCCGTTTGTCACGTGGGGCACCAGCCCCGACCAGGCGCTGCCGATCACGGGCCACGTGCCTGACCCGCAAGCCGAACCCGATCAGCTGGCAAGGCTGGCGCTGGAAAAGGCGATGGACTACATCGGCCTGGCAGCGGGGGCGCCGATTGCGGGCGTGCCGGTGGACCGCGTCTTCATCGGGTCCTGCACCAACGGGCGCATCGAAGACCTGCGTGTCGTGGCCGACCTGGCGCGCGGCAGAAAAGTGGCCGATGGCGTGCGCGCCATGGTCGTGCCGGGCTCGGGCGCGGTGCGCGCGCAAGCCGAGGCCGAAGGACTCGCGGCGGTGCTGATCGAAGCGGGCTTCGAATGGCGGCAACCCGGCTGTTCGATGTGCCTGGCCATGAACGACGATGTGCTGCGGCCCGGCGAGCGCTGCGCGTCCACCACCAACCGTAATTTCGAAGGCCGCCAGGGGCGGGCAGGGCGCACGCACCTGATGAGCCCCGCCATGGCCGCCGCCGCCGCGCTGGCCGGCCGCATTGTCGATGTCCGTGAATGGAGCCTTGCCAAATGAACCCGTTGATCGAAGGCGTGGCCGCGCCGCTGCCGTTTTCCAATCTGGACACCGACCAGATCATGCCCAAGCAGTTTTTGCGCATCATCGACAAGGCGGGGCTGGACCGTGGCCTGCTGTACGACCTGCGCTTTGACGAGCATGGCGCACCGCGCGCGGACTTTGTGCTGAACCAGGACGCCTACGCGGGCACGTCGGTGCTGGTGGCCGGACCCAACTTTGGCTGTGGCTCCAGCCGCGAACACGCGGTGTGGGGCTTGCAGCAATTTGGCATCCGCGCCGTGATCGCGCCCAGCTTTGGCGAGATCTTCTACTTCAACGCGGTCAACAACGGCTTGCTGCTGGTCAGCCTGCCCGCCCTGGAAGTCGACGCCTTGCTCGCGCGGGTGTCCAATACGCAGGAATCGGGCGGCAACCGCGTGACCATCGACGTCATGGCGGGGCAGGTGCGCGCGGCGGATGGCTGGACGGCAGGCTTTGCGCTGCCCGAACGCCATCGCCGCATGTACGCGCAAGGCCAGGACATGGTGGGCGCGTCGCTGCTGCAATTGCCCGATGTTGAACGGTTTGAGGCGGCCCATTGGGCGCGGCATCCGTGGATGAAGGATGTGGCGCGCACCGTGCGCGACCGCCTGGACCGGGCAGCACGATAAATCCACAAGGAGGCAGTATCCATGACCGCATTCTTCGACTTGCCGGTGCGCCGTATCCAGACCAATGGCGTTGAGATCGCCGCGCGCATCGACGGGGCGGGCCCGCCGTTGCTGCTGCTGCACGGCCACCCGCAAACGAGCGCCATCTGGCACCGCGTGTGGCCGGCCTTGACGCGGCATCGCACCTGCGTGGCGGCCGATTTGCGGGGTTATGGCGACAGCACCAAGCCTGCGGCCTCGCCCGGCCACATTGCGCATTCAAAGCGCGAGATGGCGGCCGACATGGTTGGGCTGATGCAAGCGGTGGGCCATGCGCGCTTCGACGTGCTGGCGCACGACCGCGGCGCGCGCGTGGCGCACCGGATGGGCCTGGACCATGCCGAGGCCGTGTCGCGCATGATGCTGCTGGATATCGCGCCGACGCTGGACATGTACGAGGGCACGACGCGCGCGTTCGCTCAGGCGTACTTCCATTGGTTCTGGCTGATTCAGCCCGCGCCCGGGCCGGAGACGATGATCGAGCATGACCCGGTGTTCTATCTGCGGTCGGTGATGGGCGGCCGACCCGGTGGGCTGGCGCATTTTTCCGCCGAGGCAATGGCGGAATACGAACGCGCGGCGCGCCTGCCGGGCTGGGCCACCGGTCTTTGCGAAGACTATCGCGCATCCGCCACGGTGGACCTGGACCATGACCGCGCCGGCCGCGCCAACGGCGAAAGGCTGCGCATGCCCGTGCGGGCGCTGTGGGGCGAACGCGGCGCGGTGGGCAAGAATTTTGACGTGCTGGCGCTATGGCGCGCCATCGCCGATGACGTGTCGGGCGGCCCCTTGCCGGGGGCGCATTACCTGGCGGAAGAGTGCCCCGACGCGCTGCTGCAAGAGGCCGGCGCCTTCTTCGGATGGCGGTAGGCGGCAGGCGTCAACCAAGCCTTGGCGGGCGATAGGGCTATCCAAAAAGGGACACAACCCTGGTGGTAACCTTCGCCCCATGAATCGCCACTTCGCCAACCTTTCCGAACTACCCGACCCCGACGACGCGCAACGCGTCTTCAAGGCAACCGACTCCCCCTGCGTGGCCGTGTGCTCGACGCTGTTCGATGACATCTGCCGGGGTTGCGGCCGCACGGCCATGGAAGTGGCCAACTGGGTGTTCATGACGGAAGAGGAAAAGCGCGACGTCTGGGTGCGCATCAAGGCGCAGGGGTATCCCCGGCGCAATAACTGAAACGCGTATTGCGGCGCGGGTGACCGCGCCCAGCGGCCGATCATCGCCGCCGTCTTGGTCATGTCACATGAAGCGGGCTAAATCGCGGTATCGCCCACTTCCGGCCCTATCATGCGCATCGTCCTGGTCACGGATGCCTGGCATCCGCAAGTCAACGGCGTCGTCCGCACCTGGACGACCATGCGGCAGATCCTGCAGGAATGGGGTCACGAACTGATCGTGGTCAGCCCGGAAGGCAGCCGCACCGTGCCGGCGCCATCCGAGCCGGATCTGCGGCTCTGCCTGCAACCCGGGCGGCAACTGCGCCGCATCCTGGGCGACACCATCCCCGACGCCCTGCACATCGCCACCGAAGGCCCGCTGGGGCTGGCGGCGCGACGCATGGCCCTGTCGCGCGGCTGGGCGTTCACCACGTCGTTCCACACCATGTTCCCCGACTACCTGCAAGCGCGCATGGGCATACCCGCCGCCTTGCCGTGGCGGTATCTGCGCTGGTTTCACCGGCCGTCGCGATGCGTGCTGGTGCCCACGCCCACGGTGCGCGATGTGCTGGTGCGGCGCGGCTTGAGCAACTTGCGCGTCTGGTCGCGCGGCGTGGACCCGCGCAAATTCCAACCCAGCGCCAGCCAGGCTTTCGCCCATCTGCCCCGCCCGGTTTTCCTGAGCGTGGGCCGCGTCGCGCGGGAAAAGAACCTGGACGCGTTCCTCGCGCTGGACCTGCCGGGCAGCAAGGTCGTGGTGGGCGCCGGCCCGGATGAGGCTCGGCTGAAAAAACGCTTTCCTGATGCGGTATTCCTGGGGATGCAACAGGACGATGCGCTGCCTTCGTTGTATGGCGCCGCCGACGTGTTCGTCTTTCCCAGTTTGACCGACACGTTTGGCCTGGTGATGCTGGAAGCGATGGCTTGCGGCACGCCCGTGGCGGCCTTTCGCAGCGAGGCGCCGCTGGCGGTGGTGACGCCCGGCGTGACCGGCTGCCTGGACGACGACCTGGCGCATGCTTGCCGCGCCGCCTTGCCGCTGGACCGCCACGCCGTGCGCGCGCACGCGTTGACCCGCAGCTGGGATGCCGTGGCGACCTCGTTGCTGGATGCCCTGGTGCCATTGAAGCCGCTGCCGCCGGCATCGACCTCCCGGCCCACGCCCGCGCAGGCGGGATGACGCGCGTTTTTTTTCAGGGACGGGTTTCCGCACCCCCGGCCAAACCGGTACAATCCCCGGCAATCCTGAGGAGCGTTGCGACGACCCCGTGGTTACCGCCTTGCACGGCACATCGTGCACATCTACGCGGAACCCGGCTCGCCAGGCTCAGGAATCCTTGTTCAAGCGCCGCGCCTTGCGCGTCGCTACAGCAACGGCGCTCACCTTTGTCGCATATGGCGGGAAAGGCGAGCACTCGACTGTCGTGGTGTATTCGCGTTGTCCGGCCATATCGTGCGCCGTTCGAAATTCACGTGGAGCCTACACACCATGAACGCTGTAACTGATAAATCCTTCTCCGATTACCTGGTTGCCGACCTGTCGCTGGCAGGCTGGGGCCGTCGTGAACTGGCCATCGCCGAAACCGAAATGCCCGGCCTGATGGCCATCCGCGAAGAGTTCGCCGCCGCGCAGCCGCTCAAGGGCGCGCGCATCGCGGGCAGCCTGCACATGACCATCCAGACCGGCGTGTTGATCGAAACGCTGGTGGCCCTGGGCGCCGAAGTGCGCTGGGCCTCGTGCAACATCTTCTCCACGCAAGACCACGCCGCCGCCGCCATCGCCGCGTCGGGCACGCCGGTCTTCGCCGTCAAGGGCGAAACGCTGGAAGAGTACTGGCAGTACACCCACAAGATCTTCGAATGGCCCAATGGCCAGCACGCCAACATGATCCTGGACGATGGCGGCGACGCCACGTTGATGCTGCACCTGGGCACCAAGGCCGAGAAAGACCTGTCGGTGCTGGCCAACCCGGGCAGCGACGAAGAACGCATCCTGTTTGCCGCCATCAAGGAAACGCTCAAGCGTGATCCGAAGTGGTATTCCACCCGCCTGGCGCAGATCAAGGGCGTGACTGAGGAAACGACCACGGGCGTGCATCGCCTGTACCAGATGTCGCAAAAGGGCGAGCTGGCCTTTGCCGCCATCAACGTCAACGACTCGGTCACCAAGTCCAAGTTCGACAACCTGTACGGCTGCCGCGAATCGCTGGTTGACGGCATCAAGCGCGCCACCGACGTGATGGTTGCCGGCAAGATCGCCGTCGTGGCCGGCTACGGCGACGTGGGCAAGGGCTGCGCCCAGGCGCTGGTCGCGCTGCGCGCGCAGGTCTGGGTCACCGAAATCGACCCGATCTGCGCCCTGCAAGCCGCGATGGAAGGCTTCAAGGTCGTGACGATGGACGAGGCCGCCGCGCATGGCGACATCTTTGTCACCGCCACCGGCAACTACCACGTCATCACGCGTGAGCACATGAACGCCATGAAGGACCAGGCGATCGTCTGCAACATCGGCCACTTCGATAACGAAATCGACGTTGCCGGCCTGGCCGATTGCCAGTGGGAAGAGATCAAGCCGCAAGTCGATCACGTGATCTTCCCGGACGGCAAGCGCATCATCCTGCTGGCCCAGGGCCGCCTGGTGAACCTGGGTTGCGCCACCGGCCACCCGTCGTTCGTGATGTCGTCTTCGTTCGCCAACCAGACCATCGCCCAGATCGAACTGTTCACGCGCAACGAAGCCTACAAGTCGGGCGAAGTCTATGTGCTGCCCAAGCACCTGGACGAAAAGGTTGCCCGCCTGCACCTGAAGAAGCTGGGTGTGAAGCTGACGACGCTGCGCAAGGATCAGGCCGACTACATCAACGTGCCGGTCGAAGGCCCCTTCAAGCCCGAGCACTACCGTTATTGATGGGTTGAAAGCACAATAGGAAAGACCCGCGCCATGTTGGCGCGGGTTTTCCGAACCGCGGATTTCCCTGTTTTTGTCTGTCGAAGCCAGGGCCGCGGAGCGTCAATACAGGAGTTCGAACATGGTGACATTGATACTCGTCTGGATTCTGAACGCGGTGGCCCTGCTGGCTGTTGCTTACCTCTTGCCCGGCATTGCCGTGGCCAGTTTCGGGTCTGCGCTGATCGCCGCGCTGGTGCTGGGTCTGGTGAACATGCTGGTCAAGCCGGTGCTGGTGCTGCTGACGCTGCCCATCACGATCGTCACCCTTGGGCTCTTCCTTATCGTCATCAACGCCTTGTTGTTCTGGTTCGTCGGCTCCGTGCTGAAGGGCTTCCAGGTCAACGGGTTCTGGTGGGCCGTGGGCGGTGCCATTCTGTACAGCATCATCTCTGGCCTGCTTACCAAACTGATCCCCTAATGTCTGACTCGACTTCCCCTGCTTTCAGCCTGGAGTTCTTTCCGCCGCGTGACCTGGCTGGTCAGGAACGGCTGGTTCGCGCGGCCAAGCAGATGCTGGCCATCCAGCCCAAGTACGTCAGCGTGACCTTCGGCGCGGGTGGTTCCACGCGCGCCGGCACGGCCGACGCCGTGCGCACGCTGCGTAACCTGGGCTGCGATGCCGCGCCCCACCTGTCTTGCGTGGGCGCCACGCGGCAGGATCTGCGCGACATTCTGCAAACCTACAAGAACGAAGGCGTGCGGCGCGTGGTGGCGCTGCGTGGCGACCTGCCTTCGGGCATGGGCGGCGATGCGGGCGAACTGCGCTACGCCAACGAACTGGTGTCGTTCATCCGCGAGGAAACGGGCGACTGGTTCCACATTGAAGTCGCGGCCTATCCCGAAATGCACCCGCAGGCCGCCAACCCGTCGCTTGACCTGGACCATTTCGTGGCCAAGGTAAACGCGGGCGCGGATGCGGCCATCACGCAGTACTTCTTCAACGCCGACGCCTATTTCGACTTTGTCGACCGGGCCCAGGCCAAGGGCGTGAAGGTGCCGATCGTGCCGGGCATCATGCCCATCACGAACCACACCCAGCTGCTGCGTTTCTCGGAAATGTGCGGCGCCGAAGTGCCGCGCTGGATCCGCCTGCGCCTGGCCGAGTTTGGCGACGACAAGGCATCCATCCGCGCTTTTGGCGTGGATGTGGTGACCGAGTTGTGCCAGACCCTGCTGGACAACGGCGCGCCCGGACTGCACTTCTACACCTTGAACCACGCGGAAGCCCCGCTGGCGGTGTGGAAGGAACTGGCGCTGTAAGCGGTAAACGGTAAACGCTAAGCGCTAAGCGCTAAGCGCTAAGCGCTAAGCGCTAAGCGCTAAGCGCTAAGCGGTATCCGGCAAGCAGAAGGGGGGGCAGAAATGCCCCCCTTTTTTTTAATCCGCGTACACCCCTACCTTGCGGATGACGGTGCCCCACTTGTCCACCTCGGCTTGCAGCCAGGTTTGCAAGCCTTCGGGTGTCTGCTTGGATTCCGGCACGATCTCGGCGCCCAGCTCTGCCATCTTTTGCGAGAACGCCGGGTCCTTCAGCGCCGCGCGCAACGCCGCGTTGAACTTGTTGATGGCTTCTGGCGGCGTGCCCTTGGGCGCATAGACGCCGTGCCACACCTTCACCTCAAAGCCCTTCAAGCCGCCTTCCTGTAGCGTCGGCGCGTCCGGCAGCGTCTTGATGCGGTCCAGTGTGGTGACACCGAACAGCTTGACGCGGTCGGCCTTGATCTGCGGGATGGTCTGTGTGGTCTGGTCGCACAGCACGTCTACCTGGCCGCCCAGCAGCGCCGTCATCGCGGGCGCCGTGCCGGCATAGGGCACGGTGGTGAACTGCACGCCCAGCGATTCCTGCAACAGCATGCCGCACAGCTGCGACACCGCGCCCAGGCCCGCGTTGGCCAGGTTGATCTTGTTGCCGTTTTCACGCGCGTATTTGATAAAGCCCGCCATGCCGTCGGCCGGCAAGTCCTTGCGGCCCAGCAGCGTCATGGGCACGTCCGCCACCTGGCCGACGTAAGCGAAGTCGGTCAGCGGGTTGAACGACAGCTTGCGATACAGGGCCGGGGCAGTCGCCATGCCGTTGTGGTGGATCAGGAACGTGTAGCCGTCCGGCGCCGCGCGCGCCACATGCTGCGAGGCCAGCGTGCCGCCCGCGCCGGTGCGGTTTTCGATGATGACGCTTTGCCCAAGCGTCTTGGCCATGGACGCGCCCAGGCTGCGCGCCACGACATCCGTCGGCCCGCCGGCGGCGAACGGCACGACCAGCGAAATGGGGTGGTTCGGGTAAGCGCCTTGCGCACTGGCGGAGCCCCAGGCAAGGCAGGACAGGGCCAGTGCCGGCCAGGCGGCGCGAATAGAGGCGCGAATAGAGGCGCGAATGGTCGCGCGAAGGGAGGCGCGAACGGAGGCGCGATCGGCCACGCGATCGGCCACGCGCGCGAAATGATGGGGCATGTCTCGCTCCTTGTGGTTTTTTGATGGACCCCAGTGTGGCCCGTCGGAACAAGGATGAGAATTCGCCGTTTTTCAAGCCAGGTTTCAGCGGGCGGAAAGGCGGGTTAACGCGGATTGCCGCTCGGCTGGCGCGGATTGCGGGTGATGTAACGGGGATTGCCGCTTGCCGCTTGCCGCTTGCCGCTTGCCGCTTAACTGGCCTGATCCTTGCCCGGGTCCTCGGCCAGCACTTGCGGCGCGGGGTAGCTGCTGGCCGGGGGCGCATTGACGGGTTCAACACGCAGCGGCTGGTGCACGCGGCTGGGTGGCACCAGCGAACCGGGGTCATTGGGGTTGGTCCACAGCGGGTCCGGGATTTCGGCAAAGACCTGGCGCAGGCGCTCGCCCCAGGTGCCCCGGATCATGCGGAAATATTCGTTGCGTTCGTCGATGCTGGCAAAGTGGGTCACGCGCAGCGTGTCGGTGTCGTAGACCAGCAGGTCCAGCGGCAGGCCCACTGAGATGTTTGACCGCAAGGTCGAGTCCATGGAGATCAGCGCGCACTTGGCGGCCTCGTCCAGCGACGTGTCCGGGCGCAGCACGCGGTCCAGGATGGGCTTGCCGTACTTGGCTTCGCCGATCTGGAAGTACGGGCATTCCTGGCTGGCTTCGATGAAGTTGCCGGCCGCGTAGACCTGGAACAGCCGGCAGCCTTCCGTGCCGATCTGTCCCCCGAAAATCAGGCTGACGTTGAACTCCACGCCCTGTTCCTGCAACGCGGGCGCCTCGCGGCGGTAGACCTCGCGCACCGCCGCGCCCACGCAGCGGGTGGCCTCGAACAGGTCGGGCGCGTTCCAGATGGTGTCGCCGCCTTCGTCGTGCTGGCGCGCCAGCGCATGCAGCACCGCCTGGCTGACGGCCAGGTTGCCCGAGCTCATCAGCACCATGACGCGCTCGCCCGGGCGCTCGAACACGGTCATTTTTCGGAAGACGCTGATCTGGTCGACGCCGGCGTTCGTGCGGGAGTCAGAAAGGAAAACCAGGCCGGCATCAAGGCGGGCGGCTACGCAATAGGTCATGATCGATCATTCAAAGAAACCACGCCGCATTGTATTGCGGCGTGGGCGCGGCGGTTATTGCTGGCCGGACGTCTGCACCTGCACGCTGATCTCCATGGATTCTTCACCCCCGCCGCTGCGCACGCCGCGCACGGGCGAGGCGGAATCGTAATCCCGCGCCACGGCCAGGCGGCAATGGCTGTCGGACGCGAATTGGCGGTTGGTGACGTCGATACTGGTCCAGCCGATGTCGGGCAAAAACACGTCGGCCCAGGCGTGGCTGGCCGAGTGTTCGGTGGTGGTGTGCACGTAGCCGCTGACGTAGCGCGCGGGCACGCCCAACCCGCGCACGCAGGCCAGGAACAGGTGGGCGTGGTCCTGGCAGACGCCGTGGCCCATCGCCAGCACCTGGTTGGCGGCCGTGGTCACGTCGGTGGTGCCGGGTTCGTACGCCACGCGGTCGCTGATGGCGTTGGCCAGCGCCAGGATGTCGTCCTGGGTGCCCAGGCCATTGGGCAGCACGCCGCGCACGAAGGCCAGAATGGTGTCGTCCGCCTGGGTCAACGGCGTCTGCACGCAATAGGCGTGCACGGGCAGGCGGCTGTCTTCGCTACCTAAAAGGCCCCGCGTCAGCGGCGCCACCTGCACCTGCCCGACCACACGCAGTTCGATATCGGTGTGCGGGCGGTTCAAGGTCAGCGTGTGGGTGATGTTGCCGTACGCGTCCACCTGCTTTTCCAACGCGCCGGGCGCTTCGATGTGCCACCGCAGCACGCGCTGGTGTTCGTCGTCGCGCGGGGTCATGCGCAGCGTCTGGATGCTGTAGGTAACCGGCGCCGTGTAGCGGTAATGCGTGATGTGCGTGATGAACTGTTTCATGGGGCTGTCTCCGTGTTATGCCGACAGCGGGACCAGGAAGTCCTGGCTGATCCGGTTGCCCAAATCGTTGATGCGGTCCAGGAAATGGTCCAGGTATTGGTGCAGGCCGCTATCCAGAATGTCCTCGACCCGGCCAAATTGCAGCTCGGCGCACAGCATGCCCGCGCGGCGCTGGGTCTCGGTTGAGCGTTGGTTGGAGACGCGCGCCAGGTCTTCGGACACGGCACGCATCGACGACAGCAGCGAGCGCGGCATGTCGGGGTGCAGGATCAGCAGCTCGGCCACGCGGTCCGGCGTGATGACGTCGCGGTACACCTTGCGGTAGATCTCCAGCCCGGACACTGAACTGAGCAGTGCCGACCAACGATAGAACTCGCTTTGCAGCGCCGCGGTGCCCGAGCCTTCGCCGCGCGCTTCCGTCGTGGCCTGGCTGCCGCGCTCGTGGAATTTCACGTCCAGCATCCGGGCGGTATTGTCCGCGCGTTCCAGGTGCATGCCGATGCGCAGGAAATACAGCGCCTCGTCTTCCAGCATCGTGCCGATCGTGACGCCCCGCGCCAGATGCGAGCGGAACTTCACCCATTCAAAAAACTCACCGGGGTTGCGTTCCAGCAGGCCTGTGTGCAAATGCTTAAGCAATTCCAGCCAGGTGGTGTTGTAGGTTTCCCAGACCTCGGTGGTCAGGCTGCCACGCACGGCGCGGGCGTTTTCCCGGGCCGCGCGCATGCAGGAATAGATCGACGATGCGTTCTCCGGATCACGCACCATGTACTGCAACACGTCGTTGGGCGAGATGGACGCGTACTTGGTTTGATACAGCCCTTGCAGCTCGGAGATGCGCAGCACGCCCAGCCACGAGCCTTCGCGCGTTTGCGGGTCTTGCGGCAGCAGCGACATTTGCAGGTTCACGTCCAGCATGCGCGCCGTGTTTTCGGCGCGTTCAATGTAGCGGCACATCCAGAACAGGTTGTCGGCGGTTCGGCTCAGCATGTTCAGTCCTCCAGAACCCAGGTGTCTTTGGTGCCGCCGCCCTGGCTGCTGTTGACCACCAGCGAGCCTTCGGTCAGCGCCACGCGGCACAGGCCGCCGGGCACCGTGCGGATGTCCTTGCCGCACAGCACGTACGGGCGCAGGTCGATGTGGCGCGGCGCGACGCCGGATTCCACATAGGTTGGCACGGTGGACAGCGCCAGCGTGGGTTGCGCGATGTAGTTGGCCGGGTTGGCGCGCACGCGTTCCTTGAAGGCCTCGACTTCGGCGCGGCTGGCGGACGGGCCCACCAGCATGCCGTAGCCCCCGGCGCCATGCACTTCCTTGACCACCAAGTCGTGCATGTTGGCCAGCACGTGTGACAGTTCATCAGGCCGCCCGCAACGCCAGGTTGGCACGTTGGACAGGATGGGCTCTTCGCTGAGATAGAACCGGATCATGTCCGGCACGTAGAGATAGGTGGATTTGTCGTCGGCGATGCCGGTGCCGATGGCGTTGGCCAGCGTGACGCGGCCCGCGCGGTAAACGGACAGCAGGCCGGGCACGCCCAGCGCCGAATCGGCCCGAAACGACAGCGGGTCCAGAAAATCGTCGTCCAGCCGGCGGTAGATAACGTCCACCTTGCGCGGGCCTTGCGTGGTGCGCATGTAGACGGTGTTCTGTTCCACGAACAGGTCTTGCCCTTCGACCAGTTCCACGCCCATCTGCTGGGCCAGGAACGCGTGTTCGAAGTAGGCCGAGTTGTACATCCCGGGCGTCAACACCACCACGGTGGGATCGTCGCCGCCATGCGGGGCCACTTCGCGCAGGTTGTCCAGCAGCAGGTCGGGATAGTGCGCCACCGGTTCGACCTTGATGCGGCTGAAAGCATCGGGCATCAGCCGCATCGACATCTTGCGGTTTTCAAGCATGTACGACACGCCCGAGGGCACGCGCAGGTTGTCTTCCAGCACATAGAATTCACCCGCGCCGGCCCGCACGATATCCACGCCGGCGATGTGGCAGTAGATGTCCTCGGCCACGTCCACGTCCTGCATTTCTGGGCGGTACTGGGCGTTCAGGAATACCTGTTCGGCCGGCACGATGCCCGCGCGCACGATGTCGTGGCCGTGGTAGATGTCGTGGATGAACATGTTCAGCGCGCGCACGCGCTGCTTCAGGCCGGCTTCCAGGTGGCGCCATTCGTCGGCGGGAATGATGCGCGGGATCAGGTCGAACGGGATCAGGCGTTCGGTGCCGGCGGCGTCGCCGGCGACGGAAAACGTGATGCCGACCCGGCGAAAGCTAAGGTCGGCTTCCAGCCGGCGCACGGCCATGGCCTCGGCCGACTGCTCTTGGTGCCAGCGTTCGAACGCCTGGTATTGGGAGCGTATGCCGCCTGCGCTGTCGCGCATTTCGTCATAAGCGGCGGGACGGGATGGTCTGTCCTTCATGGCTCCTCCGATGCTGTGCCTGCTGCCGGCTTGTGGTGGCCGGCTTGCACGCGGTCAACCCGGCCGATGATTGGCCGGTCACAAACAATAAGCAACCTGCATGCCAGCTTTCGGGGACACAGGGCCCGTGGGCACAATATCCTCTGAAGGACGCAAAAACGCCATCCCCGCTGCGACCGATGGCACCGCTTTGGTGCGCGCCACCGGGCGCATCTGGTGCGTCAGTTCATGCGGAACGTATGCAAGGTGGTGCCGCCGGGGCCGCCTTGGGACAGCGGCGCCTCGGGCACCCAGCCGTCTTGCGTCAGCACGGCGTCCAGCGGGAAGTCGTGGGGAGCGGCCTGGTAGTCGGCATCCAGCTCGCCGCAGCTCCAGGCGATGCCGATGGTGATGAAAGGATGTCCGCGCTCGCGCAGCGCGGCCAGGGTGCGGTCGTAGTAGCCGCCGCCGTAGCCCAGGCGGTCGCCGTGTTCGGTGTAACCCAGGGTGGGCACCAGCACCACGTCGGGCAGCACGTCCGGGCCGGCAACGGGTTCCTGGATGCCGTAGGGGCCGGCGCGCAGCTCGGCGTCGGGCGTCCAGGACAGGAAGGCCAGCGGCGCATTGCGCTCGCGCACCACGGGCAGCGCCACGCCGACGCCGTTTTCGACCCACTGCGTCAGCAGGGGGCGCAGGTCGGGCTCGTCGTCCATGGGCCAGAACGCGGCGACCGTGGCGGGGGCGGGGCGGCCGGCGCGCACAGCTTCGTCGCGGGCCACATTCAGCCAGGTGAACAGGCGCGCGCGCATCAACAAACCGCCGCGGCTGCGCTGGTCTTCAGGCATTTCGGCACGCAGTTTCCGCAATCGCGTGCGGTGCTGGACTGCGGTATCCTTTGGAGTATTTTGCGTAGTCATGCAGTGGCTGTAATGGGGGTGGACAATGAAGGCGAACGTGCTGGAATCGGGCATGCGGAATAGAGGCATGTGTACGGATATGTACACGAACATGCACGCGGACATGCCATCGGCCGTGCGGCTGTCGGGCAATGTCGTGCAGCTGTGTGGCAAGGCCTTCGTATGACGGCAAATCAGGGACGCGGCATGACACGTGCGCAGCAATCTGGACGGTATCAGAAAATCCATCGGAAATCCCCGCAAGCCAGGGACAAGCCTGACACGCCCGACACCCGCCTGGCCCTGCGCCGCTGGCTGCCGTTGCTGGCGCTGTTCACCGCCGCCTGTGCGCCGGTGGATGCGCAACAGCGCAGCGCCGCCATCAACACGCAACCCCAGCCGCCCGTGCAGTCGGCGCAATCGGCGGCACAACCGCTGATTGCCGTACCGCCCGCGGTGCTGGCCGGCCTGCCCCCTACCGCCGACACGCCCGCCCTGGCCGCCGTCGTGGCCGCGCGCGAAGCCATGAACCGCAAGCAGTGGTCCATCCTGGGCGCGTTGGTGCCGCAAGCCAAGTCCGACACGCTGGGCATGTACCCCGAATACTGGCTGCTGCGCTATCAGCTCTGGACGCCGCCGGCCACCGGCCGCCCCACGGCCGACCTGCAACGCTTCATCAGCAGCAATGGCGACGCCTACCTGGCCGACCGGCTGCGGGGCGACTGGCTGCTGGCCGCCGCCCGCAGTGGCGATTTCGAAACCGTGCGCAAGCTGGCGCCAGTCAAGAACAGCAACGCCCAGATCGAATGCGCCATTCTTGACGCCAAGCACATGACCGGCCAGCGCGCGACCGCCGCGCAAGCCATGTCCGCCTTCGCGCCCGGCAGCGCCTGCTGGGCCTTGTACGACCAATTGGTGGCCGACGGCATCCTGGGCTGGGAACAGCTGGAACCGCAGCTGCGCGACGCCATCGAGGCCGACAAGACGACGGACGCGCGCAAGCTGGTGCAGTACATGTTCGAGCCGCGCGACCTGAAAACGTACGACGTCCTGATGAAGGACCCGATGAAATGGCTGACCCGCCAAGACCGCATGCCGGTGGGCCGCAACGAAAAAGAACTGGTCACCATCGCCTTGGCGCGGCTGGCGCGATCGGATGTCAGCGTGGCCGATTCCTACCTGCGCCGCGAATGGGCCAAGTCCATGTCCAAGCCCAACCTGGCCTGGGTGCGCGGGCAATACGCCCTGATGGCCGCGCTGAAGCTCGATAGCCGCGCCGACGACTGGTATCACGAAGCCGGCCACATCCGCATGACGGAATACAACGCCGGCTGGAAGGTGCGCGCCGCATTGCGCCAACCCAAGATCGACTGGAAGTGGGTGATCGAATCCATCGACGAGATGCCGCCCGCGCAGCGCAACGACACGTCTTGGGTGTACTGGAAGGCGCGCGGCCTGGCGGCCACTGGCCGCAAGGATCAAGCCAACGCCTTGTATGCCAGCATCGCCGACCGCTTCGATTTCTACGGCCAGCTGTCGGCCGAAGAGTTGGGCCGCCGCATCAATGTGCCGCCGCGCCCGGCGCCCATCAACGACCGCGAAATCGCCGAGGCCCGCGCCAACCCGGGCTTGCAGCGCGCCGTGCAGTTGTTCCGCCTGGGCTGGCGTGCCGAAGCGGTGCCGGAATGGAACTTCACGCTGCGCGGCATGAGCGACCGCCAATTGATGGCGGCCGCCGAATTGGCCCGTGCCGAAAACATCTACGACCGCGTGGTCAACACGTCGGATCGCACCGAAAAAGAGTTCGACTTCAGCCAGCGTTTCATCGCGCCGTTTGAAGGCCGTGTCACCGCCAAGGCCAACGCCATCGCGCTGGACCCGGCATGGGTCTACGGTTTGATCCGCCAGGAATCGCGCTTCATCATGGATGCGCGTTCGCACGTGGGCGCCTCGGGTCTGATGCAACTGATGCCGGCCACGGCCAAGTGGGTGGCGGGCAAGATCGGCATGACCGATTTCACGCCCGCCAGCGTGAATGATTTCGACACCAATACCGAACTGGGCACCAACTACCTGAACATGGTGCTGCGCGACCTGAACGGGTCGCAGATGCTGGCCAGCGCGGGCTATAACGCCGGGCCGCGGCGCCCGCACAATTGGCGCTCGACGTTCTCGCATCCCGTCGAAGGCGCGATCTTTGCCGAGACCATCCCGTTCAACGAAACGCGCAATTACGTGAAGAACGTGATGTCCAACTCGGTGTATTACGCGGCAATGTTCACCGGCCAGCCGCAGTCCCTGAAAGAGCGCCTGGGCAACATCGTGCCGCTGGGCGCCGAAAGTACCTCGATTCCATGACGCAGGACCCCGCCATCAACGGCTTGCAGGTGTATATCGTGGGCGGCGCGGTGCGTGACGCGCTGCTGGGCTTGAAGCCGGGTGACCACGATTGGGTGGTGGTGGGCGCAACGCCCGAAGACATGGTGCGCCGGGGTTTCATTCCCGTCGGCGGGGATTTCCCCGTGTTCCTGCACCCGCGCACCAAAGAGGAATACGCTCTGGCGCGCACCGAGCGCAAGTCGGGCCGTGGCTACAAGGGCTTTACGTTCTACACCGGCGCCGACGTGACGCTGGAAGAAGACTTGCGGCGTCGCGACCTGACGGTCAACGCCATCGCTCAGACCCAGGACGGCACGCTTGTAGACCCGTTGGGCGGCGTGGCCGACGTGCATGCGCGCGTGTTTCGCCACGTGGGCGAAGCTTTCCAGGAAGACCCGGTTCGCATCCTGCGGCTGGGCCGCTTCGCCGCCCGCTTTGATGATTTTTCCGTGGCGCCCGAGACGATGGCGCTTTGCCGCGCGATGGTTGACGCGGGCGAGGCCGACGCGTTGGTCGCCGAGCGGGTGTGGAAGGAATTGTCGCGCGGGCTGATGGCTAAAAAGCCGTCGCGCATGCTGGATGTGCTGCAAGATTCTGGCGCATTGGCGCGCGTGATGCCCGAATTGCAAGGCGTTGCCGACGTGGGTGCCGACGTGGATCGCGCGGCCGGGCTGGGGGTGTCGATGGCCGGCCGATACGCGTTGCTGTGCCGCCTGACGCCCGAGTGCGAGGCGCTGGGCCGACGCATGCGCGTGCCCACCGAATGCAACGACTATGCGCGCTTGTTGCCCGAGGTATTGCTGGGCCTGGACGCGGCTGAACAAGCCGCCAACAACAGCGACGCCACCGAGGCGCAGCTGGCGCTGATGGAACGCGCCGACGCGCTGCGCAAGCCCGAGCGCTTTTTCGACCTGCTGAAAACCGCCGCCATCCTGCGCCCGGTGGACATGGGCGCCTGGCAGGCAAGAGTGGATGCGGTGCGCGGTGTGGACGCAGGCGCCATTGCGAAAGCGTGCGCGGGCGACCCGGCGCGCATCAAGGACAGTGTCCGGCAAGCAAGGCTGGACCGGCTGCGAGCCGGATAGGCCGGCGTGCCAGCCGGACGGCTTGGCCCGCCGCCACAACTTCGCCCGCCGCTATAGCATGGCCCGCCGCTACAGCTTGCCCAAACGGTCGCCGCGTGAAAAACCTGTCAGCGGTTCCGTGATGCCACGGCCCACGGCCAGCACCTTGAACAGTTCGCCCATTTCCGCCTCGGACAGCAGCTTTTGCACCGGCGCCACAGCCTGCGCGTATTGCTGCACATCCGACGGGTCCAACTGGCCCAGCAAATCCATCAACCCGGCGTTCATCAAGAAGCGCGCCTGCGACGTGTAGCCCAGCACTTGCAGGCCGGCTTCCAGCGCCGCATCGGCCATGGCGGTGAAATCCACGTGCGCGGTAATGTCCTGCAAGCCCGGCGCGGTGAAGGGATCGCCGTGCGCGTGATGACGCAAATGGCACATCAGCGTGCCGCCCGCGCGTTGCGGGTGGTAGAACTCGCTGCGCGGAAATCCGTAGTCCACCAGCAGCGCCGCGCCGCGCTCCAGCCAACTGCCCATCGCGGCAATCCAGGCTTCGCCTTGCAGATTGATTTCGGACACGTAGCCGGGCAACGCCGGCATGCGCGCGGCGACGGCTTCGGCCAAGGCAGGCGATGCGGGGCGGTCGCTCCAGACGAAGTGCTGCTGCGCATCCAGCGCCACGCCGCGCTCCATCACGGCGCCGTCCTGGCTCCAGCAAAACAGCGATACGGGCATCGCGTCCAGCACCTCGTTGGCCAGCACGCAGCCGGCGAAGGCGTTGGGCAAGGCGTCCAACCATTGCACGCGGTCCCCGAAAGCGGCCAGGCGTTCGGCTTGGCGCGCGCGCAAGTCGGCAGACACTTCCAGGATCAGGTATTGCGTCTGGTCCAGGCCCTGCGCATCCAACTCGCGCAGCACACCTTCGGCCAGGGCGCCCGTGCCCGCACCAAATTCCAACACGGCGTGTGTCTGCGTTTGCCGCAGCACCTGCGCAACCTGACGGGCAACGGTGCGGGCAAACAGCGGGGTCAGTTGCGGCGCGGTGACGAAGTCGCCCGCTGGCGCCTTGGCGTCGTCGTTGCCATCGGCCAACTTGACGTTGCCGGCCGCGTAATAGCCCAACCCCGGCGCATACAACGCCTGCGCCATCCAGTGGTCAAACGGCAACCAGCCGCCATTGGCCGTAATGGCGGCGCGCAGCTGTGCGGCGGCGGCGTCGCTGTGCGCCTGGGCGGTGGGTGACAACGGGGGCAGGTTGGCGGGGGCAGGGCGTTGCATGGCGGGTTCTAGCGTAGGCATGACGGCATTTTCCCAAAAAAAGGCGTAGCCGTCCGGCTGCGGGCGGGTGTCTGGCGACGGTAATGCACAATGAACAAAAAAAACCCCGCGACGAACGCGGGGTTTTTTACTGCGGGCTTAGCGGGGCGATTTAGCCGCGACGATCAGCCGGCTTGGCAAAGCGCTTGGCGGGGCCGCCGGGGCGCTTGTCGAATGCGGGCTTGGCGCGGAAGCCGCCTTCCGGACGGTCGCCGCCACGGAAACCGCCTTCACGGGCAGGACGATCGCCAAAGCTGGGGCGGGCGTCACGGTCAGCGCCGCGGAAACCACCTTCGCGGGGAGCACGCTCGCTGAACGGGCGGGCATCGCGCTGGGGGCGGTCACCAAAGCTGGGACGGTCGCCGCCGAAGCTGGGGCGGGCGTCACGGTCACCACCACGGAAGCCGCCTTCACGCGGGGGGCGGTCGCCGAACGGGCGATTGCCCTGGTAGCCGCCTTCGCGCTGGGGACGATCACCGAAGCTGGGACGATCGCTGAACGAACGGGCCGGGCGGTCGCCGAAGGGGCGATTGCCTTGGTAGCCGCCTTCGCGCGGGGCGCTGTCGCGGTTGCCTTGGTAACCACCTTCACGCGGCTTGAATTCGCCACGGGGTGCGCCCCCTTCACGCGGGCCGCCAAACGAACGACCTTCGCGGTTGCCTTGGTAGCCGCCGCCTTCATGGCGCGAACCACCAAAACCGCCAGGACGCTTGCCGAACGGCTTGCCGCCACGCGGGGCGCCGCTGCCGCCGGCCGACGGGCGCGGCGTGCGCTTGGGTTCCAGACCGGCGATGGTTTCCGGCGTAATCGTTTGGCCGATGTAGTGCTCGATACGGCGAACCTTGTGGCGCTCGGAGTGCGTAGCCAGCGTGAACGCCAGGCCGCTGCGACCGGCGCGGCCGGTACGGCCGATACGGTGCACGTAGTCTTCGGCTTGCATCGGCAGGTCGAAGTTAACGGCGTGGCTGATGCCTTGCACGTCGATGCCGCGGGCGGCAACGTCGGTGGCAACCAGAATACGCAGCTGGCCGCGTTGCAGTTGCGACAGCGTACGGGTGCGCTGGCGCTGGTTCATGTCGCCGTGCAGGGCAGCGGCGGCAAAGCCTTGGTCGGCCAGGCGATCGGCCAGATCGTCAGCGCCACGCTTGGTGGACGTGAAGACGATGGCTTGATCCAGCTTGGCGTCGCGCAGCACGTGATCCAGCAATTGCATCTTGTGGCTGGCGTCGTCCGCGTACAGCAGGCTTTGCGTGATGTTGGTGTGCTTTTCCTTGGCGCCGGCCATCTCGATACGCTGCGGGTCGCGCATCATCTTCGCAGCCAGCTTGGCGATCGTGCCGTCCAGCGTGGCCGAGAACAGCAGCGTCTGACGATCTTCCGGCAGGCGGCTGACGATGGTTTCGATGTCTTCGATGAAGCCCATGTCCAGCATGCGGTCGGCTTCGTCCAGCACCAGCGTGTGCACGGTGTTCAGCTTGACGCGACCCGATTGCAGGTGATCGATCAGGCGGCCCGGCGTGGCGACCAGCACGTCAACGCGACGCGACAGGGCCTTCAGTTGGGCGCCGTAGGGCATGCCGCCCACGACGGTGGCGGTGCGCAGGTCAGCCAGCTTGCGGCCGTAGGTGGCCGTGGCTTCGGTGACTTGCAGAGCCAGTTCGCGGGTGGGGGTCAGCACCAGCACTTGCACGCCGACGCCCTTGTTGGCGGGCATCTGGGCAATACGGTGCAGGGCCGGCAGCATGAAGGCGGCGGTCTTGCCGCTGCCCGTCTGCGAGGAAACCATCAGGTCGTGACCGGCCAGCGCTTGCGGAATGGCAGCGGCTTGGACGGAGGTGGGGGTATTGAAGCCAGCTTCTTGAACGGCCGACAACAGAGCGGGTGCAAGACCCAGAGTTTCGAAAGACATTACTTTCCCTTGCCGCAGACAATGCGACGCAGTGCTTGGTCGGGCCAGGGGAGTAGGCGGCCGGATCCAGGCGACGGTTGATGGAGCATCGTGCCGACCGAATCAACCGTGCGCGTGGCGCGTTCTCTTATACAGATTGGAACGCAGGGCGAAAGGAAAGGAGGTCAGGAATCGATGATAGTTCGGCATGGGGGCCAGGCTAGCTTGCCTGGCAGACTGCAAAAAATTCCGCTAAATCAAAGCGGTAAATGCCGAACTCGTTTTGTGCAGTGCGGCGATCATAACCCGATTTCGCCTTGCAAGGGAATTATTTTTTTGTCCAGTCCCCAATCAATAGGGTTTTTCCCTTGGTTCACCAGCCACGCGTTGGTCATCTGAAAGTGCCCACAACCCAGGAACGGGACGGGCGGCCTGCGGGCGGACAGCGGGGAGGGGTGGTTCGCCATCAGCACCAGGTGGCCGTTGTTGTCCGGCAGCAACAAGCGCTTGGCCTGCGCATGGGCGCCCCACAGCATGAACACCTTGGGCGAGGGGTCTTGCGCGACCAGCGCGATCAACGCATCCGTCACCGTTTCCCAGCCGCGCTTGGCGTGGGAGGCGGGCTGGCCGTCCTCCACCGTCAGGCAGGTGTTCAGCAGCAATACACCCTGTTCCGCCCACGGGCTCAGGTCATTGCCGGCGGGGATAGGGGTACCTGGGTATTCCTGGGCGATCTCGTTGAAGATGTTGCGCAGGCTGGGTGGGCGCTTGCAGTCGTCGGGCACCGAAAACGCCAGGCCTTGAGCCTGGCCGGGGCCGTGGTACGGGTCTTGCCCCAGGATCACGACGCGCACATCCGAGGGCGCCATGCCGTGCAGCGCGCGCAGCGGCGTGGCGGGATAGACGACGGCGCCTTCGACCAGGCGCTTTTCAACATGGGCGGTGGCCCGCGCCAGGGCATCGGCCACGGCGGGGTCTTTGAAGGCCGCCGCCCAGGCGGCGGGCAGCGCGGCCGTGTGGGCGGCGAGGGCGTTGGGAGTCAGGCGGTTATCAATCGGCATGGGCGCGATTTTGGCATAGGGCCGGCCGCCGCGCCGCGCGTTTCCCTACTGCATCACCCAGCCATGGCTGACCAGGAACGACTGGCCGGTCAGGGCCGCGCTGGGGAAGGTGCACAGGAACAGCGCCGTCTGGGCGACGTCTTCGACCGTGGTGAAAACGCCATCCACCGTGTTGCCCAGCATGACTTTCTTGACCACGTCTTCTTCGCTGATGCCCAGTTCCTTGGCCTGCTCGGGGATCTGCTTTTCGACCAGCGGCGTGCGCACGAACCCCGGACAGATGACATGCGAGCGCACGTTGTGCGCGGCGCCTTCCTTGGCCAGCACGCGCGCCAGACCCAACAGCGCATGCTTGGCGGCGACATAGGCCGATTTCAGCGGCGAGGCCTCGTGCGAGTGCACCGATCCCATGTAGATCACCACCCCGCCGCGATCGTCCTTGTACATGTGCTTGAGCGCCGCCTTGGTGGTCAGGAAGGCGCCGTCCACGTGAATGGCCTGCATCTTTTTCCAGTCGGAAAAAGCGAAGTTCTCGATGGGATTGACGATCTGGATGCCGGCGTTCGAGATCAGGATGTCGATGCTGCCGTAGGCGGCCGCCACCTTGTCGATGCCCTGGTTCACGGCGTCTTCGCTGGTGACGTCCATGGCGACACCCATCGCCTTGCCGCCGGCCTGCTCGATTTCTTTCGCGACCGCGTCCGCGCCGGCCTGGTTCAAATCGGCAATGGCGATGGTGGCGCCCGCGCGCGCCAAGGTCAGCGCAATTTCTTTGCCGATGCCGCTGGCCGCGCCTGTGACGACGGCCACTTTTCCATTCAACTGGGACATGCTGCTACCTCCGGACAAGGATTGCCGGCCGGTGTATGCGCCCAGGGCGCGACGGCCGGCGACAGACGGCCTTGCGAATCGCCGGCCGGTGCCGCGCTGGTGATCCGCAAGGAATTGATCCGATGGTAGTCCTTCAGCTTGAGCGCCGGCTGAACGCCCGGCGCCCGCGGACTCAGCCCTGGCGCACCGGGGCGGGAGCGCCCTCGGTAGCGGGGGCGCCGCCCGAGCGCAGCAGCAGGAAACCGACCACGGCGGAAGCCAGTGACCCGGTCAGCACTCCAATCTTGGTGGCGTCGACCGTGGCCGCGTCGGTGAAAGCCAGCGCGCCGATGAACAAGCTCATGGTGAAGCCAATGCCGCACAACATTGCCACGCCGTACAGCTGCTTGAACGTGGCATGGCGCGGCAGGCTGGCCATGCCGGTCTTGATCGCCAGCCAGGCAAAGCCGAACACGCCCAGCTGTTTACCCAGGAACAGGCCCAGCGCCACCCCCAGCGGCACGGGTTGTGCCAGGCTGGCCAGACCCATGCCCGCGAAGGACACGCCCGCATTGGCAAAGCCGAAGATCGGAACGATCAGCAGCGCGACGGGCTTATGCAGCGCATGTTCCAGGTCGTGCAGGGGCGAACGGGTCTCGGGCTTGCCCTGGTTGCGCGGGCGCAGCGGGATGGTCAGCGCCAGGGCGACACCGGCCAGCGTGGCGTGCACGCCGGACTTCAGCACGAAGTACCACAGCAGGGCGCCCAGCAGCAGATAGGGCGTCAGGCGCAGCACGCCGGCGCGGTTCAGCAGGAACAGGCAGACCAGCAGCGCGCCCGCCATGGCCAGCGCAAACACCTGCAATTGGGACGTATAGAACAGCGCAATGATGACAATGGCGCCCAGGTCGTCAAGGATGGCCAGCGCAGTCAGGAAGATCTTCAGCGACGTCGGCACGCGGCTGCCCAGCAGCGCCAGGATGCCCAGCGCGAAGGCGATGTCGGTGGCGGCGGGAATGGCCCAGCCGCGCAAGGTCTCAGGCGTGCCCAGGTTGAGCGCCACGTAGATCAGGGCCGGCATCACCATGCCGCCCACCGCCGCCACGCCCGGCAGCACGATGCGGGATACTCCGCGCAACTGGCCGTCCAGGACCTCGCGCTTGATTTCCAGGCCGACCAGCAGGAAGAACACGGCCATCAGCCCGTCGTTGATCCAGTGCAGCACCGTTTCCTTGAGCACGACGGGCCCCGCCGTGAAGCCCAGCTTGGTGCCCAGCACGTCGAAGTAAACCGGGGCGGCGGGGCTGTTGGCGATGATCAAGGCGACCAGCGCGGCGGCCATCAGCACATAGCCACCCAGCGCTTCCGAGCGCAGGAATGCCTGAAGAAAAGAGGCGGGGCGATGGGGCGTGGCCGGCTGAGTCAAAGAGCGTCCTTGAGTGAGGGTGGGTCGAAATAATTGCTGAATTTTACCTGAACAGGCGAGGCGATGCCGTGCGGTGAAGTCGATGCGGCACCGGCAAAGTGAGGCAACTGTAGTTCAACGTCGGCCAAATTCCACGCATTCTCAGTAATTCTTGAAAAGTGCCTGGGCAGGCATTCGGTCGGATTCGTCCTATATATCGGCCCTGCAAGAGGGGCACCCGGAAAGTAAGAATTTTCTGGGGTATTTCGCGTGCGTTCCTGGCTAGCATCGCCGGGCTTAATCCTTGCCTGTGCCCTATGCGTCTTATGCCATTTCAGCCCCCCCAGCCCCCGCAGCCTCTCCATCAGCTTTCCGTGCTGACCTACCAGCCCGCCCGCCCCGGCGCGGCTCCCCGGTTGGTCGATATCGGCAGCGCCGTCAGCGCACCCCCGTCGTCAGATGCCCATGGTCGATATCAGGTAATGCACCTGGCCCCCAGCATGCGCCTGTTGGCGTGGCACGGTGAGGGCGCCCGCTTTGACATGTCTTGCCACGGCAGCATCCAGGTGTGGGCGGGCTCCCGTCTGGCTGCCTCTGAATGCCCGCATGAATGCCGCGAGCCCGGCGTCCTGGCGCTGGCTCCGGAAGACGTGGCGTACCTGGAAGCCTATCTGCTGGTTCTAGGTCAAGCCTGGCACCGCGCCGAGTCCAAGGCCGGGTCGAACGCCGGGTCGAACGGCGATACGAACGCCGATACCCACGACGCCCGCCTGCCTCAATGACTTCCGCACCCGTTGCTACCCCGGCCGCGGATGCCGGTGGCCGACTGCGCATCTTGCATACCGAAGCCGCCACCTCATTTGGCGGGCAGGAATTCTGCGTTTACAAGGAAATGATTGCGATGCGCGACCGGGGCCATCACCTGGAACTGCTGTGCCAGCCCGGTGCGGAACTGGGCGACCGGGCAAGCGAGGCCGGGTTCACGGTGCACCGCATCGTCATGGACGGCCCGGGCAATTTTCTGCGCGGCGTGTTCTTTGTGCGCCGGCTGCTGCGGGGCGGGCGCTTTGACGTGGTCAACACGCACAGCCGCCGCGACACCGTATTGGCCGCGTGGGGCGCCAGGCTGGCCGGCGCGCCGCTGATCGTGCGCACGCGGCATCTGGCCAAGCCCATCGGTTCGCTCTATGCCTACACCTGGCTGGCGCATCGCGTCATTGCCGTCAGCCGGTATGTGCAGCAGCAGTTGCTGGATGGCGGCGCGCGGCCCGGCTCGGTTGCCACCATCCATTCGCCCATCGTGCTGCCGCAAGCCGCGCAACATGCCTGCGTACGGCGCGAGCTTGGCCTGCCAGCCGATGCGTTGGTGGTTGGGTGCGTGGCGGTGATGCGGGCTGAAAAAGGCCATGCCGACCTGATCGACGCCTTCGGGCGTATTGCTTCCCGCTTTTCCGACGCGCATCTGGTGCTGGTTGGCGACGGCATGCCGCTGATGCCGCAGTTGCAAGACAAGGTGGCGGCGATGGGCCTGGACGCGCGCGTGCATTTCACGGGCAGGCGCCACGATATCGGCAACGTGTTGATGGCTTTGGACGTTTTCGCGTTGGCAACGCACCGCGAAGCGCTGGGCACCGTCTTCATCGAGGCCGCCGCCATGGGCGTGCCGGTGATCGGTACGAACGTGGGGGGCGTACCTGAAACCATGCAGGCAGGCGTGACCGGCCTGCTGGTGCCGCCTCGTGACCCGGCCGCGTTGGCCGCGGCGTTGGCCACGTTATTGGCCGACCCCGCCTTGCGCCGCCGCATGGGCCGGGCGGGCCAGACGCGGATCCGGGACCAAGGTTTGTTCTGCGCCGATCGCGCCGCCCAGCAGGTGGAAACCGTGTATGGGTCCTGGCTGGCGGAACGGGGGCGCGGCGCCCGAGCGGGGTAGCCCGGTGCCGCGTGCATCAACGGCGCATCAATCCATCAACGCCGCATCAATCCATCAACGCCGCATCAATGCATCAACGACGCATCAATGCATCAACAGCGCATTCATGGCTTCGACGACGCGGTTGCGATAGCGCGGCAGCAGCGCCTGCGTGCGCGCCTGGCGGTCCGCCCATTGCGCCGGTTCCGCGCCGGCGGCAATGCGCGGCGCGGCCCAGATCGGGTCCGGAAAATGGCGGTCGCCGCGCCACCGGGGGATCACGTGCCAATGCAGGTGGGGCACCATGTTGCCCAGCGACGCCAGGTTGATCTTGTCAGGCGCCAGCACGGCCTGCTGTGCTTCTTCCACGGCGTACACGGCGCGCATCAACAGGTCGCGCCCGTGCGTGGACAGGCTGGTCATCTCGGCCAGATGGCCGTTCCAGACCACCCGGGTGAAGCCGGGGTAGTCGGCATCGTCAACCTCGATCACGCGCAGATGCGGCCCGCGCCACAGCACCGTGCCGCCATCTTCCTGGCACAAGGGGCAGTTCGGGTCGCGCGCGCTCATGTCAGCACCTTGCGGTACTGAATGAAGCCCGAGCGGTCCGCGATGCGGTCGTACAGCTGCATGGCGGGGGCGTTGGTTTCGTGCGTCAGCCAGTACACCCGGGCGGCGTTGGCGGCGGTGGCTTCGGCGTAGACGTGTTCGATCAGCTTGCGGCCCGCGCCGGTGCCGCGCACGTCCGCGTCCACGTACAGGTCTTGCAGGTAGCAGTAGTCGCCCGCCGTCCAGGTGGAGCGATGGAAGATCCAGTGCACCATGCCGATGGCGCGGCCGCCGTCGAACGCCAGCGCGGCGTGCATCGGTTCGGCGGGGTCCAGCAGGCGCGCCCAGGTGTTGCGCGTCACGGCGTCATCGATACTGACGCGGTAAAACGCCTGATAGCCCTTCCACAGAGGCAGCCAGATGTCGAAGTCGGCGGCGCCGATGGGGCGGATTTCAGCGGTACTCATGGCGCGGGGCCTCCTACACAGATTGAATTCAGAGTTGCTCTTCCAGGGCCTGGACGATGTGTCGCAGCACCTGCACGCGAGCGTAACGCTTGTCGTTGGCCGACACCAGATGCCACGGCGCATGGGCCACGTCCGTGCGGGCCAGCATTTCGTTGGCGGCCGCCGCGTAGTCTTTCCATTTTTCCCGATTGCGCCAGTCGTCCGGCGTGATCTTGAAATTCTTGAAGGGCGATTTCTCGCGTTCCTTGAAGCGTTCCAGCTGCACGTCTTCCGTCACCGCCAACCAGAACTTCAGCACCAGCGCGCCGCTGGCCACCAGTTGCTCTTCGAAGTCATTGATTTCGCCGTAGGCACGCCGCCATTGCGCGGGGGCGGTCAGTTTTTCCACGCGCTCGACCAGCACGCGGCCGTACCAGGACCGGTCAAAGATGGCCACGCGGCCGTGCCGGGGCAGGTGCCGCCAGAAGCGCCACAGGTACGGGCGCGACATCTCGTAGCTGGACGGCGCGGCAACCGGTGTGATGTCGAACTGACGGGCGTCCAGTGCGTGCGTGACGCGTCGGATGGCGCCGCCCTTGCCGGCGGCATCCTGGCCTTCAAAGACCAGGATCAGGGAACGATCCAGGAATTTCCGCGAACGCGCCGCGCGTGCCAGCCGGCCCTGCAACAAGCCCAGTTCGGACTCGTAATCGTCTTTGTCGATCTTGGCGTCGTAGTCCAGTTCGCCCAGGCGGTCGACAACGCGGGTCGGGCGCGCATGCGCGTGAAACGATGCCGGTATGCGCGGCACGCCGCGTTGGCGCATCGCGGCCAGCACGGCCTCGGCTGTGCGCGCCGCGCGCATGTTTTCGTCGGCGCTGGGAATGACGATCCACGGCGCGTGGCCGCTGTCGGTATGGTTCAGCACAATCTGCGCGCCATGGCGAATGCGGTCGAACCGCTTGGCGACTTTCAAGTCCACCGGGCTGACCTGCCAGGAGGTCTCGGGGCTGGCCAGCAAGCGCTGGGCGCGGTCCGTCTGCGCCTTGGCCGACAGGTGGAACCACAGTTTGACGATTTGCACGCCCTCGGCGGCCAGCATGGCTTCAAAGCGCAGGATGGCGGCCGAGTGCGCCGCGATGTATTCCTGGTTGGGCTTCTTGCTGGCGGCCTCGATGATCAGGGGCGCGTACCAAGAGCCGAACACGATGCCCGTCTTGCCCTTGGGCGGCAGGTCTTTCCAATACCGCCAGAAAGGCGGGCGATCCAGCTCTTCGCCTTCAGGGGGGCCATACGCCAGCGTCTTGATGTGGCGCGGGTCCATCCATTCGTTCAGCTGGTTGATGGTGGCGCCCTTGCCCGCGCCGTCAATGCCGGCCACCACCACCAGCAAGGTTTTTTCGGCCTGTTCCAGGCGCCGGTACTGGGCGTTGAGCAGGGCGACGCGCAAGCGGGCTTCCAGCGGTTTGAACTCGTCCTTGGACAGGCTGGGGTCGGCTTCGGCTTCTGCGAACATGGGGTTCCGTCTGGTCGGCTATCGGTAAGTCCGCCGATCTTGCGGGATTCGCCCGTGCCGCGCAAGTACGGCAGGCGCGATTGACGGCGCCGCCTACAGCCCGTTCACCGGAATCTTCAGGTAGCGCACGCCGTTGTCTTCGGGCGGCGGGAAATGCCCCGCGCGGATGTTGACCTGGATGGCGGGCAGGATCAGCGTCGGCATGCCCAGCGTGGCGTCTCGCCGCGTGCGCATGGCGACGAATTCATCCTCGCTGATGCCGTCGCGCACGTGGATGTTGGACGCCCGTTGTTCGGCCACCGACGTTTGCCAGTGGGCGTCGCGGCCGGCGGGCGGGTAGTCATGGCACATGAACAGGCGCGTGCCCCCGGGCAATGCCAGCAGGCGCTGGATGGACCGGTACAGCTCGTGCGCGTCGCCACCTGGGAAATCGCAACGCGCCGTGCCCACGTCCGGCATGAACATCGTGTCGCCCACGAACGCCGCGTCGCCGATCAAATAGGCCATGTCGGCCGGCGTGTGGCCCGGCACGTGGATGGCGGTGGCCGTCAGTTTGCCGATCGAAAACGTTTCGCCATCGGCGAACAGGCGGCCGAATTGCGAGCCGTCCAGCTGGAATTCGGGTTCCAGGTTGAAGACCTGCTTGAAGACGCCTTGCACGGTACGGATGCTTTGCCCGATGGCGATCACGCCGCCCAGCTGCCGCTGCAAATAGGGGGCGGCGGACAGGTGGTCGGCGTGTGCGTGGGTTTCCAGCAGCCATTGCGTTTGCAAGCCTTGCTGGCGCACGTACTCGACGACCCGGTCCGCGCCGGCCGTGCTGGTGCGTCCCGATTTCGGGTCGTAGTCCAGCACCGAATCGATGATGGCGCAGGCGCTGCCATCGTGCACGACGTACGTGACGGTGGCGGTGACGGAGTCGAAGAACGCTTGGATGTGTGGATTCATGGCCGGCCGTGGAGACAACGCATAGACAACGTAGAACAATCTATATTTTCAAATAATATTGTTCGATAGTTTATACATAAATATAATGACTGCCTGCCTCCTTTGTCACTCCCCCTAGCTCATGAACTCCCCCCTGACCGACTGCGAACTCGCCGCCTTGCGCGCCTCTGCCGCCAAGGCCTGCACGCTGCTCAAGGCATTGGCCAACGAAGACCGGCTACTGTTGCTGTGCCAGCTGGTGCAAGGTGAACGCAACGTGGGCGAACTGGAATCGCTGACGGGCATCCGCCAGCCGACGCTGTCGCAGCAGCTGGGCGTGCTGCGCGACGAAGGCCTGGTGGCGACGCGCCGCGATGGCAAGTACGTCTACTACCAGATGGCCAGCCCCGAGGTCAGCCAAGTCATGAAAACGCTATCCAGTTTGTACTGCGGCCGCGCGATGGAGTCACTCACATGAACCCGGACTGGTCTGTCTTTACTCCCGTGCCGGCCACGCTGGGCGGCCTGCTGATCGGCGCCGCTGCCATCCTGTTGATGGCGGGTGCCGGCCGAATCGCCGGCATCAGCGGCATCGTGGGCGGCTTGCTAGGGCCGCAACGCGACCGAAGCTGGCGGCTGGCGTTCCTGCTCGGCCTGTGCGCGGCGCCGTGGTTGTACCGGCTGGGCGGCGCCTTGCCGGAAATTGTGGTCCAAGCCGGGACAACGCGCTTGATCGTGGCGGGCCTGCTGGTGGGCATCGGCACGCGCTACGCGTCGGGATGCACCAGCGGCCACGGCGTGTGCGGCCTGTCGCGCGGGTCTGTGCGGTCGCTGGTGGCCACTGCGTTGTTCATGGCGGCCGGGTTTGCGGTCGTCTATGTCGTGCGGCATGGGGTGGGGGGCTGACATGGTCGCGCTGATCGCTTTCGCGTCGGGGCTGGTCTTTGGATTGGGCTTGATCGTGTCCGGCATGGCCAACCCGGCCAAGGTGCTGGGCTTTCTGGATATTGCCGGTGACTGGGATCCGTCGCTGGCGTTCGTGATGGGGGGCGCGGTGTTGGTGACGGCGGCGGGGTTCGCGCTGCTGCGCCGGAAAAGCGCCAGCTTGTCGGGCGAGCCGCTGCGCTGGCCGACGGCCACGCGGGTGGACGCGCGGCTGGCGCTAGGCAGCCTGGCTTTTGGCGCGGGCTGGGGCCTGGCGGGTTTTTGCCCCGGCCCCGCGTTGGTGGCCGCCGCCGCGGGCGTGCCGGACGCGCTGATCTTCGTGGCCGCGATGATCGCGGGCATGGCGATCTTCTCGGTGATCGAAAAGATCCGACAGCGCTAGGCCGGCACGGCCCCGCGTCACTCGTACGTACGCACGTCGTCGATGACCTTGCCGTCGTTGGGCAGGCTGTCGGCATCCGCCCATTCCACGTCGGCACGTAGCTTGGTCACATCGCGCACGGATTCCGCGATGCGCTTGGACAGGTCTTCGCCGCGCACGCGCGATTCCACTTTCAACACCATCCGGTCCGACCCCGTGCTGCCGCTGATGACCAGCCGCGCGCGCAGGATCTCGGGATGGCGACGCGCCACGTCCGCCACTTGTGAAGGGTGTACGAACATGCCGCGCACCTTGGTCGTCTGATCGGCCCGGCCCATCCAGCCCTTGATGCGCGTGTTGGTGCGCCCGCAAGGCGAAATGCCCGGCATGACCGCCGACAGGTCGCCGGTGCCGAAGCGCACCAGCGGATAGTCCGGGTTCAAGGTGGTGACGACGACCTCGCCGACCTCGCCGTCCGGCACCGGTTCGCCGGTGCCCGGGCGCACGATTTCCACGATGATGTCTTCGCCCAGCACCAGCCCCTGGCGCGCGGGCGTTTCAAACGCAATCATGCCCAGGTCGGCGCTGCCGTACGCCTGATAACCGTCAATGCCGCGCGCCGCCAGCCAATCTCGCAGCGACGGCGGAAACGCTTCGCCTGACACCAGCGCACGCCGCAGCGAGCCCAGCTTCACCCCCAGCTCGTCCGACTTTTCCAAGATGATTTTCAGAAAGCTGGGCGTGCCCGTGTAGCCGCTGGGCGCCAGGTCCTGAATGGCGCGCACCTGTTGTTCGGTCTGGCCGGTGCCGCCCGGAAACACGGTGCAGCCCACGGCGTGCGCCGCCGTTTCCATCATGGAGCCGGCCGGTGTGAAGTGATAGGAAAAACAGTTGTAGGCCAGTTCGCCGGCGCGAAAGCCCGCTGCGTACAGCGCCCGGGCAAAACGCCAGTAGTCGGCGCGCGCGCTTTCCGGTTCGTAGATCGGGCCGGGCGACGCAAACACGCGCATCGCCTCGCCCCAGCCAATGGCCGAGAAGCCGCCGAACGCCTTGCCGGGGCTGGCGGGCGTGGCGTCGTCGTCGCGGCTGTGCTGCTGGCGTTCCAGCAGTTCGTGCTTGCGCAGCACCGGCAGCCGGGCAAGCGCCGCGCGCGACGTGATGGTGGCCGGGTCAACGCCGCGCAGCTGCTCGGCGATTGCCGGCGCGCGCGCAATGGCTCGCGAAATCGCGTCGGGCAAGGCGGCCATCAGCTCGCGCTCGCGTTGCTCGGGCGCACGGGTTTCCAGTACATCGAAAAACTCGGACATGGGATCGCACCCTCTCTTCAGGCCAGCCAGCGTTTGCGGCGGCGATAGAACTTGTTGTCGCGAAAGCTCTTGCGTTCTCCGCTGGAGATGCCCAGGTAGAACTCCTTCACGTCCTCGTTCTGGGCCAGATCCAGCGCGGCCCCGTCCATCATTACGCGCCCGTTCTCCAGGATGTAGCCGTAGTCGGCATAACGCAGCGCGATGTTGGTGTTCTGTTCCGCCAGCAGGAAGCTCACGCGTTCACGCTGGTTCAGATCGCGCACGATTTCAAAGATCTCTTCCACGATCTGCGGCGCCAGCCCCATCGAGGGCTCGTCCAGCAGGATCATGTTGGGGTTGGCCATCAGCGCGCGGCCAATGGCGGTCATCTGCTGTTCGCCGCCCGACGTGTAGCCCGACTGGCTGGCGCGGCGTTGCTTCAAGCGCGGGAAATACTGGTAGACGCGTTCTAGCGCGGCGGCGGTATCGGCACGGCTCATGCTGCGGGTGTAGGCGCCCGTCAGCAGGTTTTCCTCGATGGTCAGGTGCGCGAAACAGTGGCGGCCTTCCATCACCTGCACGACGCCGCGCTTGACCAGCTCGGCCGGCGACAGGCGTTCGATACGCTGGCCCCGGTATTGGATGTGGCCCTTGGTGACGTCGCCGCGTTCGCCCTTGAGCAGGTTCGAAATCGCGCGCAGCGTCGTGGTTTTGCCCGCGCCGTTGGCGCCCAGCAAGGCCACGATCTTGCCTTCCGGCACTTGCAGGGACACGCCCTTGAGCACCAGGATCACGTGGTTGTAGATCACCTCGATGCCGTTGACGTCCAGCAGCACGGAGGGCGCGGCGGCGGGGGCGGCAACCGGGGTTGCAGCAGTAGATGCAATGGAAGATGCAGCGGTCATGACGATTCCTGCGGCGTGGTGGCGGCCGGCATCCACAAGGACGCCGGCCGCCGGTTCACATCAGTTCTCGCAAGTGCGGGGCGTGATGTTCTTTTCCTTGGCGTACTTGGCCGCGGCGTCCTTGACCATCGGGTCCAGAATGGTCTTGTCGGCCTGGTACCAGTCGGACACCACCTTGAACTTGGCGCCGTCCCACTGCACGATGCGGGCCCAGTCGTCACCCTTGTGGTTGCTGCACGAGGTCTTGACGGGGCGCATGATCTGGCCGAAGCCCAGCTTGTCCAGCTTGTCCTGCGTCAGGTTCAGGTTTTCAAAACCCCAGCGCACCTGCTCGGGCGTCAACGCCTTGCCCTTGCCGTACTTTTCCTGCGCCGTGCGGATCGCTTCCACTTGCAGCATCGAAATCATCATGCCGCGCGTGTGGGCGATGGTGCCCAGCGTGGTCTTGCCGGTCTTGTCCGCGCCCTGGCCCTTGTCGTAGACGAACTTCTTCAGGTCGTCGTAGACCTTGTCGTGCTCGGCGCCGCTGTTGTGCACGGTGATGGCGTTGTAGCCCTTGGCCACATCGCCCAGGTCTTTGACGTCGCCTTCAGAGCCGGCCCACCAGATGGCGTACATCTTGTCGCGCGGATAGCCGCTGGCCTGCGCTTCGCGGATGGCGGTGGGCGTCATGATGCCCGCGCTCCACAGCAGCACGTAGTTCGGGCGGGCCTGGCGGATCTGCAACCAGGTGGATTTCTGCTCCACGCCGGGGGCAGTCACGGGGTACAGCACCAACTCGAAGCCTTCCTTGGCCGCGCGCTTTTGCAGCAGCGGGATCGGTTCCTTGCCGTAGGGCGAGTCGTGATAGACCAGGGCAATCTTCTTGCCCTTGAGCTTGTCCATGCCGCCTTCTTTCTTGGCGATGTCCTGGATCATCACGTCGGCGGCGGTCCAGTAGGTGCCCAGCAGCGGGAAGTTCCACTCGAACACGCTGCCGTCCACCGACTGCGACAGGCCGTAGCCCATCGTTTCAACCGGCACCTTGTCGACCATGGCCTTGTCGCTGACGGCAAACGTGATGCCGGTGGACTGGGTGTCAAAGCCCGACGCGCCGGTGCCCTTGCCCTTCAGGCGTTCATAGCATTCCACGCCGCGATCGGTGGCATAGGCGGTTTCACATTCTTCGTACGTAATCTTGACGCCGTTGACGCCGCCATCACGTTCGTTGACCAGCTTCAGGTAGTCCAGCTTGCCATCGGCCCAGGGAATGCCAAGCGGCGCGAACGACCCGGTGCGATACACCAGCAACGGAACGAACTGCTCTTCGGCCGCCATTGCCGGCGTGGCCACGGCGCCGATGGCGCCGGCTGCGGCCACCAGGGCTGCCGCCAACTTCAGGTTAAGACGCTTCATCTCCATTTACCTCCTGCGTGGTGCTTGGGTCAGTAAACCCTGGGACACCGGGATTGGCCCGGTCTTGAGCCGGGTATTCAGGATGTGGATCACGGCACTTTTGCCGCCGCGGTCCGCAGAAATCAATGCGAAATCAAATTGTCGTCAATGCGGGAACGGCCAGATGCGCAGCTTTTCCTTGCCGATGCTCCACAAGCGCGCCAGCCCGTGCGGTTCGGCAATCAGGAAGAACACGATCAGCGCGCCGAACACCATGTGTTCGATGTGCGCGGCGGTGTCCACCGACAGCGGGATGCCCAGCGCATGCGGGATGTTCGACAGCGCCACCGGCACCAGCACGATGAACGCCGCGCCGAAGAAGCTGCCGATGATCGAGCCCAGCCCGCCGATGATGACCATGAACAGCAGCTGGAACGAACGCGTCAGATCAAAGGCCAGCGGTTCCCAGGAACCCAGGTGGATGTAGCCCCACAGCGCGCCCGCCACGCCCACGATGAACGAGCTGACCGCGAACGCCGTCAGCTTGGCGTACATGGGGCGGATGCCGATGACCGACGCCGCCACGTCCATGTCGCGTATCGCCATCCATTGGCGGCCGATCGCGCCGCGCACCAGGTTCTTGGCCAGCAGGCTGAAGACCACCACCAGGATCAGCACGAACAGGTACTTTTCCATGGCCGATTGCACCGGCAGGCCGAACGCCGTCAGCGGCGGCACCGACACGTTGCCCGACGATGAATAGTTGGTGAAGAACGGGATGCGCAGGAACGCCCAGTCCACGAAGAACTGCGCGGCCAGCGTCGCCACCGCCAGGTACAGCCCGCGAATCCGCAAGCTGGGGATGCCGAAGATCACGCCCACCAGCGTGGCGAAGCAGCCGCCCAGCAAAATCTGGATGATCAGCGGCATGCCCGGAAAGCGCACGCCGAAGTTCCAGGCGGCATAGGCGCCCACCGCCATGAATGCGCCCGTGCCCAGCGATATCTGCCCGCAATAGCCGACCAGAATATTCAGCCCGACCGCCGCCAGGGACAGGATCAGAAACGGAATCAGGATGGCGCGCAGCAGGTAGTCGGACGACAGCGCCGGCACGGCGATGAACGCCACCGCCAGCAGCAGCCAGATGAAGATGCGGTCCTGACGGATCGGGAAGATCTGCTGATCCGCCCGGTACGTGGTCTTGAACTGGCCGTTTTCGCGATAGAACATGTTTTTATCCCAGTGGCCTGTGGTTTACACGCGGTCGATGATCTTCTCGCCGAACAGCCCTTGCGGACGGAACAGCAGGAACACCAGCGCCAGCACATAGGCGAACCAGATTTCGATACCGCCGCCCACGAGCGACCCCAGGTAAACCTCGGACAGCTTTTCCCCCACGCCGATGATCAGGCCGCCCAGAATGGCGCCAGGCACCGACGTCAAGCCGCCCAGGATCACCACCGGCAATGCGCGCAGCGCCGCGGTGGACAGCGTGAACTGCACGCCGAACTTCGACCCCCAGATAATCCCCGCCACCAGCGCCACCAGGCCCGCCACGCACCACACGATCACCCAGATGCGATTCAACGGAATGCCGATGGACTGCGCGGCCTGGTGGTCGTCGGCCACCGCGCGCAAGGCACGGCCGGTGGACGTGTACTGGAAGAACAGCGCCAGCGCCGCCACCAGCAGCGCCGCGATGACGGCTGCGGTCAAATCTTCAAGGTTAATCAGCAGCCCGCCTTCAAAGACCGTGTCCAGGATCATCAGCGGATCTTTCGGCATGCCCACGTTGATGGAATACACCGAGCTGCCGAACGTGATCTGGCCCAGCCCATCCAGGAAGTAGCTGATGCCCAGCGTTGCCATCAACAGCGTGGTGGCTTCCTGGTTGACCAGGTGGCGCAGCACAAAGCGTTCAATCGCAACGGCCAGCAGGAACATCACCATGGCGCTGACGATGAACGCCAGCACGTTGGCCAGGATCATGTTGTCAAAGCCCAGCCAGCGCGGTATCCATTCCGAGAAGCGCGCCATCGACAAGGCGGCCACCAGCACCATCGCGCCTTGCGCGAAGTTGAAGACGCCGGACGCCTTGAAGATCAGCACGAAGCCCAGGCCGATCAGCGCATACATCATGCCGCTCATCAAGCCGCCGAATAAGGTCTCTAGAAAAAATCCCATGTCTGTCCGCCTTAGTGCGACACGCCGAGATAGGCGCGGATGACGTCTTCATTCGCACGGACTTCGTCCGGGCGGCCATCGCCGATCTTCTTGCCGTAGTCCAGCACCACCACGCGGTCGGAAATGTCCATGACCACGCCCATGTCGTGCTCGATCAGCACGATGGTGGTGCCGAATTCATCATTCACGTCCAGGATGAAGCGGCTCATGTCCTGCTTTTCCTCGATGTTCATGCCGGCCATGGGTTCGTCCAGCAACAACAGGCGCGGCTCCATCGCCAGCGCGCGACCCAGGTCCACGCGCTTTTGCAGGCCGTAGGGCAGGCGGCCCACCGGCGTCTTGCGATACGCCTGGATCTCCAGGAAGTCGACGATGTTCTCGACGAATTCGCGGTGCTGGGTTTCTTCGCGTTCGGCCGGGCCCAGGCGGAAGGCTTGCGACAGCAGCCCGCATTTCATGCGCAGGTTGCGACCCGTCATGATGTTGTCCAGCACGCTCATGCCCTTGAACAGCGCCAGGTTCTGGAATGTGCGCGCGATGCCCATTTCAGCGGCGCGGCGCGGGTTCATCTTCGAGAAACTCTCACCACGGAATGCAATGCCGCCTTTCTGCGGCGTGTAGACGCCGTTGATGACGTTCAGCATCGAACTCTTGCCCGCGCCGTTGGGGCCGATGATGGCGCGGATCTCGTGCTCGCGCACGTTGAAGGAAATGTCCGTCAGCGCTTTCACGCCGCCGAAGGACAAGGAGATGTTCTGCATGTCCAGCATGACGTCGCCGATACGCTGGTCGCGGTCGTTGTTGCTCATGATCTCTACGCGGCTCGGGCTGTGATGGCGGGAAACGTCTTGACGGGCCAGATCTTCAGGTCGGCTGAGATCTTGCCGGTGCGTCCGTCTTCGAACTTCACTTCGGTTTCAATGAACTGCGATTGCTTGCCGCCGAACAGCGCGTCGATCAGCACGCCGTATTTCTGCGCGATGAACGCGCGGCGCACCTTGCGCGTGCGGGTCAGCTCGTCGTCGTCCGGGTCCAGTTCCTTGTGCAGGATCAAGAAGCGGCTGACTTGCGATGCGCACAGCTTGGGGTCGGTGGCCAGGTCTGCATTGACCTGTTCGACGCATTCGGCGATCAGCTGGTAGACCTCTTCCTTGGCGGCCAGGTCGGTGTAGCCCGCATACGGCAGGCCCCGGCGCTCGGCCCAGTTGCCCACGGCTTCCAGATCGATGTTGATGAAGGCGCAAACGTCGTCGCGGTTGGCGCCAAAGGCCACGGCTTCCTTGATGTGCTGGAAGAACTTGAGCTTGTTCTCGATGTATTTGGGCGCGAACAGGCTGCCGTTGGCCAGCTTGCCCACGTCCTTGGCGCGGTCGATGATCTTCAACTGGCCGTCGGTGTCCAGGTAGCCCGCGTCGCCCGTGTGGAACCAGCCGTCGGCGCTGCGCGCTTCCGCCGTGGCGTCCGGATTGCGGTAGTACTCCTTGAACAGGCCCGGGCTCTTGACCAGGATTTCGCCGTTGTCCGCCACGCGGATTTCAACGCCGGCCACCGGCGGGCCGACGGTGTCGTCGCGCACCTTGCCGTCGGGCTGCACGCAAACGAACACGGATGTTTCCGTCGAGCCGTACAACTGCTTCAGGTTGATGCCGATGGACCGGTAGAACACGAACAGGTCCGGGCCGATGGCCTCGCCTGCCGTGTAGGCCACGCGCACGCGGCTCATGCCCAGCGCGTTGCGCAAGGGGCCGTAGATCAGCGCATTGCCCAGCGCATAGCGCAGGCGATCCCAGGCGTTGACGGATTCGCCATCCAGGATCTTGGTGCCCACCCGGCGCGCCAGCTTCATGCAGGCGCCGAACAGCTTGCGCTTGATATAGCCCGCGTCTTCCATGCGGATCATGACGTGCGTCAGCAGGCCCTCCAGCACGCGCGGCGGCGCGAAGTAATAGGTGGGGCCGATGTCGCGCATGTCGATCGACACGGTGTCCGGCGATTCGGGGTGGTTGACCGTGAAGCCCGTGACCAGCAACTGCGTATACGAAAACATGTTCTGCCCGATCCAGGCGGGCGGTAGATACGCCAGCACGTCTTCCTGATCGGTCAGGTTTTCCATGTCGGACACGGCGCGCGCGCGGTCGATCAACGCATGGTGCGTCAGCACCACGCCCTTGGGCTTGCCGGTGGTGCCCGACGTATAGAACATGGCGGCCGGGTCGTGCGGTTGCACGGCGGCGATGGCGCGGTCAAGAAAGTCGGGATGCTGCGCCGCGTAGTCCCCGCCCAGCTTCTCCAGCTGTTCATACGACTGCAACATGGAATCGGAGTAATGGCGCAGGCCGCGCGGGTCATCAAACACCACGTGCTTCAAGGCCGGACATTGCTCGCGCACTTCCAGCATCTTGTCGACCTGTTCCTGGTCTTCCACCACGGCCACGCTGATCTCGGCGTCTTGCAGCACGTAGACCATTTCCTGCGCGACAGCGTCTTGATAAAGCGGCACCGGAATGGCGCCCAGCGATTGCGCGGCCATCATCGCCATGTACAGGCGCGGCCGGTTCTCGCCGATGACGGCCACGTGCATGCCGGGCCGGATGCCCAGCGCCGCCAGGCCGTTGGCCACATGGCGTACATGCTCGGCCACCTGGGACCACGTCAGGGTTTGCCAGATGCCCAGGTCTTTCTCTCGGATCGCGGGCCGCGACCCACGAACATTGGCATGCGCGAACAGCAGCGCTGGAAAGGTGTCCAGCGCCGCCGGCACCTGTGCGGATGCGGGCGATGAATGTGCCACGTTGTCTCCTCCGGTTTGGGCACACCGCGCCAGCGCGCCGCAGATGCGGCATTGGCGAGTAGGGGCTTGACCAGTTGGTTTTAGATTTACGGCAGGACTTAAGGTATAAGGTTGGGTTGCTACCAACTGTCACCATCGCGACATTCAAGGAACTTTTAGGGTATTCCCGATGCAGCTATCCGACTCCCTTCAACTTGCCGCGGCGTGGTTTCGCGTGCTCAACGCCGAGCAGCAATCGCGCGTCGAGCGGGACCTGTCCGTGCAGCAAGTCGTTGCCGGATCGATCATAGAGCGCAAAGGGGAACTCGCACAGGCTTGGATCGGTGTCTTGGCCGGCTTGGTGAAAGTGTCGGTGGGCAACGCGGAAGGCAAGGTCGCCTCGTTAACGGGCGTGCCCGCCGGCGGCTGGATCGGCGAAGGCTCGCTCTTGAAGCGCGAAGTCCGCAAATATGACATCGTCGCGCTGCGCGATTCCGTCGTGGCGCGGCTGCCGGCGGCAACGTTCGACTGGCTGCTGGACACCAGCATTCCGTTCAACCGTTATCTGCTGCATCAGCTGAACGAGCGCGTGGCGCAGTTCATCGGCAAGGCCGAATACGACCGGCTGCTGGACCCCGATGCGCGTGTGGCCCGCTGTCTGGCTGAACTGTTCAACCCTTTGCTGTATCCCGGCATGGGAATGCGGCTGACGATTACGCAAGAAGAAGTCGGCTATCTGGCCAGGGTGTCGCGCCAGCGTGCGAATCAGGCGCTGCGCAAGCTGGAAGAGGCGGGTCTGTTGAACGTGGAATATGGCGCGGTGCGTGTGCTGGATCTGGACGGCCTGAAACAATACGGGTCGGACCGCAGCACGGTGGAAGGCGAACACGCGGCCTGAAGGCAAGGGCGGTGCGATGTTCCGCAGCCCCGCAGTCCCGCAGCCCGGCAGCACGGCAAAAAAATATTCCAAAAAATCCTTGACGTTAAATAGTGCGCTATTTAATATTGCGCAATGAAATCCAAAGCGAAGGCGCCCACCAAACCCAAAAGCGCGTTCAACCCGCTGCTGCTGGACAGCCAACTGTGCTTCGCCTTGTACTCGACCTCGCTGGCGATGAACAAGGTGTACCGCAAGCTGCTGCGCGGGCTGGACCTGACGTATCCGCAGTACCTGGTGATGCTGGTGCTGTGGGAGGGTGAGGACATCACGGTGACCGATATCGGCGCCCGGCTGTTCCTGGATTCGGCCACGCTGACGCCGCTGCTCAAGCGTCTGGAAGCCGCCGGTCTGGTAACCCGCAAGCGCGCGGTGGACGACGAGCGCCAGGTGATCGTGGGGCTGACCAAGCAAGGCCGCGATCTGCGCGAGCAGGCCGAAGCCGTGCCGCATGCCGTGGCCGCCGCCGCCCAGTGCACGCTGGACGAAGCGCAAGGCATGATGAAGGAGCTGCACGCATTGCGGGAAAAGCTGGTCGACAGTATTTGAAGTGTGGGGTGATGCCTGTCATCATCCGGTCAAATAAGTAGTGCGCTATATAGTTGTGTACGATTTAAATGAATGTGAAGCATAGGTTTGCAGCAGGTTTGCAGTGGGTTTTCAGTGGGTTAGCAGTCCTTCAGTTTCAGTAAGCGCCGACGCGGGAAGGCCCGTCCGGCCCAGGCAGTTCAACTTTCATCCTACAAAGGAAACGCATCATGTCTATCGAAAAAGTCCTCTACCGCGCTAATGCAACCGCCACCGGTGGCCGTGAAGGCCGTGGCGTCAGCGATGACGGCAACCTGGACGTCAAGCTGACCACGCCGCGTGAACTGGGCGGCGCGGGCGCGGCCGGCACCAATCCCGAGCAATTGTTTGCCGTGGGCTATTCCGCCTGCTTCCTGGGCGCGATGAAGTTCGTTGGCGGCCGCGACAAGATCGCCATTCCCGCCGACGTGTCGGTGAACGGCATTGTGGGTATCGGCGCCATCCCGACCGGCTTCGGCATCGAAGTCGAATTGAAGATTTCCCTGCCGGGCATGGACCGCGAACAGGCCGAAAAGCTGGTGGCCGCAGCGCACATCGTTTGCCCGTACTCGAACGCCACGCGCGGCAACATCGACGTGACGTTGACCATCGTCTAAGCGTCATTGCACGCACCCCGGCGCGTCTGGGCGCCAGCCGCCCGAACGCCGTCGGGCGGTAACAAGCGCGACGGTTCCGTGTTGAACACACGGCCCGTCGCGCTTTGCGTTGCCGGGACTAGTGCCCGCCGCCCAGGTATGCCGCCACCACCGCCGGGTCGTCCCGCAATTTGTCCGCGCTGCCGTGCACCGAGATCCTGCCGTTCTCCAGCACGTAGCCGTAGTCGGCCACCTGCAACGCGGCTGCGGCAAATTGCTCAACCAGCAGCATCGTCACGCCTTCATCCTTCAAGCGCGCGATGATGCGGAACACCTCTTCCACCAGGATCGGCGCCAGCCCCATCGAGGGTTCGTCCAGCAGCACGAGCTCCGGATTCAGCATCACGGCGCGCGCCATGGCCAGCATCTGCTGTTCGCCGCCCGACAAGGTGCCGGCCAGTTGATCGCGCCGTTCCTTCAGGCGCGGAAACAGATCCATGGCGCGGCCCAGGTCGGCTTGCACATCGCCCTTGGGACGGCTGCCCGTCAGGCGCGGAAACGCGCCCAACAGCAGGTTGTCGGTAACCGACAGCGTGGGAAACACGCGCCGGCCTTCCGGCGAATGCGCCAGGCCCAGCCGCGCGATGCGGTGCGATTCCAGGCCATCGATGCGCTTGCCGCTCAGCGTGACCTCGCCCGCCGTGGGTCGGATCATGCCCGACAGCGCCCGCATCGTCGTGGTCTTGCCGGCGCCGTTTGAGCCGATCAGCGTCACCACCTTGGCCTTGGGCACCTCCATGCTGATGCCGTGCAGCACCTTGACCTTGCCGTAACCCGCTTCCAGATTCTTGATCGATAGCATCTTGTTGTCCTCTTGGCGTCAGGCGGGCGCACCGCCCAGATACGCCTCGATAACCTTGGCGTTGCTTTGCACTTCGTTCGGCAGGCCTTCGGCAATTTTCTGGCCGAAGTCCAGCACCGATACGGTGTCGCACACCCCCATCACCACATCCATATGGTGTTCGATGAGGATCAACGTGATGCCGTGGTCGCGCACCTTGCGGATGATGGCCAGCAGTTCGATGATGTCGGGCGCGGTAAGCCCGGCGGCGGGTTCGTCCAGCAGCAGCAGCTGCGGGTCCAGCGCCAGCGCGCGCGCGATTTCCAGCAGACGCTGCTTGCCGTAGGGCAGGTTGCGCGCCTCTTCGCTTGCCAGGGATTCCAGCCCCACGAATTCCAGCAGCGCCATGGCGCGGGCGCGGGCGCCTTGCTCTTCACCTTTCCACTTGGGCGTGCGCAGCGCAATGGCGGCCAGGCCGGTGGTGAAGGTGTGGTGCAAGCCGACCAGCACGTTTTCCAGGGCCGTCATTTCGCCGAACAGCTGCACGTTCTGGAATGTGCGCGCGATGCCGGTGGCGGCGATATCGGCCGGTGGCAGACCCACCAGCGACTTGCCCGAGAATTCCACCGCGCCGGCGGTCGGCACATAGATGCCGGTCAGCACGTTCATCATCGTGCTCTTGCCCGACCCGTTCGGGCCGATCAGGCCGTGGATGGTGCCGCGCTTGATCGTCAGGTCCACTTCGTTCAGCGCCTTCAGGCCGCCAAACTGCATCAGCACGCGCTTGGCGGACAGCAGTGTCTCGCCCTTGCCCGCCACCACGGCGTCCGGCACCGCGTCCTGTTCATTGACCAGGTCTTTTTTCACCGACAGCGCGGCGCGGCGGTTCGAGAAGAACAGGTTGCGCACAAAGCCCACGATGCCGTCGGGCAGGTAATACACCACGAACAGGATCATGGCGCCGAAGATGGTTAGGCGCCAATCGGTCACGGCTTCCAGCCAGTACGAGAAAATGGCCAGCACGATGGTGCCCACCACCGGCACGACCACGCGGCGCGGCTCGGCCCGGCCCTTGGACACGGCCACGATGCTGCCCACCGTGACCAACACGGCCACGGCCAGCGCGATCAGGCGGAAGGTGCTGATGTCGTCCAGCATCTTGGGCAGCAGCACGATGATGGATGCGCCGAGCAGCGCGCCCGTGCGGCTTTTGCGCCCGCCCATGATGATGGCCAGCAGGAACAGGATGGTGAGCTCGAAGTTGTACGTGTTGGGCGAGATGTACTGTTCGGAATACGAGTACAGCGCGCCCGCCAGCCCGGCAAAGCCGGCGCTGATCACAAACGCGAACACCTTGTGCCGGTAGACCGACACGCCCATGCAGTCGGACGCAATCGGGCTGTCGCGCAGCGCTTCGAACGAGCGGCCCAGGTGCGACTTCAGGATGCGGTGCACCACGATCAGCGACAGCACCAGCAGCGCACCCACCAGCCAGAAGTATTCGCTTTTGGTCAGGATGTGCCCGCCGATGGACGGCTTGGGGATCTTGATGCCCAACGGGCCTTCGGTCATGAAGGTCATCTCGTTGATCAGGATCTGGATGATGGTGCCGAATGCCAGCGTGACCATCGCCAGGTAAGGCCCCGTCACGCGTAGCGCCGGCAGCGCCAGCACCGCGCCGAAGGCCGCCGCGATGAGGATGGCGGCGGGCAAAATCACCCAGATGGGCATTTGCAGATGAAAGAACAGTACGCCGGCGACATACGAGCCAACGCCGAACAGGCCGGCATGGCCCAGCGACACCTGGCCGGTGTAGCCCACCACGATATCGAGCCCGAACAGCAGGATCGAATAGATCATGATCGTTTCGATCAGGTGCAGGTAGTACGTGTTGGTCACGCCCAGGGGCACGGCGGCCAGGCAGGCCACGGCCACGACGGACAGCAAGAGGTGCAGGGGTTTCATCGCTTACACCTTCTTGATCGCGGTCTTGCCGAACAGGCCGGCGGGCTTGAAGGTCAGCACAAGCAGCAGCAATACCAATCCCGGCACGTCCTTGTACCCTGTCGACAGATAAAAACCGGTGGTCGTTTCGGCAATGCCCAGGATCAACCCGCCCACGACCACGCCCATGCCGCTGGACAGTCCGCCGATGATCGCCACGGCAAACGCCTTCAAGCCCAGCACCGCGCCCATCGTGGCGCCGGTCAGCGTCAGCGGGGCCACCAGCACGCCGGCAAACGCGGCGGTCAGCGACGACAGCGCATAGGAAAACGTGATCACCATGCCGGTGTTGATGCCCATCAGGCCAGCGGCGTCGCGGTCATTCGAGGTGGCCACGAAGGCTTTGCCGTAGATGGATTTACGGTTGAAGATTTCCACCAGGATCATCATGCCCAACGCGCCGAACACCACCAGCAGTTCCATGGGCAGCACGTTGGCGCCCAGCACCTGGATGGGCGCTTCTGGCAGCGGTGACGGAAAGCGCAGGTCGTCGCGGCCCCAGATGTTCTCGGCCACGTTCTTGAAGATGATGCCCAGCGCGATGGTGGCCATGATCCAGCCAAACTCCGATCGCGTCTTGATGGCCGGCCGCACGCCGACCCGCTCAACCAGCGCGCCCTGCGCGAAGCCGAAAATGCAGACGATGGGAATCATGACCCAGTAGTTCACGCCCAGGCCGACCAGCGTCAGCCCGACCAGCGCGCCCAGCATCAGGGCTTCACCCTGGCCGAAGTTCAGCGTGCCGGACGTGGCGAAGGTGAGCTGGTATCCGAACGCAATCACGGCATAGATCATGCCTAGCGCGATACCGCTGTAGATAAGCTGTAGAAGAATCATGGTGTGTGTCTTGATGCGCTGTGTTCCGTCCCAACCCCCTTGGGCAGAACGCTGTTTTCAGGCGGCTGCATGCCCCGCGCCCGATGCGCCGGGCGCGGGCGGCGGCGGCCGGTCAGCCGCCGCCTTCCTGCTTGTTTCACACTTAGTTGGCCTTGACGACGCGGCCGCCCTTGACCTCGCCGATGACCACTTCCTTGGCCGTGATGGCGTCGTGGTTGTCGTGGGTGAACGGCTTGTTGTAGGTCATCACCACGCCTTCTACCGGCGTTTGCAGGTTTTCCAGCGCTTCGCGCACCTTGGCGCCGTCGGTGGAATTGGCCTGCTTGATGGCGGCCGCCAACAGGAAGACCGAGTCATAGCCCTGGGCCGCCGACACCGGGGAATCGATGCGGTTGTTCTTGGGCTTGAACTTGGCCAGGTAGGCGTCGATGAACGCCTTGCGCTTGGGCGAGTCGGGGTCCTGGATGAAGGTTTGCGGCATGCGCGCGCCTTCGCCATTGGCGCCGGAGTTGTCGATGTAGTTGGCCATGGACAAGGTCCAGCTGCCGATGATCGGCACCTTCCAGCCCAGCTTGGTCATGCCATTGGCGATCTGGGCCAGTTCGGGCCCGATGCCATAGGTCAGCACGGCTTCGGCGCCGGCGGCCTTGGCTTTCAACAGCTGGGCCGTCATGTCGACGTCCTTGATGTTGAACTTCTCAACCGCCACGGCCTTGATGCCCTTGGCGTTCAGGGCTTTTTCCAGATCCTCGCGACCCAGCTGGCCGTAGTTGGTGGAATCCGCCAGGATGGCGACTTTCTTGAAGCCACGGCGGGTGATCGCTTCTTCAACGATCATCGGGGCCTGGATGCTGTCATGCGCCGCATTGCGGAACACGTAGTTGTCGGGGTATTCCGGCGCCTTGAACTGGTGCGTGATCACGCTGCCCGTGGCCACGTTGTTGAAGACGGGGATCTTGGCGTCCTGGTAGAAGCGCTGCGAGGCCAGGGCCACGCCGGTGTTGATGTAGCCGACGGTGGCGGCCACTTGTTCCTTGTTGATCAATTCCTGGGCGATCTGCACGCCGCGCTCGTTCTTGGCTTCGTCGTCGCGTTCGACGGCAACCAGCTGGCGCCCCAGCACACCGCCGTTCTTGTTGATCTCTTCAATGGCCAGGCGCACGCCATCGCGCATGCTGACGCCCATGGAGGACGAACCCCCGGTGTACGGGCCGGCCACGCCGATCTTGATGGGGTCGGCGGCGTACGACGCGGCCGATGCAGCAAATGCAAGGGTTCCTGCTAGCAGCTTCAAACGAAAATCCATGGATGTCTCCGTTGTAGTAATTAGTGAACTGCGTGGAAAACCGTGTGCCGGCGCTGATCGGCGTGTTGCGTGATGCGGCGCTCTCCTGTGTTGCGTGTTGTGACTGTCTGCTTAATCGCTTACGCGAATCTGACCGCGCGGGGCTTTTCCGCGTAAATACCTAGTACGTATCTAGTGCGGGCGCACGGGGCCGGTGGGCGGCCGGGGCGCTGCGACGCGGGGGGTGTCGTGGGGGTGGCAGGCAGACAGCGGTGCTGGCGGCATCCTAGCCAGCGGGGAATGAAGGCGTGCGGAAATTCATTCCGCTTTGGGCTGGAAATTTATTCCTGTCCGGGCGGCACGCCGCGTGGTTCCTGGGCTGCCAGTTTGCAGACCTCTTGCAGCCATAGGGAAAACGCTTGCACCACGCTGCGCGGTGCACGCGAGGCCTCGGTGCAAAGGTAGTACTGCGATTCGCCGGGGATATCGATGTGGGTGACGCGCACGAGTTTGCCTTCGTCCAGCCATTCGGCCGCCAGGCTGCGGCGCGTCAGCGCCACGCCCTGGCCCGCGCGAGCAGCGGCCAGCATCATGCCCAGGTCCACCAGCCAGACGCCGCGCGACGGCTCGGGCCAGTCCAGGCCAGCCGCGTCCAGCCACGGCCGCCAGGGCTCCATCGGGCAGCGCAACAGCTCGGCACGAGCCAGGTCTTCAGGGCGGTTGAACGGCCCGCGTGAGGCCAGGTAGGCGGGCGAGCACACGGCGAAGACCGGGTCGTCGGTGAGTTGGCGCGCGTGCAGCCCGGGGTACTTGCCGCTGCCGAACCGCACCCAGGCGTCCGCGTTGGGCGGCATGATGTCCAGGTACGGGATGGACAGCAGGATTTCCAATTCCACATCGGGATGCGCAGCGGTAAAGCCGGGCAGATAGGGAATCAGTACCTGACGGGCAAACGTGGGCGTGGACACGACGCGCAGCGGTTCGGGCTTGGGTTCGCCGCGCTGATGCAGCGACGCGTCGGACAGCAGGTCCAAAGCGGTGCGGACCTGGCTGAGGTAGTCGCGCCCGGCTGCGCTGAGGGTGGCGCCCCGGCTGCTGCGGATGAACAGCGACACGTCCAGCATGGCTTCCAGGGCAGCGATGCGCTTGCCGATGGCGCTGGCGGTGACAAAGAGTTCTTCGCTGGCGCGTTCAAAAGAGCCCAGCCGCGCTGCGGCTTCAAACGCCTGGATGGCGGCCAAGGGGGGCAGCCGCACATCTTTGGAAGGGGAAGGTCCGCGCATGATCGTCTGGCGGGCCGGCCGTGCGCCCGACGAAAGAGTGGCAACGGCGCATTATAAAAGTGAAGCGCGGTCGTCGCCCTTGAAGTGAAGCGCGGTCGCCGCGCCCGGAGTGATGCGTGGTCGCGGTCCCTGAAGCGAAGCGGAGTCGCCGCCTTCGCGACCCCGCTCCGTTCAGATGCCCTTGATCGCCAGGCTTGCCGCCAGACCCGCCATGACCACGGCGATGACGCCATCCAGCACACGCCAGGCCGATGCGTTGGCGAAGAAGCGCGCGAACACGCGCGAGCCGATGCCCAGCACGGCCAGCCAGAGCAGGCTGGCGGTGAAGGCGCCCGCCGCGAACGCCATGCGCGCGTCGTCAAAGCCATGCGCCAGCGAACCCACCACCACCATGTCCAGCCAGAAATGCGGGTTCAACAGCGAAAACCCCAGCGCGCCCAGCATCGCGGCGCGGCGCGACGGCACCACGTCGCGCGCGGCGGCAAGGCCACCTGTGGCGGTCCATGCGCGGCGTGCGGACTGCACCGCGTACCAAGACAGGAAGGCCACGCCGAACCAGAGCACGGCGGTGGTCAACCAGGGGAACCAGGCGGTCAGCGCTTGCAGCCCGGAGACGCTGGCAAAGATGAACACCGCGTCGATCAACGCGCAAATGGCGACCACGCTGAGCAGGTGCGCGCGCATCAGCCCCTGTCGCAGGATGAACGCGCTTTGCGCGCCCACAACGGCGAACAGACCCAGCCCGGTGGCCGTTCCGCTGGCCCAGGCAGTAAGGAAGAGGGGGGATGACAACGTGGCGAACATGATGCAAATACCTGTGACTGCTACGCCTGTGGCGGCGCTTTATTAAGGGTGCTAACTGAAGAATGCCGAACGCATTGCGCAGTTTGGCAATCACGTATTTTCCCTTGTCACGCCGATGAAATACAGCTAATTTTCCTTTACTGAATTAAGCATAGCTAATCCATGAAAATCGACCATGGCAACCTGCGGGCGCTGGCCGCGGTGGTGCGCGAAGGCAGTTTTGAGCGGGCCGCGCTGTCGCTTAGCGTGACGCCGTCGGCAGTCTCGCAGCGCATCAAGGCACTGGAGGACCGCATGGGCCGCCTGCTGGTCCAGCGCACCGTGCCGGCCGCCGCCACCGCCGACGGCCAGGTGCTGGTGCAACTGGCCGAGCAGACGGCGCTGCTGGAACACGATGCGCTGAACCGGCTGGGCGTGTCGGACGACGACGTGCCGCACGCCAGCATCCCCATCGCCGTCAACCACGACAGCCTGGAAACCTGGTTTGTCGACGCTGCCTTGCAGTTCTCGCAACGCACGCGGGCCACGCTGGACATGCTGTCTGAAGACCAGGACCACACCGCCGCGTTATTGCGTAACGGTTCGGTGCTGGGCGCCGTGACGACGCTGGCGGATCCCGTGCAAGGTTGCCGCATCCATTCGCTGGGCAGCATGCGGTATGTGGCGACCTGCACGCCGGACTTCCACAAGCGCTATTTCGCCCAGGGCGTCAACGCGCAGACGCTGGCGCAGGCGCCGGTGCTGGTCTTTAACCGCAAGGATGCGTTGCAGGCGCGCTTTGCGCACAAGATATCGGACCCGGCGCCGTGGCAGCCGCCGGTGTGGTGGGTGCCCTCCACCCGTGCGTTCGTGCAGGCCACGCTGGGCGGACTGGGTTGGACGATGAATCCACTGCCGCTTGTGCAGGAACACCTTGATGCCGGTCATCTGATGATGCTTCGCAGCCGCGCCTGGGAGGATGTGCCGCTGTATTGGCAACATTGGCGGGTAAACTCCGAGGCGATGCAAGCCTTGACCGATTCGGTTCTGTCAGCCGCCCGCAGCTTGGTCCGGCGGCGTTAACCCACCAGGAGGACACCCCTATGAACATCCGCAAGTTCGCACTCATTGCCGCCATTGGCCTGTGCACGGCCGGCTCGGCGTGGGCCAAGGACTACAAGGTTGGCCAGATCGAGGTCGACGACCTTTGGGTGCGCGCCTCGGCGCCGGGCCAGTCGAATGGGGCGGGCTACATGGACATCGACAACGATGCCAAGTCCGAGGACCGCCTGCTGTCGGTGACGTCCGACGCCGCCGAACGGGTCGAGCTGCATACCGTGCAGACCGAGAACGGCGTGTCGAAGATGCGTCAGGTGGAAGGCGGTATCGCGCTGCCCGCCGATACCGAGGTCAAGCTCAGCCCGGGCGGTTATCACGTCATGTTCATCAAGCTGCGCGCGCCCTTCAAGGACGGCGCCACCGTGCCTGCCACGCTGAAGTTTGAAAAGGCCGGGGAAGTCGCCGTGCAATTCAAGGTCAAGCCGGCGTCGCATAACCCCGGCATGAGCCACGATCACGGTGCGATGAAGCACTAAGCACGACGCCGGCCCCGCGCCCAGGTCAGTACAGGCCTTGCTGGCGCATGGCGTCGGCAACCTTGACGAAGCCAGCGATGTTGGCGCCGTCCAGGTAGTTGACGTATTCGCGTTCGCTATGGCCGTGGCGCACGCAGTTCTCGTGGATGTCGCGCATGATGGCGTGCAGGCGCGCGTCCACCTCTTCGCGCGTCCATGCCAGGCGCGCGGAGTTCTGCGCCATTTCCAGGCCCGACACCGCGACGCCGCCCGCATTGGTGGCCTTGCCCGGCGCGTACAGCACGCGCGCGGCGATGAAGGCCTTGGCGGCATCCAGCGTGGCCGGCATGTTGGCGCCTTCCGCCACGCACAGCACGCCATTCTTGATCAGCGTTTGCGCATCGGCCAGTTCCAGCTCGTTCTGGGTGGCGCAGGGCAGCGCCACGTCGACGGGGACGTGCCACGGGCGCTTGCCGGCTTCGTATTTCAGCCCGAATTGCTGGGCATAGGTGTCCAGGCGGCCGCGCAGGTCGTTCTTGATGTGCATCAGCGCGACCAGCTTTTCGTGCGTGAAACCGGCGTCATCGACCACGGTGCCGTTCGAATCCGACACGGTCACGACCTTGGCGCCCAGCGACATGGCTTTTTCGATGGCGTATTGCGCCACGTTGCCCGAGCCCGAGACCGACACGCGCAGGCCGTCGAACGACTTGCCGACGCGCTTGAGCATTTCCTCGGCGAAGTACACGGTGCCGTAGCCGGTGGCTTCCGGGCGGATCAGGCTGCCGCCAAAGGTCAGGCCCTTACCGGTGAAGACGCTGGCGGTCGAGTTCGACAGCTTTTTCATCATGCCGGCCATGAAGCCGACTTCGCGAGCGCCCACGCCGATATCGCCGGCCGGCACGTCGGTGTCCGGGCCCAGGTGGCGATACAGCTCGATCATCAGCGCCTGGCAGAAACGCATGACTTCGGCGTCGGACTTGCCCTTGGGGTCGAAGTCCGAGCCGCCCTTGCCGCCGCCCATGGGCAGCGTGGTCAGCGAATTTTTCAGCGTTTGCTCAAACGCCAGGAACTTCAGGATGGACAGGTTCACCGACGGGTGAAAGCGCATGCCGCCCTTGAAGGGGCCGATGGCCGAGCTGTGCTGGATGCGGAAAGCGCGGTTAACCTGCGCCTGGCCACGGTCATCGGTCCAGCACACGCGGAACTGGATCACGCGTTCCGGCTCGACCAGGCGCTCAAGCAGGGCGTGCTCGGCGTAGTGAGGGTGCTTTTCGATGAAAGGCCACAGGCTCAGCATCACCTCTTGGACGGCTTGCATGAACTCGGGCTGCTGCGGGTCGCGCGCGGCGACGCCACGCAGGAAGTCGTCCAGACTCTGCACTTTCAACTTGATCTCCTCGGGGGTGCTACGAATGGGTGCGTCTTGCGCCATTGTGGGGCGCGGTTTGCTTGTTCTGGTGCATCGACTGCACCGTCATGGTGCGCAAGTGTATGGGAAATTTGTTGCCCTGCGCAAAGGGCCGGTGCTGCGGTAGAGCGTTGAAAAGAAAGCGCTTTTTTCTGTGTATAAACAGGGACGCATAGGCGGGCGATATCGCGTTTTCGCGGCGAAATACGCGTTAAGGATCGCCCAAGTGTTGATTTCGTAGGGGATTTATATATGTCCCCGTTTTATATCGTGGTGTTGGCCGGGGCAGAAACATCGCCAAGCCCTGCAAACAAAGGGGTTTGGGGCGCGGCGGTGGGATACCGACCGCCGTCCGGTGGGACTATGCGTCCCTAATTAATTTTTTCGTAAGGGACGCCGAAAGACCGCGGGTAGGGTCAAGCCGGCAGGGCGGGCACGCTTGGCGCGGCCCGCCCCAACGGATTACAGCGTGGCGTCGTAATCGATCGTCAGCGGTGCGTGGTCCGAGAAACGCTCGTCCTTGTAGATCGCAACGTTGCGCGCGCGGGCGGCAATGCCCGGGGTGGCGATCTGATAGTCGATGCGCCACCCGACGTTCTTGGCCCAGGCCTGGCCGCGGTTGCTCCACCAGGTGTACTGGTCGGGCCGGTCGTCGATGGTGCGGAACACGTCCACGAAACCGCGCTTGTCGAACACGTCGGTCAGCCAGGCGCGCTCTTCGGGCAAGAAGCCCGAGTTCTTCATATTGCCCTTCCAGTTCTTCAGGTCGATTTCCTTGTGCGCGATGTTCCAGTCGCCACAGATGACGAACTCGCGGCCCGTGGTCTTGTGTTCGTGCATCAGGGCATCGATCCAGGGGCCGAAGCGATCCAGGAACCGGTATTTGGCCTGCTGGCGTTCGTCGCCGCTGGAGCCCGAGGGCAGGTAGGCGCTGATGACGGACAGGTTCTTCCAGTCGGCGCGGATGATGCGGCCTTCGGGGTCGAATTCCTCGCAGCCCAGGCCGATGTTTACGCGTTCGGCGGCATCGCGCAGGTAGATGCCCACGCCGCTGTAGCCTTTCTTGGCGGCATGGTGGAAGTGGCCGGTGTAGCCGGGCGGGTGACGCAGATCTTCAGTCAGGTCCGCGTCGGCGATCTTGATTTCCTGAAGGCAAAGCACGTCAGCGGCGTGCTTTTCCATCCACGGTTGCAGGCCCTTGCGAAAGGCGGACCGGATGCCGTTGAGATTGATCGACGTGATGCGAAGCAAAGCAAAACTCCTGTAGAGCGGCCGCCAGGGGCCGGAACAATGCCAGGAATTTAACCGACTGGGCGGCAGGGGCAGGGAATAGCCCCGACAACGGATAAAATGCCGGGGTTTGCCATCCACCGGACTCACTCGCATGCCCGCCGCCGCTTCCTCCTCCCCGTCTCGCCCCACTTCCCTGGAATTTGTTCGCTTCGCGCTCGACGAAGGCGTGCTGCGCTTTGGCAGCTTCAAGGTCAAGTCGGGCCGGATCAGCCCCTATTTCTTCAACGCCGGCCTGTTCAACAGTGGCCGCGCGGTGGGCAAGCTGGCGCAATTCTATGCGCAGGCGCTGCTGGATTCCGGCGTGCAGTTCGACATGCTGTTCGGCCCCGCGTACAAGGGCATTCCGTTGGCCACCGCAACGGCGGTGGCGCTGGCGGGCCACCCGGCGATGGACGGGCGTAACGACGTACCGTTCGCCTACAACCGCAAGGAAGCCAAGGACCACGGCGAAGGCGGCACGCTGGTCGGCGCGCCGCTTCAGGGCAAGGTCGTCATCATTGACGATGTGATCACGGCCGGCACTTCGGTGCGCGAATCGGTGGAGATCATCCGCAACGCGGGCGCCGAGCCGGCCGCCGTGCTGATTGCCATGGACCGCATGGAACGCGCGGGCCCCGACGACGCGCTGTCCCCGCATTCCGCCGTGCAGGACGTGGCCAAGACCTACGGCATTCCGGTGGTGGCGATTGCATCGCTGTCCGACATCATGGCCTTGCTGCAAGACGATGCCGCCTTCGCGGAAAACCGCGATGCCGTGCAGGCATATCGCACGAAGTACGGGGTGAAGTAACGCTGCTGGGATGGATGGCCGGCCGCGGCAATGCGCCGCGGCCTTTGGTAGGACTGATCCCCGTATGGGCTATCAGATCAGCCGCCCAGCTTTTCCTTGAGCAGGTCGTTCACTTGCTGCGGGTTGGCCTTGCCGCGCGCGGCCTTCATGATCTGGCCCACCAGCGAGTTGAACGCCTTTTGCTTGCCCGCCCGGTACTCTTCCACGATGGCCGGGTTGGCGGCCAGCACCTCGTCGATCATGGCGCCGATGGCGCCCGTGTCGCTGATCTGCTTCAGGCCGCGCGCGTCGATGATGGCATCCGCGTCGCCGCCGTTCTCGCCGGCCCACATGGCGCCGAAGACTTCGCGGGCGATCTTGTTGGAGATCGTGCCGTCGATGATGCGGCTGATCAACGCCGCCAGCGCGGGCGCTTGCACCGGCGATTCGGCGATGGTCTTTTCGTCCTTGTTCAAGGCGGCGGACACTTCACCCATGACCCAGTTCGCGGCCAGCTTGGCCTGGCCGGCCGGCAGGGCGTTGGCCACTGCCTGGAAGTAGGCGGCCAGATCGCGGCTGACGGTCAGTTGGGCGGCGTCGTAGGCGGGCAGGCCGTATTCCGATTCGAAGCGGGCGCGCTGGGCTGCCGGCAGTTCGGGCATGGCGGCGCGCACCTCGTCGACCCAGGCGCTGGAGATCACCAGCGTGGGCAGGTCGGGGTCGGGGAAGTAGCGGTAGTCGTGCGCATCTTCTTTGCTGCGCATGCTGCGCGTTTCGTCGCGGTCGGCGTCGTACAGGCGCGTTTCCTGCACCACCGTGCCACCGTCCTCGATCAGTTCGATCTGGCGGCGCGCTTCGTAGACGATGGCGCGTTCCAGGAAGCGGAACGAGTTGACGTTCTTGATCTCGGTGCGGGTGCCGAATTCCTTTTGGCCGACGGGGCGCACGGACACGTTGGCGTCGCAGCGGAACGAGCCTTCCTGCATGTTGCCGTCGCAAATGCCCAGCCACACAACCAGGCTGTGCAGCGCGCGCGCGTAGGCCACGGCCTCGGCCGCCGAGCGCATTTCGGGCTCGGTCACGATTTCCAGCAGCGGGGTGCCGGCACGGTTCAGGTCGATGCCGCTGGCGGGCGACCCATTGGCCAGCGTGAAGTCGTCGTGCAGCGATTTGCCGGCGTCTTCTTCCAGGTGGGCACGCGTCAGGTTGATGGTTTTTTCTTCTTCGCCGACGAAGAACGACAGCGAGCCACCCACCACGACAGGCAGTTCGTACTGGCTGATCTGATAGCCCTTGGGCAAGTCGGGGTAGAAGTAGTTCTTGCGCGCAAAGACCGAGCGCGGCGCGATGGTCGCGCCCACCGCCAGGCCGAAGCGGATGGCGCGTTCAGCCGCGCCCCGGTTCATGACCGGCAGGCTGCCCGGCAACGCCAGGTCGACCTCGTTGGCATGCGTGTTGGGCGCCGCGCCGAATTGCGTGCTGCTGCCCGAAAAAATCTTGGAGTCGGTGGAAAGCTGGGTGTGCGTTTCCAGGCCGATGACGATTTCCCAGTTCATTATCTGTAGTTCCAATCAATAGAGCCGCGGCTGCGATGCCAGCGGCGCCGGGCCGCCCGAAACGCCGGCGGTCCCCGGGGGGGAGCGCGAACGTTGGGGGCGTGTGGGCATCATCACAGCGGGGACCGCTTGTGCCAGTCCGTCACTTGTTGGTAGCGGTCGGCGATGGCCAGCAGCCTGCCTTCGTCGAAGTAATTGCCGATGATCTGCAAGCCGACGGGCCGCTTGCCGTTGTCGCCGCCAAAGCCGCACGGGATCGACATGGCGGGCAAGCCGGCCAGGCTCACGCCCAGCGTGTAGACGTCGGCCAGCCAGTCGGCGGTGGGGTCGTCGCGGTTGTCGCCGATGTTCTTGGCGACCGACGGCGTGACGGGGCCCATGATGACGTCGCACTGGCCGGCGTAGGCGCGCTGGAAATCCTGCGCGATCAGGCGGCGCAGGCGTTGCGCTTGCAGGTAGTAGGCGTCGTAGTAACCGTGGGACAGCACATACGTGCCGATCAGGATGCGGCGCTTGACCTCGTCGCCGAAGCCTTCGGCGCGCGAGCGGCTGATCATCTCGTTCAGGTCGCCGTACTGCTCGGTGCGGTGGCCGTAACGCACGCCGTCGTAGCGCGCCAGGTTGCTGGACGCTTCCGCCGGGGCGATGACGTAGTAGGCGGGGATGGCCAGTTCCGTGCGCGGCAGCGACACGGGCACGCGCACGGCGCCCAGCGCTTCGAACTGCGCCAGCGCGGCTTCCACCGCGGCGGCCACGTCGGCCGCAAGGCCCGCACCGAAATACTCTTCGGGCACGCCAATGCGCAAGCCCTTCAGGGGCTGGCTGCCGGCGCCGTCGAACGCGGCTTGCGCGGCGTCGAAGTCGCGGCGCACGCGGCCGGGTTCATTGACGGCGCCATCGCATTTTTCCAGGCTGGTGGCATCGCGCGGATCGAAGCCGCTGATGACGTCCAGCAGCTCAAGCAGGTCGCGGCTGCTTTGCGCCAGCGGGCCGGCCTGATCCAGGCTGGAGCCGAACGCCACCATGCCATAGCGCGACACGGTGCCATACGTGGGCTTGATGCCGCTGACGCCGCACAGCGCGGCGGGCTGGCGCACCGAACCGCCGGTGTCGGTGCCGGTGGTGGCCGCCACCAGTCGGGCGGCGACCGCGGCGGCCGAACCGCCGGACGAACCGCCCGGCACGGCCGCGTGGTCCCAGGGATTTTTCACCACGCCGTAGGCCGAGTTCTCGTTGCCGGAACCCATGGCGAATTCGTCGCAGTTGAGCTTGCCGATGGACACGGCGCCCGCCGTACCCAGGCGTTCGACCACGGTGGCGTCGAACGGGCTGACGTAGCCGTCCAGCATCTTGCTGCCGGCGGTGGTGCGCCAGCCACGGGTCACGAACGCGTCTTTGTGGGCGATGGGCACGCCGGCCAAGGGGCCGGCCGACCCCGCGGCCAATGCGGCGTCGGCGGCGCGCGCCTGGGCCAGCGTCAATTCAGCGTCAATATGTAAAAAGCAATTCAGGCCGCTGGCCGCATCGGCGGCCGCCAAGGCGCTTTGCGCCAGTTCGACGGCGCTGACCTGGCGTTGGGCGAGGGCCGCGCGCAAGGCGGCGATCCCCTCGAATTGGGTATGCAAGGCGGGTTTTGTCATGGCTTAATCGAGGACTTTGGGGACCAGGAACAAGCCTTCCTGGGCGTCGGGGGCGTTGGCCAGCAGCGCCTCGCGGCGTGTTTCCGAGCTGGCCTCGGTCACGGCGTCTTCACGCAGGCGCAGCACGATGTCCTCATGGGCGGACAGGGGGTGGGCCAGCGGTTCGACGCCTTGGGTGTCGACGGACTGAAGCCGTTCGATCAAGTGGAGAATGCCGTTGAGTTCGGCCTGCGCAAGGGTGCGCTGGTCGGGGGTCAGTTCGATTCTGGCCAGCCGGGCAATGCGGGCCACATCTGTGTCATTGAGCGCCATAGGGATTGCAAAATCGATAAGCGAAGGCCGAAGGGCGGGACCGGACAGTATGTATGCGCCGATCCCGTTACAAAGCTTGAATAGCCTGCATTTATGCGCTATTTCCGGTGAAATTATAAGTTATGATTCACGGTTTAATCGCCGTGATGACAGGCGGACCCGACCTTTTTCGGGCCAAACGCCCCATGGCATGAACCCAATTCCCCCCAGAATTTAGCTGAGCTCCCATGTTCGGATTCCTGCGCAGTTATTTTTCCAGCGATATGGCGATTGACCTCGGTACCGCCAATACGCTGATTTACGTCCGCGGCAAGGGCATCGTGCTCGATGAGCCCTCCGTGGTCGCAATCCGTCATGAAGGCGGGCCTCACGGCAAAAAGATCATCCAGGCCGTCGGCCACGAAGCCAAGCAGATGCTCGGCCGAGTTCCCGGCAATATTGAGGCCATCCGGCCCATGAAGGACGGCGTTATCGCCGACTTCACGGTCACCGAACAGATGCTCAAACAGTTTATTCGCATGGTGCACCCCCGCAACATGCTGGCTCCCAGCCCGCGGATCATCGTCTGCGTGCCTTGCGGGTCCACCCAAGTCGAACGTCGCGCCATCCGTGAATCGGCGTTGGGCGCGGGCGCCTCGCACGTCTTCCTGATCGAAGAACCCATGGCCGCGGCCATCGGCGCCGGCCTGGCCGTGTCCGACGCCAGCGGCTCCATGGTCGTCGACATCGGCGGCGGCACCACCGAGGTGGCAGTCATCTCGCTGGGCGGCATGGTCTACAAGGGTTCGGTGCGCGTGGGCGGCGACAAGTTCGACGAAGCCATCGTCAACTACATCCGCCGCAACTACGGCATGCTGATCGGCGAACCCACCGCTGAACTGATCAAGAAGGAAATCGGCTCGGCATTCCCGGGTTCCGAAGTCCGCGAAATCGAAGTCAAGGGCCGCAATCTGGCCGAAGGTGTGCCGCGCAGCTTCACGGTCTCGTCCAACGAGATCCTGGAATCGCTGACCGACCCGCTGAACCAGATCGTGTCCGCGGTGAAAATCGCGCTTGAGCAGACCCCGCCGGAACTGGGCGCCGACATCACCGACAAGGGCATCGCCCTGACCGGTGGCGGCGCGCTGCTGCGCGACCTGGATCGCCTGCTCCAGGAAGAAACCGGCTTGCCCGTCGTGGTGGCCGATGATCCCCTGACCTGCGTCGTGCGCGGTTGCGGCGAAGCGCTGGAACACCTTGAGAAACTGGGCGCCATCTTCATCAACGATTAATACCGCCCGCCAGCCCGGAGCCCCGCTTTTTTTCGGCTCCGGCCGCTGCGGGGGCTTCGGACGCGGGCGCCCGGGCTGAGATTCATGCAACGACAAGGGACCCCCCCTTTATTCAGGCGCGGCCCACCCGCGGAGGTGCGGCTGGTCGTTCTGGTCGTCCTGGCGTTGGCCCTGATCATCATCGATTCGCAATGGCGCATGCTTGAACCGGCGCGCCGTACGATCGCCGTGGCGCTATACCCCTTCCAGCGCGCCGTCATGGCGCCGCGTGACCTGGTGCAACAGGTCAACGAATGGGTCAACGCGGCCAACCTTATTCGCAGTGAAAACGAAGCCTTGCAGCGCCAGCGCATCGAGCTGGCCCAGGTGGCGTCGCACGCCGCCCAGTTGGCGGCCGAAAACGCCCAGCTGCGCCGCCTGCTTGGCGTGACCGATACCGTGGCGCAATCGGCCGTGGTGGTCGAAGTCATGTACGAACCCACCAATGCCTTCACGCAGCGGCTGGTGTTCAACAAGGGCAGCAAGGCCGGCCTGGCGCCGGGCATGCCGGTGATCGACGAAGGCGGCGTGGTCGGCCAGATCGTGCGCGTGACGCCGATGACGGCCGAGGCCGCGTTGGTCACCGACGAGCAGGTGTCGATCCCCGTGCAACTGCTGCGCAACGGCTTGCGGCTGATTGCATTCGGCGGCAATTCTCCCGGCAAGATGGAAGTTCGTTACCTTGCCGCCAATGCCGACATCAAGGAAGGCGATACTATCGTCACCAGCGGCGTGGGCGGCCTGTTCCCCGCCGGACTACCCGTGGCCAAAGTGACCTCGGTCGAACGCGACACCGCCTCCGGTTTCGCTCGCGCCGTGTGTGAACCGCTGGCCCATCCCGAACGCTATCGCCACTTCCTGGTCTTGCAGGTGGATGTGGCGCGCGCCGAGTCCAACCGTCAGGAGGTCGATTCCGGTGGATCGGACTAATTCTTCGCAACCCAGGCGCCGCCTGGGTACGCCCAGTAATGTGCACCCCGACCGGCTGTCCGGTCCCGCGCACGGTGTGTTTGTGTGGGGCACGGTGCTGCTGGTGTGGCTGGTGTCGTTGCTGCCCTGGCGCCTGTGGCAGGGCGCGCCGGACGTGCTGCTGCTGATCATCGCCTTCTGGTGCGTGCATGAGCCGCGCCGCGTCGGCCTGTTCACGGCGTTTTTCTTCGGCTTGCTGATGGATGTGCACGACGCCGGCATGCTGGGCGAACACGCGTTGTCCTACACCCTGGTCGCCTATGGCGCCGTGGTGCTGCATCGTCGCCTGCAACGGTTCGACCTTTGGAGCCAGGCGATGCACATGCTGCCTGTGTTCTTCGTGGCGCGTTTCCTGACGCAGATCATCCATGCCTGGGTCGCGGGCAAGTGGCCGGGTTGGGATTGGTGCATCAGCGTGGCCATCACGGCCGCCCTGTGGCCGTTGGCGGGTTGGGTTTTGCACCTGCCGCAGCGCGGTGCCGACGACGCCGAATCTTCCTCCGCCTGATGGCGGCGTCGCGTCATGTTTGAATTCAAGAAAACCGGCCAGCAGCAAAAGCAGCGCTTCCGCCTGCGCGCATGGGTGGGCGGCGTGTTTGCGCTGCTGTGCTTTGGCGTGCTGGTGGGCCGGTTCTGGTATTTGCAGGTGGATCGCTACGAAGGTCTGTCCGAACGCGCCGATCGCAACCGTATCGCCGTGGTGCCGATTCCGCCGCGGCGCGGCGAGATCCTGGACCGCAACGGCGAAGTGCTGGCGCGCAACTACCGCACCTACACGCTGGAAGTCGTGCCGGCCCACGCGGGCAACATGAACGAATTGTTCGAACGGCTGACCGAAGTGGTCTACATCAGCCCGACCGACCAGCGCCGCTTCAAGCGCCGCGCCGCCGAGTCCAGCCGCTACGCCAGCCTGCAACTGCGCAACAACCTGAACGAAACGGAAGCCGCGTGGTTCGCCGCGCACGCCTTCCAGTTTCCGGGCGTCGAGTTGCGCGCGCGCTGGGTGCGCGAATATCCGCAAGGCGTGTCGGCCGCGCACGTGGTGGGCTACATCGGCCGCATTGCCGAAGGCGACAACGAAGAGCTGGAACGCGCCGGGCAACTGGGCAACTATCGCGGCACCGATGTCATCGGCAAGAAGGGCATCGAGAAAACCTGGGAAGAGCAGCTGCATGGCCGCACCGGGCTTGAAGAAGTCGAAGTGACGGCGGGCGGGCGGCCCATGCGCACGCTGCGGCGCATCGACCCGGTGCCGGGGTCCGACATCATGCTGTCCATCGACCTTGGCCTGCAAAAGGTGGCCGAGGAAGCGTTTGAAGGGCAGCGCGGCGCGCTGGTGGCCATCGACCCCGACACGGGCGAAGTGCTGGCGTTTGTGTCGCAGCCCTCGTTTGACCCGAACCTGTTCGTGGACGGCATCGACGTCGACAACTGGCGCATGCTGAACGAATCGCCCGACCACCCGCTGATCAACCGCCCGCTTTACGGCACCTACCCCATCGGGTCGACCTACAAGCCCTTCGTGGCCCTGGCCGCACTGGAACTGGGCAAGCGCCGCGCCACGGACCGCATCTCGGACCCTGGCTACTACGAATTCGGCGGACAGAAATTCCGCAACGCGGGGGGCGCGGCCTACGGCATGACCGACATGCACAAGGCCATCGTGGTGTCGTCCGACACGTATTTCTATTCGCTGGGCCCCGAGATCGGCGTGAACGCGCTGCACGACTTCACCAAGCAGTTCGGCTTTGGCCAGATCACCGGCATCGACCTGGAAGGCGAAAAACGCGGCGTGCTGCCGTCCACCGACTGGAAGCGCGCGGCCTACAAAGACAAGGACCGCCAGCGCTGGTACGCGGGCGAAACCATTTCGGTTGCCGTGGGCCAGGGCTACAACGCGTTCACCTTGCTGCAACTGGCGCAGGGTACGTCCACGTTGGCCAACAACGGGTTGTTCCGTCGCCCGCACCTGGTGCACGCCGTGCGCGACCCGCGCAGCGGTGTGGCCAAACCCACCGAGTCCACGCCCGACTACCGCATTCCGCTCAAGCAGGCCAATGTGGATGTCATCAAGAATGCCATGGCGGACGTGGTGCGGGCGGGCACCGCGCGCCGCGCGTTTGCCAATGCGCCGTACCAAGCGGCCGGCAAGACGGGCACCGCGCAGGTGTTCAGCCTGCGTGGCGGCCATTACCGCGCCAGTGCCATCGACGAACGCCTGCGCGATCACGCGCTGTTCATGGGCTTCGCTCCACTGGAACACCCGCGCATCGCCCTGTCGCTGATCGTCGAGAACGCCGGCTGGGGCGCCAGCGTGGCCGCGCCGGTCGCGCGCAAGGTGTTCGATTATTGGCTGGCCAAGGACCGCCAGGACAAGATCGTGCGCCCGGAACGCGCCGACCCCCTGGCCTCGGTCGAAACCATTACCTCTGACGTGGTGCGCCAACAATGAAGCGCCTGGGCCTTATCCTGCTACGCGTCTTCACGGCGTTCGACTGGCCGCTGCTGGCCATCCTGATGATGTTCGCGGCGCTGGGCCTGACCGTCATGCATTCCGCCGTGGGCGGCACGGACTGGCGGTTCGCCGAACAGTCCCGCAACTTCATCATTGCGTTCTTCGCCATGTGGATCATGGCGCTGATTCCGCCCAAGTGGCTGATGAAGCTGGCGCTGCCCTTCTACGTCGTGGGCGTGGTGCTGCTGCTGGGCGTGGAGTTCTTTGGTGAAACCAGCAAGGGCGCGACCCGCTGGCTGAACCTGGGCGTGACCCGCATCCAGCCGTCCGAGATGATGAAGATTGCGGTGCCCATGATGCTGGCCTGGTATTTCCAGCGCCATGAAGGCGCCGTGCGCATCCGCGACTTCCTGGCCGCCGCCGCGATGCTGGCCGCGCCGTTTGCGTTGATCGTGCTGCAACCCGACCTGGGCACGGCACTGCTGGTGTTTGGCGCCGGTTTCTTCGTGATCTATTTCGCGGGGCTGTCGTTCAAGCTGCTGGTGCCGGTGATGCTGGCCGGCATCATCGCCATTGGCACGCTGGTGTATTACGAAGACCAGTTGTGCGAGCCGGACGTAAGCTGGGTGGTGCTGCACGATTATCAAAAGCACCGCGTGTGCACGCTGCTCAACCCCAGCTCGGACCCCTTGGGCAAGGGCTTTCACACCATCCAGTCCATGATCGCGGTGGGCTCGGGCGGCGTGTATGGCAAGGGCTACATGAAGGGCACGCAGACCCACCTGGACTTCATCCCCGAGCGCACCACCGACTTCATCTTCGCCGTCTACGCTGAGGAATTCGGCCTGTACGGCGGCATCGCCATCCTGGTGCTGTACGGCCTGATGATGGCGCGCGGGCTTACCATCGCGTCCCGCGCGGCCTCGCAGTTCGGGCGGCTGCTGTCAGGCGCGCTGACGATGATGTTGTTTATCTATGTGTTCGTGAACGTCGGAATGGTCACGGGCATCTTGCCCGTGGTGGGTGTGCCCCTGCCGTTCATGAGTTACGGCGGGACGGCGTTGTTCACCATGGGCATCGCTTTCGGCATCATGATGAGCATCAGCCGCCACCGCTCCGTAAAAGCCTGACGCCCCGATAGCGGGGCGTCAGAGGCGCGGTCGAGCTTGCGGCAATGCGCCTGTCCCGCTCAGCCAGGCAATGCGTCCGGCACACCCAGTTCAATGGCCAGCGTCGTCAGCCCGTCCCAGATGCGGCTGTCGAACTCGATTGAATCCGCATTGACGGCGCGGTTGCGGGCTTCGTACTCGCCCGGATACTGCACGCTTTCCACGCCGGGTTGCGGCTTGCAGGCGTGCAGGTAGTCGATGAACGCGCCGACTTCCATCGACCGCCAATCCGTATTGAAATCCACCTGCGGGTCCAGCAGTAGCGCAAACATATTGTTCGTCGCCACGCCAATGCGCGGGTGCTGCGGCTGGATCGTGCCGCCGCCGGACAACACGCCCGCCAGCAACTCGGCCACCAGGCCCAGCGCATAACCCTTGTGGCCGCCAAAGGGCAGCAGGGCGCCCGGCGGGTCGGCGAACAGCGCATTGGGGTCCGTCGTGGGGTTGCCCTGGGCATCGATCAACGACCCCGGCGGGGCCTTTTCGCCCTTGGCCGCCAGCACGCGCGCCCGGTTCACGGCGATTGAACTGGTCGCCATGTCCACGATGAACGGCGGCCGGCCACCGGGTAGCGGGCCGGCAAAGCACAGCGGATTGGTCGTCAGGCACGCCTGCGCGCCGCCGAACGGCGCCACGGTGGGCGAACGGTTGATCACGTTGGTGAAGGCCAGCAGGATCAAGCCCTTGGCCGCAACCATTTCCCCAAAGTGGCCCATGCGGCCCAGGTGGTGGCTGTGGCGCAGCGTCACGATGCACTGCCCGTGTTCCTGCGTGCGTTCGATGGCCTTTTCGATGACCGCCTTGCCCACGTACTGGCCCAGGCCGTGGTGGCCGTCGTAGGCCAGCATGGCGCCACGGTCATTGACCAGTTCAGGCCGGCCGTCGGCCTGCGCCAGCCCTTCGGACAGGACGCGGCGGTAGTTCGTCAGGATGGACAGGCCGTGGCTGGTGTAGCCGACGCGGTCGGACTCCACCAGGTGTTCGGCCACGTCGCGCGCGATATCTTCCGGCACGCCTTGCGCCATCAGTACGCGGCGGCCGTATTCGTTGGCTTGGGCTAAAGAGAGTTTCATGATGCGTTCTCCTTACAGCCAGCCAAGCCAGCGCCAGTAGGTCATGCCCATCAGCAGCATCAGCAGGTAGCCCACGATGGTGACGATGATGCCGACTTTCGCGAACTGCTTGGCGTTGAAGGTTTCCGTGCCCAGGCACACCATGTTTTGCGGCGCGTTGATCGGCAGGATGAAGCCATAGCTGACGACAAAGCCCAGCAGCATGGTCATGCCCAGCCGGCTGAACTCGCCGGGCAGCGTGGCCAGCACCGAGATCAGGATGGGCAGCATGGCCGACGTCAGCGCGGTGGCGCTGGCAAAGCCCAGGTGGATGACGATCAGGAACGCGGCCAGCACGGCGAAGATGGCCAGCGGACCCAGGTGATCCAGCCCCGTGTGCGCCACGACCTGGTTGCCCAGCCATTGGCCGGCTTGCGTCGTCAACAGGGCGGTGCCCAGGCTGATGCCCACGCCGAACACAATCACGGTGCCCCATGGGATACGCGACTGCACGTCCTTCCATGTCATCACGCCAAAGCGCGGCAGCATCAAGAGAACCAGGCCGAAGTAGGTGGTCGACGTGGTGTCGAACTTGTGCAGCTTGCCTTCGGTCGACCAGAACAGCAGCAGCATGATCGACACGGCCATCAGGCGCTTTTGCGCGCCGGTCATCGGGCCCAGTTCAATCAGCGACTTTTCGACGGCTTCCTTGCCCCCGGCGATGCTGTCGCTTTCCGGCGGCAGCAGCTTGAGCACCACCACGATCAGCACGGCCGACATGATCAGCGACCACGGTGCGCCCGCGATCAGCCAGTCCGACCACGCCACGCGTTCGCCCAGCATCTTTTCCATGAAGCCGACCGTCAGCAGGTTTTGCGCGGCGGCGGTCTGGATGCCCACGTTCCAGATGCTGGTGGCCTGCGCCACGATGATCATGATGCCGGCGGCGATGTTGGACCGCTTGTCCACGCCGAACGCGGCGATGACGCCCATCATGATCGGCACCACGGCGGCGCTGCGCGCGGTGGCGCTGGGCACCACCAGGCTCAGCACGATCGTCACGGCGATACATCCGATCAGGATGCGGCGCGTGCTGGTGCCCACTCTCGACAGCGTGACCAGCGCAATGCGCCGGTCCAGCCCGGTGAAGGTCATGGCGGCAGCAATGAACAGGGCGCCGGTCACCAGCGCCAGCGCCGAGTTAGCGAAGCCCGTCAGCGCCATGCTGATGGCGGCCGAGGTGCCGTACAGCACGTTCGGGTCTTTGATTGTCGGAGCCGTGCCCAACAGGAAAGCCATCAGCGTCGTGATCATGATCGCGCTGGCTTCGTAAGACACGGCTTCGGTAATCCAGACCACCACGGCGAATGCCAGGATTGCCAGCATGCGGTGTCCCGCGACCGGCAGGTCGGCGGGCAGGGGCATCAGCAATACCCCGATCATCACCACGAAACCGGCGATTAGTCCGATGGGAATTTTTGCTTTTTGGGGTGCCTGTGAGGCAGGGACGGCGGCTGGCGCGGTCATATCCATCTCCGGTTGAGGTCAAACCGTCGACACACTCCCCGCGAGCACGGGTTTGTTCAATTCGATGTGTCGACGCTACAGGACGATCGTGACGGCATTGAGGAAAACCCGCATTGATATGGATCAAGCCGATGAAGATTTCGGCTTGAGAAAACCCACCTGGCGCATTATGCTCGCGCGCCCTGTTGCGCCGCAAGCACGGTGCGGCCGACCAAGCCGGCAATCAACCCAGCGCCAGCCGCAGTTGTTCGTCCAGATGCAGCGTGGGCGCCACCCGCCAACCGCTTTGGGCGTAGCGCAGCCAGCGGCCCAGCACCAGATGCGTCAGCAGGCTGGCGTGCGCCGCGACGTTGGCGTCCGCGGGCAGCCCGCCGTCGGTGATCGCGATGCGCAGCGACTGCTTCAGCGACGTTTCGATGCGGTCATTGATATGGTTGATGCGCTCTTGCAGCCGGTTGTCTTCCGTGACCAGCGCGTCGCCGGTCAGCACCCGCGTCATGCCCTTGTTGCGTTCGGAGAACGTCAGCAGCATGGCAACGGTCTTGTGCGCCTGGGGCACGCCGTAGGGTTCCACGGTGGCAATCTGGTTGACCAGCGTGAAGATGCTGGTCTCGATGAATTCGATCAGCCCTTCGAACATCTGCGCCTTGCTGGCAAAGTGCCGGTACAAGGCGGCCTCGGACACTTGCAGACGCGCGGCCAGCGCAGCCGTGGTGATGCGGGAAGCGTGCGGCTGCTCCAGCATTTCGGCCAGGGTCTGCAGAATCTGGGTCTTGCGCTCGCCGGGTTTGCTCGCCATGGAAGGGACTGCTCTCGCGCAGGCTTGACGGTGAAGGGAGGGGGAGGAGCGCGCCGCTATCCCCGCAGGGGACGCCGACGTAACAACAAATCACTGACGGAGTTTACCCGCAAGTCGACATAGGGCGGACGATGCGAACGACCGCGCGAGAAGGGCGTGCCAGGGTGATACACGTGCACGGTGCGCACGCCGACGCGGCGCGCGCCGCGCAGGTTGGCCAGCGTGTCTTCGACCAGCACGGCACGGTGGGCGGGTACGCCTTCGCGGGCCAGCACATAACGCAGCAGCGCGGGCGACGGCTTGGGGCGGAATTCGCCATGCAGCCGCATATGTTCAATGGCCCACAGGCTGTCGAACTGGCGCAGGATGCCCAGGCGTTGCAGTACGGAGCGGGCGTAGCGCAGCGGCGCGTTGGTCAGCAGCACCTTGCGGCCGGGTAGCTGGCGCAGTTTGTAGGCCAGCGCCTTTTCGCCGCGCACCAGCGGGTTGACGTCGAAGTCGTGGCTGCGGTGCAGGAAGTCGTGCGGGTTGACGCCGTGGTGGCGGACCATGCCGATCATCGTGGCGCCGTAACGCTGCCAATACTTGCGGCGCAGGTCGTTGGCGGTGTCGACGTCCACGTTCAGCGCCTCGGCCACCGCCATGGTCATGCCCAGGTCTATCTTCGGGAAGATGGCGTGCGAGGTGTCGTGAAGCGTGTTGTCCAGGTCAAACAGCCACAGGCGTTCGGAAACGCCCGTGGCCATGCGGCGCGAGCGGCGCATACGCACCGCCGGCCGTAACAGCAGACGTTGAGCTCGCATCAATGCGAGCTGATCATCGTGCCCACGCCTTGGTCGGTCAGGATTTCAAGCAGCAGGCAGTGCGGCACGCGGCCGTCGACGATGTGAACGGAATTCACGCCGTTCTTGGCGGCATCCAGCGCCGACGAGATCTTGGGCAGCATGCCGCCCGAGATGGTGCCGTCGGCGAAGAGTTCGTCGATGGTCTGGGCCGACAGGCTGCGCAGCAGCTTGCCCGCCTTGTCCAGCACGCCCGGGGTGTTGGTCAGCATCAACAGCTTTTCGGCGCCCAGCACTTCGGCCATCTTGCCGGCGACGACGTCGGCGTTGATGTTGTAGGCCGTGCCGTCTTCGCCATAGCCGATGGGCGAGATCACGGGAATGAACTGGTCGTCTTGCAGGGCCTTGACCACGGCGGGTTCAACCAGCGTGATGTCGCCCACGAAGCCGATGTCGATGGGTTCGGCGGGGTTGTCCTTGTTGGCCATCAGTTTTTTCTGAGCCTGGATCAAGCCGCCGTCCTTGCCGGTCAGGCCCACGGCCTTGCCGCCGACCTCGTTGATCATCATGACGATGTCTTGTTGGACCTGGCCGCCCAGCACCCATTCGACCACTTCCATGGTCTCGGCATCGGTCACGCGCATGCCCTGGATGAAGGTGCCCTGCTTGCCGATGCGGCGCAGCGCGTCGTCGATCTGCGGACCGCCGCCGTGCACCACCACCGGGTTCAGACCCACCAGCTTGAGCAGCACGACATCGTGCGCGAAGCTGCGCTGCAAGCGCTCTTCCGTCATGGCGTTGCCGCCGTACTTGACCACGATGGTCTTGCCGTGGAATCGTCGGATATACGGCAGTGCTTCAGACAGCACAGCGGCTTTGACAGCGGGGGACGAAACGGCAGCAGGGTCGGGGGTGTCGGTCATGGCAGCTAAGTCGGCAAATATGTATGAGTGGTTAGAAAAAATGCCTGCACAACATCGCGTTCGAAACGCGGTAGCGCAAGCATACGACGGATTGTAGTACCCACGCGTTTCATATGCCTAAAACCCATGTCCATATGCCCGACAAATAACCGGCATTCAGGTAAATTGGGGCGTTTTCGAGACGCGAGCCCCCGCAAAAGGGGGGCAAATCCGCACCGGTCGGGGTATCAGCCCCCATTTTATTTCCATAAAAGAGGCAAGCCATGCGTTTGAACTTCGTCCGCGCCGCCCTGGCGGCATCGGCCTTCCTGGTGGCAGCCAACGCCGCCCATGCAGAAAAAGTGGTGGTGGGCGCCACGCAGGTCCCGCACGCCGAGATCCTGGAAGTGGTGAAGCCGCAGCTGGCCAAGCAGGGCGTCGAGCTGGACATCAAGGTGTTCAGCGATTACGTGCAACCCAACCTGCAATTGGTGGACAAGCAGCTGGACGCCAATTTCTTCCAGCACAAGCCGTATCTGGACACGTTCAACAAAGACCGCAAGGCCACGCTGGTGCCGGTCGCGCTGGTGCACGTCGAGCCCTTCGGCGGTTACTCCAAGAAAATCAAGAGCCTGGCCGACCTCAAGGACGGCGCCACCGTCGCTATCCCGAACGATCCGTCCAACGGTGGGCGTGCGCTGGTGCTGCTGCAAAAGCAGGGCATCATCAAGCTGAAGGACGCGTCCAACATCCTGGCGACGGCCGCCGACGTGGTCGACAACCCCAAGAAGCTGAAATTCCGCGAACTTGAAGCCGCCATGCTGCCGCGTTCGCTGGACGACGTGGATCTGGCGCTGATCAACACCAACTACGCGCTGGAAGCCGGCCTGGTGCCCACGAAGGACGCGCTGTTCATCGAAGGCGCCGATTCGCCTTACGCCAACATTCTGGTCACCCGTTCCGACAACAAGGACGCGCCGGGAATCAAGAAGCTGGTCGACGCGCTGCACTCGGCGGATGTGAAGAAATTCATCCAGGAAAAGTACAAGGGCGCGGTCATTCCGGCGTTCTAAGCCGGAGAGGCGGCTCCTGGTTCTGTTGCAGGTTCCAGGTTTGCCGGCCGAGCGAATGGGTTCGGCTGGCCGCAAGCAAGCCACCGCCAATGAAACCGCGCCAATGAAAAACCGCCCTCGTGGGCGGTTTTTTATTCAGGCCGGGGAAGGCCGCAGAGCCGGGCGATCAGCCCGCCGCCAGCGCCTTTTCCACGGTGGCGTGGAACTCAGCCACATCGTATTCGCCCAGATAGCGCTTAATGATGTGCCCCTGCTTGTCGATCAGGAACGCCGTGGGCGTCAGCCGGATGTCGCCAAAGGCGCGCGCGATGTCGCCCTTGGTGTCCAGCGCCACCGGGAACGGCAGCTTGCGCTGGTCCGCGAAGTTCAAGACGAAATTGGGCGGATCGTAGTTCATGGCGACCGCGATGGCCTCGTAGCCCTTGGCGGCGTATTCCTTATAGGCGGCGATGGTTTCCGGCATCTGCTTCACGCAGGTGACGCAGCTGGTCGCCCAGAACTTGACCAGCACGACCTTGCCGCGCAAGTCCTGCATCGAGAAGGTTTTGCCTTCCAGCGTGGTGAACGAGACGTCGGGGGCGGTCTGGGCAGGGCGCCAGACGAACCAGGCGCCGATACCAACCGCCACCAGGACGGCGAGGGCTACGATGGCTTTTTTCATTTGATAGGCATGGCTTCAACGCCATTGCTGGTGCCGGCCGCGTTGTTGTCGCTGGGTGCTGCGCCGGCGCCGCTTTGGATAGGCGCTTTGGTTTCTGTGGAGGCGTCCCGGGTGCTGCTGTTGGACAGCCGGATGGCTTCTTCGCGGCTGATGGTCTCGAACAGTTTAACCACCTTGGCCACGCCGCCCACATCCGCCGTGGCGTTGGCGGCGTATTCGCCTTCGGCCTGGGTGACCTTGCCCATCAGGTAGACGACGCTGTGGTCGGTGGTCAGGGCGATGGTGCCCGACGGCACGTACTTGGTGTTGATCAGCGCGGTCTTGACCTTGGAGGTCAGCCACGTGTCGTTCGAACGCGTGCCAAACGAGGCGATGGGGCCGACGTTCAGCTGGTTGATGACCTGTTTGACGTTCTCGATGCCCTGGGCGATGGTGGTCGCTTCGGCTTTGGCCTGCTCGGTGGGCACATCGCCCGTCAGCAACAGGTGGCCGCCATAGGCCATGGCATTGACGCGGGCGGTGTCGCCCAGCTTTTGCGAGATCTGGCTTTGCGCCTTGAAGGCCATGTTCTGGTCTTCAAGCTGGATACCGGAAGTGCGGCGGTCCGTGACCACGACCGCCGTGGTGGCGGCCGCGCCGCCTACGATCAGGGGCGCGCAGGCCGTCAGCGAGAGCGCCGCGGTGGACAGCGCCGCGGCGAGCATCAGGGGGCGAACCGCGGTTCTGACGTCAGAAATCATTCGGTGTCTCCAAGCAAAAGAGCGTCAATGCCGTCGCACAGTGCGTGCAGCAGCAGAATATGGACTTCCTGGATCCGCATGGTGCGGTCGCTGGGAACACATAGATGGACGTCCATCGGCGTGATGAGTTCCCCCATGACGCCGCCGCCCTTGCCGGTCAGGGCCAGCACGTGCATTTCGCGCGAGCTGGCGGCTTCCATGGCGCGCACGACGTTGGGCGAATTGCCGCTGGTGGAAATTGCAACCAGCACGTCGCCGGCTTGGCCGAACGCGTTGACCTGGCGTTCGTAGATCTCGTCAAAGCCGTAGTCGTTGCCGACGGCGGTGAGGATCGAGGTGTCGGTATTGAGCGCGATGCCGGCCAGTGGCAGGCGTTCGCGTTCGAAGCGGCCCACCAGTTCGGCGATGAAATGCTGCGCGTCGGCTGCCGAGCCGCCGTTGCCGCAAGCCAGAATCTTGCCGTTGTTCGCCAGGGCGCCGAACAGCACGTCGACCGCCACTGCCAGCGGTTCCGCCAGGACGTTCATACTTTGTTCGCACGCAGCCATGGCGTCGCGAAAGTGCGACGTCATACGAGAGGTCATATCCATGGGCGCGATTATCTCACGCGGCAGTCGCGCTGTTCTGTCCAGGCGTAACGACTGTGCGGCAGGCCGTTACCGGGCCCGGGTCGCGCTGGCGCCGCCAGTGTCTAGGGAAGGGAAAAAGCGTCTTGCAGCCATTGCGGCCGGCCGGCGTCGAACACCACCGCGTCAAAGCGGGCGGGGGGCGTCACGCCCTGGAAATGGCGGCGGGCAAGTTCGGGCAGCCAGTGCGCCGCCGCGCGCGCCAGCCGGGCTTGCTTGGCGCGGCCGATGCTGGCGGCGGCGCCACCAAAACGGGACAGGGCACGCGCGCGCACTTCGATAAAGACCAGCGTGCCGCCGTCGCGCATCACCAAGTCCAGCTCGCCGGCGCGCGTCCACAGGTTGCGCGCCAGCAGCACCAGGCCGCGCGCCTGCAACCAGCGCAACGCCGCGTCTTCGTGCTGATCGCCCTTGCGCTGCATGGGCGAGCGGCGCTGCGGCGTGTCTGCGGGCATGCCGCCGTGCGGGTCGGCGCCCGGGTCGACACCCCGGTCGACACCTCGGTCAGCGCGCCGCCCGGCAGCCGGGCGCCGAGAGCCCGCCCGACGACGGCGCTTGTCCGCGCGGTGTCGTGCAGCCAGTGCCAGATCGCAGGCCAGGCGCAAGGTCTCATCCGTCATGCGGGCTCCTGGTATGGCGAGGTTGGCGGCTACACTGACATGGTTTTCCGTGTCAGTAGGCTGCAATGAATCAAAATGTCTCACCCCCGCCCGCCGGCGACGCCTGGAGCCGCGTGGCGGATCGCGTTGCCGGGCAGCATTGGCCCGCTTCGACGCTGTACGTCGTGGCCACGCCAATCGGCAACCTGGGCGACTTGGGGCTGCGGGCTTGGCACGCCCTGCAACGCGCCGACGTGATCGCCGCTGAAGACACGCGCGCCAGCCGCACCCTGCTGGACGCCTGGGGCGTCAATACGCCGCTGATGGCCGCGCACCGCCACAACGAGGCCGCCGCCGCCCAAGCCATCTGCGAACGCCTGGCCCAAGGTCAGCGCGTGGCGTTGGTGTCGGATGCGGGCGCGCCCGCGGTCAGCGACCCCGGCGCCCGTGTTGTGCGCGCCGTGCGCGCAGCCGGCTTCGCCGTGATGCCGGTGCCCGGCCCCAGCGCGGTCATCGCCGCGCTGATGGGCAGCGGCGTCACCACCGATGAAAACCCCGCCTACGCCTTCGCGGGCTTCCCGCCGCCCAAGGCCGTGGCTCGCCAGCGATGGCTACGGTCATGGTGCGCCTTGCCCGCGCCCGTGGTGATGTTCGAATCGCCGCATCGGCTGGCCGCCACGCTGGCGGATCTGCTGGAAGTCTGCGGGCCCGACCGCCAACTGACGGTGGCGCGTGAACTGACCAAGCGCTTTGAAGAAATCGCCACGCTGACGATGGGTGAAGCCGCCGCCTGGCTGGCCGCCGACGCGCATCGCGAGCAAGGCGAATTCGTCTTGATCGCCCATGCCGAAGTGGCGCAGGAAATTGACGAGGACGCCGACCCGCGCACCGACGTGCTGCTGGACGCGCTGCTGGAATCGATGTCCGTGCGCGATGCTGCCAGGGTCGCCGCCAAGGTCACGGGCCAGGCGCGCGACGTGTTGTACAACCGGGCGCTGTCGCGCAAGAAGTCGGCGGAGTAAAGCCATGGCGTATTCAACCATTGTGTCGAACAAGCCGGCCGACCCGCTGGAGCCGCTTGCGTACCGCGACATCGAGACCCCGCTGGGCGAATTGCGCCTGGTCGCCAGCCCCAAGGGCCTGCGTGGCGCCTGGTTTACCGACCAGGAATTGCTGCCGTCTTCTGAAGGCTGGACGCACGCCGATGCCGACCCGATTCTGGAGCAGGCGCGGCGTGAGCTGGACGAATGGTTCGCGGGCAAGCGCCGCGGCTTCGACGTGGCGCTGGACCCCATCGGCACCACGTTCCAGCACAAGGTCTGGCACGCGCTATGCGCGCTGGAATTCGGCAAGCTTGCAAGCTATGGCGATCTTGCCCGGACCGTGGGGCGGCCCAAGGGGGCGCAGGCGGTGGGCGGCGCGGTGGGGCGCAACCCCATCATCATCATCATCCCGTGCCACCGGGTGATTGGCGCCGATACCTCATTGACGGGGTTTGGTGGCGGCCTGCCGCGCAAGCAGGCGCTGCTGGCGCACGAAGGCAACCGCTACGTCAGCCGCACCGCGCGGGCTCGGCGGATTTGCGACGGGCAGGCAGAGCTGCCCTGGTAGGGGCGGCCGGGCTTACGGGTCTACTGCGTAGCGATGCTGGGCAGGATGCCGATGCGGTCCGACACCAGCGGCACCGCGTTCAAGGCGCTTTGGCGGTCGGGGTAGGGGCCGATCCGAACGCGATACAGGTTGTTTGATTGCTCGACCTGCGCGGGCGGGGCGCCCGCCGAACTCAGCTGCGAATTGATGCGGGCCACCAGCGACTGCGCATTGCCGGGCTGGCTGAATGCGCCCACTTGCAGATACACGCTGCCAATGCCGGCGGCCGGCGCTTGGCGTACCGGGGCTGATCCGGCCGCCGGGCCGGGGATCGGTTCGGCCGTCAGCGCGACCGGCACCGCGGACACGGGCGCCTGAATCGGCAGCGAGCCGGTGGCCGAAGCCGGTTCCGGCGGGGGTGCGGCAGGCGTGCCTTGCGAGGCCAGGCGGCGGATCTCTTCTTGCGGAATGCTCTCGACTACGACCTGACCGCTACCCGGCCCGATGATGCCCAGCTTATAGGCCGCCACGTACGACAGATCCATGATGCGGTCGCTGTGGAACGGCCCCCGGTCATTCACGCGCACGACGATCGTCTTGCCGTTGACCAGGCTGGTGACGCGCGCATAACTGGGAATCGGCAGCGTCGTGTGCGCGGCCGTCATGGCGTACATGTCGTAGGACTCACCGATGGACGTGGAATTGCCATGAAATTTCTTGCCGTACCACGACGCAATGCCGCGCTGCTTGTACGGTTGGCCGCTGGTGTCGGGCACGTAGCGCTGGCCAAACACCACGTAGGGCCGGTTCGCGCCGCTGGCATAGGGTTCGATGCGCGGCACCGCATCCGGCACCTGGTCCAGGTTTGCCGGCGGATTGGCGTCCGGCCCGTCGTCCTTGTAGTACCCGCCGCCCTTTTTGCGACCCCCGGTAGAAGAGCAGCCGGCCACGGCAATGGCCAGCAGCAACATCAGGATCAGGTGGAGCGGGCGGGGCAGGGTCATGCGGATTCGGTGGGCAGTTGGTTTCGGTGGCGCACCAGCAAGGGATCGTGGTCGGCAAAGCGCAGCGCCAGCTGTTCGACCACATAGACCGAACGGTGCTGGCCGCCCGTGCAGCCGATCGCCACGGTCAGGTAGTTGCGAGTGTCTTGGGTGTAGAGCGGCAACCAGCGGTTCAAGAAGCCGGCGATGTCGTCGATCATCTGCCCCACCTGTTCGTACCCGGCCAGCCAGGTGGCGACGGGTTCGTCGCGGCCGGTCAAGGGGCGCAGGTTGCGGTCGTAGTGGGGGTTGGGCAGGCAGCGCACGTCAAACACCAGGTCGGCATCGCCGGGCACGCCGCGTTTGTAGGCGAAGGATTCGAACGTCAGTACCAGCGGCGCGCGGTCGGCCTGGATCAGGTCGCGGATCCAGGCACGCAATTGGCCGGGCGTCAGGTCCGACGTATCGATGACGTGTTCTTGTTCCCGCAACGGCGCCAGCAGTTCGCGTTCAAGCGCGATACAGTCAGTGAGCGATGGCGGCGTGCCGCCGCGTTGCAGGCGGTCGGTCAGCGGATGGCGGCGGCGCGATTCGGAATAGCGCTGCACCAGTGTCGAGGTGTTGGCGTCCAGGAAAACCACGCGCAGGCTGGTGCCCATGGCGCGCAGCGCGGTCACCACATCTGGCAGTTCAGCCAGTTCGCCGGGCGAGCGCACGTCGATGGCCACGGCCACGCGTTCCAGGCCTTCGTCGCGCGCATTGGCGATGAACTCCGTCAGGAATCGCACGGGCAGGTTGTCGACGCAGGTGTAGCTGGCGTCTTCCAGCATGCGAAGCGCAACGGATTTGCCTGAACCTGAGATGCCGGTGACAAGGACGACTTTCAACATGGACATGATTGTGGCACGCTTTTTCCGAGACGATGCGGGCGGGATGGCATCTGATATGGCTGCAATTCGGGAATCTGGTTCTGTACCCTTTCTTGCCCCGTCGCGTAAGCTTGCGGGTCGGATACTGGTTCGATTCACTTACGACACCCCCGCCGTCATGCTTTCGGGGGATAGGAATTCGACGTAGATGTTAGCCCTCATTTCCATTCGTAGTGTTTCACTGCCGCGGTTCAGGGCGATTTTCCGCGTGCTCGCGGCTGCCGCTGTTGTCTTTACGACAAGCGTTGCAGAGGCCCAGCCGGCAGCGCCCGATGGCCTGCGCCCCGACACCATGGCGGCACGCGTCGCGGCCTGTACGGCCTGCCACGGCGCGCAGGGCCGGGCCGGCACCGACGGCTATTACCCCCGCCTGGCCGGCAAGCCTCAAGACTACCTCTATCATCAGCTGCTGAACTTTCGCGATGAGCGCCGCCAGTACCGGCCCATGTCGCATCTGCTGGTCGGCCTGCCCGACGACTACCTGCGCGAGATGGCCCAGTATTTTTCGCAGCAGCATGTGCCGTATCCGCCGCCCACCCGCGCGGACGTCTCCAGCGCCACGCTGGAAGCGGGCCGCGTGCTGGCCTTGCAGGGCGACGCGGCGCGCGGCTTGCCCGCCTGTGCGTCCTGTCATGGCGCCGCGCTGGGCGGCTTGATGCCCGCCATTCCCGGCTTGCTCGGCCTGCCGCGCGACTACATCGGTTCGCAGATCGGCAGCTGGAAGAACGGGCTGCGTCGCGCGGCGGCGCCTGATTGCATGGCCGACATCGCCCAAAAGCTTACCCCTACCGACATCGGCGCCCTGGCGGCGTGGCTGTCGTCGCAACCCGTGATCGAGCCCTATGTGCCCGACGCCGCGGGCTCGCTGACCTTGCCCGCGCAATGCGGCAGCCAGGCGCAACGCTGACACGGGGGCCACCATGAAACTGTTCAAGAAAACTCTGACCTTCGTCCTCGTTGCGCTGATCGTTGCGGTGGGCGGCCTGTATTGGCTGGGCACGCGCGATGACACCAGCACGGGTCCAGCCGCCACCACGACCGACGCGGCCACGCTGATCGACCGCGGGCGCTACCTGGCGCAAGTGGGCAACTGCATGGCCTGCCACACCAGCCGGGGCGGCAAGGCGCTGGCGGGCGGCACGCCCATACCGACGCCGTTCGGCACCGTCTACGGGCCCAACATCACGCCCGACGACAAGACGGGCATCGGCTCGTGGACGGTCGACGATTTCTGGCAGGCGCTGCACAACGGAAAGTCCAAGGACGGCACCTTGCTGTATCCCGCGTTTCCGTACACGGAATACACCCGCGTCAGCCGCGCGGACGCCGATGCCTTGTACGCCTACTTGCGTAGCGTGCCGCCGGTCGAGCAAGCGAATCGGCCGGCCGACATGGCGTTTCCGTACGACCAGCGCGAGCTATTGGCGGCCTGGCGCGCGTTGTACTTCAAGCCCGGCGTGCAAGAGGCCGACGCGGGGCAGTCGGTGCAATGGAATCGCGGCCGCTACCTGGTTGAAGGGCTGGGGCACTGCGCGGCCTGCCATACCCCCCGCAATCGTCTGGGCGCCACCAAGACGTCCGAGGCGCTGACGGGCGGCGTGATCCCGGTGCTGGATTGGTACGCGCCGCCGCTCACCAACGACATGCAGACCGGCATGGGCCGCTGGACGGCGGCCGATATCGCCGCGTTGCTCAAGACAGGTATCTCGGCGCATTCCAGCGCCAGCGGCCCGATGGCCGAAGTGGTGTTGGGCAGCACGCAGCACCTGACGGATGACGATGCGCTGGCTATCGGCGTATACATCAAGTCCTTGCCGGCCACGCCGGCCTCTACGCCTCGCCAGCAATCCGCGGCGGCGCCGGCGGCCATGGAACTGGGCAGCAAGATCTACAGCCAGCAATGCGCGAAGTGTCACCAGCCGCAAGGGCAGGGCAGCGGTACGGCCTGGCCGGCGTTGGCGGGCAACCCGACCGTGACGGCACCTGTGCCCACCAACGTGATCCGCATGGTGCTCGATGGCGGGTACGCACCCGCCACGGCAGCCAATCCCCGGCCGCACGGCATGCCGCCGTTCGGCCAGATCCTGAACGACAGTGATATCGCCATGCTGGTGTCCTACATCCGCAATAGCTGGGGCAATGAAGCGGGCAGCGTGACCGCGCTGGACGTCAAGCGCGCGCGTGCGGCGTCAACGCTGAACTGATGCCGATTGCCGCGGGTCTATCGCTTCGCGCTGGCCCGCGCGCAAGCCTGGCGGGCCAGTTCGCCCAGCACGCGGATGGCGTCTTCGTGCGCGGCGTCCCAGGGATGCCCGTAATTCAAGCGCAGGGCGCTGGCGAACTGGCTGCTGGCTGAAAAAATCGGGCCGGGCGCCACGCTGATGCCGCGCGCCAGCGCATCGCGATGCAGGGCCAGCGCGTCCACCGCCGCCGGCAGTTCCACCCACAAAAAGAAGCCGCCTTGCGGACGCGTCACGCGCGTGCCCGCGGGAAATTCTTGTGCAATCGCGTCGGCCATACGGTCTTGCTGCGTCTGCAACGTTTGCCGCAACCGGCGCAGATGGCGATCGTATCCGCCTTGCTCAAGATACTCGGCGATAGCGCCTTGCGCGGGGCCCGACGCGGACAGCGTCGACGACAGTTTCAGCCGCTGCACCTGTCGCGAGTAGCGGCCCGCCGACGCCCAACCAATGCGGTATCCGGGCGCCAGGCATTTGGAAAACGACGAGCAATGCAGCACCAGCCCCTCGGTGTCGTAGGCCTTTGCCGGCACGGGCCGCGCGGCGCCGTAATAGAGTTCGCCGTAAACATCGTCTTCGATCAACGGAATGCCGTGGCGCGCCAGCATTTCCACCAACTGACGCTTCTTGTCGTCGGGCATCAGGCTGCCCAGCGGGTTCTGGAATTGCGTCATCAGCCAGCAGGCGCTGGGCGCGTGCCGCTTGATGGCGGCCTCCATGGCGGCCAGGTCCACGCCCGTGCGCGGATGCGTCGGCACTTCCAACGCTTTCAGGCCCTGGCGCTCCAGGGCTTGCAAGGCGCCGTAGAACGTTGGGGCTTCGACCATCACCGTGTCGCCCACTTGCGTGACGGCTTGCAGGCAAAGGTTCAACGCTTCCAGCGCGCCGTTGGTAACGACGATGTCGCTGGCCGGCACGTTCATGCCGCCAATCAGATAGCGCAAGGCGATCTGCCGCCGCAGGCCGGGATTGCCGGGGCTGAGATCTTCGACAGTATCCAGCGGGTCCTGGCGTTTCAGGTGCGCGGCCATGGCCTGCGCCAAGCGGGGCAGCGGAAACAGCAGGGGCGACGGAAAGGCAGACCCCAGCGGCGTCACGTCGCGATTGCGCACGGAACCCAGGATGTCGAAGATGCGTTCGCTGATGGCCAGTTCTGTCGACTCGCCGTCCGGGCTGGATGTGCCGGGTTCAGGCGGCCGGGATTCGGCGGGGGCGTGCACGTAGTAGCCCGAACGTGGCTGCGCGCGGATCAGGCCGCGCGCTTCAAGCAGGTAGTACGCCTGGAATACCGTGGACGGGCTGACCCCGCGCGCCGCGCACGCTTCACGCACCGAGGGCAGCTTGTCGCCCGCGCGCATGACGCCGTCTCGGATCGATTTGGCGATCTCGTCGGCCAGGGTTTCGTACAGGCTCACGATGCCGCGAGACCGCGTGCGTTCATTTGCTGCTTTGCAGGATCGCCATGGCCTGGCGTTCCATGAATTCGCCCAGCGTATCGATGCCGCGCAACTTCAGTATGGTGTTGCGCACGGCAGCTTCGACCAGCACCGCCAGATTGCGGCCGGCGGCCACTTGCAGCATCACCTTGCGCACGGGCAGGCCCAGCATGTCTTGCGTGATGTCTTGCAGGGGCAGGCGTTCGAACTTGTCTTGCGCGGTGGCGCGCACCAGATGCACGATCAACTTCAGGCGCATTTTGCGGCGTACCGAGGTCTCGCCAAAGATGGTGCGGATATCCAGCAGGCCCAGGCCGCGCACTTCCAGCAGGTTTTGCAGCAGCTGGGGGCAGTGGCCTTCGATCATGTTGGGCGCCGTGCGCGAGAACTCGACCGCATCGTCGGCCACCAGGCCGTGGCCGCGTGAAATCAATTCCAGCGCCAGCTCGCTTTTGCCCAGGCCCGACTCGCCGGTAATCAACACGCCCAGGCCCAGCACATCAAGAAACACGCCGTGCACGGTGGTGGTGGGGGCCAGCTTCTTGCCCAGGTAGATGCGCAGCAGGTCGATCAGCTGCGCGGCAGCGACCGGCGTGGACAACAGCGGCACCTGATGCTGGTCGCACTGGTCCACCAGGTCTTGCGGCGGCGTAAGGCCGTCTGCCAGCAAGATGGCCGGCACGCCGCCAATCAGCAGCTCGTCCATGTGGTGCATGCGGCGCCGCAGGTCGAAGCGCGTGTAATACGCCAGTTCTTCCTGGCCGAACACCTGGATGCGCGACGGGTGGATCAGGTTCAGGTGGCCGACAAGATCGGCGGCCGCCATGCCGTCATCGGGAATGGCGCGGTCAGCGGCGCCTTGGCCCGAAATCCAGTTAAAGGGGATTTTGTCGGCGTTGTCGTCGACGAGTTCCTGCACCGTGAGCATGGCAGCGTTTCCGCGAGGGTCAGAGTTGGCCGGTAGTCAGCATGCGGTGGACGATGGCCGCGTCGGGTTCGGTGGCCAGGGCCTCGCGCAATGCCTTGTTCGACATCAGCTGCGCCAATTCGGCCAGGATGTCCAAGTGCTGTTGCGTAGCCGTTTCCGGCACCAGCAGGCACAGCAGCATCGACACCGGTTGCCCGTCGGGCGCGTCGAACGAGATCGGCTGGCTTAAGCGGATGAACGCCGCCAACGCCTGCTCAAGCCCCTTCACGCGGCCATGCGGAACGGCCACGCCCTGCCCAAGGGCAGTGGAGCCTAAACGTTCCCGGGCAAACAGGCTGTCGAACACGAGCGCGCGTGCCAAGCCATGATTGTTTTCAAAGAGAAGGCCAGCTTGTTCGAACGCCCGTTTCTTGCTCGTTGCGAGCATATCGAGCACGACGTTGCCGGCGGGTAGGATGCGCGACAAATGATTCATCGGATCATTATATGGTTATATGACGCAGTGCAATAAATTGGCCTGGCGCCCCGCCCGGTGGACAGGCGGCGAACGGCGTGGCAAGAGCGACAGCATAGTCTGATCGCGGCGCGTTGTGGGCGTTCACACACAGCGTCCAGCCCGTGGACATGGCCAGGCACGGCAAAAACAGGGGGATTGGGGAATGCGGGAGAGGGGGTAGAGCGGGGAGTTTTGCCGATGCCCCGGCTGGACTGACGTCTAGCGGGACACCGGGACTTAGGCAGGATTTTTACAATCGCTGTTTAGCTTATCGCGCAGGGCGAGTGATCATGAAGCGCATTACTGCTGGGGTGGCGAGAGGCTCGCCGCTTGCCGCTTCACGGACTCCGCTGAGTGACTTCGTACCTTGTCCTTGTGCTTGATGACCTGACGGTCGACTTTGTCAGCAAGAAGGTCTATGGCTGCGTAGAGATTTTCATCGGTCGCTTCACAATGAATATCCTTACCGCTTAGACGCATGGTGATTTCGGCTCTGTGCCGCAGGGGCTCTACTGAGAGCATGACCTGGGTATCGATGACGTGATCGAAATGCCGCAGCACTCGCGCCAGTTTGTTCATGACATATTCCCGGATTGCCGGGGTGACGTCGAGGTGACGACCGCAGATGCTCAGGTTCATAGTGTGCTCTCCTTCTAAAAGAGAAAAATGGGTGCGCAAAATGCGCGGTGAGGTCGTTAGGCGTTCTCCTTGGATTGGTGGGTGCGTTTAGTACTAGTGTATAGACTCGGGCCGAGAAAACAAGCTGACCTAGCGCAAGAACATGGCATTTTTATGGCTGAACCCCTAGGGCGTATTTGCCTTCGCCCGAGAGGCGACTAGGGGTCTTCCCCAGGGTGCCCGTTACATGCGGAAGTGCTCGCCCAGGTACACGCGGCGCACGGCGGGATCGCCCACGATTTCGTCCGGGTGACCGTCGGTCAGCACCTTGCCTTCACTGATGATGTAGGCGCGATCGCAGATGCCCAGCGTTTCGCGCACGTTGTGGTCGGTGATCAGCACGCCGATGCCGCGGCCCTTCAGAAACCGCACGATGCGCTGGATCTCGATGACGGCAATGGGGTCCACGCCGGCAAAGGGTTCGTCCAACAGGATGAAGCGCGGGCTGGTGGCCAGCGCGCGTGCGATTTCCACGCGGCGGCGTTCGCCGCCCGACAGCGAAATGGCGGCATTGCTGCGAATGTGACCGATTTGCAGCTCTTCAAGCAGCGATTCCATCTGCTCGTTGATCTTGGCCGTGGACAGCGCGCGGCCATCGGGCCCCAACTGCAATTCCAGCACGGCGCGGATGTTCTGCTCGACGGTCAGGCGGCGGAACACGGATGCGTCCTGCGGCAGGTACGACAGGCCCATGCGCGCGCGCTTGTGGATCGGCATCGCCGTGATCACGGCGCCGTCGATCTCGATGCGTCCGGCGTCCGCGGGCACCAGGCCCACGATCATGTAGAAGCTGGTGGTCTTGCCGGCGCCGTTCGGGCCCAGCAGGCCCACCACTTCGCCACTGACCACGGACAGGGACACATCCTGCACCACGGTCCGGCCGTTATAGGTCTTGCGCAAGCCGGTTGCGCGCAGGCTGCCCTGCTTGACCCCCGAGGGGGCGGAGGTCACGGGTGTGGGCACAGAAGGTTGGTTCATCGTGGCTGCGAGTGGTGTTGCATGGGGGACGCTTTAGCGTCCTTTCTTGGCGGCTTGCTGCTTGCGGCATTCGGCCACGGCGGCATCGGACTTGGCGCGAGGTTCGGCAACCGAACGCACGCGACCGCCGGCAGCGGCGGAATTGGGACCGCCCTGCGCTTCATAGGTGCCGGTTTTTTCGTTGTAGCGTACCCGTTCGCCGCGAATCGTGTCGAACGGTTTGCCACAGACGTAACGGACCACAACGGCCTGGCCGATCAGGTCGAACGTGCTCTTGGTGCCGTCGTATTCCGCGCGCAGGCCCTTGCCTTCGATCAGCTCGAACGTCTCGGGGCGCTCTTGCCGGATGGTCACGACCTTGCCCTTGTTGGCGGTAGCCGTGCCGTACTGCCCGCCCTGTGCGTCTTCGTGCATTTCCAGCGTGTCGGAAGTCAGCGTCATCAGGCCGCGCGTCATGTTGACGTTGCCAGTGAAAACGCTTTGTTTCTTTACGTCGTCATAGTGCAGCGTGTCCGACAGGATCAGGGTGCTGGGCTCTTCAGCCGGCTTGGCGGGCTCGGCCGCGTGGGCGGGCGCAAACACCGAGGCCGTCAGCAGGACGGCGCCAAGCAGGCGAGTCGTCGGGGCAAAGAGAGTCCGAAGGTCGGTCATGGTTTCTTTTGGTCAGTGTTGTTGGCGGGTATCTCGGTGCGGCGCTGTTGCTTGCCTTCGGAACCGGCAATTTCAACATCCGTCGACGCGGACACCTGCAATTGGCGCGTCTTGTTGTTGTAGTGCATGCCCTTGCCGTTCATGCGCGAGCGGCCCTTGAGCACTTCCGCCGGCAGGTCGGTATACACCACGTCTTCGTCGGGCAGGATGATCAACTGCTGGCTGCGTACATCCAGCACGTCGTTGTTGGCGTCGGGCTGGCGATGCACGTGCGCGTCGCCATTCATGACGATGCGCTTGCCGCCTTGTTCCATCACGGCGGTTTTCGAGACGCCTACCGTCACGGGGTTGGCTTCGCGTTGGCCCACCGCGCGGGGCGCGGTGATGTGATACGAATCGTCGTCGGGGAAATGCTCGGCGTATTCGCCTTCCAGCCGATTGATCGGACGGCCCGTCGGGTCCGTGCGCAGCATGACGAAATCGCGCGACCAGGCGTCCATTTCGTGGGTGATGCGGCGCGGCGGGTCGACCTGGATCGCCCGCTGTGCGTAATCGGCGGCCCACCACGAGCTGGTGACCAGCACCAGCAGCAGGAACAGCGCAATCAGGGAAGGAAAACGTTCTTTCATCAGTGTCGCCGCCAGGGCGTGTCGAAGTTCGTGGCCGTCATTGGATGGCGCCGGGGCCCAGCAGGCCGGGCGCCGCCAGGAACGCGCCCAGGCGTCCTTGGGAGGCCAAGAGCAGGTCGCAGCATTCGCGCACCGCGCCGCTGCCGCCGGCCTGCGTGGAAACCCAGTGGGCGGCCTGGCTGACATAGCCGGGCGCGTTGGGCACGCTGGCTGCGAAACCCGCGCGTTGCATGGCCGGCAGGTCGATGATGTCATCGCCCATGTAGCCGGTTTGATTCAGTTGGACACCCGAGCGCTGCGCAAGTTCTGCCAGTGCTGAACCCTTGTCGCGCACGCCCTGCATCACTTCCGAGATGCCCAGTTCGGCGGCGCGGCGGGCAACGATGGGGCCCGAGCGGCCCGTCATCAGCGCCACCGTCAGGCCACCTTCCATCAACAGGCGCAGGCCGTGGCCGTCCAGGGCGTGAAAGCGCTTTTGCAGTTCGCCGCCTTCACCGTAATAGAGGCTGCCGTCGGTCAACACGCCGTCCACGTCGAACACCATCAGGCGCACGGCGGCGGCGCGGTCGCGCACGGTAGCGGGGATGCGGGCAAGAACCAGCGCTTCGGCCGGGTGAGTCACGGAAGCAGGAAGAGTCATAGTCATACCACTTTAGCGGCCATCAGATCATGCATGTGCAAGGCGCCCAGCAGCGCGCCGTCTGCGTCCAACACCAGCATCTGGCTGAGACGAAGCTCGTCCATCTGCTGCGCGGCCTCGACGGCCAATGCGTCGGGGGGGATGCTGCGTGGCGATCGGGTCATGCCCGCCTCCACGGTCAAGCTGCGGATATCGCCGTGCCGGGCAATCAGGCGGCGCAAGTCGCCGTCGGTGAAGATGCCCAGCGGGCGGTGTTGCGCGTCCGTCACGACGGTCATGCCCATGCCCTTGGCGGACATCACCTCAAGCGCTTGCGACACCGGCGTGCCGGCAAGCACGATGGGCAGGGCGTTGCCCTGGCGCATCACGTCGCGCACCAGCGTCAGCAGGCGGCGGCCCAGCGCGCCACCAGGGTGGGACCGCGCGAAATCCTGTGGACTGAAGCCGCGCGCTTCCAGGCAGGCAACCGCCAGGGCATCGCCCAGCGCCAGCGCCGCCGTGGTGCTGGCGGTGGGCGCCAGATTCAAGGGGCAGGCTTCCTGCGCCACGCTGCCGTCCAGATGCACGTCGGCCAACTGCGCCAGTTCGGATTGCGGGTTGCCGGTAATGGCCACCAGCTTGGCGCCCATGCGGCGCGCCACCGGCAGGATGGTCAGCAATTCCTGCCCGGCCCCTGAATAAGAGATGGCGATGACCACGTCGTCTTTCGTGATCATGCCCAGATCCCCGTGCACCGCTTCGGCGGCGTGCACGAAGAAGGCGGGCGTGCCCGTCGAGGCGAAGGTCGCGGCGATCTTGCGGGCGATGTGCCCGGTCTTGCCGATGCCGGTGACCACGACGCGGCCCCGGCAGGCCAGCAGCAGCGCGACAACCTGCGAGAACGAATCGTCCAGCCGCGCGGACAGGTCCAGCAGGCCTTGGCTTTCGACTTGCAAGGTGCGGCGGGCGGATGCCAGCGCGGCATCGGACGAAGTGATGGGATGATCAGTCATGCGGGGATTTTAATATCAGTGGGCGGGTTTGCCCCCGCCAGGGCCGTATGGCATTCTGGCGGCTCTTTTCAACGGCTTTCAATTCTTCTTATCCAGGCCCGCTCCATGTCCAGCATTTCCAGCCCCGTCCTTGGCACGCCCCTGTCCCCCCTGGCCACCCGAGTCATGCTGCTCGGTTCGGGCGAATTGGGCAAAGAGGTCATCATTGCCCTGCAAAGGCTGGGCGTGGAAGTCATTGCGGTGGATCGGTACGCCGACGCGCCGGGCCATCAGGTGGCGCACCGTGCGCATGTGGTGTCCATGACCGACGCGGACGCCCTGAAAAAGATCATCCAGCAGGAACGGCCGCACGTTATTGTCCCCGAAATCGAGGCCATTGCCACCAGTTTGCTGGTCGAGCTGGAAGCGGCGGGCGTGGCCCGCGTGACGCCGACCGCGCGCGCCGCCCAGTTGACCATGAACCGCGAGGGCATCCGCCGCCTGGCGGCCGAGACGCTGGGCCTGCCCACTTCTCCCTACCGTTTTGTCGACACCGAAGAAGAATTGCGCGCCGCCATTGACGGCGGCATCGGCTACCCCTGCGTCATCAAGCCGGTGATGTCCTCGTCCGGCAAGGGCCAATCCGTCATCAAAAGCGCGGATGACGTCGCCCAGTCCTGGCGCTATGCCCAGGAAGGCGGCCGGGTAGGCGGGGGCCGGGCGATTGTTGAAGGGTTCATCCGCTTCGACTACGAAATCACCCTGCTGACGGTGCGCGCGCGCGGCGCCGACGGCAAGGTCGAAACCCGTTATTGCGAGCCCATCGGCCACAAGCAGGTTGACGGTGACTACGTTGAAAGCTGGCAGCCGCATCCCATGTCGCCCGCCGCGCTGGAACGCGCCCGAGAAATCGCGCTGGCCGTCACGTCGGATCTGGGCGGCCTGGGCATCTTCGGTGTCGAGCTGTTCGTGGCGGGGGACCAGGTCTGGTTCTCGGAAGTCAGCCCGCGTCCGCATGACACCGGCATGGTCACCCTGATTACCCAGACCCAGAACGAATTTGAACTACACGCCCGCGCCTTGCTGGGCCTGCCGGTGGACACCAGCCTGCGCCAGCCCGGCGCCAGCAGCGTGATCTATGGCGGCGTGGACGCCGCCGCCGTGTCCTTTCACAACGTGGCTGAAGCGCTGGCCGAACCGGGCACCGACATCCGGCTGTTCGGCAAGCCCGAATCCTTCGTCAAGCGCCGCATGGGCGTGGGCCTGGCCGTGGCCGACGACGTGGCCGCCGCCCGCGCCAAGGCCAAGCGCGTTTCCGCCGCCGTGACCGTCAAGGCGGGCTAAAAGCTCGGGCATCCCATTTCCTCAGGCTTTCCCCACGCCTGGGCCTCTTGATGTGGCCCGGTGCCGGCTCTTGGGGAAGGCTCTCAGGACAGGCTGTCCGGGCAGGCTCTCGGGGCAGGCTCTATTAGATAGCCTGAATAGCCGCAGGTTTTTCCATACCTTCACAGCCGCCGCGCCCTTCAGGCCGGTGGCTGTTGTCGTTGCCTGTCACCCGCACCCCTGACCGTGGTTGCCACCCGGTCGTTTCCCCCCTTGTCATCTCAGCCCGTCGTATTCCAGCCAAGAAGCGTCGCTTGCGTCTTTGCCCCTGCCGATATTGTGGTTTGCGCAATCGCACAGTTTGTTCGATAATTTCAGAAATTTCTGAAAGCGGTGTAACTGGATTTCTCCAGATCGCCGCGCTCTAGTCCTTCGGCGCAATAAAAACATGGTTCTTACCCCTCAAAACGAACGTTTCGTCTTGCACTTTGGCGAAATGGGCAGCCGTTGGGGTGTGAACCGCACGGTTGGCCAGATCTACGCGCTGCTGTTCCTGCACCCGGATCCCCTGAATGCCGACGAAATTGCCGAGACGCTGGGTTTTTCGCGCTCGAACGTCAGCCTGGGCCTGAAGGAGTTGCAATCGTGGCGCCTGGTCAAGCTGGTCCACCAAGTCGGTGACCGGCGCGATTACTTCGAAACGCCCAAAGACGTTTGGGAAATCTTCCGCATCCTGATGGAAGAAAAGCGCAAGCGCGAAATCAATCCCACGATGACCCTGCTGCGCGACACCCTCCTGGAGACCCCGTCGGGGCCCAACGACGCCTACGCGCAACAACGCATGACCGAAATGCTGGAACTCATCGAACTGTCGTCTGGATGGTTCGACGAGGTTCAACGCCTGCCCCCGGAGACCGTGCAGAAGCTCATGCGACTGGGTTCGCAAGTGCAGAAAGTGCTGGGCTTCGCCGGCAAATTGCGGGGCAAGGATTGAGCTGCCATGCGCCCCGATTTTTCAGGAAACTGCTATGAAGTTGTATCCATCGCCCGTAACATGGCGCCAGAGTCGGCCTGGGAACCACGCCGGTTGCCACGGTGTCTTGACTGCTTGGGAGCGCCCCAATGATTGATCTAGACGTCGTCAACCTGTCGCGATTCCAGTTTGCCGCGACCGCGCTTTACCATTTCCTGTTCGTCCCCCTCACGCTTGGCCTGTCGTTCATGCTGGCCATCATGGAAAGCGTGTACGTCATGACCGGTCGCCCCATCTGGAAACGGATGACGATGTTCTGGGGCACGCTGTTCGGCATCAACTTTGCCTTGGGCGTGGCCACCGGCGTGGTGATGGAGTTCCAGTTCGGCATGAACTGGTCCTACTACAGCCACTACGTGGGTGATATTTTCGGCGCGCCGCTTGCGCTGGAAGGGCTGATGGCCTTCTTCCTGGAAGCCACCTTCGTCGGCCTGTTCTTCTTCGGCTGGAACCGCATGTCCAAGGTCAGCCACCTGGTCGTGACCTGGCTGGTGGCGTTCGGCACCAACTTTTCGGCGCTGTGGATCCTGATCGCCAACGGCTGGATGCAGAATCCGGTGGGCGCCATCTTCAACCCCGACACCATGCGCATGGAGATGACCGACTTCGCCGCGGTGATCTTCAACCCGGTGGCGCAGGCCAAGTTCGTGCACACGGTCAGCGCCGGCTACGTCGCGGGCGCCATGTTCGTGATGTCGATCAGCGCCTGGTACCTGCTGAAGGGCCGTCATACCGACCTGGCCAAGCGCTCGATGGCCGTGGCCGCCAGCTTCGGCCTGGCGGGCGCGCTGTCGGTGGTGGTGCTGGGTGACGAAAGCGGCTACCTGACCACCGAGCATCAGAAGATGAAGATCGCGGCCATGGAATCCATGTGGCATACCGAGCCCGCGCCCGCGTCCTTCAACCTGATCGCGATACCCAACCAGGCCGAACGCAAGAACGACTTCGCCATCGAGATCCCGTACGTCATGGGCATCATCGGCACGCGTTCGCTGACCACGCCGCTGCTGGGCATCGACGACCTGATCCTGCGCGCCGAAAACCGCATCCGCGACGGCATGGTGGCGTATGAAGCCTTGCAGAAGATCCGCGCCAACCCCAAGGACACGGACGCGCGCATGGTCTTTGACAAGACCTGGCCGGACCTGGGCTACGCGCTGCTGGTCAAGCGCTATCAAGAAGACATGACCAAGGTGACCGAGGCCGACATCAAGCAGGCCGCGATCGACACCGTGCCAAACGTGGCGCCGTTGTTCTGGGCGTTCCGCATCATGGTCGCGGTGGGCATGTACCTGATCCTGTTCTTCGGCGTGGCGTTCTGGCTGGCCTCGCGCGGCCGCCTGGACAGTCGCCGTGGCTTGTTGAAGGTGGCGCTGTGGAGCTTGCCGCTGCCGTGGGTCGCCATTGAAAGCGGCTGGTTCGTGGCCGAGTATGGCCGCCAGCCCTGGGTGATTGAAGGCGTGCTGCCGACGTACTACGCGGCATCCGGCCTGACGATTGCCGACCTGGCCATCAGCCTTGCCATTTTCCTGGTGCTGTACACCGTCTTGCTGATCATCGGCGTGAAGGTCATGTTGCACGCCATCAAGGCGGGTCCGAAATCCGATGGGCCGGTGGCAAGCGACGCCGCCGCCGATCCTGTGCGCGCCGCCGTGCGCGCCTAAGCGGAGACAAGCACATGGATACCCTGATTCCTTTTGATTACGGCACCTTGCGTGTCATCTGGTGGGTGCTGCTGGGCGCCTTGCTGATCGGTTTTGCCGTCATGGACGGCTTTGACCTGGGCGTGGCCGCCTTGCTGCCCGTGGTGGCCAAGACGGACGCCGAACGCCGCATCGTCATCAACGTTGTCGGCCCGGTCTGGGAAGGCAACCAGGTGTGGTTGATCACGGCGGGCGGCGCCATCTTTGCCGCGTGGCCGTTGTTGTACGCAGCATCCTTTTCCGGCTTCTACCTGGCGATGATGCTGGTGCTGATCGCGCTGATCCTGCGCCCCGTGGGCTTCAAGTACCGCAGCAAGATGGAAGGCACGCGCTGGCGCAACAGCTGGGATGGCGTGCTGTGCTTTTCAGGCGTGGTGGCCTCGCTGGTGTTCGGTGTAGCGATGGGCAACATCATCCTGGGCGTGCCGTTCACCTTTGACCCCGTGACGTTGCGGCCCATCTACGAAGGGCACTTCTATCAGCTGTTCGCGCCGTTCGCCTTGCTGGCCGGCGTGCTCAGCGTGGTGATGCTGGCCATGCACGGCGCGGTGCTGCTGGCCTGGCGCACGGACGATCCCGTGTCCTCGCGCGCCCGCAATTGGGGGCGGCTGGCCGGCCTGCTGACCGCGGCGCTGTTCGTGGCGGGTGGTTTCTGGGTGGCCGGCGGTATAGGCGGCCACACCATCACCAGCGCGGTCAACATGGGCGGCCCGTCCGACCCCATGCTCAAGACCGTGGCGGTGCAGTCCGGTGCGTGGATGGCCAACTACGCGACGTGGCCGTTGATGTGGATTGCGCCCGCGCTGGGCGTGGGCGGCGCGCTGCTGGTGGTGCTGCTGTTGACGGCGCGCGCCAACATGCTGGCGTTCCTGGCATCGGCGTTGTCGATCACGGGCGTCATCCTGACGGTGGGTTTTGCGCTGTTCCCGTTCGTCATGCCGTCCTCGACCAAGCCGCAAGCCGGCCTGACCATCTGGGACGGTTCGTCCAGCCACCTGACGCTGTGGATCATGGTGATTGCCGTGGCTGTGTTCCTGCCGATCGTGACGCTGTACACCGCCTGGGTGTATCGCGTCATGCGCGGCAAGGTCACCCATGAATCCGTGGGCGGCACGCCCAATTCGTACTAAAAGGAGCCGCCTCATGTGGTATTTCTCATGGATACTCGGCCTGGGCCTGGCATGCGCTTTTGCCATCCTCAACGCCATGTGGTTCGAGCTGCGCGAAGGTCACTCGCACGACCCGCGCGTCAGCCGTAACGACGAGTGAGCGGCGGCGCCAGCAGCCTGGAGCATGACCCGTCGGCCAGTTTGCAGAAGCCGCCGCGCGAACAATCGCGGTGGTTGATGACGCTGGCCAAGGCGGCCAGGCCCGGCTTGATGCTCGCCGGCGCCGCGCCGCTGGTCAGCGGCGCGTTGCTGGTGGTGCAGGCGTGGTTGCTCGCGCGTGTGCTGGACGCCGCAATCGTTCAGCACGCGCCGCGCCAGCAACTGCTGGCCAGCATCCTGGCTATCGCGGCGTTGATGCTGCTGCGCGCCACCATCACCTGGGCGGGCGAACGCGCCGGCGCCGATGCCGCTGAACGCATCAAGCGTCACGTGCGCCAGTCCTTGTTTTCACGAATGGTAGCCAAGGGGCCTTACTGGACCCGGGGCAAGGCCTCGGGCGAATTGGCCAGCGCGGTCGTGGACCAGGTGGAAGCCCTGGACGGCTTCTTTGCCAAATACCTGCCCGCCATGGCCGCCGCGGCGTTATTGCCCGTGGCGTTTTCGGTGGTGTTGCTGCCGGTGGACGTGGTGGCCGGCCTGGTGCTGCTGATCACGGCGCCGCTGATTCCCTTGTTCATGGCGCTGGTGGGGTGGGGCGCGCAAGGCGCCAGCCGCCGCCATTTGCGCGCCTTTGCCCGCTTGTCGGGCTTCTTCGCGGATCGCTTGCGCGGCTTGTCGACACTGAAACTGTATGGCCGCGCCGACGCCGAAGCCGCCTCGGTCGTGGCCGCCAGCGACGCGCTGCGCCAGCGCACGATGTCGGTGCTGCGCATCGCATTCCTGTCGTCCGCCGTACTGGAATTCTTCGCCGCGCTGGGCGTGGCGGGCGTGGCCGTGTACATCGGCTTGACGTACCTGGGCTTCCTGGATGTGCGCTGGTCGCCCCTGACGTTGCAGGCGGGCTTGTTCTGCCTGCTGATGGCGCCCGAAGTCTACGCACCGCTGCGCCAGTTTGCCGCGCATTATCACGACCGCGCCACCGCGCTGGCCGCCGTGACGCAAATCGCGGTGCTGTTCGACGGCTTGCCCATGGACGATGCCGCCGAACCGGGGCGGGTCCAAGGGCAACCGCAACCGCAACTGCAACTGCAACCGCAGCCGCAGCCGCAGCCGCATTCGCAACCGCACTCGCCATCGCAACCGCCACCGCAAAGCCCCCCCTACGCCACCGCCCGATCGCACTTGTCGGCGGCGGCACTGTCGGTGTCTGCGCTGACCGTGCTGGCGCCGGGCCGCGCGCAACCGGTGCTGTCTGATGCCTCGCTAACGCTGGCGCCCGGCGAACACGCCGCGTTGATGGGTCCCAGCGGCATCGGCAAGTCGACGCTGATCGAGGCCATCGCCCGCCTGCGCCCCTACCAGGGCCACATCCTCGTCGACGGTCGGCCGCTTGAGGCATGGGACGAAGCCGCTTTGCGCGGGCGCGTGGCGTTGATCGGCCAGACGCCCCAGCTATTGGCCGGGTCCATCGCCGACAACATCCGCCTGGGCCGCCCGGCCGCGTCCGATGCCGACGTGCACGAAGCCGCGCGCCGCGCGTGCGCGCTGACGTTTACCGACGCCTTGCCGCAAGGCCTGGATACGCTGCTGGGCAGCCGTGGCCATGGCTTGTCAGGCGGGCAGGCGCAGCGCGTGGCGCTGGCGCGCTTGTTCCTGCGCGACCCGGGGCTGATCCTGCTGGACGAGCCCACCGCGCATCTGGACGAAACGACGCAGGCGCGCGTGCTTGAGGAAATTCTGAAATTTGCCGGCGGCCGGACCTTGTTGCTGGCCACGCATTCGCCGGCCGTGGCCGCGCGCGTCGGCCGGGTGCTTCGGCTGGCCAACGGCGGCTTGGAAGACGCATGAAGAATCTGCTGTTGCTGCTGCCGCTATACGCACGCCGAAAAAGCGGGCTTTTGCTCGCATTGTTCTGTGCGTTGGCTACCGTTGCTGCCGGCGTCGGCTTGCTGGGCGTGTCGGGTTGGTTCCTGACGGGCGCGGCCTTGGCGGGGGCGGGCGGTGTGTTCAACCTGTTTGCCCCGTCCGCGCTGGTGCGCGGCCTGTCGTTCCTGCGCATCGTGTCCCGCTACGCCGATCGCGTGGTCGGGCATTCCGCCACGCTGCGCCTGTTGGCCGACCTGCGCGCCATGGTGTTTGGCGCGTTGATCCGTTTGACCCCGAGACAACTCGCCCGCTATCGCAGCGGCGATCTGGTCGCGCGCATGACGGGCGACGTCGACGCATTGGACACGGTATTCCTCTTTGTGCTGGCACCCTTGGCGACGGCCGTGTTGGCCGGCGCCGTCTTGACCGCCGTTTTGGGAATGTGGGTGCCGGCAGCGGCGTTGACGTTTGCGCTGGCCTTGCTGACCGCCTGCGTGCTGGTGCCGCTGTGGCTGCTGCGCGCCGCGAAAAAACCCGGCGCGGCCGCCCAGGAAAGCGCCGCCGGGCTGCGCGCGGCGACCTTGGACGCCGTGGAAGGTCACGCCGATATGGTCGCGCTGCACACGCAGGCGCAGACCGCCGAACATTTTCAGCACCTGTGCGAGGCCAGCGCGCGCGCTCGACGCAGCCAGGCGCGTGTCGCCGCACGCGGTCAGTGGTTCTTGCAGGTCGCCGCGGGTGTGTCGGTGCTGGCATTGCTGTGGTTCGGCCTGGGCACCCACGAAGCGGGCGGTATCGACGGCCCCGTACTGGTCGGGCTACTGCTGGCGGTGATAGGCATTTTTGAGGTGGCCGGCCCCATCATGCGAGGCGCGTCACGCATGGGCTCTGCCATGACTGCCGCCGCGCGCATCCGTGAAGTCACGCAGGCCCAACCCGACATGCAGGACCCCGCCCACCCGCGCGGCTTGCCCCAAAGCGGCGCGCTGGAGCTGGACGGGGTGACGTTTCGCTACCCGGCGCGGTCGGCGGACCCCAGTCCCACCGTGCTGGACGGCATCCAGTTGCATGTCGACCCGGGTGAACGCGTGGCCATTCTGGGCGCCAGCGGCGCGGGCAAGTCCACGCTGTTGCACCTGATCCTGCGGCTGGAAGATCCGCAAGCCGGGCAGGTGCGCTTTGGCGGCGTCGACGCCCGCGCGTGCACGCAGCGGGATTGGCACCGCCGGATTGCCTTGTTGTCGCAAGATGCCCCCGTATTCCTGGGCACGCTGCGCACCAATCTGTTGATCGGCGACGCCGACGCCGATGACGCGGCGTTGTGGCGCGCGCTGGATGCCGCCCGCCTGGGCGACTTTGTGCGCGCGCTGCCGGAAGGGCTGGACACCTGGGTTGGCGAAACGGGGTCGCAGTTGTCGGCCGGGCAGGCGCGCCGCCTGTGTCTGGCGCGCGCCTTGTTGTCGCCGGCGGCCCTTATCGTGCTGGACGAACCCACCGCCGGGCTGGACGCCGCCGCCCAGGCCAGCTTCTTCAACGACCTGGAACGCGCGGTGACCGGCCGGTCGGTGGTGCTGGTGACGCACGCCGCGCTACCCCCCGGCGCCGTGCACCGCAGCCTGCAATTGTGCAATGGTCAATTACATGACCTGTCATCGCTGCCGGCATTCCTGGCTTAAGCGCGGTGGCAGGGTTATAGTTCGCCTTGCTTCAATTCTTCAGGCCCGCCTTTCATGCAGACCGACAACGCCGAGACCATCCGGCGCACCATCCGCAGCGTTCCGGACTGGCCCCAACCTGGTGTCATCTTCCGCGACATCACGCCCGTCCTGCAGGACCCGCGGGCGTTCCGGGTTTTGATCGATCTGTTCGTCTACCGCTATATGCGCCAACGCCTTGACCTGGTGGCCGGCATCGACGCGCGCGGCTTCATCGTGGGCAGCGTGCTGGCCTACGAGCTGAACCTGGGCTTTGTGCCCGTGCGCAAAAAGGGCAAGCTGCCTTTCCGCACCGTGGCCGAGGAATATTCGCTGGAATATGGCAATGCCGCCGTCGAGATGCACACGGACTCCGTGCGCACCGGCCAGCGCGTGCTGCTGGTCGACGACCTGATCGCCACGGGCGGCACCATGCTGGCGGCCATCAAGCTGTTGCAGCGACTGGGCGCCAACGTGGTCGAGGCCGCCGCGATTATCGACCTGCCCGATCTGGGCGGCTCGACCAAAGTGGCCGAAACCGGCACGCCGCTTTTCACCGTCTGTCAGTACGGCGCGGCCACGCCGTAACCGCCGCTCGCGCTTAGGAATCCGACAGCCTGGGCTGGATGAAATCCAGAAACGCCTTGGTCTTGGCGGGCAACATGCGCGAGGGCAGCAGCGCAAACAACGGCAGCGGCGTGAGGCTCCAGTCGGGCAGCACCCGCACCAGCCCAGACTGCTTGATGGCGCGTTCCATCGCGTCGAACACCAGCAGCGGCGTAATGCCCAGCCCCTGGCTGGCCAGCCGCCCCAACATGCCGACGTTGTTGGCTGACAGCCTGCCCGATACCTGCACGCGTTCCACTTTGTCTCCCGAATGCAGCATCCAGAACGACGATTCCTCGCGCATGGTGGGGCGCAGGCATTCGTGGTGCGTCAGGTCACCCGGCACGCGCGGTTCGCCATAGCGCGCCAGATAATCCGGCGACGCGTACAACTGGTGCGCCATCAGCACGATCTTGCGCGAAATCAGGCTGGAATCGGGTTGCTGCCCAAAGCGCAGGATCAGGTCGAACGGATTGCTGATCGGGTCGATCGGACGCATGCTCAGATCGAAATCGCATTCGATATCGGGATGCTGCTCGCGAAATTCGCTGATGACGGCCGGCAGGAACAGCTGAGCCAGGCTGGTTGGCAGCGAGATACGCAACCGCCCCTTGGGCTGCACCGCCATGTCCAGCAACTGGTCGTGCGCAATGCGTGCTTCTTCAACAATATGGCGGCAGCGTTCGAAATAGATCGCGCCGGCTTCGGTCAGGTCGATCTTGCGCGTGCTGCGGTTCAGCAACCGCATCCCCACGCTGCGTTCCAGTTCGCTGACACGGCGCGACAGCGTGGACGTTGGAATATTCAAGGCTTCGGCGGCGTGGCTGAAGTTCTTGCGCTTGGCGACTTCGACAAAAAGCGCGATGTCGTTAAGCTGGATATCCATGGGGTCCTCGACTCTGTAAATTCCATTTCTGGCAGGTTTGTATGATAAATGGATTTATTGTCCCGCCAGCTGAAATGTCTATTTCCTTGCGCTGAATATCGGCTTCCTGGTTCGTGCTGTCCGGTTTTGCCCCGCCGGCTTGCGGCAAGCTGAACGACCGCAAGGCTTGCCACGCCCTGCGCCGCTGTGACGTCCCAAGACTGCGGGCACGATTGCTCAAATATTGCACCGCTGCCGCCCAGTGCATCAGGCGATTGTCCCATCCGTGCAAATATGTTCACCAAATTAAGGGTTTTTACTAAGCCGGATTTTCCAGATACTTCGTCCCAGCAATCAAACAGTCACATCGCGGCTGCCATTCTGGCGCCGGACGCTGTGCAAGGTTTAGGATGGAGTCATCACAATGAAAGCCCTAGCAACCGCACTCATGGTTACCGCAACCCTGGTTGGCATGACCGCCGCCCACGCCGATGGCAAGACGCGTGAACAGGTCCAACAAGAACTGCAAGCCGCCAAGGCCGCCGGCCAGGTCACGTTTGGTGAACTGGACTACCCGCCCGCCACGGTGCAGCAAACCGGTCTGACGCGCGAGCAGGTTCAGCAAGAACTGCAAAGCGCCAAGGCCGCCGGCCAAGTCACCACCGCTGAACTGGACTACCCGCCCCGCGCCACCGTGTCGCAATCCGGTGGCAAGACGCGCGAGCAGGTCCGCCAGGAACTGGCCGAAGCCAAGGCGCGCGGCGAATACACCTTTGGCGAATTGGACTACCCGCCCAAGGGCAAGTAAGCCCGCCGATCGATTTGTTGCACCACCCGTACCCGCTGGTCACGAAAAAACCCCTTGAGACGCCAAGGGGTTTTTTATTCGCCGGTCATTCGTGTCGGCACGTCCAAAGCCCCGTCCAGTGTGGCGTTTTTGCCGCATAACTGGTCGGTGCGCACAACAAGTGCTGTCGGGAAATTCTGGCGCATTGAACATCGATGCGCGGCGCGCCACTCAATGGCGAGCAAACATTCGCATTTATTTTCAAGGCCTTAAGCGCACCGCCGCACTGCGCTGCACCGCCGTCGCGGCCGCATTATCCCAACCATGGAAAGTAGTTCGTCGAAATCCGTGTTACTTCGCGTTGCAGCACGCCGGACACTAGCGTCAGTGCAGACGCCGCTTGCGAATCGCAGCGGCACGCAGCAGGCCCGCCGTTTGGGCGTGGCCGTTGCGCATGCCTTTTCATCTCGCCATTTTGGGGTAACTGTTATGAAGAAGACGCTATTGGCCGTCGCGTTGCTGGCAGGCTTTGCCAGTGCCGCGCAAGCCGCCGACTCCGTGACGCTGTACGGCTTGATCGACGCCGGTATCGGCTACGAACAAGTGAAGTTCAACGGTGTGAAGCAAAGCCGTATCGGCGGCGTGCAGGGCGTGAGCAGTGGCTCGCGCTTCGGCCTGCGCGGCACGGAAGACCTGGGCGACGGCCTGCGCGCCGTGTTCACTTTGGAAGGCGGCTTTGGCCCGATGAACGGCAAGTCGGCCCAGAACGGCCGCCTGTTCGGTCGTCAAGCCACGGTGGGCCTGGACAGCGATTCCTGGGGTCGCCTGGAATTCGGTCGTCAAACGAACCTGGCCTCGAAGTACTTTGGCTCCATCGACCCGTTCTCGATCAGCTACAACACCGCCAACATGGGTACGACGTTCGGCAGCGCCAACACGATGCGCCTGGACAACATGGTGCTGTATCAAACGCCCAGCCTGGGCGGCTTCAAGGCCGGCGTCGGCTATTCGTTCAGCGCGGATGACACCGTCAGCGACACCACGCAGACCGGCTTTGCCACGGGCAACAACAACCGCGTGCTGACCGTTGGCGCGCAGTACGTGAATGGCCCGCTGAACCTGGCCGCCGCATACGACCGCTTCGACCCGACCAACGATCGCGTTGGCGGCAAGAGCGCCGCGCGCATCCAGGAATACATCGTGGGTGGTTCGTACGACTTTGAAGTCGTGAAGCTGGCTGCCGCATTTGGCCAGACGCGCGACGGCTGGTTCGTGGGCCAGAACATGGGCACCACGCCGGAAGGCATGAACAACCTGGGTTCGTTCAAGCTGGCCGATGGCTTTCGCGCCAACTCGTACATGATCGGCGCCACCGTGCCGTTGGGCCGTCACGCCATCTTCGGTTCGTGGCAGCGCGCCACCCCCGGCAACGACAAGCTGACGGGCGATGACGCCACGTTCAACGTGTACAGCCTGGGCTACACCTACGACTTCACCAAGCGCACCAACCTGTACGCGTACGCCTCCTACGGCGACAACTACGCGTTCCAGCACGACGCACGCGACACCGCCGTCGCCGTGGGCTTGCGCCACCGCTTCTAATCGGCGGGACGCCTGGCTGAACCCTGCTGAATGCGCGGCTTATCTCCGTAGGCCGCCGAGTGACAGCGAGCCCCCCTTGGGGTTCGGCCGGGCGTCTTTGACGGACAGAAGGGAAGGGCCTCCAGATGGAGGCCCTCTCGCATTGTGGGCAGCGTGTTGCGGGGTAGCGCGTCGTCTACAGGAACAGCTTGTAGGCCGGGTTCTCGGTCTCGTTCCAGTGGGGATAGCCCAGTTCGGCCACAAAAGCGCGGAACTGTTTCTTGTCGGCGGGCGGCACCTGGATGCCGATCAGGATGCGGCCATAGTCGGCGCCCTGGTTGCGATAGTGGAACAGGCTGATGTTCCAGTCCGGATTCATCGCGTTCAAAAAACGCATCAGCGCGCCCGGGCGCTCGGGGAATTCAAAGCGGTACAGCAGTTCGTTGCGCGCCAGCGCCGACCGGCCGCCCACCATGTGGCGCAAGTGCGTCTTGGCCATTTCGTCGTGCGTCAGGTCCAGCGTGTCAAAGCCGTGGCGGCGGAAATTGGCGGCGATCTTGTCGGGCTCGGCGGCCGAGGACACCTGGATGCCCACGAACACATGCGCGCGGTCCGCATCGGAAATCCGGTAGTTGAACTCGGTCACGCTGCGTTCGCCCACCAGTTCACAGAAGCGGCGGAAGCTGCCGCGTTGCTCGGGCATGGTTACGGCGAAGACGGCTTCGCGCATTTCGCCGACTTCGGCGCGTTCAGCCACAAAGCGCAGGCGGTCGAAGTTCATGTTGGCGCCGCAGGCGATCGCTACCAGCGTCTTGCCCTTCAGGTGGTGTTCGGCGGCGTATTGCTTGGCGCCGGCCACGGCCATGGCGCCCGCCGGTTCCAACACGCTGCGCGTGTCCTGAAAGACGTCCTTGATCGCGGCGCAGATCGAATCCGTGTTGACCACGACAAAGTCGTCCACGTATTGACGCGTCAGCTTGAAGGTTTCGGCGCCCACCATCTTGACGGCGGTGCCGTCCGAGAACAGCCCGACGTCATTGAGCTGCACGCGGCGGCCGGCGCGCACGCTGCGCAGCATGGCGTCGGAGTCTTCGGTCTGCACCCCGATGATCTTGATTTCGGGGCGCAACTGCTTGATATAGGCCGCCACGCCCGAGATCAATCCGCCGCCGCCGATGGCCACGAAGATGGCGTCGATGGGGCCGGGGTGCTGGCGCAGAATTTCCATGCCCACCGTGCCCTGGCCCGCGATCACGTCGGGGTCGTCAAAGGGGTGGACGAAGGTCAGCTTTTCTTTCTTCTCAAGGGTTTGCGCGTGTGCGAAGGCATCGGTGAAGCTTTCACCGGCCAGCACCACTTCGCCACCCAGGCGGCGCACCGCGTCCACCTTCACTTGGGGGCTGGTCGTGGGCATGACGATGACCGCGCGGCAGCCCAGCCGGCTGGCCGCCAGCGCCACGCCCTGGGCATGGTTGCCGGCCGACGCTGCGATCACGCCGCGGTTCAGCGCGGCGGCCGGCAGGTTGGCCATCTTGTTATAGGCGCCGCGCAGCTTGAAGCTGAACACAGCCTGGGTGTCTTCACGCTTGAGCAGCACCGTGTTCGACATGCGCGCGGACAGCTGGGGCGCCACCTCCAGCGGCGATTCCACCGCCACGTCGTAAACCTTCGAAGTCAGGATGCGTTTCAGATAATCAGTGGACATGGGCCGCGCACAGAAGCAAAAGTGAGGATTGGGCGAGATTATTGCAGGGAAAGCCGCGTCGCCCGACAGGTTTCTGGTTGCGATGCCGCGACGTGGACGCGCGGGCCGGTTCGATTCCTGATCGTCATTTCCCTGCGCGCGGCTACACTCGCTCCTCATGGAAGAAAGCCTCTTATCCGCTGTTCACTGGTTGCTGGGAATGTTGGCGCTGCCCTCGGTGGGCCTGTCCGCCATCTTCACGGTGTCGCTGATATCCGCCACCTTGCTGCCGCTGGGCTCCGAGCCGGCGGTGTTCGGCTTCATCAAGTTGGCGCCCGACATGTTCTGGCCCGCCATCCTGGTGGCCACGGCCGGCAACACCGTGGGTGGGGCGATCAGCTACTGGATGGGCGTGGGCGCCGAAAAAGCCGTGCAACGGTGGAAGGAAAAGCACCCGCACCCGCATCCGGACGCCACCGAGGGCGGGCGCATGCGCGGCCGCTGGAACGAGCGCGCGCATGACTGGCTGCACCGCATGGGTCCTCCCGCGCTGCTCTTGTCGTGGCTGCCCGCCGTGGGCGATCCGCTGTGCGCCGTGGCCGGCTGGTTGCGCTTGTCGTTCTGGCCGTGCGTGCTCTATATGGCCATCGGCAAATTCCTGCGCTACCTGGCCATGACGGCCAGCCTGCTGTGGTTCTTCCCAGGCCAGATCTAAGCACCGACTTTCAATTTAATCGGGGACGGTAGATATCGTTTTCCCCGCGCCATTGGCCGGCTTCCTAAGGGTATTAGGGGTCAAGTCCGGCCAATGGCATAAAATAATTTTTTATGGGCCCCTCTTGCCGCCATGAACGCCCCACTCGCTAGCCACATCTTGAACGGGGCGATGCCGCCCGCCGCTCCCGCGCGATTGCGCGAAATCCCCTACAACTACACGTCGTTTTCCGACCGCGAGATTGTCGGCCGGCTGTTGGGCGATGACGCCTGGAGCCTGCTGTCCGACCTGCGCGGCGAACGCCGCACCGGCCGCTCTGCGCGGATGCTGTACGAAGTGCTGGGCGATATCTGGGTGGTGCGCCGCAACCCGTACTTGCAGGATGACCTGCTGGACAACCCCAAGCGCCGCAAGCAGCTCATCGACGCGCTGCATCACCGCCTGAGTGAAATCGATCGCCGCCGCGAGCCGGGCTCGCCCACGGAAGAAGGCCACGACCCGCATCGCGATGAAAAGGTCGTCGGCCTGCTGGCCCGCGCCCGTTCCGCCATTGCCGCCTTCGAAGGCGAATTCGACCAGACCACCATGATGCGCAAGCAGGCGCAGAAGGTGCTGGGCCGCATCACCGCGCGCGACAACATCAAGTTCGACGGCCTGTCGCGCGTATCCCACGTGACGGACGCCACCGACTGGCGTGTGGAATACCCGTTCGTGGTGCTGACCCCCGATTCCGAAGACGAAATCGCCGCGCTGGTCACTGCCTGTATCGAACTGGGCCTGACCATCGTGCCGCGCGGCGGCGGCACCGGCTACACGGGCGGCGCCATCCCGCTGACCTGGAAGTCGGCCGTCATCAACACCGAGAAATTCGACAAGCTGGGCAAGGTCGAGTCCTGTATCTTGCCGGGCCTGACCGAGCCCGTGGCCGTCATCCATGCTGGCGCCGGCGTCGTCACCAAGCGCGTTTCCGAAGCGGCCGAGGCCGCCGGTTTCGTGTTCGCCGTGGACCCGACTTCGGCCGAAGCCTCGTGCGTGGGCGGCAACATCGCCATGAACGCGGGCGGCAAGAAGGCCGTGCTGTGGGGCACCGCGCTAGACAACCTGGCCTGGTGGCGCATGGTGGACCCGGACGGTAACTGGCTGGAAGTCACCCGCCTGGAACACAACATGGGCAAGATCCATGACGTGGAAACGGCGCGCTTCGAACTCAAGTGGTTCGACGGCAAGGGCAAGCCCGGCGAGCGCCTGCTGAGAACCGAGCTGCTTGAAATCAAGGGCCGGGTGTTCCGCAAGGAAGGCCTGGGCAAGGACGTTACCGACAAGTTCCTGGCTGGCTTGCCCGGCATTCAGAAAGAAGGCTGCGACGGCCTGATCACGTCGGCGCGCTGGGTGCTGCACCGCATGCCGCGCCACACGCGCACGGTCTGTATGGAATTCTTCGGGCAGGCGCGCGACGCCATCCCGTCGATTGTCGAGGTCAAGGGCTATCTGGACGGCGAAGGCAAGGCGCGCGGCGCCATCCTGGCCGGCCTGGAACACCTGGACGAGCGCTATCTGCGCGCGGTCGGCTACGCCACCAAGAGCAAGCGCGGCGTGCTGCCCAAGATGGTGCTGATCGGTGACATCGTTGGCGACGATGACGACGCCGTGGCGGCTGCCGCCAGCGAAGTCGTGCGCCTGGCCAACACGCGCCATGGCGAAGGCTTCGTGGCCGTCAGCCCCGAGGCGCGCAAGAAGTTCTGGCTGGACCGCTCGCGCACCGCCGCGATTGCGCGCCACACCAACGCCTTCAAGATCAACGAAGACGTGGTGATCCCGCTGCCCCGCATGGGCGAATACACGGATCACATCGAACGCATCAACATCGAACTATCGACCAGCAACAAGCTCAAGCTGCTGGGCGCGCTGGATGCCTACCTGTGCACGCCGCTGCCGGTGGGCAAGGCCGACGACGCCGATATCGAAAGCACCCGCGCCGAAGTGCTGGCGGACCGCACGCGCCAGGCCCTTGAGCTGCTGGGCAGCGTGCGCCAGCGCTGGCAATGGCTGCTGGACAACCTGGACCTGCCGCTGGCGCAGGCGCTGCCCGAACTGCAAGCACTGGGCCTGGGCGACGTCCAAGCCACGCTGACCGACCGCCTGGCCGCGCAGCCCACCGCGCGCGTGTTCGACGTGGTGCAGGACCGCACCATCCGCGTGTCCTGGAAGACCGAAGTGCTGGCCGGCCTGCAACGCACGTTCTCGGGCGCGTCGTACAAGAAGATCGTCGACGAACTCATCGCCATCCACGGCCGCGTGTTGAAAAGCCGCGTGTTCGTTGCGCTGCACATGCACGCCGGCGACGGCAACGTGCACACCAACATCCCGGTCAACTCGGACGACTACGAAATGCTGCGCGAGGCCCATCAGGCCGTCGACCGCATCATGCAGATCGCCCGCGACCTGGACGGTGTGATCTCGGGCGAACACGGCATCGGCCTGACCAAGTACGAATTCCTGACCGAAGCCGAACTGGCGCCGTTCCAGGACTACAAGCGTCGCGTCGACCCCAACGGCCACTTCAACGCCGGCAAGCTGATGCCGGGCGCCGACCTGCGCCACGCCTGGACGCCCAGCTTCAACCTGATGGGCCACGAGTCGCTGATCATGCAGCAAAGCGACATCGGCGCCATCTCGGAATCCATCAAGGACTGCCTGCGTTGCGGCAAGTGCAAGCCGGTGTGCGCCACCCACGTGCCGCGCGCCAACCTGCTGTATTCGCCCCGCAACAAGATCCTAGCCACCTCCTTGCTGGTGGAAGCCTTCCTGTACGAAGAGCAGACTCGACGCGGCGTCAGCCTGAAGCACTGGGAAGAATTCGAAGACGTGGCCGACCACTGCACGGTCTGCCACAAGTGCTACAACCCCTGTCCGGTCGATATCGACTTTGGCGACGTGTCGATGAACATGCGCGCCGTGCTGCGCCGCATGGGCCGCAAGTCGTTCAACCCGGGCACGGCCAGCGCCATGTTCTTCCTGAACGCCAAGGACCCGGCCACCATCAACGCCACGCGCAAGGCGATGGTGGGCGTGGGCTACAAGGTGCAGCGCGCGGCGCACGACCTGTTCTCCGGCCTGGTGAAAAAGCAGACGGCCAAGCCGCCGGCCACCGTGGGCAAGCCGCCGCTGCGCGAGCAGGTCATTCACTTCGTGAACAAGAAGATGCCCGGCGGGTTGCCCAAGCAGGCGGCGCGCAAGCTGCTGGACATTGAAGACGCCAACTACGTGCCGATCATTCGTGACCCCAAGGCCACGACCGCCGACACCGAAGCCGTGTTCTATTTCCCCGGCTGCGGTTCCGAACGCCTGTTCTCGCAAGTGGGGCTGGCCACGCAAGCCATGCTGTGGCACGCCGGCGTGCAGACCGTCTTGCCGCCGGGCTACCTGTGCTGCGGCTACCCCCAGCGCGGCAACGGCATGACCGACAAGGCCGAGCAGATCATTACCGACAACCGGGTGCTGTTCCACCGGGTCGCCAACACGCTGAACTACCTGGACATCAAGACCGTGGTGGTCAGCTGCGGCACCTGCTACGACCAGCTGTCGGGCTATGAATTCGACAAGATCTTCCCGGGTTGCCGCCTGATCGACATCCACGAGTACCTGCTGGAAAAGGGCATCAAGCTGGAAGGCGCCAAGGGCGTGCGCTACATGTATCACGACCCCTGCCACACCCCGATGAAGCTGCAAGAGCCGATGAAGACGGTTCGCGCCCTGGTCGGCGACGACGCCATCAAGAGCGACCGCTGCTGCGGGGAGTCGGGCACGTTGGCGGTCAGCCGGCCCGACATTTCCACGCAGGTGCGCTTCCGCAAACAGGAAGAGCTGCTCAAGGGCGACGCCGCGCTGCGTGGTGACGGCTTCGCGGGCGACGTGAAGGTGCTGACGTCCTGCCCGTCGTGCTTGCAAGGCTTGTCGCGCTATGAAGGCGACGTCAAGATGGAAGCCGACTACATCGTTGTCGAAATGGCCCGCCACATCCTGGGCGAAGGCTGGATGGAAGACTACGTGAAACGCGCCAACGCCGGCGGCATCGAGCGCGTGCTGGTGTAAGGCGGCCAGCGCCTGGCCCCATGAAAAAACCCGCGTTCATCGCTGAACGCGGGTTTTTTATTGCCTTGCCGAATCCACGAATCCACGCATCACGGATCGCAGATCACGGATTGCGGATTACTCCAGCTTGATATTGGCCTTCTTGATCACGTCGGCCCAGGCGCTGCGCTCTTGTTCGGCATAGGCCTTGAAGTCCTGCGCGGACATCGGCATCGGGATCACGCCCATGTCCAGCATCTTTTGCGACACGGCGGCGCTTTTCAGCGTGGCGTCCAGATCGGCCGACAGCTTTTTCACCACCGCTTCCGGCACGCCGGCCGGGCCTACCAGGCCTTGCCAGGCGTAGGCCGTGAAGTTGGCCACGCCCTGTTCCGCCATGGTCGGCGTGTCGGGCAAGACCGACACGCGTTCCGGCGTGGCGGCGGCCAGCACGCGCAGCTTGCCGGCCTTGACGTTGGGCAGGCCCGAGGCCAGGTCGATGAACATCACGTCCACCTGTCCGCCCAGCAGGTCCTGAATGGCGGGGGCCGCGCCCTTGTAGGGCACGTGCAGCAGGTTGGCGCCGGTGCGCTGCTTGAACAGTTCAAGCGCCAGATGGTGCGGCGAACCCGCGCCGGCCGATGCGGCGGTCAGCTTACCCGGCTCTTTCTTGGCGGCATCCAGCACGTCCTGCACCGACTTGTACGGCGAATTCACGTTCACGGCCAGCAGCAGCGGAAACTTGGCAATGCCGCCGATGTAGGTGAACTTGGCCGGGTCGTAGGACAACTTGGCGTACAGCGACGAGTTGAACGCCAGGGTGCCCGAGTCCGCCGTGCCCACCATGTAGCCGGTGGGGTCGGCCTGGGCGATGGCGGTGGCGCCGATGATGGTGGCCGCGCCGGGGCGGTTTTCCACCACGATGGTCTGGCCCAACGATTTTTCCAGGCTGCTGGCGACCGTACGCGCCACCACATCGGTGCCGCCGCCGGCTGGGTACGGCACGATCCAGCGGACGGGTTGCGTGGGCCACGATTGGGCGGATGCCGTGGCGGCGGCCAACGACAGGGTGGCCAGCGCCAACAGGCGCCGTGCGGAATGTTGCATGGGGTGTCTCCTCGTGCGGGATCAAAGTTTGAGCGCGACGCGGGCGGTCGTGTTCTGCGCCGTCGGTTCGCGTCGCTATTTTTTGCGCCGCTATTATGCTCGCGTTCGACGCGAAAAGGGGGCCGTCCGGCCCCCCGTTCTCCCGCATCACGTGGCCCGTTACTGTGGGTCGGGGTAGGTACGGGCGCCGAATATCGCCGTGCCGATGCGCACTTCGGTCGAGCCTTCCTCGATAGCCAATTCGAAATCGCCACTCATGCCCATCGACAGGCGGTCCAGCGACACGCCCTCGATGTTTTCGGCGCGCAGGCTGTCGCGCAGCGTGCGCAGGGCGCGAAAGCAGGCCCGCACTGGTTCCGGATCGGGCGAGTTGACGGCCAGCGTCATCAGTCCCTTGACATGCAACGTAGGAAATTCCGCCGCGATGCGCCGCAGGAACGCCGACACGTCTTGAGGCGCCATGCCGAACTTGCTGGGCTCGGAAGACGTTTTCACCTGGATCAGCACGTCCAGCGTGCGGCCTTCGGTCAGCAGGCGGCGATGCAAGGCTTCGGCCAGGTCGACGCGGTCCAGCGATTGCACTTCGGTGGCGTCGCGCGCGGCGTCCTTGGCCTTGTTCGTCTGCAAATGGCCAATCAGCACCCATTGCAGGCCCTGGCCGGCCAGCGCTGCCGCCTTCTGTCGGATTTCCTGCGTTTTGTTCTCGCCAAAACGCGTCATGCCCAGCGCCATGGCTTCGCGGATCGCGTCCACCTCGAAGGTCTTGCTGACGGGCAGCAGCACCACGCTGTCCGGGCTGCGCCCGGCCCGCGCGCAGGCGTCGGAGATGCGTTGGTGGATGTGGGCAATGCGCCCGGCCATGGTGTCTTCGACGGTCATGCAGCTCTCTTGCAGGAACAGGATGTCCCATAGTGTAGGACTGCGCGCGCTCGTTTCGCCACACGATGCGCGCCAGTCGTTGACCCTGCGTAATACGCAGGCTTAGAATTTGCGGAGATTTGTTTATATTTCAATGTTCTATGCCCTCCGACGCCGCCCCAGCGGGCGACACGGTTTCCCACCTTCCCCAGTCTCCCGCCATGTCCAGCGCTGCGCCAGAATACGCCTTTGCCACGCCTTTCCTGAATCCCCCCGCTTCCCCCATCCGGTCCTTGATGCCCTACGCGTTGCGTCCCGGCACCATTTCGCTGGCCGGCGGCTACCCCGCTCAGGAGCTGTTTGACGTCGAAGGCTTGTCGGTGGCGTCCACCCAGGTCATGTCGCGGCTGGGCGCCTGCCTGCAATATTCCAACATCGATGGCCAAGCCAGCCTGCGTAACGAGCTGGCGCGCCTGTCCGCCGCACGCGGCCTGCACTGCAATGCCGACACCGAGCTGGTTGTGACGGGCGGGTCGCAGCAGGCGCTGGCGCTGCTGACGCGCGTGATGCTGCAACCCGGCGACCACGCCATCATTGAATCGCCCGCGTTCCCTAATTCCGTGCAGGCGTTGCGCTACACGGGCGCCACCGTGCACACCGTGGCATCCGGCCCGGACGGCATCGACGTGGACGCGTTGGACGAACTGGCCGCGCGGGTCAAGCCGAAGATGGTCTGCGTCGTGGCCTCGTTCTCGAACCCTTGCGGCGCCACCATCTCGCGCCAGCGCCGTCTGCGCTTGCTGGAACTGGCGGTCAAGCATCGCTTCCTGATCGTTGAAGACGACCCGTACAGCGAACTGCGCTTTGCCGGCGAAGCCGTGCCGCCCATCGCGGCCCTGGCGGAAGGCGAAGCCCGCCACTGGGCGGTGTACCTGGCCAGCATGTCCAAGACCATGGCGCCCGCGCTGCGCATCGGCTGGCTGATCGCCCCGCCGGAAATCCGCCGCCGCTGCGTCAGCGCCAAGGCGGCCGACGATATGGCCTCGTCGGCGTGGATCCAGGAAGTGGTGGCGCAGTACCTGGCCAACGGCCGCTACGACGAACACGTGCCGCGCATTCGCGCCGCCTATGGCCTGCGCTGCGACGCGATGGCCCAGGCGTTGGCGCGCGAACTGGACGGCCGCGTCAGCTTCAGCAAGCCCGAAGGCGGCATGTTCTTCTGGGCGCGGCTGACGGGCGATGTGGACGCCACGCGCCTGTTGCCGTATGCGATTGAACACGAAGTGGTTTATGTACCCGGCAAGGCGTTCTACGCCAATGTCGAACAGGCCGACCTGTTTGCCATGCGCATGTCGTTTGCCACCATGAACGAAGCGCAAATTGCCCAGGGCATGGTGCGCCTGGGTCGCGCGCTGGACGCGTGCGAAGCGAACGAGCCGGTGTCGATTTCGTTGGCGGCGTAGGGCACCCGGTAACCGGGCGGCGCGGCGCAACCCCACCAGCGGGCGGCGCTGCGCATACCTAAATAAGCGCTTGTTATTTGGCGCGGGCGCTTCATGTCTATAAGCTTCTTGCCTCGGCGCGTCCGCGCGCCCGGTACAACAGGAATCCAGGTCATGAACATTGCAAAAGGGTTGGTGGGCGCGGCGCTATTGGTAGCGGCGGCGCAGGGCGCGCAAGCGGCAACGGTAGACGTCGTGCGCCAGCGCGGCGCCGTGGCTTGCGGCACGACCACGGGCTTTGCCGGCTTTTCAGCGCCCGACGCGCAAGGCAAGTGGCAAGGGCTGGACGTGGACCTTTGCCGCGCCATCGCCGCAGCGGTTTTTGGCGATGCCAACAAGATCAAGGTGGTGCCGCTGAATTCGCAGCAGCGCTTCACCGCGTTGCAGTCCGGCGAAGTGGACGTGTTGACCCGCAACACCACCGTCACGCAGCAGCGCGACACGGCACTGGGCATCATCCACGCCGGCATCAATTTCTACGACGGCCAGGGCTTTCTGGTGCCCAAGTCGCTGGGCGTGAAAAGCGCCAAGGACATCAACGGCGCAACCATCTGCCTGCAAACGGGCACGTCCAACGAGAACACGTTGGCCGACTGGGCGCGCGCCAACAACGTCACGTACAAGCCGGTGGTGATCGAAACGTTCAACGAAGTGGTCAACGCCTTCGCGGCGGGTCGTTGCGACGTGTTCTCGACGGACGCGTCGGGCCTGGCGTCGATCCGTATCTCCAAGCTGCAAAATCCGGACGACTACGTCGTGCTGCCCGAGATCATTTCCAAGGAACCGCTGGGCCCATTCGTGCGCCAGGGTGACGATACGTGGCTGAACATCGTGCGCTGGTCGCTGTCGGCAATGATCGAAGCCGAGGAATACGGCGTCACGTCCAAGAACGTGGACGAGCAGCTAAAAAGCGCCAACCCGAACATCAAGCGCATTCTGGGTGTCACGCCCGGCAGCGGCGCGAACCTGGGCCTGGACGAAAAATGGGCCTACAACATCGTCAAGCAGGTGGGCAATTATGGCGAGAGCTTTGAACGGAACGTGGGCGAAGGCAGCCCGCTGAAGATCAAGCGCGGCCTGAATGCGCAATGGACGCAAGGCGGCTTGATGTACGCGCTGCCGATCCGCTGATCGGCCGGGTTACAGGGTTGCGGCAACGCCGCACCCTGCCTTCCCAGCCCGTCATCCGCGCCGATACAGCTGCGCGATCTTCACAAAGGCCGCGCGCAGTTCGCGCGTGCCGCCCTGGATGATGACGGGTTTGCCTCGGTGCGTGAATATCACCAGGCGCTTGGAAAACAGCATGGGCACAAAGCGTGCATAGCGCACGTCTTCCCATGCCACTTCGCGACGCGTGAACCAGGATTGGCGCAGGCCACGATCGTCGATCGTGGTGATCGACGTCTGCATGTGCCAGGACACGAACAGCAGCCCCACAAAGCACAGCACCACGACCACCGCCAGCACCGTGTCGAACGGCTGCGCGGGCGCGCGAATCGCGGTGGTGACCACCTGCACGCCCAGCACCGCCAGGATCACCCAGGCCAGAATGCGGACCCAGTCGGGCCAGGCCTGACCCGACAACGGCAACGGGCCGATCTCGCGCAGCAGGGCCGCGCGATCTTCAAGAGTCGGGGCGGGGCCAGGCGAGGTCATGCCGCCCGTTTGGCCGCGATGGCATTGCCCGCGCGGCTGGAACCCTTGCGGTTCAGGTTGGCCGACATCCACTGGCCGATATCGACCACGGCGTCGAAGTCCACGCCCGTGTCGATGTCCAGCCCGCGCAGCATGTACAGCACGTCTTCGGTGGCGACGTTGCCCGTGGCGCCCTTGGCGTAGGGGCAGCCGCCCAGGCCGGCAACCGACGTATGGAAGATCGAGATGCCGGTTTCCAACGCGGCCAGGATGTTGGCCAGCGCCTGGCCGTAGGTGTCATGGAAATGGCCGGACACGCGCGCCGGATCGACCACGCGGGTGACGGCCGTCATCACGTCGCGCACCCGCTGCGGCGTGCCTACGCCAATGGTGTCGGCCACGTCGATTTCATCCACCTGCATTGCCAGGTAGCGCTGCGCCACGTCCACCACCGACGCAATCGGAACCTCGCCTTGATACGGACAGCCCAGCGCGCAGCTGATGCTGCCGCGCACGCGGATGCCGGCGTCGCGCGCGGCTTGCACCACGGGTTCGAAGCGGGCGATGGATTCCGCGATGGAGCAGTTGATGTTCTTTTGCGAAAACGCTTCGCTGGCGGCGCCGAAGATGACGATCTCATCCGCGCCGGCGGCCAGCGCGCCTTCAAAGCCCTTCATGTTCGGCGTCAGCACGGAATAGATCGTGCCCGGGCGGCGTTCGATGCGCGCCATGACGTCCGCGCCGTCGGCCATCTGCGGCACCCACTTGGGCGACACGAACGACGCGGCTTCCACATTGGGGAAGCCCGCGGCGGACAGGCGGTTGACCAGCTCGACCTTGATGTCGGTCGGCACGAATTCCTTTTCATTTTGCAGACCGTCGCGGGGCGACACTTCGACGATCTTCACGCGGGAGGGCAAAGCCATGTCTCTTCCTGGTTCGATTTGGGTGACGCGTCGCGCAACGCTGCGGCGCCATCGACAATATTAGCGCCATCGCCGCGCGCCGGGCTTGTGCGCGGGGCCGGGTGTCGGGCCATGGGATGACCCTATTTCAAACGTTGGTAGCGGCCGTCATCCAGACGGGCGAGCCGGCCCTCTAATTCCAGCTGAACCAGCTGCGCCTGCAGGTCGCCGATGGCGATGTTTGATCGCGTCTGGATGGCATCCACGTGCAGCGGGTCGTAACCCATGGCATCCAGCACGGGGTGGTCCGGCAATGACGGTGGCGGGGGCGGCGCGCGGCGACTGGCGGGCGTGGGCCCGCCGCCCAGTTCATCGGTAATGTCAGCCGCGGTTTCCACCAGCTTTGCGCCCTGCCGAATCAAGGCATGGCAACCGCGCGACAACGGCGAGTGGATCGAGCCGGGGATGGCAAACACTTCGCGCCCGCTTTCGCCGGCCAGCCGCGCCGTGATGAGCGAGCCGCTTTGCTTGGCCGCTTCCACCACCAGCACGCCGCGAGCCAGGCCCGCCACGATGCGGTTGCGTTTGGGGAAGTGGGGCGGCAAGGCGCCCGTGCCAAGGGGGAATTCAGACACCAGCGCGCCGTTGCCGGCGATGCGGTGGGCAAGGTCGCGGTGGCGGGCGGGGTAGATGCGGTCAATGCCGGTGCCCATGACGGCGACGGTGCCCGCGCCATCGGGGCCGGCGTCCAGCGCGCCTTCGTGCGCCGCCGCGTCGATGCCCAGCGCCAGGCCGCTGACGACGCGCCAGCCGTGGCCGGCCAGGTGGCGGGCAAACGCGCGCGCGGTTTCCTGGCCGCCGGGCGTGGCATTGCGCGCGCCCACCACGGCCAGCGATGGCCCTTGCAGATAGGCCGGATCGCCCACCACGTACAACAGAATGGGCGGGTCGGCGATGGTCAGCAGGCTTTGGGGATAGGTCGGGTCCGCCAGCGTCACGATGTGGCGGTGGGGCGCATCCACCCATTGCAGCGCGGCGTTCACCTGCGCCGCCATGTCGGCCGGCATGGCGGCGGCCAGCTGGCGCGCCAGCGCATCGGGCAAGTGGCGCGCGAGGGCAGTCGCCCGCTGGGCGTAGATCTGCTCGGGCAGGCCCAGCGCGCTCAGCAGCGTACAGGCGGTAGCGGAACCCACGTTGGGTTCCAGGGACAGCCGCAACCAGGCGGACAGTTCGGCGGACGTATGCGTAAGCGGCATGAGGCGGGCGCGATGGCGTCAAGGGTGGCAAGTGTCGCATGCAAGGCGCAACAGGCGCCGATGCATGGGTGGCGTTTTGATCTCTCTTGTCTGCTTGCCTGCCAGCCAAAGAAGCGGGGACGCAGCGCTCTGGTAATGCTCCATTTAGCCGAAAACTATTAGAAATCAATACTCTAATGAATTAAACTCTTGCCTACGCATCAATTACTGGCGATCCCTTTTCAATGGCTTTACTTCCTATCCTTCGCTATCCGGACCCGCGCTTGCACAAGAAAGCCAAGCCGGTAGCCGAAGTCGACGACCGCATCCGTCAACTGGTACGCGACATGGCCGAAACCATGTACGACGCGCCGGGCGTCGGCCTGGCCGCAACCCAGGTTGACGTGCACGAACGCGTGGTCGTGATCGACGTGTCCGAAGACAGCAACGACCTGCTCGCGCTGATCAACCCCGAGATCACCTGGCGCAGCGACGACTACAAAATCTACGAAGAAGGCTGTCTGTCGGTGCCCGGCATCTACGACGAAGTCGAACGCGCCTCGCGCATCCGGTGCAAGGCGCTGGACATCGACGGCAAACCCTTTGAATTCGAAGCCGACGGCCTGCTGGCCGTGTGCGTCCAGCACGAGCTGGACCACCTGGAAGGCAAGGTCTTCGTCGAATACCTGTCCAACTTGAAGCAGAACCGTATCAAGACCAAGCTGAAGAAGGCCGAGCGCGAAGCGCTGCGCGACTGATTCCCGTTTTTTTGACTTTTTGGTCTGAACCCCATGCGCCTAGTTTTTGCCGGCACGCCGGAATTTGCCCGTATCGCCTTTGACGCCTTGCGGGCCGCCGGTCACGACATCGCCCTGGTCATGACCCAGCCTGACCGGCCCGCCGGGCGCGGCTTGAAGCTGACGCCCAGCCCGGTCAAGCAGGCCGCGCTTGACGCCGGCATACCCGTTGCCCAACCGCGCAGCCTGAGGCTGGACGGACGCTATCCCGACGAGGCCGCCGACGCGCGCGCGTTGTTGGAACAGGTGGCGCCCGACGTCATGGTGGTGGCGGCGTATGGGTTGATTTTGCCGCAATGGGTGCTGGACTTGCCGCGCCTGGGTTGCCTGAATATCCACGCCAGCCTGTTGCCCCGATGGCGCGGCGCAGCGCCCATCCAGCGCGCCATCGAAGCCGGCGACGCCCAAACGGGCGTGACCATCATGCAGATGGATCAGGGCCTGGACACGGGCGACATGCTGCTGGAACGCGTGGTGCCCATCTCGGCCGAGACCAACGCCGCGCAATTGCACGACGCCTTGGCGCTGGCGGGCGGGCAGGCGATTGTGGACGCGCTGAACGCGTTGGAACAAGGTGGCCTGACGCCGACCAAACAACCCGAGGCCGGCGTGACGTACGCCGCCAAGCTGGATAAAGCCGAAGCCGCGCTGGACTGCACGCAACCCGCGGCATTGCTGGCGCGCCGCGTGCGCGCGTTCAACCCCGTGCCCGGCGCCAGCATCCGGCTGCCGGGCCTGCCCGACCCCGTCAAGGTCTGGCGCGCGCAGGCGCTAGAAGACGCGTCGGCGGCCACGGCGGTCGAGCCCGGCAGCGTGCTGCGCGCCGAGGCGGATGGCATCGACATCGCCACCGGCGACGGCGTGCTGCGCTTGCTGGAATTACAAAAAGCCGGCGGCAAGCGCCAGCCCGTGGACGTGTTCGTGCGGGGCTGGCAACCGGCCTGACGGCGGCTTGCGCCTCGCTGCGCCGCGCCGGGCGGATCACCGCCCCGGCTTGTGCGCCGCGCCGGTCACGGACGCGGCGTTGCCGCCAACAAGTCCAGATAAGCGCCCGCCACCAACTGCGTGGGCGCGACCCCCAGCCCCGCCATCAGCGTGCGGGCTTCTTCGCTGCCGGCGTCCAGGCTTTCGCCATCGCGCAGCACCACTTCCAGTTCCAGAAAATCCCCCAGCCCCTCGACCCGATCCAGATGGATGCGCGTGCGTCCGGCCATGAATACGGTGCGGTGCTTTTTCACGCGGCCGATTGCGCCGTAGGCCAGCGTCAGCGTCTGGCGCAGGGTGTCGGGCGAATCGGTCGGTGAAATGGCGTAGAAGCTCTCCTTGGGGCCGGCTTCGTCCGAGCGACGATAAAAAATGAGCTCGCCGGTGCCGTCGCCAAAGGCGCGCAGCTTCAGGCGCCCATGCGTGCACGTGAAGAAGGTGTCGTCCTGGTCAAGAATCACCGGTTCCTGCCCCGACAGCGCGGCGGCCAGGGGTTCAAGCACGGCCAGGTTGTCGACCCGTGCCTTGATTTCAACGTTGCGAGCCATGGCGTTACCCTCGCGCAAGGTGAATGCAGACGGCACCGATACCGCACCGATACCGCGCCGCATCAATACCGCATCAATACCGCATCAATACAGCGTATCCGCCACCCGCGCGGGCAGGTCGCGGTCGTAAGCCGCGCCATCGAAAGTACCGGCCGTCAGGTCAGACAGAATGCGCCCGGTGCTGGGCAGCGCGCTGCGTGGCACCTGCGTGGCCGGGTCCCACAGGCGCGATCGCAGCAGCGCCCGCGAGCACTGGAAGTACACCGTCTGCACGTCCACGATCAGCACCGAGCGCGGCTGCTTGCCGTCCATCGCAAAACGCTCAAGCAGCGCGGGGTCGACACTGACGCGCGCCGTGCCGTTCACCCGCAGCGTTTCACCCACGCCCGGCACCAGGAACAACAGCGCCACGCGCGGATCAGCCAACACGTTCAGCAAGCTGTCCACGCGGTTGTTGCCCCGGCGGTCGGGCAGCAGCAGCGTTTTTTCGTCTTCCACCACGACAAAACCGGCGGGATCGCCGCGCGGCGATGCGTCCAATCCGTCTGGCCCCGATGTTGCCAACATCGCAAACGGCGCCGCTTCAATGAACGCGCGGTAATGCGGATGCACGTGATCCACTTCCTTCTTCAGCGAGGCCTCGCCGGGCGCGCCGTACAACGCTTGCAGCGCGGCGGCGTCGGTGACGAGATGAGCGGGATCGATGTGCATGGCGGGTTCCGGTCGGCAGGGTCAGGCCAGGATGGCGGGCAGGTCGGCTACGGTCAAAAAGAGTTCGTCGGGTTTGCGTTCGCGCAGGGCGTCCACATGGTTATAACCCCAGGCGACCGACCCTACGCGCACGCCGGCCTTGCGGGCGGCGTCGATGTCGCGCATTTCGTCGCCCACCAGCAGGAAGCGTTCGGGGGCGACTTCATGGCGCCGCATCAAGCGGTCGATCTTGGCGGCCTTGCCGAACAGGTCGGTGCCGCATTCATAGTCGTCGAACAGCGCGCAGGTGTCCGCGCCCAGCACGCGCTGCACGTTTTCAATGGAATTCGAACTGATCACCGCCAGGCGCACGCCGCCTGCCTTGATCCGCGCCACCGCGTCGGCAATGCCATCGAACAGGTGCACGCTGGGATCGATGTCCTGCATCAGCGTGCGCACGTGCGTCATGATGGCCGGCAGTTTCCACAACGGGATGCCCAGGTACTTCAGGATTTCCGAGGCCTCGCGGTGACGCAGGTTTTCGCGTTCGGTCAGGTCGATCTTGCGAAAGCCGTACTTGTCGGCCACCGTGTTCAGGATGGAATTGAACCAGGGCATGGTGTCCGCCAAGGTTCCGTCAAAGTCGAATGCAGCGATGTCGTATTTCAAGTAATCAGTCCGTTTGCCGGCTTCTGGCGGGGCTACAAGCCGTTGGGGTGAAGCAAATAGTGCACGACCGGAGCCAGCGCTTCAAGCGGCGGCGCGCTGGCCACCACGCGCGCGGCATTGGTCCACGGGTAGTCCAGGCCCAGCAACCAGCCGAACACGGCGGGCATGTCGCCGGGCGGCAGCGTGACCATGGTTTCGATGGTGATGGTCAGGTCCGTGGCGCGATACGGTTGCGCCTGGAATTTCCAGTCGTAGCGGCCGCAGCCTACGCGCACATTGCCGGTGGCCTTTTCGGTCATGCCAACGATCCAGTCGCACTGGTAGTCGGGCAAGCGCGCGTCGGGCGCGGGACGCGACAGGTAGAACGTATAGACGTTTTCGTAGGTCTGGCCAAACTTGCGCACCAGGGTGTCCGCAATGGCCGCGACCCCGTGGGATTCGGGCGGAAACGCGATGGCTTGCGTGCGCAAGGCCATTTTCAGCACCGCGTCCGACGCGAATGCCCGCGCCAGATGATGCGGTCGGTTCTCATCCTTGGCGTGGAAATAGTCGCGCAGCACGGACTCGGTGCTGGCGGGGGATAAGGAATCGGAAGTCATTTCAAGAACGGGCGTCATGGGCTCAACAGGGCAAGAGGGCCATCAGGCCGTGATGGGGTCGAACCACTTCGAGACGTTGGGCGGCTCGTAGATGGCATAGCGATCCAGCAGCAGGGCGGGGTCTTCTTCGACCACCAGCATGTCGCGATGCTGCGGTCGGACGAAGGCTTCGTCGACGGCGTGATCCACAAACTGCACCAACGCGTCGTAGTATCCCGCGACATTCAACAGGCCGCAGGGCTTCTGATGCATGTTCAGCTGCGCCCACGTCCACACTTCAAAAAACTCTTCCAGCGTGCCCGCACCGCCAGGCAATGCGATGAAGCCGTCCGACTTCTCAATCATCATTGCCTTGCGCTCGTGCATGTTCTGCACCAGGTGCAATTCGGTCAGGCCACGATGCGCCTGTTCTTTCTTTTGCAGCAGTTCGGGGATGACGCCGATCACGCGGCCGCCGGCGGCCAGCACTTCGTTGGCCACCACGCCCATGATGCCGACGACCGATCCGCCGTACACCAGTCCCAGGTCGCGCTTGACCAATTCGCGGGCCAGCACGCGGGCCTGCTCGATGTAGTCCGGGCGGGTGCCGGGGTTCGAGCCGCAATATACGCAGATGTTCTTCAGGTTCATAACAGGTTCGTGATGGCCGGGCCCGTTACAGATTGCGTCACGGGCGTTCCGGGAAGTCGATAGTTTACGAGAACGTCAGCGGGCGCGTTTTGGGGCTTGGGCGCCGTGCAAATTGGTGGCAGGAGCAATGTTTGGACACAGCAACTTCTGCTGCGATCGGTAGACTGAGTCGTTCGGTACGACTGGAAATCCAGCGTCGTAGGGCTTTCACTAACAGAGGAGCGAACGATATGGAACAAACGACCCGAACCCCCGAGAAGGCCAGCCGCCCATTCGACATGGACGTGAAGGCGATCCGCGCCAAGGCGCGCCAGGACATCGAATCAGGCGCTGTTACGGACACCTATCGCGCAGACCGGGAAACCGTGCTGAAGCTGCTGAACGAGGCGCTGGCCACCGAAGTGGTCTGTGTGCTGCGCTACAAGCGCCATTACTTCATGGCTCGCGGCTTAAACGCCGAGCCGGTGGCGGCGGAATTCGCCGAACACGCCACGCAAGAACAGGAACACGCCGACCGTCTGGCTGAACGCATCGTTCAGCTGGGGGGCGAACCGAACCTGTCTCCCAAGGGCCTGCTAGAGCGCAGCCATTCGGAATACGTCGAAGGGTCATCCCTGCAAGACATGATCAAGGAAAACCTGATCGCCGAACGCATCGCCATCGACAGCTATCGCCAGATGATCGAATACATCGGCGAACAGGACTCGACCACCCGCCGCTTGCTGGAAGAGATCCTGGCGGTTGAAGAGGAACACGCCGACGATCTGGCGGACTTCCTGTAAGACTGGCCGCTACACGGTATCGGCCAGGCGGTATCGGCCACACAGCAAGGGCGCCTGAAACTCAGGCGCCCTTGCTTTTTCAGAGGGCTTCGCCCCACAGATCGTATTCATCCGACTCGGTGACGCGCACGCGCACCAGATCGCCCGCTTTCAAGGGCTTGTCGGAACTGACGTACACACAGCCATCAATCTCCGGCGCGTCCGCGCTGCTGCGGCCGATAGCGCCGTCTTCGTCCACTTCATCGATCAGCACGTCGATCTCGCGGCCCACCTTGCGGGCAAGGCGCGCGGTGGAAATACCCTGCTGCAATTCCATGAAGCGTTCCCAGCGGTCTTGCTTCACGTCGTCGGGCACGGGATTGTCCAGCAGGTTCGCGGGCGCGCCTTCCACCGGCGAATACTGGAAACAGCCCACGCGATCCAGTTGCGCTTCCTGCATCCAGTTCAGCAGATACTGGAAGTCTTCCTCGGTCTCGCCGGGAAAGCCCACGATGAACGTGGAACGGATGGTCAGATCGGGGCAGATTTCACGCCAGCGCTTGATGCGCGCCAACGTCTTGTCTTCAAACGCCGGGCGCTTCATGGCCTTCAGAATGCGCGGGCTGGCGTGCTGGAACGGAATGTCCAGGTACGGCAGGATCTTGCCCTCGGCCATCAGCGGAATCACTTCGTCCACGTGCGGGTACGGGTACACATAGTGCAGACGCGTCCACACGCCCATTTCGGACAGCGCCAGGCACAGTTCCGTCATGCGCGTCTTGACCGGGCGGCCGTTCCAGAAACCGCTGCGGTACTTGACGTCGACGCCGTACGCGCTGGTGTCTTGCGAAATCACCAGCAGTTCCTTCACGCCAGCCTTGACCAGGCGTTCGGCTTCGCTGAGCACGTCGCCCACCGGACGGCTGACCAGGTCGCCGCGCATCGACGGAATGATGCAGAAGCTACAGCGGTGATTACAGCCTTCCGAAATTTTCAGATAAGCGTAGTGGCGCGGCGTCAGCTTGATGCCTTGCGGCGGCACCAGGTCCAGGTACGGGTTGTGGTCCTGCTTGGGCGGCGCGGCATCATGCACGGCGCGCACCACCTCTTCGTATTGCTGGGGGCCCGTCACCGCAAGCACGCTGGGATGCACCTTGCGGATCACCGATTCCTCGACGCCCATACAGCCGGTCACGATGACCTTGCCATTCTCGGCCAGCGCTTCGCCAATCGCTTCAAGCGATTCGGCCTTGGCGCTGTCGATGAACCCACAGGTGTTGACGACGACAACATCCGCGTCGTTGTATTCGGGCGTGACTTCGTACCCTTCGGTGCGCAGTTGGGTCAGGATGCGTTCGGAGTCGACCAGGGCTTTAGGACAGCCCAGGCTGACGAAGCCGACTTTGGGGGAAGACATGGAATACCTCGGTGGGCGCGAGCCGGCGCCAATGATCAAAACGTGCGCAATTTTAGCGCGGCGGAGCGGGGGCCGTTATTTTAGGGGAAACGCGGCGCATTCATAGCCTGGCGTGTCGCGTGCGTGCTGCTTTGCGTCGGTCACGTATTGCCGTCGAAGAGTTCACGAATTCAGCGGTCAAAAATCAGATAGTTACTAAAATCTTATAACGCCGGCCAACGACATTAATACGGCGTTCAAATTCTAGTAAAAATCAGATTTTGCTTATTCGCGCCGGTTTCCATTGTTTTTGACTATCTCGTCACGCAAACTGCCTCAACATTTAGTTTCAACGAGATAGAACGCGCCTTCGGCTTGCCGCGGGCGCGAAACCGTTATGAATTCCTATTGGTGCCGGCGAGTCGCCGCAGTGGTATTGATCGCGGCGGGCGCCTGCCCTACCGAACCCTTCGCGCAGACCCCGCCCGAGGCGGTATCGCGCCCTTCCGAAATTGAACGCAGGCAAGAGCAAGAGCTGGACGCCCAGCGCGCCCGCTCGGCCGAGCGCCCGGATGTCTTGTCGCCCGATGCCGCGCGCAGCAAAAGCGAGCTGCACCTGCCCGTTGAATCGCCTTGCTTTGTCATCGGTGACCTGAGCTGGGACGACGCGCCACCCCCTTCAGCCTTGGCCGGAGCCGCTCGCGCTGTCATCGGCCAATGCGTCGGGGGACAAGGGCTGCGGGCGTTTCAGGAATATCTGAACGCCTGGCTGATCCAGGATGGCCAGATCACGGCACGCGTGGTGGTGCCTGAACAATCGCTGGCGTCAGGCGCGCTGACGCTGCGCTTTCTGCCCGGCCGCATCTCGGGCGTGCAAGACGCCAATACCGTTGGATGGTGGCGCACCGCCTTGCCCACCGGCCCTGGCAGCGAACTGAATCAGCGCGATCTGGACCAGGCGCTGGAAAATATCCGCCGGCTTCGTGGCCAGGCGGACGCCACCATCGATGTCGGGCCCGGCCCCGAACTTGGTGACTCCGACATCATTCTGCGTCCGGGCACGGGCAAGCGTTGGCATGGCTACGTGGGCAGCGACAACGGCGGCCTGGACGCCATCGGCAAGTATCAGGTCAACGCCGGGCTGACCCTGGATTCCCCCTTGTTCCTTTATGACCAGCTGTCTGTGTCGTGGAACAGCAATGCGCGCTGGCGCGATGCGGACTCGAACACGCGGGCCGCGTCCATCAACTACAGCATCCCCTTTGGCTACTGGACGGCGTTTGCCGGCGCCAGCAAATCCACCTATCGCCAAACCGTGGCCGGTTTTGACGAACCCATCGTCTACGGCGGCACCACCAAGCAGTTGCAGGCGGGCGTGTCGGTGGTGCCCTATCGCGGTACCGACTACAAGGGCACGGCGACGATGGCCGTGCTGCGCAAGCGCGTCGGCAGCACGTTGAACGACGTCGCCATTGAAGTCCAGCGGCGCGACGTGACGGGCTACGACATCAACGTGGCGCACCGTCACTATGTGGGCCGAGCGGTGCTGGATGCCGGCGTGGGCCTGCGCGGCACGCTGGCCGGCCTGTCCGACCAACCCGGCTTCGTCTACGGCGACCCCGACTGGAATGGCCGCAGCACCATCGCGCTGGCCAATGCCGGGCTCTACCTGCCGTTTCAATTGGCGGACCAGCCCTGGGCGTACCACGTCAGCTGGCAGATCCAGCACGCCAAGACACCGGTCGTGCCGTCGGACTACTTCACCATCGGCAGTCGTTATGCGGTGCGCGGCTTTGACGGCCAGATGACGCTGGCGGCCGAAGACGGCTGGACGCTGCGCAACGATTTGTCGCTGGGCCTGGACAAGCTGCTTGGCGGCCCCGGTCATCAACTGTATGCCGGTCTGGACGCCGGACGCGTGGGCGGCGAGTCGGCGCGATGGCTGACCGGGCGCACGTTGGTGGGCGCGGTGGCTGGGCTGCGCGGCCGCCTATCCATCCCCTATGTCGATGCCAGCTATGACCTGTCTGCCGGCTGGCCGTTGAAAAAGCCGGAATCGTTAAAGACGGCATCCACCGTGTTCGCCGCAGCCGTGATGTTCGAGTTCTGATCCCGCGGCATTGCTCCGCCGGCCTTCCTGATTGATCTGGTCGACAAGACGCCGGGCTTGCCCCGGTGCTGCGCCGCTTGCGCCGCCGTCGACCTTTACGTTACCCGGGTACGCATGATGTCCAAGCTTCGTTCGATGATTGTCTGGTCCGTCGTTTTCTTGCAGGTCTGGTCGCCGGTGCTGGCGCAGACGTTGCCGATAACCGTCGACAAGAGCGTTGCGGGCGCCAAGCCTTCTGTCGGCGCAACCAATGGCGTGCCGGTAATCAATATCGCGCCGCCCACGGCGGGCGGGGTGTCCAACAACCGCTACACGCAGTTCAACGTGGGACCTTCCGGCGCGGTGCTGAACAACAGCGGCGGCGCCAGCCAGACCCAGTTGGCAGGGCAGGTGGGCGGCAACATCATGCTGGGCAACCAGCGCGCCACCACCATCCTTAACCAGGTGACCGCGCCGAACCCGTCGCAATTGCTGGGCACGCTGGAAGTGGCCGGCAACCGGGCCAACGTCATCGTCGCCAACCCCGCCGGCATCACCTGCAACGGCTGCGGCTTCTTGAACGCCGACCGCGCCACGCTGACGACCGGCCGTCCGCTGATTGGTGCTGACGGGCGTATCGGCTTTGACATCGCATCGGGCAACATCCGCGTGGATGGCGCCGGCTTGAACGGCGCCAACCTTGGTCAGGTCGACCTCTTGGCCCGCAGCTTGGAAATCAACGCCGGCGTGTGGGCGGATCGGCTTAACGTCACGGCCGGCGCCGCGCGCGTCGACTACGACACCGGCATCGTCACCGCGCAAAGCGGGCAAGGCGCCAAGCCCGACGTGGCGTTGGACACGGCTGCGCTGGGCGGCATGTATGCAAACAGCATCCGGCTGATCGGCACCGAAGCCGGGGTGGGCGTGAACATCGGCGGCAACCTGGTGGCGCTGACGGGCGACCTGCATGTGAACGCGGCGGGAGACGTGCGCATTACGCCCAGCGGCACGGTGCAAGCAGCCGGCGCGCTGCGCGTGGATAGCGGCCGGGACCTTGCCGTGCAAGGCGTGGCGCAGGCAGCGGGCGCGACCACGTTGGCCGCGCGCCGCGATGCAGACATTCAAGGCGCAGTCGCGGCCGGTGGGTCGTTGAACGTGACGGCGGGAAAGGGCGTGATTGTTGGCTCGCAAGGGGGCCTGCGTACCCAAGACGCGTTGCGCGTGACGGCAGGCCAGGATCTGGCGCTGTCGGGTCACTTGCTGACGGCTGATCAGAACATCATCGCGGTGGCGGGCCGCAACTTGAAGATGGCGGGCTTGCCGCTTGCCGGTGTTCAGCCGGGCCCGGGTGTGGGGAATGGCGACGGTAACGGCATCGGTAACGGCATCGGCATCGGCGACGGCAGTGGCGCTGGCAATGGCACTGGCAACGCCAACGCCAACGCCAACGCGATTGTCGATGCGCTCGCAGCGGGCGCATCGGCCGGCGGCGCGTCGCAAGCGTCCGGCGTCATCTCCGCCAAGTCCGGCATCACGCTTCAAGCGGGGCGCGACCTGGTGCTGCCGCGACAGATATACACGTCCGGCACGCTGTTGGCCCAAGCCGGCGCCAACATGGTCTCGGAAGCGGGCGCGCAGGCACAGTCGGCCAAGGGCATGACGATGCGCGCAGGCGTGGATGCCAATCTGGTTGGCGCGGCCTTGACGGACGGCGCGCTGTCGATCGGCGCAGGGCGAAACCTGCGCATGGACGGCAGCGCGCTGGCCTACGGCGGCGGCTTGGCGCTAAAGAGCGGCAACGATTTGCGTTTGGGTCAGACCAGCCGCGCGCAAGGCGCGGGCATCGTGGTGGACGCCGGTGGAGATGTCCGCGTCGGCGGTGACATGGTGTCCGGGGAAACCGTTGACGTGAAGGCGGCCGGCAGTGCGCTGCTGGCGGGCACGCTGAGTGGCAAGCAAGGCATACAGGCGCGGACGGGTGGCGCGCTAAGTGTCTCCGGCGCGGCGGACGCCGACCAAGGCGCCGTGACGCTGGCGTCGGGCGCTGACCTTTCGGTTACCGGCAGTGGCAGCGTGCAAGCGCGCGGTCCGGTCGCGTTGCACGCCAAGGGGGCGTTGAACGCAGCGGGCACGGTGTCGTCCATGGCTGCATTGACGGCCCAAGCAGCGCGTGACGCCAAGGTCAGCGGCAAGCTCTTGTCGGGCGGCCCCATGCGGCTTCAGGCGGCGGGCGATGTGGTGGCGGACACGAACGCGCGTCTGCAATCGGAAGGGGCAATGACGCTGCTGGCCGGGCAGGATCTGTCCTTGGCAGGCGAAGCCGAAACCAATGCGACCTTGAAGCTGAACGCCGGGCGTGACCTGCGCATCGACGGCGCGGCGCGCGCCTACACCGGCGCGGTTGCATTGAACGCCGACAACGCATTGCAGCTGGGCAAGACCAGCCGCGTGCAGGGCGACGGCGTATCCGTGCTGGCGGGCGGCGACTTGGTCGCTGATGGCTCGATGGCTTCACGGGGCGACATGGCAGTAGCGGCGGGCCGGGACGTGCGCGTCGGCGGCCAGGCGCAAGCCACGGGCAAGCTGGATTTGCACGGCGCGGGTGACGTCACGATTGCGAAGGGTGCAAGCGTGGATGCGGAACGCAGCGTGGCCGTCACGGCGGGGCAAGGCATCGCGATTGCCGGCGCGCTGCGCAGCAACGAAGGCAACCGTGTCGAAGCCCGGGGCGCATTGCGCCTGGGCGGCGAAACGTCTGCGGCGCAAGGCGCGCTTGAACTGTTGGCGGGCGGTGATCTGTTGGTCGGCAAGCACGGCAAGGCGTTGGCGGGCGGCACATTGCTAGGCCAAAGCGGCGGCGCGTTGACGGTAGACGGGGCGCTGTCCAGCAGGAATGCACAGAGGTTGACGGCGGCGAGCGACATTGCGATAGGCGGCCAACTGCTGTCCGGCGACACGCTGTCATTGCGCGCCGGTCAAGACCTGGGTATTGGCGCGGCCGCGCAAGTGCAATCCACCACGACCACAACGCTGAACGCCGGCCGCGATGCGAATCTGGCGGGCACGGCAGTCAGTGATGGTTCCATGGCGATGCACGCGGTGCGCGATCTGAATGTGGACGGCGCAGCGCTGGCCTACGGGGGCGCACTTGAGCTCCAGAGCGGCAAGGATCTACGCCTGGGTGCAAGCAGCCAGGCGCAAGGGGTAGGCGTGGCAGTGGCTGCGTCGCGTGACCTTCATACCCAGGGCGAAATTCTTGCCGAAGGCTCCGCGCTGCTGACGGCGGGTGATCGCGCAGTGCTGGGCGGCAAGCTCGCGGCCGATGGCGAACTGACGCTGCGGGCGGCGGGCACGGCCCAGCTTACCGGCGCATTCGAAGCGACGGGCGGTGCGTCCCTGTCGGGCGGCGAAGAGGTTGCGCTGGCAGGTAGCCTGCGCAGCAACCTGGGCACGCAGGTGGACGCGGCGCGCAAGTTGGATATCACTGGCGCCGTTGGTGCGGTGCAGGGCGCCGTATCCCTGGCGTCCGGCAGCGACCTGTCCATGGGTGCCAGTGGCCACGTGCACGCGGCGGGGCCGGTGGCCTTGCGTGTCGGCGGCGCACTGAGCGCGGCGGGCACGGTGTCGTCCATGGCGGCGCTGACGGCGCAGGTCGCGCGTGACGCCTGGGTAGACGGCAAGCTGTTGGCGGGCGGCAACCTGTTGCTTGATGCCGTCGGCAAGGTGACGGCGAGCGCGGCTGCGCGCTTGCAATCGGAAGGCGCCATCAACGTGTCGGCCGGCAAGGATTCGGCCTTGGCGGGCGAAGCGCTGGCCAACGCGGGCATTACGTTGGACGCGGGTAGCGACTTGCGCATCGATGGCACGGCGCGAGCGTATGACGGCGCACTGGCCATGAGCGCGGGCAACGCGCTGCGGCTGGGCGCGTCCAGCGGCACGCAAGGGGCAGGCATTTCGGCGCAGGCGGGCAGTGACCTTCACGCGGCGGGCACGATGGGGTCGCGCGGCGCCATCGATTTGGCTGCGGGCCGCGACGTTCGCGTGGACAGCACCGCGTCGGCAAGCGGCAATATTTCCTTGGCTGCGCGGCACGACTTGAGCATGGGCCAGACGGCGCAGTGGTATGTCGAAGGCGCGTCGCGCGCGACGGCGGGCAACGATATGACGTTGTCCGGCGCGTGGCGTGGCAATGGCGACATAACGCTGGCCGCCGTCGGCGCGTTGACGCTTGATGGCGAACTGGCCGCCAGCGTGGGCGGCCTGGACTTGAGCGCGGGACGAAACCTGTCGGTGGGCGCGTTGGCGCGCATCGCGGCGGCGGGGCCCGCACGTGTAGCAACAGACGGCGACCTGCTGGTGGCCGGCACCGTCAGTTCATTGAACGCGCTGACCTTGCAGGCCGCGCGCAATGCCCGCATCGGCAAGCAGCTGTACGCGGGTGGCGCGCTGGATGTGCGGGCCGGTCACATGCTGACCGTGGCGGGCGGCGCACAGCTTCAGTCCGACAGCGCAATGGCGCTGAAGGCGGGCCAGGATCTGAATATCGTCGGCACGGCGATGTCCGAAGGCAGCATGGCGCTGACGGCCGCGCGCGACCTGCGTGTGGATGGCGATGCGCTGGCCTACGGCGGCACGCTCGCCTTGAAGGGCGGCAACGATGTGCTGCTGGGCTCGGCGAGCCAGCTTCAAGGGCAGGGCGTTCAGGCGCAGTCCGGGCGCGACCTTGCTGCCGGTGGTGTGCTCGTTTCCAAGGGCGATGCGCAATGGCAGGCCGGCCGGGATATCGCGGTCGACGGCAAGGTGGGCGTGGACGGTTCGCTGGATCTGGTCGCCAAGAACGACGTGCGCGTCGGTACGACCGGGCAGCTTGAAGCGTCCGCCAACGCGCGTATCCAGGCAGCGGGTGCCGCAACGATCGCGGGCGCGGTGCGCGGCGATCACGGCGCGGTGATACAGAGCGGCGGCGCGATGGCCGTCACGGGCACCACGGCATCGGCCAAGGGGCCGTTGCAGTTGATTGCCGGACAAGACCTGGGCCTGTCATCCGACAGCCAGACGCTGGCGGGTGGCGCTTTGCTGGCACGCGCGGGCGCGTCGCTGATAGCGGCCGGCACGTTGTCATCGCTGGCCGATGCGGTCCTGGATGCCGGCTCCAACATAACGCTGGCGGCCCAGAGTCTGGCGACGGGCGCTATCACCGCAAACGCCGGCGGCGTCTTGGCCGCCTTGGCGGGCTCTCGGTTGCAGGCGGATAGATCTGTCGACGTCCACGCAGACAGCGCGGCGTTGTCGGGCACGCTGGTGGCCGGACAATCGGCGCAGCTGCGCGTACAGCGGGACCTGACGGTGGATGGCACTGTGCTGGCCGACGCGGGCACGCTTACCGCCAGCAGTGGTGGCGATATGACGCTGGGCAGCGCAAGCGAACTGCAAGCCGGCGGAAAACTGCTGGCGCAGGCGGGCGGAAAGTTACGAGCGGCGGGCACCCTATCCGGTGAAACCGACATCGTCATGCAAGCGGAGTCGGATGCCGAACTGAGCGGCAAGACGGTCGCCAACGGTACGCTTGAAATCAATGCTGGCAGGGATCTGACGGTTGCGGACAAAGCCTTGGCACAGGGCAGCCGCAACTTGCTGCTGACCGCTGGCCAAGACCTGCGCATCGCCGGTACGGCGGGCACGGCAGAGGACGCTGGCAACTTGGGCATGGACACCAAGGGCGCGGCGGCTGGGGGCGATGCCGCCCAGCGTGCAGACGCCAAGCGTGCAGACACCGAAGGCACGGATACCGAAGGCACAGACCTCGAAGGCACGGGCTCTCGCGGCATCCGCACCAGAAGCGCGGACGCCAAGAAAGCAGCTACCACCGGCGGCACGCTTAGCGCACAGGCCGGTCGCGATCTGTCCATCACGGACACCGGCACGGTCACCGCGGGCTCCCCCATTGCACTGAAAGCCGGTCGTGACATCAACATCGACGGCATCGCAACAGCCCTTGCGGGCACGTTGCAAGCCGACGCAGGCGCCAAGCTCCAAGTGGGCGCCTTAGGTCGGATGCAAGCGTCCGACACCCTTGCCGCAAGCGCAGGCACTGATCTGGATTCCGACGGCGTCGTTGCGGCGGGCGGCGGCCTCACGCTGGCAGCGGGCGGTAGCGCCCGATTGGGCGGCGCTGTGGCTGCTTTGGGCGAGCGCGCGGCCGGGGATGCGCAGATCTCCGCGCAACACGACCTGACCATCAAGCAAGGCGGACAAGTCCAGGCCGCCGGTGCGCTAAGCGCGCACGCAGGCCAAGACCTCAGCGCGTTGGGGGCGTTGAGCTCGGTTGCCGACATGGCACTGACTGCCGCGCGCGATGTGCGCGTGGACGGCACCGTGGCTTCCGATGCCAACCTGACGCTGAACGCACGCAACCTGACCGTTGCCGCAACCGGTCTTGCCCAAGCAGGCGACACGCTTGCCGCCACCGCCCAAGAGGCCGTGCTGGTGGCTGGGCGCATGTTGGCGGGGCATTCGCAATCGTTGATCGCGGGTAACGCCCTGACGGTGCAAGGCACGGTTGCCGCGTTGAACGGCGACCTGACGATGACCTCGCGCCAAGGCGACGTGGCGTTGGACGCGGCATCGACCGTGCAGTCCAGCGGCATGTTGACGGCCGATGCCGGCGCTGCGCTGCGCGCCCAGGGTTCGCTGGCCGCAGGCCAAGGCATGACCTTGCGCGCAGGCACGGATGCCGCGCTGGGTGGCGTCACCGCCACGCAGGCGGGCGACTTGAACGCCTTCGCCGCGCTCAACATGACCGTTGCGGCAGACGGCCGCCTTCAATCCGCCGGCGCGCTGACCCTGAAAGCGGGCGGCACACTGGCCAACGCGGGCGTGGTGTCGGCCAATGACGGCGCCAGTGTCAGCGCCGGCGCCGCGTTGCTGAACCAGGGTTCCGTCCTGGCAGGCGGCGACCTGCTCGTCACCACACCGGGCGTGCTCGACAACGCGGGGCGATTGGTCGCCGGCATGGACCGCGAAGGCGCCCTTAACCAGCCGGGCAGCCTCACGCTGAAGGCCGGCCACATCGTTCATCGCGGCACCAGCCTGGCCGGCAAGGACCTGACGCTTGCCGCAGGCAACCTGGACCTTGCGCATGGCGCGCTGTCCGCAGTGGGCAACGTCACGCTGGTCACGCCGGGAGACATCGACGCCCGTCGGGCCGTCGTACAGGGCGGCGGCGTGGAAATCTCGGCCGCCAACCTGAACAACCAGGCAGGCAAACTGACCTCGACCGGCGCGGCCAGCCTGACGCTGGCGGGCACGCTGGACAACACCGACGGGCTCATCGCCGCGGCGGGGGACTTGAACATCGCCGCCACCACGGTCGTCAACCGCGAGGGCACGCTGGCGGGCGGCAATCTTGTACTGAAAGCCAGTGCCAGCGTCGACAACCGCGCCGGTTTGATCCAGGCCGATAACGCACTGACGCTGACGTCAGGGTCGCTGGATAACAGCGCCACGCTTGCGGTGGCGGGTGGAGCACCGAAGGGCGTGCTGGGCAAGGTGGTTGCCATCGTGGCGGACCGCGTCGACAACCAAGGCGGATCCATCCAGGCGGGGCAGGATCTGACCCTGACCACGCGGGAACTGGATAACCAGGGCGGTGAGGTGGCCGCGCAAGGCAACGCCCGCATCGTGGCCGACACCTTGAAGAATGGTCAGGGCAAGCTGCTGGCGGGCAACAGCCTGACCGTCATCGCGCAGGTCTTGCATGGCCTGGGCACGCTGCGATCGGCGGGCGATCTCAGCTTTCACTATGCGGGCGCGTTGAACCAGACGGGCGACCTGTCCAGCGGTCGCGATTTGAACCTGTCGCTGGGCGGGGCGCTGGATAACAGCGCCACCATCAGCGCTGGGCGCGACCTGAGCATCCAGGCGGATTCGCTGGTCAACCATGCCACCGGCCAACTTTTGGCGGGCGGCGGCAACACCCTTAACGTCACGCACGGCCTGACGAACGCGGGCCTGATCGACGGCGCCATCACGCGCATCAACGCCGGCCGCGTGGACAACCTGGCCCGCATCTACGGCGACAAGGTCGCGATTCAGACCCACACGCTGGTCAACAGCGCCGGGGTAGGCGGGGGCGCGGTCATCGCGTCCCGTGGCGCCATGGACCTGGGCGTGGCTTCACTGGTGAATCGCGATCACGCGCTGATCTACGCCGGTGCGGACCTTTCCATTGGCGGCGCGCTGGATGCCGGCGGCAACGCGGCGGGGTACGCGGGGTCGTTGTTGAACTCGGGCGCCACCATCGAAGCGGCGGGCAACGCCCGCATTTCCGCGGCGTCGTTGTTGAACCAGAACGCCGGCTATAGCAGCCAGACGGTAGTGGTGTCGTCTCAACCCAAGGTGTACTTCACCCCGGCGGGCAGCACCGACATGTACGACGCCGAGACCAACTGGCTGTGTGACGAGGTCACCCCTCAGTGCAGCAAGGACCCGGCTTGGCTGGACGACGATCCCGAGCGCATGTTCCTGCTGCCGTCCGACAAATATCCGGCGGCGCGCTACGGCCCGCCGTTCGACTACACCCCGGGTGGAAAACGCAAGGCGGGTGTCAGTTCGCCGATCGCGTTGGCTTATACCCCGGCCGACGTCGCTTGCAGCGGCGGCGACGCGGGCGGCGGATGCTGGGACGTGCCCGAATGGTTCGGCTATGGTTCCGATGCGCGCATATGGTCGATATTCGGCATCACCCCGCCGTCGGGTTCCGTACCGATTTGGATCCCTCCGGAAGCGCCATGCTTTAGCAACAGCCCGGCGTGCCTTGCCGAAGGCGCTCGCCGCAAGGCGTATGAAGCCGCGCATGCCGCGTACACGGAGCCCTACAAGATCCTGGACGCCCGCATCCGCGAATTCAACGCCGATTTCCGCAACCGCCTGGTCGGTACGCTGACGTACTACCAAGTCAACGAAACCGTCACCGAAACGCGCACGCTGTCGTCGGACCCGGGCAAGATCCTGTCCGGCGGCGCGATGACGCTGGCCGGTGCCGTTACCAACGACAAAAGTCAGATCGCCGCGGGCGGCGCGCTCCGCGTGGCTGGCCCCGCCATCCACAACATAGGCGCGGGCGGCCAGCGCACCGTCGTGCGCGAGGGCACGGCCACGGTCTCGCAGGCGCGGTCCAAGGACCGCAAGGAATACTCCTCCGGCTACACGGCCACCCTGGCCGGTCAAGCCATCGAGCTTCCCGTGGGAACCTCGGGCGGACACACCAACGTCGCGTTGGCCGGATCGGCTCCGGGCAACACGGGTATCGGCAAGCCGGGCCCAGTGCTGGTCGCCAGCCTGGAGCTGCCCGGCGGCACGGAGGTGCGCACCGTTTCCAACCCCGCCAGCATTCCCGACAACCAGCTGTTCACCGTAGACAAGCGCCCCGATGCGCCGTACCTCGTCGCGACCGACCCGCGCTTTATCGGCCAACGGCCCACGGTATCCAGCGACTACCTGTTCGATCTGCTGCGCCAGCCCGACGCATTGCCGGGCACCACGGTCGCGGGCGGGGCGGGCGCGGGCGCCGGGCTTGCCGGCCCGCGCCCCGACAAGCCTGCTGACGCCGATCGTGTGCACGTCGCCATCGGCAATGGCGCCGTCGCGCAGCAAGCAGCGGCAGGCCCTGCCGTGGGCGCAGGTTCCGGCGTGGACGCGCAGCGTCTGCACGCCCCGGCTGCCACCAACGTGGGTAACGCCGCGCTGGACGGCGGCGGCACCATTGCCGGCAACGCCGTGCCAGGCGGCAAGACGCTGTCCGGCGCGCGGCTGCCCGGCTGGGACGCCCTGTTGCCCCCCGGCGCCAAGTTTCTGACGCCCTCGGGCCAACCCAAGCGTCTGGGCGATGGCTTCTACGAGCAAAAGCTCGTATCTGACCAAATCCTGTCCACAACTGGACTACGGTTCCTGGACCGCTTCGGCGACAACGACAGCCAATACAAGGCCCTGATGGCGGAAGGCGCCAAGTTCGCGCGGGCCAACAACGTCCAGGTCGGCGTGGCGCTGACCGATGAGCAACAACGCCGGCTGACCAGCGATCTTGTGTGGCTGGTCGAACAAACCGTCACCCTGCCGGACGGCAGCACCGACACCGTGCTGGTGCCCAAGGTCTACCTGGTTGTGCGCAAAGGCGACCTGAAGGGCGACGGCACATTGATGGCCGGCCGCGACGTCAAGCTTGCGGCGGACGGCGACATCGTCAACAGCGGCACGATCGGCGCACGCCATGCCACGGTGATGAGCGCGTCGAATATCGTCAACCGGGCGGGTGGTTTGGTGCAGGGGGCGGTCGTGGATCTGGCCGCACGCGAAGACCTGACCAACCTAGCCTCGCTGATTCAGGGCGATTCCGTCACGCTGAAGGCGGGGCGCGACATCGCGCTGACCTCGACGGCGGCATCGGAAAACAACGGCGCAGCCTGGGGCTCGTACCTCTCGGGCGTCTCGCGCGTGGACGCCGGCAATCTCAGCATGCAGGCGGGTCGCGACGTGACGTTGACGGCGGCACAGGTGGCCGCCAAGGACGACGTGCGCGTGCAGGCAGGCCGGGATATCAATCTGGCCACGCTTGAGGAAAGCCACGGCGAATCGCTGGTGCTTAACAAGAAGAATCGGCATGACCTCGCCACCAGCAAGGAGATCGGTTCCAGCATTGCCGCTGATGGCAACGTCACGTTGATCGCGGGGCAGGACGTCAACGCACGTGCCGCTGACGTCACGGCCGGTGAGCAGTTGGCCGTTGGCGCCGGCCGCGACATCAACTTGATCGCCGGCGTGCAAAGCGGCTCGGCCTACGACGAAACGCATTACAAGACCCGTGGCTTCCTGTCCTCGAAGACCACGCATACCAAGACGGCCCTTGACTGGGAACAGGCCCTGGCCACTACCTTCACCGGCGACACCGCCCTACTGATGGCCGGGCGCGACTTGAGCGTGGCGGGTTCGAACGTTGGCGCGCAGAAGGATCTGGTGATGTCGGCCGACCGCGACGTCAACATTCTGGCCGGCCAGAACGCCGAGGACGGCTACGACTACAAGATGGTCAAGAAGTCAGGCTTTGGCGCCATGGGCGGTTTGAGCTATGGCACCAGCAAGCAGACGGATTCGCTTGATAGCAAGAAGGTTTTCCACAACGCCAGCACAGTCGGAAGCGTCGAAGGCGATGTGCTGATCAACGCTGGCAGCGCTCTCAATATCAAGGGCAGCAACGTCATCGCACGCCAGGGCGACATCACGCTGATCGGCAAGGAAGTCAACATCGGCGCGGCGCTGGATACCACGCAAGAGAAGGAATTCCATGAGATCAAGCAGACGGGGTTGACGCTGACCGCGAGCAATCCCATTGTCAGCGCCGTGCAGACAGGCGCGCGGATGGCTGATGCTGCGGGCAGGACGGACAACGCCGTCATGAAGGGCTTGGCAGGTGCCACGACAGCCCTGGCGGCCGCCAACGCCTACGACGCCGTGCAGGCGTCCGCGAAGGCTGCCGCGGCGGCGGAAGCCGTCAAGCCCGGCTCATCCAACGCGCTCGACAAAGCGGGTGGCGTGAGTATCAAGCTCAGCCTGGGTACCAGCAAGAGCACCAGCACGACGAACCGTAATTCGTCCAGCGCCTTGGGTTCGACGGTGGCGGCCGGCAAAGACCTGACCATCGTCGCCCAAGGTGCTGACAAGGACTCGGACATCACCGTCACGGGATCGAACCTGTCGGCGGGCAACAACGCGGTGCTCAAGGCCGAAGGCGACATCCTCTTGCAGGCTGCCCGCAACGCGTTCGAGCAGAAAACCGATAGCAAGAGCAGTAGTGCCAGCATCGGCATCGGCTATTCCACGGGCGGCCAGCAAAACGGCTTCACCCTTGAACTGGGCGCCTCGGTCGGACGCGGAAAGGCCAACGGCCGCGATGAAAGCTGGACCAACAGCAATATCACGGCAGGCAATGTGCTGGCGATGCAGTCTGGCGGCGATACCACGCTAAAGGGCGCGGTGGGCCGCGCTGATGGGATCATCGCGTCAGTGGGCGGCGATCTACTTCTGGAGAGCTTGCAGGACAGCAGCAAGTACGACTCCAAGAACAAGAGCGCGGGCTTTGGGCTGAGCCTTTGCATTCCGCCGTATTGCGTGGGCTCAAGCAGCGTCTCAGCCAACGCCAGCACCGGCAAGATGAACAGCGACTTCAAGTCCGTCACGGAACAGACGGGTTTGTGGGCGGGTGACGGCGGCTACCAGATTGATGTCAAGAACAACACCAAGTTGGTAGGCAGCGTCATCGCCAGCAGCGACCAGGCGGTGGCCGATGGCTTGAACAAGCTGACCACGGGCACGCTGGTTACGGAAGACATCAAGAACACCGCCAAGTACAGCGGCAGCCAGGTGTCGATTGGGGGAGGTTTCGGATTTGGTGGCGACGCCAAGGCGAGCGATTCGGGCCTGGGCACGACCAAGGGCGGCCAGGTGGCTGGCGGCGCAACGAAGGACCACGGCACTTCGGTCTCCACTGGCAGTAACGGCTTTGGCATGGGCACGCCGGTGGTTGTGGCGGCCAGCGGCAACAGCAGCTCGACTACGAAGAGCGCGATCAGCGGCGGCACGATCGTGATCCGAAATGAAGCCGCGCAGCAAGACCTTACCGGGATGACGGCAACAGAAACGATCGCCGCGCTGAACCGGGATACGGCGGGTACGTTGAATGCGCTGAAGCCAATTTTTGATAAGGAGAAGATCGAGGCGGGGTTTGAGATTGCGTCGGAAGCTCAGCGGCAGGTTGGTCAGTTTTTGACGAATCGGGCGCAGGAGGCTGATGCGCTGAAGAAGGAGATGGATGCTGAACCTGAGGGTCCGCGCAAAAGGCAGCTTGCTGCGCAACATGCCGAAGCCGCTAAATGGGCGCCCAATGGCCAGTATCGTTTGATCGCTACGGCAATAGGCGCGGCTGCGGGTGGCAACGTCACCGGGGGAGCGACTCAGTTTGTTCAATCGGCAGCCGTGAACTATCTGCAAGGTCTGGGCGCGTCCAAGATCAAGGATCTTTCGGGCAGTGTGGGCGGGGAAGGTTCCCCCGGGCATATCGCGCTGCATGCAGTGCTTGCCTGCTCGGGCGCAGCCGCTCAGGGGGCGAACTGTGGAGCCGGCGCGGTAGGTGCCTCGGCCAGCATCTTGGTCAACAGCCTCCTGCAAAAGATCTCGGCCAAGGACCCTGAGGAGCTGGGCGCCGAGGAGAAAGACCAACGCGCCAACCTGCTCGTTTCGATCATCGCGGGCATCGCAGGGGCGCTTTCGCCAGAACAAGCGGCAATGATTGCAACTGCTGCTCGTCTCGAAGCGGAAAACAATACGCTTCGGGATCACACACAGGTTCGCTCGGCGAGGTTCGACGAGAAGGTTAAGGCCTTGGCGGATTGTGTTGGCGATCGACCGTGCCAAACTGCTGCGGGTCACTTCGACGGCTGGATCCGGATCATCGATGAACGAGATCTTCCCGCCTGCGGAGGAGAGGCGACCTGCATTCAAAACAGGTTGGACGAACGGGACGCCTATACGGCCGGACTGGCTACGGCCACCGGCCGGATGAAAGACCCGTTGATAGCCGGCATGGATTTGCTGGATGCGCGCAATAAGAGTTTTTATGATCGGTTGACGCTGAAAGACTCTTTGGTTCGTTTTCAGTCGGGGACGCCAGACTACACGAGCGAGGTAGATCGCTTCGTAGTCGAGGCGATGATGTCGTCGCCGGCGGTATTTGCGGCGGTCAAGGGGATATCTGCGCTAGATAGCGACGGTGGCGGTGGAGGACGGCCGGCAAAGGGCAGCGATATTGGGGCGAAAGGAGCAGGAAGTGCAAACCAAACTTCTGGCCCTATGGGCCGTTTGGTCTATGAAGCAGCCCCATATCACGGGAAAGTTGACAATGCCCTTAAGAGTCGGGCTCCGAAGAATGGGCAAGAAGCTCTAAATACGTCGATTCAAATCAAGCCAACATCTCTTCGACGAGTCGGGGTTGACTACGAGTCGAAAGAGTTTGTGGTATTTGATAGAACTTTGGATTCGACCTATCACGGTCATGTCCGCCCTTGGGAAGGACTGCACCAGGATATGAAAAGGGCGTTACAGCAAGCTGGTGTTGTCGATCGTAAGGGAAATTTTATTAATGGGAAAAATTGATTGTGGATTATAAAGACTATCCAAAAATTAATAGGAATGACGCTGAGATAGCGTTTGCGTCCGGCGATGTAAGAAGTATTTGTGAGGCGTTGGTTTCCGTTTCTCTATACGGGGAGGATGGCAAATGGGCACAAAATAAATGCCTAGAATTTCTCCGCAGCGAAAACTCTGACATCAAAGGGGTTGCGGCGATCGGTCTTGGGCATATCGCTCGGGTACATCGCCAGCTTGATAAGGAAAAAGTGCTAGCCGCTCTGAGAAGACATCAGCATGACGTAGCTATTTCAGGGCAAGTTGAGGATGCTATAGACGATATTAATATGTTCGTGCCCTGATGGCCCATCTGAGCTCTATTGGGCGCCGATAGCATAGGTGGAAAATTAGTGATTCGCACCGCAATATTTTTGCCGTTGATATTTGCTGTGGACGTAGCCTAGCCTGCCGATCACATTATTGGCATGTCGGCGAATCGGGCGAAGGAGGCTGATGCACCGAAGAAGGCGATGGATGCCGAGACGGATCCCGCGCTCAAAGACGATCTCAAGGCCCGGTATGACGAAGCAGCAAAGCGGGGGCCGAACGGCGCGTATCGGCTTGGAGTGACCGCCATTTCAGCAGGCGCGGGGGGAGATGTCACGGGAAGTGCGGGGCAATTCTTGCAATCTGCCGCGGCGAACTACCTGCAGGCGTTAGGCGCCGGCAAGGTGAAGCAGATTGCGGACACTTTGGACAGTGAGACTGCGCGGACGGCATTACAGGGATTGGTTGGTTGCGCTGGAGCCTTCGGTCAAGGAAGCCATTGTGGCGCCGGCGCAGCGGGGGCTGCGGCGAGTGTCGTACTTAACAACCTCATTCAGGGTCTTTCGGGGCAAGGTGCCAAGGACGTAACGGCGGGGGAGAAGGAGTCACGAGCCAATCTGGTCGCCAGTCTCGTCGCGGGCCTTACCGTAGCACTGGGTGGAGATAGTGCTGTTGCGACCCTCGCCGCCCAGATCGGGACCGAGAACAACTACTTCGGGCAAAAATCCGAGGGTTTCAGGGCGTCTGAACAACGGCAATTTGATGCGGCGATTGCTTCTTGCGGCCCTAGGAACCCTGATGGCTGCGATCGGGCTCGGGAGCTGAGCGGCATGTCGGCGGAACGCGACAAAGAGCTGGCAAGCGCTTGCGTAGATCGAGCATCTTCCCTGTGCCGCGCAGCAATCCAGCTGGCGACAGCTAGCGGTAACGTCGTGTTCTTTGATAAGCAGGGTAAGCCGCTTGCTGTTCCGGCGGGTTCTCCTACGATCCAAGCGACGCCCGACCTGCGGGACGGGACTTGGCACGACACCATCGCTGCTAGTGTTGCTGAAGGGTTGGCGATTGATAGTGGTGGCAGGGCACTGAGTGGGATCGGTTCTGCCATCCGTGGGCTATTTAGACCTGGGGTGGCCGAAATTGCTGTTGCTGCAAAGGGCGCAGGTGATGCAGCACGCCTAGCGAATGCCGCGAAGCTCCGTGGGCAACTTACTGGGCGAGAGATATCTGGCGGTCATGCGTTTGAAAAGCATGTTATTCAGAAGGGCGAATATAAAGATCTTGGCATAACTACTCGCGAACAGTTTGCCTTGCATATCGAAAGTGTCGTTAATAAACCAACCGCATTTCGTGGGTTAAGTGGTGGACGCACTGCATACTGGGATAATGTCAGTGGCACAGTCGTTATTAGAAACCGTAAGGCGGTTGATGGTGGTACGGCATTCCGTCCTGTGAATGGGAAAGCTTACTCTGATGGTTTGAGGTGATTGTTATGGAAATGATTAGTTCTTCGCGTAATTTGGCGAATGTTGGCCTTAGCCGAGACGAGATCGTCGTCTTGCATGCTGCTTTAAATGAAATATGTAATGGGATAGATGTGTTTGAATTTGACACCCGAATTGGCGTAAATCTAGAATTTGCAACGAATTTGCTTCACGCGCTTGGTTCAGTGCTTAATGGCATGGATCATCTATCCGGCTGATTTTCAAGGGCGTCGATCTAGTGCCGGCCGCACACAGGAGCAAGGGATTTTCGGCGGGGAGATATTCCGGGTGGAAGGTGAACTTAATAAATCTATTTTCTTATGTCGAGTGTAGGGGGCAAAACTCTGGATAACCTAGCCCAGAAGGTTGGTAAAAGTAAAATTTAAGGTAGTCGGACTTCGTGGTCTAAGAATGGCGGTTTAGCAGTGATTTATAGCGCTACGGCAGGCAGGTTGGGCATATCCAATCAGTAAGGATGAAGTGAGCGCCATGGAAATATCGGAAAGCCTTCAAGATGAATTGGAAGGTTATCGCTCTAGCACCTCTATCATTCGTCAGTATCTAAGTGTCTATGCAGGGGAATGCAGTGGGTTGGTAGAAAAAATATCCACCTGCTTTTTTTTTGAACAGACGCAAACGTACCTTGATGCTTTGCATGAATTTTAATGCAGGCTTTCTACTGTAAGGTAATAAATTCCAGAAAACGGTTTCCCCAGCCCGAACGGTTGGATTTGATCGCTACGTTAATGATCATTTTTAGGTGATCTCGAATCTGCCTCGTACGCCGCCGAAGCGGTATGCAAGGCGTTGAATAGCGAGCTCCCAAATGCTATGGACGCTGCGGGCGTCAAAGCAACTGTTAAAGCCCGCCCTGTGGAGGCCCCCACAGTCAGGCCTCCAACGATGAAAGAGGACGCAGCGTCTATCGGGGCGAGGTACGTGGTGGTCGTCGGTCGGGCCAATGGATTCGCAGGCTGTCAACAATATCCTCCCAGCGTGGGCGTCATCATTCGTCTGTACGACGCCGTATCTGGAGAATATCGAGCCATGGCCGAAGAAACGTATCGGATATCTCTGCGCGATTTCTCGAATCGCGGCCCTACAGCAGAAGGGCAGAAAATTGCGGCTAGCCTGGCGAATAAGCTCGCGCGTACGATGTTGAAGCGATGCACTGAGAGGTACTCATATCAGTGCGAGAAGTTTGGAGAACTGCGCTTTGCTGAGCCACGAGATTCGTACGGCAAATGACGCAGCACGTAGAGGCTGGCGCTTGATGAGCTGGCCGCGAAGACGTGGCTTCGCCATTGCACCATCCGTTGGGCGTTCTAGATCTGATGTGAATTCGAAACGCGGGCAGCAGTTTGCGAGTTAGGGGCTGGCCAAGCAACGTAATCCCCCACCTACCCCGCCCCCCGCCGATAAACCGCCAGCATCCCCGCCAGCCCAATCATCACGCCGCCACAAACTCGGTTCAGCCACCGTAACCCCGAGCCTCTGAACACCCGCACCATCTGCGCACCCAACGCCGCATATACCAGCATCGTCAGCACATTAATCGTGGCGAGCACCCCCGCCACAATCGCGTATTGCGCCAATAGCGGTGCCTGAGGATCAATAAACTGCGGCAAGAACGCAGACATGAATAACAGCGCCTTGGGATTGGTCAGCGCCACCAGAAAACTGCGCATCCCCAGCGCCAAGCCGGCCGGTCGCTCTATATCCGTAGCCGCAGACGGCAATACCAACGCAGCATCCGACCGCAGCATCTTCCAGCCCAGATAGGCCAAATACCCCGCGCCCACCCATTTAATAATCTGGAATGCGACTTCAGACGCGGCCAGCACCACTCCCAAACCCGAAGCCACCGAGCCGACTAGAATCAAGTCGGCCAGTACCGCGCCGGCCATGCCCCAGCTGGCGGCGCGCACGCCGTGGCGCGAGCCGTTGCTCATGGCAAGCAGCGTGGTGGGACCGGGGGTGATGATGGCGACGGCCGAGGCCAGGATGAACAACAGCAAGGTGGCGGTGGACATACAGCGGGCTCCTAGGCAGCGGCCAGTTTGATCTGGCCAGCGCCATTCGTCCAGGTCCGGCTACCATATCGGTCTTATTCTCAGAATTCCCACCATGTCCACGCGTTCCGACTCCCCCCATCTTGCCCCTCCGCTTTCCTCCGTACTTCTTTCCAGCGCGGGGGTGGTCGAGAGTGTGCTGGACGGCCGTTCCCTGACGGACGCGTTGACCGATGTCAGCGTTGCCTTGCGCCCGGCGACCCAGGCGGTATCTTTTCATGCGATGCGATACCTGGGCTGGGCCGATGCCGTGGGCCGTGAGTTGGTTCAGCGTTACCCCAGCGTGTTGTTCGAATCGCTGCTGCTGGTGTCGCTGACGCTGCTGAAAGAAGAGGGCGAGGCCGCCGCGCAGTTGCCGGGCATGCCGGTTTATGCGGCCCACACGGTCGTGGACCAGGCGGTGACGGCGGCGTCCAATACGCGCAGCCTTGCGTCGTTCAAGGGCATGCTCAACGCCTGCCTGCGCCGCTTCCTGCGCGAGCGGGTGGCGCTTGACGCTGCGGTGGCCGACAGCCCCGAGGCGCAGTGGAACCACCCGGGTTGGTGGGTCAAGCAATTGGGCATCGCGTATCCGCAGGATTGGCAGCGGATTCTGGAATCGGCCAATGTGCCGGCGCCGCTGACGCTGCGCGTGAACCGCCGCCGCGCCAGCCGCGAACAGGTCCTGGCGGCGTTTCAGGACGCGGGCCTGGAGGCGCAACCCGTCGGTCAGGCCGGCCTGGTGCTTGGCAGCCCCAAACCCGTGACACAGTTGCCCGGCTTTGCCGAGGGGTGGTGGTCGGTACAGGACGCGGGTGCGCAGTTGGCGGCCGAACTGCTGGCGCCCACTGACGGCATGCGCGTGCTGGACGCCTGCTCGGCGCCGGGCGGCAAGACCGCGCACCTGCTGGAACTGGCCGATATCGATCTGGTCGCGCTGGACGCCGACGGCGAACGGCTGGAACGCGTGGAACAAAACCTGGACCGCCTGGGGCTGGCCAGCAAGCGCGTGCGCCTGGAGGCGGCCGATGCGGCCGACCTGGACGCCTGGTGGGACGGCAAGCCTTTCGACGCCGTGCTGGCCGACGTGCCCTGCACGGCATCGGGCATCGTGCGCCGCCACCCCGACATCCGCTGGCTGCGTCGCGAAAACGACGTGCGGCGCACCGCCACCTTGCAGGCCAGGATCCTGGATTCCCTGTGGAAGACCGTGGCGCCCGGCGGCCGACTGCTCTATGTGACGTGCTCGGTTTTCCCGATCGAAGGGGCGCGCCAGGCGCTTGAATTCCTGCAACGCCACCCCGAGGCCCAACGGCTGGATGCGCCCGGCCAGTTGCTGCCAGTTGCGCTCGATGCAACACCGGTCGAGCAACATGACGGCTTTTTCTACGCCTTGTTTGCCAAGCAGTCCTGAATCACCAAGAATAGGGGCATGACGGTGTTGCGGTGTCGTATGTCCACTATTTCGCGTTTATTTCTAGGGTTGTTGCTGGTATCTACCTTGCTTTGTTCCGTGCCGGGCGGCGACGTTCATGCCGCCGAGCCCCGGGTGACGCGGGTAGAGCCCGCGGTACGCAATGGCAAGCTCGAGATCGATGCCGACATTGAATTCGAATTGAACCAGCAGTTGCGGGACGCCGCCCAGCGCGGCGTCCCCTTGTATTTCACGGCCGACCTGACCATGACGCAACAGCGCTGGTATTGGTTCGACAAGTCGCTGGTGGACACCTCACGCACGTGGCGGGTCGTCTATAACGCGCTGACGCGGCAGTGGCGCGCGGGCGTCGGCGAACTCTCGTTTCCGGTGGCCTCGCTGGACGACGCCATGAGCGTCATCCGCCATATCCGCAACTGGTCGGTGGCGGATGCCGCCGATTTTGACGCCGGCGTGCTGTACGGCGGGCAGCTGCGGCTGCGCCTGGACACCTCGCTCTTGCCCCGGCCGTTCCAGGTGAATGCACTAAATAGCAGTTCGTGGGCGCAAGGCACGCCCTGGACGGAGTTCTCGTTCATGCTGAGCGACCAGGAGAAAGATCCCTCATGAGGCTATTGCTTCGGCTGGCCCTGATGGTGGGGGCCGTAAGTGGCCTGGCGTTGCTGGGCCTGCTGGCGTGGTCCACGGGCAATGCGTCGCGCTTTGCGCGTTACTACGATACGTTGCTGGTGCTGAACGGCATTTTCGCGCTGGCGCTGTTTATCTGGGTGGTGGCGCTGACGGTGCGCTTGGCGCGTCAGATCCGGCGTCGGCAATTTGGCGCGCGGTTGACCGCGCGCTTTTCGTTGGCCTTCGCCTTGATTGGCGTCGTGCCGGGGGCGCTGATCTACACCGTGTCGGTGCAGTTCATGTCCCGCTCGATCGAATCCTGGTTCAACGTGCGGGTCGATACCGCCCTGGAAGCCGGCCTGAACCTGGGCCGCGCTGCCCTGGACTCGCTGCTGGCCGACCTGGACGCGCGCGCGCGCTCCATGGCCGTCGAACTGAATCGCAATACCGATAGCGGCGTGACGCTGGCGTTGACCCGTCTGCGCGAGGCCAACGGCGTGCAAGAGGCCATGGTCTTCACGGGCAGTGGCCGCATGGTGGCGTTTTCCACCAGCCAGTACGGCCAGTTGCTGCCGGCGATGCCGCCGTCCACCGTGATGAATCAGTTGCGCCTGTCGCGCGGCTATTCCGCGGCCGAAGCCGACGACCCCGTCACCCCGGGCGCCGAGGGCGGGCTGCATTTGCGGGTCGTGATCCCGCTGACCGGGCCCGACCGCTACGACAATCTGCTGGGTGCCACGTCCGAGCCGCGCTGGCTGCAACTCTTGCAACCCGTGCCGGAACAGATCGCGCATAACGCCAATCTGGTGCAGCAGGGCTTTCGGGATTATCAGGAACTGGCCCTGTCGCGGCTGGGGTTGCGCAAGCTGTATGGCATCACCCTGACGCTGGCGCTGCTGCTAGCCGCGTTTGGCGCTATTGCGGTGGCGCTGTCCCTATCCAAGCGCCTGGTGCGGCCGCTGCTGAGTCTGGCCGGCGGCACGCAGGCGGTGGGCGTGGGGGATTACCGGCCGCTACCTGAACCCCCGGAACGCGACGAAGTCGGCCAGCTGACACGCTCGTTCAATGCCATGACGCGCCAGCTGGACGAGGCGCGCCGCATGGTGGAAAGCAATCGTCAGCAGTTGGAACGGTCCAACGTCTATCTGGAAAGCGTGCTGTCGAACCTGTCGTCCGGGGTGCTGGTGTTTGATGAGTCGTTCCGCGTGACGACGGTCAACCAGGGCGCGCAGACGATTTTGGGCGTCGACCTGCGTTCGGTCATCGGCCGGCCGTTGGAAACCGTGGACGGCATGCTGGAATTTGCGAACATCGTGCGCCAGGCGTTCTCGACGCACGCGGCGGTTGGATCCGAGCGCCAGCACTGGCAGCAGCAGTTCGAGATCGGCCCGGCCCAGGCCGATGCGCCCACCGCGCCCCAGCCCCTGACGCTGCTGGCGCGCGGCACCCATCTGCGCGTGGACGGGCGCGGCAACGGCTATCTGGTGGTGTTCGACGACATTACCGAAGTGATTTCCGCCAACCGTACCGTGGCCTGGGGCGAAGTCGCGCGTCGCCTGGCCCACGAAATCAAGAACCCGCTGACGCCCATCCAGCTGTCCGCCGAACGGCTGGCCATGAAGCTGGAAGGCAAGCTGCAACCGGCCGAGGCGCAGATCGTGCAGCGGTCCACCAATACCATCGTCAACCAGGTGGCTTCGCTCAAGCAGATGGTGGACGACTTTCGCGAATACGCGCGCACGCCGCCGGCCGTCATGCAGCGCATCGACTTCAATGCGCTGGTGGCCGACGTGCTGTCGCTATACGGCTGGGAGCCGGACGGCGGCGTTTCCCGCGCGACGGGCAAGGCCTTGAATCTGGATGTGTCGCTGGCACCGGGCCTGCCCGAGATCGAGGGCGACCCGACCCAGCTGCGCCAGGTCATTCACAACCTGCTGTCCAACGCCCGCGACGCCATCGCCGAGTCGGGCGGCCAGGGGCGGGTCAGCGTGACGACGCAGTTGATGCGCAGCGAGCAGCCGGATCGGGCCGACCAACAGGCCCTGAGATTTACCGTTGCGGACACGGGGCCGGGCTTTCCGGCGCAGGTGATGCAGCGCGCGTTCGAGCCCTACGTAACCACAAAGTCCCACGGGACTGGGTTAGGATTGGCAATCGTGCGCAAGATCGTTGAAGAGCACGGCGGGCGTATCGACCTTGCTAACCGCAAGGAAGGGGGGGCGCGGATTTCCATCTTGTTGACCCGGTTGGCGATGACCACCGGGGCAGACACTATGGACGCGACCGCGCAAGAAAAGGATAATGCGGCTACGCAATAGGTGGGATGCTTTATGGCCAGAATTCTGGTGGTTGACGACGAAGTTGGTATACGCGAGCTTTTGTCGGAGATCCTTTACGACGAAGGACACACGGTCGAACTGGCCGAAAACGCAGCGCAAGCGCGCGCCGCTCGCCTTCGCATGCGTCCTGATCTGGTGTTGCTGGACATCTGGATGCCGGACACCGACGGCGTAAGTTTGCTGAAAGAGTGGGGCTCGCAAGGGCTGCTCGATATGCCGGTGATCATGATGAGCGGCCACGCCACCATCGACACGGCAGTGGAAGCGACGCGCATCGGCGCCATGGATTTCCTGGAAAAACCCATCACGCTGCAACGGCTGCTCAAGACCGTGGCGGCGGGTCTGGCTCGTGGGCGCGCCCCGCACCCGGCGCCCGTCGCCGTGCATCCGGCCGCGGTCAGCCCGGCCGTGGCGCTGGAAGACGAGCTTGACCCTCCCGTGTTGACGACGGCGCCGGCCAACGAAGTGCCCGTCACGTCCAACGGCCAGCTTGGCAGCATTTCGCTGGACCAGCCCCTGCGCGAAGCGCGGGACGAATTCGAACGCATCTATTTCGAATATCACCTGGTACGCGAAAGCCACAGCATGACGCGTGTGTCCGAGCGCACCGGCCTGGAACGCACCCACCTTTATCGCAAGCTCAAGCAATTGGGCATCGAGTCGGCGCGCAAGCGCAGCACATGAAAATCCTGATCATGGGCGCTGGTCGCGTAGGCACCAGCGTGGCCGAAAACCTGGTGTCCGAGCAAAACGACATCACCGTGGTGGATACCGATCCCACGCAGCTTCGGTATTTGCAGGAACATTTCGACTTGCGCGTCGTCCATGGCGACGGCTCGCAGGTGTCGGTGCTGGAAGCCGCCGGCGCGGCCGATACCGACCTGTTCATCGCCTGTGCGGCCTCCGACGCCGCCAACATGGTGGCGTGCAAGATCGCCCGCCAGCTGTTCAATATCCCCCGCCGCATCGCCCGTATTCGCTCCGCTGAGTTCCCGGAACACCCGGAACTCATGAGCGAAGAGGGCTTTTGCATTGACGCGCTGATCAGCCCCGAGCGCAGCGTCACCACCTACCTGCATAGCCTGATTGAATTCCCCGAAGCCCTGCAAGTCGTGGAATTTGCCGAAGGGCGGGTCAGCGTCGTGACCGTGCGCGTGGGGCATGGCAGCCCGATGGCGCATTCCCCCGTGGACAAGTTGCGCGACGTCTGGCCCGACGTGAAAGCGCGTGTCATTGACGTGCTGCGGGGCGGGCGGCCGCTGCGAGCGGGCAGCGGCACGGTGATCGCCCCGGGCGACGAAGTCGTGCTGGTGGTGGATTCGCGCGATGCGCGCCGCGCCGTGCGCCAGTTGCGTGATGCCGAACGCGCCGTGCGACGCGTCATGATCGCGGGCGGCGGCAACATCGGTTTGCGGCTGGCGCGCCAGCTGGCCGAAGAAAAATACAGCGTTCGCATCATTGAACGCGACCTGAAGCGTTGCGAATACCTGGCGACCCAGTTGCCCGACAGTGTGCTGGTCCTGCACGGCAGCGGCACCGACGAGGCCCTGCTGGAACGCGAAAACATCGAAGACATGGACACCTGGCTGGCGCTGACCAGCGACGACGAGGACAACATCATGTCGTCGCTGCTGGCCAAGCGCCTGGGCGCGCGCAAGGTGATCGCGCTGATCAACCGCCAGGCCTATGGCGAACTGATGCAGGGCAGCCATATCGACATCGCCGTATCCCCGTCGCAAGCCACGATGAGCGAACTGCTGCGCCACGTGCGGCGCGGAGACGTGGCCGCCGTACACCGGCTGCGCCAGGGGGTGGCCGAGGCCCTTGAGGCCATCGCGCACGGCGACCGGTCCACGTCCAAGGTAGTGGGGCGGCCGGTGGGTCAGATCAGCCTGCCCAAGGGCGCCAGCATCGGCGCGCTGGTTCGCGACGACGAAATCATCCTGCCCGACGCCGATACCGTCATTGAAACGGACGACCACGTGATCGTCTTCGTCCCGTCGCGCCGGCAGATGCCGCGCGTGGAAAAGCTGTTTCAAGTTTCGGCGTCCTTTTTCTGATGCACGCACTTTTCAAGCTCCGCCGTGGGCCGGGCGCCGCCGGGTAGGCTGTCATGAAACGCGTCCTGGGCACCCTGTACATATTGGGTCTGACCATGGTGATGTTCGCGCTCACCATGCTGATTCCATTGCTGATCGCCTATGTGGGCGGCGATGCCGCGCGCGATGCGTTCCTGCATGGCTTCCTGATTTCGATGGGCATCGGGGGGACGCTTGCCGCGTTGACCCGGCGCAGCCGCTGCGAACTGCGCGCCCGCGACGGCTTCGTGCTGGTGTCGGCCGTGTGGGCCGGCCTGCCGTTACTGGCCTCGATCCCGTTGATGCTCTACTTTCACCGCGCCGGCTTGCCGCTGTCGTTTACCGGCGCCTATTTCGAGGCCATGTCCGGCCTGACGACCACCGGCGCCACGGTGCTGACCCACCTGGACACCTTGCCGCCATCCATCAACCTGTGGCGGGCCACGCTGATCTGGATCGGCGGCATGGGCATCCTGGTGTTGGCCGTGGCGATTTTGCCGCTGTTGGGGGTGGGCGGCCATCAGGTCGTGCGGGCCGAAACCCCGGGGCCCATGAAAGACGAACGGCTGACACCGCGCATCGCCAGCACCGCCAAGGCGCTGTACGCGGTGTATTTCGTGTTTTCGATCCTGTGTTTCCTGGCGTACCGCGCGGTGGGGCTGTCCTGGTTCGAAGCCTGGTGCCACATGGCCACTACGATGGGCCTGGGCGGGTTCTCCACCTGGGACGACGGCTTTGCGCACTTTGACTCCGTGGCGGTCGAGATGGTGGCCATGGTCTTCATGTTGATCGCCGGCATCAACTTCGCCACGCACTTCAATGCCTTCCGGCAGCGCAGCGCAAACGCGTACCTGCAATGCCCGCAAGCCATTCCGTACCTGGCCGTCGTGCTGGGCGCTGGCCTGGTGATTTCGGTGTTCCTGTACATCAAGGGCGTCTACGCCGAGCCGCTGGAAGCGTTGCGCTACGGCATGTTCAACACCATTTCCATGGCCACCACCACCGGCTATGCCAACACGGATTTTGCCCAGTGGCCCCTGTTCGCGCCGCTGACCATGTTGCTGCTGTCGGGGTTTGCCACGTCGGCCGGGTCCACCGGGGGCGGCATCAAGATGATTCGCGCGATCCTGCTGGTCAAGCAGGCGCGCAACGAGCTGGTGACGATGCTGCACCCGCATGCCGTCAGCCCGGTGCGCATCAACGACCGGGCCGTCGAAACCCGCACTATGTCGTCCGTGCTGGCTTTCATGCTGTTTTACGGGCTGTCCATCGCCGTGTTCACCAGCCTGCTGTTGCTGTCGGGGCTGGACCCCATCACCGCGTTCTCGGCCATTTTTGCCAGCATCAACAATACGGGGCCCGGCCTGGGCCCGGTTGGCCCCATGGGCAGTTTTGCGGTGCTGTCTGATTTCCAGATCTGGGTATGCACCTTCGCCATGCTGATCGGGCGCCTGGAATTGCTGACGGTGCTGGTGCTGTTCACGCCCATCTTCTGGCGCAAATAAGGGTCGCCGGACTCCGTTTTTGATCAGGGATAACCCGCTTCAGGGTTATCCCACCCCATCTCGAAAACCGCATATTTCCTGCCGATGCGCGCCCGATCGGCCGGGGACCCGCGCCGTTCCTGAGTTGTAAGCGCTTGCTCACTTATCTTCAGAGGGAAAAACGAGGTGCGTCGCGATGTTGCACACAAATGTCACGATTTTCAATCGTTTTGCCACAAACCTGCGGCTATCATCCATTTCACAAGCTGCCGTCTAGTGCCCCCCGGGACGTCTCCGGGCTTCAAGGTCGAACGGCGCACCCCCTCATACAAACATTCAAAGGAGTCCGGAATGGAACCGATCCCGTTCATTTCGTCGGCCCCCAACACCCTGGGCATCGAACTAGAGTTGCAACTGATCGACCCCCGCAGTTTTGACCTGACCGCAGCCTCTGATGAGCTGCTGGCCCAAATGGCCAATCACCCCATTGCCGACCGCGTCAAACCCGAGATCACGCGGTCCATGATCGAACTGAATTCTTCGGTGCACGAGCACCCCATGGGCCTGTTGGCCGAAATGCGCGAAATGCGCGATGCGCTGGTCGAGGCGGCCGATGCGGTCGGTGTGTCCGTCGCCGGCGGCGGCGCCCACCCCTTCATGCGCTGGCAAGAGCGTTCCATTTCCGACACCCCGCGTTTCCAGTATTTGGCCGAAATGTACGGTTACCTGGCGCGTCAATTTACGGTGTTCGGCCAGCACATCCATCTGGGCGTTCAAAGCGGCGACGACTCCATCAAGTTGCTGCGCCGGCTGTCGCCCTACGTGCCGCACTTCATCGCATTGTCGGCCTCATCGCCTTACTGCGAGGGGGTGGACACGCTGTTCTCCTGCTCGCGCTTGAACGCCGTCAACAGCTTTCCGCTTGCCGGCCATATGCCGCCCGAGGTCAAGGACTGGTATCAGTTCGAGGCCCATCTGGCGCAGTTGCGCGCCTATGGCTTGGCCGAGAGCATCAAGGACCTGTATTGGGACATCCGCCCCAAGCCGGAATTCGGCACGGTTGAAATCCGCGTCTGCGATACGCCGTTGACCGTTGAGCGCGCTTGCCAGATCGCCGCGTTCGCGCAGGCCCTGGCCGTGCTGCTGATGCGCGAGGACGACCCTAGCGACAACGCCTGGCTGTCCTACCGCAGCAACCATTTCCAGGCTTGCCGCTTTGGCCTGCAAGGCAGCTACGTGACGCCGGACGGCCAGCGTCTGCGCCTGATGGATCACCTGCGTGCGCTGTTCCAACGCCTGATGCCGGTGGCGGAAGAGCTGGGCACGGGCGACATGATCGCCGCGCTGCGCGACGATGCCATGCGCAGCGGCAACGATGCGCGCTGGCTGCGTAGCCAGTTCCATCGCCTGCGCGACCTGCCTCTGATGGTGGACGCCATGACGCACGCCTGGCGCGGTGATGCGCCCGCTGCGGCGCCGGCTGAACCCACGGCGGTGCTGCGCCGTCGCATCCGGGCAAATTCCGAGCCGATGCAGCCCTTGTCCGCATCGGAACCGGGCGTCAGCGTGCCGTTGCCGGAACGCTTGCACTGATAGCGCAATGGCAGGAGGGCGACGCGCGCGGGTGCGTGCCGCCCCTGCCGGCCCCGTCGCTTCAGGGGTTGCCGCGTTGCCGGCCGCCAATGGCGCTGACCGAGAGCCGGGTTTCTCCGGCTACCGTGCGGTGCGCGGCGGCGCGCCAGGCGTGGCCGTAGGCCACTTCGATACTCAGCGTGATCAAGCCGTCCGCGTTGCGCTGCCGTTCCAGCGCGGCGCACAGGCGGTCGCGCCAGTCGCGGCCGACCAGTCCGCCGCGACGTCCCTCTGCCGGGTTGCCGCCCAGCGCGCGCACATCGGCCAGGAGTTTTTCGGGGCTGCGGTAGGTCAGCGTCAGGATTTCCTGGTCCATGACCGGGTCGGCAAAGCCGTTTTCCACCAGCAGGTCGCCAAAGTCATGCATGTCCACAAAGGAAGGCGTGGCGGTGGATAAGCCCGCGTCGGTCAGTGCTTGCCGCAACTCGCGCAAGGTGGCCGGCCCCAGGCAGGAAAACATCGCCAGCCCGCCCACCTTCAAGATGCGGCGCCACTCGGCCAGGACGGCGTGTGGCGCGCGGTGCCAGTGCATGGCCAGGTTCGACCACACCAGCTCCAGCGATTCCGGAGGCAAGCCCGTTTCGGCAAGATCGGCGTTGACGAACGCGGGGGCGGCCGGCCCGCGCCGCGCCAGCTTGCCGATCCAGGCGCCCAGGCCGGCCGGTGCATGGCGCTTTCTGGCCAATTCCAGCAGCGGTGCGCAGTTGTCCAGGCCGGTATAAGCCGTGTCGGGGTAGCGTTCGCGCAGCAGCGGCAGGTTGTCGCCCGCGCCGCAGCCTGCATCCAGCATCGCCTGAGGCTGTACCCGGATGTACTGCAAGCGCCCCAACATGCGGCGCGCCACTTCACCGTAAAGAAATTGCGCGTCGGACAAGTCGCCACGACGGGCGAATTGCTTGGGCACGTCGGTGCTGACGATAGGAAGAGAGGGTAGCGGTGCGGATTCTGGAAGAGACATTTCGGTCGCGCCCGCGTCTTGGCCACGGGGCGGAACATGATTACATAAGGGATGGCATCCATTATTGCGCATCCCGGCCGCCGCCTTCGATTGCCCCTACTGGCCTTGGGGCGGCGTCTCTGGTCCCGCGTGGGCTGCGACTGCCCGCTGTGCGGCACCCGTGTGGCGGGCGCGCGCCTGTGCAGCGGCTGTGCGGCCGATATCACCGCCCCGCCGCCGGGCGCCCGGCCGCGTTGTCCGCGCTGTGCATTGCGGCTGCCTGTTGCGGCGTCGGCATGTCCCGCTTGCCTGGGCGCGCCGCGCGCCTACGGGCGGACCGTTGCGGCCTTTGACTACACGCCGCCCGCCGATGCGCTGATCCGCATGCTGAAGACCCAGCTGCGGCTGAGCATGGCGCCGGTGCTTGCGTGTTTGCTGGCCGACGCTATCCGGCGCGACGGCGGTTTGCCGCAAGGCGTGTTGCTGGCGCCGGTGCCGGCCAGCCGCGCATCGTTACGCCTGCGCGGCATGAATCCCGCAGCCGAGATTGCGCGCAGCCTGGCCACGCAGCTGGATGTGCCGCTGGCGCGCCAGGCGCTACGGCGGCTGCGCGAGACACCCCGGCAGACGGGCTTGGGGCGCCGCGCCAGGCGTCGCGTGGTGGCAGGCCTGTTCGGCGCTACCCCGGTGGTGCGCGGCCGCCATGTGGCCTTGGTAGATGACGTGATGACCACAGGCAGCACCGTGCAAGCCGCCGCCACCGCCTTGATCGCGGCGGGCGCGGCCGGTGTGACGGTGCTGGTGGCCGCCCGCACGCCCTGATCACCGACGGCAGCTTGCCCCGCCCAAATCGGCGACAATTCCGCCACGCGGCCACTCTGGCGCCGCCAGCCGTCTTAGCCTCAGCTTCCTACCGCCATGTTCCACGTCATCCTCGTCTGCCCCGAGATTCCCCCCAACACCGGCAACGCCATCCGGCTGTGCGCCAATACGGGCGCCCAATTGCACCTGGTGCGCCCGCTGGGATTCGAACTGGATGACGCCCGCATGCGGCGCGCCGGGCTGGACTATCACGAGTGGCAGCCCGTGCGGGTGCACGACACCTTGCAGGATGCGCTGGATGACACCGGCGCGGACACGTCTTGCATCTACGCGCTGACCACGCACGCCCAGCGCAGCGTGGCCGACGTGGCGTTCAAGCCGGGCGATGTGTTTGTCTTCGGCCGCGAGACGGCCGGGCTGTCGGACGAACATCAGGCGATGTTCCCGCCGCAGCAGCGCCTGCGGCTGCCCATGCGTGCCGGCCAGCGCAGCTTGAACCTGTCCAACGCCGTCGCGGTGACGGTGTTCGAAGCCTGGCGTCAGCAGGGCTTCGAAGGCGGTTCATAAGCCGGCGGCGGCAGGCCCCGTAAGGTCGGGGCCGGGCCTGCCGGTCCAGGCTTCAATCCAGCGACAGCTTCAGCTTTTCAATCACCTGGTCCCAACGCGCTTTTTCGTTCTTGATGCGCAGGGTCAGCGCCTCGGGCGTGGACGGGGCCGGGGTGAAGTACTGCAGCGCCAACTGTTTGCGCACGGCGTCGCTGTTGATGACGCGCGCCAGTTCGCTGTTCAGCCGTTCGATGATGGGCGTGGGCGTGCCCGCCGGAACCAGCACCGCGTTCCACGAAATGGCTTCGAAGTCGGGATAGCCTTGCGAGGCCATCGTCGGCACGCCCGGCAGCGCTTCGCTGGGTTGCAGGCTGGTCACCGCCAACAGCTTGACCTTGCCGTCGCGCGCCTGCGGCACCGCGATGGCGGGCACCATGAAGCCGGCCTGCACGTCGCCCCCGATGATGGCGGTAATGACCTGCGGGAACCCGGAATAGGGGATGTGCGCCAGGTCCACGCCCGCGCTTTCCTTGAACATCTCCATGGCCAGATGCGCCGAACTTCCCGGCCCCACCGACCCGTAGTTCAGCGAATTGCCGCGTCCCTTGACCAGCTTGACGAAGTCCTGGACGTTATCGACCTTCAGGCTGCCCGGCACGACCAGCACGTTGGGGCTGGTGCCCACCAGGCTGACTGGCGCCAGGTCCTTGACCGGGTCGTAGCCCAGCGTTTTCTTGTACAGCGTGGGGGCGGTGACCAGCGGGCCGTTGATCGTGTAGAGCAGCGTGTAGCCGTCAGGCTTGGCCTGCGAAACCACGCGCGTGCCGATGTTGCCGCCGGCGCCCGGCTTGTTGTCGATCACGATGGGCTGGCCCAGCGCCTGCGACAGCGGCTCGGAAATCGTCCGCGCCAGGATGTCCGGGGACGAGCCCGGCGGAAACGGCACCACCATGTGGATGGGGTGATCCGGCCAGTCGGCGTGGGCGGCGGCCGGCAACACGGCGGCCAGGCTGAGGCACAGGCCGCGCAGAAGCGGGCCGACCCGGAATTGTCGGGTTTGCGTCATGAAGGATGTCTCCTCGGGATGGGCAGGTTTTTTGTTGTCAGGAAGAAATCAAAGATGGCCGCCCAGGGACTCGTCCAGCGGGCCGCTGGCGTGCGCGCTGACGTTCGCAATTTCGTCAGCGCTTTCATCGCGCGGGTCGCGCGCCAGCAAGGCCGACACGGCGGTCATGGGGGCGACGCCGTCAAACAACACGGCGCAGACGGCTTCGGTGATGGGCAGTTCGACATTGATGGCGCGGGCGCGGTCACGCGCGGCGCGGGCGCAACGCACGCCTTCTGCCGTGATGCCGCTGGCCAGGATGTCGGCCAGCTTGCGTCCGGCGCCGATTTCCAGGCCCACGCGGCGGTTGCGGGATAGTTCGCCGGTGGCGGTCAGGACCAGGTCGCCTAGGCCGGTCAGCCCGGCAAACGTTTCGCCGCGCGCACCCAGCGCGACGCCAAAGCGCGTCATTTCCGCCAGGCCGCGTGTGATCAGCGCGGCGCGTGCGTTGGTGCCCAGCGCCAGGCCGTCGCCGATGCCGCAGGCCACCGCGATCACGTTCTTCAGGGCGCCGCCGACTTCCACGCCGACCAGGTCCGAGCTGGCGTAGACGCGCAGCGCCGCGCCGTGCAAGGCGGCGGTGGTGGCATCGCGCAAGGCGGTATGGGTGCTGGCCACGGTCAGCGCCACGGGCAGGCCCTGGGCCACTTCGCGCGCAAACGAGGGGCCGGACAAGGCGCCGCCGATTGCGCCGGGCAGGGCCTCGCGCACGATCTCGTGGGGCAGCCTGGCCGTGTCGGCTTCAAAGCCCTTGCACGTCCAGACGATAGGGGTGTCTTGCAGGCCCAGCACCGGCAGGCGGCGGGCCAGTTCACGACAGGTCGCGGCCAGGCCGGCCACGGGCACGCCCAGCACGATCAGCGCACGCGCGTCGTCCGCTTGCAGGCTGCGCAGCGTGGCGTCCAGATCGGACGAAAAATTCAGGGATGGGGGCAGGGTGATGCCCGGCAGGTAGCGCGCATTTTCGTGCGAGGCGGCCATGTCGGCGGCCTGCGCGGCGTCGCGCGCCCAAAGGACGGTGGGGTGGCGGCGGCTGGCGGCCGCCGCCAGCGCGGTGCCCCAACTTCCCGCACCCAGGACGGCAACGCGCAAGCGCGGCAGAGCGGGATGGTTCATCGGGGCGGACGCGCTTACTGGCGGGTGGCGCTGGCGGGCAGGATGATGCCCGAATCGCTGCCATTGCCATTGCCGTTGCCGTTGGCGGCGCCTTGCTGCTGCTGTTGCAACTCGGCCAGGCGCTGTTCGTACAGCGCTTGGAAGTTCACTTCGGTCAGGTGCAGCGGCGGCATCGAGGTGCGCGTGATCGCGTCGGCGATGTTGGCGCGCAGGTACGGGTACAGCATCGTCGGGCAAACAATGCCCAGCAGCGGATCCAGCTGTTCTTCGGGGATGTTGGCCGCTTCGAAGATGCCGGCTTGCGTGCCTTCGACCAGGTACACGACCTTGTCGTTGATGCGGGTGGTGACGGTGACGGTGACCGTGGTTTCGAACACGGTGTCGGCCAGACGCTGGCCGCCCACGGTGATGCTGACTTCAACCTGGGGCGCTTCTTGCTCCAGGAAGACGTGAGGCGCGTTCGGCATTTCCAGCGAAAGGTCTTTCAGGTAGACGCGTTGCAGGTTGAACGAGGGCGCGTCGTTGCCGCCTTCTTGCTGGGTGTTTTGGTCTTGATCAGCCATGAGTGATTCCGTTGGTGGAGGGGGCAAAAGTAGAGGCGATTAGCCGTTCAGCAGGGGGGCAAGGCCACCCGAGCGGTCCAGGGCCATCAGGTCGTCGCAACCGCCGACATGAGTATCGCCGATGAAGATTTGCGGCACGGTGCGTCGGCCGGTACGTTCGATCATGACATCGCGCTGTGACGGATCGCGGTCGATCTGGACGATTTCCAGATCGGTCACGCCACGCTGCTCGAGCAGGGCCTTCGCGCGTGAGCAATAGGGACAGTAGTCCTTGCTGTACATGACGACTTTATTCATAGGCGCTCCTCGATAGATTCAAGATTGATGATGGGACAGCCCCGGTTCAGCCCTTTTGGGTGACCGGCAGGCTGGCGGCCGACCAGGCGCGCATGCCGCCATCGAGCGGCACCGCGTCGGCAAAGCCTTGTGCGCGCAGCTTGGCGGCCACGCGGGCCGAATCGCGGCCATTGTCACAAACCACGACCAGCGGCTTGTTCTTGGGCAGCGAGGCGGCTTTCTGTTCGATGTCGGCTGCCGGCACATTTCGTGCCTGGGCGATGTGGCCGGCCTGGAATTGTTCGACGGGACGCACGTCCACCCAGACGGCGTTGCGCTGGTTCACCATCTGGATGGCCTCGCCAGTGCTGACGGCCGAGCCGCTGCGGCCCTTGCGCAGGGCGGGAATCGCCAGCATCACGCCGGAGATCACGGCGACGCCGACGATGAAGACGTTGTTTTTATCGAGCAAGAATTGCAAAAGATCCACGGGTCATCCTGAAGTGCGGCAGCTAGCCGGATATGGGCGAACCCTCGGCCAACCCGCGGACGCCGCGCCAGGGAATTGGACGAGTGCGCCGGGGCAAAATCAAGGGCAAAATCACTCAATTATAAAATGAGCGCATTCTTTAACCATCCTTTAACTTTAACCCGCGCGGAAAGCGTGCCAAACCATGCATAAACTTGTTCTGATGCGCCACGGCGAAAGCCAGTGGAATCTGGAAAACCGCTTCACCGGCTGGACCGACGTCGACCTGACCGAAACCGGCCGCGAACAGGCTCGCCGAGCCGGCGAACTGCTCAAGAAAGAAGGCTACACGTTCGACCTGGCGTACTCGTCGGTGCTCAAGCGCGCCATCCGCACCTTGTGGATCGCGCTGGACGCCATGGACGCGATGTACACCCCGGTGGGCGTGAACTGGCGCCTGAACGAACGCCACTACGGCGCGCTGCAAGGCCTGAACAAGGCTGAAACCGCCGCCAAGTACGGCGACGAACAGGTCCTGATCTGGCGCCGCGCGTACGCCATCGCCCCGGAACCGTTGTCGCTGGACGACGAACGCCACCCGCGTTTTGACAGCCGCTACGCCAAGATCCCGGCCGATCAGCTGCCCGCCACCGAGTGCCTGAAAGACACCGTGAACCGGGTGCTGCCGTTCTGGAACGATTCCATCGCCCCGGCCATCCGCGCCGGTCGCAACGTGCTGATCGCCGCCCACGGCAACAGCCTGCGCGCGCTGATCAAGCATCTGGACAACGTGTCCGATGACGACATCGTCAACCTGAACATCCCCACTGGCCAGCCGCTGGTCTACGAATTGGATGATGACCTGCGCCCGATCCGCCACTATTATCTGGGCGATGCCGCCGAGATCGAGGCGGCCATGGCTGCGGTTGCCGCTCAAGGCAAGGCTAAGAAGGACTGATATCTCTATGCGTCGCACGGCAGGGTTGTTGTTGGCGGTCATGTTGACCGGTGGGGCGCTATCGGCTCGTGCCGCGCCCAACGACCTTGCCGGCCGCCAGTCTGACGCCGAGCGTCAGCAGGCGGCGCTGCGCGACCGTATCGAGAATCTGCAAAAAGAGATCGACGGGCGCGAAGCCGCCCGCAAGGAAGCCGCCGACGCGCTCAAGCAGTCGGAATCGGCCATCTCGAAGATCAATCTGCGCCTGCGCGAACTGGCCGATGCCGGGCGCCAGGCGCAGACGGACCTGACCAGCCTCGAAAAGCAGATCGGCGTGCAGGAAACGGTGCTGGCCAAGCGTCGTACCGAACTGGCCGATCAGCTTCGCACCCAATACACCAGCGGGCTATCGCCCTGGACAGCGCTGCTGTCCGGCGACGATCCCCAGGTGCTGGGCCGCAATCTGGGCTACCTGGACTACGTGTCGCAGGCGCGAGCCAATGCCGTCAAGGCACTGCGGGCCGACATCGACCGTCTGGCCGCGCTGCAAACGCGCGCCGACGCCCGCCGTGCCGAGATTGAAAAAGTCGTGGCCGAAACCTCCGAGCAGAAGGCTGCATTGGTCGGGCAGCAGAAAGAACGCGCCACGCTGTTGGCGCAACTGGAAGGGCAGATCGCCGCCCAGCGCGCCGAAGCCAACAAGCTGGGGCGTGATGACCAGCGCCTGTCGCGCCTGATCACCGATCTGGACGCGGCGATTGCCAAGCAGATCGAAGAAGCCCGCAAGGCCGAAGAGGCGCGCAAGAAAGCCGAAGAGGCCCGCCGCATTGAAGAGGCGCGCCGCGCCGCTGAAGAATCCCGCAAACGCGCCGAAGCCGAGCGCCGCGCCGACGAGGCCCGCAAGAAAGCCGAGGCCGATAGCAAGCGGGCTGCCGAAATCGCCGCCCGCCGCGATCGCGATAGCCGCGACGCCCGCGACGCCGCCCAGGCGCGCGAGCAGGTCGAAGCGGCGTCGCGCCAAAGCCGTGGCCCGGTCGCCGTCGCCGATCCGGATGCCGCCGGATTACGTCCTGCTGAACAAAAACACACGCGCCTGACCGATCCGGCCCAGGCGCCGACCCAAGCGCCGGCCCAGGCGCCCGCCAAATCGGAAGATCCTCCAAAAAAGGCGGAACCCGCCGAGGCCGAGACCACTCCAACCCGCAGCGCATCGGCGCAGCAGACCCGTGCTGCCCCGCCCGTGGGCGGCGGCAACGGCCTGAAGCATGGCCTGGCCATGCCGGTGCGTGGCCAGGTGCAGGGCCGCTTCGGGGTCGACCGCCCCGACGGCGGCGTCTGGCGCGGCGTGGTGCTGCGCGCGCCCGAGGGCACGCCCGTCAAAGTCGTGGCCCCCGGCACGGTGGTCTACGCCGAATGGCTGCGTGGTTTTGGCAACCTCATCATCGTGGATCATGGGCAGCAATACCTGACGGTCTATGCTTACAACCAAAGTCTGCTCAAACGGGTGGGGGATTCGGTGACAGGTGGCGATACTATTGCTACGGTAGGGGCAACCGGCGGCCAAGTGGAATCCGGCCTATACTTTGAAATTCGCCATCGTGGCGCTCCTGTGGACCCGGCCCAGTGGCTGGCCCAATAGGTTGGTAGGTACAAGTCGTTGGTAAATTACCAAACCCCCATCGGCGAAAACAAAATTCGGGAAGTGTGCATGGGCACTCGCAAGTTTCGCGGTTTCGGTCTGATTGCCATCGGTGCGGTGGCTGGCGTATTGCTTAGCGTAGGGGTGACGGCAGTCGCCCAGCGCGGCAGCCCTTTGCCCTTGGACGAGCTCAGGCAACTGAGCAATGTTTTCGCGGCCATCAAGAACAACTATGTCGAAGCGGTCGACGACAAAACCCTGATCGACAACGCGATCTCGGGCATGGTCTCGAACCTTGACCCGCATTCGGCCTATCTGGATGCCGACGCGTTCCGTGAAATGCAGACGGCGACCCAGGGCGAGTTCGGCGGCCTGGGTATCGAAGTCGGCGCGGAAGACGGCTTCGTCAAGGTCATCTCGCCCATCGAAGATACGCCCGCCGCGCGCGCCGGCGTCATGGCCGGTGACCTCATCATCAAGATCGATGACACGCCCACCAAGGGCATGACCCTGAACGATGCGGTCAAGCTCATGCGTGGCGCGCCCAAGTCGCCCATCACGCTGACCATCATGCGCGCCGACCGTCCTCAGCCCATCGTGCTGAAGATCGTTCGCGACGTCATCAAGGTTCGCAGCGTGCGCAGCAAGATGCTGGATAACGGCATCGGCTACGTCCGCGTTGCCCAATTCCAGGAAAAGACCGGCTCCGACCTGGCCAAGCAACTGAAGGACCTGGGCGCGAAAGAAGCACCCAAGGGCCTGGTGCTGGACCTGCGCAACGATCCGGGCGGCTTGTTGACCAGCGCCATCGGCGTGTCGGGCGCGTTCCTGCCGCCGGATGCCCTGGTGGTGTCCACCGATGGCCGTACGCCTGACGCCCGCCACAAGTATCTGGCCACGCCGTCGGAATACGCTCGTGGTGAAAGCAACTACCTGTCCGGCTTGCCGGCCTGGACCAAGACGGTTCCGATGGTGGTGCTGGTCAACGTCGGTTCGGCTTCGGCTTCCGAAATCGTGGCCGGTGCGCTGCAAGATCACAAGCGCGCCAAGGTGCTGGGCAACCGCACGTTCGGCAAGGGCTCGGTGCAGGTGATCCTGCCGCTGTCCGAATCCACCGCCGTCAAGTTGACGACCTCGCGCTACTTCACGCCCAGCGGTCGTTCGATCCAGGCCACGGGTATCGAACCGGACTTCGTTGTTGCCGACACGGCCGACGGCGACCTGTTCCGCCTGCCGCGCGAAGCCGACCTGCAACGCCACCTGTCCAACCCCGAGACCGCCAACGAGGTGAAGTCCAACTCGGCGCAAGACAACGTGGACGTGCCGACCAAGGTGTTCGAATTTGGCGGCAAGGACGACTTCCAACTGCAACAAGCGCTGAATGTGCTGGCCGGCAAGCCGGTACAGAAGGGTTCGGCGCGCGCCCAGGCCAAGGCGGATGCCAAGGCCGGTGGCGGCACTCCCACGCGCATGAAGATCACGCCGACCGGAGTCGAGCCCAGCAAGGACAAATGAACGACGAGCAACTGCTGCGCTACGCCCGCCACATCCTGCTCGACGAGCTGGGTATCGAAGGGCAGGAAAAACTGCTAGCGGCGCGTGTGCTCATCGTAGGGGCGGGTGGACTCGGTTCACCCGCCGCGCTCTACCTGGCAACTGCCGGTGTAGGCGACATCACCCTTGCTGACGACGACACTGTCGAGCTCAGCAATCTGCAACGCCAGATTCTCCACACCACCTCCAGCGTCGGCCGTCACAAGGCCGAGTCGGGGCGCGACATGCTGGCCGCCTTCAACCCGCAGGCGCGAGTCCATGCCCGCGTGGAACGCTTGCAAGGCGATGCGCTGTCCGATGCCGTTGCCGCGGCGGACCTGGTGCTGGACTGCACCGACAACTTCACCACCCGCCACGCCATCAACCGCGCCTGCGTGCAGCATCGCAAGCCGCTGGTGTCGGGCGCCGCCATCCGCTTTGACGGGCAGGTCAGCGTGTACGACCTGCGCGACGACAACGCGCCGTGCTACCACTGCCTGTTCCCGGAAGCCGACGACGTCGAGGAAGCCAACTGCGCCACCATGGGCGTGTTTGCCCCGGTGGTGGGCATTATCGGCAGCATGCAGGCGGCCGAAGCCCTGAAGCTGCTGTCCGGCGTAGGCGAAAGCCTGTCGGGCCGGCTGCTTTGGCTGGATGTGCGCACCATGCAATGGCGCAGCGTCAACGTACAGCGGGACCCGGAATGCGCCGTTTGCGGCCATCGGGGGCGCTGAAACGGGCTTTTTCGCAACGCGAATCCCAGGGTCCGGCGGGCCCTTATTGCCCTTGCGGACAATATTAAAGGCCTGAAATACCTGCTATAACGCCAGCCAGCCTACCGAAATCAAAGGCGGCAATGTGGACGTGACGGCGTGGAAACAGGACTGAAGTTCAGCTTGCCCAAGTGGCGCCTGACGCGCTGGCTTACCCATTCCGGGCCGGATACGCCCGCGGACATCCGTGCCGCGCTGATCGCCAGCCTGTTTGGCACGCTGCCCATCTTTGCTGGCGGCGTCATCAACACCTTGATGATTTCGGGCGTGGTGACCTGGCGGCGGCCCGAACCGCTATACATATCCTGGCTGCTGCTGGAAGTGGTGCTGGCCATCGTGCGCGTCACGATCCTGCGCGCGGCCTTGCGCGCCGCGCCCAAGGGCGGCAACACCCATACCGACCTCTACATTCTGTTGGCGCTGCTGTGGGCGTTCAGCGTGGGGTACGGCGTCTTCATCACCTTCATCAATGGCGACTGGCTGGCCGCAACGCTGGCGGGCATATCCTGCGGCGCGATGGCGGGCGGCATCTGCTTTCGCAACTATGGCGCGCCTCGGCTGGTGGCCGCCATGATCTTCCTGAGCCTGGGCCCCATGTGCCTGGGCGCCTTGTTTACGGGCGAAATCGTTACGGCCATCGTCTTTATCCAGATTCCGTTCTACCTGGTCAGCATGACCATCGCGTCACATCGGCTGAACCGTATCCTGGTCTCCACCATGCTGGCCGAACGCGCCAGCGAACGCCGCGCCAATGAAGACGCGCTGACCGGGCTGGCCAACCGCACCGGCCTGCAAGTGGCCCTGGAGCGCGTTTGCGCCAGTGCGCGCGGGCACGACAGCGACGCGGCGCTGCTCTATATGGACATGGACGATTTCAAGCGCATCAACGACACCTACGGGCATGCGGCGGGTGACCTGGTGTTGACCACGATCGCCCGGCGCATGCGAGCCATGCTGCGGGTGGACGACGTGGCGGCCCGTATCGGCGGGGATGAATTCATCGTGCTGGTCACGGGTATCGACGCCACGGCGGCGCTGCGGCTGGGCGAGCATCTGCTGCTGGACGCCTTGCAGCCCATCGCGTTGGCGGACGGTACGCGGGTGATTGTGGGGATGTCGATCGGCATCTCGATCATCTCGGCCGGCAACCGCAACCCGCAGGCGGCGCTGGATTCGGCCGATGCCGCGCTGTACCGCGCCAAGGCCAGGGGCGGCCGCTGCTGCGAAGTCGACGGCGGGGCGGCCCGGGCGGACGAAGCCACTGTGGCCGGCGGCGACAGCGCGACGGCGGCGGCCTGAGAGCAGGTAAGAGCCTCAGCAGCGCCGGCAGTACCGGCAGTACCGGCAGTACCGACATCGCGCGCCCCTATCCATTCCTGGACTGAAAGTTATCAGATAACCTGAAAAGTTGTCTATAATCCGCCGATGCTCACCAAAAGCCTCACCCTGACTGAACAAGTCGCCCAGCAGATCGCCACGGACATCGCCGACGGCGTGCATCCGGTTGGCGCCAAGCTGCCGCCTGGCCGTGTGCTGGCGGACCAATACGGCGTCAGTGCCGCCGTCATCCGCGAAGTTACCGAACGGCTGCGCGCTCAGGGCCTGATTCAAAGCCGCCAAGGGTCGGGCAGCACCGTGGTGTCGCGCACCGGCGGGCAGGGGTTTCAGGTATCCAGCGGCATCGCGGTCAACCGCGAGCAGTTGGCCAACGTCTATGAATTGCGCATGGAACTGGAAGGGGGCGCGGCAGCGCTGGCAGCCATGCGGCGCAACGCCGCCGACCTGACCGCCATGGCGCAGGCGCTGGCCTCGCTTGAAGCGCATCTTGAGCACCCCGAGCAGGGCGTTGAACACGACATCTCTTTTCACGTTGCCATTGCCGCCGCCACGCACAACCGCAGCTATCAGGACCTGTTGCAGTACCTGAACCGACAGCTGCGCCTGGCCGTCAGCACCGCGCGGTCCAACAGCCGCTTGCACGACGGTTTGACCGCTGCCGTGCACCAGGAACACGTCGCCGTATTCGAAGCCATCCGCGCGCGCAACCCCGACCGTGCCCGGCAAGCCGCCGTCCGTCATTTGCAGCAGGCGGCCACCCGCCTGCAACTCGATCAACTTTTTCCCGCAGCCACGCCGACATCATGACCGCATCCGACTTTCCGCAACGCCTGGTCCAAGCCCTGGGCCCCGACACCGTGTTCACTGCCGAAGCGGACATCGCGCCCTGGTTGTCCGATTGGCGCGGCCTGTACAACGGCCACGCCCAAGCCGTCGTGCGCCCGCGCAACACGGCTGAAGTGGCCGCCTGCCTGGCCCTGTGCCAGCAGGAAGGCGTGCCGGTTGTGCCGCGTGGCGGCAATACCGGCCTGTGCGGGGGCGCCACGCCTGACGGCAGCGCCAGGAACGTCGTGTTAAGCCTGGACCGCATGAACGCCTTGCGTTCCATCGACACCGTCGCAAACACCCTGGTGGCCGAGGCGGGCGCCATCCTGGGCAACCTGCGCCGCGCCGCGCAAGACGCCGGCCGCCTGTTGCCGCTAAGCCTGGCGGCGGAAGATTCCAGCCAGATCGGCGGCAACGTCGCCACCAATGCCGGTGGCGTGAACGTGGTGCGCTACGGCATGGCGCGCGAGCTGGTGCTGGGCCTGGAAGCCGTGCTGCCCACCGGCGAAATCTTCAATGGCCTGCGCACACTGCGCAAGGACAACACGGGCTACGACCTGAAGCAGCTGCTGATCGGGTCCGAAGGCACGCTGGGCGTGATCACGGCGGTGGCCTTGCGGCTGTTCCCGCGTACCGACGTGCGTTCCGTGGTGCTGACGGCGGTCGAGTCGCCCGCGCAGGCGCTGCAACTGTTCGAGATTCTGTTCGAGCAGTGCGGCGCGCGCTTGCAGGCGTTCGAATATTTCTCTGGCGACTGCCTGGACCTGGTGCTGACGCATGCCGAAGGCGTGCAAGAGCCGTTTGATCAGCGCTACCCGGCCTACGTGCTGATCGAGCTTGCCGACACCGCCGACGAAGCCGGGCTGACGGCCTTGCTGGAAAACGTGATCGGCACGGCGCTGGAACGCGGCTTGTGCCTGGATGCCGCCGTGTCGGCATCGATGGCGCAATTGCAGACCCTGTGGAAGCTGCGCGAAGAAATCTCCGAAGCGCAGCGTGCCGATGGTCCGCACTTGAAGCACGACGTGTCGCTGCCCATCGAACGCATTCCCGAATTCATGGTGTCCGCCGAGGCCCGCGTGCGCGCGCTATTCCCGGATATTCGCCCGTTCATCTTCGGCCACTTCGGCGACGGCAACCTGCACTACAACCTGTCCCGCCCCGCCGGCGCGGCGCGTGACTGGGTGGCCGTGAATGGCGCCGCGATTACCGACGCGGTGCTGGACGAGGTCAACCGCTACGGCGGCAGCATCTCGGCCGAACACGGCATCGGCCAACTCAAGCGCGACCACTTCCTGCACAGCAAAGACCCGGTCGAGCTGCGCCTGATGCGCGAGATCAAAAAAGTCATGGATCCGGCCGGGATCATGAACCCGGGCAAATTGCTGTAAGGCAAACCGCCATTGCATTGATCCCGCCGGCTTTCGCGCGCGCGGCCTGCTCCCACATCAGGTAGCAGGCCGCGCCGCAGTCAGCACCACAGTCCGCGCTTATTGCCGGTGATAGACCTCGGCACCCTTCTTCACGAACTCCACCGACTTTTCCTGCATGCCTTTCTGCAAGGCGTCCTTCTCGCTGACGCCTTGCGCCGCGGCATAGTCGCGCACGTCCTGCGTGATCTTCATGCTGCAAAAATGCGGGCCGCACATCGAGCAAAAGTGCGCCACCTTCATGGAGTCCTTCGGCAGCGTTTCGTCGTGGAATTCCTTGGCGGTGTCCGGGTCCAGCCCCAGGTTGAACTGATCGTCCCAGCGGAATTCAAAGCGCGCCTTTGACAGCGCGTTGTCGCGGATCGCCGCGCCCGGATGGCCCTTGGCCAGGTCCGCCGCATGCGCCGCGATCTTGTACGTGATGATGCCGTCCTTCACGTCTTTCTTGTTGGGCAGGCCCAAGTGCTCTTTCGGCGTCACATAGCAGAGCATCGCCGTGCCGTACCAACCGATCAGCGCGGCCCCGATGCCCGACGTGATGTGATCGTAGCCCGGCGCAATATCGGTGGTCAGCGGCCCCAGCGTGTAGAAGGGGGCTTCATGGCAGTGCTCAAGTTGCAGGCCCATGTTTTCCTTGATCAGGTGCATCGGCACGTGGCCCGGCCCCTCGATCATCACCTGCACGTCGTGCTTCCACGCCACCTGCGTCAATTCGCCCAAGGTCTTCAATTCCGCGAATTGCGCTTCGTCATTGGCGTCGTAGCCCGAGCCCGGACGCAGCCCGTCGCCCAGCGAGAAGCTCACGTCATACGCCTTCATGATCTCGCAGATGTCTTCAAAGCGCTCGTACAGGAAGCTTTCCTTGTGATGCGCCAGACACCACTTGGCCATGATCGAGCCACCGCGCGACACGATGCCCGTCATGCGATCCGCCGTCATCGGAATGAACGGCAGCCGCACGCCCGCGTGAATGGTGAAGTAGTCCACGCCTTGCTCGGCCTGTTCGATAAGCGTGTCGCGAAAGATCTCCCACGTCAGGTCCTCGGCCTTGCCATCCACCTTTTCCAGCGCCTGGTAGATCGGCACAGTGCCGATGGGCACCGGCGAATTGCGGATGATCCATTCGCGCGTTTCGTGGATGTGCTTGCCGGTGGACAGATCCATCACCGTGTCGCCGCCCCAGCGTATCGCCCACGTCATCTTCTCGACTTCTTCGCCGATGCCCGAGCTGACGGCCGAATTGCCGATGTTGGCGTTGATCTTCACCAGGAAGTTGCGGCCGATAGCCATCGGCTCGACTTCGGGGTGGTTGATGTTGGCCGGGATGATGGCGCGCCCGCGCGCGATTTCGTCACGCACGAATTCCGGCGTGATGGCGGCGGGGATGGCGGCGCCGAACGATTGGCCGGGGTGCTGGCGCAGCAGGCGCTTGACCATCTTTTCGCCATCGGGACCGCTGTCGCGCAACGTTTGCAGGTAGTGCTCGCGGCGCAGGCTTTCGCGGATCGCCACGAATTCCATTTCCGGCGTGATGATGCCGCGCCGCGCATAGTGCATCTGCGATACGTTGGCGCCCGCCTTGGCGCGTCGCGGCGGGCGTTGCAGGTCGAACCGCATCGCCGTCAGCTTCGGGTCGGTCAGGCGCGCCTTACCGTAGTCGCTGGTCGGGCCGGACAGCACGTCGGTGTCGGCGCGCTCTTCGATCCAGGCGCGGCGCAGCTCGGGCAGGCCGCGGCGGATATCGATCTTGGCATCGGGGTCGGTGTAGGGGCCGCTGCAATCGTAGACGGTCAGCGGCGGGTTTTTTTCCCCGCCGAACATGGTCGGCGTGTCGTCCTGCTCGATCTCGCGAAACGGCACGCGGATGTCGGGGCGCGAGCCCGTCTCATACACACGGCGCGATCTGGGCAGCGGTGCGACGGCCGCCGCGTCGACTTCGGCGGTAGCGGCCAGGAATTTGGGATTGGCGTTCATGGAAAGCTCCAAGCAAGTGGTTGGAGCCGATCGGGAATGGACTTCCGCCAGGCGTGCAGCGACGCCTGGCGGAAATACGGCTCCCAGCATCGGCATTATCCGTACTGGTACGAAGGGACTCTCTCAACCCGGCGCCGCCTGAAAAGGCGGGACGAGTACCCCTGCGCGAAAGCGAAGTATAGATCGCGCCAACGCGGCCCGGCGCATATGATGATTTGTGCGCATGAAATCATTCAAAGAACGCTTGCTTCCGAGAGCTGGTATTACTGCTTTACATTTGGATTCAGTCTGGGGCGACACCGTCATTTAGGTTCGGTACACTTTTTTCCAACCAAACGCCCGGCCTGCCATCGACTCGCCGGGCATAGCTAACTTAAAAGAAGGAATCGAGCATGCAACTGACCCTACGCAAATTGGCGCCCGCCCTGGTTGTCGTGACGTTGGCGCTGGCGGGTTGCAAGACCGCCCCGACGAAACCGTCCGGCGCCGCGGCCACGCCCGAAGCCGGCCAGCAGTCGAGCGTGCCGGCTACCGCATCGTCGGTGGACTTCTACCTGGCGCAACAACAGCCCGGCCCCGGCCTGCGCGAAATCGCACTGCCCGACGGCAAGCTCTACATGCAGGAAGTGCCCGTGCTGACGCGCGCGGATCTCACCGACGCCGCCGCGCTGGTCGACCGCCAAGGCCAGAACTTCGTGGGCCTGCGCTTCTCTGAAGCCGGCGCGCGCAAGCTGACCGACGTCAGCACCAAGAACGTCGGCAACCGCTTGGCGCTGGTGATCGATCAGGAACTGGTCGCCGCCCCGAGCATCGCCGAACCCCTGAACCGTGGCGTGTTGGCCTTTGGTGTCGCCTCGGCGCAAGCCGCGTCCGAAATCGCCGCCAAGATCCGTGGTGATGCACCGCCCGCTCCGGCTGCCGGCGGCGCCGCGCCCGCACCTACGCCCAAGCCCTGATCACTGATCACCGATCTTCCTGCGGATAAGCCGAGGTCGCAAAAGCGGCAGAAGTTGGTTATTTGCAGGCGCTTGAATCAAAATATCCGCACCGAAAGGTGCGGATATTTTTTTGCCCGCAACCGACGGCGCGGCCATCGCGCGCATCGGATGGGCGGGATGAATCAGCCGATTTTGCGGCCGCGCGGCTTGACCGTGCGACGCGCTTGCGCGGTCTCGATGAAGGTTTGCGTCAGTGCTTCAAGCATGGCGCGATCATCGGGTGTCAGGCCGTCGAATTGCGACGGCGCAATGTTGGGAAACGGCCAGGGCGCTTGCGGACGGGGCCGTCGGGCCATGCGTGGCATGGTCTCGGCGACGCCCGCTGCGGGCAGCGTATCTGACAGGTCATAGCCTTCCATGGGCAGTTCCATGGGACCCTTACCGGTCTCCAACCACTCAGGCTCAATCTTCAGAATCTGCGCAAGCTTACGGACGGACCGGCTGGAATGCCGGAGCCCGTTTTCGTAACTGGCGATTGCACTTTGCGAGATTCGCGCAAGACGAGCGAGCGTCTTCTGCGTGTGACCACGCAGAAGACGGGCTTGCTTCAATCGGTCTGAAAATGTCTTCACGAGTCGATTGAAGCTTGCTCATGATTTACTTTGGTGGTTATAAGCATTACCTGGGTGATAGTTTTGGAGGCGAGGACACATGCATGAACGGGGCAACGTGTTCGTCGTGCAACTTGATGAAATGACGAGCAATCATTTTGTCGCTGCTTTGCGTGATTTTCAATGGCAGGTCAGCGCGTGCGCGTCACCGGACGAGCTTTTCGAACGGCTGCGCACGGACGATGTCGACGCGATGGTGTTGCGTGGGCAGGGCGCCGAGGTCCCCAAGCTGATCGCGGCCTTGCGCCGCGCGGCGCCGGACGCGGCGGTGGTGTGGCAGTCGCCGGTGGCCTCGGCGCGCGAACGGGTCGAGGCGCTGGAGGCGGGCGTGGACTTTTATAGTTCGGCCCGTATGGAGCCCGAGGAATGGGACGCGTTGCTGCGCAATGTGCGGCGCCGGCTCTTGCCGCCTTCCACCGACGGCCCTGCATGGCGCTTGGACCAACGCGTGCTGTCAGGCCCGGCCGGCGAACGCTTGCCATTGACGCTGACCGAACGCGACTTTTTTGTCCGCTTGCTAAGGGCGCCCGGCCAGTGCCTGCGGCGCGATCGCTTCTTTCCGTGCAATCCTCGCGAGGGCGCACGCAGCGTTGACGTGCTGGTGTCGCGGCTGCGCACCAAGGCGCGCCGCTTCGATATTGAACTGCCGGTGTTGGCCGTGCGCGGTTGGGGCTATATCCTGCTGCAGCACAGCCCGCCGCAGGAGCCGCAGGATTAGAGAACGACCAGGTTATCCCGATGCATGAGCTCGGGTTCGGTCATGCTGCCCAGGATGCGAGCGATCTGCGACGAAGGCTGGCGCAGGATGCGTCGCGTATCGACAGACGAATAGTTGATGAGACCGCGCGCGCATTCGATGCCCTGGCTGTCCACGCAGGCCACCACGTCGCCACGGCCGAACTCGCCTTGCACGTCAGTCACGCCGATGGGCAAGAGGCTCTTGCCTTCGCGCATCAGGGCCTGCACGGCGCCGTCGTCCAGCACCACGCGGCCACGCAGGCGCAGGTGGTCGGCCAGCCACTGCTTGCGGGCGGACCACACGGGCAGCACGGCGCGCAGTTCGCTGCCGATGCATTCGCCCTGTGCCAATCGCGTCAGCACGTTGCGCTCGCGGCCCGAGGCAATGATGGTGTGCGCGCCGCTGTGCGCCGCGCGCTTGGCGGCCAGCACCTTGGTCAGCATGCCGCCCGTGCCGATGCCGCTGCCTGCGCCGCCGGCCATCGCTTCCAGCGCCGGGTCGCCCGCTTGCGCGTGCGACATGAATGTAGCGTCGGGATTCTTGCGAGGATCGGAATCGTACAAACCGCGCTGATCCGTCAGGATGATCAGCGTGTCGGCTTCGATCAGATTGGTGACCAGCGCGCCCAGCGTGTCGTTGTCGCCGAGGCGGATTTCGTCGGTGACGACCGTGTCGTTTTCGTTCACGATCGGCACCACGCCCAGGCGCAGCAGCGCGAACAGCGTGCTGCGGGCGTTCAGGTAGCGGTGGCGATCGGCCAGGTCTTCGTGCGTCAGCAAAATCTGCGCGGTGCGCAGGCCGTACTCGGCGAACGCCGCTTCGTAAGCCTGGCACAGGCCCATCTGGCCGACGGCGGCGGCGGCTTGCAATTCGTGCATGACGGAAGGGCGCTTGCGCCAGCCCAGCCGCGCCATGCCTTCGGCGATGGCGCCACTGGAGACCAGCACGATCTGCTTGCCCTGCTTGTGCAAGGCAGCGATCTGCGAGGCCCAGTGCGCGACGGCGGCGCGGTCCAGGCCGCGGCCTTCGTTGGTGACCAGCGACGAGCCAACTTTGGCGACCAGGCGCTGGGCGTGGGTGACGACGGAAACGGCAGGTGTTTCAGCAGACATGGTAGGCGCCGGCTGCGGCGAAAAAAGACGTAATCGAAAGGACTGCGATTATGGCTTATTCGTCACCGCCGCGCGGCGCGGCCGGCTTGTCGGCGTCGGACCGCGTGTCGTCAAAGCGGGGGTCCGGCGCCACATAGGTGCCGTCCGCCTGGTCGCTCGACAGGTGTTCCTTTTCGCGCTCGGCGTCCAGGTAGTCTTGCAGCGCGTACAGCAGGTCTTGCGTGCCTTCGCCCGTCAGGCCGGAAATGGCGAACACGGGGCCCTTCCAGTCGTACAGTTCCAGGAAGCGGCGCTTGGTGTCTTCGGGGTCCGGCACCATGTCCAGCTTGTTCAGCACCAACCAGCGCGGCTTGGCGGCCAGTTCGGGGTCGTAGCGGCGCAGCTCTTCGACGATGGCGCGCGCATCGACCACGGCTTGCTCGACCGGATCCGCATCGGGGTCGGGGGTTGACACGTCAACCAAGTGCAGCAGCACGCGGGTGCGCGCCAGGTGGCGCAGAAACAGGTGGCCCAGGCCGGCGCCTTCGGACGCGCCTTCGATCAGGCCGGGAATGTCGGCCACGACGAAGCTGCGCGACGGCGACGTACGCACGACGCCCAGGTTAGGGTGCAACGTGGTGAACGGGTAGTCGGCGATCTTCGGCTTCGCGTTCGAGATGCGCGTGATCAGCGTCGACTTGCCGGCGTTGGGCATGCCCAGCAGGCCCACGTCCGCCAGCACCTTCAGTTCCATGCGCAGGTAGCGATGTTCGCCTTCCTTGCCGGGCGTCCACTGGCGCGGGGCGCGGTTCAAGCTGGACTTGAAGTGGATGTTGCCCATGCCGCCCTGGCCACCGGCAGCCAGCACGACCTTTTGGTCATGGGTGTCCATGTCGAACAGGACTTCGCCGGTTTCGGCGTCATGGATAACGGTGCCCACGGGCACGCGCAGGGTGATGTCCGGAGCCGCTGCGCCGTATTGGTCCGAGCCGCGGCCGTTCTCGCCGCCCTTGGCGCGATGCAGGCGTGCGTAGCGGAAATCGATCAGCGTGTTGATATTGCGGTCTGCAACGGCATAGATGGTGCCGCCGCGGCCGCCGTCGCCGCCGTCCGGGCCCCCTTTGGGGATGAACTTTTCGCGGCGAAAGCTCGCCACGCCATTGCCGCCTTTGCCGGCGACCACTTCAATGGTGGCTTCGTCTACGAATTTCATGGTGTCTGCGCGTGTAGTGGGTAAATAGGACAGTTGCCCGCCATGGGGCGCTGCCAGGTGGCATTGGAAACTTTACTCGCCAATTGCCATAAACAAAAAAGCTTAAAACAAAAAAGCCCTGCCGCATGCGACAGGGCTTTTGCCGTTCGGCAACGCGGTAAACCGCGTTGCGCTGACCGTGGCTAGTCCGATTACTCGGCAGCGATGATCGAAACGGTTTGCTTGTTCAACGCGCCCTTGAAGCCGAATTGAACCTTGCCGTCGATCAGCGCGTACAGGGTGTGGTCCTTGCCCATGCCGACGTTCACGCCAGCGTGGAAACGAGTACCGCGCTGACGCACGATGATCGAACCAGCGGGAATCAGTTCACCGCCGAAAGTCTTGACGCCCAGACGCTTTGATTCTGAGTCGCGTCCGTTTCGCGTAGAGCCGCCGCCCTTTTTCTGTGCCATGTTTAGCTCCTGCTAAGTGGTACCGAGTCGCTACTTAAGCCGTGATGGCTTCGATGCGGATTTCGGTGTAGTTCTGACGGTGGCCCTGACGCTTCTGATAGTGCTTGCGACGGCGCATCTTGAAGATCTTGACCTTGTCGTGGCGGCCTTGCGCAAGAACCGTTGCCTTGACCACAGCGCCGGAGACGAGGGGCGTGCCAACTTTCAGTTGGTCGCCTTCGCCCACGGACAGCACTTGGTCCAGGGTGATTTCTTGCCCAATGTCTGCCGGTATCTGTTCTATCTTGAGTTTTTCGCCAGCGGCAACGCGATACTGCTTGCCACCGGTTTTTACGACCGCGTACATGGGGTGTTCCTTAAATAGGTAAATGGGTTCATTCGCGCGGCCCGCCCTGCTGGGTGGGATTGCCACTTTGGAAGGTTCGCTTTCCAGTCCGTGTGCCGGCATTTGACATGCGGCGGGCCAGAAGGAAAGGGGCCTGACTGCCAGGTACCGGGCGGAAATATCCCGAACAAGGCACCCAAAGGGTTTACGCGAACAACCGACGTAATTCGGGCATTGCTGACCGAATCCGCAATATTAGCGCGTGACTTTTCAAAAGTCAAAAACCTGTTGTGGGCTAAGGGCTTAGGTGTGGCGCAGGGGCTTCAGGCGGGCGCCACCACGCGCTGGGAGACGTGACGCGCCACCCGGCGGATGCCCTCCATGATGTCGCGCCGGTGGGCGTCGTCCAGCCGGTCGGTGGGTATCGACGTGCTGACCGCCACGCGCTTGCCCGTGGGCGTGACGCCCACATACGCGGCGTAGCAGACCAGGCCGGTGGCCAGTTCTTCCTGATCGTGGCCCAGCCCTGTCTGGCGCACCTTGTCCAATTCCTGATACAGCGCGTCGCGCGTGGCCAGCGTGCGGTCCGTCACGCGGGGCAGCGGGTCGGGCACGCTGGCGGCCAGGGCGTCGGGATCCAGGCTGGCCAGCAGCACTTTGCCCAGCGCGCAAGCATGGGCGGGCAGGCGCATGCCCAAGTCGGAGACCAGCCGCACGGGGCGGCGGGCGTCCTCGCGGGCGATGTAGACCACGTCAAAGCCATCCAGCGCCGCCAGCTGCACGACTTCATTGCAGCGGGTCACGAACTCGCCGGCCGCCTCGTGGAACGCGGCTTGCAGGCCGTCGTGGCGCAGGTAGGCGAAGCCCAGCGACATCAGCTCGATGCCGATCAGGTAGCCGCCGTCCTTGCGTTCGATCCAGCGGCGCTGTTCCAGGCAGTCCAGCAACAGGTACAGCGTGCTTTTGGGCAGCTTGCAGGCCTGCGCCAGTTCGGCGGCCTTGACGGGGGTGCGGCGGCTGGCCAGCACCCGCAGGATGTCGTGGGTACGGCGTATGGCGGGCACATCGTAGTCGGCGGTCATGTCTGTTTGTCCAACCTATTGGACTGCAATTCAGAATGTTGGACATGATAACGGCCTTCTTCTAGACTCGTTGCACCTTTATTGAAATGCCGCCCAGTCGGCATAAAGCGTGGAGACTCATGAACATAGACAACGCATTGCCCGTCGACCTGGCGGGCGCCTTGCTGGTGGGCCGTGTTTGGCGGCCGGCCCCGGTGGACGGGCCCAGCGTCGTGGTGGTGCGCAACGGCGAGGTGTTTGACATCACCGCCGTGGCCCCCACCGTGTCCGATCTGCTGGATCGCCCCGATCGCGTCACGCTGGCCAAAGGCGCGGCAGGCGAATCGCTGGGCGACGTGCGCGCGCTGATGGCCGCCACCTTGCAAGGGCAAGACGGGCCGCGCCTGTTGGCGCCGTGCGATCTGCAACCCATCAAGGCCGCCGGCGTCACGTTCGCCATCAGCCTGCTGGAGCGGATGATCGAGGAAGAAGCGGGCGGCGACGCCAGCCGCGCCGATGAAATCCGTGTGCGGATGCAGGCCTTGATCGGCTCGGATCTGTCTCGCTTGCGCCCCGGGTCCGCCGAAGCCATCAAGCTGAAAGCCGAATTGGTGGAACGCGGGCAGTGGTCGCAATACCTGGAAGTGGGCATCGGCCCCGACGCCGAGATTTTCTCGAAGACGCCCGCGATGGCATCGGTGGGATACGGCGCGCAGATCGGCGTGCTGCCCGAATCGCAGTGGAACAACCCCGAGCCCGAGATCGTGCTGGCCGTGGACAGCCGTGGCGAGATCGTGGGCGCCACGTTAGGCAACGACGTCAACCTGCGTGACATCGAAGGTCGCAGCGCCTTGCTGCTGACCAAGGCCAAGGACAACAACGGGTCATGCGCCATCGGCCCCTTCATCCGCTTGTTCGATGGGGATTTCGACCTGGACAGCGTGCGCCACGCCGATGTGTCGCTGCGCATCGACGGCGCGGACGGCTTCGCGCTGGACGGCGTCAGCCACATGCGCGAAATCAGCCGCGACCCCCAGGACCTGGTACGCCAGGCTTTTGGCGCGCACCACCAGTACCCCGACGGCTTCATGCTGTTCCTGGGCACGATGTTCTCGCCCAGCCAGGACCGCAAGGGTCCTGGCACCGGCTTCACGCACAAGCTGGGCGATCGCGTCCAGATCGCGTCCGAGCGTATCGGCGCGCTGGTCAACGATGTGCAGTTGGCCACCGAGATCACACCGTGGACGTTCGGCGTGCGGGCCCTGTACGCCAACCTGGCCAAGCGCGGCCTGGTTCGATAGGGCGGCGACCGGCGCGCTTGCGCTGACTGGGGGGCGGCAGCGGGCCGCCCCGCACCCGCCGCACCCCGTATAATCGCTGGTCGAATCCCCCGCCATTCCTGGCGGCCCAGCGGTAAGAGCCCCCTCGCGGCTCGTTTCACTTGTCGGATACGTCTTGAATCTCCCCGCGCTTATTGCCCCCATTGCTGACGATATGAAGGCTGTCGACGCGGTCATCCGCGAGCGGCTGAATTCGGACGTGGTCCTGATCCGCACAATCGGCGACTACATCATTGGCGCGGGCGGCAAGCGCATGCGCCCGGCCATGGTCTTGATGGTGGCGCGCGCGCTGGGCTACGAAGGCACGCATCACCAACTGCTGGCCGCCGTCGTGGAATTCATCCACACCGCAACATTGCTGCATGACGACGTGGTCGACGAATCCGACCTGCGCCGCGGCCGCGAAACGGCCAACGCCGTGTTCGGCAACGCCGCCAGCGTGCTCGTTGGCGATTACCTGTATTCGCGTTCGTTCGAAATGATGGTCGAAGCCGACTCGATGCGCATCATGAGCATCCTGTCCGAAGCCACCACGGTGATCGCCGAAGGCGAGGTCTTGCAGCTGCTGAACGTGCACGACCCCGACGTCTCGCAAGACCGCTACCTGCAAGTGGTGCGCTACAAGACCGCCAAGCTGTTCGAAGCTGCCGCCCAGGTGGGCGCGGTGCTGGCAGGCGCCACGCCCGAACAGGAAGCCGCCGCCGCCGCCTATGGCCGCCACGTCGGCACCGCGTTCCAGCTGGTTGACGACGTGCTGGACTACAGCGGCGACGCCGCCGCGTTGGGCAAGAACGTGGGCGACGACCTGCGCGAAGGCAAGCCCACGCTGCCGCTGATCCGCGTGATGGAAGTGGGCTCGCCCGAACAACAACAACTGATTCGCGACGCCATCAAGACGGGCGACGCCGATTTCGCCGCCGTGGCCGCAGCCATTCAGGCCACCGACGCGCTTGAACACGCCCGCCTGGCCGCTGTGGCCGAAGCGGATCGGGCTCGCGAAGCGCTGTCGATTTACCCCGTTTCGCCTTTTCTGAATTCTCTGCTAGAATTCTGCGCTTTCGCGGTGAATAGAGATCGCTGAAGCCGAAATCCACAGCGGCGCTGAAGTTGGGCGTAGCTAGCTGGTTTGAAAGCGGGTGGGTTGTTGAAGCCAAAAGCAAAAGCTAAACGCAGAAGCCAAAGCAACCAAAGCAAAACCTGATTTTCAAAAAAGCGGAATATAGGTTCTAATAGCGGTCGCTGTTGAAACGGCGGTGATGGAAAGCGAAGGTGGGAAGCGAAAGCAAAGTCACCAGAGCATAGTCGCCGCAGCAGTCGCGAGACATGCAGCGGAAAGAAAAAACTTGGTAGCACTGAGCGCCGCTAAGTTGGTAGTACGAGTTTGTCAGCGCGGTTTTTCAGCGTGGCAAATTCACTGAATCGGGGCGTAGCTCAGCCTGGTAGAGTACTGCGTTCGGGACGCAGGAGTCGGAGGTTCGAATCCTCTCGCCCCGACCACTCATTTGTGGTCGAATTTTTGGTGGTGTTCTCGACACCAGCAGCAATAGCCGGAATCGCGAAAGCGACGCCGGCTTTTTTGCGTTTGCTCTCTTCCTGCGCCAGCAGGATGAACGTCGTGTCGATCGCGACACCGGCTTCCTGAGCCATCAGCATAGCAGTCCGGTAATCCGGCAAGTGCGTGCCTTTCACATAGCGATCCAGGGTCTGTTGTTTCAGACCCCACGCCTTCGCCATGCTGTTCACGCTGCGCCCCTTGAGCGCGGCTTCCACAAATTCCTGATATTCCATCGCAGTCCTATCTTGCCGAATTACACGGATTCGGGTAACGTCGCTCTGAATTACACAAAATCGTGTAACACAGAACTGTGTTTTAGCTAACGATAACCGCCCTTGAACGGGTATGCAACTGGGCCGAAGGGCCCCACGCCGAAATAGAGGAACGCCATGCCACACGTGATCGCTGTCGCGTCCACCAAAGGTGGAGTCACGAAAACGACAACCTGCGCCAATCTCGCGGGAATATTCGCCGATTTTGGAATGCAGGTCTTGCTGTTCGATGCTGATGAACAGAACAGCTTGACCAAGTACTACCCCATCGAGCACAGGGCCGAGCATGGCCTGACGCGCGTCGTCACGCGTGGCGGCCTCGTCACTGAAGATTGCATCAGCAAAACGTCAATCCAAGGTATCGACATCGTTTGCTCGGACGCGGTATCAGGCAATCTGCAGACATGGTTGAAGGACCGCGAAGACCGGCTTTTAATTTTGCGCCGAGCGGTCCGGCGCTCCGCAGCCGTCGACAAGTACCACGTGATCATCATCGACACGCAGGGCGCGGCGGGTGAGCTGCAGAAGACTGCTGCTATGGCGGCGGACGTGATCCTGTCGCCCATCAAACCCGACGTGCTGTCGGCGGCTGAATTCGCCGACGGCACGCTAAGGATGATGGACTCGTTAAACAGCCTGTCCGACTTCGGTACCGACTTCCGCAGCGGAGACTTGTACGTGGTGATTAGCGCCTTGGAGCGCAATAACAATGCACGTCAGGTCGCGGATCAGATCCGTCGTAGCTTCGCAGGCCATAAGCAGGTCAAAGGAATTCTGAACACTGTGGTGCCGCATGCCGCTGCCTATACCGCAGCGGCGACCGCACGGGTCCCTGTTCACCAGTACGACCGCCGAAAAGTCGATAAGGCGCCGTGGGACGTGATGCACCGCCTTGCCTGGGAACTATTCCCGGCATTGAGCGGCATTTATGTGGACGGTCAAGGCCAGGCTGAAGAAGTGGAGGCCTGAGCTATGAAAACCGCCACTCGAATGCTCGACCTGCCCGATATCGGTGAGCTGTTTCGGGCAACCGCTCCCGCCGCAGGGGAGCAGCCGCCGCTCACTTTTTACGTAGCGGTGTCACCAGATCACGCACCGCTGGAAATGCGCCGCGCGCGCGCCGCTGCGGTGGTTCAAACTGCCCTCCTCGCTATGCGACCCATCGGCCTAGAACCCGCAGCAACGGCCCCGGCCGAAGTCGTCAGCTTCAGCGAAATGCGCCGCATGGGCGTGTCGAAGAGTGAAGCAGCTCGCATATTCGAGGACCCCGTCCTCCACCGCTGCGTCCCCCATCCCATATTCATCGTGCCCGACCCTGTGCCGTATCTGAACGCGTGGTCGGCCATCAGCTCCGGGAGGATCGAGCCGTGACTACAAACAAGGAATTAGCGCTCCAGCACTTGGATACCGAACTAGGTCTGCTGCACCGTGCAACGCCCGAATCATCCGAGCGCGCCCTGCACCTTGGGATCGTTCTGGGCGCGGTAAGTGCGTATAGGAACCTGGGCGTGCTTGGCGAAGATGATCTGGTCTTCATGGCCACTGCGCTTGCCGGCGAAGACGACAAGCTTCCGATCCTGAGGGGCCACTGATGAAGCCGGCCTCAAAGAGAATCGACCTCACCCAGATGATCGCTTCGCGGTTGAGCGAGAGGTCGCCCGAACCCGCAGCCATCGACTCGGCCCTGACGAACGTCATAACCCTGAACGTTCGGGACGATTGTCGGCTGTACGAGCGCAACCCGCGTACGGTCCGCAATGAGAAATACGACGAAATTAAGGAGTCCGTGCGCAAGCGTGGCCTCGATCAGCTGATCTCCGTGACGCAGAGGCCAGGAGAGAAGCACTACATCCCGGCGAAGGGCGGAAATACCCGCCTGGAGATCTTGCAGGAACTGGTCGCCGAGGGCGAAAGCCAATTCCTGCACATGGACTTCGTTATGGTTCCTTACCGTAGCGAAGCCGCCTTGCTCGCCGCGCACATGGTTGAAAACGACCAACGTTCTGGCCTTCTGTTTTGGGACGCTGCTCGCTCGACTTTTGACCTCAAGCAGGAATGGGAACGCGAGCGAGGATCGCCACTTTCCCTGCGGGATTTCTCTGAGCTGCTTAAAGCCGAGGAGGGTATACAGGCGTCGCCGGCGCTTCTTAGCCACTACGGCTTCACCATGAAGCACCTTTCGGAGCTGGCGTGCGCCGCAACGCATCTCTCTAGGCGTGATGTACAGGACCGCTTCATCCCGGCGCGCAGCCGTCTGGCGACCGTTGCGGCCAAGCTCGGCGCCGACGCTAATCTGGAACAGGCATGGACGCTAGCAGTCGACCACATGCGCGATCGCTACGTCGCCACAAGAGCTCTGGACTTTGCGGCATTCAATGCACGCCTCGAAGAGAACTTCGGGCAGCGTACCCAACTCGCGACGGACGAGATCCAACGCGCGGTTTTACTCATCCAGGCTGACTCGGACATCGACGCGATCACCCTCATGCGCGAAGCGAAGCGGCCAAGTTCGACCATTCCTGGCTCAGCCATCGGGGATGGCACTACGCAAGGCGAAAGCGTTTCATCGCTAGGGGCGTCGCTCAGCACCGATGTGGATACCGCCCCGCCGATACCGCGCGTTGAGGTAAAGACACCGTCCGCCGACCGACCACGCGACCGTCGTAGTGCGTCCTCCGAATCCCCCACGCAGCCGACAGAACGACGCGCAGATAGCCGCGAAGCGGCCGAGCGCGAGCTCTGGCACTCCCTGGAGGACCTTGTCGCAGCCAGCCATCTTCAAGGGTGCCTCATGGCCATCGAGGAACTTCCCTTGCGTTTCATGGTGGAAGTCCCCGCAGACGTAGGGCATGGCCGTGGCTCCCTGCAAGAGCAGGCTCTGCAGGGGGGGGAGAAGGCAGAACGCTACTACGCGTGGTGGTGGCTTGTGCTCTTGTCGCAACAGAACACGCCAGCAGGACTGCTGGTCATTCCGGAAACGGACTTCAAACGGCATGCCGATAGTACCGACGCCTGGCAGGAAGCCTGCGAGGCGCTGCTCGGCGATCCCGTCTACGCGGATGGGTCCTATCACGTCGTGAGGCGTATGACCGATCCAAGCGACGCCACGGGCCCGTTGTACCTCCGGGTGATCCAGGCCGTGCGCATGTTCAACGAAGCCTTTCCCGAGCGATCCAGCGATGCATTTTGGCATTCGGTTGGCGTGCCTCTGGAGCTGATTGGAGGTGTGTCTTGAATTTCTTGGAGCTGACCCATCCGACGCTAAAGCGCAAAGCGTTGCGCGAGCTGAATCAGCAAATTCGTCGGCGTGCGTATGCCGACGGCGCAATACCCGAGCAAACGGCCGAGCTTCTCATGGCCGGCCTTCGCGACCGCGGGCTCGACGCCATGCTGCCGGCAGTGACTGTGCGGATCTACGTCGACCAGGAGGCGCTGGTGGCGCAGCAAAGCGAACACCAGCAACGCCAGCAGCATATGGAGCAGCTTCGGAAGTTCGTCCGCGCCCAAGCAAGCGGGTCGCTGATCCGAGCGCTATTTCCCTCGATACCAGCTGCGGAGGTGGAGCAGATCCGCACGCAAATGCGTTTGAGTCAGCCCGGACCAGCCGTGGAGCTAGATCCTGGCGAGTATCTGCGCGTCCATAGCATCTGGAAAGAACTGCACAGCACCACTGTAGACGTCCGTGAACGATATCTCGCGCTTCACGATGCGTTCCCTCAGCACACGCTGCTGACGCTGTTTGCCGCACTTAACCAACGCTAACCGGAGGTGGTCGATGAGTTCGGAAAAAACTGCGGTTTCCACGGTCTCTCAAGCCTCTGGCTATGAAGGCGCCGCGCCTGTCACTGTGCTCAAAGGCACGCCGGCGCTGCGTCCTCTTACGTACACGCTCGCAATGCGGCGGGTCGTGGAGCGGGCAGCGGATCAACCGCCCATGAAAGCCATGGCGGGCCGAGTGGGCTTGGGTAGGAGCGGTCGTGGATAAGCACTTCTTGCTACCTGCCTGCTATGTGATGCCGGCGAAAGGCGCTGCCGACCAGTATGTCGGCACGACGCTCGATTGGTTTCCTCTCGGTCACTATGGACTGCGCACTAGTTCGGCGAACGACCCGCAGTACGGTGCAGGCGAGTGGAGTGAATCGCCCACAGGGAGCCCGCAATGACTAGCTGGGACTTCGCGCTTGACCCATTCGGCAGACAGTTCGTCGCTAGAGCGGAGGCTGCCCCCTCGCCTCATCGGGACCAGGCCAATGAGCACTACCTTCTCAAGGTCTTGGACGCACCAATTACCATTCATCGGGCGTTTGTGGAGCTCGCCGGCAGTCTAAACGCCGCAGCGATCCTCAGCGACCTTGCCGCGCGCGGTGACCTCTCGGAATTAGCGGGAGACTGGGTCTATCTCGACCCGCTCGACTGGCATACACGCCTTGGGCTGTCCTACAAAGAGCAGCTCACTGCCAGAAAGTTGCTGGAGCGAAAGGGACTCCTTGAGACCCTTCGGACAGGAATGCCTCCACGTACCGCCGTGCGCGTCAATTGGCTCGCCGTAGACAAGGAATTGCGCATCCAGGCGAATAATGCCGCCTCGGCTCAGCCCTTGCCCGTCTTGAGCAGCTGACAGTCGTATGTCGACAAATATTGCCTACGACCGCCTGTGGCTGGCATTGAAGCAAAGCCGGCCGATCGCCTTTGGTCTGTTTCTAGCACGCATGACCGGGAATCCAAAGGCGGCGATCGTACTGTCCCAACTCGCGCACTGGACGCGAACGGGGCGCGACGTTGCCCAGACCAACGGCTGGATCTTCAAAACTCAGCAGCAGTGGTGGATGGAGACGGGGCTATCCCGCGCTGAGCTGGACACGGCGCGGCGCCGTCTTCGCACCTTAGGTTTTGTTGAGGAAACGCTTGCCGGCCGGCCGGCGACACTCTGGTACCGAATGAACCTGCCGAACATCGCACGGGCTCTAGAAGTCTGCAGAAAGGAGGCTCTACCAGTCGAGCTGACATTCGAATTCATGCGCGCACCGGAACGTGCCGTACGCGATTTGCTTGGCCCCACCACTGCATACCATCGGATCCTTGCCGATTTGACTGGTGGAGTGAACGCGGGCCTGTTGCTGTCTCGATTGCTGCAGCTGCAACGTCGATCGATCGAATCGGGATATCCCTGGTTCAGTCTGACCGCGCTCAACTGGCAGGAAGACTTGGCCTTGAATCGACGTTCCCTGGAAAACGCGAAAGCTCGGTTGAAAGAGCTTGGGCTGGTCCAGGAATTCCACCTTAATAGAGGCGCTAAACGCGTCTACACGCAGGTGGATCCGGCGTTGTTATGTGAGCTGCTGCAGGAGCAGTTCGCTTCCCAAGCGACGGCCGCTAAAAGGGCTGAGGTGGCAGGTATCGCGACAACCCGTCGCCACCAAGCATTTCAAATGTCCACGGGTGTTGGGGCGCAACTCCAACAAAATCAAAGATCTCCGCAGGCCAATGTACGAATCGAGCAAGCTGGAAATTCCCATTCGGGAAAGCCAGACTGCGCGAAAGATCCATTGCAGATAGACGGAAAAGTACGTAGCAGTTTGCGGGATTCGTCCACTTCTATAAGGGGTACGAATACATCTTCGAAAACAGATACGACCACAACCCACGCACGCGCGCCAGAAGCTGTTTTGCTGCAAAACGCGTCCGTGGTGGTTGATGTGGACATCCTACTGTGGCCCGACGTTCTCCCCGCTGGAAGCCGAGAGGGTGCGACGTCGATCCTTGGCTATGCCCCGGCCGCTGTCCGGCAGACGTTGTTGGACGAGTACGGTGCCAGGGCGCGGAGACAGGCTGTCGCTAACCCTCTCGGGTACCTACGGCGACTTGTGCTCCTGGCCCAACAAGGGCGTTTCGTACCCGAACTTGCGCACCTTGAAGCTCAACGCCGGCGCAACCTTGCAGCCGTCTCCGCCTCGGTAAGGGAAGCGGAGGCCGCTGTGACGGGTGACGTCGCGCCGGCTTTGCAGCCATCGTCGAAAGAAGAAGGCCGCGCCCGCCTGGCAGAGCTGCGAGCGGCGATGGCAGAGCGGAGGGCACGAGCATGAGTGTTTTGCAACAAAACAAGCCGATCCAAGGAATCCGCTCCCCAGTTGACCGCGGTCAGGTGGAGCAGAGTTCTTTTGGAGTGGGCCAGCATCACCCAAATAAACATATTCAACAACGGAGAAGCGCCTGATGGCACCCAAAAAAATGGCGGTTGATTCGTCCCTGTCTGCGTTCGCGACGGCCGACACCTCCCCTTTTCCTGACCGCTATGACCTGGATGGCGAACGTCGCATCCTGGGCCCCTTGCTGGACGAGGATGACCCCGACCCTTCTAACCCGTTCTTCGGGCGCTTGCAGCTCTTCTACGAGCGAGAAGCGGAGTTCAAGCGGATGAGGCAATCTCATGAAGCTCGCGCAGGAGCCGATCCCCTGGTAGGGAACTCCGAGGCGCGACAGATCCGAACGCTGCCATCCCTTGTCGCGGAAAGCCAAGACGTGATGTCCCTTCATACGTTGGAGGCGCTCCGGCTGTTTATGGGCAAAGCAGTTGAGCCGGGCAAGCAAGGGGCTCCCATCGCGGGCGGAAAGCGGGTCGCGGCTGCGTTGCGCTCTCTTTGGTCTCTGTCGTCTAACGATAATCCCTATGCTGATTGGGCATTGGTTGAAACGAAGGCTCGCATCGAAGACGTGCGTGCTTACATCAAGGCGGAGCAAGCGCAGCTTCTTCAGAGGCTGGAAGAGATGAAGAGCAAGGGCCTGACCTATTCGGTCCTCCAGTCGCGCGAGCCAGCGCAGATGCAGCTTGGGTTTGCGTCTCCTTACGGCTACATGGTGGCGCTGCTCATCGTGGAGGTCGACTATTTCACCCGCGTACTCAAGAGCGCCCAGCGCCGCGATCTAGTATCAGGCCGCCAAGGACATGCGTTGCTGCAATCCGTAAAGCACAAGTGCCGGAGCGTATTCGAGCGTGTTCTGTACTGGCAGAAGTACCTGATGAAGGATGAGCTCGTAGCGCTTAGCCGCGTCGATTTTGTAGCCGGGGCCGATGTCGTGGCTCAGCAGCGAGTGCAGGCAGTCAAGAAAATCTTCGGAGACGTGCCCAAGGCGGTGTTCATGGGCGAAGACGCGCCTCGACACACGAAGCGTCGGCTGAACCTCTCGCCGGCAGAGCTGCGCCTATTGGATGCTGTGCCGTTGACGGACGAGGTCACGGCAGGCGTGGATAAGAACTTGCTGGCCTAGGTGGAGGCGATCATGTCATCACCCTCTGTAAATGCTGCGCGGGACCCCAAAGCCGGCTATTCGGCACGTCACGAGTTGCTGGTGTCGAGAACGGGTGCCGGCCTGCCGTCTTATTCGTGCTCATCCGTATCTGTGGACATAAAAGCCTTTAAGGGTAAGGGAGCGTTCCGCTCCCTGTCGCGGCAGTTTGCGAACTCGGTGGCGCAGACAAGGGATGCCATGGACGCTCTCGCGCTGGACACGACCCGTTTCGAGGCAGGGTGTTACCTACGTTTGGTCGAGGAGCGCGGACGTGGAGCGCTGGGTCGCACCCGACTGCGCTGGTGCATCCGAGGGCAAGCTCGGTACGTGCGCTTCGAAGCACTGCGCGACGTTCTGACCGGCCTACCCCCGTCGGTCGTAGAGCACTTTCGGAACTGCGAAGTCCGGGCGGCGGAGCTAAATGTGTTGGAAAACATATTGCGCCATGCGGTCGACCAGGTGGAGTCGTACTTACGAAATGGAGCGCTGCGCCAAAGAACCGGCTTTGGAGAGCCCTCTGCCGTTTTGCTGCAAAACAGCTCGGGCAATGGTGAAGGCGATGCTTAATCGGACGCTCGGTGGCGGGGCGGCAATGGATCGGCTGGTCCGGCCTCTGCTCGCAGCGGCAATGTTCGCGAACGGTCTAGCTGCGATCGGCTCGCTCGTATGGGGAATCTTCCTTTTCCTGGTGGACGCGGAAATATGGGGCATACCTTTTGTCGGATTGTGCCTCTGCCTTGTTCTCGCGGCATGGGCCCACACCGCTTTCGATGATCGGATCGCGCACGCGACTGTTTTGCGGCAAAACGCGAAACCCTATGAACGAAACCAGCAACCTTGATGCCGCTTAAACGGGGCGACTGACCCTGTCCCAGCGTCTCACAAACCCAACGAGGACCAACTTTTTTTGGAGCAGTGATATGGCAATGAGAAGCGAAATGAGCGGCAACGTTCTGATGAACCCCGTTTTGAAGACCGTCAAAGTGAAGGGCGAAGACCGTCAGGTTTGCGAACTTCGCGTGATGTGCTCCGAATACAAATCCGACGGACAAGGCGGGTACGTGCAGGATGATGCGCGGACGTTTCCTGTTCAGGCGACGATTTGGCACGAGGGAACGGCCAAGCGCGTTTATGAAGTCGTGCGGGTCGGCGCCGCAGTCACGGTTGTCGGGGCTACTTACGTGCGGCCCTGGGTCAATGAGCAAACTAATCAAGCTGAAGCCGGTATGTGCATGGACGCCGAACGCGTGACGTTGGGGCTTCAACGGGTGGAGTCTGTGTTGTATCGCTCCAAGGCACAGGTTGATGCACAAAAGGCCCCCGATACAGCGCCGGCCGCGGTCTAACCATATTTCATATTCCCAGGGGTGGCGAGGCCACCTCTGGCGTGGAGAAAGAAGAGATGCGTATCAGCACGAGAAGGCCGAAGTGGGAGCAGTTCCGGGAATCGCACGTCCTGCGCGTTGGCAAAGAGCAACGGGTTCTGGGCAGAGTGGACCTTGTCGGGTCTGTCGGGTACTGGTGGCAGACGGCCGATAAAACGGATGTGGCCTACACGCTCCAGGACGCGAAGCGACGGGTCGAGGATTTTCTTAGGCTCAGCGGTGGTGTGGTCGTACTCAAGGGCGTGGGGGCAGGCCCTGTGGCTCGCGCAGCATAGGGGGCATCATGACTAAACGCGTTTTCGGAGGCTTGGGCTGGGTGCGGAGGCCCGCTGTTGAGCTCGTCGTGGGGATTGCGGTCGTGTTAAGGAGGGCGCGCAATGCGACGATGAGACCTCCGCACATCATGTGGATGGTTTGTGCCCTCGTATGGTCTTGCGGTGTCCTGGGTGCCTTGGCCGCCCATCCCTCGACGGCAGGAGGGACCGTGTATGAACGACTGGCCAAATACCTCATCGGATGTGCGGCCTTGTTGCTCGCCGGGCGCGCGCTTGCGTCGGTCCGGCGGCTCGGCCGCGAGGAGATGACCAGAGCCCACTTTCAGGGCAACGTCGGAACGCGCCCCGGCTGGCCGCGTCAAATTCTTCAGGAGGGTAAAAATGAAGACGCTGATAATTGCTGAGAAGCCCTCAGTCGCGCGCGACATTGCTGCGGCGATTGGTGGATGCCGGCAGGCGGGGAGTTGGTTGGAGGGGGAGCAGTTCGTCGTGAGCTCTGGGATCGGTCACTTGGTGCAGCTCGGCGATCCAGAAGCTGGCCCAATGGTGGCGGGATTCGCTGGGCTCCCACGGATCCCGGAACGGTTTGCCCTCAGCCCAATCCCTGGAACTATCGACCAACTCAAGCTCCTGGGGAAGTTGATCGCTCGCCCGGACGTAGCGCGGGTGGTCAACGCTTGCGACGCTGGCCGGGAAGGCGAGCTGATATTCAACTTGATTTACGAGTTTCACAACGGGCAAAAGCCAGTCTTTCGGATGTGGATCCAATCCATGACTGCGACCGCGATTCGCGAGGCCTACAAAGGCCTGCGGCCGGCCTCCGCCTACGCCAGGCTGAGCGATGCAGCACGTAGCCGGTCGGAGGCTGACTGGCTTGTTGGCATCAATGGGACGAGGGCTGTTTCTGCATTGTCCGAGGCGCTCACAGAGCGGCGGGAACGTAGTTCTGTCGGACGGGTCCAGACGCCTACACTCGCGATTGTTGTTCACCAAGAGCTCGCCATCCGGGCCTTCGTGGCGCGGCCATACTGGGAAGTGCATGGCACGTTCGCCGTGCAAGGCGGCGAGTATGTTGCGCGCTGGCGGGGAGCCTCCGTAGAAGGGGCGGACGGAGCGGATATATCGCACCGCATATGGGATAAATCTAAGGCTGATGCCCTCCCTACCCGATGCCGGGGCGTGGTGCCCACATCGGTGCGCGACGAGTTCAAGGAGGTGTCGAGCGCACCGCCCAAGCTGTTCGACTTGACGACGCTCCAACGGGAGGCGAATAAGCGCTTCAAGTTCTCCGCCAAAAAGACGTTGGACCTGACTCAGGCCCTGTACGAGAAGCATAAGGTCCTTACCTATCCGCGCACGGATTCCAACGCGCTGCCGGAAGACTACCTTGGCAAAGCACAAGCTGTAGTGCAAGCGCTGGGCGCGAGCGCGTACGCTGAGCACGCGAAGCGCATCGTCGACAACAGTTGGGTGCGGCCGGATAAGAGAATCTTCAATAACGCGAAGATCTCGGATCACTTCGCGATCATCCCCACAGGGAAAATTCCGGAAGGGCTGAGCGATGGCGAAGCGAAAGTTTTCGACCTGGTCGTGCGCAGGTTTCTTGCGGCTTTCCATCCCTCAGCAGTCTTCGCCAACACTGAGCGAACAACTGTCGTGGCCGGCGAGGCATTCATTGCATCAGGCCGCGTGCTTCAGGAGGCGGGTTGGATGGCTGTGTACGGCAAGGAACACGATTCGGAAGATGATGGCACATCTCTTTGTCCCCTTGTGGTCGGCGAGAAGGCTTCAAACGCGGGCATGAAGCTGGTAGCGCAAAAGACGAAGCCGCCCACTCGTTTCAACGAGGCGACATTGCTTGGAGCAATGGAGACAGCGGGAAAACTGCTGGAGGACGAAGAGATGCGGGACGCGATGCGCGATCGTGGTCTCGGCACCCCCGCAACGAGGGCTTCCATTCTAGAGGCGCTTCTTGCAGATCAAGACCGCGCCAAGCGCCCGATCGAGCCGTATCTAAGACGGGAAGGCAAGGAGCAGCATCTCGTGCCTACTGAGAAGGGCATCCAGCTCGTTCAGTTCTTGGAGGCAAACGGCCTCGAAGAATTGACGTCGCCCAGGATGACCGGCGATTGGGAGTGCAAGCTTCGACTTATGGAGCGCGCAGAGTATGACCGCTCCAACTTTATGGCCGAATCTGCGTTGTTCGCACGGCGTCTCGTGGATACGCTAAAGGCGCGCGCCGCTGCGGTTCCGCCGGCGCCAAAGAAGGCCCTTGCCGCTCCCTGCCCGCAATGCGGGGCTGGTCTAGAGGCCAGCGCGCGCCAGGTGCAGTGCAGCAAGGACTGCGGATACCGACAGCCCAGGTCGATTGCTGGACGCGAGCTATCCGATGCTGAACTGACTGCGCTTTACATCGATGGCAAAACAGGCCTCCTTGAAGGCTTCGTTAGCAAGGCCAAGCGTCTGTTCAACGCCAAGCTTAAGCTGACTGCAGAACGACGGCTGGAGTTCGAGTTTGAGCCCCGTGCGGAGCCTGTCACTGGTGCGGGCGTCACTGCAGGCGGCACCCAGAAGATCTATCCGTGCCCGCTGTGCCGCAAGCCACTAAGGCTTCGGCAGGGTGCGAAGGGGGCCTTCTGGGGGTGTGCGGCTTATCCAGAGTGCAAACACACACAGCCGGACGACGACGGCAAGCCTGGAGTCCGCACCTCGGCCGTCGCAGCGTCAATGCCTCCCGGGGAGGTGGCTCAGGCATCAGCCAGGAGGACGGTGCCGGCCGGCGCGGTGGGCTCCGGGTGTCCGACCTGCGGCTCCGGCCGGCTTGTTAGCCGCGCATCTGCGACTTCCGATAAGCGGTTCCTAGGCTGCAGTAAGTTCCCGCAGTGCCGCCACTTCGAATGGGAGAAGGGCAATGGCAAACCTTGATGTGCATATCCGATTCAGATCGGCAATTGGATTGATGGGTCAGGTTTCCCTGACGTTTGACGAGGGCGATGGGCGCAATCGGGCGTTTGGCAGACTTGCGATCGATATGGGTCTAGCGAAAGCGGAAGGACCTGTCACAGCGAAGCTTGATGTCGCGTCAATGCGGCAGCTCGTCGACGGAATGATGGAGGCTATGTATGCGATTGAACGGACAGAGCGACTCGAAGGCCAAATGCCAGATCTCCAGGCACCGAGCGCTTATGAGCTGGGCGCTTTGACCGGGGGATTTCCGTGACCTTCATGGCTATCGGCCTTGCTCCCTTTACGGTCAGTTTTGGGGCAAGCGATATTGCTCGCACTACCGTACACACTGCGCGGTGTGTACGGTAGCGAAATCGGTCCGTAATAAATATGACGATTTTCATGATTGATATTCTTGGGACAGAGGAAAATGGGTAGGCCGTCATTTCAGCTAACGGATGACCATGCCAGGCGAATCATGAAGGCGATAGGCGATTTGCAGGTTTCCTTTCCGGCCGCTTCGGATAACCGGGCATTTCTTGATAGGCTGATACGAGTCATTTTGGACGTCACGGGTCGCTTGTATGGCGTGCCGACATACCAGCGGATCTTGCGCGCCTACGCTCCGTCGCGAAGACCATCCACCACGACCATTTTGTCCGTACTGGTCGGGGTGCAAGGATCTTTCGCCAGCTTGCCGGCGCCCGGCGGTGAACCGATGCCCAGCACTGCTACTGTGCCTCGCGCTGCGGCGGCAACTCCCCGGCAGGAGGAGCCGACCGCGGTTCGGCTGCTTGCAGTGGAGCTGGAGGAGCATCACCGCCAGCGTCGGCGGTTGGAAGCTGATATCGCTCGGCTCGAAGCTGCGATACTGGAACAGAGTTGTGAGCTGTCGCGCGCCCAGGGCGAAGTGGGTAGTGCCGAGCGTGCGCTAAACGCTATGGCTGATAAGTTGGCGGAGCTGGTGAACACAGTGACGCACGTCACAGAAGCGGAGAAGGGTGGGCGTGCGTTCGCCCTGCGCGCGATCGAGGCCGCACGAGCAGAAAGCCGCCTATGGCGAGAGCGCTATGAAGGTCTGCAGGCGCTCAGGAGGGAAGAGCAAGCGCTGCTCGACTCGTATCGCCGGGCCGCTTTAGGGGCCGCAGGGGCCGCGCGATGACTGTGCTAGTGGAGAGCCCTTCCCTTCCCATTGCGCGCGATCCTGGGGGCTCTCTAGGAGTTCTGGGGGTCGTTCGCGACGACTGGGACGCAGCCGAGCGTTGGATCCAGGTGCTTGCGGCGCGAAGGCCGCCCGTAAGTCACCATACTTTGGCGAACTATCGACGCGAAATTGCCCGCATCCGGTGGTACTGCGAGTTGGTGGGTTCGGATGGTCCTGGGCGCTGGTCCATTCCCGACGTGACGGGTTATCTCGATTTTCTGCGAGACAGGTCGGGTGACTATCTCTGCGGCAGACGCGCCGCGCGCGCCGGGGATATCGACTGGACACCGTTTCGAGCCAGGCTTGGGGCCTCCGCGCTGGCGAACGCGCAGAAGGTCTTGCATGCACTCCTAAAATTTTGGTTTGAGGCGGGGTACCGGCGGGCTAACCCAATGGCATCGATCGGAAGTGGCGGAGGAGTAGGGCGTGAAGCGCCGCGGCGGCATGCGGTGCCTCCCGATTTGATCGACGAAGTGGTGGATTTTATGGAACAGATTCCATGCACGTCAGTAGAGAAGAAGCTGATGTTTCTGCGGGATCGATTCGTCATTCGCTTGCTGCAATTTACCGGGATGCGCGCAAGTGAAGTCGTGTTAGCCAACATGGGCGACGTGGAGTTGTACGCGGACCCGAAGACCGGTCGTGCGCATTGGTCTTTGTTAGTGAAACATGGCAAGGGCGGAAAAGTCGGACGTGTTGCGGTCCCAGCTCGGGTAATGGACGATCTCCGCGCGTACAGATATGCGTTTGGCTTTCCGCCAGAGCCCGTGTGCGGCGACTCCACCGCGCTGGTCTTATCCACGCGGACTCGAAAGTTGCACCGGACGGACCGAGCGCCGCAATCTGTGGTGGGGCGACGAAGTCAACGGCTGTGGGCTGAGGTGCGCCGGCGCGCGACACTCTGGGACATTGTGTGTGGCGCGTTTTTTCGCTGTGCAAAATCGCTGCGTGAAGCGGGGCGCGAATCCGAGGCCGCGTTGCTGGAACGTGCGTCGACGCATTGGCTTCGACACACGTTCGGCCGCCAGCTCACATTGCGCGGAGTGGACGTCCGAGTTATCGCTAAGGCCATGCGGCATGGCGACGTTCGAACGTCCATGGCCTACACGGAGCTGGACTTTCTGGACGTCGTGAGAGAGCTCGAAAGTCTTTGACGATAGGGCGGGCTGTTGGTGTTGAAATTCATCCAACTTGAGATTTGGTTCACGGAAGTTGGCGTGGCCCGGTACAGCCTCCAATACAAGAGCGCGGTCCGATGCTCGTCCGTTCCTGGCCGATTCTGTTGAAAAACTCGATTATTCCGGCCACGCTCGCACAACCGAAAAATTCGGCCTCTCAGATCGGCTCAGGATCGACGATCGCGACCTCGGCAATGGTTGAAGCACCTCCCAAACGGCCCCAGGTTGATGATCATCGAGTTTTTCAACAGAATCGGCCGGTAGCAGTCATTGAGCCTAGAGGCCTGGCTCTGACACTAGCCGCGGATGCCAAGCCATCCGTTCATCCCCACGTAAATGCCCACGGCGATGATCAGCAGGCTGGAGAGGTAAGGTGCCCGCTGGGCCACCGCGCTGAACCATGGCGCGCGCTTGTTGACCTGGCGCACGCTGAGCGCCGCAACCGTTCCAACCGTCACCAACGTAATGGCCAGCCCGATCGAGAAGCACAGCACCAGCACGGCGCCCAGCGTGAACTCCTTCAACTGAAGGCACAACAAGAGCACGGTAATCGCCGCCGGGCAAGGAATAAGCCCGCCGGTCAGGCCGAACAAAGCGATCTGCCAGTTGGTCACGTTCCGGTTCGTGAAACGCCGGCGGATGTCATTGGCATGCGCCAACTGGTGCGCATCCTGGTATCCCTCGCCCGCCACATCCAGCCCTCGCAGCTCCTCATGGAGGTGGTCATGCTGGTGCACATCCGGCTCCATGAACGCGATGTCATAGCTGTGGACGTGCCCGCCGTGGCCCATGGCCAGGCGCGCCATGAACTCGTGCGGTTCGGGAATTTCCTCGAGCGATTCCAGATAGCCGTCCTTCTGGGCGAAACGGAATTCATGGCGCGCCCCGTCGACCCTCTCGGTCGTCACGGAAACATCTTGCGGCTGCCAGTTTCCGCCCCGAAGGCTGGTCAGCCTCCAGCGCGGCGGAACGCCGTCCTCGAATACCTCCAGCGCGACCAGACCGTGCCCGGTATCGATTTCGTGCCGCTCCAATCCATGGGAATGGCCCTCATGCCCATGGCTGTGTCCGTGCTCATGGTCGTGGTGATGGTGGACATGACTCGCGCCATGCTGGTCTCGCCAGGTGCGCCAGAACATCCATGCCGCGATCAGCACGATGATCATCCCGGACGCCAGCTGGAAATACGGCTCCAGCTCCTCCGCCGCGACTCCGCGCCACAGATACATGCCGCCCAGGCCGATCCCCCACACTATCAGGGTGTGCGAAATGGTCGCGGTGATGCCCAGCAGCACAGCCTGCCACACCGATCCGCGGATCGCGACGATGAACGCCGCCATCATCGTCTTGGAATGGCCGGGCTCCAGTCCGTGCAGAGCACCCAACAGAATGGCGCTGGGAATAAACAGCCAGGCGTGCGACGCACCCTGGGCGATCAGATCGGAGAATGGCAACATGGATAGCGTTCTTAGAGGTACTTGGTGATTTCTTTGAACTCGTCGATCGCGCGCTGCTTGTCCTCGTCCAGCTCGCCCACCGCATCCTGCAGGCAGTGGTCGATATGGTCTTGAATGAGGATCTTCTTGGCCTGGGAAATGGCACGCTCGACGGCATGCAACTGTTGGGCCAGCTCAAGGCAGGGACGGTGTTCTTCTATCATCGACAGAATGCTGCGCAAATGCCCTTCCGCCCGCTTGAGACGTTTGGCCACGGCGTCGTGATGATGATGAGGATCGGGTGTGTTCATGCCGAAATCATATCCTCCCCGGGGGGATGCCACGCGAGAAACCACGTCGCCATTCGGGGAACGAAAAAAAGCTGATGTAGCGATCTCTACATGATTGCAGAGATCGAAACACCTTCTTATTCTGCTCCCTATGGACACCCCGCTCGCCTCCTCCTGGTTTCTGCTTATCGTCAGCCTGCCCACCGGCGGTGCCACGGCGCGCCGCGCATGCGCATCTGGCGCAAGCTCAAGGCCCTGGGCTGCGCCGCGTTGCGCGATGGCGCCTATCTGCTGCCGGCGCAGGCCGAGCAGGTCTCCCAATTGGCCGATCTGGCCGCCGAAACAAACGAGGAAGGCGGCCAAGCCTGGCTGCTGCGGGTCCAGCCCCAGGACGATGACTGGGCGATCTCGAAGCTTAAGCATGGCAGAATGCAGTGAGAGTGAAATTTGCGGCCGTGTGAAAGACTTCACGACACTGCACGCAGTGTCCGTTTATCTCGATATAGCCTGAGATATTGAAGTCGTTATGAATGCCCCGGATGGGCACCCAGCTTCACAATGACTATTTCTTGCTTCCTTGTCGCGCATGCTCAATCGCGGCTGAAAGGTCTTGCGGCGTTAGCTTGCCCAAGCGAGTTCCATTCACAAAGAACGTCGGCGTACCTTTGATGCCCGCCGCATTGGCGTCTGCCTCGTCTGCCCTGATGAGCGCGCTGATGGCAGGATCATGCATGTCTCCCCGCGCCTTTTTCTGATCGAGGCCCGCCTGCGCCGCGGCGCGCCAAGCGGCGGCGACCTCGGGATCATCGTGCCACTCGGGCTGAGCTTCAAGTATCGCTTCCAATACGGGTTCGAATAGGCCCTGCCGACGTGCAGCTTCGAGCATCCGGACGGTTTCCTCAGATCCCTTGTGAAACAGCACATAACGCATGACGACCCGGACCTCGTTCGGATACTTGCTCAAGATCTGTTTGACGTAAGGGTAGAAAGCACGGCATCCCTCGCAAGAGGGATCGAAGAACTCCACGACAGTGACCGGAGCATCGAATTTTCCAATTACCGGGGAATGAAATCGCACCAGCGTCTCAGCTCTCGGCGAATCCGTTCCGGACTGGGCGGCCTCGCGCGCGGGCACGTCCGCCGGCCGCGTGTAAAAAGCGGCGAAGGCAAAGATAGCGATCGAGACAACACTGATGGATATGACAAGAAGGCGTCGATTCATTTGTTGGTGTGATGACGGACAAGGAAGAGGGAAATGACAATCAAAGCGAAAGCGAGCAGCGACACAAAGGGTAGGGGTATGGAACCGAGGATTGCCATCTCTGCCCCCGAGCAAGAAGTCTCTGCCGAGCAGGAGACGATCTCGGGTTCAATCACTCTCCAGTACAACAAGGTGTGATAGCCGGCGAATCCCGCGCCGACTACGGCCAGCGGCATGGCGTAGCGCCAACCGTCATGGTCACCTCTATAGCTAGCGACCCCTAGCACTAGTGCTAGGGGGAACATGAATATCCGCTGGTACCAGCACAACACGCACGGCGTCCTGCCCATTACCTCGCCGATGAATATTGCCGACAGCGTCGCAACCAGGGCTGTTATCCACCCTGTGGCCAGCCAGATGGTGGCGACCTCAACATGACGCTCGGTTCGTGTTGAAACGCTTTTCACCGAAAGCTCCTATCTATACACAGAGAGGGCCGTTGCCCGGGTTCTTCAACGTGCGTCAGCCGTCGTACTTGTGACATGAGGGCTCATACTCGCATTAATGGTAATCCAAAGGCGAGATACCAACCGCCGTCGTCACCAGGAAAATGGCCTATGAGCGGTATGCTTCTTGCAAACCGCAAACCGCAAACCGCAAACCGCAAACCGCAAACCGCAAACCGCAAACCGCAAACAGGCAATGGATCCGATAGCAGATTCAAAGTCCTAGATTCGCAAGTGGTCTCCGTTGAACAAGCGCTCGCAAAGCACAGGCAGTTCTCGGATCAAGGCGTATTCGAGCGGGCTTTTTCTGTCGCTTCTGCTGCGTCGCGGAGAATTTCCCGCCCGCCTTGAGCAGCAACTGCCGACACCACCAACCCGAGGATCAAGTCAGGCACATTTGATTCCGACCACATCACGAGCGCTCCGGACAAGACGATTGCCAAATTCACGATTGAGTCGTTGTTGGTGAAGATGGCCGAAGCCTTGAAATTCACGTCGCCCCCCCGATGACGTTTCAACAGGCGTAGACATATGACGTTTAAAGCGGCGTTGACTGCCGCCATTACCATCATGGCGGGGCCCACCGGCGGTTCCCCGCCAAAAAAACGGCGTAGCACCTCCACAAGCAACATCACCGCGAGGCCGATCAACAACCAACCTGAAAGACGGGCCGCCCGGACCTTGATTTCCCGCGCCCGTCCTACTGCATAGAGGCTAACTCCGTAAACCGATGCGTCTGCCAAGTTGTCCAGTGCGGCGCCTATCAGCGCAGTCGAGGACGCCCATAGGCCCACGCCTAAGCCGGCCACACTCTGTCCGAGATTAATTAGTAGTACCAACGTCAGGGTACGGCGGTCCTCTGAATCGTTGGAGTCGGAACTTTGTATCCTGTCTTTGGCGCAATTTTCTCTCATAGATTTGTCCTTCTTGATGCCGCCAGGTCGCTTGGACTTATTGGGTAGTGTCGATGTTCCGTCCAAACAGATTTCACCTGTCGCCGACTGTGGCCGTCAGCAATCAAAGCTTGTCCTGCAGTAAATCAAAGTTCTCAGCGGAAATGCCAGCATGTGCCCTTTGCGCGCCGGTTGCATCGCCGGACTTAGGTACGTTTACACAGCCGGCTCGATCAGCGGCTTAGCTCCGCTTTTGTATTGGCGCTACAGACGATTTAAGACACCCGGTCGATTCGGTACGTCAGCAAGCGCAAGGCGTTGATCACCACAAGTAAGGTCGATCCTTCATGGAGGGCCACCGCTGCCCCCATGCTTAGCCCCATAATCGTGGCTGGTACCAGAACCGCGACGATCCCGAGACTCACGTAAAGATTCTGGCGAATGACTCGTCGTGTTTGCCGACTTAGGCCGACCACAAAAGGCAAGTGGCGTAGATCGTCAGCCATAAGAGCGACATCCGCGGTCTCGAGCGCGACATCGGAGCCCGCGGCGCCCATGGCGATACCCACAGTCGCGTTCGCCATAGCAGGGGCATCGTTCACTCCATCACCGACCATCGCGATTCGAGATTTTTCCCTGAGTTCGAGAATGACCTTTACTTTGTCGTCCGGCATCAAATCTCCGCGAGCGTCCTCGATGCCGACGTCGGAAGCGATGGTTTTGGCCACTTTCACATGATCGCCGGATATCATCACCATGTTTGAAATGCCGAGCCGCCTTAGCTCCTGCACAGTTTCACGAGCCCCCTGCCGTGGAGTGTCCATCAGTCCTATGGCACCTAGATCGCGATCTCCGAGTCTCACGACCATTGTGGTTCGGCCGTCTTCACGTAGACCGGTCGCCGAAGCCAACGAGTATTGACTAAGCTCGGGGATGCCTGGCGTGCCAAACATCTCGACCTTGCCGATCCAAACTCGCTGGTCCCCTAACTTTGCCGTGATTCCCTGACCGACCAGAGTCTCTACCTCGTTAACCTCTGGAATTGGATACGCTCCGAGCATCTTTTGGCCGTCGCGTGCAATTGCTATAGCGAGAGGATGATCGCTCAGCGACTCAACCGCAACAGCAATCGACATCAATTCTTGGTCGGAGGCGTTAGGGGCGGCCAAGACGTCGGTGACGCGCGGCCGCCCTTCGGTTAGCGTACCAGTCTTGTCAAAAGCAAGTGCATTTAGACGTCCAAGTTCTTCCAGGGGCGCCCCCCCTTTGATCAGGACACCGCCGCGCGCTGCACGAGCTATTCCGGACAAAACCGCACTAGGCGTTGCAATAGCGAGGGCGCACGGGCTGGCAGCGACGAGTACGGCCATTGCTCGATAGAAACTGTCGCGAAACGGTTCGTCAATGACGACCCACGCGAATAGCAAGAGGATCGCGATGCCCAGCACCGTCGGTACAAAAATGTGTTCGAACCTGACAGTAAATCTCTGTGTGGGCGATTTGCTCACTTCAGCCTGCGCAACCATAGCGACGACTCGCGCGAGCGTGGAGTCGCTAGACTTGCGCGTGACCTCTATCTCGAGCAAACCCGACCCATTTATCGTGCCCGCGAATACCAGGGACCTGGATTCGATGAGCGTGGGACGGCTGCGCGCGAGGTTTGCGTCTGCCACCGGAGATTTGTCTACCGGAATGCTCTCACCCGTCACGGGCGCTTGGTCGACGGTTGAGGTTCCCTTGATGACAAAACCGTCGGCAGGAAGCCGCGCGTTTGGCTTAACGAGTACCTCGTCGCCTACGGCGAGTTCTAACACCGCAATTTCAATCACTTCACCCTTGCGTCGAACCCACGCTGTCTTAGGCGCCAGGTCAGCTAAAGCCTCAATTGCGCGCTTTGCGCGGCCCATTGCGAAATGTTCGAGCGCATGACCGATACTGAACAGAAAGAGCAGGAGAGCGCCTTCGGCCCATGCGCCCAATGCGGCCGCTCCCGCGGCAGCTACGAGCATTAAACTATCAATCTCGAGACGCCTTTCGCGCAAATTCTTGATGGCGTCTCCCATGGTAAACGTCCCGCCAAAGGCATACGCTAAGACGTACATGGCAAGAGGAACGCCACCCGGAGCGGAAGTCCACCAGCGTTCGACCACAACACCGATTCCCAGTAACGCACCGCATGTTAATGCAAAGTACAGCTCTGTCGAAGGAGATGGAATTCGCAGAGTAGTTCGGATATTCATGTCGGGACCGTTGTCGTGGTGACGCGCAGCACTTTTAATGAGCCGCTGCACCAAATTCCTGTAAGGGATATTAATCGTGATCGACGCGAGGCAGGTCGAAAAAATTTTTAGTTGCCACCAGCCTAGGCCTGGATCCACTAGGCGGCCTCAGATTTTCCCCTGCAAATGACACGACGTGCGAAAAGAGTTGTCACAATTAAAATTACAATGACAAATATCGGCCTCGTCTGATTACCGATTTGTAATTGTAGTGACTGCAAATTGTCGAGTCGAGATCTTTACATTATTAAGTCAGTCGCACTCTCATGCGACGTTTTATCTGATTAAGGATCATCGATATGAAAGCAATTATCTCTGGCGCTGCCGTCGCACTCGCACTGGCCACCACTGGTACCTCCGCCCAGGCTGACACATTCCATGGCACCAACACGGAAATCGGTTACGAAGTCCATGTTGGCGACAACCCTGTTGGCAAAACCTCGGAGCAAGTGCGGGAGGAGTTACTCGCGGCAAAGGCTAATAAGAAAGAATGGGTTTTCACCAACCTCAATGCTGCCAAGCCGGGGTGGATGGTGAAAACTGAAAAAACGCGTGAACAAGTGGCGCAAGAGCGAGATTCCGTCACGCCTGAAGAGCAAGCACGCATCGATGAGATCTACAACACAGGTGCATAAATGCGGCAATTAGTGTGAGCACGCTGACGCCTAAACGCGTAATAAGGCCGGCGTCGGGTGCTCTTCTAAGCATACGTGGTCGATTGACCGCAAAGAGGTGCTACACATGAAAATTCTACCTGCCGTAATCGTCTCGGTGGCTTTGCTTTCCGGCTGCGCGATAGCCGGTGACCCAGCACCAACGTCAAACGGCGCATTATCACGCGCAGAGGTGCGTGCAGATCTGGCAATGTGGAAACGTGCCGGATTGGACAAGTTTTATCGAGGTAGGAAGTCGCCAGATATCTATAGCGCAGATTACCGAGAGCGGTACGCGACTTATGTAAAACTCCGCAATGGGCCAGAATATAAAAGCGAAGTGACTCGGCTTAATACCGGCGAAAAATAGTCCTACACGCTGTCGGGACTTCCCAATGGGATACGGATTTTTTCCTCATTTCGGCAGCTCTCGATAAGTTGTTCGGCCGGGACGGTCATCACTTGCGTCGTCCCCAGCGACCGGATGCTCCGTTATGAACCGGCAAAAGGTGGCATGAGCCGCGTTCGCGGTGCTTCCTGCGACCTGGGCGAGGCGGTCGTGCCGACCTACAGTTGACCAACGGGTTCCGGATTCCACATGCGTCGGCGTACCCAGCTACGCTCTTCACTTCTCCATAGGTGGTTTACCGGTATAGCCAACCTTATTGGGGGACGCGGGCAAGGAACTATGCGAAAAAGCAGGCTGGCAAGGGGTTCGGACCCGAGACTAGCAACTTGGGCTAGTTAATCACGTCGGCATTCTCTGGGGTATATCGTAGTGGGCCTGCCGTGATGCTATTGAGCTTCGTTCGGTTGGGTGAGGCAGTGCGCAACGGGCGGAAGCCTTGGCTAAGCGCGGAGATGCCAATATTTCTAGCAACCGACGGCGAGGTTTGCGAACTTTGACTTCAATCCAAAGAACGCCCAGCGCTGAACCAAAGCGCTTACCTCGGTGCGCCGGCATTGCAGACCCGCTCCGAAAAAAAGGTGCGCACCGTGACAGCGGTGCGCACCCACAACGACCTCTTCCCTTCGCGGTGGGGGAGGCCGCTCATCAGGCCGGCTGAGGAGCCTTCTAGCGCTTCAAACGGTCCAACTCTTGTTGGTATTCGCCGCCTTTTCGCAGGCGGACATACTCTGCGTATGCCCTCTTGTATTCGCGGCTGTAAAAGTCAGGAGTCTCGCTCTTGTTCCAGAACTCGTCCATTCCCGCCCGCTTCCACATTGCCAGATCTGCGCGGACTTCGGCGCGTGTAAGTCCGCGCTCGGCGCTAGTCGAGTCTGCCGTTCCTATAGCACCCACCGGCGTGGTTGGCTGGGCACTCAAGTAAGAGAGGGGCGCTGCAACCAAGACAGCGGCAGACAGCATTTTGAGAGATATTTTCATCGCCAACTCCATTTGTTTACCGGTCTCGCGCATTGAGGCCGGTATTAATAAAGAATCGTCATTTAACGACGTGTAGAAATTATAGCGAGCTCAGTCGATCCAAACTCCGACGATAAAATTACTTTTTCGTCGCTATTCTGCAATCTGTTTTTCGGTGCGGAATAACGCGTTTAATGAATCTGTTGGCACTGCACAACATCTGGTCGCGCTGCAAGCCGACTTGTATTATTCCTGTTTGAAATTCGGCGTCCGGCATTTTTACATTAGTCTATGTAAAACATGAGGTTGCGTCAGCATTGGGTGACGATATTTAGCTGATTACTCGTAGCTCTCACATTTGTAATCATGCGGTTCGCTTTCTGTCGGTGGGTCCTATCCAGACTTGTCTTCGTGCTCGCAGATAGGAGCTAGCGCATAGCAATGCGCGATGCGAAATAAACATCGTCTTTTCCTATCTGCGAGGCCGTTTAGTCCGCCTTTGTGAATAGGAGAAATTTGTGAAGAAAACTTTACTGCTGACGGTTTGTGCAGCGACTCTGTCTACCGCCGCTTATGCTGAAACGTCGGTCACGCTTTATGGCATCATCGATACCGGGATTGGCTACGCCAAGGTCGATGGTTCTTACGTTGATCCTCAGACGGGCGCGCGATCAGACTTCAAGGCAAGCCGTATTGGGATGACTTCTGGCCAGACGGCCGGGTCGCGGTGGGGCTTGCGCGGGAAGGAGGACCTCGGTGACGGACTGTACGCGACGTTCCGGCTTGAATCGGGATATGACTCCACAGGCGGGACGTCGAGCCAAAACGGACGCCTGTTTGGGCGTGAAGCCACGGTTGGGCTCGGCAGCGATCAGTGGGGCGAATTCCGCATTGGGCGGCAGTACAACATTGCATCGCGCCTGATGGCGTCAATGTACGGCACCGGCTTCGGCGGCGGTTTTACCCAGTTGAACACCGGTGGCGGCCTTGGGTTCAGTGGTTCGAATTTCGTGCGATACGACAACCTAGCGCTGTATGAAACCCCTTCGATCGGCGGTTTCCGTTTGTCTGCCGGCTATGCGTTTAACGCAGATGATCGCAGTGCTGCCCAAACGGGCTTTAAGACGGCCGATAACACTCGAGCGATCACCAGCGGCATCAGCTATGTCAACGGGCCGGTGATGGCCTTTTTTGCGTATGAGCAATTGAACGCGTCAAACAAGCTCTCGTCGGGGCAGACTGCTGCGACGCCGCGCTCTTTTACTGTCGGCGGGTCCTATGACTTCGAGGTGTTCAAGCTGGCATTGGCCTATGAGCGCGCGACGGACGGTTGGTTTGCGGGTAAAAGTCTGCCGTCGAGCGCCACTATCGGATCATTGCGCGGCACTCCTTCCAACGCATTCGTTGACGGCTTCAGCACGAACTCCTATCTGCTGGCTGCGTCCGTGCCTTTGGGCGGAGCCAGCAGCATGTTCGGCTCGTGGCAGCGCGTAGATCCGAACAACAAAGATCTGACTGGCGGCGATTCGACTAGCAACACGTTTGCGTTAGGCTATTCCTACACGCTGTCGAAGCGTACGACGATGTATACGCTTGCGTCGTACACCCAAAACTTTGCGTTCCAGAATGATGCCAAAGCGACGGAAGCTATGGTTGGGTTGCGCCATTCCTTCTAATACTTAACAGGGTAGCGACATAGAGGAAAAAACGAGCTTATCTATGTCGCGCTTCCGCTGTTTCTGAAGCCATGAGCGCGTGATGCACTAAGCAGAGTCCTGTCCCTTGTCGGACTGGTCGCCTTCGCGATGCTCGATGGTGTAGCCCATCCCTCTAACGGTGTGGAGTAGCTTGGTATCGAACGGATCGTCAACCTTTGCGCGAAGCCGTCGAATTGCGACTTCCACGACATTTGTGTTGCTGTTAAAGTTCATATCCCACACTTGCTCGGCGAGCACGAGACGAGACAGCACCTCTCCCGGTCTCCGCATTAGGTATGTCAGTAAGCCGAACTCTTTGGCCGTGAGGTCAATACGGGACGCGCCGCGAACCACGCGTCGCCGGAGGAGGTCAAGCTCCAGGTCCGCTACGCGGAGGACATTTCGCCCCGCCGTGCCATCGCCCGATCCGAGTCCTCGCCTCTTGAGCGCAAAGACTCTCGCCAGGAGCTCGGGCATTGCAAATGGTTTCACCAAATAATCATCGGCTCCCCGCTCCAAGCCGCGAACTCTGTCCTCAAGGCTAGTTCGCGAACTGAGCATCATGACCGGTACGTTGTCGTGCTGGCGAATGCGCTGCAGTACTTCAAACCCATCTAACCCCGGTAAGCCGATGTCCAAGATAACTAGGTCATATTGAGTCACATAGGCGAGTTGAAGTCCGCTAACACCGTCCAATGCGATATCAACGATATAGCTATTCTCTGTGAGACTACGGCGTAGCGTTTCAGCAAGTTTCCGCTCGTCTTCGATAACCAATATTTTCATTTGTCGTTCGGGCACGTCATGGAGAAAAATGACGTTGTGAAAAAAGCGAAGGGCATGAATCGTTATTGGATAGTGCAGGGAAACATAACTTGTTACGCTGTGTTTCGGCTCTTCGCGTCGCTTTATGTGATGGGATACTTTAGCGGTAGAGCTTCGTCAGAATCCGAACTTGTCGATTACGAATCTGCAATCAAAATGAAGGACTGTCGTCGAATTTTGGTCGCGCTCCCGATGGGCGATATTAATAGAGCAAGGCGCTCGTAGCGCGAGGGTTGGGGACGCGTTCTGCACTCTCTGGTCAATAAAAAGCGCCCGCTTTTACAGCGCGCGCCATTTACTAAGGAGTTGGTTTCAACTTAAGAGTCTGCGTACATTGTGAATCCAATAGTTGTGCCCGATCTATCTGATTTTACAAAGGGCATCCCACCGTGCATTCGTGCAATCGCCGCAACAATGGCTAAACCTAGACCATGGTGATTTGCGTCGCTTACACGAGCAGAGTCTGACCGGTAAAAGCGGTAGAAAAGGCGCGGGATATGCTGTTCCTCAATTTGCTCGCCAAAATTGTGAACACTGACACGGACTAGACCGCTCATATCTTTATCGAGCATTACGGTGACGGCCGAACTAGGGTGAGTGTATCGGATCGCGTTAGTAACTAGGTTGGAAACCGCCCGTTGATACAGTGATTTGTCGACCTTACCTGCTTGGTCCCCAATTAGGGTCAGACTGACCCCCGCATCAAGTGCCTCGGCCTCATGATACTCAAGAACCTCTGCAGTAATCGCGCGGAGGCTCAATACGTGGGCTGCCCTTGCCTTGGCACCGCGGTCTGCTTGTGAGAGAAATAGCATATCGTTAACAATTGCCGACATACGCTGTAATTCCTCAAGGTTTGATCCAAGTATGTCTCGCAGTTCGAACGTCGATCGTTTCCCCGCCAACGCAAATTCAGTCTCCCCTATCAGTGTGGCGAGAGGGGTACGCAGTTCATGCGCAACGTCTGCGTTGAAACCTTCCATTTGTACATATGCCCGCTCCAAGCGCTGAAGGACGGCGTTGAATTGCAGCACCAATGGCTTGATTTCCCGTGCTAGTCCTTCTTCACCCAGCCGTTCTCCGATGCGGTCAGGCGAAATCAATGCGGCTTGTCTCGCAACTTCGTGCAGAGGATGAAGGGCTCGTCGCACCAGCACGTTGGCGATAACGGAAACAACAATCGCGCCAACTACTGCGCACGCAAAGAGCGTCCATGCCAGCATTACCCGTAGGCGCACATCGGGGGTTGTATCAAGAAATAGCTCTGCGGTCATTCTTCTGTCCGGCTCACTAGGCGCAGGTAGAGAAAAAATGACATGTATTCGAGATGCGTCGGTCCCCGTGACCTTGGGTTCGCCGTATACGCTTATTTTTCCGTTGATGACGAGCCTCAGCGAAAACTCCGATCTCCCATAGAAGAAATCGTTTAGTTTATGTTCAAGAGCAGGCAGGTCACCTTTGATTGCAAACTCTTCAGCCAAATGTTCGATCACCTCTCGCTTTTGCTCTAGAAGCGCCTGTTGGCGGTGAGAAAGGTTGAGGTTTGTCGCCACATAAACAACAACACAAACAAGCCCGAGGGCCACAAATGTTTGTATTGCGAGCCAGCGCGATAGCCATTGGCGCAGTGAGTTGATCGCGCGAAAGCGCATTACTCGTTCCTCACTTCAAGCACGTATCCCATTCCACGGACAGTGTGGAGCAGCTTAACCTCAAAGGGATCGTCCACCTTTCCACGTAGGCGACGTACCGCGACCTCCACCACATTTGTGTTGCTATTGAAATTGATGTCCCAGACTTGTTCCGCGAGAGCCAGGCGAGATAGGACTTCGCCGTGCTTGCGCATCAGCAGCGCCAGAAGCGTAAATTCTTTTGCTGTCAAGTCGAGACGTGTTCCGCCGCGGTGGGCCTTGCGTCGAAGAAGGTCTAATTCGAGATCGCCCACTCTCATCACGTTCTGCCTGCTGGCCTCTGTGACCACATGGCCGCGTCGACGGCCCAGGGCGAGGACACGAGCCAGTAGTTCGGACAGCGCAAACGGCTTGACCAGGTAATCGTCGGCGCCGTCCTGCAACCCGCGGACTCGGTCCTCAATTTTGTCCCGCGCTGTGAGCATAAGCACCGGCACACGGTCCCTCTTGCGAAGCTCGTGCAGGACTGAAAAGCCGTCCATGCCGGGGAGCATAACGTCCAGAAGTATCAGGTCGTATTGTGTCTCGCGGGCCAGATGCAGTCCGCTTACGCCATCCGATGCGACGTCCACTACGTAATTGTGTTCCGAGAGCGCGCGCTTTAAATATTCAGCCAGTTTGCGCTCATCTTCAACGACCAGGATCTTCATGTTTTCAACCGTTCGAAGTGTAATCGGCACGACCTACGCGGAATCGGGTGCCACTAGATAAAGGAGCGAATTCGGCACGCCATGCCCGTAAAGGCACTTCTGTTGCGGGGATAGGGCTCCCAGCGTTAGACCTGTCTGTGCCACAGGGCATTTTAGGGAGGCCTCGCCGTCAATCTACCCTCCCAAGGATTACAAAACCGTAATCCACCGAAACATTACAAATTTGTCATCTTCGGGTTCGGATTCTGACGAAGGCGCTTGGATACAGTACGGACGGTCATGCGTCCGGGTCGATCTTGCAGAGAGCCTAAGTGGTATGGATCGAGCCAAGGGCCGACATCTTTCCAAGAATTCACCAAGGTTGAATGATGCGCTTCAAGCCAATTCCATTGTTAGTGATGGCCGCTACGCTGTGCGGCCAACCAGTATGGGCACAGACTACGCCAGAAGAGGCCATCACGGAAGCAGCACCCTATTCGTCGGGGGCAATTCTCACGTTGTCTGAGGCAATGGACGCTGCGTTCAAATTGAACCCACAGGTCTCGGCAGCGAAGAATAATTTTGCGGCGTCGAAAGGCCTGGTAGACCAGGCGGGCCGCCTGCCGAACCCATCCTTGGACGTCAGCGTCGACGATCATCAGCGTGCGACACGGACCACGACCACAATGCTCAGCATGCCCATCGAGTTGGGCGGAAAAAGAAGTGCGCGCACGCAGGCCGCCCAGTTGAGTAGTGAACTGGCCGGTAGGGAGTATGAGGTCGTGACGGCAGAGATTAAGACGCTCGTGGTGTCTCGTTTTTTTTCAGTTGCAATTGCCCAAGAGACGCTACGCGTAAACCGTGATATGGCCGACATCGCGGAGGGGGCACTTCGTGTGGCGCAGAAGCGAGTCGACGCTGGAAAGGCCCCGCCGTTAGAGCGAAATAGGGCTGAAATCGAGTTGACAAAGGCACAGATCGACGTGAGGCAGGCCGAGAACGACCTCCGGGTTGCGCGCAGGGAGCTATCTCTGCTATGGGGAGACCCAGTCCCGAAATTCGAACTCGTGCAAGCGAAAATTGATGATCTGCCAGCACGTCGGACACTCGACGATTTACGCGCTGCATTGTTGAATTCCCCTAGGTTGGCCGCGGGGCGCCTTGCCATGGAAGTGAGCAAGGCTGAATTGAATGTCGAAAAGAGCAAACGATATCCCGACATCACATTGAGCGGAGGTGTCGCTCGCGACAATGAGGTTGGGCGCAACAAAGCTCAGTTCGGTGTGTCCTTGCCGTTGCCAATTTTTGATCGAAATCAGGGCAACGTTTACGCCGCTACCATGCAGACGTACAAGGCGCAGGATATTTATCGGGAGATGGAGGCGCGTTTGAGCGCTGACTTGCTGATAGCTGCCTCAACTTATGACCTCGCACTCGCATCTGCGAAGGATTATCGCGAGTCTGTCATCCCGACGTCGCAGAAGGCTTATGAGGGGGCCCGAAAGGGTTTTGAGGCCGGGAAGGTAGGCTATTTGGAAGTGCTTGACGCCCAGCGCACCTTGTCGCAAGGGAATATTTCCTACTTGACGACGTTGTTGCGAGCTGCGTCGGCCCGAGCCGAAATTGATCGAATTCTTGGCCAATAAATAGAGATGAAAATGAGTCAGTACTTCACGCTACTTGGACGTCGCGCTGTGATCGCCATCGCGTTGTCGCTACAATTTCTGATCCCCGCCCCGGTTTTCGCGGGTCCTTCAGATCATGGCAATGACAGTCATACCGAGGCCAGCACGGGGCCAAACGGAGGCGAAATTACAGAGGACGGAAGCGATGCGATTGAGGTGAGTCTGGTCGAAGAGGGAGAGTCCGCTCGGCTAAAGGTCTGGGCGGCCACAGGAGGCAAGCCTGTAAGGCCTGCTGACTTGAAGGCGACGGCAACTCTGAAAAGGCCGAACGGCGAGGAGGTAACGCTCACGCTGAAGCCCTCGTCGGCCGCGCTGATCAGCGATCAGGTTATTCCCGAGCCGCATTTCTTCGAAGTAACCATCAACGTGTCATTACCGGGGCGAGACGGCCCAGTGCATGCAGAGTTTCACAAAGCGGAGGGCCTGTTGGCGCTCACCCCCGAACAAGTTTCTGCGGCTGGGATCATCACAAGCGAAGCTAAGTCCGAGCGCCTTGAGTCGAGCACACGATTTCCCGGCGAGATTCGATTTAACGCCGACCGCACCGCCCACGTCGTGCCGAAAGCCGCAGGGACCGTCCAGCAAGTTTCTGCGGATCTTGGTCAAGAAGTGAAGAAGGGCCAACTGTTGGCCGTAATATCCAGCGCCTCGCTTTCCGAACTCAGGAGCGAGTGGCTGGCCGCCACGAAACGCCGAAACTTGGCGGCGGCGACTCATGCTAGAGAGCTGAAGCTGTGGCGTGAGCAAGTATCTGCGCAACAAGACTATCAGCAGGCGCAGACAGTACTTCAAGAGGCAGACATTGCAGTCCAAAATGCCGTTCAAAAGCTCCGAGCAGTTGGCGCGGAGCCATCGGCGAAAGATTTGAGTCTGCTTGAAATACGAGCGCCTTTTGACGGCGTCATTGTGGAAAAGCACATCGCATTAGGTGAGGCTTTAACTGATGCATCTAGCATCTTCACGATATCCGACCTGAGTACCGTCTGGGCAGAATTCGTCATAGCACCTAAAGACCTGCAGACTGTACGAGTGGGTGAGGACGCAAAGGTCACATCCACTTCCTTTGCCGAAGAAGCTTCTGGGACTGTGTCTTACATCGGTGCTTTACTCGGCCAGCAAACGCGCACCGCCACCGCGCGGGTGACGCTGAAGAATCCGGACATGGCCTGGCGACCGGGACTCTTTGTTTCCGTAAACGTGGTGGTCGAGCGCAATGAGGTTGGGGTCGCCGTGGAGAGCGATGCGATTCAGGATGTGAACGGACAGCCAACGGTCTTCGTCGAAGTGCCTGGTGGATTCCTGCCGCAGCCTGTCAAGATAGGAGCAACGACGGAAAAGAGCTCCGAGGTTATCTCCGGTCTAAGGGCAGGGACGCGGTATGTCAGTTCCAATGCTTTCGTGCTGAAGTCCGAACTGGGCAAGGCAACGGCTGACCACGCGCATTGAGTCGGAGCCGCATATGTTTGAACGCTTAATTCGCTTTGCCATCGAGCAACGTTGGCTAGTTCTATTAATTTCTCTCGGGGTGGCCGCCGTTGGGGTCTACAACTACTCGCGCTTGGCTATTGACGCTGTTCCGGATATCACGAACGTCCAAGTCCAAATCAACGCCAGCGCTCCAGGATATTCGCCCTTGGAGACCGAGCAGCGCGTCACCTATCCGATCGAGACTGTCATGGCGGGCCTGCCCGGCTTGCAGCAGACGCGTTCGCTGTCTCGCTACGGGCTTTCGCAAACAACGGTGATCTTCGACGATGGAACGGACATCTATTTTGCCCGCCAACTCGTAAATCAGCGCCTGCAAGAGGCAAAAGAGAGCCTGCCGGAGGGCATCACTCCTGTCATGGGCCCTATATCAACGGGTCTCGGAGAGATTTTTCTTTGGACTGTTGAGGCCACGCCCGAAGCGCGGAAAGAAGACGGCTCACCTTACACCTCAACGGACCTTCGAGAGATTCAAGATTGGGTAATCAAACCCCAATTGCGAAATGTGCGGGGGGTGACAGAGGTCAACTCAATCGGTGGCTACGCGAAGGAATACCAAGTCGCTCCTGACACGGAGCGCTTGGCGTCCTATGGACTTTCGCTGACTGACATCATCACTGCTCTAGAACGAAACAACGCCAATGTTGGAGCAGGATACATTGAAAGAAAAGGGGAGCAATACCTGATTCGAGCGCCCGGTCAGGTTAAATCCATGAACGATATCAAAGATATCGTTTTAACGGCGGTGAATGGGCAAGCCATCAAGATTCGAGACGTCGCCGAAGTGGCGATAGGCAAAGAGCTGCGTACAGGCGCAGCTACGGACAACGGTAAGGAGGTAGTGCTCGGCACAGTTTTCATGCTGATCGGGGAAAACAGCCGTGCTGTGTCTCAAGCGGTCTCACAAAAGCTTGTCGAAATTAACAAGACTCTGCCAAAGGGCGTGGAGGCGATCACAGTCTATGACCGCACCAACCTTGTGGACAAAGCGATCGCGACGGTAAAGAAGAACCTGCTGGAAGGTGCGATCTTGGTGATCGTGATCCTTTTCGTTTTCCTTGGAAATATCCGCGCGGCCATCATTACGGCTATGGTGATTCCTCTGTCGATGTTGTTCACGTTCACGGGCATGGTGACTTACAAAGTGAGCGCCAACCTTATGAGCCTCGGCGCATTGGACTTCGGGATTATCGTCGATGGGGCAGTGGTGATTGTGGAAAACTGCGTAAGGCGATTGAGCCATGCGCAGCAACATCACGGACGCCCACTGACACGCTCTGAACGATTCCACGAGGTGTTTGCCGCAGCGCGCGAAGCTCGACGCCCGCTCCTATACGGGCAACTCATCATCATGGTGGTCTACCTTCCGATATTTGCACTCAGTGGCGTCGAAGGCCGCATGTTCCACCCGATGGCGCTTACCGTCGTCATGGCTCTGCTCGGTGCGATGATCCTGTCGGTGACATTTGTGCCGGCGGCAGTAGCGATGTTCATCGGAAACAAAGTGTCGGAAAAGGAGATTCGGGTGATGTCGTGGGCTCGTAAGCGCTACGAGCCACTACTCGATCTGGCTCTTCGCCGCACTCCTATGATGCTCGCAGGCGCACTGGGATTCGTGCTTGTGTGCGGCTTCATCGCTTCGCGGCTGGGCAGTGAATTTATACCGAACCTCAACGAAGGAGATATGGCAATTCAGGCGCTGCGCATTCCAGGAACTAGTTTGACGCAATCGGTCGCCATGCAGATTCAGCTTGAGAAGAGGCTTAAAGAGAAATTCCCGGAAATCGAACGGGTATTCGCTCGGACTGGGACAGCGGAAATCGCTTCAGATGCGATGCCTCCCAATATCTCGGACGGATACATCATGCTCAAGCCGGAGGAGGATTGGCCTAGTCCGAAAAAATCCCATGCGGAGTTGCGAGAAGCTATTCAACGCGAGGCGCAGAACATCCCGGGGAACAACTATGAATTCTCGCAGCCGATTCAGCTTCGCTTTAACGAGCTGATATCCGGAGTTCGGAGTGATGTCGCGGTGAAGATTTTTGGCGATGATAACGATGTGTTGAACAGTACGGCGACCGAGGTGGCGGAAGTTCTTCAAAAGATCCCGGGAGCCTCCGAAGTCAAAGTGGAACAAACCACCGGCCTTCCCATGTTGACCGTGTCGATTGATCGTGCGAAAGCTGCACGCTACGGTCTAAGCCTGTCGGACGTCCAGGATACCCTGACGATCGCTGCGGGCGGTCGCGAGGCGGGCACGTTTTTCCAAGGCGACCGCAGATTCGAGATCGTCGTGCGACTGCCAGAAAAGGTGCGGGAGAACATCACTTCACTGAAGAATCTACCAATCGCGCTCCCGAGGGCAGACGGCCAACTTCAGACGGCTTATATACCCCTGTCCGAGATTGCGACGTTTGATTTGGCGCCCGGCCCTAATCAGGTCTCTCGCGAAGATGGAAAACGTAGGATCGTCGTCAGCGCCAACGTTCGCGGCAGAGATTTGGGGTCTTTTGTCGGTGAAGCACAGACGGCTATCGACGAGCGGATCAAGGTTCCGACTGGATACTGGACGGCCTGGGGGGGGACTTTCGAACAACTTGCGTCGGCCACTAAGCGTCTACAAATCGTAGTGCCCGTCGCGCTGCTTCTGGTCTTTGTGCTGCTGTTTGCGATGTTCGGAAATGTCAAAGACGGGCTACTTGTTTTTACCGGCATCCCCTTCGCGTTGACGGGCGGCATTCTTGCTTTGTGGTTGCGAGGGATTCCTTTGTCCATTACGGCGGCCGTTGGATTCATTGCCCTTTGTGGCGTCGCCGTGCTCAATGGCTTGGTGCTGTTGTCGTTTATCCGATCTCTCCGGGAAGAGGGCAGGCCACTGGACGTTGCGGTTAGAGAAGGAGCTCTAACGCGTTTGCGGCCAGTCTTGATGACCGCATTGGTCGCTTCCCTCGGATTCGTCCCAATGGCTATCGCTACAGGCACGGGTGCGGAGGTGCAGCGACCGCTGGCCACAGTGGTTATTGGCGGCATTGTCTCCTCGACATTTCTGACCCTTCTGGTGCTCCCCGCGCTGTATCGCCTAGTTCATAGGCGAGATCCTGAGGAAATTGAGCTTTCTGAAGCGAAGGCTTGAGCCGTCGCAAGCTTGGAGGGATTTCGGCCTCTCCAAGCTTGCTGAAATGTAATTCTTCCGTATGAAGATTGTCGTGCGGTTTTACGTAAATTGGCAGCCGTCTACATTTTTGGTCCTATTCCATGGCCACGATCCCGTCGAATCCTGCTACGGCAGTTGTTGGAACGGAGGACGACGTCCAGATCTCCGTTGTCGTCCCGTTCTTGAACGAGCAGGAAGTCTTGCCGATCTGTCATGCAAGGCTCGAGCCAATCCTGAGAAAGCTTGCGCTGCCTTATGAGATTGTATTTGTTGACGACGGAAGCACCGATGAAAGCGTACCCCTACTTACGGCGTTAATGCGTCGAAACCCCAGGGTTCGCGTGGTGCGGCTAAGCCGGAACTTCGGGAAAGAGGCGGCCATGAGCGCCGGTCTCGCGCACACTCGGGGCGCGGCGGTGATCATGTTGGACGCTGACTTGCAGGACCCCCCAGAGTTGATCCCAGAGATGGTCCAGGCGTGGCAAGAAGGGGTCGATGTGGTTTCGATGCGCAGGCGAAAGCGTGAGGGAGAAGGGATAGCAAAGCGGCTTTCCGCATTCGCCTTCTATCGGATTCTCAGCCGCCTAAGTCGGTCCCGCATCCCCGCAGACACTGGGGACTTTCGGCTAATGAGCCGTCGAACGGTGAATGCGCTACTTCAATTGCCAGAGCGATGCCGCTATATGAAGGGCATGTACGCCTGGATTGGTTTCCCGACCAAGGTTATAGATTATGACCGCGCTAATCGGGCTGCGGGAAAAACCAAGTGGAACTACTTCGCTTTGTTTGGGCTCGCGCTTGAGGGCATCACCTCCTTCTCCACGGCCCCATTGCGATGGGCAACCGGTGTTGGCGCAATCGTAGCGTTAGCGGGCGGCTCGTTCGGCCTTTGGATAATTTTCAAGACTATTGTTTTCGGTCATGACGTGCCGGGCTACCCGTCTCTAACAGCGATGATTACGCTCCTAAGCGGAATTCAGCTTTTAACAATCGGTCTGCTGGGCGAGTATGTAGGCAAGGGTTATATGGAGACGAAACAACGCCCGATATACATAGTACGGGACGTGCTGGATCAGAATGCCGGAACTCCTTTTAGCCCAGCGAAGGTTAAGACCGAAAAATGCAGTTGAAGGATAAGTGGTTCTTCGGGGGCCTGGCGGGGATTGTGCTTGCGCGCCTCTATTCAATGGCGGTTATGCCGTTGGTTGACACGTCGGAACCGAGATATGCAGAGATAGCACGTCTAATGGCCGAGTCTGGCGACTGGATAACTCCCTGGTTTGAACCCGGGGTTCCATTCTGGGGGAAGCCTCCCCTGTCGTTCTGGAGTCAAGCGCTCGGAATACTAATGCTCGGGGGATCGGAATTTGCAGTTCGATTCCCCTCCTTTGTCGCTATGGCTGCACTGGCGGCATTGCTGTATCGCGCGGCTGACATCCTGGCCGGTCGTGCTTCCGCGCGCTTGGCGACGCTAGTTCTGGCTTCTATGCTTCTTCCGCTTGCCGCAGCTGGCGCGGTTTTGACGGATTCGTTCTTTGCGCTAGGGGTCTCCTATTCAATGTTGGCGTTCCTGGTTGCGCCGACAAGGTCGACGCTGTTCTGGCGCTACGGCTTCTTTGTAGGCTTGGCTATTGGGCTGCTTTCCAAAGGGCCTCTCACATTCGTCCTTATTGGTATCGCTATTGTTCCATGGATCGCGGTCCATCGACAGCGTTTGCTCTATGTGACGGCCCTCCCTTGGTTCAAGGGAATGCTGGTAACTCTTGCTCTGACCGTGCCATGGTACGTCTACGCAGAGGCGAAGACCCCTGGCTTCCTGCAGTACTTTTTGGTGGGTGAGCACTTTCTAAGGTTTTTAGACGCCGGCTGGAAGGGCGATTTGTATGGCACCGCTCATGAAAGACCGCTTGGCAGCATCTGGGCCGAGTGGTTATTGGCGTCTTTCCCGTGGGGATGGGTTGGAGTTCTCCTCGCGGGCTGGCTGATTGCTCGGCCATCACGCCGAGAAAGAGCTCTTCAGGTTTGGAGATTGCCGCTCGTCGGCTATCTGGCTATGTGGACTCTGGCCTCCCCTGTCTTCTTCACTTTCTCCGGAAACATACTATGGACGTATGTGCTGCCAGGCTTGCCCGCGTTCGCTTTGCTGTTCTCAATTTATGCGAAAGAAATTTTTCTTGTGGGCCAAACACCGACTCTGAAGCGTGCATTGATAGGTGTCGGGGCTCTAGTGCCGGCCGCAGCGATCATTCTCGGTCTTGTTTCCTTGACCGCTCCGACCAGGTTTAAGACTGAGAAGCAACTTGTAGCTGCAGCAACTGCGCAGATGACTGCCGGCCAGAAACTCTACTTTGTGCATAGTCGTCCATTCTCGGCGCGCTTCTATTCAGGCGGAAAGGCAGAACTCATTGATTTGGTCGGGTTGAATAAGCTTGTTTTCGAGCAATGCGAGTCTGCATTTGTGGCAATTCCAAAGGGGATGGAAGCGTCCATCAACGGGGGCTTGCGGTCCAGGCTCGCGGCAATCTATAAAAGTCGTCGGTACTCGCTCTACAAGGTAGAGCACTGAGTCCGTGCTGTGCGTAGGGGATCCCAACTGCTGTCAACTCTGTTAACCGGCGTCAATATTATTTCACGTAAGCACCTCGACCAATGATTCCGCGCCTGAAGATCCTGCACGTAAGTTTGAATCCCGGCTTTGGTGGCAGGGAGCTGCGAATTTTGAATGAAATGCTGGCTATGCGTGAGCGTGGACACCAACTGCAAATCGTTTGCCCCACAAGATCCGAGTTAGGGCATCAAGCGAAAATTAGGGGCTTCACTACGCATGATATTGAGACGGGCGGGGTGCTTAATTCAGTTTCAGCACCGTTGAAAATCGGAGCGTTGCTTCGCTCTGGCGCATTTGACGTTGTGAACACTCATTCTGTCAGGGACCAGCTGCGAACTCGACTTTTTGCTCCGTTTGCAAGAACGCGTCTAGTCGTAAGAACTCATCACCGAGAGTGCCGGCAGCGGCTGCCACAAGTCTACGAGGGCGCAAGCGAATATGTCATCACGGTTAGCGAATACCTGAGGCGGCAGTATCTTGACAGAGGCATTTCGGCGCGTCGCGTACGGACAGTGCCTACCGGCTTAGATGTCCGCAGTGCAAGTGAGAACGCTTGTGCTGGCCGTAGGCTTGGCGTTTGTGAAAGTGCCATCGTCGTGGGTAGTGTGGCCGATCATCCGGATGTCCAGAGTCTCTACCATCTCGTCGACGCCCTTGTTCCGCTGATGGAGGCAAATAAATTGGTACATCTGGTTCTGGTCGGATTTGACGAACATTTGCGAACCCAGTTGAACGTGCGCGCTCTGAACGCTGGCTTGGAAAACAGATTTCATTTCTCGGATCGTCCCCCGCATGTTGCTCAGCGGCTCTTTGCGTTTGACATATACGCGACTACACCAGAGGGCAGGGTGCCGGGCTCTACATTTGTTGAGGCTTCCGCATCCGGGATTCCGGTGGTCGCAACTGCAGTCGGGTGCATACCGGAGGTCATCGAGAATGGCGTTTCGGGATATGTTGTAAAACCTGCGGACAGGCTAATTCTCCGTTCAGTACTTGGAAAATTGATTGCGGACAGCGCTCTACGCAAGTGTCTTGCAAACGCTGCTCGCCAAAACTTTCAGAGCTTGGGGAGATTTGCCCCAGCCAGAATGGCTGAAGAGTTGGAAGGCGCGTATCTGGAATGGTTGCACACGCAGGAGAAAGAGGTCGGCGCATGCCGCTGGTATCGCGTTTGAATTCTTGCATCGGTAATTCCTCCGTAAAAGCGCGACCATTAGCAGATCGAAGATCTGGACCCTGTCGGCCGACCGAACTGGCATTGTGGTTCGCTGTATGCGCTGCGTAAGCTGTCCTGGACGACGAACTGATAGACAAGTATCCACGCGCAGCGCGACTTCAGGACCCTTCAGAGCTGAGCGCTATATTCGCCGTCATCGACGTAGCGAAGCCTGCCCCGCCGTGGACGGGTATTTGCTTTCCCTGCGCCGGCGGTGGTTTGTTGAGATGCGCGTACTAGGGAACGTCGGCCCCCGGGCAAGGATCTCGAGGATGGACCGTTGAAAGCCACAGAGCTTGGCGGTGGGGTTTGCATTCCCGGCGAATATGGGTGGCGTTCGACAGCGTGCAGCGCATAGGCGAACATTTTTTCCGCTTCGGCAGCGCGTTCATCGAGCGCTATGTAGACAACGCGCGGCACGTGGAAAAGCAGATCTTCGGCGACGGCGCGGGCCGCGTGTTGATGCTTGGCGAACGCGATTGCTCGGTGCAGCGGCGGAATCAGAAAGTGATCGGAGAAACGCCAGCGCCGATGCTGCCGGCGGCAACGCGCGCGGCGCTGCTGGCCGCCGCCGTGCAGCTGGGCGAATCGAGCTGAATTTTTATGGCCTTCACTACAGCCTTGACGCTTGAATTCCAAACGGGGGACATGTGAACAGGCTGGCGGTCGTATTTGACTACGCAGAACAATGACGCTGGCACTCAACCCATGCGGCAAACCATTCTGGATTGCCTTCAATCTTGGCGGCAGGAACGCAAGGCATTGTGGGACGTCCCGTAGTCAAGATTGCGACAAGTCGTGATGGAACTCATGACATCTCTCTGCTGATACAAAACTAGAACGGTTCGCGTTCTTCAAGAGAGCGCTGTCATGGCAGCAAACGCGGATTTCTGAAAAAGGGTTTATCGCCGACTTCCGGAGCAGGCCGCTCGGCTCTGGAGAAAGAAGTAGTAGCCCCGCGAAATTCACACGACCTACCTGCCGAATCGGCAATTCCAACCCGAGCTAACCGCCGTTTCGTCCTCGCGAAGCAAAACAAAAACGGCGGCTTTAGCCCGTGCTATGCATCGATGCTCGGACCGCCACACTACCCGCAAGTGATCGACGGCTTCGATGGTGTGCTGCAATCGCAACGGTTGTTTCCATTTGGACAGGACTTAGATGTTGAATAGGTCCTGCCGCCATCGTAGCAGGTGCAGGTGTAAGTTGTGGAAAGTGTGCCGTCCGCAGCCGTGAATTTCTGCGTTAGGCCCACCCCGGAACCTGGCGATGCAGGAGCAACCTCTCGGCTATGCCACCATGGCCCAAATCAACCTTTACTGAGCTCATATAACACCTCCCCTGTGGTCGGAGTCCAAAGCTTACTCTCAAGCCTGTGGCGCACAACGAAAAAATGAGAAGCAGACGAAATAATCGCTCCTTAGATCGGTTGGCCGCATGTAGCTTCGGGCCATGTGTGTGCGAAAGCCCCGGTATAAAAAACCTACGCGATCCGCAATTGGGTGCACAAAAAAAAAGGCCACCCGGTTGGGTGGCCTGTCCTGCAAAGAGAATTGAAGTCAGCTTACCAACTGCTTCGCAAGAGCGACTTCAATGCTGTCGCCTCCCTGGTTGAGAATGTCGAGACCGGAATCAGGCATGTCGCCAGACGTGGACTGCGATACTGCAATCTTCAGTGCCATGAGTTGAAGGCAGCGCATTTGTGCCGACCCCTGATAGCCAAGAAAATCAACGTCAACGTCGCGCGTTTGCCCGATCCGCCAACTACGCCTTGCAGCTTGCTGCAGCGTGTAGACGTTGTAGCCAGTCTGCATAAACAAGATGGTCGGGAACTCCAGCATATCCAGACCAGTCTTCACCAGCTCGGGATTGCAAACAAGCGCATCAATGCCGCGATCCACCTGCTCCATCACCCAGTCCTCCCGCTTTTCGGCGGACACGCTGGAACGAAGCACGGCACTGCGCAAGCCAGCCTGGTCAAGCAAAGCCTTTAGCCTGGCCGAAGTGTCGCGCGTGCCGGTATACGTGGTGTAGACCAGCGTGCGCCGACCATGCGCGGCCTCCCGCTTTACACGTTCCACTAGCGCGCCTTCTTTGGGCGTCATCTCCTGGTTTCCGTATAGAGCCGGCAAGTTCACCAGCACCGACTTGGTATGCGGGTGCCGCACAGTCTCCGGCCGAAAACAACATTCCGGCCATGCCAGAAGGGCGTTTAGAACAACCCCCATGAGAGACTTGTCGCCGGCGCGAAGCGCGCGACGAAGTTCCTCAACCAAAGTACGCTCAAGGTACTGATAGGCAGACTCCATGTCCGGTGACATAGCGACCTCCACCATGCTCTCGCGATAAGGTGGAAGGACATCTTGCCCCAGTTGCGACAGTTTCAAGAACGCCGTGTAGGGGACCACATATCGCATGATTCCCTTCGGACCAAAACCCGGTCCTTTCACGGTCGAAACTGTCTTCTTGTCCCCCTTCGCCGTCCGATGGGATCCGGAATTGGATTCCTTATGGATGTCGATCAGGACGCCGTGCTCGCGCATGAAGGCCATTGTGGCCGAGGCCATTGAGCCCTTGGAATTGAAGTTGAACCCGTCCTCAATCATCATCCGCGGATGCAGGCGATAAAGAAGGTGGTAGAGATCGTCGGCATAGCCACCCATCAACGTACCAGTCAGTGCGAGTGCCTTTGAGCACTTGCGTGCCAACACCCCCATTGCCTGGCCTTGAGCTGAGCCTTCGTTCTTGTACTCATGGCCTTCGTCTGCGATAAGCAACCCGAAGTACCCCTGGGGCAGATAGCGTTTGATGAACTCAGTGGGCTGAAACCCCCCTTGTCCAAAAGATACCTCCGTATAGGCAAGTGCCCGTTCCATGCGTTTAGCCTGGCGGTCCGAGAACACCAAGTCACCTTCTTCATCCATCAGATTGATGAACTCGTAGACGTTGTCCTGCAGCATGTCACCAAGCATGTCCTCGCCAAAGCGAGTCAGGAGATTGTCCGCAGTGCGGGGACCCACCGTTGGCATTTGAACGAGCGCCTTCTTGACCATATCGCGATAGGTCGTCGGGGTTGCGCGCTTTGGGATCAAGGTCCAAAGCCGCTCGCCACAATTGCACGCTCCACGACGTTCGTTTAAGGCCGAAGTCGCGAGCGCAGGGGTAAGCGGCACGCCATCTTCATTGCACACAAACTGACCGCAGCGCGGGCAGCAAGCGGCGCTTCTGCAAACCCGTCCCAATTCGGAATCGAACAGTACCGGCCGTGTTGCAAACGCAGGACGCCAATCGAACCCCATACGCATCCGGACACGCCCCAAGATGAAGAACTGAGGCGAAGTCGGCCGGTCGCGCATTGTCCGCAATTGAAGGAGCTTTCGAAGGGTGTCCGGACCGTTGAGGATCCAAACTTGCGCACCGGGCACAGTTGCCCGGATTTCCCGTCGCCATTTGTAAACCAAATGAGGCGGTGCGAGCACGAGCGTTCTAGGGAGACCAGCGTGATGGAGAAGTGTGGCTACGAGAATGCCCATAAGGGTCTTTCCCGTCCCCATCTCCGCATTGATAATTCCAGCAGGCGAATGCTGGGTCAACAAGGTGGTGATCGCGTGAACGACACGACGCTGTGCAGGAAAAGGTGTCCTCAACAAGGAGTCGATGATGACATCCCAGTCGGCACGCTCAAGGTCATCAAAGATGGGAGGATTTTGTTTGCGTACAGCTTGCAGCAGGCCAGACCCGAATTTGCTAATAAAGTCCGATAGCGGAATCCGACGAGTTTGATCCGGTTCAGCCTCGTTCAAGGCGGCGGCTTCTTCATGGAAGGTTGCATTCATTGTGGTGCTCCAAAAAAGAGAGACACCAAGCCCGGCCGGGATGGTGTCCCGGAAGGGTAGGGAAAGCGGTATTTACGCCTCGACGGCGAGCTTCAATTGGCCGTTGCGGACGTATGACGAAATGCGCGCTGAGAAGTCGATAGGTATGCGCACAAAGTTCGGGTGAATTCTCCCGGCCGGCCGGCACATCTCGTCAGTAAGATCGACGAGCAGCTCTGTGCTCAGCTCGCCCAAGATAAATTCACGCCAGTGGTCCATTAGAGGCACTTCGGAGACCTGTTTAACCAGGTTCCATACGCGATCATCCGCCGCGTCGGCCTCCGATGTGTGGACGCAGTCTTGTAGAACCCAACCACTGCGCGTTGCCCGTGATGGCTTCAATAGGGATGGGTCATAGATCCAGCAGTGTAGAAGTCCGCCAAAAAGGGTCTGTTTCGGCAGTCTGCCAGTGTGCTTATCCAACCTTTTGACGTCGCCGATCGAAATGACGGTTTCCACTGAAGATGAAGCCGTAACCAGTGTCAATTGCCGTAGCCCGCCCTCCTGTGTACCGAGCTGCAGCGATGCGAAAAGTTGTTGTACGGAACCATCTCGGCCGTAGAAGGAAAGGAAGGCGAGATCGCCATTGGGAAACCGGACGCAAGCGTCCACGAACAAGTCTTGCAGTTCGCGAATGCGGAAAATCATAGAAGCGCTCCTGTAAACATAAGCCGGTCGCGCCGGCCAGAAGAACTAGACCGCTGTAAGGTGCGGCAGCAGGTCGCGGATGTGTTGAATGGATCGAGCGGAAAGGCGTACCTCGAACAACCGATCAAGGTCTACGATTTGCTCCTCCAGCGACGGGGCTGCGTCGCACACAATGCGGCAGAAGTCCAAGAGGCTTCGCGCACGAGTTTGTAGTTCCAGCTCGTGGACGGTGGCGTCAGGAAGCGGAAACGGCGCGCCGTCCAACTGCTCAACGTACCGTTCCATAGCTTCGCCATCGTCGTGGAAGTCGTCGTGGAGGAGCTTGTGGGAACTGCGTGTCTCCCATAGAGAACCGGAGTTGAACGCCGATTCCGCCAATTGGAGGGCAGTACCAACGTTCGATGCTTCCACGCCGATCTTGATGCTATGTATATGAGGAATTTCGAAAGTGACGATGAATTTGGAAAGCGTTGTCATTGGGCGAATCCAAGCGACAGCGGGAGCCCCCTGCGGGGTTACCCGCAGGGGTTAGAAGGACACTCCAGGTCAGAGAGACCACGGTCAGGGCGTAAACCCATGGAGCCAAACCGAAAGGATGCCGGTTACGCCGGCGGCGGCCCGAGAACGTCGGGCTACGTAAAACGCTGTCATAAGCGCACCGAATATGCGTTTATGGCAGCACCCTCGCCAAGGCGAGGGGCTGGACAGACGTGGCGCTTGCCACAGTCATCAAGTCATTCAACGGATATTGACGAGCTGGCCCAAATCCGGACCCGGTGTGAAGTTGATTCCAACGATCGTGGGAACGAACTTGTCGCGCATCACTATCGTGGTTCGCACATCGCCGTTACTGGCCTCCTCAAGCTGCACCTCTTGGTCCTTGACCTTGATGGTGTCGCCGCGGATCAATAGCTTTGTGCCGTCGTCTCCTTCAACAACACCGCTTATCTGGCCGGCCGCCAGCGCGAGCGCCAAATGCCAGTCAGAGAGGTTGCATAGAGGTCGCCTGTGTGCGACTTGGCCAGTATTGAAGATACGGCCAAACTGCGGCCACAAGGTCGCAGTTTCAACACGTTGAAGCTCGTCGTGCAGCTGCTCTGGGTCGATCTTCGTGGAGAAAAAAGCAAGCTCGCCAGCAACGTTTGGGATCAGGTAGGGCGCAGTTCTCCATTCCTTGGGAAGCTCTGGCGGCAGCTCGCCCTGACCAATCGTGCTGAGCCGCTTAACCACTTCCGGATCTGGTGCCTCAGAACGCCTTTTGACTCCTAGCACGACAAGCTGGCGAAATTCCTGCTCTGGCGCAAGGAAGGCTTGTATGCCCTCGAAGTTACGGGAGATCATCGTCGCGAACTGCTTGTCCATGACGTAGTGCGGGACTATCAAGACCAGCACACCGCCAAACGCTAGCGCCGGAACGGAGGCCTGATAGAAGACTTTCTCTAGGCGGTCATAATGCCTATCACCGGTGTGGCCCTTGTCGGCCACCACGGCGCCGTAGGGAGGATTCAGAAACAGAAGTCCCATCGATCGAGCAGATACGAATGCGTCGTGTATATCCGCGTGCAGTGCGGTGCGCAAAAGATTCTTCGCGTGCCAGGCACGACCCTTGTCGAATTCGACGCCATACGTCTCCGTAGTTGGCGACCCATGAAGCGTGTCTACAGTCGACGCAATCCAGTGAAGTGCTGCGCCTTCACCGCAGCAGGGGTCATATAGTCTGGCGCCGGCATCGGGCTCCAAAAGTTCAAGTGCTGATGAAACCCGCGTAAGTGTTTCTTCGTCCGTTGGGAAATAGCCGTTTCGAACGAAGTTCTGAGCTAGCCTGGGGAAGATAAGTGCCATAGTGAGCTACTAGGAAGAGTTGATAGGGCAGGCCGGCAGATGCCGGCCCAGGATGTAGGGCAAAAGTTCCTACTTGGAATGCCACATTTGAGAGGCCGCACGGAAGCTGTAGTCGAGCCGCTTACCGAGCCAGTCCCGCTGAGACCGAAATAGCGCGCGGTCGACAGAAGGATCAAGCTTCACTGGCTGACGGGCTCTGATTAGCTCGCTGAGCTCTGCGCCGAAGATTTCCTGCAGCTCGCTGTCTTCAATATCGCCAATCGAGGCCACGGGCTCGTCGGGTGCGATCGCTTCAATAGTGGCCGGCGCTGGCAGAGATACAGACACCGGCGCAGGCATGGTGTCTGCTTCTGATTGAGCCGTGACAGGCGGGGACGTACGTTCCTCGTCGGCTGGATCAGGCTCGCTAGCTTGAGTCGGCATTTCGGCGTTGTCTGGTTCATCGCTTTCAAGCATGACTTCGGCCAGCGCAGCCCGTATCTCAATCGTGATCTTTCCGTACCACGTGTAGGAGTGCGGATAGATTTTTGAGATCAAGAATTCACCTGGATAGGTGCCGGATTGGAACTGCTCCAGGATCTTGTCTTTGATCTTGAACTCACCGATCGCTGTTTGCAGCTCGCCGACGTTGAAGTCGCCATTGCCGCCTCGAATCGTCTTGACCTCCAGCGTGCCGGAAATCTTAATCATGGTGTTGCTCCAGAAATAAAAGCGGCCCCCGGAGGGGCCAAGATGAAAGTGAGGGGCTGCGGGCTAAAAGCCCGCACGGGGGATTGAAAACTATGCGTCAGGATCTAAGAGGTTCGAAGGTCCTGGTGCGGCTGGGTGAATTGCTGTTCACTTTACGAAGAAGCTGGATGATCAAGATGTCGTTCAAGCTTCGCCCTAATTTCCTTTGCTACGCCCCGCCATGAATGCGCGTGAAACAGCGGATTCTCGGGCCACTCTTCGAGCGCTTCGTCGCTGAGCTGTGACACGGTTGTTGCGTGCTTGAGCAAGGCGTCGACGACGAACATCTGGGCAAGCGGTCCGAAAGAGGAATACTCCATCAGGTCCGCGACGCATTCGACATTCGTCATTCGTTCGCTGGGGGAAGGGTGGGTCATAACAAGGCCTTCAAGAATATGAGGCCCCCGATCGGGAAGCCCCGATGGGTGAGAGAACGACAAGCCCTACTTAGAGCTTTCAGTGAAGGAGCCGTCCGCCTGGTGCGTGCCGACACGGTTTCCGACGTTGTTGAGACTGTCGTGCAACGTCTCGATGAACATGCTTTCCGGCACGACTATCCCAAAGTTATTGAGGACGGTGCGGTAATAATCGAGATTTTTGCCGAAGGCATTCGATTCGAGAAGATTAGAGTAGAGATAGAAATCCGCCTCATCTGCCTGGGTGGCATCAAGAAGCTCGACCGGCCTGAGAATGACCATGAAAAAGTAGCTCAATTGGCGGTCCCAACCGAGATTCACGGTAATGGGGTGATCTTTGTGAACGGTGTCAAAGTAATGGTTGCTCATTGCAGACCTCGAAAGAGAACCCTATCGCCCCACGGGCGTGGGCCCGGATTGGGAAGAGGCAGGGCGCCGAGTGGACGCCGCTGCCTGGGTTTAAATCGGGACGACGCGTGTCGCGCCGGCACCGCTCAGAACATTTACCCGTTGACCGGGCTTTAACGGAACGTCCGCCTCTTGCGCGACCGCCTGCATCTGGCCGCTATCGAGCCTCACTACGACTTCGATACCTGCGGCTTGAGATGCCTTGCGCTCGACGGAATTACCTGCAATTCCGCCAATCAAAGCGCCCAGGGCCGCTGCGACATAGGACCCCTTATGGTTTCCAATGAAGCTGCCTGCCAAGCTACCGAGTGTGGAGCCCGCAGCCATGCCTGCACCAGAGTTGTAGCTGGCCTGTATGGTGATAGGTCGTGCCGAAAGGACCGTCCCCGATTGGACCTGCTGCACCTGCTGGGCTTGCTGGTAGCTGTACACGCCACCTGATGCGCTTTGGTTCGCACATCCGGCGAGTAGGCCGGCCACCACTACCGTAGTAACGACGGCCGTGCGGCGTGTTTTTTTCGAGCTGATCACTATGCTGTCCACGCGAGCGCGGGCAGCAACAGTGAGCCTTGAGCCGAGCGCAAATGCGCCCCAGATAAGCGAGCCAACGCAAATGCCAAAAGCGATGGAAAGGGCTGCAACGCTGAGGGTTGAACTCATGTCGGTTCTCCAAAATGAAAATGGGGAACCGCCGCCCCAGTCGGGGAGGAAAGTTCCCCGACGGGCTGAAAAAGACACTCCTGGTCGCTAGACCTGCGGTCACCGAATGGTGGAGCCAAACCGCGCACTGCAAAGGATGTCAGATGAGCTCTGACGGGCGTACTGGGCGGAATCCTACACACAACATGCACGGTTTGGCAAGAGCGCTACAGAGCTTTTTAGCTCCCGCGGAGCGTTCTATCATGTGCCCGTTGTGCTGCGCGGTGGCCCGCAATCTGGGCGCAACATAGGATAGAAATTGAACCTCGAACTGTCATCCCCGAAACGCATGAAGCAAAAGGCTTCAGCGGCAGTCTTCCTTGTCGCAGCTATCGGTATATCTGGTTGCGCTGGGAAAGTCCAAGGTCTCCAAGTAGCGCCCGATGGCTTAGACTTTGACTACACGGTAGACACTGGCGCGGCGCTTGGGGTTGTACGTGCGTTCGGGGATCAGGGCAAGACAGTTGTGGTGCTTGATAGGCCGTTGCCAGCCGATATCCGGTCGGTACCCATCTATCTGCAAGGAGGCGTACAGGGGTCGGCAGATGTGCAGGGGAACTACATTATTCTGGCGGGAAAGCCCGATCGGTTTACCGTGCTGCTGCCAGCAGGGAAGGTCGACATCGTCCGATCTACTGCGCCTGCACAGCCGCCGCGGGAATCCGGTGGCGAGTTAGAGGATAGCCCTCAAGCGGAGGCAGCAACGCATCCGGACGATGGGGAGGAAATCGAATCCAACCTCGACTGGGGCGCGGTCGATGGCCAGCGTGCCGGTGCCGCTACATATCACGGGGGGCAGGTGCCCGCGAGGCCAGCCGGCCCTAGCGATGGACGGCAAGGCCCCCTACCCACAAGCATTGAATAACTTGAAAAGGAATTTGCGATGAACATTCTCTCTCCCTGGATCAATAAACTGGCAGTGGGTTCGAAAGCAATGCACGCGCGCCTTGGTGACGTGACAGTGCTTGCCGTGTGCGGTGAGGAGCGGGAAGATCGAGAGGTTGAGTCAGTGTTCCTGGACGCGGACGGCAACACGCTAATGGTTATCGAAGTTGTATCCGCAGCAGAGCTGAGCGAGATAGACCCTTGCCGGGACCTGGCGCCCCGTCGCACTGCGACCGCGACGATATTGCCATTCAAGGCCGCAAGTCCACAGTAAAGGACTCGTGGGGGTCTGGAATTTCCCCACTGCGGTGCGCAAATCTCGTTGATTTCTCGGCCTCGCAAACGTAAGATATCGGCTAGAAAGCGCTCCGACTGCTTATGTCGGAATCTTTTGTAGCAAAGCGGTTTGGCTCCACCATTCGGTGACCGCAGGTCTAGCGACCAGGAGTGTCTTTTTCAGCCCATCGGGGAACTTTCCTCCCCGACTGGGGCGGCGGTTCCCCTTTTCTTTAGGAGATCCGTCATGGCTCAAGCAAACACCCCCAAGTACTTCGACGCCCACCTTCGTGGCCTCGGCTATGTCCGTCGCGTCCGCGAAGTTAAGCCCAAGAAAGGCGCGCCATTCCTGTCGTGCAGTATCAGCATCTTTCACGGTGAAGCGCAGGAAGGCAATGCGGATTCACTCACCTGGCTGAATTGCGACGTCAAGATTGTCGGCAAAGAGGCCATCAAGGTCATGACCGAAAAGCTTCAAGAAGCTGCGAACGACTCCAGCCGAAAGGTCTTGGCGTCCGTGACCATCGGCGATCCGTACATCGATACCTATAAGATCACGACCGGCACTCGTGCAGGTCAAACAGGAGTAGTCCTTAAGGGCCGCTTGCTGAAGATCCACATGGCGAAAGTCGATGGCGTGTTGGTCTATCAGTACGTTGAACCCGAAGCTTCGGCTGAAGGTGTTCGAACTGGCACGGACGGCAACTAAGTCCAAGCCAAACCCCAAAACTCCACTTACGTGGAGTTTTCTTCAATGGACGCCGCCAGCGCCTATTGAAGAGAACTTCGCAGGTTGTTCAGTGCGCGCCGCACTCAAAATGGCGCATCCCGAGTATCTGGTTAGGCTGCTGAACAGGCCAGATGAAAAAAGCAGTGTCCTTCACCCTCATTCGATTCGGCGAATTGGCGTTCCTCGATCGAGACTGAGCTACCCGTCGCGGCCCTGAACCGGCCGCGGCTTTCTCTACGATTCTCCGCTCTGCTAAGGCAGGGCACTTATAGCCCGAGTAGGCTTGCCAGAGGCGATCACGTCGCTTCTGGCAAGCCTACAATTGAGCTTACTCGGGCGCCAACCCCCACCCTACATCCCAGGCCTGCAGCGGCCCATAACGTCTGCAACCTTAGCGCAAGAGCGCATCAACCCCCGCACGGCACTGCCTGGCGGGGGTTTTTTGTTGGAGACGTGCGGTCAGAGGACGTACACCACCGCACCTTCCGGGATAGCACCAGGCAGCACAGCTACTGCCGCCCCTGCCGATGGCGAGTAGAGGTGGCCGCTTCGGGCTATGCCCACCAGGTAGGGCAGCCCCGTCTCCTCTTCTGGGAACATCAGATACAGGTCGGGCTGGGCATCGCCGGGAACGAAGAAGACATATGCCCTGCCGGCGTCGATGTGATTGGCAGTCCCGGCCTGCGGCTTGAACCAGGTCGGTAGATCAAGCGAGCTGTTGGGCGCAGGCCCGGAAAAGGCGGGGTTTACACGGGAAAACTGCGCGACTGCATTCGCATAGATCCGCAAGCTTCCGCCCGCGGAGCTCGCCTCCTGGTGAAGCAGCACATCGACCATGGTTTGGTCGGAACTTGACGCCCAAGCCGCTAAGAGCGTCAGCAGGGCGAATAGGGGAAGCATAAGCAGGCCCATAGAGTCGGCGTCCTGTTAGAAAGCTAGCGCGACAGAGGCGATCATGAAATACCGCAGCATGTGTATCCCTGCCCGACGTTGCCGGCATACAGGCTCTTGCCCATGACCGTATAGAAATTTTGATTGCTGCCGGAGCTCGTCACGCTCGTGACGATCATGCCGGCCGGGCACCATGAATTATCTGCAGGGAGGTTGTCGCTTGCACGGCCGGCGAAGTAATACTCGCAACGCAGCTGCCCACCGCCGGACTTGCGCCAAACGCCTGACTGGCACGCCAAGGGCTCTCCGATTCCTGTGCGGGCCACTAGACCATTTGCTTCGCAAGCCCAACCCTCGCTGGCAACACCGCCGACGTATAGATACTCGTAGGCGTTGAGCCGGCCATGCGAAAAGGTTTGTCCCATTGAACGCACGGCGCCGCCTCGAATCTCGCCATTGGTGACCACATGGTTGTCGTGCAAGACGCGAAGCCAACCGTCATTGCCGGCGGTGTACCAGCCCGTGCTGCTTGCACCGTCGCTGCTCTGGACGATAAGGGCTCCCTTGGTGCTGACATTGCCGGAGGCCTCGACCGTCTGTGTTCGAACAGTGCGGACGTTGTTGAGATCGTTGCCGTTTACGTCGATGCTTGTGTTCATCCGGTTGACCTCCGGCCGGCCGGCGACGGCATTCCGGTAGAGATAGTCGGTTACCTGTCCGGCACTGTTGAAGAACAACGCGGTGGCCAAGTTTCCGCCCGGCAATGAAAGCCCAAAGCTGGCGACCGGCACCTGCCAACTGCCCATCGACCCCTGAGCGATCGCGGGCTGCCTTGTGAGTACGAAGCCGCCGCCTTCCAGCATGGCGGCAGTTCGGCGCAGGTCCGTCTCTGGCACATCCGCCCCGCCTCCGCTAACGAGCAGCGCTTCAAGGATGGCCTGTCCGCCTTGAGTGGCCCGACGAACGGCGAGCGTGTAAGCCTGGCCATAGGGGTTGAGAAGAGGCACGGCTGCGGGCAAGTTTCCGGCGTTCCGTATTGTGTCCAGCGAGACAGTCACGGGGCCGCCCGCGGTAGAGGCCAGAAGCGCAGCGTAGTTGTTCTTGACATACGCGGCGGCGGCATTACCGACTTGCTTTTGATGGAAAGCAGCCTGCCGGCTTGTAATCGTTGCGACGTAATCGGCTTGATACCAGTTCCACAGTCCCATGACCGCTGCGAACAGAAGGGTCACGAGCAAGGCCTCAAGCACCGTGAAGCCAGCTTGCTTGCGTCTGGTCGCGCATACTCGATAGTGTCGTTTCATGTTCGATTCCCAAATATCGCTGCCGCCTTCTGGGCCGCAATTTCCGTGTTCAGCCCGGCGAAATCGCCTTTCCGGATCTTCGCGCGTATTGCGGTGTCTTCTTTGCCATCCAACACCAGCCAGTTGATCTGTAGGCGCTTCGCAATACCCGTAGCTGTCTTTACGGTTTCAAGTTGTTGATGGATCACTGCAGCGATGTTGTCGGCCAGCATTGCATTGAAGGATTCGACAGAAGCGCCGGATCCGGCGCATAGCGACTGCAGCTTGGTGAACGTTAGCTCGGGGCTGTCGGCGTGGAGCGTTGTCAGCACAGGCCATCCATTGCCGCTCACGCGGACGACCTCAATGGCTGATGGCGGGTCGCGTGTCTCGCCCAAGTAGAAGATGTTGGCGCGAGATCGAAGGCCCCGCATTAGCTGTTCCTGATAGCCACCGTGCTCGCGCGCTACCTCGATCTGGATGGCACGTCCCTTTCCGTGAATTCCGTTCAGCGCCGTCTCTGGCGGGTCGGCTAGAGCAATGCCAAGGCCACCGTGCCGTTCCAGGCGATCAATAAAGATGGCGTCGGCCGTGGAAGTTTTGCCGTGCCGCATGCCCCCCGACACCACAACTAGGCCGCTCAGTTTTGGCCGAGTTAGGTGATTGAATAGCCGCTCTGCCATGCCGAGCGACTTCAAGGGCCTTGTCTTTACGTCTGCCCTGGCGAGGATGAAGATGTCTTGAGAATCGACGTCAAAGAGCTGCGTCACTCGGAATTTCTCTTCACCCAAGGTGGCGGTAAATTCGGATTTTGTCAGCGTGCGAAGCGCCTGCCTGCATTGCTGTCGCAGCAAGTTGACGTCGGCCTGCAGATGGCCCGGCACCTTATCGGTGAGGGACTGGCTACCCTCCAGCTCACGAAGCTCCGCGTAATCAGGGCCGATGATCATGTCGACGAATCGCAGGTCAAGCAGGCTTGTAGCCTGCTCCAAGGTAACGGGCATCGTCTCCATCAGCGCGCAGTCAGTACGAGGTCGACGTTGCCGGTGGTCGGGCAATTCGTCATGCTGACGAACTGAGCCGTACGGGACAGATTGGCACGCAGCGGGATGCAGTTGCTGCTCGGGACCGCCCGATAAGTGATGACGAATTGCGTCGCTGTACCCACAACGGTGACTTCTCCGTTCCAGCTGTGATAGAGGGTGCCGGTGGTCGCGCCAATCATATTGCTAGGAATTGCGCCGGCGGCCTGCAATGCGGCGGTGGTCACATTTCCATAGCCGTTCATGTCCCGGAGAAGCTTCGCGCCCTTTACCAGCTGCGCGATGTTCTGAGCTTCTTGGTTGTTCTCGGTATCCTTGTTGAGGACGTAGTAGGCCCCGAAGATCGCCGCAGCCACCACAACCGCCAAGAGCATCCAGGCCAAGAAATTATCAACGGAAGCTCCTGCTTGGCGGGCGAGCGGTGTACCCGCATGAGGCAGGGCGTGTTGGTCGGCCACCTTCACATCGTGCTCCGGCGCGGGCTCGCATTCAGCCAAGTGGTGGTTGATGGAGGAAGGGTTAACGTAGGTCGTCATGTAATGCTCCAAGGATGAAACAGTTGATGCTCTGCGCTATTCGCGCGCGGTTAGAAAGCTCGATCGCCCATTGCGGCGGTTTGCAGTCCGAATAGGCCAAAAAAGATGAGAGCTGCAAGGGCGGTCACGCTGATCAGGCCCACGTAGAAAAAGACCTTCCCAGAGGCTTCAAGGCGCTCTGCAGCAGTCTCTGCGGAGTTGGTCGCAAATTCAGACAGGGCAAAAGCGAAGCCCTCGCGAGACGCGATCGTGGTGATGTATGCGATGGATTCTTCGTCGGGGAACTTGTGGCCAGCAAGCTCCAAGGCGACACCCAGGTTCTTGCCCATGCTCAATCCATACATGGTGTCCTGCAAGCGCTGTTGCAGCCACGGATTGGCGTGCTTGTGAATATGCACCATGGTCTGCAGAAGATCAGCGCCGGCATTGAGCAGAATTGCGAGATTGGAGAAGAAGACCGCACCCTGCATCGTCTTGTATGTCGACCACGGCGGCAGGCACTCAAACGCTGGACGTAGTCGCCCCGTCCAGTTTGGCAACGACCACCGGATTGCGTAGCCCACGCTGACAAGGCCTAGCAGAATGAAGATGCCGTAGTGCCGGACAATCTCGCTCATCCAATAAACGACGGCAGTCTGTCCGGTCCATGTTGCTGGATCGGAGCCTCTGGCGTATATCGGAACAACCTTAAAGGACACAAATGTGAGTAGGACTATCGCCATCACGACGATCACAGACGGATAGGAAACAGCGCTGACGATGGCTGATCGAACTCGCGCTTGACGCTTGATGTGCTTGATCGCGTCGTCGCAACCCGTGGCAATGTCGCCGGCCTTCTGGGCAGAAGCCAGCATAGAGATCTCGGTCGGCGGGAGCCATCCTTCGAACGCCTCTGCAAATCGGTCCCCGCTCATGCCGCTGGACAGTCTTACCAGAACCTCGTGCGCAAAAACGGCGATTACCGCCTTGGGGCGTCGCCCGTTTCGGCTGTGCGCCTTTTGAATGTCGACCAACGCGTCGTAGACCGGCACCTTGGACCGCGCCATGGAATACAGGGTGCGGTAAATGAGCATTCGCCGGCGGGAGCTAAGCTTTGCCATGGCGAGACCTCCATTGGCTAAACAGCGATCCGCTCTTACGTCCATGCAAGCGACCTGGTCGTTGCGGTCGCGCAGCTTCGTTGAGCCAGTCGTCACTATCCAGTGGCCGCACCATCAGCTCACCGAGGTCGGGGTCCACTCGGCCCGCCTCAATCAGGCGAATTAAGTGGGCGCACTGGGTGATCCCGCCCATCTTTTGGACCCAGTACTTTTGCGCGGCGAAGGTTCCCTGTTTGCGATAGACCGACATCAAGGCTGGGTTAGGCGAGACGACCTCGGCGCAGACTGTGCGTCCGACTAGGCCGCGGCGGCAACTAGGGCAACCAGGCCCTCGTACACGAACGCCTGAGACGTCGCAGAAGTGCCGTACACGGTCTCGGAGCCCCACCTCAAGCCGATCCTCTACGTCGCAAAATGGGGCGCTGCAGTGCTGGCACAGGATAGGCACCAGCGCTTGATTGATGATGCCGATGAACAGGGTGGGGTCGGTTAGCAGGTTTCTCGGGACGCCCGAGTCTTCCAGGCGGTCGAAAGAGCTCATTGCGTCTTTCACGTGGAGCGTGGCCAGTGTTGGGTGGCCTGTGAGCGCTGCGCGAATTGCCGAGCGTACGGACGCCTTGCCACGAATTTCACCAATCAGGATCGAGTCGGGGTCTGATCGAAGCATGTGATCGATCGCGTCGACCCAGGCGGCTTCAATCTCTTCTTCACTGGTGCCGGCCGGGATTATTGGCTCTTGGACAGCGACATAAACGACATCGTTGCCATCGCGCTTGGTAACCACGCGAATGGGCTGTTCGACGGGATCCTCGGCCGTGGCGATGATAAGCTCGCCCTCGGCATGTAGAAGAGCCTGCTTGAGATAGTGGTTGAGTGTGGTGGATTTTCCGGAGCCGGTCGTGCCGGTCACCAGCACAATCCCGGACGTCTTGCGCGAAAACAGGCGTATTTGCGTGCATTGTTCCGGCAGATACCCAAGTTCCTCCATCGACTTCGGGGTGTCACCCGTGTCGGGATAGAGACGGATGACGAGCTTCCTCCCGCGGGCTGCTGGGCCGGTCGCGACTCGGCATACGAATAAGCCGGACTGGCGAGCGTAGCGTTCCATCAGGCGGGCATTCTGCTTTCGTGATGGCTCGTAGTTGTCGGGCTTTTCACACATCGACGTGTAGAGCGTCGATACCAGGTCTTCGGCGACGGCTCGATCGAGCGTGAACCGAGCTTCCGGAATGCCGTTGATTCGGTATTTCACATAGGTTTTATCCACGTCCGGCAAGAAGTGGATGTCGCTTGCACCGAGGCGCGCCGCCTCGGAGATCATTCGATTTATTTGTTCTTGCTGCGCTGTCTTTGTACTTCCAGGGCCTTCGGTGATCGATAGCGAAGCGCCATCCTTGGCGGTCTGCTGCAGTCGTTTGATTTCGGAGTGGCTAACCAGCCGCGGGGAAAACGTCACACGGTTAAGGCGCAGGCGCGACATATAGGACATTACGCGCATGTCATCGCTGTGCTCCTCGTCGACGTAGAGCACACCGTCATCGGCCAATACGACGCGGTCGATGACGTACTCGGGAGCCTGCCACGCGCCGCCCACCGCGCTCAAGTTCTGAACGCGACGGAGCGGCTCGGCCGCTGAGGGGAGCTCCAGGTCCTCGGTGCCAGGGGCATTTGGGGCGTGGATCGTGGTGTCCATGGTCGCTTACCTTCCGGGTTGGAATGGCATGGCAGTGCCAGGGAACGGAGAGTTAAGCCGAACCGGGCCGTCGGATACCGCTTGAGGAGCTTCTGCGGAAAAGCCCAAGCGGAGATCTTGACCGTTGCGGGTCAAAACGACGCGGTCGACAGAAACGGCCTTCACGCGGTATCCCCCGGGCACGTCTTCGCCGGGCCGCGCAGTCGCCTGGGCGCCGCCGGCATACACGAGAACGGCGTAAAGCTGGCTGCCAACGCCTTGGACAGAGCGGACAGCGGGAACACCAGTCGCGCTGCGGTCTTCGACCCGCGAGGTCTTTTCGTAGGCCATCTTTGCTTCGTTCATGCCGGTGAGCGCTTCGTACGTAAGCCGGCGGAGTTGAATGTCGGCAAGTTCCGCAAGCGTGCCCGCCGGCGGCGGGCTGTGATCAGTCGTTCGCGCGACTTGCGCGCCGGCGTGTGGGGTCGAAGCAAAAAGCAAAGTCAGGGCCGCGCAAAGCGCGGCTGCGGTCCTACTTTCCATAGATCTCACCTTTCATCGAGTAGGAGAGCTTTCTCTCCTTGATGGTCGTAGACTGTTCCAGCAGGCGCACGCCTCGTGTGTCGAACCCCTTGAAAATGGAGTCTGCGGGCCAGTCGGAAGTTATTTCGAAGGTTGCGGTCGCCCAGTCCGGTGGTTGTGTGGTCCCTTGGCTACCTAGTTCTCCCGGACTGGGCGGAGCCTTTGGCGAGACCGTGATCGGAATAATCTGCTTTTGGAGATGCGACACCAGGCTGTCGACTCTGAAGCCGATGTCCGCCATCTCGTCGTCTCCGCCGGCCGGTGCTTTGGATATGACTCGCACGGTCGCCTGGTTGGCGTCTGCTTGGATAGAAACGGTGGCGCCTGGCGAGAAAGCGGAGGCTGCGGCCGCTCGGAAATCCAGGACAGTCGCGCGTGGTAGTCGCACGTACGCTGCCTCGAAGCCACTGGGCCTGCAGTTGAGACCTTTGAGTTCCCACGCGCTGACATAAAGTGGAGCTGATCGTGCGGCGTGCTCGCAATGTGCAATCATGGCCGGCACGGACGGCGTGGTCGTCCATGGATGCACCAGAGCTGCCGGCAGGACATTTTGGCCGCTATCCAGTTTGACGCGCGCCAGCTCTGCCTGGCGCAGCTGTTCTAGGCGTTCTTGCCGTTCACGCTCGTGCTCACTCCACACGTAAAAGGCGATGGCGGATGAAATTAGCGCCAGCACCGTAGCTGCAACAAGCACCCATTCCCGCCGGCTTAGGCCAAAGCGAAGGGGCTTCAGCTTATGTTCCCTTGCTGCAGCTTTCTCAAGAGCCGCCAATGTGACGGACGCATCCCCCCCAAATTCGAGCTCTGGGGGTGCGTAGACCGTAACTTCCTTGCCCTTGGATGAGAGAAGGGCGTAGAGGGCTCGCACCGCCTCTTGAGCTTGCTCCAGGGTTTGAAAAACAACGTCGGAATCCGGTACTACGCCGCCGTCCTTAAACGCGACAATCGCGAACCGGCCATCTCCTACGGCGAAGGCTGCAATAAGGGGGTCCAGAGTGGACTGCCCTTCTTTGCGTAGGAGCAGGTCGGCCACGATCGAAGCCAGGCTGAACATGCCTTTCTGAACGCCCGCTTGTTTGCGGACGAAGCCGGCCTGAATGATCGTGGGGAGTCGCCGGATAGCGACGATGTCCATCCCGTCCCGCTTTCCGATCTCCCGAGCCTCCTTCATCACCTTTTGAGGCTGCGATAGCGTCTGCCAGTAAAGCCCGGACACGAGCGACTTCGAGCCAGCAGAGATGACCGTCACGCTGCCAGCGTGTGCTTGGGTTTGAGCCATAGTAGCCACCTCAGCTAGACCTCGCGCCGTACTGGCCAGAGGTATCCGTCATTTCTTGAATCTCGGAATCGTCCTCTAGCACAATCGGGGTGATCAGAATGACGACCACTTCACGCCTGTTGTTGGTGGAGCCGCCGCCACCGGTAAGCCAATTCGACGCGCTGAACATGCCGCTGCGATTGCCCCGATCGACGTTCTGCTCGAAGCCGGAGAGAATCAGCGTCTGGCCAGATCTCAGTCGCACGCGCTGCGAAAAGATTCGGCTATCAACCTCCGGAACCTCGATTGAGTTATCGCCACTGGTGACGGTTCGCAAGCGCGGGTCTGTGGAGAGGTTCATCGTGAACTGCAGGAGCATTTGATCGCTGTCGATCATGAACGGCAGCAGGTCCATCGAGAATCCCGTCGTGACGGTGCCGGGCGTTAGGGCCGAAGTTGATCCGACCTGCGCGGTTGCGGTGTTAGACACGGCGGCTAGGTAGCTCGTCTGCTTGGCAACCTGGACGGGCACGGGTTGATAGTTGAGTGTGGTGACAGAGGGCTGTGTCACGATTGACACGCGGCCTTGGCTCGACAGCGCGCGGAGAATGGCCTTTGAACCGGCGAACTGGCCAGCGGTGCCGGTTGCGGTGTCCAAGATCCCTATCGATGCAGACCCAGCACTCGATGCAGCAGTAAATGCATTCGCGACTGTGATCCCATAATTACCATTCAACGATTTATAGACCGCTGTCAGGTCCAACCCCTGGTCGTCGGTCTCCGTCCGCTGTACGACCGCGACGGTGATGTTGAATAGCGCCTGACGCGTGATATTGCGATTCTCCGTCTTGAGATATGCAGCGATCCGGCTGAGCACGTCCGGTGTGTCTGTGACGGCGACGGTCCCCGTGCTGACAGACAGACTGGACTGCCCTAATCCGGGCGTCAGCATGCTCTTTATCATGCGATCGACGTCTTCGGCCAAGTTCGACTCAATCGAGACCATAGTGGTCTGCGTCGAGCCCCCTGAGACCGTGCTTCCGCCCGACCCGGAGGACGAAGTGGCGCCGGACGCGCCTTGGCCGCCAGCGCCCGATGACGAGAGCTGGGTGCCGGACTGGACGACCGACTGCATATTGGTTTTCGACTGGATCGCGTATATGCGGAAGACTTTGGTGTCTAAGTAGTGGATCTGCACGGCGCCGTCGCGAAAGCTCCAGCTCAGCCCGAGGCGCGCGGTGACCGCGTCAAGAAGGCCAGGCAGAGGCTTGCCGTCCCAACGAATCCCTGAAATCGTCGTGTCACGAGCAGACATGGAGAGGGGCGCGGAGGCGGATCCGCCAGCGCCCAGCGCGCCTACACCCCCTGGCGGCATGGGTCCGCTTGAGCCGCTTGGTGGTGTCATATCGGGCGTCCGCGATCCCACGCGGCTCCCGCCGCTCAGCGCCGCGATAGCGTCTGCCGTGATTCGGACGGGAACGCCGCATAGAGCCGTTACCGTCTGCCCGAATTCAAAGACGCTGATCGGCGCGGCTGGAACAAAGGTGATTGGACATTGAAGCGGTGCTGGATACGCCGCGGTCGATGGCCGTAGGATCGGGGTTTTGGACACCCAGGGACGATCGATTACCTCGACAGCGCGATCGCGAACTTTGCGCATACTGGCCGCGGAGGCGGCGTGTTCGCCATAGGAATCATCAACGCGCGCCTCTGTGTCTTTTATCCGCTGCAGGGCGCAGCCTGAGAGTGTCGTCGCTACAGCCACAGCCAGTACGATTGCCCTTTTCATTACTTCTTCTCCCAGACTTCCAATACCTTGTTGTCTCGATATGCGAGACCTCGAAACTTCCTTTTCGCGACGTCGTACGCGGACAAGAGATCGTTTGCCGCATCCCAGAACTCGCCACGAAACGTGGCCGGAGCTTCAATTGCGTAGTCGAAGTCAGGTTGCCATTTCACGGACTGCCAGCCAGCCGTCTGCGCCCATTCGTCGAGCGTTTGCTGAACGGTCTTTCCGACATCGGCATGCCACTCCTGGACGGGTGCTGGCCCGACCGCATTGCCGGTGATGGGAACGTCGGTGCTGGATACGTCGACGGTAGCTACGACCGGGCCGCCGCCCTTGGTGTCTACGGGCTCCGTCTCGGCAGGGTTGGAGGAACGACGGGGTGCAACCTCAGGCGCAGATCCTCCGATTGCGACTCCCATGAATGCCGCGAGACTCGCCCCGTCAGGCACAGACGGGGTCAGAGGCTGTACGGCTGCCTGGACGGGCGGGGCCGTCACGACGATCGGCTTGTAGGACGGATCCGGGCCTGCCGCTGCATCAGCGGCCGTGCGGCGAAATGCCAACTGTTCCCTGGTGGCGGGCGTCGACGCGCTACCGGTCTGCCTAGAAGGCGTCGCCATGCCGGTATAGCTACCCTCCGGTGGTAGGCCAGCCCGCCAAGCAAGTGCCTCCCGTCGCCCCAGCCTGAAGGCGAGGCGGGCTTCCATATGAGGAATGACGATATAGGGGGACTGGGCTTCCCATGCCAGCAAGATACGACCGCCTGGCGCATCGGCAAATATGGCGGGAATTTCGGTGCCTGGCGCGAATTGCAGATAAACCCTTTGGCCGTTGTCGAAGACCTGAACAGGAGAAATGCCACTGTCTCCCGATTGCTTCCAGTTGAATTCATAGAATGCGGGCCGCGCAACGGCAAACTCAGGCTGCGCGGCGACGGAGATCGGCGCGAGCAGCGCGAGGCAGACGCCCGCGAATAGGGAGGAAAGGCGATGCTCCATTTAGTAGCTCCTGACGATGTTCGGGTCGAGCACGAGGTCTCGCGCGACGACGATGTTGATCTTGTCGGCCGGTTCGAGCGTGAGCGTTCGCTTGATCGATTGATTCCGCTGCAGGATTTGCCTGACCGTATCGCTGAGGGCCTGGCCAGCAGTGCCCGTCAGCGTCGACGTGGAGCTGCCGTTGTTTGACCCACTGCTGCCGACGTTGATTGTCACGTTCTGGCTGTTGTCATAGCGGCCCGCCAATGCCGCCACAGCAGCCACGCCAAATGCACTGCCAAACCGCTCCCAGAAGTGGTCGTCGACTTTCGCGGCAATGCCGGCAGCTCCTGTGCGATCAGATATGTCCCAACCGCCCAGGGCCACTCTGGCGCCGCTCGGAAAGTCCATTCTGTTGACCGACATAAGCATGCGGCTTTGGCCTTCGGCTATATCCGTGCTTACCTCCCCGGTAAGGGCTGTACCCTTTTCAATCAGAAGGTGCGTGCCATGAACGCTGTCGTAGATATCCGATGTCACCAATGCTCGGAAAGTGCCTGGGGCGTCAGTGTTTAACGACTGTTGAATCACTGCTGGAATGATCCAGCCTTCTCGGATGTAGTACGGGGATGGGGCAGCGGACGCGAAAAGGGGGGATTTGATACCGGCAGAGTTACCGACCTGTCCTCCAGGGGCGGCCTGCGGCCCGACACCTTGCCCGACCGTGTTGGCCGACTGGCCTCCTGGCGGGACCGGAGGCACATTCGGTCGCGCGAATCCGCTGGTATCAATGCCGGCCGCGGCGGCGATCGCCGTGACATCGCGAAGGGCGGATTCGGGTGTAGCCATTGCGCGCGGTGATGGGCCGGAAGCGCCCGCCACAGGTTCATCCTGCTCTTGGGATTCCCAGAAGCCAATTTCGATACCAGAGAGATCCTCTTGCTGTGCCAGTCTCGTATTGCCGCGGTGCTCTTCGATCCGTTTGGCATCGGCTTCTGTACGTGTGGGCTGAGATGGCGCCGCATGCTCTGCCGGCTGACTCGGATCCTTCGCGGGCGCATGGACTGTCTCTTCCTCGTTGCGAGCCAGGCGGTCCCGAAGCTGGTCTGCAATCAGTCGTTGGACCGCAAACGGGTTACCAGCTTCCTTCGCTGCGCGATCTTGCTCTTCTTTTTTGGCGCGAGCTTCCGCGGCAGACTCGGGTGCCACGCCGGCGATTCGTCGAATCACGACAAAGCCGAGAACGACCGCAATGAACGTGATCAGCACGATCTTGACCAGTCCACGGGACACAGCTGTGCGACGCTGCGGAGACGCCCCGGCAGGAGGATTTGTGACGGCGCTCATTGGTACGACGCATTGTTGAGGTTTTTGACACCCGACACGCCGCAACCGAACAGGCCGCAGGCCTTACCTCGGCGGTTGAATACACGGACTTCGTCCTTACGCAGCTTGAGGAGCGCGCCGTCGGGAAACAGGCGCTGAACGACAAAGTAGTTGCGGCGTACCGTAAAGTTGACGAGCTCAGCAGTTCCATCGGCACCCAGCGCGAAGATGGCGGGAATCTCCTGTACATCGGAAGGAAGCTGGATCCAGGTGAACTTGCCGTCATCGAACACCATGGCCGGCTTGAAAGGTGCATCCCCGTCAATGCGATAGTCAAAGTTCGCCTTGGAGATGTCGACAATATCGGCCGGCCGTGCGTCGTGGTCTGACCGGCCACTAGGAGCGGGGCGGCGGGCGGCAGGCCCGGGAGCATCCCACTCTGAGCCGGCCATCGGCCCATTCTGCTTGCTCGGCATGGCGCCGTTGCCGCCGAACGTGTCCAGGCCGGCCGAGGCCAGATCTTGGTCGGCGTCTCCGGTCCAATTCACGCGCTTGTAATACGAACCTTTCGAGGCAGAGACGAACGTGACCTGGTAGGTGCGCAGGTTCGTGATAATCGTGGCGGTATTGAGCAGGTTGTCGCCTTTCGACATCACAAACAAGTCGCGCTTCGTGCGCGCCGGCTTGAACGTCCAGCGGCTCGCGCTAGTGTCCGACGCGTAATAGCCCTTGAGGGTCTCCCCTGGCGCGAACTCCAGGTGGACCATCGTGAATGGGCGCATCAGCACGGGATAGTCGTAGTCGCGGTCAAAATTGAACGTGACCAGTCTCGCGTCTAGGGGCATAGGGACGGCCGCGTTGGGACCAGCGTTGGCCCGCTTTTGAGCAAGTGCCACCTCTGCTCTGACGTCGCTCTCTTGTGCTGCGATGGTGCCCGAGCACAGCAGGCAGACGACAGCGGTAAGAATGCAAGTGACTCTGCGCATTACTGTGCTCCCAGAGGTCGGACGCTGCTGGGGCCGAAGTAATCGGTGAGCGTCCACCACTCGACCTTGACGCCCAGTGGATTGGATCGTTGCTCTTCGATGCCCTGTTTGTCTGTGGATAGCAAAAACCGGACGGTCAAGAGCTTGGTCTTGGGGTCGCCAAACTCCTTCCCGTTGACGCGCTCCTGAAGCGTCAAGAGCATGTAGGCTTGTTTGCCGTCTACGCTGTACGTAGTGGAATTCTCGGTGACCTCGCGTGTAAGGCCCTGCTGGTCTGCGATGCGAGCCCCAATGGGATCTACCTTGGCGAAGTAGTTCGTGACCTGGTCTGTGGCTGCGCCGATGGTCCAGCTGGTCGCCTTGGGAATGTCTACGTCGATTGAGTCGGACGGATTGGGCTTAATCGTCAGCAGCCAGGTCGCCCATTGGCGCAAAAAGAACGTCTTGTTAGCCGTTTCCGGGGTAAAGCGCTCTGCCACGCGATCAGAGATCCAGACGGCACCTGACCGCGCATCCCACTCGACAAAGTAGGGCGTCTGCTGCTTAAGCGGAACCAGTTGGAATAACGCAATTCCCTCAATGGTCGCAACGAGGAAAAATCCAAACGCGACGATTGCTGATCGATCGGCTTGTTGTAGGGGACGCTGAAAAACGGCGTAGTACAGTCGATGGGCGCGCTCGGTCAAGGGCAGCACATGTGCATCGAATTCTGGTGTGGCGGGTGCTTGACCAGCGGGGCCTGTAGTGTCCGCAGGGCGAAGATCGGGACGGCGGCGGCTCATGAAGCGGCTCATGAATTTGAGGGGCATGATTAGGCTCTGCGATGTTGGATGAGTGATGGCGCCGTGCGGTGAGCAAGGCCAATGCACTTATCTCTTGAAGAAAGTCCGTAGGAAGGGGTAAACTGGGCCTGAAAGTTCGATCCGTGGCCTCGATTTATCTTGGCCAAACCAGCGGGCAGGGCGCCCATGCGGAGGCCCTCCATACCAGAATGATCCGAATTGCCGTTTGGTAGACTCGGATCCGTCGAACAAGAAACGTATGGGGTACTTTCCATGTCCAGAGCAAAACTCGTGTTGCTGCTCACAGTCGTCGCGATCGCCGGCGGCGCGACGGTATTTGCGCTACAGAAGCCGCAAGAGCGCGCTGCAACTATGTCGATTGAGCAATCCAGCGTGGCGAAGCGCGAGTCCTTCAAGCAGATGACACCGCTTTGCCTGGCGGGCATGGACTGCCCTGCAAACGCAGCTGCTGGAGAGAAAAAATGAGCGGACTTGTTGGCTTCGTTGTTCTCGGGCTCTTGGCGCGCGCCTTCCTGAAGGGGTTCGCCTCGGCCGGCCGCGAGGAAGGCGGCGGCGAGACTTACGCGACCCGCTTCGACAAAGAATGGGAAGAAGACTGGGACCGCGAAGCGCGGGAAGGCTGATCGCATTACCGCTTGCCTCCGCTACGCAGGATTTTCGCGGCCACACCTCGGCCTACCATTCCGCGCCCGAAGCTCTGTGCGTTCGAGCTGCCGCCCGACACGAGCCCTTGAGCAAGACCTGGAACTTGCCACATCATGAAGGCTGCGATAAAGCCAAGAAGCGCGATAGCGATCATCGCGATCTCATTCGAAGCGAAATAGAGATCAGCTTCTTTTCGACTGTCGATCTTGTCGTAGAAACCGACCAAAGTCGGGACGATCCCTTTCGTTACCAGAACAGCGACGAACCACGCGACTAACTGCTGCAGCGACGCGGCGATCATGAAACGCAGCCAGCCATCGAACAAAAATGAGACGGCCGGAATGATGGAGAGGCCCACGAGCAATGGACCAAGGGCCAGGCCGAGCTGCAACATGACATACGACATTTGCAAGACGACGATGAATGCGATCGACATCAGCACCATCGCGATGATGGCAAGTACTTGGCACAGGAAGATCACCAAGATAATCGGCAGGTTCTTCAGGATCTCGAAGAAGCCAATCTGATCCTTGCTGACACATTCTGAAGGACGGGAGTCGACGATCCAGTCCAGAGGGTTCAGCGACCATCCACCGTGGATCTTGCAATAGAGCGACTTTTCAGATTCCTTCCGCTTGCCGTCGGCAATTAGCGAAATGGTATCCATCGTCAGCTTCAGTATTTCGACGGGATTCGCCGAGCCCTTTGTAATCTTGGTCGCGGCCTCTTGAGTGGCCGTAACGAACATATCGCGCGGCACCCCGTTCATGCTCTGGACGATTACCATGACAACCCCCATCCTCAAGATCAGGTTGAACAGGCTCACCAGAAACTTGACGGTGTCGCTGGCTAAAAAGTAGTCGCGTAACAGGAACCACACGGCTGTGCCGGACGCTCCAACGGACAGGATGATCAGGCCTTCTTCTTTGAAGATATCGGCCATGGCAAAGCCTGCCGTGTTGACCGCCGAGAACGCTTGATTGAATAGGCTTGCGACGTCCACATCAGCCTCCGAATTGCCAGCCGAGCGCTCGCACGCCGGCGTCGAGCGCGTAAAGCGCCGTCAACGCAATCGCGACGGCAATAAAGCCGGCGAGCGCATTGGGTGATGTGCAGTCGATCTGCACGATGGCGAGGGCCACCGAAAGGCGCAGGGATTTCGCTGCGGCACGTAGCGGTTTGTGCTCAAGTCGCCCGCGCGCGGCTATTTCAACGCGATACCTACGCCGCTCCCTGCACACGATTCTGAGCTCGTGACGACTACGGCAAAGGACCAAGAGCACCCGCCGGAGAGGCTTTCCAGTCATGTCTATAGACCGAATTCGAGTGCCGGCATCTTTCCGATGGCGGAGCGCTTGCTGGCAGCTTCCTTCGCGACCGCGTCGTAACGCAGTTGGGCACCTTCCACGGATAGCTTGTTGAGGTCTTCTTTCGTCGCTCGGTCTTGTAGATCGAGGACGACCTGACGCTGCATAAGGCTGCGCATTTCAAGAAGCTCCCCGGCCAAGACACTCGACTGCTGGTTCAGCAGCTGCAGGCCTTGGACGTTTCCCTCAATGCCCGGTATCTGTCGGGACAACTGCCGGAGATTCGCGGCGCGAGACGCGAAGGCCTCCATCGTTGCAAAGTCCTGGTCAAGCTGCTTGCGGTAGACCCCGCCTTTAGTTTGTGCGAGGTGAACATAGGCCGTCCCCCAGCGCTCAGGCGTCATGTCTAGCGACTTCATCTCAGCGCTGGCGCTGTCGTACATGCGCTGAAGCTGCGACCCCGCCTGGTACAGGTCGGAGACACTCGAAACGAGATCGCGCATGGACAGGCCTTGGCCCCCATAAGCCTGATCCGCCAGGTTCAGCACGTTGCCGCCCAGGCGCTGTAGGTTCGTGATGTTCTGTTGCACCATCATCGTCTGTTGAGTCAGCTGCTGGGTTTGGTTCATAACGCTCAGCAGTTGTTGCGCGAAGTTGGCGCCGTCAAAGGTCGGAATCCCCGATGCCCTCGGCGCCGCGGTGATGCAACTTAGGGCGACCGCCGTGGCAGCGCGGATGAACGTCCTTCGGGTTGGTGATTGCATGCTCGGCTCCTCAATAATGAACACGGTTGTAGATTGCACCGTCGATGATTACGTCGATCGCGCGTGGCCCCTTGTATGGCAACCACACGACGCTGCTGTACACGTTTACGGTCGTCGGTACGCCGCCGCCTGCGTCGCCACCGAGACCGCAGTTATCGCAGACGTCCAACTGACCCACATACCCGCTCACGCACGCACGTGCACCGGCCGAGCCACCGTCGTCGCTGCTCGACTCCGAAGGGGCATAGCTTCCCTGAAGGAGGTACTTAGGCCGCAAGGGCCTTGTCTCGCCAGTCGCCGCACCTTGAGCGACGAATTGGCCGCGGCGAGCCGGCGTATAGCCTGTTGGGCAAAGGTCATAGGGCTCCCGCGATTTTTTGGCGTAATTGTTGTTTCCCGCGATCGCGCATGTCGGAAACGGGCCCGGGGGAACCGCGTTCAAGACGCGCCATAGGCGATTGAGATAGCCATTGCATTGGCTGGGAGGCTTCATCCCTGCAAGGCACAGCAACACACCGCATCCCCATTCAGATCCGCCAGGCTCGTACTCCGATGTGTCTGGAAGCTGGGGCAGGGCCCCTGCCGCGTGCGTGGCCAATGAGGCCAGCAGCAACGTAGCTGCGACTCCGACAACGAACTTACGGATTTGGGACACGTGACACCTCCTGGAAATATGCCTCACGCCAGTCCTGACGGCCGGATGCTCGGTGATGGTCAAACAGGGCCTGCGCATCAAGCTCGCTTCTGAGCACAGCCAAAGATCGCGGGTCCAGGCGGAGAGCTACCTTGCGCATGAACCCATCCTTCTGCGTGAGGAAGTAGTCTTGTTTCGGCGTACCTTCCGCCAATTGGTCTATTTGCTGCGGATTCAGGCCGAGTTCGGTGAAGGCCTTGCGCAGCGAAGGTGACGTCTTGGCTGCCGGGTACGGCAGAACGATTCGGTTCGGGACGTTGTCGCGGATCGAGGCGTAGATTGGGGAGTTGATGTAGCGCTCAGGCGATTGAGCGTCCATCCATACGCAGCCGAGGAGCTTGCGTAACGTGTCGATCCATTCCGCCAGTTTTCGTGCAAATATCGGCTCCTCCAGGTACCCCCACACCTCGGGCAACCCGATGAAGGTGGGCGCAACAAGGCCTGAGTTTCTGCGACTCTCGATCCTGTCCTGAATGCGATAGAAGCAATACAGAAGATAGGGAACGAGGACGTCTGGCTGAGCCAGGAGCTTTCCCATTTCAATGCCCAACACAGCGGCTGCCCGGCCAGTGGCGATCTCGTCAAAGATATCGAGTTCGTTATCGAACCAGCGTGCGTTTAAGCTATCTCCAACCCATTCCGAAAGTGCATTGCGGAATGAACCGACGGGGAGTTGGACGTAGACCGCGTGGAGCTTCCAGTCTTTGCGCCGCAGCTTTATGGTTCCAAGGAGGGCCTTTTCCAGCTCTTCGCGATCGGCGCTGGTTGCCGAGTAGCCGCGTCGTTCGGACAGCGTGCAGATCCAGTCTTTAACGAACTTAAGGTGTCGTACTTCGCCGATCAACGACAGTGGATTGACCGTCAGCCGGTCTGCGCTGGTGTCCTCAGGATCGCAGTAGACGCCGCCCTGCATCATGATTGGAATGCGGCTCGAAAATGTGCGGTCGAAGATGAATACGTCCGATCCGGTGTACTTGCGGAACAAAGTCCAGCCTAAGTTCACAATCGTTGTCTTGCCTAGGCCGGTCTCGCCGCAGACGAGCGTGTGCCCGATGTCATGGTAGAAGCCAGTCCAGAAATACGGGGTGCCGTAATCTGTGGGAAGCCCTGCAAGAGCCGGGGATGGGCGCTTCATCGTGGTGCTCAAGTGCCGATTCTCTTTCGACCCTTGCGACACGGTGCGCAGCGGTACTGCACGCGCCACAACTTCAGATCGAAGCGGTGCCCAGCGCGCGATGTCTCGCCAGGCGCCGGGGATGGACGCAGACCATGTGGATAGGGTGCCAAGCGTCTCGACGAGGGGCAAGAACTTCGCACTTATCAATGCGTCTCCGACTTTTCCCGCTGTAGCTCTGGCCTGTTTCATGGCCTCGTCCCAATCCTCGACGCGCTCGCCCTGGAACGGCGCGGAAAACGAGGTCACGCTGAGGGTGTACTGGCCGTAAGCGATCTTTCCCCGGTTCACGTCTTTCTTCAGGTCTTCCGTTTCGTCGGCTGCTTCAACGCGACCTCTGTCCTCGCGCGGCGAGTAATTTGGATCGCCGGAGTTCGCTGCTACAGAAGCCAAAGCCCGCAAGTTCAAAGCGCTGGTGCGGTGGTATGACCCCATCTTCTCGATCATTCGGGTGCTGGCGCTGGCATCTTGGATTCGATAGACGTGGCTGATCGTCACTTCGCCGGGCACCTTAAGAAGGTCGTCCAGCGCATGAGGACGGAGACGCGAAGGATAAAACTGGTGTGCGGCTGGCACGCCCGTGACCACACCAATGCGCTTGTAGCTCTCGGCTTTGAACAGGGCGTAGTCCTCAGCGGGTATAACTTCCCCATTAGCCATCGATTCATCGAGGAAATCGACCATGGCCACCTCCGCACGACGTGGCGCCGCTGGAGCTGCGCACGACGCCAAGAAGGCGCCCAACGTGTCGCCGATGAGCCTTGTCAGCGTCAGCCCCGGCAGGCTGGCTCGCATCCGGGATAGGTGATTTTCAAACTCCTTGACTGCAGCACTGAGCTCCACCGATGTATAGGCGAAGTCGGCTTGGTCGGACCATATGCCACGAAGCGCGTGAACGATCGCTTGGACAGGGCCAGCCTTTTCATGGGCCATCGCGTGGAAGAACCTGCCCGCGATGCGATCCAAGCCGGCGGAAGCGCTTAACGCGATGGCGACATAGTGCCGGTTTATGAAGTTGGATTTAGTCTTGAACGCGTTGCTGCGCTCGTCTTCGACGATCTGAGAGTACGGATCCGGCATGACCGCGGCGGTGTACGGATCACACTTTCGACGATGCGTGATGAACCAGAATGTCAACGGGTAGCGGCTGGCGACCTGAAATGCGTGTTCAGCTTGCTGCATGAGACCAAGCAGTTGCGCAGATGATTGACTATCGGTGTCTGGACCCGTGTACTCGAAGCAGGCCATCAACGAGGAATCCTTGTTGACGACGATTTGGTCGTTGTATCGGAACATCCACGGCAACAGTTCAGCCGTGGGCGCAAGGCCGCTTGCCCGGGCTGCTTCCAGTTCGCCCAACGTGCCGGCGTCGAGGCGGTAGCCCTCTTTCTCTGTCAATAGCATGGGAAATCTCTGCCGAAGCCGAAGGGGCGCTTGTTCCGCTTTTGGGTCCCAATAGCGCGAGGTGCGTAGTGGTCGTGCTGAGTCTTGTACGCCTGGTACACATCGATCTTGTCGGGATCCTTGCTCATCACGTACCGCAGACCGAAATAAATAGGTATGCCTATGAGTGCCAGCCAGAAGCTACGGCTTATGACTGCAAAGAGCGGCACGAGCAATAGGAACGCGCCAGCAGCTCGACGGTCGAGGCCGATGATGCGGCGCTTCTCGATGAGGGCTTTGTCGATCTCGACTTCGAGCTCGTCGACCAGGTCGCGTTCGTCCATCGCCTTAGGCCCCGATGGTGCACATCAGGTTTCGCCCGGATATCAGTGCCACGACGGTCGCAATACCGAATATCGAAGCTATGCCTCCGGCAAGGCGAAGAGCGAAGACCTTAACTTTCGACTGACCATCGTCGAGCAACCACAGCAGAATTGCGCCTACGCAGGCGACTAGGACCACAACAGAAATCAGCTCGTTGTTGACCACGGCTTGGAAGCCGCTGCACAGTCGCCCGCCAAAAATGCTCTGCGCAGACGCAGGTGCTGGCATGAGCAAGGAAACTACTGCATAGCTCATTAGCAGTAGTCGATCTGCAGGCTTGGCGAGGGAGCGACCACGGGCCCATACTTGGAGCTGGTTCAGGCGGGGACTATTCATAGTGTTGGTCCTGGAGTTGGATTTTCGAAAACAACAGTCGGGTTTGGTACGAGCCGTTCGCGTCCACTCCCAAGATCTCTCTGATCTCGCGCGGGCCCCTGGATGGCCCGACGCGCTGGGCGTGGACGACGAATCTGAATGTGGATGCGATCTGGCGGCGGAGGTCGTGCAAGGGCCAGTTCTGGGTCTCTGGGGCCATCCGCAACATTGATTCCAGCCGCGGCAGTGCCATCGCGCTGGAGTCAGCATGTAGAGATACCTGGCTTCCCGGATGCCCGGTATTCAATGCATCCAATAGGTCGAAGGCTTCGGCACCGCGTACTTCGCCGAGAACAATGCGGTCAGGCCGACAACGAAGGCTGAGCCTCACGAGGTCGCGGACGCTGATTCCCAGCGCTTGGTTTGCCTCAAGCGCGACATGGTTGGGAACGTTCAAGCGTAGTTCGGCCGTATCCTCGACCGTAATGACCCGATCCGAGCTAGGAACGAGGTCCAGCAATGCGTTGAGTAGTGTCGTCTTGCCTGCTGACGTGGACCCGCTTAGAACAATGTTGTGACGCCGCTCCACAACCCACTGAAAGAAGTCCCGGATTGTTGAGCCACCACGTCGCATTGCGGCTTTTAGCGAATCGAGCTCACGCTGCTCGCTGGCGGCTTCCGAAGGATCCACCGCGACGACGTCGAAAGCGCCGTTTTCGACGTAGCTGTCCAGCGAAATCCGCCGGGCAGCAAAGCGGCGGACGCAGAGCATGGATCCGCGAAGTGCTGTGGGTTTACGCGCCGCCGCGATTCGGAGACCTGGCAGGCGCGCATCGAGCAGCGGGGCGTTGGGTTTTCCGTTCTTGCTGGCAATCAACGTGATCGCTCGATCGACCTGTTCTTCGCTCAACGTGGCGTCGACCCGGCGCATGACGCCCCGCTCCTCCACCCATATGTCGTCAGCAGCGTTGACCATCACTTCATTGATATCTTCGGAAGCGAGGTAGGGTTCAATCGCGCTCAAATGCTGGCGGAGGATGTCTTCGGCATAGGAGGTGGAAATATCCATCAACGGCGCCCCTCGGAATCTTGTGCCTGGGACTGCGGCTGATGTTGGGCCGACGTGGCGGCGAGCGTCGGGCCAGCCGCGGCAGCCTGCTGTGTTGCTGGCATCCGGCCTACTTGCAGGCCCCGTTCGCCTCGGGGCACAAAAGGAACGTGGACAGGGATCAAGGTTCCCGCGCGAATCGCACTGAGCTTTGCCTGGATCTTGTTCGCATACGCCACACGCTTGTTGGGGCTTGCGGCGTTGTAGGCGCCTACGGCATCCCAGGTGACGCCTAGACGTTCAAAATTCTCGGCAAGGATCCACGCGCCTACGTACGCGGATACGCAGGGGTTGAAGAGGTCCTGTTTGGACACGCCAAACCGCTGCAACCGTTCGAGGTGCATGCTGTTTATCTGAGTCAGGCCGTAGTCGCATGAAGCGTTTGCATTGGCGCAATTGACAGCGTCTGCTTTGCCCGAAGATTCCTGCATAACAATGGCTTGCAAGAGCTGGACGTCTATTCGGTGATAGGCGGCTGCTGCTGCGATGCAATCAGCGTGCGCCGGCGAGGGAAGGAAGGCCCACATCGCTATGGTTGCGGCGAATCGATACCTGGTTGGGAACTGCACGGCGCACCTTGAAGGAAAAAGCCCCGCCAGGCACCGAGCCCGGCGGGTAAGCCAGCGGATCGGCAACGAGGGAAGCCGACGTGAGCACTTTCGCCGCGCGTCGGATATTTGGCACCTAGTGAATTAAAGAGCGTCGAAACGTTACTTTGCGACTGCGCTTGTCAGCCACTAAACGGTGTGATATCGGCTGGTGTCTATAGAGCGGCGGGAGGCGTATGTTTCCAACGCCGCACCACTGGACGGAAACGTTTGGATGCAAAGTGCCTCGAAGTAGTTGTTTCTTGGTGCGCGACAAAGGAAACTAAATGCTTCGAAGGGGAAGGGGCCTAACCAAAGGCCGGGCACTTAAATCTGTGCCCTCAAAAGGCGCAAACGCTTAAGGGCTAAGGGCGAAACCCAAGGGGGAAGGGCAACCGCAAGGGCCAAAAAGGTCGACAAAGGTTTTTGGGCGCCTCGATCTTGGGGCGGTGAAGATCACCGAGGCTCCCCCTTTTGTCAACATGTCGCAAGAGGTTACCTGTTGGAGAGGCCTGGTTTTCGCATTGACCCGTAAGCACGCTGGCGGCGAGGCTTGTCGCATTTTCCTCGCTGCCCACGCCCCATGACATACCTTCGGCATTCCACCTTTCGCCCGATTCGGCCGCCCGGGGCAATGCCGTTGCCGGACAAGGCCAAAGCGGAGATGCACCGCGAGCTAGGGCGTGTCTGCAACGGGGCTCAGCTCGCAGTTGCCCTTATTTGGCTTGGTCGATTTGATGGCTGGCAGACGGCCACTAGCGGCGAAGGTGGTGCGGAACTCTACGACGTTGCGTGCCAACAGCTGAGGCGCCTGCGTGGCCCGTTCAGCAGTCCTATTAGCTTCGTGGAATGGCTGGTCGACCTGCCGTGTACTCGTTGGCGAGCAGCCACAATCGACTCCACCAGCCAATGGGACCCCCTCGCCGAGCGCTTTACAGACTTTCAAGCCGCTTCGGGCAAGCTTGTGGTGGTTTACGCCTCGGACGTGGGCGCAGACGCATGGCGCAGTTATGTTAGAGGCTACCTGGCAGCGGCGTTGGTGCAGCTTGAGAGTACGAATCATGCTGGCAATCGAGTCTGACGTTGTATTGCTCGCCTGTGCGGGCGCAGCCGCCGGCGCGCTGTATTGGTTGCGGAGGCCGATGCCGGGCACGTCAAGTCAATCGCAGGTGGGGCCTGGCCCAGTCCAACAATCGGCTCCGAGCGCGCGGCACCTGGAAGTGTTGCCGGCACAACGCCTCTTTGACATCACAGGGACCTCGCCTCTCGTAGAGTTGATTCGCCAGCGCATGGGATTCACTCCCGAGAATTTCGAGCGTGACGTGCGTCCGCTGCTAGCGGCATTTGCGGAATTCGTTCAGCTACTTCCAGCGTCTGAGTCGCATCATCACGCGCAACCAGGTGGGCTCCTGGTGCATCTGCTTGAGGTCGCTGCGCACGCGCTGCACTTCCGGGATGCCTACAAACTCCCACTGGGTGTGGCGCCGGAAGAGCAAACGCGGCTGGCTGCGCGGTACACGTATGCCGTGCTCGTCGCGGGCCTGCTGCACGACATTGGGAAGCCTGTTACCGACGTGGTGGTGCAGCTCCAAGGCGCATCTGGAGAATCAAAACCTTGGGTGCCTTTGGGCGGAACAATGCAAGAGCAAGGGGCTGACTGGTACACCGTCGATTTCCCGGCTCAAAGAGAGTACCGGAAGCACGAACGGTTGGGGTTGCCCTTGTTGCGCACCCTTGTTCCAGGTAAAGCGCTTGCTTGGATTGGCGAACATAGTCCCCTTATGGACGAGCTCTTCGACTACTTGGGCGGAGAACAGAGAAAGGGAGTGATCGCCGAGCTCGTGGGTCGGGCCGACAGGGAATCGGTAGCGAGCAACTTAGCCACTGGTCCGAGAACGCGCTTTGCATCGGCGCGCGCCGTTCCTCTCATCGAACGGTTGATGGGCGGGCTGCGCCGCGTTCTGGCAGAAGGGTCTGTTTCGATCAATCGGGCTGGGGCAGTCGGATTTTGTGATGGTGAGTCGCTATGGTGCGTTTCCGGGTCAATTGCCAAGCTTGTCAGAGACCATCTGGCGCAGACTGAGCAGCGTAGGCCTGGCGCAGCGGGCATTCCCGACGATAACTCGCGGCTATTCGACACCTGGCAGGAATATGGCGCAGCGATATCAAATGAAGCTGGTGCAGCCATCTGGACCGTAAAAATCGCGATTGGGACGTGGTCCCAACGCCTTACCGTCCTTCGATTTCCCTTGTCGATACTGTTCCAGGATCCAGCCCAATATCCGGCGGCCCTGCCGCCTGGTGCAGTCTCTGTAGTTGATGTAAAAGCCCCGCGCGGCGCGGCAGGCGGACACGCCGACGACCACTGTCCGCCCGCCTCGCCTGTGGCGCCATCGGCGCCGGCAGAGCAGATGCCGCCTGCGCACGAAGAGCCGATCATAGAAGCTACCGATGTTGGTGCAGGCGATGACAAGCCTGTTGCTGGCACGAGCCCCGGCGTTGAAGACCTTCCCGAGATGGATGATCTCGATCCAGATGTTGTTGGCGTGGTGCAGGACAGCAATTCGTTATCTGCCTCGATCGAATTAGAAGCGGATGATCAGTATCTCGACGATATCGATAGCGCGATTCCGGAGCTGGTCCAATCCCCAGAGGTTGAAGCGCCCGAATTGATGAGTGCGCCAGTTGCCCCACGTGTGAGGGCTGCGCCAGCTCCGGCGGCGCTGCCTGCCATGCCGGCTCGCAAGGCGAACGTAGAGCGCTTCATGGCCTGGATTCAATCCGGTGTCAGTTCTGGATCAATTGCATACAACGAGGCCAACGCCGCAGTGCATTTCTGTGAAGAAGGCGTGCTTCTGGTGTCGCCAAAGATCTTCAAGGACTACGCGGACAACTTCGAGGCGCGGATCGACATGCCCACGTCTACAGATGGCGCGCCATCCAAGGAGCCGTGGCGGGTTCTGCAACAGCAGTTTCAAAAGTCGGAGTACCCGCAGAAGAGCGGAAGCGGCTCTTTTCTCCACCGATACAACGTCAGTGGTCCAGGCGGCAAACAGTTGACGGGGATCTTGATCCCCGGACCGGAACGCTTCTTTCAGCCCGTCCCTGCGGCCAACCAGTTATTGAAGCCGGCGTCCGCCGGTGCGAGCGCCTGATCTATGTCCCACCCTTACGAGAACCTCTTTCGGCGCCCATATGAAGTAGTTTCGTCGATGGCCGCACTTGCATCGGTCGGTGCGCTTTGGACCTATCAAGGGTTGTTTTTGGTTACCCCTGCGACAGGGGGAGTTTTAAGTGTAGGACTGCTCTCGCTGGCCGCCATTCGAGCTCGGCAAGCGAGACGCCTCATCCGATTCCAACGCAACCTCCGGAGTCTACCCACCTATTCGCTTGCCGCTGACGAGATCCCGTGCTCGTCAACAGAGTTGTTCCTTGGTAAAGGCTTCTATTGGACGCAAGAACACACGCAGCGTCTGTACACCGCCCGCCTTCCACAATACAAGCACTTGACGGCCCGCAATGAGCTGTATCAGTGGGCCCGTCGGATGGAGCGACAGCACCCTGGTTGGATCGCAAATCAGCTCAAGAGGGACGCGTGGTGGAACTCGGTCAAGCCGCTGCCGCCAGTGGGCGGAGACCCCGTTATTCATGGCGTCGAGCCCGACGAGCGCGATATATGGTCCAGCCTGGGGGAGCGTGTCGGGCATACGCTTGTACTGGGAACTACGCGCGTCGGCAAGACTCGCCTTTGCGAATTGCTGGTGACGCAGGACATTCGCCGCGGCGACGTTGTAATTGTTTTTGATCCCAAGGGAGACGTTGAGCTGCTGCTCCGAATGTATGCGGAAGCATGCCGCGCGGGCCGCGAGAAGGACTTCCACTTTTTCCACCTCGGATATCCGGATGCCTCGTCCAGATATTCACCAATTGCGACTTTCTCGCGTATTACGGAAGTCGCAACGCGGCTCGCCGGTCAGCTACCGTCCGAGGGGCAAGCCGCTGCGTTCAGAGAGTTCGTTTGGCGCTACATCAACGTGATGGCGCGCGCGATGGTGGCGCTGGGGATGAAGCCCAGTTATGAGGTCATCTATCAAAACGCGGTAAACATCGACGACCTGTGCTTGAAGTATTTCGAATACTGGCTCGACCGCGATCACATGGGCTGGCGTGACGAGATGTCGGAGCCGGACAAGCAACTCCAGGCACAAGCGCAAAAGACAGGTCGAGCGATGTATCCGCTCCAGATCCTCAAGCTAATCCGGGACAAGGGCTGGCATGACCAGATCGCGGACGGTCTCGCGAGCGTTCTCACAAACGACCGATCGTATTTTGAGAAGCTGGTCTCGTCTCTCTATCCACTGCTGGAAAAGCTAACCACTGGACCAGTATCCAAGCTCCTGTCTCCAGATTATTCGGATCCCTCAGATCCGCGCACTGTATTCGACTGGCAGAAGATCATCGACACAGGCGGAATCGTCTATGTGGGACTGGACGCGCTCAGCGATTTCGAAGTCGCCGGCGCAGTCGGAAATTCAATGTTTGCCGACCTTACCTCTACTGCCGGGCGTCTATACAAATTCGGCTCCGGTTATGGACAGGCAATTCCCGGTAAAAAGCGAAACGTGTGTATCCATGCGGACGAGTTCAATGAGCTTGTCGGGGACGAGTTCATTCCGATGGTAAACAAGGCCGGCGGCGCGGGCTATCAGGTCACGGCGTACACCCAGACAGGCTCGGATGTGGAATCCAGGATCGGGTCGAAAGCGAAGGCGGATCAGATCTTCGGCAATTTCAACACGCTCGTGATGCTCCGAGTGAAGAACCTGCCAACAGCTGAAATTCTCACAGACCAACTCCCGAAGGTACAGATCTACACGCGCCAGTTGGACTCTGCGACTGGGGATGGAACAGATGATGGAGTAACCGATTTCACATCCCGAACGCAGGACAAGTATTCGCCGCGGGAGGTGCCGTTAGTAGACCCGTCAGACCTGGTGCAGTTGCCAAAGGGGCAGGCCTTCGCCCTTATAGAGGGCGGTCAGCTCGTAAAGCTGCGGCTTCCTTTGGCAAGTAAGGATTCTGATCACCTCATGCCTGCCGGCTTAGCCGACGTCGTTAAGAGCATGCGTTCGACCTATAAGGCGTATTCGGACGCAGTTGATGCCGGCCTATCCGTCGACATGCACGACTTCGACAGCACGGTTTCAGCCTCTGAGCGTGCGGGCGAGGTCTCGTCCAATGTGACCGTGGAGGGTAGCGGCCGTGGCTTCTAAGGACAGAGCTTCCGGCGAGGATGCGGTGCGTGCCTTCTTTTGGCCTATTCACGCCGTTCTGCATCTATCAGTTTGGCTAATCGTGGTGATGTTCCTGTCCATCGTGGTGTCTCTCACGGTCGCGGTGGCCTTGCAGACCGACAAAGCCCCATCCAGGTACATGAGCGACCTGGTCGACTACTACCTGGAGCAAGCTCCAAATAAGAAGGCCGCCAATGACGCTGCCGGAATTTCTCGGGCATTGGTATTCGGTTGGCCTGGTGTGGCCGCTGCCCTGTCCGACGAGGCGAAGCCGGGTCCGAGCCTCCTTGGCGGGGCGATGCAAAGGTCCACACAGGGGCAGGGCCGCGAGCTGATACTGGTGACCATGCACGCCGTTGAACTGCTGGGTGTCCGACTGCTATTGCTGTTTAGCGCGTTGCCGACGCTCGGGTTGTTATTGACGATTGCGCTAACGGACGGCCTGGTCGCGCGGTACGTCCGGCGAGAGTGCGGGGGGCATGAATCCGCAACCCGACACACGCGCGCCAAACGTCTGTTGAATCGGGGCATCGTGCCAATGGTAGCCGTGGTATGGCTCATCGTGCCAGCCCGGATGTCTCTGGCGCTGTTCTTCTTACCCGTTGCAGTGGGTGGCGCGGTCCTCGTGTGGGTCATGGCCAAGTACTTCAAGAAATACTTATAACAACGAACTGAACGCCGTCCTAGGACGGTCAGGATGAACGAATGAAAGAGATCATGCGCTTTGCAGTTGGGGACGTCTTTCTGTGTGTTGAGGAACAACCCAGTGCGGAGTACGTAGTGCTGCGCGTTCGCGAAAGGAAGGGCAATGGCCGCCCTGGTCGTACATTGGGTGCGGAGACACAGCGGCGCTCAGAGCTGTTCGCGATCGGGATGGGGCTGCACGCCGTCGCGAGTACGCTGATTCCTGAGCAGACGTTCGATCAAAGCAAAACTATGGGAGCTGCACGAAGAAAGATGAATCAGATTCCCCTGCGTGAGCAAGAACGGCAAGCCTTGAATCGAATTCTGGCTGGGGACCCGACGGAGCCTCAACGCAGCATCCAGATTGTCAATGCGATGTATCGCAAGCTGCAACGCCGAATGCACGTCGTTCAGCGGTGCGTGCAACTAATGGAGGTGCTGAGCGACCAGGATGCGCATCAGATTGACCTGCTGCTTGCGCTCGCGGCAACGGGGCGTCCGTTGCCGTTTTCGATCCACGTCGGTCTGGAGCCGTCCGCGGAGTTAGATGGAGCGCGCAACGGTGTCACGCATTGACAGTACGCATCGGCTGTTGAAGCCACGCGTCTTCCAGTCGTCGCATGGCGTCATGGACCTGGTTCGGAGCCAGATGCGCGTATCGCTCCGTCATTTCGATAGACGAGTGACCGAGAAGGTCGCGCACGACCAGCAATGGTACGCCGGCCATGACCAGCCACGACGCGCATGTGTGGCGAAGATCGTGGATCCGGAAGTCTTCGATGTTTGCCTTGGTGCAGACGGTGCGAAAGCCCTTCTGAACGGTGCCCAAAGGCTTGGTGTGGTCTCGGGGAGAGGGAAAGACCCAGGGCGATGTGGGGCAGTGTTCCGCGCGCCATGCGGCCATGGTGTCGAGCGCCTCAAGCGCCGGTGCGTTAAGCGGGATGATGCGGTGCTTTTTTGTTTTTGTGTCTTCGCTCTCGAGCGTTATAAGACCCTCTTCGGTGCGCACGCGCTGCAGACGCAGCCTGAGCAGTTCATTCCGGCGGCAGCCGGTGTGCAAAGCCAATTGGATAAACGAGGGAAGGTGCGGCCGCACCGCCATCGCTTGAGCTACAGAGATCAGGCGCTGCGCTTCGGCCCGTGTGATCCATCGTGTTCTGCCTTCGGGCACCGGCAATGCCATGCCGACAAGGGCATTTGGCAAGTTGAGCTCGTGCAGGAAGTTGTACCAATTGATCGCCGCGCTCATGTCGTCCAACTCGCGGTTGATCGTAGCAGGGCTGACGCCAGCAGTTTTCCGAAGGGTGATGTACCGATTGACGGTGGCACGTCTCAAACTGCGTACCGTACGCCCCTTGAAGAAGCGGTCGAGCTGCAATTGGCTGTACCGAAATCGCTCCGTATCTTTGCCGGACGCCTGGTACACCTGCATCACAGCATCGTAGGTCGGATTCTCGTCGACCACGCCTTCGTCGTGGATGTTCTGCGCGGAGTCCTTCACGCCATCGATCGGCGGACGCGCTGGGGCCAGTTGGCCGGGAACGTGGTGGGCTGATGCGAGAGTAGGGTCCATGTCAGTGGCCGGCCGTTACGCGCGGAAAGCGCTCGGGGAGGAGGTCACGAACGACCGACATTCGCAAATATCTGGCAAATGATGATAACATATTGACATGAATCGATATTTTCGCATAACCGCGACATCCTTTGCCCGTAAGCGCTCAGAGTGCTTGCGGGATTTCGTCCTGGAATCGGGCCAGGGCGGAACCAAAGACGTATCGATTCAAAAGCTCGGCGATTTTGCTCGGGCCTCGAAGACCACTGCGTTCGGGACGCAGGAGTCGGAGGTTCGAATCCTCTCGCCCCGACCACTCATTTGTGGTCGAGTTTTTGATGGTGTTCTCGACACCAACAGCAAAAGCCGGAATCGCGACAGCGACGCCGGCTTTTTTGCGTCTGCGAGGCGTTTTTTTGCCTCCGCGCGTCTGTTAAAGTCGCCAGCTAAAGGCCAAAGCCAAGGTCAGGCCAAGCCCAACGCCCTTGCGCTTTCCTGCCGCCTGACACACACACGGGTCCAGCGCGTCTGTCTGCCCCTCCGAAATCCGCCACTCGCCAACATGATTCCTATCCACGGCCAAGCAGAGTCGACCGCGTCAGGCGGCCAGTGCCAAGGTTGCAAATCTGACGAGGCCGCGCCCATCGACATGGCGTTTGCGTTTCAGCCCATCGTCGATCTGGCGTCTGGCCAGGCCTATGCCTACGAGGCGCTGGTGCGCGGGCCTGAAGGCCAGCCCGCAGCCTCGGTGTTGTCGCAAGTGGACGACGCCAACCGCTACCATTTCGATCAGCGTTGCCGCACCACCGCCATCGAACTCGCGGCCGGGATGGGGATGGACCGGTTCCTGTCCATCAACTTCATGCCGAATGCGGTCTATCAACCCGCCGCATGTATTCGCACCACCTTCGAGGCCGCGGAGCGGCACGGCTTTCCGGTGAACCGGATCATCTTCGAAACCATCGAAGGCGAAAGCATCACTGACCGCGCCCATCTGCTGAAGATCTTTCAGGCCTACAAATCCTACGGCTTTCAGACGGCCATCGACGACTTTGGCGCGGGCTATTCGGGCTTGACGCTGCTGGCGGACTTCCAGCCTGACCTCATCAAGCTGGACATGGCGCTTGTGCGCGGTATCGATGTCGATACCGCGCGTCAACGCATCATTTCAGGCGTGCAGAAGATCTGTACCGATCTTGGCATTCGCGTCATCGCCGAAGGCGTGGAAACGGTGGGTGAACGCGACTTTCTGGCGGCGCAGGGCATCACGCTCATGCAGGGCTATCTGTTCGCCAAGCCCGCATTCAAGGCGATGCCGCCGATAGCCAATGTGGGCTGATTACCCCAAGCCGCCTGTGGCTCGGCTTCGGGCCTCCAGGTCGGCGCCGCGCCGGTAGTCTTCTGCCCGGGCCAAGGTGCGGTAAAAGTCCGCGCCCAAATTGATCAGGTCGTTCATCTCTTGCGCGGTCAGCTTGTGCTGCACGGTTTCAAGACACGCGGCGTAGGCGGCCAGAACTTCTGGCCAGTCCTCGAAGCGCCGCATGGGCGATGTCCTGACGATCATCTGCGCTACCAGTTCCTGGGTATCCATAAAAAGCCTCCTGCTACTTGCCCGGTTGATCAATCACCGGTCACGTCGACCCAGGCACAAGACCGCCCGATGGCGGTCTTGTACCGTTTGCTACGCGCAGAGGCTCGGGGCGTGACCCGTGAATGTCCCGGATTACTTGGGCATCAGCACCGTGTCGATGACGTGGATGACGCCGTTGTCGGCCGCAATGTCCGTCTTGGCCACATTGGCATCGTTCACCTTGACCTTGCCGTCGGCGACGGTGACGGCGATGGTGCTGCCCTCAACCGTCTTGACCTGGCCCGCCTTGACGTCCTTGGCCATGACCTTGCCCGGCACCACGTGATACGTCAGCACCTTGGTCAGCGCGGCCTTGTCTTTCAGCAGCGCGTCCAGCTTGTCCTTGGGCACCTTGGCGAACGCCGCGTCGGTGGGGGCGAAAACGGTGTAGGGACCCGGGCCCTTCAGCGTTTCGGTCAGGCCGGCGGCCTGCACGGCGGTCGTCAACGTTTTGAAATCGCCCGCCGATTTGGCCGTATCCACGATGTCGGCGGCATTGGCCCAGCCGCAGGCCAGGGCAATCGTCGTTCCAATCAGAAATCGCTTCATGGTGTGCTCCAGAATGTCAGGGTTATCGGCGCCCGCATCAAGGCGGGCGCTCAAGAGCGCGTCGCAACTTGGAAAACGCGATGCGTGAGGGTAGAGTAGGCGGCATCTTTCACTTCGTCCATATTTTGAACCTATTAATGCGGGTATTTAACGGTTCAAAGGCGGGTCAAAAATGCCAAACACCTCCAGCACTGACCTAGACGAGGCCGGTTCAACGGCCGCTTACCGCACGGGAGTCGCCGCCAAGTTGGCCGGCCTGCCCGTCGAAACCTTGCGGGTCTGGGAACGGCGCTATCAGCTGTCTTCCCCCGCGCGCTCGGCACGCGGCCAGCGGCTGTACTCGGCCGAGCAAGTGCGCCGGCTAAGCCTCTTGAAGCAGCTGGCGGATCAGGGTCACGCCATTGGCACGCTTGCGTCGCTACCGCTGGAGCAGTTGCAAGCAATGCTGGGCGCGCAGCCCAGCCGGGCCGGCCCGCCGCTGCGCGCCGTGGCGGTTGGCGCCACGCTGGCCCCGCGCCTCTTGGCCGGCGGGGTCGCCCAAGATGGCTCGACGGGCTTCATGGCCGGGCCGGACGTTCACGTGGTTGGCGCCTGCGCGCGCCTGGAAGACGCAGGCTCGCTGCCGCGCCATGCCGACGTGCTGATCGTTGAAATTTCAGAGCTGGACGTGGACGCGCTGGCGCCTATCCAGCGCGCGCGCGGCGCGACCGAGACGGGCGCCGTGGTGGTGCTCTACCGCTTTTGTGCCAGCACCACGATTCGGACCCTGCGCGCGCAAGGCTGCCTGGTTGCCCGCATCCCGGCGCAGTTGAACGAGCTGGCGCCGTTGTGCCGATCGGCGGTCGTCGGGGCCAATCTTGGCGCGCTGGCTCCGGCATCGGCCATTGAGTTCGATGAAGAAGCCCTGGCCAAGATCATGGCGATGCGCAACCCGATTACCTGCGAATGTCCAAGACATCTTGCCGAATTGCTGATGATGGTGGGCAGCTTCGAACGTTTCAGCTCGCAATGCGCATCGCGTGACGAAGCCGACGCGCAATTGCACCTGGCGTTGCAGCAGGCCGCGGGCCAGGCCCGCGGCATCCTGGAAAACGCCATGGCCCGCCTGCTGCACACGGAAGGCATGTGGCCGCTGGCCGGCTAGGCGCCGGCCAGCTCATCACACCCCGATCGGGCCGCCGTCGGCGCGCTGGATCACCACCGTCGATGAGCGCGGGCGCACCGTGCCCGTGGTCGCGACCGTTGCATCATCCGTCCCATACGCCGGCCAGTTTGCCGGGTGCTGGATGTTCAGGAAGATGCTGGTGTAGTCGGGCGTGAACGCAAAGCCGGTTACTTCGGCTTCGTTCGGGCCAACGAAAAAGCGGCGCAGGTCAGCCTGGTTGGACGGGTTGATGGCGGGACCCGTGCCGGTGCTGTCGGCCAGCGCGCCCGGGATCACGGCCAGCATCTGGTCGTTGGTGGCGCGGGCCACGTTGTTGTTGCGGCCGCCGTCGATGCCGTTGTCCGTTTGAATCCACAGGATGCCGCGCGTGTCGAAGCCGATGCCGTCGGGGCTGGCCAACTGGTTCAGCGCGGTCAGGCCCGAACGGTTGGTGTCGGCGTCGGCGCCTGCGTCGGAACCGAACACAAAGATATCCCACTCGAACTTGGTCGAACCCGCTTCGTCGTGCCAGCGGATGATGTGGCCGTTGACGTTGTTCAGACGCGGGTTGGGCGGGTTGGTGCCGGTGCCGGCGTTGCGGCTGCTGTTGTTGGTCAGCGTCAGGTAGATGTCGCCGTTGGTCGGGTGGGTGGCGGTCCACTCCGGGCGGTCCATCGGGGTGGCGCCCACGAAGTCGGCCGCGCCGCGCGTGTTGATGAGGATGGCGTCCAGGCTGCCGAACTCGTCGGCCAGCGTGCGGCCGCCCACGCCCGGCGTGGTGCCGACCAGGGGCAGCCATTCGCCCGAGCCGTCCGCGTTGAAGCGCGCCACGTACAGCGTGCCCTTGTCCAGGTACTTGGCGCCGACAGCCAGGCGGTCGCTGCGCTCGGCGTCCTTCGGGTCCCACACGGCCTCGGACACGAAGCGGTAGATGTACTCAAAGCGCGAGTCGTCGCCGCTGTAGAACGCCAGGGGCTTGCCGGCTTCGGGCTTGCTGTAGGCGCAGCCTTCGTGGGCGAAACGGCCCAGCGCCGTGCGCTTGGTGGCGATGCTGGACGGGTCGTACGGGTCGATCTCCACCAGATAGCCGAAGCCGTTCACTTCGTTGCGCCAGTCTTGCGTGGCGTCGATACCGGTTTGCGTGACGTTGAAGCGCGCGAATTCGCCCAGCACTTCCGACGCGTCGCCCGCAGCGGTCTCCCACTGGTAGCGGCCGGCCGGGCCGCCCGACACGCCAACGCGCAGCTGGTGCGCGGGGCGGGTGCCGGTGTTCACAAAGCAGGCCGCCCAGTTTTCTTCGGCGGTGATGTACGTGCCCCACGGCGTGTAGCCGTTGCCGCAGTTGTTGTTGGTGCCGCGCACTTGCGTGCCGTTGGGCGAGAAGGGCGTCTTGACCCAGTCCGTGCCGCCCACCGGGCCGGCTAGCTTCATGGCGGTGGCCGACGTGAAGCGGCGGTTGTAGCGCGAGTTGTTGACGATGTTCCAGCGGCCGTTTTCGCGGCGCACGTGCAGGATGGCCACGCCATGCGCGTTGATTTCCTTGCGCACTTCCTCGGCCGGGCGCTTGCCCGCCACCAGCGTCGGGCCGTTCGGGTGCAGCGCGGCCTGGTCGATGTACTCGTGGTTAACGGCTAGCAGGCCTTCCGTAGAGCTGCCTTCGATGGGGAAGAAATGCATGCCGTCGTGATGCATGCCGGTGGAGTTGAGCAGGTCGTTGGACGTGTTGTTGCCGTTCTGGTCCCAGGGCTGCGCGTTGTCGTTCAACGGCGTGCCCCACGGCGCAAACACGTGGGCCACGTAGCCTTGCGGCACGACGCAAGCGTCCGTCATGGACGTGGGCAGCGAGTCAAAGCCCAGTTTCAGCGGGGTCGGGGCGGGGGTCTCGGTGCCGCCGCCGGGCACTTCGGGCGTGGGGTTGGGGTCACCGCCGCCGACGGGTTCGTCATCGTCATCGCTGCTGTTACAGCCGGCCAGCCCAAGGCTGGTCATCGTGGCGAAGGCAGCGGCCAAACCGCCGCGCATCACCATGCGGCGCGACAGGTTCTTTTCCAGAATTTCGCTGAAAGGGCTGTTCTGGCTGGGGTTGCGGACGATTTTGTCGGAGATGGATTTGCTCATGTGGATTCCTGGCTTGGGGGCTGTGCCTGAATGGGACGAGCAATACTAGAAGTCGCAAATGAAAGGTTAATGACAGATGGCTGAATGCGATATCGGGCATACGGCGCGCAAACGAAAAGGCCGGCCCCGTTTGCACGGGGCCGGCCGGATGGGCACCGACACGCTTATTGGGTGGCGACCGCCTTGGACTTGACCAGCGGGCAGCCGCCCTGGTCCAGCGGGCGGAAGGCGTTGTCACCCGGAATCGTGCGCAGGATCTTGAAGTAGTCCCAACGCGCCTTGGACTCCGACGGCTTCTTCACTTCCACCAGGTACATGTCGTGCACCAGCCGGCCGTCTTCACGCAAATACGCGTTGCGGGCGAACATGTCGTCGATCTTCATGCCGCGAATCTGCGTCATCACCGCATCGCCTTCGAGCTTGCCGCTTTCCTTCACGCCTTTCAAGAACGTCAGCACGGCGGAATAGACGCCGGCTTGCGCCATGGTCGGGACGCGGCCTTTCGTGCGCTCGGCGTAGCGTTTGGACCAGGCGCGCGTCCGGTCATCCATGTCCCAGTAAAAGCCGCTGGTCAATACCAGGCCCTGCGCCTGTTCCAGGCCCACGCCGTCCACATCGGTAATGAACATCAGCAGGCCGGCCAGCTTCTGGCCGCCCTTGATCAGGCCGAATTCGTTGGCCTGCTTGATCGCCATGGTGGTGTCGCCGGATGAATTCGCCAACGCCACGATCTCGGCTTTCGAGGCCTGCGCCTGCAACAGGAATGAAGAAAAATCGTTGGAAGCGCGCGGGTGCTTGACCGAGCCCAGCGTCTGGCCGCCGGCCTGCTTGACGGCGTTCTCGGTATCCGCCTGCAAGGCATGGCCGAACGCATAGTCCGCCGTCAGGAAATACCACTTCTTCATGCCGGATTCGGTCAGCGCGCGGCCGGTGCCGTTGGCCAGCGCATAGGTGTCGTAGGTCCATTGCGCGGTGGAGGCCGAGCACGCCTTGCCGGTCAAGTCCGACGTGCCGGCGGTGGACGCCAGGAAGGCGATGTTGGCGGTGCGCGTGATTTCCTGCACCGCCAGCGCTACGGACGACGTCGGCACATCGACAATGGCTTTCACGTTTTCCTGATCGATCCAGCGGCGCGCGGTGGCAGAGCCAATGTCCGCCTTGTTCTGATGGTCTCCGGCAATGACTTCGATCTTGCGACTCAGCACGGTCGGCCCGAAGTCTTCCACCGCCATGCGCGCCGCCTCGACCGAGCCTTGCCCGGACAGGTCGGCATTCATGCCGGATAGATCGGTCAGGACGCCGATGCGGATGGGCGCGTCGGACTGCGCGTGCGCGCTGGGCAAGGCGAATGCGCCGGCAACAAGCAAGGCGCCAAGTAATGGGTTCATGTCTTTCCTCCAGGTGGGCGTCCGCTCTTTCAGGCGGATCTTTGCGGCGGGGTCGATACGGCGGTGGCGGGGGACAGCAGATGGCACAACAGGAATTGATCGGTTTGCGCATGCGCCAGGTGGCTGGCGTCGAACTGCGCGTCGATGGCGCGCTTGGACAGGCGCAGCGCCAGGGGCGGGCAGGCGGCGGCCTCGCGCGCCAAGCTTAGTGCGGCGGCCAGTGCATCGCCCTGCGGGGCCAGGGCGTCCGCCAAACCCCAGGCTTGCGCGGTGTCGGCGTGCAAGGTCAGGTCGGTAAACAGCGCCCGCTTGGCGCGTGCGGGCCCGACCAGCGCGGCCAGGCGGGGCAGGCCGCCCCAGGCTAGCGGCAGGCCCAATCGCACTTCGGGAAAGCGCAGCAACGCGTTGTCCGCCAGCACGCGCCAATCGCAGGCCAGCGCCAGCACGGCGCCGCCGCCCACCGCCGCGCCTTCGATCGCGGCGACGGTAACTTGCGGCAGTTCGGTCCAGGCGCGGCACAGCATTTCGCCACGCGCCAGGGCGCGTTGTGTGATCAGCGGGTCGTCATGGCCCCATAGCGCGGGGTCTTTCAAATCAATGCCGGCGCTAAAGAGGGCCGATGTGCCGGTCAGCACCACGGCGCGGATGTGGTCGTCGCGGGCCAACTCGGTCGCCGCCTCGATCAGCGCGTCCATGGCGGCCAGGTTCAGGGCATTGGCCTTGCCGCCTCGGTCATAGCGCACGATCGCCACGCCGCCATCCCGCTCGATTGAAACCATGCTCATGGGGTTCTTCCGTGCTTGTTTGGGAAAATCTGCTCGATATACTACCAAGTATGTTGAAACCCGCAAGACTTCAGGAACGCCTCGGGGGCCACCTGCGGGTAAGTCCGTATCCGGCGGTGCTGGATGGCCGGAAGAAAGTCATGAAAAATAAGGCAAATAACAAGGAAGGAGACATTGATGAACGACGACGTTCGGGCGGCGATTCCTGACCGCCAGGCTTGCGTGCTGCGCTATTTGCTAGAGGCGCAAGCGGAAAAGATACCGGATAGAATCTTCGTCCGTTTCCACGGCGGCCCCACGTGGACGTACGCCCAGACGCTGACGCGGGTTCAGCAACGGGCGGCCACCTTGCGTCGGGAAGGCGTCAAGCAGGGCGACCGCGTGCTGTGCTGGATGGGCAATGGGCCTGAACTGTTGACCAGCTGGTTCGCCATCAATTACCTGGGTGCGGTGTATGTGCCGCTGAACACGGGCTTGCGGGGGCGGCCGCTGGCGCACGTGTTGGACAACGCGCAGGCGTCGTTGATGGTGGCGCATCGCGCGCTGGCGGGCCGCTTGCATGAGGTGGCGCCGGGGGCGCTGACGCGTGTGCTGCTGACCGGAGAAGGCCCGCGCGATGCCCCGTTGCAGCCTCCCGCCGGGGTGTCCATTGCGCCCTTGTCGGACGCGGCCGACGCACCCCCGCCGGCGCTGCTGGCGCTGGACGCGCCGATCGAACCCTGGGATATGCAGTCCATCATGTACACGTCCGGCACCACCGGCTTGTCCAAGGGCGTGGTCACGTCCTACGTGCAGATCTACACCATGGGGCCGGACGCATTCGACTGGATCACGCCGGACGACCGCTGCATGATCGCCGGCCCGATCTTTCACTGCGGCAGCACGCTGTACGTGTACGCCATGCTCGCCTACGGCGGGTCGATTGCGATGGTGCCGGAATTTCGTACCGACCAATTCTGGGACGCCGTCCGCGACACCGAAAGCACCGTGGTGCTACTGCTGGGCGTCATGGCGAACTTCCTGCTCAAGCAGGCGCCGTCTCCGCGTGACCGCGAACACCGCCTGCGCGGCGTCTTCATCGTGCCATTCGGCGAGGACGCGCCCGCGTTTCAGGCGCGTTTCGGGGTGGACCTTTACACCGTGTACAACATGACCGAAATCGCCAGCCCCTTGAGCGCCGGTCCGGGGTTGACCGAGGCCGGGCGCTGCGGCAAGCCCCGGCCCTGGTTCGAACTACGCGTGGGCGATGCGCAAGACCGCGCGGTGCCGGACGGCACGGTGGGCGAACTGCTGATTCGTTCGCATCGGCCCTGGGCCTTGTTCTCGGGCTATTACCGCAACCCCGAGGCCACCGCCGCGTCCATGCGCAACGGCTGGTTCCACACGGGCGACGCGTTCCGCCGCGACGCCGACGGCACGTTTTTCTTTGTCGACCGCTTGAAGGACGTGATTCGTCGGCGCGGGGAAAACATCTCGTCGTTCGAACTGGAAGGGGAAATCTGCGCCCACCCGGATGTGCGCGAAGCGGTGGCCGTGGCCGTGCCCAGCGTACACAGCGAAGACGAGGTGCTGGCGGTGGTCACCGCCGTGGACGGGGCGAGGGTGGACGAGGCGGCGCTGATCGCATGGCTGGCCGAACGCGTGCCGCACTACATGGTGCCGCGCTATGTGCGCGTGGTGGACGACCTGCCCAAGACCGCCAGCGGCAAGCTGCAAAAGCATGTGCTGCGCAGCGAAGGCCTGGCCGACGGCACGTGGGACCGCGAAGCGGCGGGCATCAAGCTGCGCCGCGAACGGTTGGCTTGATCGGGCCGCGGGCTACGCGGGACGGCATGAATGGCGCGCGACGCGTGGCGCGCGATACATGGAGCGAGATACATGGAGCGAGATACATGTATCGCGATACATGGCGCGCGATACCCCGCACGCCATCCCGTGCCGCCCTGCGCTCAGGCGCGCGTGCCCAGGCCCGCGATGATGGTGTGCACGACTTTGTTGGCCAGGATCTCGCGGTCGTCGCGCGTTTCGCCCAGGCGTGGGCGATACCAGACGGCCAGCCAGTTGATGGCGCCCAGCGCCGCCTTGATGGCCACCGATACGTCGTCGATGGCCAGTGATCCATCCTCCACGCCCTCGTAGGCCACGCGCTTGAACAAGGCTTCGAAATCGTCGCGGATGGTCATCAGTTCGGCCAGCGTCTGCCGCTGCGCGGGTGTGGTCGCGCCCAGCCGGTGCATGTGCACGCCCTGCACCACAACGGTCTCGAACGCCAGGTTTTCCATCATCGACAGCGCGTGATGCTTGAGCATCAGCGCCAGCCGGTGGGCCGCCGTGCCGGGTTCTTTCATGACCGGGCGCACCGCCTCGAAATTACGCCGCATGCCTTCGCGGTGCACGTCAAAGAACAGGTCCGTCTTGGAGCGGTAGTAGTGGTAGACGCGGCCCTTGGTGGCGCCCAGCCGGCGCGCAACATCGTCAATGCTGGACGCGTGGAACCCTTGCTCCATGAAGCACTCGGCCGCCGCGGTCAGCAGTTCAATGTTGCCCATGCCGTCATCGCGTGCAGCCGTCACCGTAGGTTCCCCATTCATGCGCGTTTCTCCATCCATGCGTCGCGGCAAAGCGCCCAGTTTAGCCAATCGCCCGGGTCTGGGGCGGGGTGCCGCAGCGCTGGGTGCAGGGGCGCCGCCTCGTTCGCACGGCCTATACAAATCCAAAAACCGAAGTTTATACTACTCGGTATGTTTTTGACTCCGGCATGTAAATTCCGCTCGCCCTGTTTGCCCCCGTCATCGTCTTCCCCTTTCAACAACGGCCGTCCATGACCCAAGACCTTGTTCAAGAATCCCTTATCGACCCGCAGGCCCTGGCGGCGCGGGTGTCGCAGGAAATCGGGGTGTCGGACTGGTTGACCGTCACGCAAGAACGGGTCGACCTGTTTGCCGATGCCACCGGCGACCACCAGTTCATCCACGTAGAGCCGGAACGCGCCGCGCGCGAAGGCCCGTTTGGTGGCCCCATCGCGCATGGCTTCCTGTCCTTGTCCATGCTGACCGCATTCAGCTTGCAGGTGCTGCCGGTATTCGAAGGCGCCGTCGGCATCAACTACGGCTTCGACAAAGTCCGCTTCCTGACCCCCGTGCGCGTCGGTGCGCGGATACGCGGCCGCTTCGTACTCAGCGAATTCACGCCGCGTAACGACCGTGAATTCACCACCCGCTATGCCGTCACCGTGGAGATCGAGGGCGCCGCGCGGCCCGCGCTGGTGGCGGACTGGATCACCATGACCGTGCTTGAAGGATGAATGCCATGACCATACGCTTTGATGATCGCGTTGCCATCGTGACGGGCGCCGGCCAGGGGCTGGGCCGCAGCCACGCGCTGCAACTGGCCGCACGCGGCTGCCGAGTAGTGGTGAACGACTATGGTGGCGCGGTGCAGACCGGCGTGGTGCAGACCGGCGTGGTGCAAACCAGCGCGGTGCAAACCAGCGCGGTGCAGACCAGCGCGGTGCAGGCCGGCGCGGCGCCAACCAGCGCCGCGCAAGCCGTTGTCGACGAGATCATCGGCGCCGGCGGCCAGGCGATTGCCGACGGCGGCAACGTGTGCGACAGCGCTGCCGTCGACGCCATGGTGGCGCGCGCGATGCAGGCGTGGGGCCGCGTGGACATCCTGATCAACAACGCCGGCATCTTGCGCGACAAGACCTTCGCCAAGATGAGCGCCGACGATTTCAACGCCGTTATCGACGTGCACTTGCTGGGCTCGGCCAACTGCGCGCGCGCCGTCTGGCCGATCATGCGCGAACAGCGCTATGGCCGCATCCTGATGACGACGTCCACGTCGGGGATGTACGGAAATTTCGGCCAATCGAACTACGGCGCGGCGAAGGCCGGCGTGGTGGGCCTGATGAACGTGCTGCACCTGGAAGGCCAGAAGCACGGCATCCATGTGAATGCGCTGGTGCCCACCGCCGCCACCCGCATGACGGCCGAGATGTTCGATGCCGACACGCTGCGCGCGCTGGACCCCGCGTTCGTCACCCCGGCGGCGCTGTTCCTGGTGGCGCAGGCGGCGCCCAGCCGCACGGCGTTGCTGGCGGGCGCCGGCACCTACGCGCGCCTGGCCATCGTGGAAAGCGCGGGCATGTATTTTCCCGAACACGAACGCACGCCGGAAAGCATCGCCGCGCACTTTGACGAAATCGCCAGCCTGGGCACGCTGATCGAACCGCCCGAAGGCCTGGCGCACGTTGCCCGCATCCTGAAGCGCGCGCAGGAGGCGGCATGAGCGCAGACGCGAACGGCCGCGGTAACGCGACTGCCCCCACCGCCGCCGCGTCCGACGGTGCCTCCGGCCCCGCCCCGCAACGCGCCACGCCCCACGCGCGCGGCGACTACTCGCGCTTGATGCCGATGACTACACGGCTGCGCGACACCGATGTCTACGGCCACATGAATAACGTGGTCTACAACGAATATTTCGACACCGCCGTCAACCAGACGTTGATCGAACTTGGCGTGCTGGACCTGCGCCAAAGCGCGGTGATCGGGTTGGTGGTGCACAGCCAGACGTCCTACTTCCGCCCGGTGTCGTTTCCGGATTCCGTCGTGCTGGGTCTGCGCGTGGGCCGCCTGGGCCGCAGCAGCGTCACCTATGAATTCGCGCTGTTCCGTGGCGACGACGAGACCGCCGCCGCGCAGGGCAGCTACACCCACGCCTATGTGGACCGCGCCACCAGCCAACCGGTTCCGTTGCCATCGGCGTTGCGCCGCGCGCTGGAGCCCTTGCTTCTCAAGTCTGCGTGATGCGCTGCCTTGCGTGGCCACGCTGACCAGAACGCCGCCCCGGGAGCCCCTGTGAACGCCCACACCCTGCCTCGCGTCACGTACTCGAATATCCACGCGGATTTTTCTTCGCTACACGACCTGCTGGACCAGCGCCTTCCCGACTTTGAAACGCGCATGCTGGGCCGCGACCATCGTCACCGTCTGAACGGCGAATTCGTGGCGGGCGAAGCGTTGCAGGAGGCGTATTCGCCGATCGATCATTGGTTAATGGTCGGCCGCTTTCCGTGCGCCGATGCCGACACGGTTGACCGCGCCATCGCGTGCGCCAAGCGCGCGCAGCTAGCCTGGGATGCGCAAGGTTGGACCGCCCGCATCGCGGTGTTGCGGCGGCTGGCAATGGTGCTGTCCGAACGCAAGCTCGACTTCGCCATGGCCACGATGATTGAAATCGGCAAGTCGCGCCTGGAAGCGTTGGGCGAAGCCGAGGAAGCGGTGGACCTGATCCGCTACTACTGCGATCAGGCTGAACGCAGCGACGGTTACCGGCAACCCCTGGCGCGCGCGTTCGACAACGAAAGCACGCAGGACGTGTTGCGCCCGTATGGCGTGTTCGCGGTCATCGCGCCGTTCAATTTTCCGCTGGCCCTGTCGGTCAACATGGTGTGCGCCGCGCTGCTGGCCGGCAACGCCGTGGTCTACAAGCCGTCGCCACGCGCGGCGCTGACCGGGGCTTTGCTGCTGGGCGCCTGCGATGCCGCGGGCCTGCCGCCCGGCTGCGTCAACGGCGTGCATGGCGGCGCGAAGACGGGCGCGCTGCTGGCGCAGCACACTGCCATCGATGGCTACGCATTCACCGGCAGCCTTGATGTCGGCATGGACCTGCTGCAAACCGTGGCCGCCGGGGCCTACGCGCGGCCCGTCATTGCCGAGATGGGCGGCAAGAATCCCACCTACGTTACCGCCAGCGCCGATATCGACGTGGCGGTGCAAGGCGTGCTGCGATCCGCGTTCGGCCTGCAAGGGCAGAAGTGTTCGGCCGGGTCCAAGGTCTACGCGCATTCGGCCGTGTACGACCGATTCCTGGAACGCCTGTGCGCGGCGGCCGACGACATCGTGGTGGGCGACCCGCGCGACCGCGCCGTCTTCATGGGGCCGCTGATCGACGAAGCTGCGTGGCGGCGCTACCGCACCGCGTGCGAAGACGCCGACGCCTGCGGTCGAGTCCTGGCCGGCGGCCGCCGCTTGAATGCAGGCGAATTGGCGTACGGGCACTATGTGCGGCCTACCGTCGTCGCCGGCTTGCCGGCCGATCACCGCTTGAACCGCCAGGAATTATTCCTGCCCTTGGTGTCGGTATTGCCGTTCGACGATTTGCACGCCGCCATCGACGATGGCAACGCGGTGGACTACGGGCTGGCCGCCGGCTGCTATGCACGCGAGCAAGCCGAGATCGACACGTTCCTGAACCGCGCCCAGGCCGGCGCGCTGTACGTCAACCGCGCCAGCGGCGCGACAACGGGCGCGTGGCCGGGCATCCAGACGTTTTGCGGCTGGAAGGGCTCGGGCATGACGGGCAAGGGCGGGCTGGGTCCGTACTACGTTGCCCAATTCGCACGAGAACAAAGCCACACCGTCTGGGGCGCCTGATCCCGCAGTAGCCACAGTCCGCAGCGCCTACAGTCCGCAACACTCCCTGCCCACAGCACCCCCGGTCCGCAACACCGCGCCGTCACCCGCCTACGCCATATCAGGAACCCATCATGAGAGAAGCCGTCATCGTCTCCACCGCCCGCACGCCCATCGGACGGGCGTATCGCGGGGCATTCAACGACACCACCGCCCCGACCCTGGGCGGCCATGCGATATCGCACGCCGTGGCGCGCGCGGGCGTGGCGCCTGGCGAGGTCGAAGACGTGATCCTGGGCGCGGCGTTGCAGCAGGGCACCACGCACATGAACGTGGCGCGGCAGGCGGCATTGCGCGCCGGGTTGCCGGTACATGTAGCCGCGATGACGCTGGACCGCCAGTGCGCGTCCGGGCTGATGGCCATTGCGACGGCCGCGCGACAGGTCACGCAGGAAGGCATGGACATCGTGGTGGCGGGCGGACTGGAGTCGATCTCGTTGGTGCAGAACGCCAGCATGAATCGCAACCGCTGGCTGGACGACGCGCTGATGCGCGAGCAGCCGGAAATATTCATGAGCATGCTGGAAACCGCCGAGATCCTGGCCAGCCGCTACGGCATCCCCCGCGCCGCGCAGGACGCGTACGCGTTGCGTTCGCAACAGCGCACCGCCGCCGCGCAGGCGGCCGGGCGCTTCGATGACGAGATCGTGCCGCTTTCCGCCGTCATGCAGGTCACCGACCGGGCCACGGGCCAGACCACCGCGCAGCCGGTCACGCTTGCGCGCGACGAGGGCAACCGGCCCGACAGCACGCTGGCAAGCCTTGCGGCCTTGCAGCCGGTGTTCAAAAACGGTCAGCGGCTGGATACGGGCCTGCACATCACCGCGGGCAATTCATCGCAATTGTCGGACGGCGCCTCGGCCTGCGTGGTGATGGAAGCGGGCGTGGCGCAACGGCGCGGCCTGACGCCGCTGGGCATTTATCGCGGCATGGCGGTGGCCGGTTGTGGCCCCGAGGAAATGGGCGTCGGGCCGGTGCATGCCGTGCCCCGCCTGCTGGCGCGGCATGGGCTGACCGTTGATGACATCGGTTTGTGGGAGCTGAACGAAGCGTTCGCGTGTCAGGTGCTGTACTGCCGCGACCAGCTGGGCATCCCCGATGACCGCCTGAACGTCAACGGCGGCGCCATCGCCATCGGGCATCCCTATGGCATGTCGGGGGCGCGCATGGCCGGGCACGCGTTGATTGAAGGCCGGCGGCGCGGGGTGCGTTATGCCGTCGTCACCATGTGCGTGGGCGGCGGCATGGGCGCGGCCGGCCTGTTTGAAATCGCGGGATGAGCGCGCGTCGGCGGCTACTTGGCGACGTTCTCGTCGTCCACCGACAAGCCGCCGTCTTTCATGATGCCCTGCGCGATGTCCTCGGCCGACTTGCCGCCAAAGCCATGTTCGCCCGCGGTGATGCGAAAGCTGTCGCCTTCCAGCGGGCTCATCAGCGTGGCCGACGACAGCAGGATGCCGTTTGACCGGATCTGGATGCGCTTGCCGACGCGGTCACGGGTGAAGTCGGCCAGGGCCTTGCGGCTGTCGGGTTTGAGTTCAATATCCACCACGCGTGCGCCGGTGTGCGGGTCGGATGACGCGGTGGCGCGCTGGGCTTGCAAGGTGACGCTCTCGGCGTGCGCGGCCAGCGGCATCGCCACGGCGGCGGCCACCGCCAGGACCAGGTGTCTCATTAGGGGCATCGCGGACTCCTTCTGTTGGACAACGCCAATATCCTAGCCGAAGTCGCGCGCCCCGTTAACGTCAGGGCTGGCCGGCCGGGCGCACGCCCAGCGCGCGCATCCAGGGCGTGTCCGGCAGCCCCTGGATGGGCGGCATGCCGGGCAACGCCATCCCCATGGGATTGCGCGTCACGTCTTGCAGCACGGCGGCCCACTCGCGCGGGTCCAGCGGTTCGCCCATGCGTACGCGCAGGTCCAGCAGATCCAGCGCGGCGCGGCGATGGCCGGCTTCGGCGGCGTCGCGAAACAGCCGTTCGGCCACGTTGTAGTTCTTGGGTACGCCGCGCCCCATCCCGGCCAGTTCGCCCAGATAGGTTTGCGCGGGCGCAAAGCCCTGGTCGGCGGCGCGCTGATACCAGCGGGCGGCAGCCTTGTAGTCTTGCTGCACGTGTTCGCCGTTCTCCAGGATCAGGCCCAAGGTCGTCATGGCCACCACGTCGCCCGCTTGCGCCCGCGCTTGCAGCGAGGCCAGGCGGGGTTCGTCCAGGTATTGCGCGCCACGTTCGACTTCGTATTCCCACGCGCTGATGCGCGCCTTGATCAAATCGCGGCCCAGCGTGGGCGACGGGCCGCGCCCCGCCTGGCCGGGCTGGCCGGCTTGGGTCGGGGGCGTGGCGGGCGTCTGGCCGTCGGCCAGACTGGTGAAGGTCACCGTGCCGACCAGGCTGCTGGCGTAGTGCGGAACCTGGCGGTAAGCGGTGGCCACCTGCACATCGCCCGTCAATTGCTTGAAGAAGGTTTCCACCGGCGCGGACGCGGGCAGCTCGGCCAACCCTTGCGCGAAATAAAACGCATAGGGGCTGTGGCGCGGGCCGTCATTGCCAAAGCCGTCTTCCGCCGTGGCGCCGGGCTGCGTCGAAAACGCGATCAGCTCGCCGCCCGCCGGCACAGCGCGAACCAGCCCAACCGACGGTGCGCCACGCGTCAGGTTGGTACGGCAGGCGTCCAGCACCAGCAGACGCGCACGCACCTGCGCGCGGCGCAGCGCCTGCGACACGCGCTTCAGGCTTAACGAGCCCTGCTGCGCCGTGCGGATGCGCACGTCGGCCAAGGCCACGGGCAGCTCTACGCCGAACAGGTAGTTCACGTCATCCACCGCCACCGCGTGGCCGGCGAAGTACACCAGCGCCAGGTCGGCGCCGTTTGCTCGCGTGGCGAATTCGTCGACGGCCGCTTCCATCTGCGCGGTGGTCAGGTCGGTCAGCAAGGTGACGTCGACGTTGCGGCGGCGCAGCGTGTCGGCAACCAGACGCGCGTCATTGACCGGGTTCGCCAGTGCATTGGTGGGCACGGCGTAGCGGGCGTTGCCGATGACCAGCGCATAGCGGCGGGTGGCCAAAACGGGAGTGGGCGTGGGCGCGGCGGTGGCGGCGCCCGGCGCGGACAGGCTTGGCGGGGCGGCGCCTAGCAGGCCGGCGCCTAGCAGGGCGGTGACCAGGCGGCGGCGGGTCCGGCTAAGGCTGGGGGCGGACGTGATGGGCATGGCGGACATGGCGGACATGGCGGATCGGCATGACTTCATGGCGTGGGGCAGGCTCCAGGCAGTGCCGCCGCAACGCCTGCCGCGCCCAGCGCCGTGGCGGCATCGTGCAGCGAGGATTCGCGCGCGGCGCTCAACACAAAGCGGCCGTCTTCGTCGGGTCCGGCCACGATGGATACCGCGTACTGCGCCAGGGTGTTGCGCAATTGCTTGGCGCTGACGGCGTCGGGCAGGTCCACCACCAAGCGCGGGCAAGCGCCGCCGCCGCGCGTCAGTGTGCCGTCCTGCACCGGCGCGCCGTCGGACTGGAAACCCTCGCGCGGGGCTTGCAGCAGCACGACCACCGACAAGGCGATGGCCAACGCCCAGCCCAGCGGCATCAACGGGCTGGCGGGCGTGGGCCACAGCCATTGCCACAGGCGCGAGCGTGGCGAAAGCGGTGCGGGCGCGGGGCGAACGTGTTCGGCCAGCGCGTGCAGAAATTGCGTGTCGCGCTCGGCCTGGCCGATGTCGTTATGCGCCATCTGGCGTGCTTGCGCCAGCAGGCGCCATTCGTCTACCTCGGCCTGCAATTCGGGGTTGCGCGCCAGCTCGGCTTCAAACGCGCGGCGCTCGTCGGCGTCCAGTTCCCCGGACAGGTAGGACAGTACACGGTCTTCAGACATGATCAGTCCATTCCTTTGCGCGTGCAGTCGGTCACCAGCTTGCGCGCGGCATGCAGCCGGCTCTTGACGGTGGGCACGTGCAGGTCTTGCTGCTTGGCGATCTGTTCCATCGGCACTTCGTCCAGATACAGGAACATCGTGGCGCGCAAGGTGTCGCTCAGTTGGTTCAGGCAGTCGCGCATGCGCTGCACGACGGACAGGTGCTCGTACGCTTTGGCGGGGTCCGAGAAGGGCGATGGGTCGCCCACGTCTTCGGCGTCGTCAAACACGTTGTCCTCGTGCTGGGCGTCGGCGTCCGGCCCGGTCCATGGCACTTCATGTCGCGTGCGCCGATGCATCTGGATCAGCTCGTGCAAGGACCCCCGGTACAGGTAGCCGCCCAGCTTGCTGACGGCCAGCTCGTGCGCCGCCCAGCCGCCGGCCGGCTGGCCATGCAGAAAGCCTTCATCCTTGAACGTGCGCGTTTGCAGGAATTTCATCAGCGCGTTGTTGAAGGCGTCGACCACGCCCTCCGGCGACGCGTTGAAGAATTTCTTGCGCAGCTTCAGCGTGATGTGCTGCTCGGCCTTGTTGCGGAAATCCAGCGCGTAGCGCGGGTCGGCATGCATGATGCGCAGCAGCGCGTCGACGTTGTTGATGACGTAGCGCTTGGGGTCGAGCGTGTTCATGGTTCAGTTTCTTGTTGTCGAACTGGACGCAGTAAACGTCAGCCCATCGGCAGGGAACGCCGCCGCCCTGCAAGCCGAGGGCAGCGGCACCTTAGCCGTGCAAGGGCGGAAAATCAAGCGCGGCGGCGCAGGATGGCAACGCCACGGAGGGTGAAGCCGATCACGATGGCCAGCGACAGGTAGAAGCCAAATCCAAAGCTCATGTTGTTCCACAGGCCGGACGCCATATCGCCCGCCATGCCACGGCTGGCGCGCGAGCCGCCCATGAAACCGGCGAACTGGCGCGTGGCCGCCATCAATTCACGCACCTGCGACACCACGCCCATCAGCGCGATCAGCCACAGCGCCAGCGGCATGAAATACCCCAGGCGCGCCGCGCGTTGCGGCATCAGCGACGGCAGCAGGGGGCCCACCACGGCCAACAGCCACAACAGCGCATAGATGCCCGCGCCGGGTGCCTGGCCGCCCATCGACCCTTGCATGCCGCCGCCATTCTGCAAGCGCAGCAGGTCATAGAAGCTGAGGCTGGCGTTCGATCCCATCATGCGCACGGTCAGCACCGAGAACACGGTGGTGGCCAACAGGAACAGCAGCGCGCCCACGGCATCGCCACGGTTGACTCGGGCGGCGGCGGTGGCGGCCCAGCGCCCGCCGTGGGTCTTGGCCTGGGTCAATACGTCGCGCAGCTCTTTACCTTGCATGGTCATTCCTTTTCGGTTGCGGCAAATGGATGCCTGTACCAATGGCTATGCGCGGGGGGCAAAAAGGTTCGATTTATTTTTGATGGAATTTTGTTTCGATCTTTCTTCGATCTTTTTTCGATCTTTTTTCGAACCTTTTTCGATGCCGTGCGTAGCAAGAGGCAAGGGCACGGATTTTCCCGCTGCCAACCTTCCACACGGAGAACCCCATCATGTCCAACCCCACCGCCCTGGCCACCCTGTATCAAACCGTGGTCCAAGATGAACTGGGCCTGGTCGCCCGCATCGATGAAGACGGCGACGTGATGTTCCGCTATCCCGACCTGGGCACGATGTTCTTCAGCGTGAGCGACGCCGATCCGGAATTCCTGCGCCTGGTGTATCCCAGCTTTGTCGACGCCAATGAACTGGGCCTGACCCGCGAGCAACTGCTGGAAGTCATGAACGCGGTCACGCATCGCTGCAAGGCGGTCAAGCTCAGCCTGGGGCAGGACCGCGCCGACAAGGCCGGGCGCATCTCTGCCTCGGTGGAAGGCTTTGTGGCGGGGCCGGACTCGCTGCCGGCCGAAGCGCTGCTGCGCGGCATCGTGGCGCGCTGCGTCAGTGTCATCCGTCATGCGGCGGGTGAACTGGTCAAGGACGCGCTGGAACAGAAGCAAAGCGCCGCCAGCTAAGCCGCGCCGAGCCTGACTACGCGCCGGAATTGAAACAAGCCTGGCCCTGCCTTGTAACTTTGAGATACATTGCGGGGCCGGTTTCCCGACACCTTGATGATTTCGATGCACCCGTTCTTATTCCGTTCGTTGCCCCTGCGCCTGATAACCATGCTGTTGTTGCTGGGAGGGTTGAGCGCGTGCGCGGTCCAGACCAACTCGCGCGGCAAGCTGGTCTACGGTGTGGACACGGCGGCGTTGTTCGGCACCGAGATCGGCCAGTTCCCATTGCAGGACGGCGGCGAGGGCACGCTGCGGCGCGAAGGCAAGAACTTCTCGGTCAAGCTGTCCGGCAACCAGCGCGTGGTGCCCCTGAAAAACGTGGACTCGGCTCGCATCGCGCGCACCGAGAACGTCGGCCCGCGCACCGTCGTGGTCATCGAGACCCAACGGCGCAACTGCGACTATCGCTATACCGTGCTGGCCATCCAGGGATCGGACGTGCTGTCCTGGGACCTGGGCAACTGCCGCGACCGGCCCGCCGTGCTGGTGCAAGACGACCGCGCCGCCCTGACGCTGGACTTCCCGAAGGGGTCCGGCATCGAACGCTTCGTTTATACGCAGGACGGCCGCATGCGCCGTGGCGACGTGAAGTCTGTTGCCGGCATGAACCCGCGCGCCAAACCCTTTGCCGACGAATCGCTGTACCCGGCGGGCTACCAGGAATCGCTGCGCCAGTACGGCGTCTATCCGCCGCCCGCCGCGCCCGCCAAGCCCAAGCCTGGCAGGGTACCCAAGGCGCCCAGGCCGGGCAAGTCCGCGCCAGCCGCCCCGCCGGATTCGGCCCCGACCACGGCGGTTGCCGCGCCCGGCAACGGCCGCATGGTGCCGCCGCCCGTGCAGCGCATGCCCGGCAGCGACACGCCCGCCGACGCCAGCGCACCACCGCGTGGCGGGGCGTCGCGCGTGCCCGCCAAGCTGGACCTGCCCGACGAGGAAATCACCTCGACCCGAATCGACCTGAGAGATTGACGTGCGGCAAGCCCAGATTCGCCAAATCCTTATCCTGATCGCCCTGACCGTTGTCTACCTGAGCTTTGAACTGGGTTTCAACGCCCGCCTGCTGGACGTGGTAGGCAGCCGCGCCACGCCGCATGACATCGAAGAGCTGGAGTTCTTCGGCCGCACGCTGTCGGGCATCGCCGCCGCGCTGGTGGTGCTGCAACTGCTGTGGACGCGCCGCCTGCGAACGGGTGGCCAGCCGTCGTTCCTGAAGATCGTCGTGGCCTGCGCGGTGACCGCGCTGGTGGTGTTCGGCGCCATCAAGATGCTGGTGAACGTGCTGGTGGACACGCGCGATGCCGACTTTCGCCGCGTCGCCACCAACGCCGGTCTGCTCCAGCGGTCGTTGGTGCAGGGCGACCTGCATCTGGATGGCCTGGTGGACGATGGCGTCTATGCGCGGCCCGAGGGCAAGGCGTTCCTGGCCGTGTTCCAGGTGCTGCTGTCCAACATCGACAACCTGGACGAAAAGGTCGAGCCCAAGAAACGCCAGGTCATCCGCAGCGACCTGCAACGCCAGATGAAGACGTTTTCGTTCGACGGCCGCGACGTGCGCATGACGGCGCCGGGCATCCGCGGCTATCACCAGGTCTACACCAGCGTGATGCAGTCGGTGGCGGACCGCTGGAAGAAATATGCCGGCGTGCCGGTTGCGTCCGACATCGGGCTGGCGCGCGAGCAGGACCGCGCGTGGTCCGATTACCGCAATAGCCTGTCGCGGCGCGGCTGGACGCCGGAACGCGTGCCCGCCCGCTACCAGGGCCGCGTCACGCAAGATGTGCGCAAGCGCATCCCGGTGCCTGCCGATTGGCAGCCGCACGACCGCGCCACGTTCAACGAGGCGGTCGCCCAGCAGTATTGGAAGACCATGCGCAGCCGCACCGTGCATGTGGAAGGCGACGCCATTCCGCCCGGCCTGTCCTACGAGGATTTCGTGGCGCGACCCGGCGTGCAAAAGCTGCTGCGCCAAACGCTGATGGTGCCGGCCAGCATGAACGTGGCCGCCAACTACACCGATCCCGCCAGCTTCAAACGCTTGTACGACGGCATGCTGGACCGCGCCGTCGACGAGGCGATGCCACGCTTTTCCGCCAGCGCGTCTGACTTCCAGCGCGGCGGCCAGCATCAAAAGCTGGGCGAGGACGCCGCGCGCGCGGCGATCGTGCCGCCGGTCGCGTTGCTGTGTTCGCTGCTGGGCGCGGTGGGCCACTTTGCCAAGCTGCTTTATCTGATCGCCAAGCTGCTTGTGTGGCTGCGCACACCCGCCGGCCAGCAGCCCGGGCGCACGGCGACGCGCGCCGCCGGCCTGGCCCTGGTGCTGACGCTGGTGTGTGTATGGACGGCGTTTTCGTTCATGCAGAACAGCGTAACCCAAAGCGAACTGTTCCAGCAGATGTCGCGCGCCGAGGTCGGCCGCGATGATGAATCGCTGGGGCAGGCGCTGCGCCGCCGCGTGCTGGCCAACGTGGCGCACGTGGTGGTGGTGGGCCAGGCGTACACCTATCCCTTCAACGAAGCGGTGCGCACCGGCTTGCTGGGCGGCATCAAGTATGGATATCACGGCGATGCAGGCTAAACGTTGGATGGCGGCGCTGCTTGCCGCCGCCATGCCCTGGTCGGGCGCCAGCGCCGCGTGCCTGGGCATGCAGGTGCACGCGCATCGCGGCGCGCCGACGTTGCCGGAGAATTCGCTGGCGTCCATCCGCGCGGCGTATGCGGGCCAGTGGGACGGCGTTGAAATCGACATGCAGCGCCTGAAGGATGGCCGCTGGGTGTTGCACCACGATGTGCTGACCGGCAGGTCGGTCACCGGCGTCGGGCGCCGCGCCGTGCTGCAACTGAGCAGCGCGGATTGGCGCGGCGCCAAGCTGGCCGGGCAGGGCGGCGGACAGCCGCCGCCGTTCCTGGACGATGCGCTGCAAGTGGCGGCCACGCAGCCGGCCAAGACCTTCAACGCCGAACTCAAGGTCGTCTACCGCGATTGCGCGCCGGTGGGCAAGCTGGTCGCCGGCATGAAGACCGCGCTGCCGCACGGCAACTGGATGATCACGTCGGCGTTTCCCGAGGCACTGCGCTGCGTGCGCGGCACGGACCCCGATGGCTATCTGGGCCTGATCGTGTTCGACCCGCGCCACGCGGACGCCGTCAGCGCGAACCCGCTGGGCAAGTACGTATCGCAACGCGCCACCGCGCCCTCGCTTAACCGCCAGTGGCTGGCCAATCTTGCCAAAACGGTGGGCGCGCCTGTCGGTGTGCATGTGGACGCGATGACGCTGGCCGCCAACCCGCAATTGCTGCGTGACGCGGCGGCGCAATCGGTGCGCGTCTTTGTCTACGCGGTGGGCGGCGATGCGGCCTTGGCGCAGCAACTGCGCGCGACGCGGCAGCGCGAAGGCTACCTGCCGTCGGGCGTGATCATCGACGGCGACGCGCAGGCGTTCTGCCGCGCCGTCGGGGGTTGAAACGCGGGGGATTGGGCATACACTGAACGGCAAATTTTTCCGTTCACCGTCCGCAAGGAAGCCCCATGCACGCCCGCGCGATTTCGTTCTTCTCCTGCCTGCTGCTGGCCGGCGCCGCCCACGCCGGCTCGGCGCCGGCCGAACTGTCTTGCGTATCCGATAGCGGCAAGGTCGCGGTAAAGGGCACGATTCCGTCGCCGTCCTCCGAAGACCTGGACATCACGCTGAGCTACTTCGACGCCACCCTCGCCCTTAACGACACGACGACCCAGGGCAGCTATGTGGTGTCGGACTTTCCGCAGTCCGTGTTCCTGTTGCTGGTGCCTTCGCCAGGCACGGCGCTGACGCTTTACGCGCTGCCGTCCACCATGGCGGTGGAAAAGACCAGCGACAGCGGTGACATGGCGGGCAAGTTCCAGGCCAAGTTGAAGGCGCCCCGGCCGCGCTCGGCCACGGGGGCGCAGACCCCGGCGGCGCTGACGGCGACGCTGAACTGCGAATATCGGTATTCGCTGTAAGGCCACCGGATGGACCTTCCGATGGTCCGTTCAATAGGCCACAGGCCATTTGAGGAGACAACTTTGAACACCACCCCGATCGCGGCGGGCGAACCGCCGTTGTGCCTGGCCCCGCTGCCCGACATGGACGCCGCCACCTTCGACATCCCGCCCGGCGCCTGCGACACGCACGCGCACGTCGTCGCCCCGGACACCGCGGCCTACCCCTTGGTGCCCGAGCGCACCTACACGCCGCCGCCCGCGCCGGAATCGGCCTACCTGGCCATGCTGCAAAAAACCGGCATGTCGCGCGGCGTGCTGGTGCAGATCAGCGTCTACGGCACCGACAACCGCTACATGCTTGAGGTGCTGTCCCGCCACCCCGACACGTTGCGCGGCATTGGCGTCGTGTCGCCCGATGTCACCGACCACGAACTGGAAGCCATGCACGCGGCCGGCGTGCGCGGCCTGCGCATCAATGTGCTGTTTGGCGGCGGCATCGGCTTTGACGCCATGGAAACACTGGCGCATCGCATTGCCGATCTGGGCTGGCACATGCAGTTCCTGATGGACGCGCGCCAATTGCCCGAGCTGCTGCCGCGCATGCGCAAGCTGCCGGTGCCCGGCGTGGTGGACCACATGGGGCACATGCCGGTGGCCGATGGCCTGGGCAGCCCCGGCTTCCAGGCGCTGGATCACCTGGTGCGCGACCACGGCTGGTGGGTGAAGCTGTCGGGTGCGTATCGCATCAGCGAACGCTTTGACGATTTCAGCGACGTGACGCCGTGGGCGCAGGCGCTGATCCAGGCCGCGCCCGACCGCATGCTGTGGGGCAGCGACTGGCCGCACGTGCACCAGACCCGCATGGTCAATACGGGACGCCTGCGCAACCAGCTGGCGCTGTGGGCGCCGGACGCCGACGTGCGCCATCGCATCCTGGTCAGCAACCCCGAACGCCTGTACGGGTTCGCCCCGACGCGATAGCCGCGCATCGCCAGAACAACAACACGAGAGACAAGCCATGCAATGGTATAGAGAGCTGAACAAGACCGAACGCCGCACCTTCATCGCCGCATTCGGCGGGTGGGCCATCGACGCGCTGGACTTCATGGTGTTCACGTTTGTGATCGCCACCTTGATGACCTTGTGGGGCATCGACAAGGGCCAGGCGGGCATGTTGGGCACCGTGACGCTGCTGTTCTCCGCCATCGGCGGCTGGCTGGCCGGCATCCTGGCCGACCGCTACGGCCGCGTGCGCGTGCTGCAATACACGATCCTGTGGTTTTCGGCCTGCACGGTGGCCATCGGCTTCGCGCAGAACTTCGAGCAGTTGTTCGTGCTGCGCGCGTTGCAGGGCCTGGGCTTTGGCGGTGAATGGGCCGTGGGCTCGGTGCTGATGGGCGAAATCGTGCGCGCCGAACATCGCGGCAAGGCCGTGGGCACGGTGCAAAGCGGCTGGGCGGTGGGCTGGGGTGCGGCAGCAATCCTGTACACGGTCGCGTTCTCGGTGCTGCCCTCGGAATGGGCGTGGCGCAGCCTGTTCTGGATCGGCGTCCTGCCTGCGCTGCTGGTGCTGTACATCCGCAAGAACGTGCCCGAACCCGAGGTGTTCCAGCGCGCGCAGGCCAAGGTGCAAGCCGGCCAGGAGCGCGCCTCGTTCTGGACGATCTTTTCGCCGGCGCTGATCAAGACCACCGTCATCACCGCCATCCTGTGCACGGGCGTGCAGGGCGGCTATTACGCCATTACGACGTGGTTGCCCACCTACCTGAAAGTCGAGCGGCAATTGTCGGTGCTGAACACGGGCGGCTACCTCATGGTCATCATCCTGGGGTCGTTCTGCGGCTACATCGCCGGCGCCTATCTGGCCGACCGGCTGGGCCGACGCGCCAATCTGCTGATCTTCTCGGTGCTGTCCACCATCAGCGTCTACGCCTACACGCAGTTGCCGTTGACCGATCACCAGATGCTGTTCCTGGGCTTTCCGCTGGGCTTTGCCGCATCGGGCATTTTCAGCGGTATCGGCGCCTACCTGACCGAACTGTTCCCGTCCGGCGTGCGCGCATCGGGACAGGGGTTTGCGTACAACTTCGGGCGCGGCATCGGCGCCTTGTTTCCCAGCCTGGTTGGTTTTCTCAGCCAGACGCACGGGCTGGGTTGGGCCATTGGCGCCTTCGCCACCGGCGCTTATGCGGTGGTGATCGTGACGGCGCTGCTGCTGCCGGAAACCAAGGGGCGCGTGCTGGAATAAGCGCTACCCGGCAACACTCAAAACGCCGACAAGGCCCGGGCATCGTCCGGGCCTTTTTTCTTTCGCCTAGGGTTTACCCGGTAGGGTTTGCGATCCTAAATTTGTATGATGACCCGATAACTTATATTCATGAGACAAGTCATCATGCCGTCCTGGCCATCACCTTCCCATTGCGTTCCAGCGCCTGTTCGCCCCTGCTTTCCAGGGGTTTTTCATGACTGACGAAGCCCGCATCCGCGAAGAAATCTGCGTCGTCGGGGCCAGCCTTTACCAGCGCGGCTACACGGTCGGCGCCGCCGGCAACATCAGCGCGCGGCTGGACGACGGCTGGCTGATCACGCCCACCGACGCCTGCCTGGGCCGGTTGGACCCCGCCGAACTGGCCAAGGTCGACCTGGACGGCAACTGGGTGTCGGGCGCCAAGCCGTCCAAGACGCTGGTGCTGCACCAGGGCATCTATCGCGCCAGCCCCGAATCGCGCGGCATCATCCACACGCATTCCACGCATCTGGTCGCGCTGACGCTGGCCGGGGTTTGGAAAACCGACGAAGTGCTGCCGCCTATCACGCCCTACCAAGTGATGAAGGTGGGCCGCATTCCGCTGATCGCGTATCGCCGCCCCGGCGACCCGCAAGCCGCGGCCGAGGTCGAAGCCGTGGCCGGCCAGGTGCGCGGCGCGCTGTTCGAACGGCTGGGGCCGGTGGTGTGGGAACGCTCGGTGGCGCATGCCTCGTATGCGCTGGAAGAGCTGGAAGAAACCGCGCGCCTGTGGCTGATGAGCCAGCCGCGTCCCACGCCCTTGTCTGCCGACGCCATCGAAGAATTGCGCACAGCGTTCGGCGCGCGCATCTAAGCCCATCAACCGCAAATAAAGTCGCCTGGCCGCCTTGGCGCGGACCGGTGCGGCGCATTCTCCTGGAGACTTTTCATGCCCCCGATGGAACTGGCGTCCGGCGCCAACCCCGCTGCCGCTTCGGCATCCCAACCTGAATCCCGCGAAACCGCGCGCGCCTACGCCAAGGTGTTCTGGCGGCTCGTGCCGTTTCTGATGCTGTGCTATGTCATTGCCTACCTGGACCGCGTCAACGTCGGCTTTGCAAAGTTGCAGATGTCGCAAGACCTGGGCTTTAGCGAAACCGTGTTCGGGCTGGGCGCGGGCGTGTTCTTCATTGGCTACTTCCTGTTTGAAGTGCCCAGCAACCTGCTGATGCATCGCCTGGGCGCGCGCATCTGGATCGCGCGCATCATGATCACGTGGGGCATCCTGTCCGGCATGTTCATGTTTGTGGAAACGCCCACGGGCTTCTACATCCTGCGCTTCCTGCTGGGCCTGGCCGAAGCGGGCTTCTATCCCGGCGTGATCCTGTACCTGACCTACTGGTACCCGGCGCATCGCCGCGCCAAGATCATCGCGCTGTTCATGTCCGCCATCCCCGTGGCCGGCATCTTCGGCAACCCGCTGTCGGGCTGGATCATGGAAGCCTTTCACGGCACGCACGGCTTGCAGGGCTGGCAGTGGATGTTCCTGATTGAAGCCATTCCCGCGCTGCTGATCGGCGTGGTCACCATCATGTACCTGGACAACGGCATCGCCAGCGCCAAGTGGCTGACGCCAGACGAAAAGCAGCTGCTGACGCGCGAGATCGAACAGGATCAGAAGCAGACCGGCACGCAAAAGCACTCGTTGCGCGCGGTGTTCGGCGACAAGCGCGTGTGGTGGATGTGCCTGATCTATTTCGCCTTCGTCGCGGGGCAATACGGCCTGACGTTCTGGATGCCCACGCTGATCAAGTCCACCGGCGTCACCGGGGCACTGAACATCGGCCTGCTGTCGGCCATTCCGTTTATCTGCGCCATCATCGTGATGAACCTGCTGGGCCATTCGGCGGACAAGCGTCGCGAACGCCGCTGGCACTTGATCGTGCCGGCGCTGGCGGGCGCCATCGGCTTTACCGCCGCCGCATCCTTTGCCGACAACACCGTGGTGTCGCTGATCTGCCTGTCGCTGGCCGCCGCGGGCGTGCTGACCTGCGCGCCGTTGTTCTGGTCGTTGCCCACTGCCTTCCTGTCGGGCACCGCGGCGGCGGCGGGCATTGCCATCGTCAACTCCGTGGGCAACCTGGCCGGGTTCGCCAGCCCCTACATGATCGGCTACCTGAAAGACCTGACGAACTCCACGGCGTCCGGCATGTACGTGCTGGCTGCCGTGCTGGTCATCGGCGCCATCGCGGTGTGGTTCACGCCCGCCAAGCTGGTCAACCGCTAACGCGTTATTGCCGCGTAGATAAACGTTATTGAACAAAGGACTCGCCATGCCGCGCCTGGCCGCCAACCTGACCATGATGTACACCGAGCATCCGTTCCTGGATCGCTTTGCGGCCGCCGCAAGCGATGGTTTTCAAGGGGTGGAGTTTCTGTTTCCCTACGACTGCGCCGCCGCCGATATCCAGGCGCGGTTGCGCGATTACGGCTTGACGCAGGCCTTGTTCAACGCGCCGCCGGGCGACTGGGCTGCGGGCGAGCGCGGCATTGCATCCTTGCCGGGGCGCGAAGATGAATTCCTGCGCGGTCTGGACCAGGCGCTGGAATATGCGGCGCAACTGGGCAACCGCAGCCTGCACGTCATGGCCGGGCTGATTCGACCGGAGCAGGACCGCGCGGCGCATCGCGAGGTGTACGTGAAGAACCTGGCCCACGCCGCGCGCATTGCGGCAACGGCCGGCATCACGGTGGTGATCGAACCCATCAACACGCGCGACATCCCTGGCTTCTTCCTGAACCGGCAAGACGACGCCCAAGCCATCTGCAAGGAAGTCGGCGCCGACAACTTGAAAGTGCAATTCGATTGCTATCACTGCCAGATCGTCGAAGGCGACATCGCCAAGAAGCTGGAGCGCGACATGGCCGGCATCGGCCACATCCAGATTGCCGGCGTGCCTGACCGCCACGAGCCCGACGTGGGCGAACTGAACTATCCCTACCTGTTCGATCGCATCGACGCGCTGGGCTATACGGGCTGGATCGGCTGCGAATACCGGCCCAAAGCGGGCACGCGCGCGGGCCTGGGCTGGGCGCAACCCTATCTTGCCCGGCGCTGAGTCGTACAAGGCTGCGTTGATCAACATCACGTTGCTTACCACCGAATTGCACATCACCGAGATCGCATCATGAAAATCCTGATCACCGGCGGCGCCGGATTCCTGGGCCAGCGGCTGGCTCGCAAACTGCTGGAGCAGGGCACGCTGACGCTGGACGCCAACGGCCCGCAAGCCATCACCCGCATCGACCTGCTGGACGTCGTCAAGACCGATGCGTTCACTGACCCGCGCGTGCACTCGCAAGTCGGCGACATTGCCGACCCGGCCGTGCTGCGCCAGGCCATCGACACCGACACGCGCGCCGTCTTCCATCTGGCGGCCATCGTCAGCGGGCAGGCCGAGGCCGATTTCGACTTGGGAATGCGCATCAACCTGGACGCCTCGCGCGCCTTGCTGGAAGTGTGCCGCGCGCTGGGTCACCAGCCGCGCGTCATCTTCACCAGTTCGGTAGCCGTGTACGGCGGCGACTTGCCCGACACCGTGCGCGACGACACCGCGTTGAACCCGCAGTCGTCCTACGGCACGCAAAAGGCCATTGCCGAACTGCTGCTGGCCGACTACACGCGGCGTGGTTTTGTTGACGGGCGCGTGCTGCGTCTGCCCACCATCAGCGTGCGCCCGGGCCGCCCCAACGCCGCGGCATCGTCCTTTGCCAGCGGCATCATCCGCGAGCCACTTAACGGCGAAACCGCCGTCTGCCCCGTGGGCGCCGACACACGTCTGTGGCTGTTGTCGCCGCGTGCCGCCATCCAGGCCTTGATCGCCGGATGCGAGCTTTCGGCTGACGCCGTGGCCGACCGCGCGCCCATCAACCTGCCGGGCGTGTCCGTCACGGTGGCCGACATGGAACAAGCGCTGCGCGAGGTCGCGGGCGATGACGTCGCCGACCGCATCACGTGGCGCCCGGAAGAACGCGTTGAACGCATCGTGGGCAGCTGGCCCGGCCGCTGGGACACCACGCGCGCCAGCCGCCTGGGCTTGAAGGGCGACAACAGCTTTGCCGACATCGTCCGCGCCTACGTGGCCGACGACTTGCCGCGTTGATACGCGGCGCCATTCTTACGACATTCCGGACGAACCTGCCATGAGCCTTCCGCAATCCACTCCCCGCCGCGTCGGCGTCATCGGCCTGGGCGCCATGGGCGCGGGCATCGCCCAAAGCCTGCGCCGCGCCGGCCACGATGTGCACGTGTACGACATCCGTTCCGAAGCGGCCGCAGCCTTTGCCGCTGATGGCGGCGTGGCCTGCGCCACGTTGGCCGACATGGCAGCCGCCTGCGACATCATCATCAGCGTGGTGGTCAACGCCGCGCAAACCGAATCGGTGCTGTATGGCGACGGTGGCATCGCCACCGCCTTGCGGCCCGGCGCCGTCTTCGTGATGTGTTCCACCGTGGACCCCAACTGGTCCATCGCGCTGGAAGCACGCCTGGCCGAGCAGGGCGTCCTGTACCTGGACGCGCCGATTTCCGGTGGCGCCGCCAAGGCCGCCGCCGGCCAGATGACGATGATGACGGCAGGCGCCAACGCCGCCTACGACGCCTGCGGCGCGGTGCTGGAATCCATGGCCGGCAAAGTCTATCGGCTGGGCGACCGCGCGGGCGCGGGCAGCAAGGTCAAGATCATCAACCAGTTGCTGGCCGGCGTGCACATCGCGGCGGCGGCCGAAGCGATGGCGCTGGGTCTGCGCGAAGGCGTGGACGCCGATGCGCTGTACGAGGTCATCACGCATAGCGCGGGCAACAGCTGGATGTTCGAGAACCGCATGCCGCATGTACTGGCCGGCGACTACACGCCTTTGTCGGCCGTGGACATCTTCGTGAAGGACCTGGGCCTGGTGCTGGACACCGCGCGGCACAGCAAGTTTCCGCTGCCGCTGGCTTCCACCGCGCATCAGATGTTCATGCAGGCGTCCACCGCCGGGCATGGCCGCGAGGACGACAGCGCCGTCATCAAAATTTTTCCGGGCATCACCTTGCCGGAGGCAACATGAGTATCAAGATCAAGCTTGGCTGCATCGCCGACGACTTCACGGGCGCCACCGACCTGGCCAACAACCTGGTGCGCGCCGGCATGCGCACCGTGCAGACCATCGGCGTGCCGGGTGAGCCTTTACGCGCCGATGCGGACGCCGTGGTCGTGGCGTTGAAAACCCGCACGCTGCCGGCCGATGAGGCCGTGGCGCAATCGCTGGCCGCGCTGCACTGGTTGCAGCAGCAGGGCGCCCAGCAGATCTATTTCAAGTACTGCTCTACGTTCGACAGCACGCCGCAGGGCAACATCGGCCCGGTCACGGACGCGCTGATGACGCAGCTGGGCACGCCGTTCACCATCGCCACGCCCGCGTTTCCCGACAACAAGCGCACCGTCTTCAAGGGCTATCTGTTCGCGGGCGACGTGCTGCTGAACGAATCGGGCATGCAGCATCATCCGCTGACGCCGATGACCGACCCCAACCTCGCGCGCGTGTTGCAGGCGCAAACCTCGCGCAAGGTCGGGCTGATCGATTACAGCGTGGTGGCGGCGGGCGCGGATGCCATCCGCGCGCGCATCCAGGCCTTGCAGCAAGAGGGCGTTGAGATCGCCATCGTGGATGCCGTGTCCAACGACGACCTGCTGACCCTGGGGCCCGCGCTGCGCGACATGCCGCTGGTGACGGCAGGCTCTGGCGTGGCCATCGGCCTGCCCGGCAACTGGGGCCTGGCGCCCAGTACCGTGGCCGTGGACGTGCGCGCGCCCGGCTTGCAAGCCGTGGTGGCGGGCAGCTGCTCTACCGCCACCAATGCGCAGGTAGCCGCGTTCATTGAAAGCGGGCGGCCCGCGATGGCGTTGGACCCAATGAAGCTGGCATCGGGCGAAGACGTGGTGGAGCAGGTGCTGGCATGGGCCGCCCCGCGCATGCAGGACGGCCCGGTGCTGGTGTATTCCACCGCGCAACCGGATGCGGTGAAAGCCGCGCAAGGCGCGCTGGGCGTGGCGCGCGCGGGCGAGATGATCGAGGCGGCCATTGCGCGCATCGCGGTTGGCCTGGTGGAGCGCGGCGTGCGCCAACTGATCGTCGCGGGCGGTGAAACCTCGGGCGCCGTGGTCCAGGCGCTGGAGCTTGCGCAGATCACCATCGGCACGCAGATCGACCCGGGCGTGCCGTGGTGCGCCGGTCATTCGCCCGTGGCGAATGAAGACGTCAGCATCGCGCTGAAGTCAGGCAACTTTGGATCGCGCGACTTCTTCATCAAGGCGTTTCGCTGACGCCGATTCAGCCATACACACAAGCAGGAGGGCAGGCAGTGGCCAGCAAACAGAACAACGCGCTGAAAGGCGGCTTGAAATCACGGCACCTGACGATGATGTCCATCGCCGGGGTCATCGGGGCGGCGCTGTTCGTCGGTTCGGGCAAGCAGATCGCGCTGGCCGGCCCCGCCGTCATCCTGGCGTACCTGGGCGGCGGCATCCTGGTCATCCTGGCGATGCGCATGCTGGGGGAAATGGCCGTGGCGCAGCCGGACACGGGTTCGTTTTCCACCTACGCCGACCGCGCCATCGGGCGCTGGGCAGGCTTCACCATCGGCTGGTTGTATTGGTATTTCTGGGCGTTCCTGATGGGCTGGGAAGCTTACGTCGCCGGGCAGATCCTGCATGGCTGGTTTCCGCAGGTGCCGGATTGGGGCTACGCGCTTTTCATCACGGTGTCGCTCATCATCGTGAACTTCATGAACGTGCGGAACTACGGTGAATTCGAGTTCTGGTTCGCGCTGATCAAGGTGATTGCCATCGTGGCGTTCCTGGTGATCGGCAGCCTGGCGGTGGTGCACCTGTGGCCCTGGGGCGAGGCGCGCGGCGTGTCGCAACTGACGGCGCAAGGTTTCATGCCCAATGGCATCAAGTCGGTGGTGGTGGCCATGCTGGGTGTGATGTTCGCGTTCATCGGCGCGGAAATCGTGACGGTGGCCGCCGCCGAATCCGCCGACCCCGCGCGCGAGATCATCAAGACCACGCGCTCGGTGGTGTGGCGGATCTGCCTGTTCTATGTCGGCTCCATCTTCATCATCGTGTGCCTGGTGCCGTACAACGACCCGCTGCTGTCGCAGCCCACGCACGGCAGCTACAACGTGGCGCTGAGCCGGCTGGGCGTGCCGCATGCGCAGGCCATCGTCAACTTCATCGTGTTGACCTCGGTGTGCAGCTGCTTCAATTCGGCCTTGTATACCGCGTCGCGCATGCTGTATTCGCTGTCGCGTCGCGGTGATGCGCACCGCATCATGCAGGTGACTGGCCGGCGCACCGGCACGCCTTATGTCGGCGTACTGGTGTCCAGCGTGTTCGCCTTCGTGGCGATCTGGATGATGGCGACGTCCAAGATGGATCTGTACGACGTGCTGATGCAGGCCACCGGCACCATCGCGCTGTTCGTGTACCTGGCGATTGCGCTGTCGCAGCTGCGCATGCGCTATCGCTTGCAGGCGCAAGGCGTGGAACTGACGTTCAAGATGTGGTTGTTTCCGTGGCTGACCTATGCCGTCATCGTGTGCATCATCGCCGCGTTGATCACCATGGTGGTCGAAGGCACATACCGCAACGAAGTGGCCTATACGTCGTTGCTGGCGGGCGCGATTGTTGCGATGGGGCTGGTGGCGCAGCGCTTTGGCATCGGCACCGGCGGGCGCCGCTTGCAGGTCAGCGGTGCGCCCGGCTAAGTCGCTTGGCCGCGTTGACCATGTGGATGCGCGCGGCTTCGCGCGCGCCTTCCACGTCTTGCCGGCGGATGGCCTCGACGATGGCGACGTGCTCTTGCAGCACGTCTCGCATCAGGTCGGCGTGGCGCGCTTCGTTGCCGCGCGTGACGCGCGTGGCGGCTTCCAGAAACTGGCTGACAAAGGCCAGCGTGGTCAGAAAATACGGGTTGCCCGTGGCGCGCGCGATGCTGCGATGAAAGGCCACGTCTTGCTTGACGCCGTCGCCGCCGTCCGCCACCGCCTGCGAAATGGCGGCCAGCGCGTTGTCGATATCCGCCATGTCGCGCTTCTTGCGCATGGCGGCGGCCTGCGCCGCGATTTCGGTTTCCAGCGCGCGCCGCAGGTCCACGATGTGCAGCACCGCGTCCAGTGAGGTGAGTTCCGTCGCATCGATCCGCAGCGCCCGGTTACCCGTCAGGCCGGTAACGAAGACGCCGCTGCCTTGCCGCGCTTCAACAATACCGTCCTGCCGCAGGCGCGACACCGCTTCGCGGATGACGGTGCGGCTGACGCCGAACTGCTCGGCCAGCGCCGCTTCGGTAGGCAGTTTTTCGCCCGGCGGCACGCGGCCTTCGTCGATTTCGGCGAGCAGGCGCTTGGTGACCGTGTCGGTCAGCGTGGGCTGGGAAGGAAGGCGGGGGAACACCATGGGTATCAAGGGCAGGAGTAAGGCGGGTGCGGGGCAACGACGCCGGTCGCGGATGGCGATGTCGGACGTCTGTCGCGTGTTGACGCTGACGTTGATGTTGACTTTGACGTTGACAGCAGCGCGTGGCGAGGCCCGGCGGCAATGATAACCGGTAGACCGGCGCTACCGACGCTATCGGCGGGGTGGGCGGTGCTGGGCGTGGGCCTCGTGCAGGCAGTCGATGAAGCAGCGCGCGGCGGGCGTGGGCGGCGAGTCGGCGCGCGTCAGGATCGACACCCGCGCGGCCGGCAGTTCGTGCAACAGCGGCACCATGCGCACGTCGCGAGGCAGCAACCGGTGGTCGAACAGATTGCGCACGAAGATACCCAGCGCGTCGCTGTCCGCGATGATGGCCAGGGCCACCGCGATGGACTGGCACGGAATCACATCGCGCGGCGCAGGCAGTTGTTGCGTTGCGAAAGCCAGCCGCAGCAGGTTGGCCGGCGCCTGGATGTTGCCGGGCAGCAGCCACAGGGCCTCGTGCAGATCGGCCAAGGTGCGGGCGTGGCGCAGCGGATGCCCGGCTCGCGCGCCCACCGCCAGCGGCAGCGTGAACAGTGTCGTGCGGGCAAAGCCGTCGTCGATGTCGCCGTCGTATTCCGTTTGCACCAGGAAATCGTAGCGGCCCGATTCCAGTTGTTCGTGGCTGAAGGGCGGCGCCACTTCATTGAACGCCACCGATACGCGCGGCATGCGCGCCCGGAACGCCGACAGCGCGGCGGGCAGCACCGTCAGCGCGGCCGAACTGATGGCCAGGTTCAAGCTGCCGCCTTCGCCGTCGCGCATCTGCCCGATCTCTTCCTGCGCGCGCCGCGCTTCTTGCAGGATCACGACGGCGCGCTTGTACAGCGCGTCGCCGTACGGGGTCAGTTCAACGCCGCGCGCGCTGCGGCGCACCAGTTCGGCGCCCACGCTTTGTTCAAGCTCGCGCAGGCTGCGGGTGGCGGCGGGCTGCGTCACGAACAAGGCGCGCGCCGCCGCGCGGATGCTGCCGTGCTCGGCGATCAGGACAAAGGCGCGCAATTGGCGAAGATTCATGGCGTGGGGATGGCGGGGGGAAGGAGTGGTGACGGGGCCGGGATGGGCGGGGCTATAACAAAAAGCTTTCACTGGAACAAAAATACTGTCTTTTCCTTATCGTCCGCCATCCGTATATTCACGCGGACGGGGCAGGCAAAGCGACCGGGACATGACGCCCGGCGGCCATCAGCCCAACACGGCGCGGTCAATGCGTGACGCGCGCCGCGTGACGCGGACCATCGCCCCGGCAACGGACATCAAGGGGAAATCATGTCTATCGCCATCGCCGCCGATTCCGGCCGGCAGCATCTGCATTCATCGACGATGCGTCGGCGCGTCATTGCCGGCACCACCATCGGCAACGCGCTGGAGTTCTTCGACTTCACCGTTTTCACGTTCCTGATGCTGGTCATCGGGCCGCTGTTCTTTCCGGCTGCCTCTGGCTACGGCCAGTTGCTGTTGACCACCGCCACCTTCGGCGTGGGCTTCCTGATGCGGCCCGTGGGCGGCATGCTGATCGGGTCGTACGCCGACCGCCACGGCCGCCGCGCCGCCATGACGCTGACGCTGTGGCTGATGGGGCTGGGTTGCGCGCTGATCGCCGCCGCGCCCACCTATGCGCAGATGGGCGTGGCCGGGCCGGTGCTGATGGTGCTGGCGCGGCTGATCCAGGGTTTTGCCGCCGGTGGCGAGGTGGGCGCGTCCACCACCTTGCTGGTGGAACACGCGCCGGCCAACCAGCGCGGCTTTTATTCCAGCTGGCAGTTCGGCAGCCAGTCGCTGGGCGTGATGCTGGGCGCGCTGACGGTGGCGCTCTTGACCGCCGCGCTTAGCCCCGAACAGATGCAGGCGTGGGGCTGGCGCGTGCCGTTCGTCATCGGCATCCTGACCGTACCGGTGGGCGCCTACATCCGCCGCAACCTGGAAGAAACGCTGGAGGCGCCGGAATCGTCTCCGGGGAATCACGCCCGCCAGGCGGTGCAGGGGGGGCATACCACCCCCGCCGCGCATTCCCCGGCCACGGCGGCCGACTCGCGCGTCACCCCGGCGGCCTCCACCGCGCCGTCCCATCAACCGCTGCGCCGCGTGTTCACCGAGCACAAGGCGCTGGTCGTCAAGGGCATCCTGCTTGTCATCGGCGGCATGGTGTGCGCGCAGATCATCGGCTTTTACATGCCCGCCTACGCCAACAAGCAGCTGGGCCTGCCCGCCACGTCCACGCTGTTTGCCAGCGTGGTGCTGGGCGCCATCGGCTTTTTGATCGCCCCGTTTGTCGGCATGCTGGCGGATCGCGTGGGGCGCAAGAAGGTCATCTTCTGGTCGCGCGCCGCCACGGTGTGCGCCTTGCTTCCGTGCTTTGAATGGCTGGTGTCCGCGCCCAGCACGGCGCGGCTGATGACGGTGATTGCGCTGCTGGCCGTGTTGCTGGCCTTGCAGACCGCGCCCGTCATCACGATGCTGCCCGAGCTGTTTCCCAAGGCCGTGCGCACCACCGGCATGTCCGTCGTGTATGGTCTGGGCATCTCGGTCTTTGGCGGCTTTGCGCAGTTCTTCGTGACCTGGCTGCTGCATGTCACCGGCAACCCCATGGCGCCCGCCTGGTATTTGATGGTGACCGTCACGCTTTCCACCGTGGTGCTGTTCTGGATTCAGGACCGCACCGGCCATGCAATCGACACTCAGGAGGCATGATGCCCAGCAGTACAAGCTACTTTCCCCGCAGCTACGCCGAATCGCGCGAGCGCTTTCTGGCGGATGCCGAGCGCCTGGGCGCGTCCGTCGCGTCCTACCCGATCGAGGCGGTGGGCAGCGAGGGCGAAGCCTTGGCCACCGACGTTGCGCTGATCGGCGCGCCCGACGCCAAGCGCCTGTTGATCATGACGTCCGCCACGCATGGCGTCGAAGGCTTTTGCGGGGCGGGCTGCCAGTTCTCGCTGATGGACGACGCGCCGATGCTCAAGCGGGCGCGCCAGGCGGGCGTGGCCTTGCTGCTGGTGCACGCGGTAAACCCGTACGGGTATTCGTGGATGGCGCGTACCGACGAAGGCAACGTCGATTTGAATCGCAATGCGCAACCCTTTGACGGCGCGCCGCTGCCGGTCAACGCCGGCTACGGCGCGCTGCATCCGCTGCTGCTGCCCACGCAATGGCCGCCGTCCGACGACAACCAGCGCGATCTGGCGCGTTACGTCGCCGAACATGGGCAGGCCGCCTTTGCGCAAGCCGTGTCGCGTGGCCAGTACACGCACCCCGACGGCTTGTTCTACGGCGGCGCGGCGCCGGCGGCCTCGCTATCCAACCTGCGCCGCATCCTGCAAACGCATGCCAGCCCCTATGCACATATTGGTTGGATCGATGTGCACACCGGCCTGGGGCCGCGCGGCCATGGCGAAAAAATCTACGCCGGCCGCCGCGATGACGCCGAAGTGGCGCGGGCGCGGCAGTGGTGGGGCCTGGACATTGCCGTGCCGTTTCAGGGGACATCGGCTTCCGTGGACATCACCGGTCATCTGGCCAGCTTGATCTATCAGGCCTGCCCGCAGTCGTCGCCCACGCTGATGGCGCTGGAATACGGGACGGTGCCCTTTGACGACATCGTGCTGGCGCTGCGCGGGCGCAACTGGCTGCGCGCCAACCCGGATGCCCCGGCCGCGCTGCGCCGCGACATCCTGCAAGCCACGCAGGACGCGTTCTATTGCCACGCCTATGACTGGCACGGCATGGTGCTGGGGCAAAGCCGCGTGGCGGTGCTGCAAGCGCTGTGCGGGCTGGAGGCGGCGCGCTGAGGCGCTGACACGCCGGTGCGCCGCTGCGCCAGCGCATGACGGACGGTGCCGAGGCCTCGGCACCGTCATTCTCATGGAAACCCCGGGTTGCACCTGCCCCTGTTTTCACACCGAGACGGGTTGCACCTGCTCGCGCCGCGCGCGTCGGGAATTACCCGCGTCGATGCGGCGTCGGGCGCGCAATGTTGGGTAATCCCTAGTTGAACGGCGCAGCAACCCATCGATATGCTTCGGTTAACCGAGAGAACCGAAGAGTTCCATGCGGAGGAGTTTTAAACCGAGCCGGCACCTCGCTGACAAGGAAACAGGATTTGCATAGCGCGCCTCCTTTGAACTCGGCCGTCACGGCCGCCCGGGTCAAGCCCATACGCGTGATCCCCTGGGCAACGTGGCTGCATCGAGTTTTCGTCGTACTGATGTATGCGTTCATGCTCTGCCCCATCGTGCTGGTGGTCTGGCTGAGCTTTTTCAAGGACGCCATTCTCTACTTCCCCCCGTCCGGCTACACGCTGTCCTGGTACGTCAAGGCCTGGGAAAATCCCGCGTTCGCCAACGGCTTCCTGTTCAGCCTGCAAGTGTCCCTGGTGGCCGCCGCCATCGGCGTGGTGATGGGCGTGCTGGCCGCGGTCGGCATTGCGCGCTACCGCTTCCAGGGCAGCAAGGGCATCAACACCTTGCTGCTGTCGCCGCTGCTGATCCCCGGCATCGTGGCGGGCGTGGGCATCTACCTGTTCTATCTGCGCGCCGAGGAAATGCTGGACCAGGACATCATCGGCACCTTCGGCGGCCTGGTCATCGCGCACGTCTGCCTGACGATTCCGTGGACGGTGCGCCTGGTCACCGCCGGCATGGCGGGGCTGGATGGCTCAATCGAGGAAGCGGCGCGCAACCTGGGCGCCAGCGCGCCCAAGGCCTTCATGCGCGTGACCCTGCCCATGCTGCGCCCGTCCATCGTGGCGGCGGCGCTATTCAGCTTCGTGGTGTCGTTTGAAAACCTGGAGCTGTCGCTATCGCTGGTGGGCCCGGGGCGCACCACGTTGCCGATCGCCATCATGCAGTACCTGGAATTCAATCTGGACCCGACCATCGCTTCGGTGGCTTCGGTGCAAATCCTGCTGTTGGGCATCATCATGCTTGTGACCGACCGCTATGTGAAACTCAGTCAGGTGGTGTAAGAAATGGCGAAGGTCTCAATCGAGAATATCCGCAAGCAGTTCGGCGCGGCGGTGGCGGTGTCCGACTTTTCCCTGGAGATCGCCGAAGGCGAACTCGTCACGTTCCTGGGGCCCAGCGGCTGCGGCAAGACCACCACGCTGCGCATGATTGCCGGCTTCATTACGCCGACGGCCGGACGCATCCGCATCGGCGATACCGACGTCACCCGTTTGCCCGTGCACAAGCGCGATACCGGCATGGTGTTCCAGCGCTACGCGCTGTTTCCCCACATGACGGTGGCCGAAAATGTGGCCTTCGGGCTGGAGATGCACAAGGTGCCCAAGGCCGACCGCGACGCCAAGATCCGCCGCGTGCTGGACATGGTGCGCATGACGGAATTGCGCGACCGCTATCCGCGCCAATTGTCGGGCGGACAGCAGCAGCGCGTGGCGATTGCCCGCGCGCTGGCTATCGAACCCAAGGTGTTTCTGCTGGACGAGCCGCTGTCCAACCTGGATGCCAAGCTGCGGCTGGAAGTGCGCGAGGAAATTCGATCGTTGCAGCAGCGCTTGGGCCTGACCACGGTATTCGTCACGCACGATCAGGAAGAGGCGCTGGCCATTGCCGACCGCATGGCCATCATGCATGACGGCATCGTGCAGCAGGTGGGCGCGCCCGCCACGCTGTACGAGCGTCCGGCGAATCTTTTCGTGGCCGACTTCCTGGGCAAGATGAACGTGTTCACGGGGCGCGGCCAGGCCGACAACCAGTTCCATACCGATGCAGGCCAGCGCATCGCCACGCCGGACGGCGCCGGCGCCACGCATGTGGGCGTGCGGCCCGAGCGGGTGCGCCTGGCCGAGCAGCCCCTGGGCGGCAACGCGCTGGCGGGCGTGGTGGAATCTTCGCTGTACCTGGGGTCGGTTCTGGAAGTGCGCGTGCAGCTGGAAGGCGGCAACCGCATGATCAGCCAGATCGTCAATGGCGGCGCGGGCCGCGCGCAACCGGCAACCGGCTCGCGCGTGTACGCGTGCTTCGAGCCGGAAGACTGCGTGGCCTTCACGCAATAGGAGCCGCCATGACGACCGCAACCGTAGACGGCCGGCCCAGCCGCTGGCTGGGGCCCGGGCTGGCCTTTCCCGCATCGCTGGTGGTGCTGGTGATCATCCTGGTGCCCATCCTGCAACTGGCCCGCTACAGCTTCAACCATTTCGATCCGGCGGAGCTGATGCAAACCGCCTTCACCTTCGAAAACTACGCCAAGTTCTTTGGCGACCCTTACTACCGCGACATCTTCTTCACCACCTTGTGGGTGGCGGCACTGTGCACGGTGCTGGCCCTGGTGCTGGGCTTTCCCGTGGCGTATTTTCTGGCGCGCACGCAAAGCCGGTACAAAAGCCTGTTTGTGATTCTGCTGGTGTTCCCGCTGATGGTGGGCAACGTGGTGCGCGCGGCCGGCTGGATGGTGGCGCTGGGCAACGCCGGCGTGGTCAACGCGGTGTTGCAGGGCCTGGGCGTGATCGACAAGCCCATCACGCTGATGTACACGCCCACGGCGGTGGTCATCGGCACCACGGCCGTGGTCATGCCGTACCTGATCCTGACATTGCAAAGCGTGCTTGAAGGCATGGACCTGTCCGTGGAAGAGGCGGCGCGCAATGTCGGCGCCAACTTCTTCACGACGTTTCGCCGCATCGTGTTGCCGATTGCCGCGCCGGGCGTGGCGGCGGGCACGATGCTGGTCTTTATTCTTTGCATGAACGCCTACGCCACGCCGGTGCTGCTGGGCGGCTCGGGCCTAACGATGATGGCGCCCGCGCTGTACGACCAGATCACCCGCGCCTCGAACTGGCCGTTCGGCGCCGCGCTGGCCGTCATCCTGGTCTGCGGCACGCTGGTCATCGCACTGATATCGAACTGGCTGATCCATCGGCGCTACATCAAGACCATGGCGTCTTGAGCCCGAATCACAACAAGGAAATTTCATGGCATCCGTATTGTTCAAGAACGCGAACCTGCTTGATCCCTTGCAGGCCGAATTGCTGGAAGGCCACCATGTGCTGGTCGAGGACGGCGTCATCAAGGAAGTGTCGGACAAGCCCATCACCAGCGCCTCGGCGCAGGTGATCGACGCGGCTGGCCGCACGCTGATGCCCGGCCTGATCGACCTGCACGTGCACGTGCTGGCCACGCAGTTGAACCTGAGCACGCAGGGCGTGCTGCCCGATGCGCTGGTGATGATGCGCGCGGTGCCCATCATGGCGGCGATGCTGCGCCGCGGCTTCACCACGGTGCGCGATGCGGGCGGCGCGGGCTGGGGCCTGAAGTGCGCCGTCAACGAAGGCACGGTCAAGGGGCCGCGCCTGTTCATCTCGGGCCGCGCCATCAGCCAGACGGGCGGCCACGGCGACCCGCGCCCGCGTTCGGACCACCTGCGCCCCATGAGCTTTTGCGGCTGCTGCTTTCGGGCGGGGGACATCGGCCGTGTGGCCGACGGCATCGACGACGTGCGCAAGGCCGTGCGCCAGGAACTTCAGATGGGCGCGGACCAGATCAAGATGATGGCCTCGGGCGGCGTCGCATCGCCCACCGATCCCATTGCGTCCTTCGGTTATTCGGAAGAAGAAATCCGCGTCATCGTCGACGAAGCCGCCAGCCGCCAGACGTATGTGATGGCGCATTCCTACACCGCTGATGCCATCGAACGCGCCGTGCGCAACGGCGTGCGCACCATCGAGCACGGCAACCTGGTGGATGAGCGCGTGGCACGCTTCATGGCCGAGAAGGGTGCCTTCGTGGTGCCCACGCTGGTGACCTACGAAGCGCTGGCCAACGAAGGCGCCGACTATGGCCTGCCGGCGGACTCGGTTGCCAAGATTGCCACCGTGCGCACCGCCGGCCTGCACTCGCTGGAAATCTACAAGAAGGCGGGCGTGAAAATCGGCTATGGCTCGGATCTGCTGGGCCCCTCGCAACGCCTGCAAAGCGACGAATTCCGTATCCGCAACGAAGTGCTTTCTACCCAGGAAGTGATTCAGTGCGCCACCACCACGGCAGCCGAAGTGTTGAACCAGGTGGGCCAGCTTGGCCGCATCCAGCCGGGCGCGCTGGCCGATGTGCTGCTGGTGGACGGCAACCCATATCGGGACTTGTCCTGCCTGTTGGGGCAGGGCGAGCACATCGCGCTCATCATGAAGGGCGGCGAAATCGAACACAACGGACTGGGGGTGTAAGCGCCATGAGCGATCCCACGTTTTCGCAATCGGAAGTCGGCGAAGAATCCCGCGACGTCAACGCGGCCAAGGGCTGGCATCCGCCTTCCGCGCCGGTGTCGCGCGACCGTGGCCTGGGGCCGTTTCCCCGGCTGATCCTGCGGGGCGCAACCATCATCGACGGCACCGGCGCGCCGCCCTGGGGGCCGGTCGACATCGTGATCGAAAACGACCGCATCACCGCGCTGGTCAACGTGGGCACGCCGCACAAGGCCATCGACCCCAAGCGCCGCCCTGGGCCGGGCGACCACGAAATCGATTGCCACGGCAAGTTCGTCACGCCTGGCTTTGTGGACGCACACGCGCACATCGGCACGCCGTATCACGCCATGAGCGGCATCGTTCCGCCCGCCGACTACATCTACAAGCTGTGGCTGGCGCATGGCGTGACCACGGTGCGCGAAATGGGCGCGATGGGCGGGCTGGGCTGGACGATGGAGCAGCGCGAACTGTCCGCCGCCAACAAGATCGCCGCGCCGCGCATGGTGGTGCACAGCGTGTTTCCCGCCGTAAACGACCGCGTCAAAACCATCCACACGCCTGAGCAGGGCCGCGAATGGGTGCGCAAGCTGGCCGCGCGCGGTGCGGACGGCATCAAGTTCTTTGGCGCGCCGCCCGCCATCATGGAAGCCGCGCTGGACGAAGCCGCGCAACTGGGCCTGCGCTCGGGCTGCCACCACGCGCAGATGGCCGTGACCCGTGTGAACGCATTGAAGTCCGCGCGCTGGGGGCTGACCAGCTCCGAACACTATTACGGCCTGCCCGAAGCGCTGTTCGAAGACCGCGTCGTGCAGTCGTTTCCCACGGACTACAACTACAGCGACGAGTACTACCGCTTTGCCGTCGCCGGCCAGACCTTCATGCAGGCCGCGCAGCCAGGCTCGGCCAAGTGGCGGCAGGTGATGGACCAGTTCCTGGAGCTTGGCCACACCTTCGTGCCGACCTTCAATATCTACGACGCCAACCGCGACCTGATGCGCGCGCGCCGCGCGGACTGGCACGACGACTACACCTGGAAGGCAGTGTGGAAGTACTTCCAGCCGCAGCGCGGCGGGCATGGCGCCTACTGGTATCGCTGGAGCACCACCAACGAAATCGAGTGGAAGCAGAACTACCGGCTGTGGATGCAGTTCATCAACGAATACAAGAACCTGGGCGGGCGTGTGTGCGCGGGCAGCGATTCCGGTTTCATCTTCCAGATCTACGGCTTTGGCTTCGTGCGCGAACTGGAACTGCTTCAGGAAGCCGGCTTTCATCCCATTGAAGTGCTGCGCGCCGCCACCTCGCAAAGCGCCGCGTTGCTGGGCATCGATGACGACACCGGGTCGATCGATGTGCAAAAGCGCGCCGATCTGCTGATCCATGATCAGAATCCGCTGACCGATTTCAAGCTGCTGTTCGGCACCGGCGCCATGCGCCTGAACGACGAGACGGCCAAGGTCGAATGGCAGCGCTGCCTGCGCACCACCATCAAATCCGGCGTGGTGTACGACACCGCCGAACTGCTGGCCGACGTGCGCAAGATGGTCAAGGACAGCTGGGCGGAAGACGTGGATGGCGAACGCCCGCCGTTTGGCGGCGCGCCGTCGGGTTCGCCTTGCGACAGCGCGGACGAGGCAGGCTGACATGGCCGTCGACCTGTTCCTGTTGTGCGGTTTCCTGGGCAGCGGCAAGACCACGCTGCTGGTGGATTACCTGCGCGATCCGGCGTCCCGCGACACCGGCGTCATCGTCAACGAGGCAGGTGAAATCGGCGTGGACGGCGCCATCGTTGCCAACGACAGCGACAACGTGCCGATGACGCTGATGGCCAATGGCTGCGTGTGTTGCTCGTTGCGCAGCGACCTGGTCTATACCTTGTCGGCGTTGCTGGACGCGCCGCGCCCCGAGGGCGAAGGCCCGTTGCAACGCGTGATCCTGGAATGCAGCGGGCTGTCGCGGCCCGGCCCGATCATTGCGTCGCTGGCCGACCCGGAACTGGCCAGCCGGGGCTTGCGGCTGACGGTGGTGTGCACCGACGATTGCGCGCGCGACCCTGATACGGTGGCCCAGATGGATGAGGCCATGGCGCAGTTTGGCGCTGCGCACCGCATCGTGCTGACCAAGACCGATCTGCTGCCGGCATCCGAGCTTGCCGGCCGCGCCGCGCGCGCCGCCGCGCTGAACCCGCTGGCCGATGTCATTGCCGACCCCGACCGCCGGAGCGCCGTGCAAGCCGCCTTTGCGCTGTCGCAAGGCGTCGCCGACTTGGCCGGGCTGGCCGCGCGCATGCTGATCGCGGGCGGCGCCGGCGCCAATGCCGCGCACCCGCGCATCCGCGTGATGGCAGCGCTTGCGCGGGACGGCATGAGCTGGACCGATTTTTCCGAATGGCTGGATAACCTGGCCGGCTTGTGCGGCGAACGGCTCTTGCGGCTCAAGGCCGTAGTGCGCGTGACGGAATGCGCCGAGCCCATCCTGATCCAGTCGGTAGGCACGACCTTCAGTGCGCCGCAACGGCTGACGCGTCAGCCCGATGCACGCGATGCCATCATCGTCATCGCGCGCGACATCGACGCGGCCGAAATCCAGGCGCTGGCACCCGATGCGCCGGTCCAGATGCTGGTCTGACCGGTTTGAAAACCCAAGGCGCGCGGGCGGGCACAGCCGCTTGCGCGCCACCGTAGCAAGTCGTCTGTTCCCCTTCGATACGAGGTTGTTATGCAAGAGAAAAACCTGACTCGCCGTGGCTTTATCAAGACCGCCTCGGGCCTGGCCCTGGCCCCCGCGTTGGGCTGGGTGCCCAGCATGGCGCACGCCGCCGAAAAAGACCTGGTCGTGGGCACGTGGGGCGGCGATTACCAAAACCTGCTTCAGCAGATCATCAACCCCATCGTCGACAAGCAAGGCGTGAAGGTGGTGTACGACACGGGCAACGCCGTGGGCCGCGTGACCAAGTTGCGCGCGGAAAAGAATTCGCGGCGCGGCAGCATGGACGTGGCCCTGCTAGGCGAAGTCGATATGTATGACGCCGAACGTTCCGGCACGCTGGAGCCCATCGACGTCAAGAAGCTGCCAAACCTGGCGCACGCGATTGCCGCGCTGAAAACGCCGTATTCGATTCCGCACATCTTCAGCGCGATGACGCTGGTGTACAACACCGAGAAATTCCCGACGCCGCCGGACTCGCTGCAAGTGCTGCTGGACCCGAAGTGGAAAGGGCAGGTGGGTTTCTCGGACATTCTGTACCTGTACAACTCGGTCTTCGTCGGCCTGGGCGCGGGTGGGGACACGAAGACGTTTGACGGCGGCAAGCGCTTCCTGGCCAAGCTCAAGCCCAATGCGCCGCGCATCTATCCGTCCAACGAGGCGGTGGCGTCCGCATTCAAGTCCGGCGAAATCGCCATCGCCTGCATGTGGAAGGCGCGCGCATTGCAGTGGAAGGACAGCGGCCTGCCGCTGGGTTTCGTGATCCCGAAGGAAGGCTCGGTGCCGGTGTCGTTCGAAGCTGGCGTGGCCAAGAACAGCCGCAACAAGGACGCGGCATGGGAATACCTGAACGCCATGCTGGACCCGCAAGGCCAGATCGGTTTCGCCGAAAAAATGGGCTACGCGCCCACGGTGACCAACGCGACACTGCCCGAGAACCTGAAGCGCGTCGGCTTCACCGATGCCGAAGTCAAGCTGCTGCACGCGTACGATTTGAAGGGCCTGACCGAACGCAAGGCCGACATCCTGGAATTCTGGAACAAGGAATTCAAGGCGGGTTGATGGGGCGGATGATGTGGCGGCGGGGCCGGGCGCCCGGCCCGCCCGTCGCCGCGCTTGCCGCAATCATCCCCGCCGCGCCGCCTCGATCCGGGCGACGTCGATCTTGCCCATCGTCATCATCGCTTCGAACACGCGCTTGGCGGCGGCGCGGTCCGCGCCCGTGTAGGCCTCGGTCAACACACGCGGCGTGATCTGCCAGGACAAGCCCCACTTGTCCTTGCACCAGCCGCACTCGCTTTCCCGCCCGCCATTGCCGACGATGGCATTCCAATAGCGGTCGGTTTCTTCCTGGTCGTCGGTCGCCACCTGAAACGAAAAAGACTCGTTGTGCTGAAACGCCGGCCCGCCATTCAGGCCCAGGCACGGGATGCCCATCACGGTGAATTGCACGGTCAGCACTTCGCCTTCCTTGCCCGACGGGTAGTCGGACGGCGCATGATGCACCGCGTCCACCGAGCTATCGGGAAACGTCTGCGCATAGAACCGCGCCGCCTCCAGCGCGGTGCCGTCGAACCAAAGGCAAATGGTGTTCTTGGGAATCATCGGGAGTCTCCTGGTGGGATGAGAACCCGTTGACGCCTGGCGTCCGAACAACCGGCGCGCATCGCGTGCAGGGTCTCGTGATGTCGAGAATACTCTGTGTTTTCGCGAAAAGGTCCAGGAGGCGCTCGTCGATACGCGTCCAGCGGTTTCCCACCAGGAGGTGATGGCCCAGGCGCGTGCCTTGGTCAGCAAAAAGAAGCATCGTGCCGGTTCTTGAATGGCGCCAGACGGCTCGCGAAGACCTGCTGGCGATTGTTGAATACCTATCGGACGACAGCCCGGCGGCTGCGCTTCGCTTGCTTGATGAGATTGAGCAGAAGGTGGCCAAGTTGCGCCGGCGTCCACGGCTTTATCGCGTGGGGCGGGTCGCGGGAACCAGGGAGATGGTGGTCAAGCCCCCCAAAACTTCATCGCATTGATTCTGAAATGTTATATCATTCGTCCGCCGTTTGTAATGATATAACATCCGAGAGAACGTAGATGAAAGGCAAGAAGCTGGGGTTCAAGAAGGCAGGCCGGGTGGCAGCAAAGGCGCGCGGGCCGCGCCGGGGAAGCCTGAAACCGTTGGTGTGTTCGTTGATGCTGATCGCGCCGGTGGCGCAGGCCGAGAGCGATGCGGACGTCAACCGCGCCAAGACGTTGGCGCCCATTACCGTGTCGGCCAATCCACTGGGTCTGGACCTGAACAGCACCACGCTGCCGGCGTCCGTGCTGGAAGGCGACGCATTGATTGAGCAGCGCACCGGTACGCTGGGCGAAACGCTGAAGAACCTGCCCGGCGTGAACAGCGACACATTTGGCGGCGGCGCCAGCCGCCCGGTGATTCGCGGCCAGACCGCGCCGCGCGTGAAGGTGCTGTCCGATGGGTCCGAAGTGATGGACGCATCCAGCATCTCGCCGGATCACGCCGTCACCGTGGAACCGCTGCTGGCCGAGCGCATTGAAGTGCTGCGCGGGCCGGCCACCTTGCTGTACGGCGGTGGCGCGATTGGCGGCGTGGTCAACGTGGTCGACAAAAAAGTGCCGACCGCCGTGCCGGAAAAGGGCGTCGAAGCCGAAGCGGAACTGCGCGGCGCAACCGGCACGAAGGAACGTGCGGGCGCCGTCGGCATCACCGCGGGCGAGGGCCAGTTTGCCGTGCGCGTCGAAGGGATGAAGCGCCGCACCAGCGACTACGACGTGCCCGACTGGCCGGGCGGCAAGCTGGAAGGCTCGTACAGCGAATCCGCGCAAGGCTCCGTCGGCATGTCGTGGATTACGCCGCGCGGCTACGTCGGCCTGGCGTTCACGCATCTGGAAAGCAAGTACGGCTTGCCCGGCCACAACCATGAATACGAAGGCTGCCACCCCCACGGCACGCATTTGCATTGTGGCGGACACGACGATCACGACCACGAAGAAGAAGGCCACGACCACGACCACGATCACGAACATGGCGGCGTGCCGTACGTGAAGCTGCGCAGCAACCGCCTGGACCTGCGCGCCGAATACCAGGACCCCTTCGCCGGCTTCGAGAAAATCCGTGTGCGCGGTGGCTTGACGGACTATCAGCACGACGAGATCGAAGGCGGCGAAGTCGGCACGCGTTTCAAGAACAAGGGCTATGACCTGCGCGTGGAATTGCAGCACAAGCCCATCGCCGGCTGGCGTGGAGTGATTGGCATGCAGAACGCGTATAGCGACTTCAGCGCAGAGGGCGAAGAAGCCTTCCTGCCCCGCAGCCGCACGCGATCAAACGGTTTGTTCGTGCTTGAGGAATACCAGCTGAACGACTGGCGCTTCGAAGTGGGCGCGCGGCAGGACTGGCAACGCATTTCGCCCGAAGGCGGCGCGCCGCGCAGCAGCCTGTCCGGCACGTCCCTGTCGGCAGCGGCAATCTGGGACTTTGCGCCGCAGTATTCCGTGGCGCTGTCGTTGTCCCGTTCGCAACGCTTGCCCAACGCGCAAGAGCTGTACGCCGATGGCGTGCACCTTGCCACTAATACGTATGAACTGGGCAACGCGGACCTGGGGCGCGAAACGTCCCACAACATCGACCTGACGTTGCGCAAGCATGCCGGCGACACCACGTTTTCCGCCAGCGTGTTCCACAACCGCGTGAAGAACTATATCTATGCCAACACGCTGGACCGCTACGAAGACTTTCGCCTGATCGAGTACACGCAACGCGACGCGGAGTTTACCGGCGTGGAAGGCGAGCTGCGGCACCAGTTCACGCCTGTGTTCTCGGCCGCCGTGTTCGGCGACTACGTGCGCGGCAAGCTGACGGGCGGCGACGGCAACCTGCCGCGCATTCCGGCGGCACGCGCCGGCGTGCGCGGGAATGTGAAGTGGCAACAGTGGTCGGGCGGCGTGGAATACGCGCGCGTGTTCTCGCAGAAGGACATCGCGTCGTACGAAGACAGCACGCCGGGCTACAACATGGTCAACGCCGTAGTGGCCTATCGCGGCCGCTATGGCGACACGGGCTACGAAGTCTATGTGCGCGGCACCAACCTCTTGAACAAGCTGGCCTACAACCACGCGTCGTTCATTTCCTCGGTGGCGCCGCTGCCGGGTCGCAGTGTGATGCTGGGCGTGCGCATGACGTATTGATGCAGTGCGGCACACCACGCGGGGATCGCGCGCATCACTTCGCGTGGTTCCCGCGTGCCAATTGATTGCACGAAACCGGCCGGCGGTGTGCTAAGTTGCCGGAATTCCCGTCCGGAATTCCCGCTGGAACCCCAGGCCACCGCCATGCTGAAATTCGCCGCCAACCTATCCATGATGTATCAGGAATATCCGTTCCTGGACCGTTATGCCGCCGCCGCGTCGGATGGCTTCACGGGGGTCGAATGCATGTTTCCGTACGCCGAACCCGCCGCCTTTGTGCGGGAACGGATGGACGCGGTGGGCGTGTCGCAAGTGCTGTTCAATGCACCGCCGGGCGTGACCTCGCGCGGTGAACGCGGGCTGGCGGCATTGCCCGGGCGGCAGGCGGAATTCCAGGCAGGGATTGAACATGCCTTGTCGTATGCGACGACGCTGTCTTGCTCTAATGTGCACGTCATGGCGGGGCTGGCGCCCGACGGCGTGCCGCGCGAATCGCTGCTGGATTGCTACCGCGAAAATCTGGATTGGGCGGCGCGCCAGGCGCGATCGGCGGGTGTCACGTTGCTGATCGAACCCATCAACACGCGCGACATCCCGGGCTACATCCTGAACCGCCAGAGCGAGGCCCACGCCATCGTGCAGGCCGTGAACGCGTCGAACCTGAAAGTGCAGATGGACCTGTACCACTGCCAGATCGTCGAAGGCGACGTCACCACCAAACTGCATGAGTACCTGCCCACGGGCCGCGTGGGCCACGTGCAGATCGCGGGTGTGCCGCACCGCCACGAACCGGATCGCGGCGAGCTTGATTACGGCTGGGTATTCAACGTGCTGCGCGAACTGGACTACAGCGGCTGGATCGGCTGCGAGTACCGCCCGGCGGGCCACACGTCGGCGGGCTTGCGCTGGCTGAACGCGGCGCGCGGCTAATCGCAACGCGCGGCTGAACACCGCGCTGTCCCTGTCCCCCTGTCCCCCTGTCGCCTTCTTCTGCCCTCATTCCCCCCCCCGCATTGCCGCCCGAAACGCCGGGCTTGCGGTCGTGCCGAAAATAGTTAATATGTTAAGCAAAATAAACGCAAACCAAGGTCGAGGAGGCCGGGACATGATGACAAGCATCTTGCCGCGCACGTGGCGGGCCGTGGCGCTGACCAGCGCCGCTGCATGGTTCAGCCTTGCATGCAGCGGCGCTTCGGCGGGCGAATTCCCCGACCATCCCATCCGCTGGCTGGTGCCGTTCAGCGCGGGCGGCGGCAGCGATATCGCCACGCGTATCGTCGCCAGGCACGTGGGCGAATCGCTGGGGCAGACGGTCGTGGTCGAGAACCGGCCGGGTGCCGCCACCATCGTCGCCGCGCAAGAGACCGCGCGCGCCGCGCCCGACGGCTACACCTTGATGACCGCAGGCATGAGCACGCTGGCCTTGAACCCCTGGCTATACAAGAACCTGCCCTATGACCCCGCCCGCAACCTGACCCCGGTGTCCACGCTGGTGTCCCTGCCGATCGTGCTGGTGACCTCGCCCACTTCCGACCTGTCAGACATGCCCGCCGTCATGCGCTACCTGCGCAGCGACAAGCCGGGCAGCTATGCCTCGCTGGGCGTGGGCAGCCCGCATCACCTGGCCATGGAGCTGTTCCTGGAATCCATCGGCGGACGCGCCACGGCAATTCCGTACAAGGGCACGCCGCCCGCCTTGCAGGACGTGGCGTCGGGCGTGGTGCCGATGATGATGGCCGACCTGGCCGCCGCGCGGCCGTTGATCCAGGCCGGCAAGCTGCGCGCCATCGCGGTGCCGGCCGCGCAGCGCTCAGCCCAGTTACCCGATGTGCCGACTTTTGCGGAAGTGGGCGGGCACACGTTCGAGGCGGCGGCCTGGCAAGGCGTGGTGGCGCCGGCCGGCACGCCCGCACCCATCGTCGATAAGCTCAGCCAGGCCATCGTGGCCGCGTTGAAGTCGCCCGACGTGGTCAAACAACTGACTTTGCAGGGCATGGAACCCACGGGCAGCACGCCGCAAGCCTTTGCCGACTATGCGCGCGCGGAAAACGAACGCTGGGGCGCGGTGATCCGGCACAAGGGCATTTCGGCGGAATAGCGCGGCATCAGCCGCGCCTGGGGCGCTTAGTCGCGCACCCTGGCGCGGCGCTTCTTGCCGCGCTGCGCCGTGGCCGCGCAACCCGCCGACGCAATGACGATGCCGGCAATTGCCAGCCATTGGGTTTGCGACAAGTGTTCGTTCAGCACGATCACGCCGGCCAGCGCGCCCATGGCCGGCTCCATGCTGAGCAGCACGCCAAACGTCTTTTGCGGCAGGCGCCGCAGCGCGATCATTTCCAGCGAGTAGGGCAGCGCGCTGGACAAAATGCCCACGCCGATGCCCGCCAGAATCAGCTTGGGGTCCAGCAAGGCCATGCCCGCATGCGCGACGCCCACCGGCAAGGCCACCATCGTGGCCGCCAGCAAACCCAGTGACGTCGCCTGGCCGCCATGCACGTTGCCGGCCATTTTTCCGAAGACGATGTATAGCGCCCAGCACACGGCGGCGGCCAGCGCGTAGGCAATGCCGGTCGGGTCCAGGTCGTGCAGCGACTGGCCGGTGGGAATCAACAGCACCAGCCCTGCCAGCGCGCAGCCGATCCACACAAAATCAATCGCCCGCCGCGACATCAGCACGGCCAATGTCAGCGGGCCGGTGAATTCAATGGCGATGGCGATGCCCAGCGGCAACGTGCGCAGCGCCATGTAGAACAGCAGGTTCATGCAGGCCAGCGTCACGCCGTACAGCGCGATCTTCGCTGCGTTTTGCCGGGTCAACGCGAAGCGCCACGGTCGCCAGAACGCAATCAGGATGATGGCGCCGATAACGATGCGATAGGCGGTCGTGCCCTGCGCGCCCACCTGGGGAAACAAGGACTTGGCGAACGACGTGCCGATGCACAGCGACGCCATCGCGCCGATCAGCGACAGGGTGGGAAGCAGGGTCGAGCCCGTGGCGTTGTGCCCGGTGTTCAAGGTGGCGGCGGTCATGGGTGCTAGGTAACGCTCAATGCAGGAACGCGCGGACGCGCAACGAAAAACGAAGGTTCAAGGCGCCAGCGTGGCGGCCGTGGAGTAAAGCACATACAGCGCCAGGCCCAGCATCACGGCGCCCAGCAAGCCTTGCTGCATGCGCAAGAACCAGGGGTTACGCCCGACCCAACCACGAATGCGCGACGCGCCGTAGGCAAAGCAGCTGCCGTAAGGCAGGCTGAGTACTTTCATGGTGATGCCCAGCACCATCATCTGCACCCACACGGGGCCGTTTTCCGGCGAGGTGAACTGCGGCAGGAAGGCGATCATGAACAGCAGCACCTTCGGGTTCAGCAGGTTCGTCATGAAGCCCTGCCAGAACGCATCGCGCGCATCGCCCGGCCGCGCCGACAAGGACACGTCGGCCGCCTGCGCGCAGCGGATCATCGCCTTGATACCCAAGTAACCCAGATACAAACCGCCCGCTGCCTTGATCGCCACGAACAGCGTCGGAAAGGCTTGCAGCACCGACGCCAGGCCCAGCACCACGGCGGGCACCTGGATGAAACCGGCCGCCACGTTGCCCAGCACGCTGTGCAAGGCCGGGCGAAAGCCTTGCGTCATGCCGCGCGACAGCGTCAACGCCATGTCCGGGCCGGGCGTGAGTTTAAGCGCCGCGTCGGCGGCAAGAAAAAGCAGAAAAAGCTGGAGCGACGGCATTGCAACGGCGGCTGATTGGCGTGTCCCACGGCAGGGCACCGGGGACGGAGGGCTCTCAGTGTACGCACGCCCGCTGATTTTTTCCTGCGTCCGGCGGCGGCCAAATGAAGTTTCCGGTCGAATTGGGGCCGGACCTGTTCGCGCCCAGGATTAGAATCTGCGCAAGCCCGGAATCAACCCGGACCTTGGCCCGCAGCCCGCCCACAGCCCGGGCCGTTATCCGGCCTGTAGTCCGGCCCGCCAGCCGAAGCCGCCACCGCGTTTCCGACCTCCCCCCGTTCCGAGACCCCAATGGAACTAGACGATTTTGATCTTCAAATCCTGCAAAGCTTGCAGGAAGACAACCAGCGCACCAGCCAGGACGTCGCCGAACGCGTGAACCTGTCGCCGGTATCCTGCCTGCGCCGCATGAAGCGGCTGCGCGAATCCAAGGTAGTGACGGCCGATGTGTCCGTGGTGGACCCGGCCGCCGTGGGGCGCGCCATCATGATGGTGGTGCTGGTGTCGCTGGAGAGCGAACGCGCCGACAAGCTCGACCTCTTCAAGCGCGCCATGCACGGCGCGCCCGAGGTCATGCAGTGCCTGGCGGTAACGGGCGAAGTCGACTTCGTGCTGACGCTGACCATGGCCGACATGGCCGAATACGACGACTTCGCCCAGCGCCACTTCTGGGGCAACCCGAACGTCAAGCGCTTCTCGACGCTGGTGGTGATGAGCCAGGTGAAGAACACGTTGACGGTGCCGGTGGCTACATCGGCTTGAGGCCCAGCGTCTGGATCATCTGGCGGTACTTGGCGACCTGAGCGGTGGCGTAGGCGTCTGCGTCGGGCTGGCTCATCGGCGCCAATAAGCGGCGCCCCTCGGCTTCCATGCGGGCGCGCAGGTCGGGCTGTTCCAGCGCATAGCCCACGGCACGACGCAAGGTGTCCACTTCGGCGGCGGGCGTGTCCTGGCGCACGTAGTAACCGCCCGCGATCGTGTAGACGAAATCGGGGATGGTCTTGCTTTGCGATATCAGCGGCAGCTTGGCCAGCGCAGCGGGCAGCGTGTCAGAAAAGCTGGTCAGGATCTTCAACTGCTGTTGCGCGGCCATGCCCTCCATCGCTTGCTGGTAGGGCAGTACCGCAAAATCGACCTGGCGTCCGATCAGGTCTTGCAGCGCGGGCGCCGCGCCGCGATAGGGCACGTGCAGGAATTCCGCGCCCACGCGCCGGCCCAGGTATTCCGTCATGATGTGATAGAGCGAACCGACGCCCACACTGCCGAAGGTCAGGGGGCTGGCGCCCGGTCGCTTGGCGTAGGCAATGAATTCATCCACGGTATTGACCGGCAGGTCCGCGCGCGCGAGCAACACGATGGTGGCTTCGCTGATGGGCTGCGTCAGCCGGAAGTCTTCGGGCTTGTAGTGCGCGGCGGCGTTCAGGAACGGGCTGAGGATGACCTCGTTAGGCGACCCGTGCAAGAACGTGTAGCCGTCCGGCGCGCTGGTCAACACGCGGCGCGCGCCCAGCATGCCCGCGCCGCCGCCCACGTTTTCCACCACCACCTGTTGCCCGAGCGCGTGCGCGATGTGTACGCCAAACTGGCGCGCGGACGCATCGCTGGCGCCGCCCGCCGGATACGGCACCACCAGGCTCAGCGGCTTCTTGGCCGGATAGTCCGCATGGGCCAGCGGCGTCATGGCACAAGCGGCAAGGCAAACGGCGGCCATCCGGGCCGGTAGATTCCAACGCATGCTGCTTCTCCCTTGTCATTTCAGTTGGCGCGCAGCCGGTTGTCCGGTCTGCCGTATGCAGTCTAGGCAGCGGCGATTGTTCGCATCAATGACTGGCGGGAGGTCCGATCATTGTGATTTTTGCATCGATGGAAGTGGCCGGCTGAGGCGCGGCCGGCTCAGGTGCGGCCGGCCTAGGTGCGGCCGGCCTAGGTGCGGCGGGACTCCAGGGCGGGAAAGGTCTTCAGGATGTGGCGCAGCATGCTGGCCGTGGCGGGCGGCAGATGCCGGCCGGCCAGGCTGATGACGTGCGTGCGGCTGTTGTTCAGGATGGGGTTGGCCAGCGGCAGCGACACCATCTGGCGAAACTGCGCGCCCTTGAGCGGCACGGACAGCGGGTTCACCACATAGCCCAGCCCCTGGCTGGCGAATTCCCACAGGATCTTGAAAGAGTTGGTCAGCAGCGCGGGCTTGAGCTTGACGTTTTCGTCCAGCTCGGCCGCCTGGATGTGTTGGCGCACGCCAAACGATTCGTCCATGGCGGCCCACCCGTAGGGCGCCAGGTCGGCTAAGCGCAACGCACGGCGCGACCGCGCCAGCGGGTGGTCTTTGTGCACGTGCACGCGCATCGGCGCGGCGCGCGAATAGTGCGACCGCAAGCGCACATCGTTGGGCGGCTGAAAGGCCAGCGCAATCTGTACGCGCTCTTGCACCAGGCAACGCACGGTCTCGTTAGTGCCGGCCACGTGGATGCTGTAGGTGATGTCGGGGTGCTTGCGCACGAAGGACAGCAGCACGGGCTCCAGCACCATGTCGACAAAGCCTTCGCCCAGCGCCAGTTCCACGTGGCCACGCGTTGCGCTTTTCAGGTTGTTGACTTCGGCCTGGAAGGATTCGTTCAGGTCCTGCTGACGGCGGGCGAACAGCGCCACCAGGCGGCCGGCGTCGGTAGGCACCACGCCGCGCCCACGGCGTTCCAGCAGCGCCAGCCCGGTGTCTGCCTCCAACCGGGCGATGGCGCGACTGATGGCGGACGGATCGGTATTGAGCTGATCGGCGGCGGCGCGCAACGTGCCGGTTTCTATCACTTGCAGCAAGCAGAGCGTCCGTTTGAACTCCAGGACATCATCCATGATTGGTTTCCATGACGGGCTTCCAAGAAAGACGCACCCCGCGTATTCGGCCGGGTTGCATCGTTGCAAAAACCGCATCGATAAGACGCAATCATTGCTATCGGCTTTGTACCCGCGCCTGTCTATAGTCGATAGCCGTATTTCCCCCAAGCCTGCCTACGGAGAGACCGCAACATGGCTAACGTCCCATCGCCCATCAGTCCGGAACTGCTGCGCAACATGCGCGAATGGCGTCGCGACCTGCACGCCCATCCCGAAACCGCCTTCTGTGAATTCCGCACGGCCGACGTGGTGGCGCGCGAATTGGAGCGCGCGGGTGCCGTGGTGCATCGGGGCTTGGGCAAGACCGGCGTGGTCGGTACGCTGGCGCGGGGCGCGGGGCCGGTGATCGGGCTGCGCGCCGACATGGACGCGCTGGACATGCAGGAACTGGGCGACGTCTCGCACCGGTCGACCATTGCCGGCAAGATGCACGGCTGCGGCCACGACGGGCATACGGCCATGCTGCTTGGCGCTGCGCACCACCTGGCCGTGGACCCGGAATGGCGTGGCACGCTGCACCTGATCTTCCAGCCGGCCGAGGAACACGCGGGCGGCGGGCTGGCCATGGTGCAGGACGGCTTGTTCGACCTTTTTCCCTGCGACGCGGTGTACGCGCTGCACAACTCGCCCAATCTGCCGTTCGGCACCGTGTCCACGCGGGTGGGCACGGTGATGGCGAATTGCGACACGTATGAAATCAACGTCACCGGCAAGGGCTGCCATGCGGCGCAACCCGAGCATGGCATTGATCCCATTGTGGCGGCCGCGCAGCTGGTTACCGCCATGCAGGCCATCGTCAGCCGCAATGTGAAGCCCACCGACGCGTTGGCGCTAAGCATCACGGAGATTCATGCCGGCGATACCTGGAACGTGGTGCCCAACAGCGTCATGTTGCGCGGCAGTTGCCGCACGTTGACCGCCGCCACGCGCGACTTGGCCGAACGCCGCCTGCGTGAAGTGTGCGCGGGCGTGGCGGTGAGTTCCGGCGCCCGTATCGATGTGCAGGTGTTTCGCGGCTATCCGGCGTGCGTGAACACGGAAGCCGAGGTGCAGCTGGCGGTCCGTGCGGCGGCGCGCGTGGTGGGCGCGGACAAGGTTGATGCGGCTTGCACGCCGCGCATGGGCTCGGAAGATTTCGCGTATATGCTGCAACAGCGCCCGGGCGCGTACGTGTTTGTCGGCGCCGGGCGGCCAGGCGTTGAAAACCCGCCTGTGCATAACCCGTACTACGATTTCAACGACGACATTCTGCCGCTGGGCGCGCATTACTGGGTGGAACTGGTGAAGACGGCGATGCCGATTTAGCGCGGCGGGGGGCGGGGTTCTGAAGGCTCGTGGGTGGCGGAAGGGGCGGAAGGGGCGCGAGTAGTGCGAGTAGTGGCAGTAGAGGCAGCAGAGGCAGTAGAGGCAGCGGACGCCGATTCGGCTGCCGCCGATGCGACGGGTGCGCCTGCACGCGCCAACGCCGCGCCCGCTTCCTCCGAGACCGTCCTCAGATGCAGATCGCGCTGCGGGAAGGCGATTTCGATGCCGGCCTGGCGCAGCGCGTCGTACAGGCGCGTCAACAGGTCGCTGCGGATGTCGATCCAGCGGTCGAAATCGTACGTCCACGCGCGCACACTGAAGTCCAGCGTGCTGGCGCCGATGCCCATGAACAGTACCGTGGGCGCGGGGTCGGCAACGATGCCGGGCGTTTCGCGGGCGACGGCATCAAGCAGCGCGATCGCCTGGCGAGGGTCGGTGCCGTAGGCCAGGCCGATGCTGGCTTCAATGCGGCGGCTGCGGTCCAGCATGGTCCAGTTAGTCAGCTTGTCCGACAGCAGCGTGCCGTTGGGCACGATCACGTCGGCGCCTTCGAATGTCTTGATGCGCGTGGCGCGCATGCCAATGTCGCGCACCTGGCCGGACGTGCCGCTGATCTCTACCACATCGCCCGGTTGGATCGGCCGCTCGAACATCAGAATCAGGCCCGATACGAAGTTGTTCACCACGCCTTGCAAGCCAAAGCCGATGCCCACGCCCAGCGCGCCGAAGACGATGGTCAGCTGGCTGGTCTGGAAGCCCGCCGCCGACAGCGCAATGCCCAGGCCCAGCAGCAGCACCAGGTAGTACGACAGCGACGCAACGCTGTTGCTCACGCCACGCGGCAAGGCCATGCGGGTCAGCACTTCGTCGCGCAGGATCAGGCGGATGGTGCGCGCCGCCCAGAAGGCGATGATCACCGAAATAAAAAACAGCAGCACGTTGCCCAGGCTGATGGAAACTTCGCCGATGGTCAGCGTGTAGGACAGCACTTCGGTAACGAATGCATAGGTGGCGCGCAGGATGCGAAAGCGGTCCATGGCGTAGACGGCCCAACCCACCGCGGCCGTTGCGGTCAAGAGGCGGATCAGCAACTGCACCAACGGCGGCGCGTGTTCGCGCGCCAGCCGGAAGCGCGAGATGCCTTGCCGGGTCAGCAGCAATTGCAGCAGGGTGGTGATGACCGTCACGCCGGCATAAAGCACCAGCCCGAAGTAGCCGCAGCCGATCACCGCGCTGGTCAGCATTTCGGCCAGCGACACATTGCCGAACAGGTTTGCGACCAGCGACACGCCCAGCAAGGCGGCGGCGCCCCAGGCGATGGCGCGCAAGATGGACGCCAGCCGTGCCGAGGCGGCAGGGTGGACCTGACGGCGGGTGCGGTGCAGGAGCCACAGGATGGCGGCCAGCGCCAGCGCGGTCAGCGCCACGGTGGACAGGCGGTAGAACAGCGTGTTGGCCAGGAACAGAAAGCCCAGGCGCTCGGCCAGGAACAGTGCGGTGATTACGTGCGGCCATTGGTCCAGCTGGCGTCGTGCGGACGGCGGCAGCAGGCGCAGCACCGGCACGGCGGCCAGCACCAGCGCTACCTGCTGCACCATCAACGGTGCGTCGGGCTCCAGGGCCAGCACGCCCAGCATCGATAGCAGCAACCAGGTGGACAAGGGCCGGCCCAGCACACCGGCGGCGGTTTCGCTCATGACGCCCGCGCGAATCGCGTCGCGACTTTTTCTTGCCAGCCACAGCAGCAGCGGCAGCAGCAACAGTTGCAGCACATGCAGCGCGCGCTGATTGCCACTGCCCGCCGCGCCGTAGTCGCGCGCGAAGCGCACTTCGATGTCCAGGCCGGTGCGCAGCAGGGCCAGGGTGTCTTCGCCCGTGTCCTGCGATTTGCCTGCATCCCAGAGCGGTGGCGAATCGATGCGCATCAGCCGCGCGTCGATATCGTTGATGGCATCACTGACCGCGCGCTGACCCGCCTTGATGCGTTCTTCGACGGCGTTGGCGCGCTGTTCAAGCGCGGCCTGGCGCGAAAGCGGAATGGACAGGGCCTGCGCCGCCGCCGTCAACTGCGCCTGGACGGCATCCACGCGGTCGGCCAGCGCGGGCGGCAGGCCGGCGGCGGAGGAAGAATCCTTGATGGCCTGCCATGCGGCGCGGCGGCGCAGCAGTTCGGCGGCGTCGCTGGCGTACCAGGCGGTCGCCTGGCGCAGATCGGCCTGCCAGCGCGCCAGCCGGTTGGCGTCAAAGACCCAGTGCCGCTCCAGGCTTTCCACCCGCATGATGGGCAGCGTGCGCAGTTGGGCAGGCTGGAATTCGTAGAGTTTTTCGTCGGCGGATTTGCCGATGGCTTCAAGCGCCGGGCCCAGGGTGGCGTCGGGGTCGGCCACGGCCACGCGCTGCAACACGCCCTCTGCGTAGCGGGTGTCGCTGTCCGCTCGCAATGGAATGTCCGCCATCTGGATGGCGGCGGGCGGGGCAGGCGGCGATGCGGAAGGTGGGTCGGCGATGGCCACGCGGGCGGCGGCCAAGGCCAGCAAGCCTAGGGAACATCCGAACAGGTACTCGAGGACTCTGGCTCGGACGCGCATGTCGCGACTCCGTGGGGATGCTGCGAGGCGGGGGGCAATCCACTCTAGCGCATCACCAGTCCGCCGTCCACGAACAGCACTTGCCCCGTCATGAAACCGCTCCAGTCAGACGCCAGGAACAGCACCGGCCCGGCGACGTCCTGGGGGCGGGCGATGCGCCGCAGCGGCGTGGCCGCAATCAGCTGCTCGCGAAATGATTCCTGCGTGGCGCCGCTGGCGTCGGTCGGGTAGACCAGGCCGGGGGCGACGCAGTTGACGCGCACGCCATACGGCCCCAGCTCAACCGCCAGATTGCGGCTGAATGCCACCAGCGCGGCCTTGGCAGTGGTGTAGTCGTGGTACGGCACCACCGGATGTTCGACCAGGTTGCTGGCGATGTTGACGATGCAGCCTTGCGCGCGCTGCTTGAAATGCGGCAGTGCGGCGCGGCACACGTTGAATGCGGCGCCGACCGCGCCATCGAACTGCGATTGATAGTCCTGCCATTGCAGCGCATCGAAAGCGGTGCGCTGGCGGGGGTCGAACGCGTAGGGCCGCAAGGCATTGTTGACGACGATGTCCAGGCGGCCGGCGTCTTGCACGATGCCGTCGACCATGGCGCGCACGGCGTCGGGCACGCCGACGTCCGCCTGCACGGCCCAGGCATCGCCGCCGGCGGCCTGGCATTGCGCGACCACGCTGTCGGCCGCGGCCGTGTTGCGTAAATAGTTGACCACCACGGTGGCGCCTTCACGCGCGAAGCTGCGCGCGATTTCGGCGCCGATGCCTCGGCTGGCGCCCGTCACCAGCACCACCTTGCCTGCGAATTTCAACGCCGCATTCATGTCATGCCTCCGGCAACAAGTGCGTGTCGACAACGGCGGCGATGTCGATGGGCTGCTTGATGAGGCCCAACGCGTGGTAAGCGTCCGCCGCCTGTTGCAGCAAGCCGATATCGATGGAGCCCAAGGGCCTGCCGCCGGATGCGATGGATGCGGCGTTGCGCAGCCGGATCACTTCCAGGTTGACGGCCAGATCGGTGCCGTCAAGGGCGCGCTTGCCGGCCAGTTGGGCCGCTTCTTCGGGATGCGCGATCATCCACGCGGCGCTGTCGCGATAAGCCTTCAGGAAGGCACGCAGCAGGGCCTGCTTTTGCGGCAGTGCCGACTCGCGCACGACGAACAGGTCGCTGGATACGTTCAGGGTGTCGCTGACCTGCATCACATTGACCTCGCCCAGGCCGCGCTTGCGCCCCACCAGCAAGCCGGTGTCGGTGGCGGCGGTGGCGTCCACTTGCCCTTGCAGCAGCGGCGCAAAGTTCAGCACGCCGGTGACGACGATTTCAACATCGGCTTCGGTAAGCCCGGCCTGATGCAGCATCACCAGCAGGTTCTGGCGCGTGCCGCTGGACAGGCTGTAGACGCCGATGCGCTTGCCCTTCAAGTCGGCCGGCCGCGTGATGTTGGCCGACTTCAACGACACCACGTTGAAGACGTTTTGCGGATAGATGTCGTAGATGGCGCGCAGCTTTTCGCCCTTGTCCAACGCCATGAAAAACGAGCCGGGGTCGGTGAAGGCCACGTCGGCCTGGCCGCTGAGCAGGTTGCGGATGGCGTCGCCACCGCCCGCGCCGGGCAGGTAGACAAGGTTGACGCCCTGCGCCTTGAAGAAGCCCTTGTCTGGCTCGGCCAGCAGGTTGGTGATTTCGCTGATGGGCTTGCTCCAGCCCGCCAGCGTGACGGTGCCGCTAACGGCTGTGGCCGAGGCGCCCTGGGCGCGTGCCGCCAGCGGCGCCACGGACGTGGCGGCAAGGCCTGCGGCGGCCGTCAGCAAGGCGCGGCGGGTGGGAGAAAAATGCATGGATGCGGTCCGGATGAAAGTCATGATTGATCGGCGTAGGGACGCAGCAGGCGTCGTTCCAGCATCAGCGTGGCCTGATAGCCCAGCAATCCGATGGCCGCAATGGCGGTCAGCGCGGCGAACATCAGGGGCGTGTCCATCATGCCTTGCGCGGCGATGATGACGGCGCCCAAGCCTCGGCTGGCGCCGATGAATTCGCCCACTACGGCGCCCACCAGTGCCAGCACGAGCGCCACGCGCAGTCCCGCCAGGATGCCCGGCAGGCCGGCAGGCAGCTTCAGCCGCAGCAAGGTTTGCGCGCGCGTGGCGCCCAGCATGCGAAACAGTTGCAGCCGGTTCGGGTCGACCTGGCGCAGCCCGGTCAGCGTGTTTTCCATCAAGGGGAAAAAACAGATCAGCGCGGTCATGACCACCGTGGGCGCCATGCCGAAGCCGAACCACACCACGAACAGCGGCGCCAGCGCCAGCTTGGGGACAACTTGGCTGACGATCACGTAGGGCTTGAGCACGCGGTCCAGCAAGGCCGATTCGGCCAACGCAATGCCGATGCCCAGGCCCGCCGCGCCGCCGATCGCCAGGCCCAGCAGCATCTCGGCAAGCGTTGCGCCGATGTGCGGCCACAGGTAGCCGGTGGCCAGGCTGGTCCACAAGGTTTTTGCGACGGCGGACGGGGCGGGCAGCACCAATGCCGAGATACCGGCTTGGCGCACGGTGATTTCCCAGGCGCCAAGCAGCGCGACAAGCAGCGCCAGCGCAAGCACGCGGAATCGAATGGCGGGCGTCATGGGCGCGCCCCGGTCATGAGTTCGTACACCTGCGCGCAGGTGGCGTTGAACGCGGCGCCGTGCCGCATGGCTTGCGTGCGGGGCGCGGGCAGGTCCACCGGCAGGTCGGCCAGCATGCGGCCCTGGTGCATGACGGCCACGCGGTCGCCCAGGTAGACGGCTTCGCTGATGTCGTGCGTGACGAACAGCACGGTGGTATTGCGCAAGCGGCACATGCGCAGCAGGTCGTCTTGCAGCTCGCCGCGCGTGATGGCGTCCAGCGCGGCAAAGGGCTCGTCCAGCAACAGCAAGGCGGGTTCAAGAATCAGCGCGCGGGCCAGCGCCACGCGGCTTTGCTGGCCGCCGGACAGTTGGCGTGGGTAGTGTTGTGCGTGGTCGGACAGGCCCAGCATGGACAGCAGATCGTGCGCGCGCCGTGCGTCTTCCGGCAGCGGTCGGCGTTGCAAGGACACGGGCAGCAGCACGTTGTCGATTACGTGTTGCCAGTCCAGCAGCGTTGGCGCTTGAAATACATAGCCCAGCTGCGGGCCGGGCGCGGCGGGCGTGCCGTCTTGCAGCACCACGCGGCCGGACTGCGGCGTCAATAGCCCGGCGGCAAGTTTCAGCAGCGTGGTCTTGCCGCAGCCGCTGCGGCCCACCAGGCAATGAAAGCCGCCGGCTTGCAGGCGCCAGTCGATGCCGTTCACGATGGGTGTGCGGCCGGGGTAGGTGTAGACCGCCCCGTCGATGTGCAGGAAGGGGCGGGACGAGTCCGCAATCATGGTTCGTACGGCGCGTAGGGGTCGGCGGCGGTTTCGGCGGACTGTTCGATTTCCGTCATGCGCACCAGGTCCAGCAGGTTGAAACGGCCGTCGTGATGCCAGCCCGCTTCGGGCATGCTCATCGCGCCAATCGCGCTGACGCGGGTAACGCCTGCCGCGCCCAGCTGATCGGCCAGGCGATACAGCTCTTCGGGCGTGGCGGCCACGCCCGCTGTTTGCAGGTAGTGGTGGTGGGGCGCCACGCGCGCCGCCACCTCATCCAGCATGTCGATACCGGCCACCACGATGCTGCGTTGCAGGGCCGTGGGCGACAGCGCGGGCGCGGTGTCCACATAAGAGACCGTCCACGCGGCATCGGGGTCGCCGATCAACACGTCGGCGGCGTTGGACGGCAACTGCCATTCGATGGACTGCCGCCATTTGGCCACCGCCGCCGATTCGGCCAGATCCAACGCGCGGCGCGGAAAGCGGCGATGAAGATTGGCCAGCTCGCCTGCCAGGTAAGCCGCAAAGTCGCGCGGCGATACCAGGCCGCCGCGCTGCACGTAAAAAATCTGCGGCGAATAACAGCCCTGCTGGTCGTAGCGCATCACGTCCCATGCCGCACGGCGTGCCAGGGCGGGGGCCTTTTGTGCGTCCAGCGCCGCCGCGCTGACCACGCCAAAGCCCAGCTTGTGGCCATGCGGCAGAAAGCGCGTCGTGACGGGCAGGCGGCGCTGGATGGCATGCAGGGCGTCGTTACCGCCGTACGCCACGACGGTATCGGCCTGCGCGTACAACGCGGCGGCGTCGTCCTCGCCCGCGCCACGCCACCAGACCACGGCCAGGCAGTCGGCCAGCGGTGGGTGCACCTCGGCCAACAGGTGCGCGAACCAGCCGGCAAACAGCGGCTCGGCGCTGGGCAGCTTGCCAATATTGCCGGCCTTGACCAGCAGGCCGCAGATCAGGCTCCACAATGCCAGCGCGGGCACGTTGCCGGCCCAGCTGTGCACCAGCAATTGCGGGCCATGCGCGCGCACCGCGCCGCCCTTGGCCGCGGGCTGAAAGCCGTCCAGCACCTTGGGGTTGGCGAAGTCTTCGGCCACAAAGCGATGCAGCTGCGGCGCGCGGAAGGTCTTGAAAAAGCCGGTCAGGCCCAGCCGCACCATCTGCCCGTCATAGCCGCTGACGATCGGCAACAGAACATCGGCTTGTTGCCGAACCGGGTCGTTGGGATCCAGCAACCGGGCGATGGCGCGGTCGATGACGTTGATGATCTCCGACACCGTCATCGTCTTCAGATGCCGCGCGCTGGCCTGCTTGACGCGTTCGGCCAGCGCTTGCATCTGTGAGGCGGTCAGCACCGGCACGGCCACGTCCACGCGCCGGCCGTCCTGCTCGAAGGGCAGGGTCTGCCATTGGACATCGGCCGGGGTCAGCCCCGGCAGATAGCCCGCTTGGACGCGTTGCACGCTCATGGCCGCGCCGACTGAATGAATGCTTCGACCGCCAGCGAGCAGCCCTTGGCCTGCGCGCCTTCAGCACGGCCCAGCAGCAAAAAGCCGCCATCGGCGGGTTGCCCGACGTCTTCAGTGAGGATGGTGCTGACCGAATTGAAGTTGCCCAGGTCGCAGTGCGCCAGGATGCCGCGTTCGCCCGCGGGCACGGTGCGGCCGCTGGCGGGGTCGACCAGGCGCGAGCGAATCCAGTGCGGCCCCGATTTCACGGAAGGGACGGTGGCATTGCCGTCGTCATAAAACTGGGTGCTGAGTTCGGTCATGCCATACATGTTGATGCACAGCGATCGCGGCACGCCCAGCAGCTCGGACAGCTCGGAATAAAAGGTGTCCAGCGGCAGCTCGCGCGACTGGCCCTTGTAGCCGCCGGTGTCCAGGATGCGGCTGCCCGGCGGCAAACGGAACGCGCGGCCCGCGGTGCGCAGCGCATCGATCACATGCACGAAGCTGAAACTGGCGCCCAGCAGCGCATAGGGCTGGCCGTCGCGTTCAGCCTCTTCAAGGCGGCGCCACAACCCATCCAGGTCGATGCCCTGCGGCGACATGAAATAGCGGCTGTCTTCGGTGCCGAACGCGGTCTTGGCCAGGGCCAGATAGTGGGCCAGCGACGAATTGGGCATGGCGACTTCGTCCGGAAACAGAATGCCCATCGGCAGGCGCGGCGTGCCCCGCATGACGCGCGCGGCGAAATTGCGGGTCATGGACAGGTCGTAAACCTCAAGATGCGGGTGAAAGTGCCGCCCGCGCATATCGGCGCGCGTCGTGCCGCTGGTCATGAAGACACGCTCGTCGGCCCGAGGCGCCTCGCAGCGCAGCTCCATCGCCTTGAAGGCGTCGATGGGCACGGCGGGAATGTCGCTCCAGGTCTTCACATTGCGCACGGTCGCGCCGCGCCGCTGGCAAAACGCGCGATACGGCGCGTTGGCGCCATATTGATACGCAAAAAGCCGTAGCGCCATCCGGTCGAACTGCGCATCGGTGCAGCCGTCCTGGGCAATGAATTCAAGAAGTTCCGCGACGGGCGGGGCAGCGTTGTTCATGGGCGTTCGTCGATTCCGGTACAAGGAAGCTCCGAAGCCCGCCCGCGCAAGCGGCGCAAGGGCGCGGCAGGGTCGGACGATTGCTCTTCTTACGCCGGCATGAACCGGGTCAAGTTCGCGGGTCTGAATCTCAGCACTGGCGTGCACCCCGGAGCGAAGGCAATGTTAACCCGCTCTAGGGTTCGCCGCTTAGGTCGAATCCTTGCTGACCATCCATTCGGAAGGCTGCGGGGTCATAACCGCTGGCCAGGACGATGGAACGCACCTGGCATACGCCAGCCTCACGTAGCCGTTCGCAGTATTTGTGCAGCGAGGAAGCGTCCTCATTGGGGACAAAGGGAATGCGCTCGTGACAAGCCTGGGCAATGAGTTTGATGTCATCACGCGCAACTGCGCGCCCGGTGCCATCGCCCCTTGGGCCCAGCACATTCCACAATTGGGCGGCTCGCTGCCCGTGCGGGATGTTGAACGGCAGGTGGCGAAACTTTTGCAGTGGTAAGTCGGTCAGTGCTTGCTTGATGCCGAATTCCGCTGCAACGACTGCCGAAAAATAAATCGGCAGAGACTCGTCGATCATCTGCCGGAAGTACCGGGTGGCAATTTGGTGGTTGGGGCGAGTCGCGTCGACGAGCGAGATCAGATAGCTGGTATCCAGCAACACTGCTGCCGTCATGAGTCGTCGCCACGCAGTGATTCAACCCATCGTGTTGCGTCGGGTACGTCCGCCCAGGCCGCGGTGCCTTTGCGTACCATTCGCTGGAATTCATCGTCGTCGTACGCGGGGTGGTGCACCTCAAACGAGCGCAGATTCAAATTGCGCAATTCACCGGTTCGTAAATTCTCTTCAGCGGTCACGTGCAGCAAGGCTGGGCGATAGAGGCGATTTTCGCTCTCCTGTGCCAGTAATTGCTGAGTGGCGGCTACCGTAAGCGATTTGCCATTTTCAAGCACAAGGTGAACGTTCGCTTTGGTCTTGCCGCCCCAGTCCACGATTTTGCCGTGTAAGTACTTTTCCACGGTTACCCAAATATCGACGGATTGTTTGAAGTCTGACTGGGCATTGACGATCGTCAGCGCGCGCCGCGTGTTGTCTTCAAGGGCGTAAACACGATCGGGATTGTTGCGTGCCTGGGCTTGCCAGCGCTCGATGACCGCCGCGCGCCGGGGATCAATGGCTTCGAGAGAATTCGGGACGGCTAAGCGTTCCACATCGGCCCAGAGCGTCGATGCCGCCAACAACCCTTCGGCGACTAAAACCAGCGACCCTTCTTCTATCGACACCAGCACTGCGGCCGGGTTGACCTCTCGGGTGGACCCTTGCAGAAAGTCGCTGACGTCTTTTTGAAACTCGCCAAGCAGGCTCAAGGGAACAGCCTTTGGGCCCACATCAACGCCGTTGATGCGGTCGCGCACAGCGAAGCGAAGATTGGCGGCCGGTTTCATACCGACGACTGTAGACCTCGTGCCCGGCTTTTTTGCCGGCATGTAATATTTTGCAAGCGGGCGCCGAGGCGGGGGTGAACGCCAGAATTTGGACGTAAAAAAATCCCCACAGCGGTGGAGATCAGGAGGGCTGGTGGCCTGGGGCGGAATCGAACCACCGACACAAGGATTTTCAATCCTCTGCTCTACCGACTGAGCTACCAGGCCAACACGTACACGGTGCAAAAAGCCCAGCGCGGCGGCTGGGCTTTTTTTGGGACTTGATATTGCTATCGCAATCCCAATAATTCTTTTGGTGGCCTGGGGCGGAATCGAACCACCGACACAAGGATTTTCAATCCTCTGCTCTACCGACTGAGCTACCAGGCCAACGAAGTCCGCAACTATACACAATTTTTTTTGCCCACGCCAGCCGTAGGGGCGGATCCGCCAACTATTTTTCGCCCCGTCGCGCCTGCGGACTGTTGGGTGAATGGAACGGAAGGTGCGACGCAGGGTCGCGGAAGTGGGCGCAAATGGGCTGGGGATAACCCGCAGGGGTATAATCTTTCAGTCATTTTCGTGGCAGTTCTTTACGCATCCACATGTCGGTCGCTGTCCTTGCCTTCGGTCTGAACCACACGTCCGCGCCGGTTTCGGTTCGCGAACGCGTGTCCATGCCCGTCGATCTGGTCAAGCCTGCGCTGGAAGGTCTGCGTTCGGCATTCGGCGGTTCCGTCCGTGAAGCCGCCATCCTGTCCACCTGTAATCGCACCGAAATCTATTGCGCGGCCGACGGTCACGTCGCCGATCAATTGCCCGCCTGGCTGGCTGAACATAACCGCCTGGACGCCGGCACGCTGCGCCCGCACCTGTACCGCCATCATCAAGACGACGCCGTCCGTCACGCTTTCCGCGTGGCCAGCGGGCTGGACTCCATGGTGCTGGGTGAAACCCAGATCGTGGGGCAGATGAAAGACGCCGTGCGCGCCGCCGGTGAAGCCGGGTCGCTGGGCACCTTGCTGCACCAGATGTTCCAGCGCACGTTCTCGGTGGCCAAGGAAGTGCGGTCGCAGACGGCCATTGGCGCACAGTCGGTGTCCATGGCCGCCGCCGCCGTCCGCCTGGCCGAGCGCGTGTTCGGCAACCTGGACCAGGCCCGCACGCTGTTCATCGGCGCGGGCGAAATGATTGAACTGTGCGCCACCCACTTCGCCGCGCAACGCCCGCGCAGCATGGTGGTGGCCAACCGCACGGCCGAGCGCGCCGAAATCCTGGCCAACCGTTTTTCGGCCAGCACCATGAAGCTGTCCGACCTGACGGATCGCCTGTCCGAGTTCGACGTCATCGTTTCCTGTACGGCAAGCTCCCTGCCCATCCTCGGCCTGGGGATGGTGGAACGGGCTACGCGCCTGCGCCGCCACCGCCCCATGGTCATGATCGACCTGGCCGTGCCGCGCGACATCGAACCCGAAGTCGGCCGCCTGGACGACGTCTATCTGTATTCGGTGGATGACCTGGGCCGGCTGGTGCAGACCGGCACCGACGCGCGCCGCGCTGCCGTGGTGCAGGCCGAAGCCATTATCGAAACCCGCGTCCAGGGCTTCATGCACTGGATGCAGTCCCGCGAAGTGGTGCCCGTTATCCGCGACCTGCACCAGGCCGCCGAAGACGTCCGCGCCGCTGAACTGGAACGCGCGCGCCGCCTCCTGGCGCGTGGCGAATCGCCCGAAGCCGTGCTGGAACAGCTGGCGCACGGGCTGACGCAAAAATACCTGCACGGCCCGCTGGCGGCCTTGAACCGCAGTGAAGGCGACGACCGCAAGCAGCTGCTTGCCTGGATGCCGCGCCTGTTTCCCGGCCGCGATTCCCGCCGTTAGCGAATCTGCCCCACGCCCCGCCTCCTGGCGGGCGTTCGTCTTGTGGGCGCCCGCTATTCCCGTTTTTTCTTTGGTCATTCCCCCATGAAATCTTCCATGCGCAGCCGGCTGGAGCATCTGTGTAACCGCCTGACCGAGGTGGACGCGTTGCTGGCCCAACCGGAAACCGCGTCCGATATGGACCGTTTTCGCAAGCTCTCGCGCGAACGCGCCGAGCTGGAACCCGTGGTCGACGCGTTCACCGCATTTGCCCGCACTGAAGAAGACCTGGCGACGGCGCAGGAAATGCTGTCCGACCCCGACATGAAGGCCATGGCCGAAGACGAGATCAAGTCGGGCCGAGGCAAGCTGGAAAGCCTGGAAAGCGCATTGCAGCTCTTGCTGCTGCCGCGCGACCCCAATGACGGGCGCAGCGTGTTCCTGGAAATCCGCGCCGGCACGGGCGGCGACGAAAGCGCGTTGTTCTCGGGCGACCTGCTGCGCATGTACACCCGCTATGCGGAAGCGCGCGGCTGGCGCGTCGAGCTGATGTCGGAAAGCGCCTCGGAGCTGGGCGGCTACAAGGAAGTGATCGCGCGCATTGACGGCGACGGCGCCTACGGCCGCCTGAAGTTCGAATCCGGCGCACACCGCGTGCAGCGCGTGCCGGCCACCGAAGCGCAAGGCCGCATCCACACGTCGGCCTGCACCGTGGCCGTGATGGCGGAAGCCGACGAGATGTCGGAAATCGTCATCAACGCCAACGACCTGCGCATCGACACGTTCCGCGCCAGCGGCGCGGGCGGCCAGCACATCAACAAGACCGATTCAGCGGTGCGCATCACCCACTTGCCGACCGGCCTGGTGGTGGAATGCCAGGATGACCGCTCGCAGCACCGCAACAAGGACAAGGCCATGCAGGTGCTGGCCGCGCGCCTGAAAGACAAGGAAACGCGCGAGCGCCAAAGCAAGGAAGCCGCCGAGCGCAAGAGCCTGATCGGCACGGGCGACCGCTCCGAGCGCATCCGCACCTATAACTTTCCGCAGGGCCGCGTGACGGACCACCGCATCAACCTGACGCTGTACAAGTTGCAGCAGATCATGGAAGGCGACCTGGAAGAGCTGACCGGCGCGCTGATCGCCGAGCATCAGGCCGAGCAGTTGGCGGCGCTGGGCGACGACCTCTGACGCGCGCGCCATGACGACGCCTCAGCTCAAAAGCCTGCTGCTCGACACCCGCCTGCCGCGCCTGGAAGTGCGGATGCTGCTTGAGCACGTGCTGCAAAAGCCGCGCGCATGGCTGCTGGCGCACGACACCGACCCGCTGGACCCCGACGTTGCCGCCGCCTTCAACGCGCTGCTGGCGCGCCGGCTGGCGGGCGAGCCGATGGCGTACCTGCTGGGCCACCGCGAATTCATGGGTCACCGATTCACCGTGACGCCCGACGTGCTGATTCCCCGTCCCGACACCGAAGTGCTGGTGGAAACCGCGCTGGAGTGCGTGGCGGGTATCGCCGGGCCTGCCGTGTTGGACCTGGGCACGGGCAGCGGCGCCATTGCGATCTCCATCGCCCTGGCCCGACGCGATGCGCGCGTGATGGCGTCCGACGTCAGCGCCGCCGCGCTGAAGGTGGCGGCGGCCAACGCGTGGGATCTGACCGCATCGGTGCGTTTCGTGGAAGGCAGCTGGTTCGATGCGGTGCCGGCCGGCGAGGGTTTCGATCTGATCGTGTCCAACCCGCCCTATGTGGCCAGCAACGACCCGCATCTGGACCAGGGCGATCTGCGCTTTGAACCTCGCGGTGCGCTGACCGACGGCGCGAGCGGGCTGCAAGACTTGAGCCGCATCGTGACGGGCGCCGCCCAGCACCTGAGGCCGGGGGGCGCGCTGTGGCTGGAACACGGCTGGGACCAGGCGCAGGCGGTACGCGGCTTGCTGGCCGATGCCGGGTTCGAGAATGTGCACAGCCGCCACGACCTGGCCGGCATCGAACGAATTTCCGGCGGACGCCGGCCTGCCGCGCGCGGTTGACCCGGGCCGTCTGTTACAAGAGTTTGGCGCGGAAAACGCGTTTGGCCTGACCCGCTTCCGGGGATTTCGGGCGGATTTTTCCGCTGTACCTATAATTGGCGTATTCCGTTATGCCTGTCCAAGAGACCACCATGAGCGACGTTCAAGAATTCATCCGCGAAACCGTGACCCAGCACCCCGTTGTGCTGTTCATGAAGGGCACCGCCCAATTCCCGCAGTGCGGCTTTTCCGGCAAGGCCATTCAAATCCTGAAGGGCTGTGGCGTGAAGAAGCTGGTCACCGTCAACGTGCTGGAAGACGACGAAGTCCGCCAGGGCATCAAGGAATTCTCCAGCTGGCCCACCATTCCCCAGCTGTACGTGGCCGGCGAATTCATCGGCGGCTCGGACATCATGAACGAGATGAATGAATCCGGCGAACTGAAGACGCTGCTGGAGCAATCCGGCGCCACGGCTTAACGCCGCGATGCGGCGGCTTGTTATCGGCATCACCGGCGCCACGGGCGCGTTGTACGCGGTGCGCATGCTGCAAGCCTTGCGCGGCGTGGATGATGTCGAGACGCATCTGGTGGTGTCCGCCTCGGGTGTGCTGAACATCAAGCACGAGCTTGATGTCAGCCGCCACGACGTCTACGCGCTGGCCGATCACGTGCATTCGGTGCGCGATGTGGGCGCCACGCTTGCCAGCGGCGCGTTCCAGACCGCCGGCATGGTGATCGTGCCGTGTTCGATGCGCACGTTGGCGGCGGTGGCCCATGGCCTGTCGGACAACCTCATCACACGCGCGGCCGACGTCACCTTGAAGGAACGCCGGCGCCTGGTGATGCTGGTGCGCGAAACGCCGTTCAACCTGGCGCACCTTCGCAATATGACCGCCGTGACCGAAATGGGCGGCATCGTGTTTCCGCCGCTGCCGGCCTTCTATCACCGCCCCTCGTCCATTGAAGAAATGGTGGATCACACCGTAGCGCGCGTGCTGGAATTGTTCGACATCATCGTGCCCGGCCCGCATTGGGAAGGCATGAAGTAGCCAGGCCGCTGCCGGTGTGCCGCGTGAAATGAAACAGCCCCGCATGCGGGGCTGTTTGCCTGCTGGCGGCGGCCCGGGCTTACTCCACCAGCCCCAAGCCATTAAGCGCTGCCAGATTTTCCGGCCATTGACGCGCGCGGGCGTTTTGCAATTCGATGCGCGCCCAGGCCATCCAGCCCGCCCATTCAATGCGCTTGTCCCACGCCGTGCCCCAGGCCTGCAAAGCCGCCAAGCCAGCTGCCGCATGCGTTTGGGCCGCGTCGAAATCGCCCGTGGTCAGCGCCAGTTGCGCCAGCAGCAAACGCGGTTCGCCCACCCACGGGTTATGCGCCACGGCGGCTTCCAGAAGATGGCGCGCGCTGTCCATTTCCGTCAGCGGGTGCATGCGCGTGATGACCTGCCAATACAGCGCGCTGGCGGCGGCTTCGTCGCGCGGGCTGAGCGTGGCGCGGCACGCGTCGAACGCCGGCGGGACGGGGATGCCGGTATCGGCCGGCATGCCGGACAAGGGCGCCAGCAAGTGCGACAGCATCGACAGGATATTTGACGGCGGCTTCAGCGGGCCGGGCCACAGCGACGATGCCCAGTTGGCTTTCAGATCACGCCGCTGCTGCTGCGGATAACCGGCGAAGATTTCGTCTTGCCAGCTGTGCCATTGTTCGCCGATGTCGGCGGCGGACACGACGATGAACGCGGCGACCTGGCGCGGCGTCAACGTAAACACCTGGCCATCGGTGCCTTCAAGCGTCATGCCTGTGCCGCCCGTGCCTTGGCCCGCCAGCACGGCCTGCACGAACTTCGTGCGGGGCATGGCGCAGAACAGGCTGACCCATTCTTCGGCTTCGTCGCCCAGCACGTTGCGCAACGTCTCGCGTTCGCGCTCGCGGTCGAACAAGGTCAGGTCCACGTATTCGTTGCCGTACACGCTGTGGAACAAGCCCAGCATGCGCACTTCGCGCGGCTGGTTCCACAGCGCCAGCGTGCGGTACACGCCCAGCAGATGGTGCTTGAAGGTGCCGGCCTTGTGCCAGTCTTCACCGGCGCTGCGGGCGAACAGCAGGTCCAGCAACGCGGGCAGGTCCGCATCGATGGCTTGGTAGTGGTCGGCAAGCAAGGAGCGCGCGTGCGGGTGTAGTTCGGCGGATGTGGGCATGGCGTGAATGCGGATGATTGATGGCAGCCGCTATTGTGTCCGCATGACGCGGGCTTGTCATGGCGCGGCGCTTTATACGATTTCGCGCATATCAATATGAATATTCATCGCTTCCGGTTTTGTAGGACGCTGCATAGAATCGCGGCTCATTCTTTCTACTTTCAGAGATCCCTATGCGCCCTATGCGCCTTCGCCATTCCCTCGCCGTATTCGCCGTTGTGCTCGGTTTTGCCGGCACCCAAGCCATGGCGCAGGACGCCGAACTGAAGGTCGGCGTCACCGTGGGTCCGCACGCGCAGATCGGCGAAGTGGTGCAGCAGGTGGCGGCCAAGCAGGGCCTGAAAGTGAAGCTGATCGAATTCAGCGATTTCATCCAGCCCAACGCCGCGCTGGACGCCAAGGAACTGGACCTGAACATCTATCAGCACAAGCCTTTTCTGGACTCGCAGAACAAGGCGCGTGGCTACAAGCTGGTGCCGGTGGCCACTGCCGTGGTGCAGCAGATGGGCATCTACTCCAAGCGCCTGAAGTCGCTGGACGACCTGCCGCAAGGCGGCAAGGTGGCGATACCCAATGACCCCACCAATGGCGCCCGCGCGCTGCTGGTGTTGCAGGCGGCCAAGCTCATCAAGCTCAAGGACGGCGTGACGGTGACGGCGTCGTTGTTCGACATCGTTGAAAACCCCAAGCAGCTGAAGTTCATAGAGATCGAAGCGGCGCAGTTGCCGCATTCGCTGTCGGACGTGGACGCGGCGGCGGTCAACTCGGCCTACGCCATCCCGGCGGGCCTGTCGCCCGCCAAGGATGCGCTGGCGCTGGAAAGCAAGGACGCGCCCTTTGCCGCCGTGGTGATCGCCGCGCGTGAAGACAACAAGAACGACCCGCGCATTGCCCGCTTCATCAAGGCGTACCAGTCGGACGAGGTGAAGGCGTTTGTGGCCAAGCAGTTCCCGGGGGCGTACTCCACGTCCTGGTAAGCGTCGCGCCTGCGTCTGGCGCCTGACGATCAGGCGTAGCGCCTGAGTCCGGCGCCCACGATCAGGCGTACTTGCCCGTCAGCCCGCCGTCCACGACCAGCTCGGTGCCGGTGATGTACGACGCATCGTCCGACGCCAGGAACGCCACCGCTTTCGCCACCTCCCAGGGCGTGCCCATGCGGCCCATGGGCACCTGCTTGTCGCGCGCGGCCAGCGCGGCTTGCAGGTTGTCGGGGTCGAACATGCGCGCCACGTTCTGCGCCACGCGCGGGGTGTCGATCAGCCCGGGGATCACGGTATTCACCCGGATGCCGTCAGCGGCATATTGCTGCGCCGCCATGCGCGCAAAGTGGATGACGGCAGCCTTGCTGACGCTGTAGGCCAGGTGTGGGTAACCCGTGTACCGGATGCCAGCAATGGACGACACCGTGACGATGGCGCCGCCGCCCTGTTGCCGCATCACGGGCGCCAGCAGGCGCGTGGCAATCAGCAGGCTGGTCACGTTCACCTGCTGGATGCGGTCCCAGTCTTGCAGCGAAATATCTTCCGGACCGCCCACCTTGCCGATGCCCGCGTTGGCTTGCAGGATATCGATGCGGCCGTAGCGGCGCAGCGCGGCATCCACCGCCGCCTGCATGGCGTCGGGGTCTGCCACGTCGGCTTGCACGGCCAAGGCGCTGCCGCCAATTTTTTCGACTTCATGGGCGGCGTCTTGCGCGGCCGCCAGGTTCACGTCCAGCGCCACGATGGCGGCGCCTTGCCGCGCCATCGTCACGCAGCTGGCGCGGCCGATGCTCCAGCCGCTGGCGGACGCGCCGGCGCCGGCTACCAGCGCGACCTTGCCCGCCAGCCGGGTATCGGTGCCCTGCGCCGCCGTCATGCCGGTCCTCCGTCCTCTTGCTGATGCGTCTTGCCCTTGCCGACGTAAGGAATGGCGTGGTCAATGGTTTCCCAGATGTAGCGGCCCGATGGGCTTTGCTGTTCTTCCGCCACGTGCGACACCAGGCCAGCCGCGCGCGAGATCACGGCAAAGCCGCGCATCAGGTTCGTGGGTACGCCGATTTCGCTAAGCAACGCGGCCACCGCGCCCGTGGCGTTGATGGTGATGTGCTTGCCATAGGTCTCGTCCACGGCGGCGGCCAGCAGGCGCAACGCGTTCAGCGACGCGCCCTCCAGGTCCGGCTCGGCCTCGGCCAGCGCCAGCAGCTTGATGGAACGCGGGTCGTCGGGCTTGTGCAGATGGTGGCCAAAGCCGGGCAGCGCCTGGCGCTGTTCGCGGAATTCGCGCGCGATGGCCAGCGCTTCGGCACGGCCGTCCGCCGCCTGCTTGATACGGTCCAGCAGGCGCGAGCAATTTTCCATGGTGCCCACGAATTGGCTGCCCACCGCCATCAAGCCGGACGCCACCGCGCCTTGCAGGTTTTCGGGGGCGCTCATGTAGATCAGGCGCGTGGCGATGGCGCTGGGCGTCATGCCGTGTTCCATCAACGTGACCAGCACCGCGTCCACGATGCGCATGTCCACCGGGCGCGCGTCGCGGCCCAGGATCTGCATGATCATGACTTCGGTAAAGGTCTTCTTGCCGATCAGGCCGTCAACCAGATCGACGTCGCGGTACGACATGCCGGTCAGGTGATGGGCGCAAAGGCGGGTTTCAGGTGGGTTCATGGCGTCTCCTTTTGTGCGGCGTCGCGCACGGCATTCTTCAGGACCTTGCCCACGCTGGAGCGCGGCAGGCTGTCGTGGATATGGAATTGCTTGGGCGTGGCGACCGGCCCCAACAGTGCGCGCACATGCGCCTTCAGCGCGTCGGCATCGGCCTGCGCGCCTGGGTGGAACTGCACGGCGGCGTGCACGGCTTCGCCCCATTTGTCGTCGGGCAGGCCGAACACCGAGCATTCGTACACGGCCGGGTGCGACGACAGCGCGTTCTCGACATCGACCGGGTACACGTTGAACCCGCCGGTGATGATGACGTCGCGCAGCCGGTCTTTCAGGAACAGATAGCCGCGTGCGTCGATCAGGCCCGTGTCGCCGGTATGCAGCCAGCCGTCCACCAGCGTTTCGGCGGTTTTCTCGGGCAGGCGCCAGTAGCCCGTCATCGTCAGGTCGCCCTGCACCACGACTTCGCCGATGTCACCGCGCGGCAACAGCGTGCCGTCGGGCGCCATGATGGCGACGTCGGACAGCCATGTCGCCCGCCCGACCGAGGCCCGGTTGCGCGGGTCGTTCAAGTCCGACGGGCGCAGCACGGTGGCGATTTGCGGCGCTTCGGTCTGGCCATAGGTGGTGCCCAGCACGGGGCCGAAGAAGTCGCGCGCGCGGACTATTTTTTCCGGCGGCATCGGCGCGCCGCCGTAGATCAGGTTGCGCAGCTTGGGAAAGTCGGCGCGCGACACGCCGTCCTGCGCCATGATCATGTAGATCAGCGTGGGGGGCATGAAGCTCAGCGTGCCGCCGCGCTCGCGAAACGCGGCGGTGATGGTGGCCGGGGTCACGCTGTCCAGCAGCAGGTGCGCGCCGCCGCAGGCCAGTATGGGCAGCATGTAGGTGCCGGTGCCGTGCGTGATGGGCGCGGACACCACGTAGCGGTCCTCGCACGTCAGCTGCCAGCTGGCGATCTGGTTGATGATGCCGGCGTTCCACGCCCGGTACGGTTGCATGACGCCCTTGGGCAGCCCTGTCGTGCCACCGGTGAACTTGATGGCCTGCGTGGCGTCACGGGACAGCGCGTGGCGCGTGGGCTCGTGTCCGGCGTACTGACGCAGCAGCGCGTTCAGGCGCAGGCTTGCACCGGTGCGGGTGCTCGTGTCCTTGCCGCTGCCCGTGGAGGTATCAGCGGCTGTGGCTGTGCCCGTGTCAGCGTTCCCGTCTCCGTCCCGGTCGGCATCGTCAAGATGGATGCGTGCGCCGTCCGCCCACGGCGCCAGCGGGTCGCCGGTGGCGTCCACGATGACGATGGACGGCGTGGTGGCATCCAGGATGCGCCCGATCTCGCGCGCGGTGCTGCGATAGTTAAGCGGGACCCAGATCTTTCCGCTGGCCAGCACGGCCAGCAGCGCCAGGATGTGCCGCGCGGAATTTCCCGCGCACAGGGCCACGCGCGTTTGCGGTTCGGGGTCCAGGTCTTGCAACGCGGCCGCCAGGGCGCGGGTACGGGCAGCCAGTTCGGCGTAGGTCACCGCGCCTTCGGGGCCGTCCAGCGCAATGCGTTCGGGATACTGCTCGGCCGCGCGGAAAAAGAAATCGATCGGGTACACCCTGTGCTCCTGAAAACTAGTTGGCCTTGATGTCGGCGCGTTTGACGACGGCGGCCCATTTGTCGATTTCGCTGTCGATCTTCTTGGCGAAGGTCTCCGGCGTGTTGGGCGTGGTCGGCGCGTAGAAGCCGGCCTGCTTGTAGGACGCCTGCAAGGCGGGGCTGGCCAGTGCCTGGTTCAGCGCTTCGTTCAGGCGCGCGATGACGGGCTGCGGCGTGCCGGCGGGAGCGACCAGGCCAAACCACGATTCCACGTCAAAGCCCGGCAACCCGGATTCAGCCAGCGTGGGCACGTCCGGCGTGGCGGGCAGGCGCTGCGGCGATGTCACGCCAATGGCGCGCAGCTTGCCGGCCTGCACGTGCGGCAACGACGAGGGCAGGTTGTCGAACATGGAATCGACCTGTCCGCCCAACAGGTCGGCCACGGCCGGGCCGCTGCCGCGATACGGCACGTGCAGGATGTCGGTGCCCGTTTCCATCTTGAACAGCTCGCAAGACAGGTGGATGGACGAGCCGCTGCCCGACGACGCGCAGGTCAGTTTGCCCGGATGCGCGCGGGCATAGGCGATGTATTCCTGCACCGTCTTGACCGGCACCTTGGGATTGACCACCAGAATGTTCGGAATGGTCGCGACCAGGCCGACGGGCTTGAAGTCCTTGATGAAGTCGTAGTTCAGCTGGCTGTACAGGCTGCGGTTGATCGTGTTGGCGATGGAACCCACGTACAGCGTGTAGCCGTCCGGGGTGGCGCGCGACACGATCTCGGCGCCGATGTTGCTGTTGGCGCCCGTCTTGTTTTCCACGACGAAAGTCTGGCCCAGCGCCTCGGACAGCGACTTGGCCATCAAGCGCGCGACGATATCGGTGGCGCCGCCCGCCGCGTAGCCCACCACCAGCGTGACGGGGCGATCGGGGTAGGGCTTGGCCGCCAGGGCAGGGGCGCCGGCGACCAGCGCGCTGCCCAGGGTCAGCGCAAAGGCGGCCAGCCGCCTTGTGTATGCAGTCTTCATGAATGTCTCCGTCCTGTTTTGTCTAATATTTGGACAGATCTTCGTCTGCCCGTTTTGATATTGGGCTTTGATGGAAGCGTCAGCAACGCAGGGTGTCCAAAATATGAACAAAGCGGAATCGGAGTCGGAATCGCAGTCCTCGGGGCCCGTGGTCTTGCGCCGGGGCCTGCGGGTGCTGGGGGTGTTGCGGCAAGCGGGGGCGGGCGGCATGCACGTCACCGACATTGCTCGCGCGGCGGGTATGCAGCGCTCTACCGCGTATCGCTACCTGGAAGTGCTGGTGCAGGAAGGCTATGCCCTGCGCGAGTCCGAGGCGCCGCGCTGGCGCATCGCGGAACTGGGCGTGATGATGGCGGGCGACCCACACGCGCAGGCCGTGCGCGGCCTGCGGCCGGTGCTGCGCCAGATCAGCGACGTGACGGGGGATTCCGCCTTTCTGATTTGTCGCGCGGCAAATGATTCGCTATGCCTGCATCGCGAAGTGGGCAATTACCCGGTGCAGGTATTGGCGGTAACGGTGGGGCACCGCCAGCCCTTGGGCGTGGGCGCGGCCGGCCTGGCGCTGTTGGCGGCATTGCCGCCGGCCGAGGCCGATGAAGTGGTGACGCAAAACGAAAAGGCCTTGCGCGCCTATGGCGGCATGACCGGTGTGCAGATGCGGCGGCTGGTTGAGAACACGCGCGACCGGGGCTGGTCGGTGGTGGGCAACGCGGCGGTGCCCGGCGTGCTGGGCGTTGGCGTCGCCGTGTGCGACGCCAACGGTTATCCGCGTCTGGCGGTCAGCGTATCCAGCCTGATCGACCGGATGCAGGCGCCGCGCCAGCGCAGCATCGCGGAACTGATCCGCGGCCAGCTGGCGCAAGACGACGTCAAGCCGCGGCCGGGGTCGGTGCGCGATACGTTTTCTGGTAGTGCACCGTGAACGTATTGAAGGCGTCCAGCGCCTTTTTGGGGTCGTGGCCCGGCTTGACCAGAAAGCTGCTGAAGCCGACGCGCGCCTGATAGTGGATGGTGTCGATCATCACGTCGCCCACCGCGCGCAGTTCGCCCGTCCAGTGGTATTGCGTGCGCAAAAGCTGCGCCAGCGAATAGCCACGGCCGTCGGTGTAGTTGGGAAAGTCCACGGCGATGAAGGCGATGCCGGTGGGGTCCAGCGTGCCGTCGGGCTCAGCCAGGTCACGCAGGTCGGCGTCGGGTTCCAGCAGCACGGCCACGGGATGCTTGTGGCGGCGCAAGGTGGCGCGCGAGGTTTTCCAGATGGAAAGCGGCACGATCCAGCCGGGCTCGTCCGTGGGCACCTGGCCCTCGGCGGCCACTTCGGGTTCGGGCACGAACGGGCGCGCCGTGTCGGCTTGCAGGCGGCCGTCGCGGATCAGGTGCGGGCCGGGGGCGTCGTGGGCGTAGAGGTCAGGCATGGGCGGGTTCGGCGCTTTGTACGGGTTTGGCGAAGGCGGGATCGGCGTAGACGTCCTGCTTGAAGGGGTCGATGCCGACGCGGTCCACCACGTCGATGAAGCGTTCGGTTTCGCTGTCGCGCAAGCCCAGGTAGGTGCGGATCAGGCGGTCGACAACGCCGGGCACCTGGTCGCGTGCGAATGACGGGCCGATGATGCGGCCCACGGCAGCGCCGCCGCCGCGCGTGGATTCCAGGTCGGGCAGGGGCTTGGCGGCGCCGTTCTGGCGGCCACCCAGCGTGACCTGATACCACTCTTCGCCGGCCTTATCGACACCCAGGATGCCGATGTGCCCCACGTGGTGGTGGCCACAGGAATTGATGCAGCCGGAGATGTTCAGGTCCAGTTCGCCGATTTCGAACAGGTAGTCCAGGTCGTCGAATTGGCGTTGGATGGCTTCGGCCACGGGGATGGACACGGCGTTGGCCAGCGCGCAGAAGTCGCCGCCCGGACAGGCGATGATGTTGGTCAACAGGCCGACGTTGGGCGTGGCCAGGTTCAGCGCTTCCAGCTTCTGCCAGAGCTCGTGCAGGCGGGCGCGGCGCACGTCGGCCAGAATCAGGTTCTGTTCGTGCGAGACGCGCAATTCGCCGTAGCCATAGGCATCGGCCAGGTCGGCCACGGCGTCCATCTGGTCGGCGGTGATGTCGCCGGGCGGCACGCCGGTGGGTTTGAGCGAGACGGTGACGGCGGCGTAGCCCGCGACCTTGTGCGCGTGCACGTTGGTGCGCAGCCAGCGCGCAAAGCGCTTGTCGCCGGCGGCCAGCGCGTCGGTGTTGTCGGCATCTTGCGCGGCGGCGGCATCGTATTGCGGCCACACGAAGCGGGCCTTGATGCTGTCCACGAAGTCCTGGGTGATGGTGTCGGGGCCGTCTTTGATCAGCTGCCACTGCTCATCGACCTGCTGTGCATAGACCTCGGGCGTCAGGTCCTTGACCAGGATCTTGATGCGCGCCTTGTACTTGTTGTCGCGGCGGCCGTGCAGGTTATAGACGCGCAGCGCGGCTTGCAGGTAGGTCAGCAGATGCTGCCATTCCACAAACGGGTTGATCAGCTTGCCGACGATGGGCGTGCGGCCCATGCCGCCGCCGACCCACACGCGAAAGCCCAGCGTGCCGTCGCGTTCAACGGCTTGCAGGCCGATGTCGTGCACGCCGACGGCCGCGCGGTCTTGCACGGCGCCGCTGACGGCGATCTTGAACTTGCGCGGCAGGAAGGCGAATTCGGGGTGCAGGGTGGACCACTGGCGGATGATCTCGCACCACACCAACGGGTCGACAAGTTCATCGGGCGCGACGCCGGCGAAGTGGTCGGTGGTGGTGTTGCGGATGCAGTTGCCGCTGGTCTGGATGGCGTGCATCTGCACGGTGGCCAGTTCGGCCAGGATGTCCGGCACGTCTTCCAGCTTCGGCCAGTTGAACTGGATGTTCTGGCGGGTGCTGAAGTGGCCGTAGCCGCGATCCCATTTACGGGCGATGTGCGCCAGCGTGCGCAGTTGGCGCGACGCCAGCATGCCGTAGGGAATGGCCACGCGCAGCATGGGGGCGTGGCGTTGGATGTACAGGCCGTTCTGCAGGCGCAGAACGCGGAATTCATCTTCGGTGAGCTGGCCGTCGAGGAAGCGGCGCGTCTGATCGGCAAACTGCGCCACACGCTGCTCGACAAGCTGCTGGTCGACGGGGTCATACACGTACATGTCTACTGCCCTTGTGGTCTTCTCGGTCTATGCCCTGTAGCGTCCGGCGCGCAGCGTCGGAAAAGGGGATTCATAACCGTAACAGCCAGCAGACGGCAGCGTCTAAGTCATTCTCGTAATATGGAAATAAGGCCCCCACGCTTCGCGCCTTCGGCGCTCTCTGCCCCCCAAGGGGGCGTTTCCTCCCTTGGGGCGGCCCTGCGGGAGGAATGAAGGCCCCCACGCTTCGCGCCCTTCGTGCGCTCTCTGCCCCCCAAGGGGGCGTTGCCTCCCTTGGGGCGGCCCGGCGGGAGGAATGACGGCCCCCACGCTTCGCGCCTTCGGCGCTCTCTGCCCCCCAAGGGGGCGTTTCCTCCCTTGGGGCGGCCCTGCGGGAGGAATGAAGGCCCCCACGCTTCGCGCCCTTCGTGCGCTCTCTGCCCCCCAAGGGGGCGTTGCCTCCCTTGGGGCGGCCCGGCGGGAGGAATGACGGCCCCCACGCTTCGCGCCTTCGGCGCTCTCTGCCCCCCAAGGGGGCGTTTCCCCCTTGGGGCGGCCCTGCGGGAGGAAAGGGCCCCTTCGCGCAGCGCTATTACAAGGCGGCAGTCACTGCCCAGCGCGCGACCAGGACCAGCAGGATCACCAGCACCGCCGCCAGCAGCAGCCCGGTTGCAATCAGCGGGCCGGGTTTGTTGTGGGCGATGTCGGCGTGGTAGCCGCGGCCGCGCCGCACGCCGAAGAAACCCCAGAGCACGGAGCGGACCGTGCGCAGGAAACTAAGCATATGCGCCTCGTGGCGGATGAGGGGAACTGGCACTGTAGGCGCTGGCGGGCGCGCCAAACAGAGGCAGATTCGCGTCAGGCGACCGTATCAGTTGGCGGCGGCGCCGGGGTGCCGATGCCGCGCACGATGTGTTCCAGCAATTCGCGCGCAGCGGGCGAAATGTGGCGGCCGGCGCGGCTCAGCACGTGCAGGCTGCCCTGGTTCAGGATGGGGTTGGCCAGTGGCAGGCTGGCCAGGCGTTGGGCGCGCATGTCGGCCGTGACGGCGATGGGCGGCGTCAGCGCGTAGCCGATGCCCGCCGCCGCGAACTGCCACAGCGCCTTGAACGACGACGTCGTCAGCACGTTGCGCAAGCGCACCTGTTCACTGATCTCGGCCGCCTGAATGTGTTGCCGCACCCCAAACCCTTCCTGCATCGACGCGCCGGGGTGATCCGCCAGATCGGTCAGCAGCAGGGGGCGGCCCAGCCGGGTCAGCGGATGGTCCTGCCGGACGATGGCGCGGATGGGTTCGGGCCGCGAATAATGCGTGCGCAGCCGCGCGTCGTTGGGCGGCTGGAACACCAATCCTATATAGGCGCGGTCGTCCACAATGCGCTGCACGATCTCGGACGTGCGCGCGACATCGATGTCCAGCGTGACTTCCGGGTGGCTGCGCCAGTACCCGGGCAGCACGCGGTCGAACATCAGTTCGACGAAGCCTTCGCCCAGCACCAGGTCGATATGGCCGCGCTCGGCTTTGCGCAGGCTGTCGATTTCAGAGAAGAAGCTTTCCTGGATGTTCTGCTGCCGCTTCACATAGCGGGCCAGGATGTGGCCGGCGTCGGTGGGCACCACGCCGCGTCCGCGCCGTTCAAACAGCGCCATGCCGCAGTCGCGTTCCAGCGCGGCGATGGCGCGGCTGACGGCGGACGGGTCCATGTCCAGCACTTCGGCGGCGCCACGCACCGAGCCCCGGCTCATGACCTGCATGAAATAGTGAGTGCGGCGGGCGTCGAGTTTTTCGTCCATGGCGGGTTCCAGGCGGGCGGATGCGGCGGCAGATACACAGTCCCGGTTAAGGGTTTACCCGTATCGAAAGCGATGCCGTGCAAAATTTTCCCAGGAAAAGGCCGTGCGTTGCATTTTACGCAACGTTTATGCGCGGGCGGTGTCATGGTTGCCTGAAAGACCCCCGGCGAAAATTCTGCCTGCTGCCGCAGCGCTGCGTTTGCCCGGCACGCGCACAAAATCTACTCACGTTCATCAGGGGAAATCGATGTCTCTCGCCAGCGCCAGTCTGGCCGCGCCTTCCATGTCGCTATCCGCCCGCGTTCGAATGCTTGCCGCCATTTTGTTGGTGGTGGGTATTTCCGAAGCGATCGGCAGCGTCACGTTTTCGGTGGGTCCGGGCAAGATCGTTCTGCAACCGATGCTTTGGGCCATCTTCATCGGCGCCATCGTGGCGGCTTTCGGCCAGCGGCTGCCCGTGGGCGCCGGCATCGACAAGGCCATGCAGACCCGCATCAGCGGCTATCTGCAATACGCCTTGCTGCCCTTCCTGGCCAAGCTGGGCCTGATGGTGGGCGGCGCGTTGCCGCAGGTGCGCGAAGCCGGCTGGGCGCTGGTGTTCCAGGAATTCGGCCACTTCTTCGGCACCATGGCCATCGGCCTGCCGCTGGCGTTGCTGCTGGGCATCAAGCGCGAAGCCATCGGCGCCACGTTCTCGGTGGGCCGCGAGCCCAGCCTGGCCATCATCGGTGAACGCTACGGCATGAATTCGCCCGAAGGCCGTGGCGTGATGGCCGAGTACATCACCGGCACGGTGATCGGCGCGCTGTTCGTCGCCCTGATGGCCGGCTTCATCACCAGCCTGAACATTTTTGATCCGCGCTCGCTCGCCATGGGCGCCGGCGTGGGCTCCGGCAGCATGATGGCCGCGGGCGTGGGCGCCATCGCCTCGCAGCAGACGCCTGAAATGGCGCATCAGGTGGCCGCGCTGGCCGCCGCCGCCAACTTGCTGACGACCGTGGTTGGCGTGTACTTCACGCTGTTCATCTCGCTGCCGACCACGATCTTCCTGTACGGCAAGCTGGAGCCGGTGCTGGGCCGCTGGTCGCGCGGCAAGGCCTCTGAATCGGTTGTGGACGACAGCGTGTCGGAAGACGTGCCGGCACATAACGCCAAGATGGGTTTTGGCGACCGCCTGACCGCCTATGTCATCTGCGGCCTGTTCGCGCTGGTGGGCAACCGCCTGGGCTACAACGTGCCGTTCATGGACGCCTTGCCGGGCATGGGCATCATCATCCTGCTGGTGGTGCTGACCGACTTGATCCTGCGCGTCGTGCCCAAGCTGCCGGCCGTGTTCGTGCTGTCGCTGATCGCCATGACGGCCGGGTGCCCGGGCGTGCTGCCGTACTCGGACCAGATCATCGCGCTGGTCGGCAAGGTGAATTTCCTGCCGTTCACCACCGTGATCCTGGCCATGGCCGGCCTGTCGATCCTGAAAGACCTGCCGGCGTTTCGCAAGCTGGGCTGGAAGATCGTGGTGGTGTCCCTGGCCGCCAACGCCGGCACCTTCATGGGCGCCACGATGATCGCGGAATTCTTCCACTGATCGATCCGCGCGGGGCGGCGCCGATGGCGCCGCGCTGAACGCGAATGAAAAAGCCGCCTGGCGTTGTCAGGCGGCTTTTTCGTTTCAGGCCAGGCGTGCGGCAGCGCCCGAGCGATAGCGCGCGTTGTCCGTGACGTTTTCCGTCGGCCCGATGTTGACGACCGCCGGCACGGCGACGGCGGCGGCCTTCACGGCCACGGCTGCCTGCAATTCCACTTGCGGGTTGGCCATCGCAACGCGATACGGCTGCAACGGCGTCAGCCCTTCGATGGTGCCCAGATCGTTCGCGTTGCCCGCGCGCTGGGCGACCGGATCCGATTGCGCCGCATAGGCGTCCAGCGCGCGGCGCAAGCGCGCATCGGCGAATTGATCGCGCAGGATATCGGGGTTGAGTACGTCGGCGGCCAACGGCGCCAGCGCCTCGGCGCGCAGGCCGGTGTGGGCAGTGGTGTCGGCAGTGGTGTCGGTACGGGTATTGGCGGCCGGTCGGGTTCGCGCAGCCTCGGAGGCCTTGCGCGCGCGAGCAAGGCGTTGCGCTTCCCAGGCGGCCTGGGCCTGCTTGCTGCGCTGGGCTTCGCGCAGGGCAGCCTCCCGCACGGCGGCTTCCCGCGCCAGGCGCTCGGCTTCAAACGTGGGTCGGGTGTCGTCCACCAGCGGCACGCGCGCCGGATAGGGCGCGGCAACACGGGTAATGGGCGAGATCGCAGAGACGTTCATGGTTGCTCCCTGTGCAAGTCGACAAGACCCGAATCGTCGGGTCTGCCGGGGGCTGACATGGGGAAAATTTACCGCGTTGCGGGCGCGGCGTCGTGTCAGCCCGTCGCACTAGGAGTCAAGGCGTAACCGCGTCAGACGGGCGGCAGGGTCGCCTGCATGGAGGGGCGTGCGTTAAAGGTCTTGAACCAGGCGGCAACGCCGGGGTGCGTGGCGCGCCAGTCGTAATCGCCGAAGCGGAAGTCCAGATAGCCCAGGGCGCAGCCGATGGCAATCGTGCCGATGTCCATGCGGCCGTCCAGGCGGACCACGTCTTTTTCCAGCTGAGCCAGGGCGTCGTGCGCCTTGCTCAGTTGGCCGTCGACCCAGTCGGTCCAGCGCAGGGCTTCGGGGCGCAGCGCCACTTCATAGCGCGCCAGCAACGCGGCGTCCATGACGCCATCGCCCAAGGCCTGGTCGGCCAGCGCCTGCCAGCGCGCGGGGCCGTTCGCGGGGAACAGCGTGCCGCCGCCCAGGTCGTTCAGGAATTCACAGATGACGCGGCTGTCGTACAGCACCTGGCCGTCGTCCGTAATCAAGGTGGGCACCTTGCCCAGCGGGTTGCTGGGGATGATGCTTTTGTCGCGGGCGACGGGGCCGGCGGCGCTGGGCAGTTTCTCGATGCGGTCGGTCAGGGCCAGTTCGTGCGCAATGACCATGCATTTGCGCACGAAAGGCGAAGCCGGCGAGAAGAACAATTTCATATCGGTCCTTGGGGTTGCGTAACGTCTTTGAAGAAAGCGAAAAGCAGCCGCAAGCGTACCGGATATGAGGCTTATTCGGTGATGCCGGTTTCCAGGCAGGGATTGAATTCGCCGGTTTCCGGATCGCGCAGGAACAGCACGCCAGTGGCCACGCCGAAGTACGTGCCGTGCAGCTCCAGCTCGCCCTTTTCAACACGGCGGCGAATCGACGGGAACGTCATCAGGTTGTTCAGGCTGTGTTCGACCACGGCCAGTTCCAGGCGCTTGAGCTTGGTCTGGCGGTCGCCGCTGCCCGGGCCCAGGCGTTCGGCCACGGGTTCGATCTGCGACATCCACTTGCCGATGAAGTCACCCTTGGACAACGGCTTGGCGTCGTCGAAGAATGAACGGATGCCGCCGCAGGACGCGTGGCCCAGCACGACGATGTGCTTGACGTTCAGGCCGTTGACCGCGAATTCGATCGCGGCGCTGGTGCCGTGATAGGACGATTCCGAATCCGGCTCACAGGGCGGAACCAGGTTGGCCACGTTGCGCACGACGAACATCTCGCCGGGGCCGGCGTCAAAGATCACTTCGGGCGACACGCGGGAATCGCAGCAGCCAATAAGAAGAATTTCCGGGCTTTGCCCGAGTTCAGCCAGCTTCTGATAACGGCTGCTTTCCGAGTGGAAACGGCCGTCCAGGAACGATTGATAGCCTTCGGTGAGTCTTTTGGGGAACATGATGGTCGCTTCCTAGAAACAGGGCCAGGCTTGCTGGCACGCCGACAGACGCAATAAGGGGCTTCGTTTGGAAGCCCCTGTTATCGAGTCGACAAGCGGAATTTTCCCATATTTGTCCCTACAACCCCCTGTCTAAACCCTGATTCAATCAGGGTTTTTTGGCGCCGTCTCCGTCATCGGCTATTGCGCCCGCACGTCCAGCACCGTGACCTTGGTGAATTTCAGCGGCGTCATCGCTTTGACCAGGCGGATCTGCCCCGGGGGAATCGGGCCGATCACGTCGTCATTCACCCGGCCCACCTCGCGGCCTTGCGCGTCGTACAGCACATACGTCAGCACCGCGCTGGACACCGGCCGGCCCGACAGGTTGGCCAGCGAACCCGTGATGGTGGACATGTTCATATTGGTGTCGCGCACCGCCTGCACGTTGCCCAGCGTGACGCCGTACGTCAGGCTTTGCGCGCCCGCGGCGCCGGACAGGCCGGCAAGCAAAAGAACAAAGGCATGGGCAAGTTTCATGGCGGTCTCCTGGTGTGCCGGCGTAGGGGGCGCTTGACTGTCCGCGCTGCCGTTTGCGCCGTCCGCGCTTCTAGCGGACAGGGCTATCTCACTCCATTCCCAGGCCAGGCACAACGGGTCAAAAGGATGAATCGGTAACAGGTTGCGTGGGTTGTTCCGATATTCGTCGCTTACTGACAAGGATGCGTCGGAATGTCTCAAAATTGAGATCTTCCGGCCTTGTCTTTTCCTAACTTTTCGATGCTTGCCGTGTGTGGCCGTTTGTTCGATGATGGCGGGGCCGGCACGTGGCCGGCCGCTCGTCCGGGTGCGCGCATCCACGCAAACGGGCGCCTAACGCAAGGGAGAAACTCATGCTTTCCCGTACTAGCCAGTTGGCCTCGGCCATCGTGTTGTCCGCATGTTTTTTCGGGGCCTACGCCCAGACCCCCGCCGCGCCCGCGCCCGCCAAGACGCCCACGCCGCAACAGCAACGCATGGCCGACTGCAACAAGTCCGCCACCGGTAAAACGGGCGATGACCGCAAGGCCTACATGAGCAGTTGCCTGAAGGGCGAAGCCCCCGGGGCCGAAAAGAAGCTGACGCCGCAGCAACAAAAAATGAAGGACTGCAACGCCAAGGCCGGCAATCAGAAGCTGACGGGCGATGCGCGTAAAACCTTCATGAGCACCTGCCTGAAGGGTTGAAAACGCTTGCACGAATAAAAAAAGCGCCAGGCTCTCGTCTGGCGCTTTTTTTTGCGTGGCCGTTGGCCGCGCCGATTGCCGTGGACTTACACCGTCGCAATCGGCGTGACCGGCGACCCGATCGCATGCGGCAGGCGCAGCGGCGGGGCGGTCAGCATGAAGTGATGGCGGCCGTTGGCATGGAGAAAGTCCGCCAGGTCTTTCAAATACCAAAGCTCCGCCAAGGGCAGGCCTAGCTTGAACAGGCAGTGGTGGTGCAGCGGCAGCATGGCGCGCGGGCCGGTCTTTTCCCGCGCGGGATAGGCCTCAACCGCGTAGTTGTCGGCGCAGATCGCGGCGATGCCGCTGTCCGTGATCCATTGCAGCAAGGCCGTGTCGGTGCCGTCCAGGGCGGCGCCGTAGGTGTGCAGCACTTGCGGGTCCGGCGTGCCGTTCATGGCCACGACCGCCTCGGCGTAACCGGTGCGCAGCACCAGCATGTCGCCGCGTTCAACCGTGATGCCATCCGTGTTCAGCACATGCGTCAGTTCGGCATGGCCGATCAGCGTGCGGCCCGAGCCGTAGTGTCGGAACAGGTCCACCAGCACGCCGCGCCCCTGCATGCCTTTTTGCGCCAGGTTTTCCACGCCCAGCTTCAACGCGGCGGACGGGCCGCCGGTTGAGCAAGCGCAGCCGGTATGTTCGCTATCGGCCGGGCCGACCACGTCCACGCCCGCCTGAAAGCCGTTGTAATAGCGCAGTTCCGGCGTGCCGTCGCCATCGGCGTCAAACAGCGCGCCCACGTGCGCCAGCGCGTCCCACTGCGTGGAATATTGCATCGACAGCAGCACCTGGTCGTCGCTAAGCACGTCCACCGCATCCGGGTTGACGTTACGCAGCGGAAAGTTCAGGTACGGCGTGTCGGCCAGCCGCGTCGGGCTCAGTTGCGGCGGGTGGCGGCGCGGGTTCAGCACGTTGCCGCCGGGCAGGTCCAGCGGCAACGACAGGCAGAACGTCTTGCCCGCGCGGATCTCGCGCGCGCCCTTCAGCACTTGTTCTTCGGTAATGAGATTCAAACGGCCCAGTTGGTCGTCGGGTCCGAAGTCGCCCCAGTTGGAGCCTTCGGGCCGATGTTTCCAGCGCTGCATGCGGTTACTCCGTCAGGAAGTCGACGACCGCGCGGGTGAAGGCTTCCGGTTGCTCCCAGTTCGAAATATGGGAGGTGTTCAATTCGACATAGCGCGCGCCGGCGATGGCGGCGGCCAGTTCCCGGCCTTGCACGGGTGTGGCGGCCATATCGTGCGAGCTGCTGATAACCAGCGTGGGCGCGGTAATGGCCGAGACTTGATCGCGGTAGTCGGCGTCGCGCAGCGCGGCGCAGTTGGCCGAATAGCCGGCGTCCGGCGTGCGGCGCAGCATGTCGATCAGCACTTGCGTCAGGCCCGGTTCGGCGGCGCGGTAGCCATCGGTCAACCAGCGTTCGACCAGCGTAGGCGCCATTTTTTCCAGCGTCTGCTCGGCCACGGCGGCGATGCGCGTGCTCCAGCCTTCCGCCGATCCGATGCGGGCGGCGGTGTTGCACAGGATCAGCTTGCCGATCCGTTCCGGGTGGGCCAGCGCCAGCGCGATGCCGGTGGGGCCGCCCATCGACAGGCCGCAGAAGTGCGCGCGCTTGATGTTCAGGTGCGCCAGCAGTTCGGCAACGTCGCCGGCAAGCTCTGCAAAGGTGTATTCGCCATCGGGTACCGACGACTTGCCATGGCCGCGCGTGTCGTAGCGCAGCACGCGGAAATGCTGGGTCAGTTCGGGAATCTGGCGCGCCCACATGTCGGAGCAGGTGCCCAACGAATTGGAAAGCACAAGCACCGGCGCGTCGGCGGGGCCATCGATGACGTAGAACAGCCGGGCCTGGCTGAGATCGGCGTAAGCCATGTGGGAAGTCCTCGGATGAAAACGCGGCCGCGCAAAAGGCGGCCGCGACAGGATTACAGGTGGCAGGTGCCGTCGACGTAGGCTTTGCGCCAGCGCGTGATGGTCACGCGGTCGAATAGATTGGCTTGCGAAAACGGGTCGGCGTCGATGAACTGTTGCGCGGCTTCGCGCGTGTCCAGGTCAACGATGTACAGGCCGCCGCCGGCGTCCTTGCCGTCGTCTTGCAGCTTGGCGCCGCACGCCAGCAGCAGCTGCTTGTTGGCGTCCAGGTATTCCAGGTGCGCCGCGCGATGTTGCTGGCGCACTTCCTGGTGGTTGGGCTTGTCGAACGTTTCGATGATGTAGGGCATGAAGTGCTCCTGTCAGATCGCCGAGGGATGGCGCGCCAGCGCCGTGACGTTGATGTCCATGTACGGAAACAGCGGCAGCGACGCCAGCAGCGTGTGCAGCTCGTCATTGCTTTCGACGTCGAAAATGCTCACGTTGGCGTAGCGGCCCACCACGCGCCACAGCTCTTTCCACTTGCCGTCGCGTTGCAGTTGTTGGGCCAGGGCCTTTTCGTCCGCCTTGAGCTTGTCGGCGCGTTCGGCCGGCATGTCGACGGGAAGATTGACTTGCATTTGAACCATGAACAGCATGATGGGGGCTCCTGATTAGCGGGAAAACTTCAACGGCAGGCCGGTCAATGCCAGCAGCTCGTCAGCGGTGACATCGCCGAACATGTCGGTCACGGTGACGCCGTCGGCGCGGATGTCGAACACCGCCACGTCCGTGTACACGCGCGACACGCAGCGCACGCCCGTCAGCGGATACGTGCACGCCTCGACCAGCTTGCTTTGGCCTTCGCGCGTTTGCAGTTCCATCATCACGAAGACGTCTTTGGCGCCGATGGCCAGGTCCATCGCGCCGCCCACGGCGGGGATGGCGTCGGGCGCGCCGGTGTGCCAGTTGGCCAGGTCGCCGTGCTGCGACACCTGGAAGGCGCCCAGCACGCAGATGTCCAGGTGGCCGCCGCGCATCATCGCGAACGAGTCGGCGTGATGGAAGAACGAGCAGCCGGGCAGTTCGGTCACGGGCTGCTTGCCGGCGTTGATCAGGTCGTAGTCTTCCTGGCCCTTGGCGGGCGCGGGGCCCATGCCCAGCATGCCGTTTTCGGTATGCAGGATGACTTCGCGGTCAGCCGGCAGGTGGTTGGCCACCAGCGTGGGCAAGCCGATGCCCAGGTTGACGTAGGCGCCTTCGGGGATGTCCTGCGCGACGCGGGCGGCGATCTGGTCGCGGGTCAGTTTGGTGCTCATTGCTGCTCCTTGGCGGCCGGGGCGGCGTCGATCTGCACGACGCGCTGCACGAAGATGCCGGGGGTGACGACGGTTTCGGGGTCCAGCGTGCCCAGTTCAACCACTTCGCGCACCTGCGCCACGGCCACGCGCGCGGCGCTTGCCATGATGGGGCCGAAGTTGCGGGCGGTCTTGCGGTAGACCAGGTTGCCCCAGCGGTCACCGCGTTCGGCCTTGATCAGGGCGTAGTCGGCGTGCAGCGGATATTCCAGCACGTAGTGGCGGCCGTTGATCTCGCGCACTTCCTTGCCGTCGGCCAGCGGGGTGCCGTAGCCGGTGGGCGAGAAGAACGCGCCGATGCCGGCGCCGGCGGCGCGGATGCGCTCGGCCAGGTTGCCCTGGGGCACCAGTTCCAGTTCGATCTTGCCGCTGCGGTACAGGCCGTCGAAAATCTGCGAATCGACCTGGCGCGGGAACGAGCAGATGATCTTGCGCACGCGGTTCGCGCCCAAGAGGGCGGCAAGGCCGGTGGTGCCGTTACCGGCGTTGTTGTTGATGATGACCAGGTCTTTGGCGCCCTGTTCGAGCAGGGCGTCGATCAATTCCATGGGCTGGCCGGCAGTGCCGAAGCCGCCGATCATGACGGTGGCGCCGTCGGGTACGTCCGCCAGGGCGGCCGCCGCGCTTGCAACAAGCTTAGAGATCATGATGTTCGCTCATAGGTGGCGTGTCATAATTTGTTCTTCACTAGAACTTTCGTTCTTCTGAAGAACATCGTTTCATGGGGACCGCACAGCGTCAAGGCAACCCGACGCATGACGATCCTCCATCGTTTGGCGTTGCCCGCAATGGCAACGAACGGCTCGCCAGCGGCGAGCTTTTTACTCTTGGGACCTACCGGATGGCCGAGCAAGACCCCCAGCAGCCCAGCGACAGCTACGTGCAATCCTTCGCGCGCGGCCTGTCGGTGATCCGGGCGTTCGGCCCGGGCCGTTCGCAGATGACGCTGTCCGAAGTGGCCGCCGTGACGGGGCTGACCCGCGCCGGCGCGCGCCGCATCCTGCTGACGCTGGAACACCTGGGCTACGTCACCGTCACCGACCGCAAGTTCGAACTGACCCCGCGCATCCTGGAGCTGGGCTACGCCTACCTGTCCGGCACGCCGCTGTGGAACCTGGCCTTGCCGTACATGGAAGAAGTGGCCGAGCAGACGCGCGAATCGTGCTCGGTGTCGGTGCTGGAAGGCGCCGACATCGTGTACATCCTGCGCCTGTCCACGCACAAGGTGATGACCATCAACCTGGCCGTGGGCAGCCGCCTGCCCGCATGGGTGACGTCGATGGGCCGCGTGCTGCTCGCCGGCCTGTCGGACGCGGAACTGGACCGGGTGCTGGCCATGAGCCAGATCCAGGCCTACACCCCGCAAACCGTTACCGACGTTGCCGAACTCAAGCGCCTGCTGGCCGGCGTGCGCGCCGATGGCTACGCGTGCGTGGCGCAGGAACTTGAACCCGGCCTGCAATCGGTGGCCGTGCCCATCGTTGACCGCAGCGGCCGCGTGATCGCCGCGATGAACGTCAGCGGGCAGTCCAACCGCTTCACGCGCGAGGCCATGCTGGACGCGTTTTTGCCGCCCTTGCGCCACGCCGCCGACCAGATCAACCACGCGCTGCTGCGCCGCTAGGCGCGGCGGGCAGGCACGAAGGTCGGGGCGGTTCGGCATGGCGAGCGGGCTCAGATGGGCGCGACGCCCAGCGTCGTGCCGCCGCACACATACAGCATCTGGCCCGTCACGAAGCCGTTGTCGGGCGACAGGAAGAACATGGCGGCGCGCGCCACATCTTCCGGCGTGCCCAGGCGCTTGACGACGATGCTGTTGATGATGCGCTCGGTTTGCGGAGCGCCCGCCGGGTTGCTCTTGGTGAACAGGTCGGTGGCGATCGGGCCGGGGCCGATGGCGTTGACCGTGATGCCGTCGCCGCCCAGCTCCATGGCCAGCGTGCGCGTCAGGCCCACCAGCCCGGCCTTGGTGGCCGAATAGACCACGCGATCCGGCTTGCCCAGCGCCGCGCGCGACGACATGTTCACGATGCGGCCAAAGCCGGCTTCGCGCATGGCGGGCAACGCGGCCTGCACCAGGATCAGCGCGGTGCGCAGATGCAGGTTCACCACATAGTCCAGATCAGCCAGGGTGGCCGTGTCGGCCGTGCCCGGGCGCGTTGCGCCGGCGTTGTTCACCAGGCCCACGATGCTGTAGGCGGCGGTGACTTCGGCGGCCACTTCCTTGGTGCGCGCTTCATCGGTCAGATCGGCCTGATACGAGACCAGCCCGGCCGGCGGATTCTCGGGCAGTCGGTAGTCGATGTTGACCACCTTGTGGCCCGCATCCAGCAGCATGCGGATGATGGCGGCGCCTATGCCGGCGCTGCCGCCGGTGACGAGATACGCAGTCGGTTTGCTCATATCGGTTTCCAGTCTTGTTCAAAGAAAGCGCGTGGGGATCAGTGCGTGGCGTAGCCCCAGGCCAGCACGGCGGTGATGTGGATCACGCCCACCCACAGCATCATGATGACGGTGTAGCCCATCACGTCGCGCAGCTTCAGCTTGGACAGGGCCAGCGCCGGCAGGATCCAGAAGGGTTGCACCAGGTCGTTCCAGGCGTTGCCCAGCATGACGGCCATGGTCGTCTGGTTCATTGCGCTGCCGATTTCCTTGGCCGCGTCGATCATGAACGGACCCTGGATGACCCAGTGGCCGCCGGCCGACGGCGCAAAGAAGTTGATGAAGAACGAGCTGATCAGGCCCCAGAACGGCAGCGTGGCCGGCGTGGCAAGATCCACGAACACTTGCGAGATCGACGTCACCAGGCCCGACGCGGCCATGATGGCCATGATGCCGGCGTAGAACGGGTATTGCAGGATGATCCCGGAGATCGTCTTGATGCCTTCGGTCAGCTTGGCCACGTAGGCGGCCGGCGTGCCCAGCAGGATGATGCCCAGGAACAGGATGATGAAGTTGATCAGGTTCAGGTCCAGCGAGCCGCCGTCCATGAAGTGGAACGTGACGTAGGCAATGCCCAGCGCGCCGATCAAGAGGCTCAGGATGCGGCTGTTGTTCAGCTTCGAGGCGATGGTGCCCTTTTCCAGCATGTCTTCGCTGGCGTTGGAGGCATTGGCGTCGCGGTCGATGCCCGGGTCCACTTCAACGATCTTCTCGCCCTTCTTGGGGTGCAGCCACGCGTTCAGCAGCGGCAGCGTGATGATGATGACCAGGCTGGTGATCAGCATGGGCACCGAGAAAATGGTTTCCGACAGCGGGATGGTGCCCATCTGCTTGGCGGTGGGGTGGCCGGGGGTGGCAACCAGCACCGGGATGCTGGCGGACAGGCCCAGGCCGTACATCGTGAAGCCGCTATAGGCGGCCGCGATGATCAGCGGGTAGTGCACGCCCTTGACCTTCAGCGCCAGCTTCTTGGCGACGATGCCGCCGATGACCAGGCCAAAGCCCCAGTTCAGGTAGCTGCCCACGCCGCCAACCAGCGTGGCGACGATGATGGCGGTGTGCGGCTTGTGCACGTGGCTGACGATGCGGTTCAGCAGGCGGTCGGTCAGCGGCGCGGTGGCCAGCACGTAGCCCATCGCCAGGATCACGGCCATCTGCGTCGTGAACGCCAGCAGGCTCCAGAAGCCCTTGCCCCAGGCGCGGGTCACGTCGCCGATACTCTGGCCTTCGATGCCCATGGCCAGCAGCACGGTCAGCAAGGTCAGTGCAATCGCGAAAACAAAAGGATCCGGCAGATACTTGCGCATCAGCTCGGTAAAGAATGAAGCGAGTTTATTCATGGTGCCTCCAACAACTCCGTAGGCGGGTTCTTTAGTGCCGTGCCCCGCGCGCCATCGGGTGGCGATGCGCAACGGGGATCGACGATTGGTTTTCTTTGTGTGGTGGGGCTCGTGGCCCGATGGCGCGGTGGGCAATGCCCCGCGCCTTATCTGTTGTGAATTCGAAAAAGAAACGCCGTCAGGAGTCGTCGGCCTTGCTGTTCAACCATGCCGCCAGTTCGCCCAGCGCCGCGCTTTTCTCGCGCAGCACGCGTTCGCGGCGCTCGGGGCTCCAGGTGTAGAAACCCTGGCCGCTCTTGGCGCCGATCTGGCCGCTGTCGACCTTGCTTTTCAGCAGGTCGGAAGGCTCGGTGCGGTTTTCGAGATCTTTGTACAGGTAGCTGGCAATCGCGTAATGCACGTCGATGCCGTTCATGTCGCGCTGTTCCAGCGGGCCGGACAGGGCCAGCCGGATGCCCAGGCTCCACTTGACCACTTCGTCGATATCCTCGGCGCTGGCCACGCCCTTTTCCAAGAGCGAGATGGCTTCGCGCGCCAGCGCATGCTGGATGCGGTTGGCGATGAAGCCGGGGATGTCCTGGCGCACCAGCACGGGCCGCTTGCCGGCAAAGCGCAGCGTCGCCATGACCTGCGCGACGGTGGCGTCCGACGTGTCGTCGTTGCGCACGACTTCCACCAGCGGGATGACGTCGGCGGGCGTGAAGAAGTGCGCGCCCACGAAGCGGTCGCGGCGCGCGACGGCGCTGGCGATGGCGTTGATGGACAGGCCCGACGTGTTGGTGGCAAAGAGCGTGTGCGGGGGGCACAGCGCGTCAAGCTTGGCGAAGATGCCACGCTTGAGCCCCAGGTTTTCCGGCACGGCCTCGATCACCAGTTCGACGTCAGCCGCGGCCTCCAGGCCGGCATCCATGCGGATGCGCGCCAGGGATTCCTGCACCTGGTCGGGCGCGTAGACGTTCAACTGACGGTCGATGACGGCGCGGGCACGGTCCAGCGCGCCGGGCATCGGGTCGATCAGGACGATGTTCAGTCCCTTCGAGGCGAACAGGGCGGCAATGCCGCTGCCCATGGCGCCTGCGCCGATGACGGCGAGATTCTTGAGGGGAGTATCCATGACAGTTCGCTTGGGGCTGCTTGCAGCCGGGCGTTGCAGGCGGGCACGCGGGGAACCAGGCGGTTTCTGTCTCGTCCTCAGGGTGCCTTTCTGTGCGGCGCGGCCAGAAAAATCGTTATGTTCTATATACGAACATTTGTGCGTGTATAGAATTTCTGTCAGGGATAGTACTAAAAGTCTCCCGGGGTGGACAAATGGCCCCTCAACGGTGTTCGGCAGGTGGACGCTGCCGCCTAGCCGGAATTGCGCAGGCCCGCCGCGATGCCGTTGATGGTCAGGTGGATGGCGCGCTGCACGCGTTCGTCTATTTCCGCCTTGGGATTGTTCTGCGCCGCGCGGTGGCGCCGGATCAGGTCGATCTGCAAGTAGTTCAGCGGGTCGATATACGCAAAACGTTCGCGCAGGGAATCTTGCAGCGTGGGGTTGTCGGCCAGCAACTCGCGTTGGGTCAGCAGTTTCAGCATGGCCAGCGTGCGGCCATGTTCGGCGCTGATCAGCCCGAAGACGCGCTCGCGCAGGCCGCGCTGCGGCACCAGCTGCGCATAGCGCGCCGCGATGGCCAGGTCGGACTTGGCCAGCACCATTTCCATGTTGGACAGCAGCGTGCGGAACGCGGGCCAGTCGCGCGCCATCTCGCGCAGTTGCGCCAGCCGCGCGCGTCGTGAACGCGGGCCGCCTTCGGCGCCCACTTCCAGATAGGCCTCGATGGCCGAGCCCATGCCGTACCAGCCGGTCAGCATCAGGCGGCATTGCGCCCACGAAAAGCCCCACGGAATGGCGCGCAGGTCTTCGATGCGCTGGCCCTTCTTGCGCGAGGCAGGACGCGATCCGATGTTCAGGCCGGCGATTTCACTGATGGGCGTGGCGGCAAAGAAATACTCGGCAAAGCGCGGCGTGTCGTACACCAGGCCGCGATAGGTGCGCTGCGCGGTGTCAGACATGAACGACATGGCCGGGCCGTGCTGCGCCATGTGCGCATCTTCCGCGCTGGTGGCTTCGGCGCGCGGGGCCAGGCTGGATTCCAGCGTGGCGGCCACCAGCAGTTCCAGGTGCCAGCGGCCAACCTCGGCGTCCTTGTACTTGCTTTGGATGACTTCGCCTTGCTCGGTCAGGCGGATCTGCCCGGCGACCGTGCCGGGCGGCTGCGCCAGGATGGCGTCAAAGCTGGAGCCGCCGCCGCGTCCCACCGAGCCGCCGCGGCCGTGGAACAGGCGCAGGCGCACGTGGCGCGACGAAAACACGTCCACCAGCGCGCGTTCAGCCTGGTACAGCGACCAGTTCGACGTCAGGAAGCCGCCGTCCTTGTTGCTGTCGGAATAGCCCAGCATGACTTCCTGCGCGCCGTTCTGCGCCTGCTTTACGCGCTGGCGCACTTCGGGCAGGTCCAGCCAGGCAGCCATGATGTCGGCGCCGCGCTGCAAGTCGGGAATCGTTTCGAACAAGGGCACGACCATCAGGCCGTCGTCGGGGTCCAGGTCCTGCCCGACCGGGGCGATCAAGCCCGCTTCCTTTTGCAGCACCATGACTTCCAGCAGGTCGCTCAGCGTCTCGGTGTGCGACACGATGGTCTGGCGCACGGCCTGCTTGCCGTAACGCGCGCGGCCGGCGGCGGCGGCGCGCAGCACGGCCAGTTCGCGGGTGGTGTCTTCGCTGTAGGCGATCCACGGCGAAGCCAGCGGGCGCGCCTGCGCCAGTTCGGCGCGCAGCAGCGCCACGCGGGCGTCTTCGTCCAGCGCCAGGTAGTCCAGCGGCTTGCCTTCATGCAGCGTGCCGGCGCGCTCGAACAGTTCGGCCAGCGCGCGTTCGTGCACGTCGGAGCTTTGGCGCAGGTCGACCGTGGCCAGGTGAAAGCCGAACACCTCCACCGCTTGTTGCAGGCCCGACAGGCGCAGCTTGGCGATGGGCGAGGCGTGGTGCGCGGCCAGCGACGCGGCAATCACGGCCAGGTCGGCGGACAGTTCCCGCGGTGCTTGATACGCGGGCGCCGCCACGGTGCTGCGGCGCGCCAGGTCCTGCCCCGTCAACGCTTGCGCCGTGGCGGCCAGTCGGGCATAGACGCCAACCAGCGCGCGGCGATAGGGCTCGTCGCTGCGGTGGGGGGAATCGTCGCCGCTGTTGTCGGCCAGCGCCAGCAGTTCCGGGTCCGCGGAGATCAGCAGGGTGGTGATCGACAGTTCCGCGCCCAGCGCGTGGACCTCTTGCAGATAGTGTTCAAACAGCACCGTGGCCTGGCGCAGCAGCGCGCGTTCCAGCGTGGCGGCGTCCACATTGGGGTTGCCATCGCGATCGCCGCCGATCCAGCTGCCCATGCGCAGAAACGGTTCCAGCGGCACGGGCGGCGCGGCAAACGGCTTGGTCGGTTCGCGGTTCAACAGCTTGGACAGGTCTGCGTACAGGCGCGGGATGACTTGCAGGAAGGTGCTGCGGTAGTACGACAGGGCGTTTTCGATCTCGTCGGCCACCGTCAGGCGCGTGTAGCGCAGCATGCGCGTCTGCCACAAGGTGGCCACGCGGCCAAGCAGCGCGGCATCCAGCTCGGCCAGCTCGTCGGGCGTCAGCACGCCGTCGCGCTGGGTCAGCGCCAGGGCAATTTCGCGGTGCACATCCAGCGTACTCTTGCGCTGCACTTCGGTCGGATGCGCGGTCAGCACCGGCACCACGCTGGCGTCGGCCAGCAGCCGGCGGATGCGCGCCACGCCCACGCCTTGCCTGCCCAATGTCTGCACGGCATCACGCAGGCTGCCACGCGGCGCGGTGTCGCCGGCCAAGGCGCGGGTGCGCTGGCGGCGGTTCTGGTCGCGGTCTTCGGCAATGTTGGCCAGATGCAGAAAATAGCTGAAGGCGCGCGCCACGGAATTCGGGTCATTGCCTTGCAAGCGCTTGACGCGCTGTTCCAGCAGCTTGCTGTCCGCCTCGTTGCCTTCGCGCCGGAATTTCACGGCGGTGCGGCGCAACGTTTCAATGGTGTCGAACACCCGTTTGCCTTCGCATTCCGCGATCACGGCGCCCAAAAAGCGGCCTAGCAGGCGGATATCGTGGCGCAAGGGTTCTGCGGACTCGGACTGCGGGCGGCTGGCTTTCATCGGGCGGGGGTTCCGTCAGGCTGAATGAAGAAAAGAAAGACGTGGGCGTTGCGGCACTACCAGGAAAATCGGACCGATTGATTTTACGCAGCGTTCCTTACGGGAACGGCGCTTTGCCTCGGTTAAAGTCCGGGATGTCCCTTCGTCTTTGTAGAAGCCCCCTTATGCAAAATCATCAACGTCGCGCGCTCGTGCTGTTCTCGGGCGGCCAGGATTCCACCACTTGCCTGGCGTGGGCGCTGGACCGCTATGCCCATGTGGAAACGTTGGCGTTCGATTACGGTCAGCGCCATCACATCGAACTGTCGGCGCGCTTGAATGTGCTGCGCGACATCCGCGCCCACTTTCCGGATTGGGCGCCGCGCCTGGGCGAAGACCACTTGCTGGACTTGAAGGTGCTGGGCCAGGTGGGCGACACCGCCATGACCAGCGACCGCGCCATCGAGATGCAGGCTAACGGCCTGCCCAACACTTTCGTGCCGGGGCGCAACCTGCTGTTCCTGACGCTGGCGGCGGCGCTGGGCTATCGGCGCCAGCTGGACGTGCTGGTGGGCGGCATGTGCGAAACGGACTTTTCCGGCTACCCCGATTGCCGCGACGACACCATCAAGGCGCAGCAGGTGGCGCTGGGCTTGGGGCTGGGCACGCGGATGACGATCGAGACGCCGCTGATGTGGATCGACAAGTCCGAAACCTGGGCGCTGGCCTATCAGTTGGGCGGCGACGCCCTGGTGGAAACCATCGTCGAAGAAAGCCATACCTGCTATCTGGGCGAGCGCGGCGCGCGGCACGACTGGGGCTACGGCTGCGGCGAATGCCCGGCGTGCAAGCTGCGCAAGATCGGCTGGGAAAAGTGGGTGGTGGCCTCGGCCGCGGAAGGCTGATGGCCAGTGGCGGGGGGGATGCGGGCTTGGGGTTGCGCAGGCGTAGCCGGTGCACGCCGGCGCGTCCGGCCCTCCAGGCCTAAGCCCGCCTGGACGCGGGCACAGCCACCACCCTGCCGATAAACCGCCGTCTTAATAAATACGCCGCCGCCGCGATCACGCCCGCCAAGGCCGCCGACATCGCCATGGCGGCGCGCGCACCGTGTGTCTCGATCAAGAACGCATACGCCACGGGCGCCGTGGCCGTCAGCAAAAAGCTGGGCACCAGCAGCGCACCGACCAGCGTGCCGTAGCTGCGGAAGTCAAACAAGGCCAGCGGCAGCGTGCCGCGCGTGATGGTCAGCAGCCCGTTGCACGCGCCGTAAAGCAAGGCATAGGCGGCAATGGCGTACACGCTGCCGTTGGACAACCACGCCAGCACAAAGCACAGCGGCATCAAGGTGGTGACGACCCACGTCAACGTCAGCGGATGCAGCCTTGCGCCCAACGTCACGTCGGCCATGCGGGCGGCGAACTGGCCGACGCCCCACAAGGCCGCCACGCTGGCCGCCGACGCGCCGGCCACGCCCAAGCCCGTCATCAGCGCGATCAAATGCGCGGCGTTGCCGGCGGCCAGGAAGTTGGTCAGCATGGCGATTACCGCGTAAAGCGTGCCGGCCAGGCGGCGTTCGGAGGCGTTGCGCGTCAAGCCGGCGCCCGGGCGGTCGGCGACAGCGGCGGGCGCGGCATACCGTTGGCGAGGCAGCGCCAGATACAGCGGCAAGGTCGCCAACGCCAGCGCGCCATAGACCAACACCGCGCCGCGCCACCCCAGCCAGCCGGATAGCGCGTGTCCGGCCGGCCACATCACCGTGGACGCCAGCCCGCCAAACAGCGTGATCTGCGACATGGCCCGGCGCGCGGTCGGCCCGGCGGCGCGCGCCAGCGACGCAAACGCGGCGTCGTACAGGCACAGCCGCATGCCCACGCCCAGCACCAGCCACGCCAGGTAGTAAGCGGCCAGCCCGTGCGCGGCGGCCAGCAGCGCGCAGCCCGTTGCCCCGATCAACACGCCCACCGGCATCACGCGATGCCCGCCCCAGCGGTCCACGGCCCGGCCCGCCAACGGCGACACCAGCGCCATCGTGACGATGGCGGCTGAAAACCCGCCATAGACGAGGGACGCGTTCCACCCCAGGTCGGCCGTCATGGCCGGGCCGAACGCGCCGATCAGGTAGAACGTGACGCCCCAGTTGACCAGCTGGGTCAGCCCCAGGCAGACGACGGCGCGCGGCGCGATCACGGGCGTTGCGGTGGCGTCGTGTCGCCTTCGCCCAGGCTGCGCTGCATCAGCACCGTGTCACGCCATTCGCCATGCTTGTGGCCCACGGATCGCAGCGTGCCCACCGGATGAAAACCCTGGCGGGCATGCAGCGCCAGCGACGCGGCGTTGCGGCTGTCGCCCACCACCGCCAGCATCTGGCGCCAGCCGGCAGCGGTGCAGCGGTCGATCAGCGCGGCCAGCAGCTTGCCGCCGATGCCAAGGCCGGCGCGGCCGGCTTTCACATAGACAGAGTCCTCAACCGTGTGCCGGTAGGCCGGGCGGGGGCGGTACGGCGTGACATAGGCGTAGCCGACCACTTCGCCGTTGATCTCCGCCACCAGGTACGGCATGTCTTTTTCCAGCACGGCCGCGCGGCGCAGCCGCATGTCGTTGATGGAAGGCGGCTCCAGTTCGAAGGACGCGGTGCCGTGTTCAACGTGGTACGCGTAGATGGTCTTGATGGCGGGCAGGTCAGCATCCGCGCTGTCGCGGATGAGCAGGGTTGGCGTGTTGGGCGACATAAAGGGGGCGTAGCGAAGAGTAGGGGAAATGGGCCAGCCGCCAGTTTGGTCCGAAATAAATCATAAATGAAGCTTTGGAAGATTATGATTTGCATAAGAAAAACTTTTGGTTGGCGTCATGCGAGGCTTGAACCTGGTCCATCTACGCATCTTTGCGCAGGTAATTGAGCTTGGCAGTTTCTCGGCGGCCGCCGAGCGCGGGGGCGTCACCCAGCCAGCCGTCAGCCTGCAAATCCGCCAGTTGGAAAGACGTTTTGGCCTGAAACTTGTCGAACGGGTCGGCCGCCGTGCCGGCCCGACTGCCGCCGGGCTTGAACTGCTGACCCATATCCGCGTGATCGACGCGGCGCTGGCGCAGGCCGAACAGGCCATGACCGCGCATGCGTCCCAGGTGTCCGGCCGCATCCGGCTGGGCACGGGCGCCACCGCCTGCACGTATCTGTTGCCGCCCATCCTGGCGCAGCTGCGCCGACGTTTTCCCGCGCTGGATATCGTGGCCAGCACCGGCAACACCGCCGATATGCTGCGCGCCCTCGAGAACAACACGCTGGACATGGGGCTGGTGACCCTGCCCGCGCCCGGCCGCATGTTCCAGGTGACGCCGGTCATGGAAGACGAGTTCGTGGCGATCTTCCCCGTTCGCGACTCTGCCTCGATTCCGGAGCAGGTGACGCCACAGGCCTTGTCTCCGTGGCCCTTGGTGCTGTTTGAGCCTGGCGCACGTACGCGCCGCCTGGTGGACGACTGGTTCGAGGTGGCGGGCGTGGCCTGCAAGCCCTTCATGGAGCTGGGCAGCACCGAGGCCATGAAGGAAATCGTGGCAGCGGGCCTGGGCTGCGCGGTGCTGCCCAAGCTGGCCGTCTCCGGCGCGGGACACCGGGACGCGCTGGTGATGCGCTCGCTGACGCCGCACTTGGCGCGCGATCTGGCCATTGTGATGCGCCGCGACAAGCCGCTGAGCCGGGGCTTGCGCCATTTGCAGGAAGCGTTGCTGGCGCTCAGGGCGTAGGCTTGCTGGCACGCCTGCGCCCGATCCAGCGTATTATTTACCGTTTTGCCGCCACGCTAACAGCACTCGAGACAAATCATGCCGCACTACCGTTCCCGCACATCGACCCACGGCCGCAACATGGCCGGCGCCCGCGCCCTGTGGCGCGCCACTGGCATGAAGGACGGTGATTTCGGCAAGCCGATTATCGCGGTAGTGAACTCGTTCACGCAGTTCGTGCCCGGCCACGTGCACCTGCGCGACCTGGGCGCGCTGGTCGCCAAAGAGATCGAAGCCGCCGGTGGCGTCGCCAAGGAATTCAACACGATCGCCGTCGATGACGGCATCGCCATGGGCCACGGCGGCATGCTGTATTCGCTGCCGTCGCGCGAACTGATCGCCGACTCGGTCGAATACATGGTCAACGCGCATTGCGCCGACGCCATGGTCTGCATTTCCAACTGCGACAAGATCACCCCGGGGATGTTGATGGCCGCCATGCGCCTGAACATCCCGGTCGTGTTCGTGTCCGGTGGCCCGATGGAAGCGGGCAAGGTCAAGTCGCCCACCGACGGCAAGGTCATCGCCAAGATCGACCTGATCGACGCCATGATCAAGGCCGCCGACCCCAACGTGTCGGACGCCGAAGTGGCCGAAGTGGAACGCAGCGCCTGCCCCACGTGCGGCTCCTGTTCCGGCATGTTCACCGCCAACTCGATGAACTGCCTGACCGAAGCCATCGGGCTGGCCCTGCCGGGCAACGGCACCATCGTCGCCACGCACGCGTGGCGCAAGGGCTTGTTCGAACAAGCCGGCCGCCTGGTCGTCGACCTGTGCCGCCGCTACTACGTCGAAGAAGACGAATCGGTCCTGCCGCGCAACATCGCCACCAAGAGCGCGTTCCAGAACGCGATGGCGCTGGACGTGGCCATGGGCGGCTCGACCAACACCGTGCTGCACTTGCTGGCCGCTGCGCAGGAAGCGGGCGTGGATTTCACGATGGCCGACATCGACCGCATCTCGCGCAAGGTGCCGTGCCTGTGCAAGGCGGCGCCCGCCACCGACAAGTACCACATTGAAGACGTGCACCGCGCCGGCGGCATCCTGGGCATCCTGGGCGAACTGGCGCGCGCCGACCTGCTGGACCTGTCTTGCGGCAACGTGCACAGCGGCACGCTGGGCAACGCCATCCAGAAGTGGGACGTGGCCGGTGACGCAAGCGAAGAAGCGCAGAAGTTCTACCGCGCCGCGCCGGGTGGCATCCCCACCACGGTCGCCTTCAGCCAGGACGCCACGTTCCTGACGCTGGACACCGACCGCAAGACGGGCTGCATCCGCAGCAAGGAAAGCGCCTATTCCAAGGACGGCGGCCTGGCCGTGCTGTACGGCAACCTGGCCGAGAAGGGCTGCATCGTCAAAACCGCCGGCGTGGACGAATCGCAATGGGTTTTCACGGGCCGCGCCCGCGTGTTCGAAAGCCAGGACGACGCCGTTGAAGGCATCCTGGGCGACAAGATCGTGGCGGGCGACGTCGTCGTGATCCGCTACGAAGGCCCCAAGGGCGGCCCCGGCATGCAAGAAATGCTGTACCCCACGTCGTACCTCAAGTCCAAGGGCCTGGGCAAAACCTGCGCCCTGTTCACCGACGGCCGTTTCTCGGGCGGCTCGTCCGGCCTGGTGATCGGCCACGCCTCGCCGGAAGCGGCCGAGGGCGGCACGATCGGCCTGGTGGAAGAAGGCGACATCATCGAAATCGACATCCCCAACCGCAAGATGCACCTGGCGGTTTCCGACGAAGAACTGGCCCGCCGCCGCGCCGCGATGGACGCGCGCGCTGACGGGTGGGAGCCGGTCGGCCGCGAACGCGTGGTGTCGCAAGCCCTGCAAGCCTACGCAGCATTGGCCACGTCGGCCGACCGCGGCGCGGTGCGCGACCTGTCGCAGCTGAAGCAAAAAGCCAAGCGCTGATCGCGGCGCAGGGCTGGGAAGAACGGCGCCCGTGGGGCGCCGTTTTATTTGCGCGGTGTGGCGTCACTGGGGTCGCAAGACACCGCGCAATGCAGCGGGATACTGCGAAGTACCAGGTTAAAGCGGTAAATTCGATATACAACAGACAGGCTGTTTTTTGGGCCCCAAGGACGCACCACATGGCTTTGAATTCCGATGCATTGCGCGTGTTTCTCGGCGTGGTGGACGCCGGGTCGCTTAGCGCCGCGGCCGAGCTGCTGGGGCAGACGGCGTCGGGGGTCAGCCGGGCCTTGGCACGGCTGGAAGAGGACCTGGGCGTGATGCTGCTGAACCGCACCACGCGGCGCATGGAGCTGACCGAAGAGGGCGCACACTTCTTGCCCAAGGCGCGGCAGATTGTTGCGTCGCTGGACGAGGCCGAAGAGTGCATGCGGATGGTGCATCAGCGGCCGGCGGGCCGGTTGCGGGTGGATGCGTCGGTGCCGGTGATGCTGCATTGCGTGGTGCCGCACGTGGGGGAATTCCGGCGCGAATATCCCGAGATTACGTTGGAGCTGACCAGCAACGATCGCATCGTGGACCTGATGGAGCACCGCACCGACATCGCGATTCGCATGGGGCCGCTAACGGATTCCACCTTGCATGCGCGCGTGTTGCGGCCGTCGCCGCGCTGGATGATGGCCAGCCCCGACTACATCGCGCGGCGCGGCGCGCCGGAAACGGTTGAGGATCTGGCGCGGCATGAAGTGCTGGGCTTTACGCAGCCCGAAAGCCTGAACCTGTGGCCGCTCAAGCACGCGGGCGGCTCCAGCTTTCAGGCGACGCCGACGCTGGCCACATCAAGCGGAGAAACGCAGCGCCAGTTGGCGCTACGCGGCGTGGGCATCGCCTGCCTGTCGGATTTCGTGGTGCGCGAAGATATCGCGGCGGGCAGGTTGGTGAAGGTGATGGAAGGCGTGTACAGCGATCACCTGCAACCGATGCACGCCGTGTACCACCGCAATACGCAGCTGTCGCGGCGCATTGCCTGCTTTCTGGATTTCTTTGCGCAGCGGGTTTGAGGCATTCTTGACGCGTTCTTGAAGCGTTTCTGAAGCGTTTCTGAAGCGTTTCTGAAGCGTTTCTGGCGCGTGGCTTGCACAGCCATGCAAGCCACGCGAAGGTCGAAGTGAAGGCGGCCCCGCCCGCATGCCGCCTTCTGCTCCTTACGCGTGCAGCGCCCGTCCGAACGCAGCCAGCACCGATTCGTGCAGTGTTTCCGACAGCGTCGGATGCGCGAACACGGTGTGCATCAAGTCTTCCTCGGTGGCTTCCAATGACGCCGCCACGCCATAGCCGGTGATCAGCTCGGACGCTTCGGGATGGATGATGTGCGCGCCCAGCAATTCGCCTGATGTCGCATCGAACACGGTCTTGACCAGCCCTTGGTCTTCGCCCATGGCGATGGCCTTGCCGTTGCCGGCAAAGGTGAATTTGCCAACGCGGATCTCGCCGCCGTGGGCCTTGGCGTGTTCGCGCGCGCGGGCTTCCGTCATGCCGATGCTGGCCACTTGCGGGTATGAATACGTGCAGGCGGGGATGCGCAGCGGGTCGATGGCGTGCACCGTCTTGCCCGCAATGGCCTCCACGCACAGCACGCCTTCATGGCTGGCCTTGTGGGCCAGCCAGGGCGCGCCGGCCACGTCGCCGATGGCGTAGACGCCGGGTTCGCCGGTGCGGCAGTGTGCATCGGTGACGATGTGGGTCTTTTCCACCTGCACCCGCGTCTTCTCCAAGCCCAGGTCTTCAACGTTGCCGACGATGCCGGCCGCGACGATGACGCGGTCCACCTCCAGCTGCGTCTTTTTACCTTGCTGTTCAAGCGTCACGTTGACGCCCATGGCGCTTGGCGACGAGGCGGTGACGGCGCATTGCGTCAGCACGCGGATGCCTTGTTTCTCGAACGCCTTGCGCGCCAGCTGCGAAATTTCTGCGTCTTCTTGCGGCAGAATTTCGGGCGTCATGTCGATCAGTGTCACGTCCGAACCAATGGCGCGGTAGAAGCTGGCGAACTCCGCGCCGATGGCGCCCGCGCCCACAACAAGCAACGTCTTCGGGATCTGGGTGGGTGCCAGGGCCTGGCGGTAGGCCCAGATGCGGTCGCCCAGCGGCAACGCGGGCAGTTCGCGGGCGCGCGCACCGGTCGCCAGGATGATGTGCTTGGCGGACAGGGTCGCGCCGTTGTCCAGCGCCAGCGTGCCCGCGCCGGCCAATTGCGCGCGCGCGGCGTACACCGTCACGCCGTTTTTCTTCATCAGATGCGCCACACCCTGGCCTAGCCGGCCCGCCACCTTGCGCGACCGCGCCACCATGGCGGCCAGGTCGGCGCGCGCCTCACCGGTGCCGGTGACGCCGTAGTGTGACGCTTCCTGGCAGGCGCGCAGCACCGTTGCGCTGTGCAGCAGGGCCTTGGTGGGTATGCAACCCCAGTTCAGGCAGATGCCGCCCAGCTCGGCGCGTTCCACCAAGGCCACCGACATGCCCAGCTGCGCGGCGCGGATGGCGGCCACGTAGCCGCCGGGGCCGCCGCCGACGACGACCACATCAAACACGTTCTTCGTCATCGTGGGGCTCACAGCAAAATGCGCACGGGGTTTTCGATCAGCGTGCGCAAGGCAGCCAGCCAGCGTGCGCCCACCGCGCCGTCCACCGCGCGGTGGTCGGCGGACAAGGTCACGGTCATGACGGTGGCGGCGACCAGTTCGCCGTTGTCGCCGACGACGGGCCGCCGTTCGGCCGCGCCGACGGCCAGGATGGCGGCCTGCGGCGGGTTGATGATGGCGGCAAATTGGCTGATGCCGTACATGCCCAGGTTGCTGACCGTCAGCGAGCCGCCCGTGAATTCCTCGGGCTTCAAGCGGTTGATCTTGGCGCGCCCGGCCAGCTCGACGATTTCACCGGCAATGGCCGACAGGGACTTGATGTCCGCGTCGCGCACGATGGGCGTGACCAGGCCGCCGTCGGTGGCGACGGCCACCGAGATGTCGGCGCCCGCGTGATATTCGATGGCGTCTTCGTGCCAGCTGACATTCACTTCGGGCACTTCGCGCAGTGCCAAGGCGGCGGCGCGCACGATGAAATCGTTGACCGACAGCTTGACCGCGCCGCCGTGATTCGCTTGCGCGCGCAGGGCCAGCAGCGCGTCCATCTTGCAGTCCACCGACAGGTAGAAGTGCGGCACGTTCTGCTTGCTTTCCGTCAGGCGGCGCGCGATGGCGCGGCGCATGCCGGTGTGCGGCACGCGGCGCGCGGCGGGACGGCCGGACGGTGGCGTAGCGGTAGCGGTGGGCGACGGCGCACGGTTGCGCGCGGCTTCCACGTCGCGGCGCACGATGCGGCCATGCGGGCCGGTGCCGGTCACGCCCAACAGGTCCACATGCCACTGCGCGGCCAGGCGGCGCGCCAGGGGGCTGGCGAACAAGCGGCCACCGGGAACGGGGGCGGTGGAGGCGGGAGCAGCATCAGAGGGGAAGGGGGGCTGGGCCGCGGGTGCTCCCGCAGGCCCGGCGGCGGCAGCCGATGAGCCAGCAGCCGATGAACCAGCAGCGGATGAGCCGGCAGATTTCGCTGCGGACGTTTCCCCAGCCGCCGCCGCCGCAGCCGCCCCGCCATGTTCCGCCAACGCGCGATCAGCCGCCGAGGCATCTTCGCCTTCGGCCAGCAGCACGCCGATTACCGTGTTGATCGGCACCGACGCCGCGCCGGCCGGGACCACGATGCGGGCCAGCACGCCCGCATGCTCGGCGTTGATTTCGACGATGGCCTTTTCGGTTTCGATTTCCGCCAGCGCATCGCCGACGGCGACCGTGTCGCCTTCCTGCTTGAGCCACTGGTGCAGGTTGCCGCCCGAGGTATCGGCGGCAACAGAGGGGAGCTTGATTAGGTGAGCCACGATGTTCGTCCTAGTTGGCGGCGCCGGCCAGATCGGGCCGGTAGTCGGCGGGGTCGTCGTATTCGACCAGTTCCAGCACGTTGCCTTCGGGGTCGCGGAAGAACGCCAGCCACGTGCCTGGGCGCACTTCCATGGGCGCGGGCGTGCTGTCGAAGACCACGCCCCGGGCTTGCAGGTTGCGCACCACGCCTGCCAGGTCGCGCACGATGAAGGTCAGGTAGGTGGCGCCCTGGCGATCCAGGATTGCCGCGCCGCGCACGGCCGTCTCCGGCGCCACGCTCGGTTGCAGCAGCTTGATGCGTTCGCCGTACGGCGTCTGCAAGCGCGCCACGTCGTAGCCATGCGCGGTAAGGCCCGTTGCCCGTGCCTTGTCGGCGGGCACGCTGACGCGGTTCACCAGCTTCAGGCCGACGACGTCGGTGTAGAACGCCAGCAGCGCGTCCAGATCCCGGCAGCAGATGCCGACTTCCATCGGCACGGTCATGTGCATCGCCGTCATGCCTGTTCCCCCAGATCGGCCAGCACGTCGGCCAGCCCGGCCAGCACTTCTTCGGTGTCCGCGAACGCCGCGCGTTCCAGCACCTTCGAGATGCTGGGCGACGCCTCGCCACCCGTCACGCGCTTGATCGGCTGATCCAGCCAGTCGAAATAGCGGCGCTGGATTTCATCGGACAGCATCGCGCCGTACGACGTACCGCGCGCGCCTTGCTCCACGATCAGCACGTTGTTGGTCTTCTGGATGCTGGCGCCGATGGTGTCCCAGTCCAGGCTGGCGCGGTCCAGCGTGCGCAGGTCGATGACCTCGGCATCCACGCCCGCCTCTTCGGCCGCCTTCAACGCGCGGCTGACCATCGACAGGTACGTCAGGATGGTGACCTTGCCGCCCGTGCGGCGCACGCGCGCCTTGCCGAACGGAATGGCGTAATCCAGGTCGCCGTCGGGCACCTCGCCCGTCGAGGCGTACAGGTCCACGTGTTCGATCACCAGCACGGGGTCCTTCGAGGCCAGCGCGGTATTCATCAGGCCCACGTAGTCATACGGCGTGGACGGCGCCACGATGCGCCAGCCCGGCGCCGTGGCGAAGATGCCGGCTGGGTCCATCGAGTGTTGCGAGCCATAGCCCGTGCCCATCGCGACCTTGGTGCGCAGCACGAACGGCACGTCGATGTCGCCGCCAAACATGTGACGGGCCTTGCCGATCTGGTTGAAGATTTGGTCAGCCGCCACCCACATGAAGTCGGGGTACATGAATTCAACGATGGGTTTGTAGCGCCCGTCCATCGCCAGGCCGCCGCCCAGGCCCGCGAACGCGTTCTCGGAGATGGGCGTGCCCAGCACGCGGTCGGGGTACTTGTCCTTCAGCCCGCGCGTGGCGCCGTTGGTGCCGCCCTTCAAGCGGTGCACGTCTTCGCCCAGCACGACCACGCCGGCGTCCGTTTCCATGCGGCGGTCCAGCACGTCTGCCACCGCGTCGACAAACTTGCGTTCGACTTTCGCGCCCGTGTGGTCGTCGGCGTCCTGGTAGCGCAGGCCGGCCAATTCGGCGCCGTCGCTGCGCAGGCCTACGTCGCGGAAGTCGGGGCGCGGCCACAGGTCGGCGCGCACGCGGCGCTTGCCGCCGTCAGCGGCTTCGGTCAGGCGGCCGCACACGTCTTTCATGACGTCCTTGCAGCGCTGGCGCAGCGCATCCACCTCGGCTTGCGTGATCAGTTTGCGGCCGATCATTTCGGTAGCGATCTTGTCCAGCGGATCACGTTGGCGCCACTGGGATTCTTCGTCTTTGGTGCGGTAGCCGAAGGCGCTGCCGGGGAAGGGGCCGTTCTGGTGGAAGAAGCGGTACACGTTTACTTCGACAATCGTCGGGCCGTTGCCCGCGCGCATGTGCGCCACGGCTTCGGACATGGCCAGGTGCACGGCCAGCGGGTCCATGCCGTCGACTTTCCACGACGGAATATTGAACGCCAGGCCGCGTGCGGACAGGCGCGGTTCGGCGGTGGATTCTTCCACCGTGGTCGACACCGCGTAGCGGTTGTTCTCGATGAAAAAGCACAGCGGCGTTTTCCATGCGGCCGTCAGGTTCATCGTTTCCAGGACCGAGCCGATGTTCACCGCGCCGTCACCAAAGTAGGTCACGGCCACGCGGTCGGTGCCGGCGTGCTTGTGTGCCCAGCCCGCGCCCGCCGCCAGCGGCACGCCGCCGCCCACGATGGCGTTGGTGCCCAGCGCGCCCGCTTCCAGCCAGCGCAGGTGCATGCTGCCGCCACGGCCCCGGCAGAAGCCTTGCGCCAGGCCCATGATTTCAGCCAGCGTCTTTTGCAGCACGTCGTCGATGGCGGGCGTCAGCGGGTTGCGCGGGTCCAGGCCCAGCGGCGCCACATGTTGCAGCGCCTTGGCCAGAAATTGATGGTGGCCGCGATGCGAGCCGTTGATCTGGTCGCCCGCGCCCAGCGCCAGCACCGACCCGACGGCGCCGCCTTCCTGGCCCACGGACGAATGCGCGGGGCCGTGCACCAGGCCTTCGGCGGCCAGGTCCAGCACGGCCTCTTCAAAGGCGCGGATCCAGTGCAGCTGGGTCAGCATCGTGCCCAGCAGGGCGGGGTCCGCCTGCTGCCAGTCACGCGCCTCGACCGTCAGTTGCCGCCAGGGCGCTTGGGGCTCAAGCGATTGGTAGGTGGCCATGAGTGAATCTCCAGAATGTTTTTAAGCGTCGGTGCGGTTAGAGGTAGCTGTAGCGGCTCCAGCCGCCGTCGGCCACCAGGGTGTGTCCGGTGATGTAGGCGGCCTGGCGTGAAGCCAGAAAGACCGCCAGGTCGGCCATTTCGGCCGGCTGCGCCATGCGGCGCAGCGGGGTGCGCTGCTTCAGGCGTTCGGGGTCCAGGCGGCCGCGCGCGGCCAGGTCGCGCACCAGATCGGTCTCGACGTAGCCGGGGGCCAGCGCGTTTACGCGTACGCCCATCGGGCCCCATTCCACGGCCAGCGTTTCGGTCAGCAGCACCACCGCGCCCTTCGTGGCGCAGTACGCCGCGCGGTCGGGCGCCGCCACCACGCCGTACATCGATGCCAGGTTGATGATGCTGCCCGCGCCGGCCGGCACCATGCGGCGTCCGGCGGCCTGCGCGCACAGGAACACGCCGGTCAGGTTGATGTCCACGGCGCGGCGCCATTCGTCCACGGTGACTTCCAGCGTGGGCTTGTTGGCCGAGATGCCGGCGTTGTTGACCAGCACGTCAACGCCGCCCCAGGCCTGTTCGACCTGGGCAAACGCGCGCTCGACGGCGTCGGCGTCGGTGACGGACGCCTGCACGGCCATGGCCTGGCCGCCGGCCGAGGTCAGTTCGGCCACGGCGGCCGCCAGCGCGGCGGCGTCCATGTCCAGCAAGGCCACGCGCGCGCCCTGGCGCACGAACGCGTGGGCGGTGGCCAGGCCAATGCCCTTGGCGCCGCCGGTGATGACGACGCGTTGGCCGCGCAGGTCGCTATGGATGACTTCTGTGGTGTCCAAGGTAGATGCCTGTAAAGGTTGTGCGTTGCGGCGGGGTCAGACCGCCAGCCATTCCTGGACCACGTCCTGGCGCTCATGCAGCTGCGCGGGCGGTCCTTCGAACACGATGCGGCCGTGGCCCATGACGCTGACGCGCGTCGATACCTTCAGCGCGATCGTCAGCTTCTGCTCCACCAGCACCACCGACACGCCGCGCTTGTGGATATCGCGGATGACGTCGGCGATCACTTCCACGATCTTCGGCGCCAGCCCCTCGGTGGGTTCGTCGATCAGCATGACCTTGGGGTTGCCCAGCAGCGAACGGCACATCGTCAGCATCTGCTGTTCACCGCCCGACAGGTTGCCGGCCTTTGTGTTGCTGCGTTCCTTCAGGCGCGGGAAGTAGTCGAACATCTGCGCCACTGTCCAATGGGGCGCGTCGTCGCGCTTGGGCTGTTCGCCCATGCGCAGGTTTTCGTCCACGGTCAGGTTGGCGAAGACCTCGCGTTCCTCGGGCACGAAGCCCACGCCGGCGCGCGCGATTTCAAAGGGACGCTTGTTGGTGATGTCGCGCCCTTCAATGGCGATGTGCCCGCCGGTTACGTCCACCAGGCCCATGATGCTTTTCATGGTGGTGGAGCGGCCGGCGCCGTTGCGCCCCAGCAGGCTGACGACTTCGCCGTGCCCGATGGATAGATCGATGCCGTGCAGGATGTGGCTCTTGCCGTAATGGGCATGCACGCCGTGCAGGCTGAGCAGGGGCGTTTGTAGTGAGGCTTGCGTCGTCATACCGTTTCCTCTCCCAGATACGCCTCGCGCACGCGGGCGTCGCCACGGATGTCGGCGGGCGTACCGGTGGCAAGAATTTCGCCGTACACCAGCACGCTGATGCGGTCGGCCAGCGAGAACACCACCTGCATGTCGTGCTCGACGATCAACAAGGTGCAGTCGCGTGTGACGTCCTTGATCAGCTCCACCGTGTAATCGACTTCGTGTTGCGACATGCCGGCCATGGGCTCGTCCAGCAGAATGACCTTCGGGCGCGAGGCCAGCGTCATGCCGATTTCCAGCGAGCGCTGCTCGGAATAGTTCAGGTCGCCCGCGGCCGTTTGCTGCTTGGCCGTCAGCCGTACTTTTTCCAGCAGGCGGTCCACGTCTTCATTGACGGCGCGGTGGCGCGCAATGGGACGCCAGAAGTTGTAGACCAGCCCATGCATGCGCAACACCGCCAGGCGCAGGTTTTCGCGCACGGACAGGCGCGGAAACACGTTGGTGATCTGGAACGAGCGGGCCAGGCCCAGGCGGTTGATGGCTTCGGGGGACAAGCCGCCGATGGCGCGCGAACGCAGGTTGATGTCACCGGAAGTGGGCGCGAACGAACCCGACATCAGGTGGAACAGGGTCGACTTGCCCGCGCCGTTGGGGCCGATGACCGCATGGCGCTCGCCGGCTTCAATGGCCAGGTTCACGCCGCGAATGATCTGCGCTTGGCCAAAGGACTTGCGCACGTCGGTCAGGGTCAGGATGGAATGGCTCATTTTGCGGGCTCCAGCACGGGGGCGGCATCGCCGTCGTCGCGCCACAGGGCCAGCGCCCAGCGACACGCCAAGAGGCCCGTGGCGAACAAGGCCAAGGGCACCAGCCAGGTAGACAACGCCAGCGGTGCCCAGTCGTGACCGAACAGCGCAATGGGGGGCCAGCCCGCATCCGGGTTCATGGCCAGAAGCGCGCGGTAGTCGCGCGCGAACATGCGTTGCAGCAGCTCTACCAGGAAGACGGTGGCGGCGGTCAGCAGCAGGCCGGCAGCCACGGACACGACGGCGCGCGGCAGCCAGTTGGCCAGGCCCCGTTCGCGCAGCGACTTGGCGGCGCGCTGCACCAGGCCCACCAGGCCGTCCGGCACGAACAGCATGACCAGCACGAACAGAATGCCCTGGTACAGCAACCAGGAACGGGTAATGTCGGCCAGCGTCTGCGACAGGAATGTCAGTGTCGCCGCGCCCAGCACCGGACCCAGGAACGCGTTGACGCCGCCGATGTAGGCGAACAGCACCGCGTCGGTCGACAGCTTGACCTCGAACAGCACGTAGTTACCCGCTTCGATGTTCAACGCCTGCAAGCCGCCCGCGATGCCGGCGAACATGGCCGACAACGCAAACACCATCGTCTTGAGCGCATGCGGGCGATAGCCCAGATAGCGCAGCCGGTTGGCGTTTTCGCGCAGGCCCAGCGTCAGCCGGCCCAAGGGCGTGCGGGTCAGGCCATACAGCGCGGCCAGCGATATCAGCACCCAGGCCAGCACCAGGAAATAGACCTCGATGTCGGACCCGAAGGTAAAACCCCAGGCCGGCATGCGCATGGCGGACACGCCCGCTTCGCCACCGAACACGCCTTTCAAATGCGGCGCCAGCGCGTGCAGCAGTTCGGCCAGCGCCAACGTGATCATGGAAAAGTAGACGCCGGAACGCATGGTGGCGAACCAGCCCGCGACCAGGCCGAACAGCAGCCCGGCCACGCCGCCCACCAGCGGCATCAATGGCGTGGGCAACAAGCCCGCGCCGCCCAGCGCGTTCATGGCGTGAATGGTGGCAAAGGTGCCCACGCCGAAGTACGCGGCGTGGCCGAAGGACAGCATGCCGCCCTGGCCCGCCAGCAGGTTGAAGGCGCAGGCGAACAGCGCCGCGATCAACATCTGCACCGCCGCCACCAACTGGCCGGGCGGCAGCAGCCACGGCAAGGCGCACAACGCCGCCACGCAAACGATCAGCAGCAGCGCGCCGGATGCAATACGGGTCTGGCTCATGCCTGTTCTCCTTTCAGGCCCGACGGCTTGACCAGCAGCACCACCAGCATCAGCAGGAAGGGCAGGGTGGCGGCCAGGCTGGAAATCTTCACGGTCATCAAACCGCCTACGCTTTCGGCCCATTCGCCCGCGCCGAACAGGCCGAACAGGGACGCCAGGCTGGCGTCGATACCCACCGAGAACGAACTGATCAGGCCGATCAGCAGCGAGGCGATCATGGCGCCTTCCAGCGACCCCAGGCCGCCTACGACGACCACCACGAACACCAGCACGCCCAGCTCAAGCGCCATGTTCGGGTTGGTGGTGTAGAACGCGCCGGCCACCGCGCCCGCCAGCCCGGCCATCGCCGCGCCCACGCCGAACACGCTCATGAAAACCAGCGGCACGTTGTGGCCCAGCGCTTCGGCCATGCGCGGCCGATAGATGGCCGAGCGCACCACAATGCCCACGCGAGTGCGCGACAGCAGCAGGTAGATGACGGCAAACATCGCCAGCGACACGCCGCCCATCAGCAGGCGATAGAAGGGGTAGTCCGCATCGAACACGCGAAAGGCCGCGAAATTAAGGAAGGACGGCACGCGGTAATCAACCGGAAAGTCGCCGTAGAACAGCTTGATGAGCTCGGCCACGATGAACGCCAGGCCAAAAGTCACCAGCAGTTCCTGCGCGTGGCCGAACTTGTGCACGCGGCGCAGGAAAAAGCGTTCGACGCCCATGCCCAGCACGCCCGAGATGATCGTGGCCAGCACCAGCGCCGTCCAGAAACCCGTGACGGGCGTCAGCGTGTAGGCGGCGTATGCGCCAATCATGTAGAACGAGGCGTGTGCAAAATTCAACACGCCCATCATTCCAAAAATCAGTGTCAGGCCCGCCGACACCATGAATAGCAGCAGGCCGTAAATCACGCCGTTCAACAGCGAGACGGTAAAGTATTCCATGTCCGCTCCATAATTCTTTCGCGCTCAAGCCCGTGGCTTGCGCGATCCATTACGCACCTTGTTTTTCCGGCCCGCGCCGGCGGTGCGCTTTTTTGTCAGGCGACGAACAAGGCGAGCGCGCAGGCTGCGCGCCGCCTTGCCTGGCGTCTTATTGCGGACGCTGCATCTTGCAGGTGGCCTGCACCGGGGCGGACACGTCCGCCGCCGCCAGCACCTTCACGGGCTCAAAGCCCATGTCGGTGCCGTCGGCCTTGTACTTGGCGTTCTTGCTGACCTTGGACACCACCATCGGCAGCTGCACCTGGTGGTCTTCGGCGCGCATCGTGTAGGTGCCCAGCGCAGACGTGTAGGTGACCTTTTCCAGCGCCAGCGCCAGGTCCGGCACGGACAGCTTGCCGTCCTTGGGCTTGACCTGCTTTAGCGCTTCACCCAGGAAGCGCACACCGATGACGGTCTGCGGTTCGGTGTAGCTGGGGTAGTGGCCTGTCTTGGACTTGTAGTCCTCGGCGAACTTGGCGCCTTCGTCGCCGGCGGCTTCGATGTTGTACGGGTGCGCGATGTAGTGGCCCAGGGCCACGTCGCCAGCGTTGGCCAGGTTACCCACCTGGTCCAGGAACACGGTGGCAAAGCGCACTTTCAGGCCGGCGGATTGCGTGGCCTTCATCAGCAACAGCAGATCGTTGGACCAGTTGCCGGTGATGACGGTGTCGGGCGTGGCGGAACGGATGCGCGCCACGTAGGGCGCGAAGTCCTGGATCTTGTTGACTTCGTGCAGCGTCTTGCCCACCACTTCATAGCCGTACTGCTTGGCAAAGCGCTCGGTGGCGCCTTCCATGTCCTGGCCCCAGGAATAGTTCTGGTTGATGGCGTACACGCGCTTGCCCAGCGTGCCGTCGGCCGACATCACCGACGCCAGCGACTTCACGCGCAAATCGGCGTTGGTGGTGAAGCGGAAGTGATAGAAGTGGCACTTCTGGCCGGTCAATTCCAGCGCTTCGCCGCCCACGTTCAGAAAGACGACTTCCTTGCCCGGGTTGCGCAGGTTGTGCTTGCGCACGTCTTCGGTCAGTTGGCCCGAAATGGCGGACGACGAGCCCTGCACCAACACCTGCACGCCTTCGGCGGCGGCGGCGCGGAAACGGTCGGACGCGCCCACCGGGCCGCCCTGGTTATCGAACTCGACCAATTCCAGCGGCTGGCCGTTCCAGCCGCCGGCGGCGTTGATGCGGTCCAGCTCATATTTGACCGCGGCGCGGAACATCAGGCCGGTCGAGGCCTGCGGGCCGGACAGCGTCTCGATCAGGCCGACCTTGACGGGTGCGGCGTGCGCCGATGCGGCGATGCCGGCCAGGCACAGCAGGCCGGTAGTGAAAGCCAATTTCATGCGTGTCTCCTCCGTGGAACGGGAGTGGTGTGTGCGTACGTAAAGATGCGTGCGACCGCCCTAGCAAGCGCGCTTGGTGGCGCCTATTCCATGGCCGTGAACGAGCAAATCGGGGAAGGGGATATCGCAAGATGGGGACGAACACCGTCGTGCTGCCGGGGGTGTCCGCCCTGTTGTCTCCGTCCTGTTTTTGCGGCGCTTCGGCCTTTGTTTTTTCTGACTGGCTTGCCTGAAAACGCGACTTGATTTACGCTTTCCGGATAAGTTGTCAGGTAACTTTATTAAGTTGTCTGATAAATAATAGGGCAAGCGTTTTTCTCGTGTCAAGCGGCGGATTGAGGAGTTCAATCACAGTGCCGGGCGGCCGAGACACAAGGCGCGCCCACTTACACACGCTGGAGACAGGATGATTTCATTTGAAGGGCAGGTGGCCGCGATCACGGGCGCGGGCAATGGCATCGGCTTGGCAACGGCGCGCCTGATGGCCGCCCACGGCGCCCGGTTGGTGCTGACGGATATCGACGGCGCGCGGTTGGAAGAGATCGCGGCCGAACTGGACCCGACGGGCCAGCGCGTCTACACACATGCGCTGGACGTGTCGGTGTCGCATGAATGCGAGCGCGTGTTCGAGGCGGCGGCCAAGCATTTTGGCGGGCTGGACCATCTGGTGCATTGCGCCGGCATCTATCCCGAACAACTGGTCAAGGACACCAGCGACGAGGCGTGGCGCACGCTGATGCGCGTGAACCTGGACGGCACGTTCTACGTGTGCCGCGCCGCCCAGCGCCACCTGCGCCACAACGGGTCCATCGTGCTGCTGACCTCGTTGGCGGCGCAGCGCGGCAGCTACGCGCACGCGGCCTATTCCGCGTCCAAGGGCGCGGTGCAAAGCTTCACGCGCAGCCTGGCGCTGGAACTAGCGCCGCAGATCCGCGTGAACGCGGTGGCTCCGGGCATCATCGCCACGTCCATGACGCACGACCTGATCGGCCAGAAAGGCACGCATCTGCTGGAAAGCACGCCGCTGCGCCGCTTCGGCACCGCCGAGGAAATCGCCGGATCCATCGCATTCCTGTGTTCCCCGCTGGCCGGTTTCGTGACGGGCGAAGTCATGCAGGTCAACGGCGGCATCTACATCGCTTAAAGTGAAGGACGCCGCCATCACCTTTTCCCGATTTCCCATGTCGACGAATCACGATCAGGACACGCCGCGCAACCCGCCCAAGAGCTCGCTTTCCGCAGCTTTGGGCGATGCGTTGGCCGAACAGATACGCCAGGGCGTGCTAGCCCCCGGCGACCGCCTGCCCACCGAAAAGCAGCTGACCGAAACCTATTCGGTCAGCCGCGCCGTGGTGCGCGAGGCCTTGGCGCGCTTGAAGTCCGAGGGCTTGATCACGTCGCAGCAGGGCAGCGGCGTGTTCGTGGACCCCAACTTCCAGCGCAACGCGTTTCGCATTGCCGCGCCCACGCCCGGCGACACCGAAGACCTGGAACACATCCTGGAATTGATGTTGTCCATCGAGGTCACCGCCGCGCGCTACGCGGCGCAGCGGCGCACCGATCAAGACCTGAAGAAGATGCGCCAGGCGCTGGTCGGCATGGAATACGCGCTGATCAACGACAAGCTGGGCGACGAAGAGGACTACCAGTTTCACCAGGCCATCGTGCAGGCCACGCACAACCCGCATCTGGTGTCGCTGAATGATTATCTGGAAGCGAATGTGCGGCGCGTGATCCGCAGCGCGCGCAACAACACGGCGCGCCGTTATGCCGAACGGATGGCCGCCGTGCAAAGCGAGCACCAGGCCATTTTCGTGGCCATCGAAGGCTCGGACCCCGACGCCGCCGGCCGCGCCGCCGAACAGCATCTGCGCAACGCAGCGGACCGGCTTCGCTTGTTCCAGGCCGAGCGCCCGGCGCCGGTGTAAGCGGCGCGGCGGTGACGCGCAACGGCGCTGGCTTCGCCCGTGTCGGGCCACCCTTTTCGGCCGCCGCTACGCGAAGGTCTGCTCCATTTCGCGCCGGAACTGCACCGCCGTCGAGCGCTCGTCATATTCCACGTCGCGCCAGCGAATCGCCTGCGACTGCCGCACCGGATGCTTGAGCTTGACCTGATGCGACAAGCCCAGCGGCAGATAGCCTTCTTCGACTGAATCGCGCGCCGGCATCAGCCGGCCGTACACCGTGTAGCCACCCTCGCCATCCAGGATCTGGCCGGCCTGCAAGTCGCGCTTGGCAGTGGCCACGACGTCGCCGTGCCAGCCGGCGGGCGCGCCGGTGGGTTCGCGCCGCAAGCCCACGCTGGCCACGCTGATGCCAAGCTCAAGGCCGATCAGGTGATACGGCTTGTACATGGCGGTGTAGTTGCCGCTGGGGTCGGTGACCAGCCCGTATTCCTGGAAGCAGCGGCGCACGTAGTCGCTGTCGGCTGCCAGCGTCACGTACACGCCCCAGCGCAGGTCGCGAAACACCGGGCGGCCGTCGCGTTCCAGCGATGAAATGACTTCCACCTGGCCCCGGTGATGCAGGATGCCGCCGTCCTCGCGCGGGCGCAGCACACGCGCCAGATCGTCCACGCCGCAAGGCGGAAAGTGCAGGCCGGACGGTGACGGCAAGAGCCCCGTGGCGTTGGACACCGCCGCCATCTCGATGGCGCTTTTGGTGCCGTCCAGAAAGCTGTTGAACATCTGCGCGTTGAAGTCGCCGGCGGCCACCATTTCGGCGGTGAAGCCGTAGTACGGCCAGACGGTGTCGGGTGTCGAGGTGTGGAATTCCGGCAGGTACTTGGTGCCTTTGCCCGCCGCCATGACTTCAAAGCCGGCGGCGCGCGCCCAGTCCACCATCTCGCAGATCAGCGCGGGCTGGTCGCCATAGGCCAGCGAATAGACGATGCCCGCCTCGCGCGCGCGGCGCGCCAGCAGCGGGCCGGCCAGGGCGTCGGCTTCGACGTTGACCATGATGATGTGCTTGCCGTATTCGCAGCAGGCCAGCACGTGGGTGATGCCGGCGGCGGCCTGCCCGGTGGCGTCGATGACGATGTCGACCTCGGGGCTGGCAATGACGGCCAGGGGGTCGTCGCTGAAGAAGACCTTGCCGTTTTTCAGGGCGTCATTGGTGCTGGCGGCATTGAGCGCGGTGGCCGGCCAACCTACCCGTGTCAGTGCCGCGCGGGCGCGATCGGGCGCCAGATCCGCCACCGCCACCAGTCGCATGCCCGGCGTGCGAGGGGCCTGGCTCATGAACATGGCGCCGAACTTTCCGGCGCCCAGCAATGCAACACGCAACGGCTTGTGATCGGCTTCTCGCTGCTTGAGCAGACGGTACAGATTCATGGTGCGGGCTCCTCCGGGGTGGGGGTACAGCCAACACAGAATAGTCCTAAATCATGACGGCTGAACAGCAGCCGCCCGGACTCATTCGTCCGCCGTATAGAGCTCGCCCGCCAGCACGTTGCGCCAGTTTTTCCAGGTAACGCGAGGGCGGTCGGCGACCTGGCGGTTATAGGGCGCGTCAAACAGAATGTGCTTCCAGCGCGGCTTCACGGCGCCTTCGATATGCGGCTTGTCGTCGATCAGCAGGTCGCCGTGCACCAGCGTCTTGTCCTTGGTCAGGATCAGTCGGGCGGTGGCGTCGCGCCCCAGGTTCTTTTCGACCCACAAGTACTTTTCGGCCACGCAGTTTTCAAACTGCGACAGCGGCGACGTGCAGATGCGCACGTCCATGCCCAAGGCCAGCAGTTCCTGCACGGCCTCCAGGGCGCCGGGCACGGGCGGCAAGTTGCGGATGAAGCCGGGCGCCGTATAGATGGCTTCGGCCATGCCGCGAAGTTCGGGCGGATAGTCCTCGCGGATGTGGAAGGACTTGCGGTCTTCGAATTCAATGGGGGCGATATCGGGATGGCGCACGCGCCAGGCGTCGATGAACGCGTGTTCGAAATCGGCCAGCACGCCGTCTTGGTCCAGCAGGATGATCATGGCGATCCCAGGGGTTGCAACCCAGCGATTGTGCCAGAGCGCGGCTATGCGTCCAGCGGCCGGGATTGGGCAACGATCCGGTAGCGGCTGCCGCCCGACAGAGACTCCGAAGCCACCAGCACCAGGCGGTCATAGCGCCAGATCAGCGGTGTTCGGGCGCCATCAGCGGCGTCGGCGGACGGGCGCGGAGGGGGCTCCGCGTGTTCGATGTTGCGCAGCAGCGTGACGTGGGGGCGAAAGGGTTGGGGTGGCTTGGCAAGACCGTAGCCCGCCAACCGTTGCCACAGATCGTCGTGCACCGCTTGCAGCGAGGGCGGCGTGTCACGCGGCCCGGCCCACAGAATGCGCGGGCGCTGGAAGACGCCCAGGTGGTCCAGCGGCACCTCGCCCGGCGCGATGCCATAGCCGGGCGTGGCGGCGGCCAGCGTATCGGCCAATTGCGCCTCGACCGGCCCCAGAAACGCCAGGGTCAGATGCAGCGTCTCGGTGCGCATGACGCGGCCGCCGCAAGCGGGGCGGGCGGCTTGCGCCCACTGGGCCAGCGATGCTGCCAGTTGCGGTGACGGCCACAGGGCGTAGAAAAGGCGGACGGTGGACATGCGCCGATTGTAGGCGCGCCGTCTGCGGTCTGCTGTCTGCCGTTCGCCGTCCGACCTGCGCCGTCCAACCTGCGCCGAGCGCCCCTCGCCCCGCGCTTTCGGACGGGCGTCGGGCGATGGATCAGCTGCCGGTGTTTTCCGACTTGCGCAGGCGCGACAGCGCGGTGTCGAAGCGTTCGACGCCCGGGCGCGCCGGGCGATCAAAACGTTCCACGCCGGGTCGCGCCGGCTTGTCGAATCGTTCCACCCCCGTTCGGGCGGGCGCATCGAAGCGCTCGACGCCTGGGCGGGTGAAGCGTTCCACGCGTTGCGGGGTTTGCGTCTTGGCTTGCACGCTTTGGGCGGCGGCCTGTTCGCGCTTGGCGATGATTTCTTCGGCGCGCTGGTGGTGCGGCGCCATCTTGCGCACCATCACGCGGCCATCGCGGGGAAAGTAATTGATGCGGCGCGCGTGCACGTCGCCCAGATCCTTGCCCTTGACCGGAATGCCTTCCATCTTCAAATAGTTCAAGACGAAGATGGCGTTGCGTTCGCCGATGTTCATTTGCTGCATGGCGCTAAGCACCGCGCCGCCGCCGAACACCTTGGCTTCCAGGCGGTCGCGCACGGCGCCGGCCTTGAGCAATTCGTTGATCAGCACTTCCATGGCGAACGCGCCGTAGCGCATCGTCGCCGAGGCGGGCGACTGCATGTCGCCTTCCGGCAACATGAAGTGGTTCATGCCGCCCACGCCGGTAACCGGATCGTGAATACAGGCGGCAACACACGACCCGAGTACGGTCGAAATCATCAGGTCTTCGTCGGTGACGTAGTACTCGTTGGGGAGTACCTTCACCGCCTGACACTGGAACGCGCTATCGAAATAGTGGCGCGTTGCACGGGCTTCAAGACGGGAGACCATGGGACTTATCAGGCAAGAACGGCGATTGGGACACGAAGGACGGTGCTCGGCAAAACGTTGAATGTTTCAAAAAGTATAGAAAAATTTCGCTTTATTCTTACATATCCCGCGAGACAACGGGGGAAATGCTTGTAACGGCGGCGAACGATACGTCCCTGATTCATAACGCGCTTTGCCTCCATGGCGGCGACCCGCCACGACGCGAATGACGCCGCGGCGCGGGCGGGCGTCAGCAACGACGCCTGGAAATCATCGTACACAGGCGCGCGCGCGGTCTTTCCCCGGATCACGGGGACGTTCCGGCTTTATACGTAGCTTTAGAGATTGGGCAGGGCGCTTTTAGAACCGGGTGCTGCGCGTGACCGACCAGCGCGCCGACAAGGCGCCCAGTGCGGCCGAAGCCACCACGGCAGCCACCAGCACCGGCGTGCCGGGCAGGTGCAGCGCGAACTCGGCGCCGTAGCTGCGGGCCAGCCCCAGCAGCGCCTCGTTCAAGGGAGACAGGGCGATGGCCGATACGCCGATCGCCAGCAGCGACGCCACGGCGCCGGACAGTGCGCCCAGGTACAGGAACGGGCGCCGCACGAAGGATTCCGTGGCCCCAACCAGCCGGGCGACGGCGATTTCCTCGCGTTGCGACAGCGCTTGCATGCGCACGGTGTTGAACACCGTGGCCAGCACCACCACGGCCACGCAGGCCGCCAAAAAGCCCAGGCCGATTCGGGCAAAGCGCAGAATGGCCTCCAGCCGCTGCACCCAGGCGCTATCAAGCTGCACCAGGTCAACGTGGTTCCATTGTTTCCAGTCGGCGGCCAGTTTGTCGGCGCGTCCGGCCAGGTTGTCGCCGTCGGCCAGCGTGACGACCACGGCGTCCGGCAGCGGGTTGCCGGGCAGGACGGCCAGCGCCTGCTGCCACGCCGGGTTGGCGCGCAGGTCGGCAAGGGCGGCGTCGCGCCCCACCACGCGCACCGCGCGCACGTCGGCCTGGTAGTCGTCCTTGATGCGCTTGGCCACATCGGCGGCCGCGCCGGCGGGGGCGTCCACGCGCATGAACACGGTGACTTCGGGCGTGACGGACATTTCGCGCGCCACCGGTTGCACGGACACCAGGATGGCGCTGCCCAGCAAGGGCAGAGCCAGCGCCAGTGCCATCACCAGCAGGTTGGCCAAGGACGAAAAAGGTTGTTTGGCCAGACGTCGCACGGTGACCATCAACGCATAGCGGTGTTGCCGCAGCCAGGCGTTCATGCCGGTTCTCCCGGAAAGCCCATGCCCGGTTCGGCGCGGCTGCCGGTGCGCGGCGTGGCGGCGGCGGGTTGCCCGGCGTCGGGCGGTTGCGACGGGCCGTGCGAATCGGCGAACTTGCCCGGGTCAATGCGCAGCGTGCGCGTGGCGTAGCGCGCCATCAGTTCCTGGTCGTGCGAAGCGATCAGCGTCGTGACGCCCACGCGGTTGAAATCGCGGAACACGTTCATGATGCGCTGCGCGTTGTCATGGTCAAGGTTGGCGGTGGGTTCGTCGGCGATCAGGATGGCGGGCCGGTTCACGATGGCCCGCGCAATCGCCAGCCGCTGCTGTTCACCGCCGGACAATTCAATGGGGTTCAGGTCTTCTTTACCCGACAAGCCCACCTTGTCCAGCGCGGCGCGGGCGCGCGCGGCGGCCGAATCCCAGGGGTGACCCTGCACCGCCAGCGGCAGCATCACGTTTTCGAACGCGCTGCGATCGAACAGCAGGTGCGTGTCCTGCAAGATGACGCCCACGGCGCGGCGCAGGTAAGGGCGCGCACGGGCAGGCAGCTTGTCCAGCCGTTGCCCGTTGACCTGGATGGACCCGCGGCTGGCGGGCTCCAACCCGCCGATCAACTTGAGCAGCGTGGATTTACCGGCGCCTGACGGCCCGGATACGAAAACGAATTCTCCCGCGCTCACGCGGAAGTTGATGTCGGCCAGGATATTTCGGCCGCGACCATATGATTTGAATACGTGCTGGAATTCGATCATGGCGGCTGTCGGATGAAGCCGCAATAGTAACTCGGGGACAGGATCGGGGCGTAAGCCGATTCGTGCCCGGGCTGTGAAAAAGCGTTTCGGTGTGACCGGATGGACACGTTTTGAGCAGAACGAAACAAACGCATCTTCGGACCCTGTGCAATCGAAAAAAGGCGTCCCCGTTTTCGAACGAAAACGCCGATTGATTTCGCCAGTGTCCCTAAATTTCAAGGGAATTCCCGGATGTGCCGGCCGCTGCGTGGACGCTACCATCCGCCCCATGCGTCGGCCCAACCCGGTCGATGCAAGGCTCGATTTGTCCCACACGGAGATCACGATGAAAGTACTGAAACTCGCTGCAATTGGCGCTGCACTGTTTGCCGCATCCTCGGCTGCCAATGCGGGCGCGACCTTCGATAACGTTAAAAAGAAAGGGTTTGTCCAATGCGGGGTTTCAACGGGCATTCCGGGTTTCTCGATTGCTGACAGCAAGGGCGAATACAAGGGCATCGACGTGGACATGTGCCGCGCCATCGCCTCGACCATGTTCGGCGACGCCACCAAGGTCAAGTTCACGCCCCTGAACACGCAGCAACGCTTCACCGCGCTGCAATCGGGCGAAGTCGACGTGCTGACCCGCAACACCACCGTGACGCTGACCCGCGACACGACGCTGGGCCTGATCGGCGTGGGCGTGAACTACTACGACTCGCAAGGCGTCATGGTCTCCAAGGACCTGAACGTCAAGAGCGCCAAGGAACTGAACGGCGCCACCATCTGCGTGCAGCCGGGCACGACCACCGAACTGAACCTGGCTGACTGGTTCCGCGGCCAGAAAATCGAATTCAAGCCGGTCGTGATCGACAAGTACGACGAAATCATCCGCGCCTTCTCGGCCGGCCGCTGCGACGCCTTCACGACCGACAAGTCGCAACTGGCTTCGACGCGCACCACGCTCGAGAACCCGGACAAGTACGTCATCCTGCCGGAAGACTTCTCCAAGGAGCCGCTGGGCCCCATGGTCCGCCAGGGCGACGAGCAATGGTTCAACGTCGTGCGCTGGTCGCTGAACGCGATGCTGGAAGCCGAGGAATACGGCATCACCAAGGCCAACGTCGATGAAATGACCAAGAGCCCCAACCCCAACATCCAGCGCATCCTGGGCGTGACCCCGGGCATGGGCAAGAACCTGGGCGTGGACGACAAGTGGGCCTACAACATCATCAAGAACGTGGGCAACTACGGTGAAAGCTTCGAAAACACGCTGGGCAAGAACAGCGCGATGAAGCTGGAGCGTGGTTTGAACGCGTCGTACAAGCAAGGCGGTTTGATGTACGGCTGGCCGGTGCGCTAACACACGGCTGCCCGGCAAAACGGAGCCTTAGCGCTCCGTTTTGCCTAGCCCGCCACCGAGCGGGCGGCAGGAGTGGGGGGCGTGGCCTTGCCGGCGTTGCCACCCGGTGTACGACTTCTGTAGATTCATCATGACGACTTCCAATAGAAACGCCCCAATTTCGGCTCCTCGCCGGCGGCTGAACTGGAATGATCCCGGAGTGCGCTCCGTGGTCTACCAGGTGCTTGCGCTGGCCGCGGTAGCCTGGGCCGTGTGGTTCCTGGTTTCCAACACGCTGCATAACCTGTCCGTGCGCAACATCGCCACGGGCTTCGGTTTTCTAAGCCGTGAAGCCGGGTTTGCGATCGGTGAAACCGCCATCGCCTACACCCCCGCCAATGATTACGGCCGCGCCATCCTGGTCGGCCTGCTCAACACGCTACGCGTTGCCGTCATCGGCATCGTGCTGGCCACCATCCTCGGTACCCTGATCGGTATCGGCCGCTTGTCCAAGAACTGGCTCGTCGCCAAGATCACCTCGGTTTACGTCGAAGTGATGCGCAACGTGCCGCTCTTGCTGCAACTGTTCTTCTGGTACGCGCTGATCACGGAAAACATGCCGGGTCCGCGCCAGGCGCACAACCCGCTTCCCGGCGTGTTCATCTCCAACCGGGGCCTGAAAGTGCCCGGCCTGGAAGGCAACTCGCTGGACTGGATGCTGGCGGGCCTGGGCCTTGCCATCGTCGCGATCATCTTCCTGGGCCACTACGGCAAGAAGCGCCACGAAGCCACCGGCCACATGTTCCCGCTGGGCCGCTGGGCCATCGGTCTGCTCATCGGCCTGCCGTTCATCGGCTGGCTGGTCAGCGGCGCGTCGTTGACGCTGGACATGCCGGCATTGAAGGGCTTTAACTTCTCGGGTGGCTTGACGCTGTCGCCGGAATTCGCCGCGTTGCTGGCGGGCCTGGTGATCTACACGTCGGCGTTCATTGCCGAAGTGGTGCGCTCGGGCATCCAGGCCGTCAACAACGGCCAATGGGAAGCCGCCGGTTCGCTGGGTTTGCCGCGCGCCAAGGTGCTGCGCCTGGTGATTCTGCCGCAGGCGCTGCGCGTGATCATCCCGCCGATGACCAGCCAGTACCTGAACCTGACCAAGAACAGCTCGCTGGCGGTCGCCATCGGCTACCCCGACATCGTGTCGGTCGTGAACACCACGCTGAACCAGACGGGCCAGGCCATCGAGGGCATCCTCATCATCATGGGCGCGTACCTGACGGTCAGCCTGTCGATCTCGATATTCATGAACTGGTACAACAAGCGCATCGCGCTGGTGGAGCGTTGAGATGAGCAGCACTACGCATACCCCCACCGAAGCCATGCCGCCGCCCAGCACCCACGTGGGCGCGTGGCCCTGGCTAAGATCCCGTCTGTTCTCGTCGCCGCTGAACATCCTGATCACGGTACTGCTGGCGTGGTTCCTGTTGATGTCGGTGCCGGCGCTGCTGGAATGGGCGTTCTTCAAGGCCGACTTCAACGCCGCCAACGCCCAGGAATGCCGCGCTTCCGGTGGCGCCTGCTGGGCGTTCATCATCGAGAAGCACCGGCTGATCCTGTTCGGCACGTACCCGTTCGACGAGCAATGGCGTCCGCTGATCGCCACCATCATCCTGGTGGCGGTCATTGTTTGCAGCGGCATCCGTCGTTTCTGGAACTGGAAGCTGGCAGTGATCTGGACCGTCGGCCTGACCGCCGTGGCGCTGTTGATGTGGGGCGGCGTGTTCGGCCTGACCTACGTCGAAAACGCCCGCTGGGGCGGCCTGCCGCTGACGCTGATCCTGTCCACTTTCGGCATCGCCTTTGCGTTCCCCATCGGCGTGCTGCTGGCCCTGGGCCGGCGCTCGAAGATGCCCGCCATCAAGGCGCTGTGCGTTGTGTACATCGAGCTGATCCGTGGCGTGCCGCTGATCAGCCTGCTGTTCATGTCGTCGGTGATGCTGCCCTTGTTCCTGCCGGAAGGCTTTTCGATCGACAAGCTACTGCGCGCGCAGATCGCCATCATCATGTTCGCCGCGGCCTACATCGCGGAAACGGTGCGTGGCGGCTTGCAGGCGATCCCGAAAGGGCAGTACGAAGGCGCCGATTCGCTGGGCCTGAACTACTGGCAGCAGATGCGCAAGATCATCTTGCCGCAAGCGCTGAAGATCGTGATTCCGCCGCTGGTCAGCATTTTCATTGCGCTGTTCAAAGACACGTCGCTGGTCGTCATCATCGGTATCTTCGATTTGACGCTGGCAGCCAAGGCGGCTTTGTCAGATGCGGCATGGCGCGGATTCGGCGTAGAGGCCTACCTGTTCATCTCGGCGATCTACTTCGTGTTCTGCTTTTCCATGTCCAAGTACAGTCAGGCGCTTGAAAAACGTCTTGCGACTGATCACAAACGCTAGCCACTGGCGCGCGCCCGCCTGCCGGTGGGCGCGCACAGCGATATTTACGGGAGTACAGGCATGTCGGATGCCATTATTCGTATGCAGGACGTGAACAAGTGGTACGGGCAGTTCCACGTGTTGCGCAATATCAATCTGGACGTGGCGCAAGGCGAGCGCATCGTGGTGTGCGGCCCTTCGGGGTCGGGCAAGTCCACGATGATCCGCTGCATCAACCGTCTGGAAGAGCACCAGAAAGGCCACATCATTGTGGACGGCACGGAGCTGACAAATGACCTGAAGCACATCGAGACGATCCGCAAGGACGTCGGCATGGTGTTCCAGCACTTCAACTTGTTCCCGCACCTGACCGTGCTGGAAAACCTGACGCTGGGCCCCATGTGGGTGCTGAAGAAGCCGCGCGCGGAAGCCGAAGCCACGGCCATGAAGTACCTGGAACGCGTACGCATTCCGGAACAAGCCAAGAAATTCCCCGGCCAGCTGTCAGGCGGCCAGCAACAGCGCGTGGCCATAGCCCGGTCGCTGTGCATGAACCCCAAGATCATGCTGTTCGATGAGCCCACTTCGGCGCTTGACCCCGAAATGGTCAAGGAAGTGCTGGACGTAATGGTGTCGCTGGCCCAGGAAAGCGGCATGACGATGATCTGCGTAACCCACGAAATGGGCTTCGCCCGCAAGGTCGCCAACCGCGTCATTTTCATGGACCGCGGCGAGATCATCGAACAGAACAACCCGGATGAATTTTTCGATAATCCGCAGAACGAACGGACGAAACTGTTCTTGAGCCAGATCTTGCATTGATCGGCTGAAGATTAGAAAAGTCGTTTGCGGTAAGCGCCCCAGGAGTCGGATTTTGGTCCGACTGTTGGGGTGTTTTTTATTGGGGTGGTATGCGGGGGCTGATGAAGCGCGGGTTGGGTCGGTGGGACTTCGATGCGTTCGGGGCGTAGTGTGTAGCGCTGCGGCATTTCGATATGCGGGCGGTTTCGGCCAAAGCGAGCATGCGCGTCACCGCACCGACATCCGCGCGTGGCCGCTTACCTGGCCGCTTACCTGGCCGCTTACCTGGCCGCTTAGGGCCGCTTGTGGCCGCGCAGCGGCCATAACCCTGCGCTCCCGTGTCAGCTCTAAATATCGGCTACATCGCGCAGCCGTACGCCGGAGAAGTTGTCCGCACTCAATGCATCAAACATCGCGCGGTCGCAGATAGGAGGTGCTCCCATGCGATCCTGGCGGAAGATATGGGCGTCTCCCACAACATCCTGTTTGAACACCAAGCTGGCTCCGCCAACGAGGCTATAGAGCTTCTCGTCCTGGCCTGTCTGATAATTGCGGTCGAGCTTGATCCTCACGCGCGAAGCGGCTTCATCCAGGGCGTCGAGTGTGCGCAGCACATTCCCAAGGTAGTACTGAGGACCGGGGCTCCCGTCAGCAAGGCTGAAGTCGCATGCCACAAAGGCAAACGCCTCGGCGTCCAATTGCTCAAACAGTTGCTTCAACGGCTCGGACACAATCCATATGCCAGCGAGCTCTTCCAGATCGCGTGGCATTCCGCCTTTCTCCGGTACATGAACCAGGTGCGGACGCTCCGGATACTGATCTGGCATTCCATTAGGACGCGAGACGACATTCATCCCCGAATCGATCAGCGTCTGTTCGTTGGCAATTTCTATGCCGGGAACCCTGCCGTTTCCCAAGAAGCTGGCATCGATCAGGAAAAATTTTCCCTTATGCGATGCGGCTTCGCCTGACACTTCAATGGCGGTGGGTTCGGTCACGGTGGGTTCCATCATGGATGTGGGCGCAGAACGGGAATGCAGGTGCGCCGATGCTAACGGGGCTTTAACGCAGCCACAAGTTCCGTCGAAGTGCTGCCTGTGAGCCTTGATTCACTTGGCGGCTTTCGCCCAGGAGCGGACGAGCATCGGACCAAGCTCTTGTATTGCAGGCTGTACCAGACCATGCCAACTTCAGCGAACGAAATCTCAAGTTGAATGAGCTTCATAAGCGACGTTAATGAAGGATCATCCGAGATGATTGTGATGGAGCCGCCGCTTTAGTTGCTAAAGGCACAGGCGTCAGCTTAGATCTGGTAAAAACTGAGCCGGGTATTGGGAATAAGAATTCCTCTGATGGTCCTGCGACTAGATCACAAGCCCAGAGATGTGCATTAGCCCAGTTAAGCTGATTTGACGTGTCACGAGGAAGATGTGTTGTGCTGTACGCAAGACATCATCGACATACAACTTGAGAAGATAGGATCATGACCCAGCCGCATTCAACACGCCCGCCCGCTTACGCACCGAAGACACGGTATACACCTGCGATGAAGCTTCTCTTTACGTTGGGCCTTGCAACGCTATGGACTAGCGCCCAAGCCGCTAGTTTTGATTGCAACAAGGCCGCGGGCACTACCGAAAGGTTGATCTGTAGCGATGCCGAGACATCCGCGCTGGATGGAAAATTGCAAGGCGCCTATGAAACAGCACTAGCCGCAACCGATGCCTATGGCAAGAAAGAGCTGGGGAAAGAACAGCGCAACTGGATCAAATACGCTCGTGACATTTGTCAAGACAGCGCCTGCCTGCAGCAAGCATACACAACCCGCATCGCCGTGCTGGCGCGTAATGAGGAACATATTTCCAATGGCGAAGTGTACTCAGACTGCAAGCTGCCGGGCAACCAAACCGTTAGTGGCGAATGCGTGAATGTTGTGTCGATTCGTGATCCCAACTCCCGTGTTGAATCGTTCAACCAATCGTTGGCGCATCAGAAGCAAAACGGCCGAATCATCGGTTGTAGCCGGCTGATTGATCTACCGGTTGGCGCCGCCGGGAGTAATCACAGTTTTGGCGGCTCCTGCGTATTGCAGGAAGGTACGCAGCGCAAGAACGTGCGGATCTGCAACGACGATATGTTCGGGCATTTCCAAGTCGAGCCGTCCACGCCACAGGATGCCTCAGACAAGCGCCTGGTCGACTTTATTTACGCGCAATGCTATGGCGGTTGACGGTAAGCGCCCGGGCTTATCCGTGATTTTGTGTGCGGGGCATATCGAAATCGGAGTCTGACACCGTTGTTAATGGCGGCGGGTTCGCTCACGGTGGTTTCCGCCATGGATGTGGGCGCAGAACGGGAATGCAGGTGAGCCGATGCTAACGGGGCTTTAACGCGGCCACAAGTTCCGTCGAAATGCTGCCTGTGATACTTGATTCACTTGGCCGCTTCCGGCCATGAGCGGACGGTCAACGCCTGAGCTCCGCCGGCGACAGCCTGCGCAGCGGGATGACAGTCAGTTACAGCGAAATATCAGAGGACAATTTCATGGACTCAAAGCATCCAGCATCAGCGATGCAATGTTGCCCATGGACTCCACAGAAAATGTGGCCTGCATCAGTGTAATCCCGCTTATCCATGGCCGACCGTGCCCCGTGCCTTCCTTATTGCGGAGCGCATTTAAGGCACAGGCGAGCTCATATGCGGCGCGTTCCATACGCTTATGCGCAGGCTCACCTGAAACAACGGCATCACCTGGGGTTGCCAAACCGAGGGCGGAGAACGCTTGCCCTAACAGTGTCGGAAAGTTCGACGTACTCGGATAACTACCCCACCTTTGAACGAGCACGTGGGCAGCTGTTGCTTCAAGTAGGTCTTTGGCCGTTCCAGCAAGAAGCGGACTGTCCAAGGCTCCTCGGCGTGCACGATCTGCGTACGTGCGCAATGCAGCAGTACGTTCCTTACCGCTCAGGGAATCAAGGACCTTTGCCTGAAGTGATCCGTCTGGCAATAGGTCCCACCCTTGTGTGGTGAAAGCCGAGGCAAGATTTGCAACAGCCTCAGCGCCGCAGTAGTTGGTGGAGGTTTCGCGGAACCCTCCGTGGCCTTGAACCGTGGCAACAAGACCAGCTACAAGTGTTTCTCCGGCAGCAAGGTTATTCGAAAGCGCCCAACTTAAGACTCCACGCACACGCTTGGATTTTCCGACTGGTTTTCCGTTTGCGCGCCCCGGATCAGCAGACGCCAAGCCGGCTTTGTCGATTTGGAATTCGATATCCGAGTGCGCTGGGTCGCGCCGGTCGCCTTGAGAATCGTCTACCAGCTGAGAAACTGCCACAACGATAGCGTCTGTAAGTGGTGGTCGATTCGCCATGATGCGGTTCTTGTCCCCTAAACACTGAATAGGCGGACCCGTGGGTCCACGTACGCGATCACGCCTAGAATTTCTGGCGCAACCACTTGTTCTGAATGAAGCATATCGTTGTGGGGGCCGGCTGACAACCAAGCCTATAGTCGGAAGAAGAACCGGGCTCGTGAACGACTGCTAGGGCCGTAAGCGTCCTTTTTGTTAGTGAAAATGGGATTCCTTTCATCGAAGGAGAATTCCATAAAACCGGACCTCGATGAAGAAAAACCGCACTTCCCTTGGAACAAGGGGAGTCTTGTTGGCCAAAAGGCTCCGTTGAAGCTAAGAGAAACCTGGGCAATCCGTATACGGCTGCAGCTAGCTGAAAAGGTGCGGGATCTGGCTCTATTCAATCTAGCCATCGACAGCAAATTACGTGGTTGCGATTTGGTCAACTTGCGCGTTTGCGACATTTCACAAGGGAAGAGCGCTTACTCGCGCGCTATCGTTATGCAGCGCAAGACGCATCGGCCAGTACAGTTCGAAGTTGCCGAACTGACACGACAGTCGGTGGCTGCTTGTATAGATGCGGCGCGCCTCGCTTCAGACAACTATCTATTTCCAAGCAGGGTAGCCAAGTCGCCGCATCTTTCTACGCGCCAGTACGCACGCATCGTTGCGGGTTGGATCGCGTCGATCGGTTTAGACCCTGCGGTATGGCACGCACACTATGCGCCGAACAAAGGCCACGCTGATCTACCGGCGAACGAAGAACCTTCGCGCAGTCCAACTTTTTCTTGGACATACTAAGTTAGAAAGCACGGTGCGATACCTCGGCATAGAAGTCGACGACGCGCTGGAAATCGCAGAGCAGACAGAAACGTAAGGTTTGCTTACAATCGGACAGCACATCTATGTGGATTGTCGCTGTCCAGCCAGGAGCGGGCAGCTGACCGATCTGGAAATTTTTGGGTTGGCCTACAACCAACACGCAAACAATTGTTGTCCGATGAGCATGACTAGATTCAATCTGTAGTTAGCCAGCAAAGGGAGCTTCGGTGCCAGTCGAAACAGAACAATACGAAGAGCTTGGGTTCGTCAAGTACTCCGGTAAGACTCTTATAGATGGCGTAATTGATGCAGGTAGCGCCGGATCCGCCCTCGTTGGGCTTGATGAGGCCGTCCGCTTCTTCAACTCGCAGCAGTCTCCAGACTTCTCCACATTTCAATACGATGTTCCAGTGCAAACTCGCACTGGCTCATGGGAAGCAGTAGTTGTTGCTAGCGCTGCCATCGGTGGAGCATTCGCGCTCGGTTATGCAAAGAAAGCTGGTGAAAAACTTGCCGAAAACGATTTCAAAGACCTCGGCCTAAAAGACATCCTCAAGAGATCGATGTCAGCTCTTCAGACTCTTGCTAAGCTCATAAAGCACACTCGACGCTCTCGTAACTGGGATCGCGTGCGCATCGAGCCGTCACTCGGAACTGACACCGTTCTGGTAGCCAATGACAACGGCGACGAGCTGTCGATCCCCATCGAGTACTTTCGTTGGTATCAACAACTCCCGCCTCGTCTACTTGTAAAAATGACTTCTGTGATTCGAGCTGATCGAGTTCTAACCATTGGAGTCGTTAGGGCGGCCGGTGTTGAGGAAGTGACCATCGTCGAAGAAGAAAAATCTCTTTTCAATCAATCGCAGGAAGACGAATACGAAGAGGCGCTTCTATTTCCGGAGCTACATCATGGGGCAGAGGCGAAATTGGAAGGTCGCCTCATTCGTGGCAGCGAAGCATCTAACTCGGTTGGCCTGGAGTATATGGGTCACGTCATCAATTGCGTGCCAGCGCACGGGAATATTCGCCAGTACAAAGCCGCGCTATTTTTGCACTGCAAAGTTGAGGGGAAAATCACTCGCCACGCCAAAAATCGTTTTGTCGCAGATCGTAGGCCTACGCTCATGGTGGAGAAAGTCACTCCCCTCGAAATAGACGGCCAAATGGGGCTGTTTCCTGGCTAATGCGTCATTGCTGCTTACGACAACCGTTGAACATCAGCGTTGATTTTTCCGGCTTGAAGAATATCGGCTACTGGTCGGTATGCGACGATCATGGTCGGCCATAGCGGTCTTTGCACCATGTCCGAAGTCTCTACTGACCGTCTCATCATTTGCATCCGTCTTGCTTTAGGGGGCTGGAACTTGGAGTGCTTCCGAATCGATGAAAGCGGCTACACAGGCTTTGACCTGCTGAACTCGGAGCAGAGGTTTCAAGGCGCGACGGCGATCGCCATTGACGACGCCGAGGCCAAGCGCCTGATCCGCGAGCACTTTCCGAAGCTGCAGGCGGACGAGCTCAAGTACCGGGCCCTGGCGCGACGGCCGGCCAACCGCCCCCGCCTGATGGCGCTGCAACGCGACCTGTTGGGCCACCACAAGTGCGTGACCTACGTCTGCGACAAGCGCTACCTGTTGCTGCTGATGTTCCTGGATTACGCCGTCGAGCCGTTCTACTACGAGCGCGGGATGGACTTCTACGAGGACGGGCAGAACTACTCGCTGGCATCCCTGCTGTACACGGTGGGGCCAACGCTGCTTGGGCGAGGCGCTCTCGACCGCCTGCTGGCGGGCTTCCAGCGCGCGGTAAAGGAGAAGAACCCGGCGGCGCTCGTCGACTTGGTCCAGGCTGCGCGTGCCTCGCGCTGGCAGGAACTGCCGGAAGCGCTGGGGCCCTTGGCGCAGTTCGCCGCCCCAGAGTGCCTGCGAGCGATCGCCACGCCAGGCGTCAGCACGGATGCCGCCCTGGTGGTGCTGCAGTCCCTGGTCAGCCGGATGGAGGTCATGGCCGACGGTCCGTATCGGGTCGAGCACGACCAGTCGAAGAACCTGGTCACCTACCATGACTTGCTGCAGCGCTACATCCGCCACGAGGAAAAGGTCACGTTCCGCCAGTCGGAGATCGCCAGTATCACCTTCCCGCTCAAGCTCCAGTCGGTAACGCAGGTCGACTCCCGGAACAGTCCCGCTGTGCAGCTGGCGGACGTGATGATCGGCGCGGCCATCGAGGCGGCGAACACGCTCACGGGACACCGTGCCGGGGCGCTGGACGCACGGGAGGTGATGGCGATGTATGCCGACCACCAGCTGATCCACATGCTGCCCTCGATCGATTTCGACGAGCAGAAGCGCTTCCGCCAGGGGACGCAGGCGGCCAGGGTCATCGACTATTTTGCAAAGAACTTCCACACGCCATAACTGCGAAGGGAAGCACGATCCACCCGCCGCCAGGGCGTGGGCGGCCGATGAGTATCGCCAAGGACGCCATCCAAAGCGTCTTTCTGTGTAGAGAGGGCCGCATGGCAAGCATCGTCTCGGAGTACCACCGCTTCTTGGCGCACTTGGCGCAGCAATACGTGCACGACGACGTGCGCCGGCTCGCGCACCTGGTGCTTGATCACCTGCAGCCACTGGCCGAGGTCGGTGCTGCGCGCCGCGGGCGATCGACGCACCTATTTTCTGCCGCCTGCTCATTCAGAATTCTACGTTTTGGGGAAGCCTGATGTTCTGGAAAATTCGTCTATTTCTTATTGCTGTCTTCTTCACGACATTTAGCACCGCCAGCGCTCAGACAGCTCTTGACCAGTTGGTGTCTGCTAATAGACAGAAGCAGCTCGGTTTTGACAAGCTGTCGGCTCAACAGCGGGCCGAAGTAGCGAAGCTACTTCTAGAGGTCTATCAAATTGGAGAGCAAGCAGGTAAGAAGGCGGCGCAAATCTCGAAACCAAGTGGTGCCGCAGGTGCTCCAACCTCATCCGTCATCGAATCACAAATCGATGGCCAATTTGATGGCTGGGAAGGAGAGACGATTGTCAAACTTATGAACGGCCAGATTTGGCAGCAAACCGAATACCACTATCACTACCATTACGCGTTCATGCCAAAGGTACTTATCTACCGTAGCGGTGGAGGATACAAAATGAAGGTGGAGGGTGTAGAAAAAGCGGTTGGCGTCGAACGCATGCGTTGAAGATGCATAACCTCAACGATGACGCGCGGTTAATTTTTCGGCGGACGCCCGCACCGGGTCGGAGCGGGCATCAGCATGGGTCACCTCCGGCCAGGAGCCGACATTTCAAGGCACATGAGCTATAGAAGCTTATCGAAAAAATGCATACCTCAACTGTTCGTGAGTAAAAGCAGCATGTCTATATCATCAACTCAGTATTCCATCGAGAAACACAAAGACATGTACGCCAGGTGGTGCGCTGCGGCCGCGTATGGCCGTGGTCTAGCAGGCGGTGGTAGCTCTCTGGCTTTTAGACTGATTGAGGTAAGTGGCCTAGATCAGGTAGCCGGCCCAGAGGACATTGGCCAAGACGTCGATGAATGGCAGATGAGCTTTATGAAGAAAATCGAGTCGGAAGCTGTGCATCTGGGGATCCGCGATTTTTCCTTTGGCCGCGCTCAAAAGCTGGTCAATATCTACTTAAAAACGATATTAGTCTGCGGAGGTCATCATCATCATCCGAACGTTGCCTTGCTCCATCCACCGCTAGACTACGAACTGTTCAAAGGGCTACGCACCTTTCTGTCGACAAACCGCAAATGTATGTTTGAGGCTCGTTCAGCATTTCTCGCCGCGCAAAAGAGTAATCCGCGGTGGACTAATTTTTCTGAGGCTGACTACGTAGCCCACATAGATGCTATCAAGTTACTAATGGCTGGCAAGCCGCTTTATCAGGTCGAGGAACACTGGAAATTCTGATTTGGAGACTTGTTACGACCAACTTTGAACTCTTACGAGAGACAGATTTGGGTCGGAAGCAGCCGTACTGCTCCGACCGCTTCTACCCGACAGCGTGGTGCATGCCGGAATTTCATTAGAATCGCCGTGTACACAATAGACGCGGGACGGCTCAACAAGGGAGTGATGGATGCGCATCATGGTGGCCCCCGACTCTGGGCACCCGGCGGTCGTGCTGCGACAGCTGGAACGTGCTGACGCGGACGATTGGTACTCTTATCTTGCCTTGCCACGAGTGTTCCAGCACACAAGCTGGAATCTGGGCTCGGCTAAAGACCTGTCTCGCTTGTTTGACTTGTTCGATTCTGCATCCGAGGACTCGGAACGCCGCCTGGCAATCATCGACAAACTACAGGATCGGCTCATCGGGACAATTGGATTTCACACCGTGTCAAACGCCAACAAAACGGCCGAGATTGCTTACGACATCGCCCCGTCACATTGGGGATTGGGTATCGCGAGTGCTGTATGCGACGCCGTAACCCGTTGGGGCTTCTCTTCATACGGTTTTGTCCGTGTTCAGGCGACGGTCCTGCACACAAACTCGCAATCGGAGAACGTGCTCAAGCGATGCGGCTTTCGACGCGAAGGACTATTGCGCTCTTACCGAATGGTACGAGGAACGCCTGGGGACTTCGTGCTGTATTCAAAGCTCTCCACTGATGAGAACTGAGAACTGAGAACTAAGCGACCGTATCGTGTGCGGGAGCGTAGTTTTCCAAAAGACGACGTACGGCCAGAAGCGGTCGGCCGACGATTCTGGATATGCTGTTTCCACATACAAGCAACCCGAAATTCTGGTTCCTGGCGAAATGATGACGAACGTTCGAGCGGGCTATGAGCAGCAACTATGCGACCTCGTCGAATCCTCTGAGCAACTGATGGCTGCGCTGCGGGCGGTTCGCTGCCTTGGTTTGCCCTCCTGGTGCATTGGTGCAGGGGCCATCAGATCTTTGGTTTGGGATAGTTTGCATGGCTTTCAGGAGCCCTCGAACTTAGATGACGTGGACGTTGCATACTTTGATGCCGAAGCGCCTCTAGCTCTGGATGCCGAACTTCAAGAGCGGCTGCAGTTGCTCCTTCCCTCGTTAACTTGGGAAGTGACAAACCAGGCAACAGTGCATGAGTGGTTCGCAGAAGCGCTCGGTCAAGTGGTTTCACCCCTGAACTCTTTGGACGATGGGCTGGCCACTTGGCCAGAGTTTGCCACCTGCGTTGGCATTTACCTGGACGATGATGAATCATTGAAGGTCATAGCGCCGTACGGACTGAATGACCTGTTTGAACTGCGAGTTCGGCACAACCCTCGGCGGGCGAGCGTCTCAACGTTTATGCATCGCGTGCATTCCAAGCGATTCGGACACCGTTGGCCTCGGCTTTCAATCTGTACACCCTGACCGCACGTAGGACCGCTCCGCGTGGAAAGGCGTCCCTCATCACCCAGAAACCGCCGCGATAAACTCGCTATTCAAACGGAGGCACGAACATGAAGCCACGAGTTACCGTTATCACCCTGGGCGTTGAAGATCTTGACGTGTCGTTGAGCTTCTACCGGGATGGGTTAGGCCTTTCCAGCGACGGCATTGTAGGCAGGGAATTCGAGCACGGCACCGTTGCGTTTTTGGATTTGCAGTCCGGCGTGCGCTTGGCGCTTTGGCCGCAGAGCAGCATTTCTCATGACACAGGATTGACGACAGTGCCGTTCAATCCGACCCAGATGACGCTGGGTCACAATGTCTCATCAAAGGTCGAAGTGGACACTGTCATGGCTCAGGCCGGTGCGGCAGGGGCAACGATCGTCAAGCCACCGCATGAAACGTTCTGGGGGGGGTACTCGGGGTACTTTCAGGACCCCGACGGACATCTCTGGGAAATTGTCTGGAATCCGCAGTGGTTAGAGTGAAAGCTGATCTGGCGCGGCAACTGAACTGCCGGCCAAAGTAGCCGCCGCCATGGCGCGGCCCGCAATCATGTCTTCGAACAAAGCCGCGAGATTCGGGGCAACGTCGCGCGTGTCCTCGAATTCCGGCTCGATGCCGTGCACGATGCGGCCCGAGTCGCGTTCTATCGCCAGGAATTCGTACGCGCCGGCAACGCTCATGTAGATCGGCGTGTGCTGTTGCCAGAAGTCCAGGACCGCCTGCCGGCCGGCGTCGTCCAGCGCTGCGTCCAGACTGATATCGCGCAGGGTGTGCCAGGGAAAGGCGCTGTCCGCCGTGCCGTCATGGTCGGCTGCGCTCAGGAACCAGCGTGTCTGGTCCGCGTTGTGCAATTCGGTGAATGTCGCCAGGAAAGCGCCATAGCCGTGCGCGTCGCGCGGCGCGGCCGCTGGCGTCGAGGTGGGCGTGGTCCGCAGCACCGTCCAGCCACGAGCGGCGAGATAATCCAGGAAGCGTTGTGGCTGCGATGTCATGTCGGTTTCCTCGGAGGGGTATCGATGATATTGCAGTCTGACGCTTTGTTTAAACGCTTTGTTTGTGACGCGCGTGGTCAGAAGAAAACACGAACTCCCCGCCCAAGGTCGACCAAACTAGGGCATCCCCGCCCGGTATCTCTTTGTTACGCCAATCTCCTCCCTGCGGTATGCTACTGACCGCCATAGATCTGGAGTGAGGAGAAAAACATCATGACGAATACCCCCCGTAGCGCGGTCCGCCGTGCCTTGTTGCAGGGCGCCGTGGCGCTGGCCGCTACCTTGCCGTTTGGTGCGCCCGCGCTGGCGCAGGCGACCGATTTCCCGACGAAGCCGATTCGCTTTGTTGTGCCTTACCCGCCTGGCGGTCCGCTGGACACCATGGCCCGCATGTTGGCCGAGAAGGTGCGCGGTTCACTGGGTCAGCCCGTGATCGTGGAAAACCGCTCGGGTGCGGGTGGCAACATTGGCGCAGACCTGGTGGCCAAGGCGCCCGCCGATGGTTACACGCTGGTGATGGGCGCGGTGGCCACGCATGCGATCAACCCGTGGCTGTTCGCGAACCTGCCCTACGACCCGGTCAAGGATTTTGCGCCGGTGACGATCGTGGCGTCGGTGCCGAACGTGTTGGTGATGAACGTTGAGTTCGCCGACAAGAACAAGATCAAGACCCTGGCCGACCTGATCGACTACGCCAAGAAGAATCCGGGCAAGCTGAACTACGGTTCGGGCGGCAACGGCAGCGCGGGCCATCTGTCGGGCGAGCTGCTGAAGGCGCGTGCCGGCATCAACGTCGAACACATTCCTTACCAGGGCGCGGCGCCCGCGCAGTTGGCGCTGTTGTCGGGTCAGTCGGATTTCATGTTCGACAATCTGGCGGCGTCGGCGCCGTTGATCAAGGACGGCAAGGTGAAGGCGCTGGCGGTGACGACGGCCAAGCGTTCGTCTTTGCTGGCGGATGTGCCGACGGTTGAAGAGTCGGGCGTGAAGGGCTTTGATCTGGGCACGTGGTTTGGCGTGTTCACGACGGGTGGCACGCCCGCGCCGGTGGTGGCCAAGCTGAACAAGGCGTATGCCGATGCGATGCAGCAGCCGGATGTAAAGCAACGCCTGTTGACGATGGGTTCGGAAGCCGCGCCGATGACGCCGGAAGCCTTTGCTGACTTCGTGAAGAGCGAGAAGTCGAAGTACCAGGAAATCGTGAAGATTTCTGGCGCGAGCTTGAATTGATGGATCGTTGATTCAACGCGACAGCAGTTTTGGGGGCAGCGTGAGCTGCCCCCTTTCGTTTATGGCGTGCGGATCTACGACATGCGTTATCTACGCCGCACCTATCGCCGGTCTACCCGTTGCCGGCCGATCCGTTTCCGCACCCCCAACTTCCCCCGCCTACATCTTGCAATCCGCCGCGTGCACATCGGTGTGGTCGCGCGCCAGCACCTTCAGGTTTTTGTAGACCAGCTTGCCGTCGCTGCCAGGCTCGATGTGCAGCAGATACCAGTCCTGAACCGGATGTTGATTCGGTCCGAACTTGAACTTGCCGCGCACGCTGGGGAAGTCCGCCTTGCGTAGCGCATTGCGAAAATCGTCCGGGCGACCGGTGATGTCGCCATTCACGGTTTTCAGGGCCGAGGCGATCAGGTTGGCGGTGTCATACGCCTGTGCGGCATACGCAGTGGGCGGGCGGTTGTAGGCCTTGGTGAACGCCTGCACAAAGTGCTTGTTCTGAGCGTTGTCCAAGTCGGCGCTCCATAGCGAACTCAGATAAAAGCCCTTGCTGGCCGTGCCCGTCGCGGCCAGCATGCGGTCGTCCATCGAGTAGATCGGCGTAATCATTTTGATCTTGTCCGACAGCCCCGAGTTGGCGAATTGCTTGGTCAGGTTGATGCCCGCACCGCCCGGGTGAAACTGGAAAATCGCGTCGGGATTCAACGAGCGGATGCGCGCCAGCTCTACCGAAAAGTCCGACTGGTCCAGCTTGGTGTAGATCTCTTCCGCAATCTCGCCCTTGTACGCGCGCTTGAAACCGGCGACCGCATCACGCCCGGCTTGATAGTTGGGCGCCATGACAACGACGCGCTTCACGCCCAGTTCGTTGGCGGCGATGCCGGCCGTGTCGGCGTAGGAATCGTTCTGGAATGCGACCGCGAAATAGTTCTGGTTGCAGGCCTTGCCCGCGTAGTTTGACGGCCCCGCGTTCAAGCTGACATAGAAGCCGCCCGCGTTCAGCACCGTGGGGCCAACGGCCGCCATCACGTTCGAGAAGTTGACGCCCGTGAACAGGCGCACGCCGTCCTGCACCATCTTGTCGGCGGTCTGCTTGGCGTTGGCCGGCTTTAGCGCGTCGTCTTCCACGCGCACGTTGACGGGCACGCCGCCCAGTTTGCCGCCGCCTTCCTTCACGGCCAGCATGAAGGCGTCGCGCTCGTCTTCGCCGATGTAGCCGGCGGGGGTGGACAAGGTGCCGATGAAACCGATGTCCAGCGGCTTGCCTTGCGCGCCGGCGGCGCATGCCGTCAGCGTTAACGCCAGGGCGGCGGCGCCCCGTAGGTTGTGGCTTGTCATGGTTGTCTCCCAGTGGTGCTGCGGTGTTTTTGCTTTGTATTGATATGCCCTAAGTGGACGCCAGGCAGCCTTCCACCTTCCAGCCATACAGCCACTGCAACGCGTCATAGAACTGCGACTGGCTGCGGCCCGTCCACAGCGTGTTGCGCACGGTGCGTTCCACACCGCGCGCGTGATACAGCCTGCCCATCTCGCGCGTGGACCACACGACACGCGCGCTGCGCGGAATGCGCACCGATTCGTACAGGCGGAACGCGGCGTCCAGATCGTCGCCGCACTGTTGCACCGCGACCCCCAGCGTGACCGCGTCTTCCAGCGCCATGCAGGCGCCTTGCGCCATGTATTGCGTCATGGGATGCGCCGCGTCGCCCAACAAGGTGACGCGGCCCTGGCCCCAATGCGCGACCGGTTCGCGGTCGGCGGTGGCCCAGCGCTTCCAGGACGTGGGCCGATCCAGCATCTGGTGTGGACGCGGGTGAATGCCTTCGAAGTACGACAGTACCTCTTGCTTGCTGCCTTCGCGCACGCCCCATTCCTCTTGTTCGCGGCTGTGAAACGTGACGACCAGGTTGTATTGCTGCCCGCCGCGCAAGGGGTAGTGGACCAGGTGGCAGTGCGGCCCGGCCCACAGCACGGGCGCGTTGATGCGTAGTTCGTCTGGCATATTTTCGCGTTCGACGACGGCGCGGTAGACGACGTGGCCCGTGACGCGCACCGGGTCGCCCACCGTCTGCGCGCGGATGACGGACTTGACGCCGTCCGCGCCCACCAGCGCGTCGGCGCGATAGCGGTTGCCGTTTGCGTCCACCACTTCCACGCCTTGCGCGTCTTGCGACATTGCGGCGATTTGCGTCGACGTACGAAAACGGATCAGCGGGTTTTGCTGCACGGCTTCAAGAATGGACAGGTGAATGTCGGCGCGATGGATCACGGCATATGGCCCGCCGAAGCGCGCACGAAAAGCGTCGCCCGTGTCGATGCGCACGACTTCTTTGGCGTCGACGGCGTCCATCATGATGATGTGGTCGGTGAAGACGGCGCGTGCCCGTGCGGTCTCGCCCACGCCCAGCGCGTCCAGCGCCGCGAACGCGTTGGGCCCCAGCTGTATGCCCGCGCCGATTTCGCCAATGTGCGCGGCCTGTTCCAGCAGTTGTACGGCGATGCCTTGCCGCGTCAGCGCCAGCGCGGCGGCCAGGCCGCCGATGCCGCCGCCCACCACGATCACGGATCGCGTCGGCTTGGCTGAAAGTGAAGATGCGTTCATGTTGGCTCCCGCGGGTTCAATCCTGGCCGCCCAGGAAGGCGCCTTGGTGTTTCAGTTGCGCTTGCAGCGCCGCGATGGAAACGTTGCCCGGTGCGATGCCGTCGCGCAGCGCCATTGCCGCCGCTGTGCCCGCGGCTTCGCCCATGACGAAGCAACTGCCGCTGACGCGCGCGGCCGACTGGCCCTCGTGCGTCATTGACGCGCAGCGGCCCGCCACCAGCACGTTGTCGGCCAGGCCGGGCCCGCGCTTGGGCACCATCATGCGAAACGGCAGCTGGTTGTAGCCGCGCGATTCGGGGATGGGCGGCCACACCCATTTGACGTCGCCCGCCGTGTGCATTTCCAGGGGCCAGCCGTTCACGCCGATGCTGTCTTCGAAGTCGGCGCAGCCCAGTACGTGTTCCTGCGTCAGCACGGCTTCGCCGACGATGCGACGCGTCTCTCGGATGCCCAGCTGCGGCGCGATGTCCAGCACGTAAGCCTGTTCAAAGCCCGGGACCTTGGCGCGTAGAAAGGCCAGGTACTGCATGATCTGGCGGCGGCCTTCCAGCTCGCCTGCCGACAGCGAGCCCGCGTCGGTGCCGTCGGCCGCGCTGCCATCGGCATTGGCCAGCTGCGTGACGTTGACGCGCCATTCGTAGTCGTGCTTTTGCGGGCGGACGATGGCGCCGCGCCGGGGGAAGGTGAACTCGCCGCTGGCGGCGGCTTCGTCCATCAGCAGGGGTATCGTCTTCCACGCTTCCTGCGCCCGCGCGCCGTCCACGTTGCCCACCTTGAACATCAGCGTGGGGTAAAGCATGTGGCCGTGAGCGTCGCCTTTTTCAAAGGGCAGGCCGCCCCATTGCGCGATGTCGGCATCCCCGGAACAGTCGATGAAGACCTTGGCGCGTACCGCGCAGCGGCCGGACTTGGTTTCCAGGAACAGGGCGTCGACGCGGCCGCGTTCGTCGCGTGTCAGCCCCGTGGCCAGGGCGTGGAACAAGATCTGCGCGCCGCTGTCTTGCACCATGCCGTCCGCCGCGCACTTGAAGGCGGATATGTCGTAGGCCTGCGCGTGGATCTTGCCCAGGATCAGGTGCGGATCATTCAATCCGTCCATCGCGCGCATGCGGTCCAACAATTCGTCGGTCATGCCGTGCACTACCTGGCGGATGTCGCCGTGGATGTTGGCGTGCAGGCCGCAGAAGTTGGATACGCCGGCGGCGGTGCCCATGCCGCCCAGGAAGCCGTAGCGTTCCACCAGCAGCACGCGCGCGCCGTTGCGGGCAGCGCTGGCGGCGGCCAGCACGCCGGCGGGGCCGCCGCCCAGCACCACAACATCAAATTCGCCATACAGCGGGACCTGGCGGGCGGGTTCGGTAATGACCATCGAAATTCTCCTTGCTTGTATTGCTGCGCGGCGCGTTGCGCCACCCTGCGGTGCGCCACCAAGCGGTGCGCCACCCTGCGTTGCGCCACGAATTACCGCTTACTGGCCTTTGATGCCCAGCTTCTTGATCAGCGGTTCCCAGCGCCTGAGCTCGTCGTCCATGTAGGCACGAAACTCAGCGGGCGTGCTGCCCACCGGGTCCATGAATTGCGCTTGGAGCCGCTTGGCGACTTCCGGGTCGCGTATGGCCTGGATCAACGCATCCGACAGCTTTTTCTGAATGTCGGCCGGCACCTTGGACGACACCACGAAGCCGATCCATGCCGACCCCTCAATGCCCGGCACGCCCACTTCCGCCAAGGTCGGAATGTCGGGCAGCAAGGCGGAACGCTTGGACGACGTCACCGCCAGCGCCTTCAAGCGGCCGTCTTTCACCATCGGCATGACGGCAATGGGCGGCAGCGCGGCAAACTGCGTGTCGCCCGACAACAGCGACGTCAACGCGGCGGGCGACGACGGATAGGGCACGTGCGTGGCGCGCGCACCGATCTGTTGCAGCAGCAGTTCAACGGCCAGGTGCGACACCGTGCCGGCGCCCGGCGACGGGAAGTTGTACTTGTCCGGATTCTTCTTCAACGCCTCCAGCAGTTGCCCCACGTTGGCGATGCCGGCGGACGCGGGCACCACCAGCACGTTGGGCTGATGCACGGCCAGCGTCAGCGGCGACAAATCGGTGGCGGGCGCATAGGGCAGCTTGTCGAACAACAAGGTGTTGTTCACCAGCGGGCCGGTGATGGACACGCCGAAGGTGTAGCCGTCGGGCTTGGCGTTGGCGATGGCGAAGGTGCCGATGTTGCCGCTGGCGCCGGGCTTGTTTTCAATGACGATGGTTTGCCCCAGGATGGCGCCGGCCTTCTCGCCGACAATGCGCGCCACCTGGTCCGGGCTGGACCCGGGCCCAAAGGGCACGATGGCCTTGAGCGGTTGGGCGGGCCAGGCATCGGCGGCCTGGGCGGACGTCAGCGGCGCGGCGGCGGACAGGGCCAACAGACCCATCAGGCCCCGGCCCAATGCGCGCGTCAGGCGTTGGGGCAACAACTTAGTCATGCGTGTCTCCCACGTTTTTCATGGTGTCGAAATAGGTTTGTTCGTTGGCGATGAAGGCGGCGACCATTGCGCGATACGTTGCGTCCACCACCTGTTCCAGGTTGGCAAAGCCGCGGTTGTGGCGCGTGGCCAGCGCGCGCGCCTTGTCAAAGACCTGCGCCTGACGCGCGGGTGCGCTGACCTGGAAGGCGTCGCGCTTGAAGCGCGCGGCATCTTTCACGTACATCGCGCGCTCGGCGATCAAGCGGACGATCTCGTCGTCCAGGCGATCGATGTTGGCGCGCACATCGGCCAGCGTGGCGCACAGCGGCTGGTAGGCGGGGTCGGTGTATTCGCGCAGGGGCGCGCCTTGGGTGTCGGGCTCTTGCATGGGCGTGGTCATTGCGTGTAGTCGGGTTGGCGCGCGGGCGCGGCTTGCTGGAAGGCGGGTTGCGCGTTGCAGTGGTCGTAAACGCGCAGGATGCGGGCATACGGCGACAGGTCGCAGCCCATCCGCTGCGCATTGGCCACTTGCGGCACCAGGCAGCAATCGGCCAGCGTGGGCGCGTCACCAAAGCAATACGCACCCTGGCCATGGCGTGCCAGCAATTGCTCGACCGCGCCCAGCCCTTCCTTGATCCAGTGGTGATACCAGTCGTTCTTTTGCGCGTCGGTTGCGCCCAGCACGTCTTGCAGGTAGCGCAGGATGCGCATGTTGTTGACGGGATGGATATCGCACGAGATGGCAGCCGCCAGTTCCAGCACGCGGGCGCGCGCCAGGGTATCGGTGGGGATCAGGCGTGGCGTGGGATGCGTGGCGTCCAGGTAGTCGATGATGGCAAGCGACTGCGACAGCTGGACGTCGCCATCGGTCAGCAGCGGCACGCCGGCCGACGGGTTCTGCGCCACGTAGTCGGGCGCGCGCTGTTCCTGCTTGCGCAGGTTCACGGGCACGTAGTGGTAGGGCAGGCCCTTGAGCGCCAGCGCGATGCGCACGCGGTACGACGTAGAGCTATTGAAAAAGCTGTGCAGTTGCATGTGGCCTCCTGGTCAGACCATCTTTACGCTGAGTGTGCCCAGCCCATCCACGCCGCCCAGCATCTGGTCGCCGCGCACGACGGGGCCGACGCCTTCGGGTGTGCCGGTGTAGATCAGGTCGCCCGGCTCCAGCCGGAAGTAGCGGGACAGGTAGGCCACGGTCTCGGCCACGGACCAGATCAGCTTGCCGATGTCGCTGCGTTGCTTGTCGGTGCCGTTGACCTGTAGCCAGATGCCGGCCTGTTCGATGCCGCTGCTCGATGCCGCCGGATGCAGCGGGCCGATGGGCGCGCTGCGGTCGAATGCCTTGCCCAATTCCCAGGGGCGGCCGGCTTCGCGCATTTTCATTTGCAGGTCGCGGCGCGTCATGTCCAGGCCCACGGCGTAGCCCCAGACATGTTTGTGCGCGTCGTCCACGGCAATGTCGGCGCCGCCTTGGCCAATGGCCGCGACGAGTTCGATTTCGTAATGCAGGTTGGCGGTTTCGGGTGGGTAGGGCAGGCTCAGCGTCTGGCCCTCTGCAACCGGCACGACGGCGTCGGCGGGCTTGCAGAAGAAGAAGGGCGGTTCGCGGTCGGGGTCAAAGCCCATCTCGCGCGCATGGGCGGCGTAGTTGCGGCCGACGCAGTAGACGCGGCGTACGGGAAACGTGTCCTGGCTGCCGGCGATGGGCACGGCAACGGGCGCGGGGGGAGCAAACACGAAAGGCATGAATCACCCTGGAAAGACGGAAGGGAAAAGCGAAAAGGGAAAAGGGAAAAGGGAAACGCAAAGGGGATGCAACGGAAATGCAAAGCGCAAGGCGCAGGGTTCAAACCCCACTGCGCAATCACCGCGCTTGCACTGCGCTGGCACCGCGCGCCCGGGATCAGCCGATGCGTTCTTCGCGCCACACGCCCAGCGCGTCCTGCACCGGGCGGTCGGAATAGCTGAACAGCGTGGCGTCATCCAGCGCGGCCAACTGCACCGGCATCCACGACGGCGCGACGAAGACGTCTCGCGGACCGAAGTGGAATTCTTCGTCGCCGATACGCGCGATGCCCCGGCCTTCCACCACGCTGTACACGGTGGAATCGGTGCTGCGATACGCCTTGCCCTGGAATCCCGCCGGCAGCAGCTGCATGAACGTGGCCATCGTCGGCATGGGGTAGCCGCCCGTGGCCGGGTTCAGGTAGCGCAGCTTCACGCCGTCCCAAGGGTCAAGCTCGCCATGGCGATACAGCGCGTCCAGCGCCTCGCGGCTGCGTTCGTAGGGGTAGTTGAAGATGGGCGATGTGCCGCTGGTGGCTTGGTGGCGCACCGGCGCCATGTTGTGCCCGAAGCGCGCCATGCTGTCGCCTTCGGGACGCGTCACGGGCTGCGCGGCCTGCGGATAGTTTTCGGCAAAGCCCGCATCCAGAAAGCGCAGCAGCGGAATGTCCAGGCCGTCCAGCCAGACGACCGGTTCGCCGCCTTCAACGGTGTCGGCATTGCCGTGGTCGTGCCAGGTCCAGGACGGCGTGATGATGAAGTCGCCCGGGTGCATGGTGGTGCGTTCGCCGTTGACGGCGGTGTAGGCGCCGCGCCCTTCCACGATGAAACGCAGTGCCGACTGCGTGTGGCGGTGGCTGGGCGCCACTTCACCCGGCAAGATCAGTTGCAGCCCGGCGTACAGGCTTTGCGTGATGCTGGCTTGCCCGGGCAGCCCGGGGTTTTCCAGGATCAGCACGCGCCGCACGGCTTCTTCGGCGCTAATCAACGCGCCGGACGCCATGACGTCGTCGCGCACATCGTCGTATTTCCACAGGGCGGGTACGCAGCGCGGCGAGGGCTGGCGGGGCACCAGGTTATGCAGGGACTCCCACAGCGGAGCCATGTGTTTCTTGGCGATGCGCGCGTAGTACTGCGCACGGTCGGCGCTGGGGTGTGCGTCGGGGTGTGCGTCCGGGTTTGCGCTGGGGTGTGCGCCGGGGGTGTGGCCGTCGGGCATGTTTGTCTCCGGTATGTCCGGCTGAAGCCGGCTTCTACAGGTGGCCGCCACGTGGTTCGCGGCTGGTCCAGATTCGAAGACGATTATGCGTACGCAGCTATGTGTTTTGAAATGAAATTATCTTATTATCCATACGAATAAATATATACATACGAGACAACCTCCCACGCACGAGGGCCTGCATGGACTGGACCCATCGCCTGCGGCTGCGCAACCTGAAGATGCTGTTAAGTCTGGCGCAGACCCGCAACATCAGCCATTCGGCGGCCATGCTGAACACGACGCAGCCCGGGCTGTCGAAGTGGCTGAAAGACCTGGAAGACGACATCGGCCTGCCGCTGTTCGAGCGCCACGCGCGCGGGCTGCGGCCCACGCCGCATGGCGACGTGCTGATTGCGCATGCGCAGCGGCTGGAAGCGCAGCTGGACCGCGCCGGCGCCGACATGGCCGCGCTGCGCGAAGGCGGCGGGGGCCGGGTGGTGATCGGGGCATCCGGCGCGTCGGCTTCCGACACCGTGCCGCTGGCCGTGATGAAGCTGTTGGAACGCATGCCGCAAGCGCGCGTGAAACTGGTCGAAGGCACTACCGACCGCCTGCTGGCGCAGCTGGCGCAAGGGGATCTGGATATCGTGGTGGGCCGCTCGGCGCCTGAACACCACGACCCGGCCATTCGCTTTGAAGCCTTGTACCTGGAGCCCATCCACCTGGTGGCGCGCCCGCGCCATCCGCTGTTTGCCATTGAACAACCCAGCTGGCCGGACCTGCTGTCGTACCGCTGGATTCTCTGGCCCAAGGGCACGCCGATCCGCAATGCGGTGGACGCGGCGCTGGCGGCCGCCGGCCAGGCCCCGCCCGCCGATCACGTGGAATCGAATTCCGTCACCATCAACCTCACGCTGATCAACAACAGCGACATGATCAGCGTGGCCTCGCATCGCGCGGCGCTGCGCTTTTCGCAGATGCGCGCGATGCGCATCATCCCCGTGCGCTTGTCGGGCTTTGGTTCGGTGGCGATGTACTGGCGTGAAGACGCGTTCCGCCCGATGGCCGTGCAAGAGGCAATGGCGGCGCTGCGCAACACGGTGGCCGAACACGCACCCGGTGTGACGAGGCTTTGATGACAGCGCCGGGCGCGGGGCTGACAGCGTTGATCGCGCAGTGCCGCAAGGTGGAGGCCGCACTGGCGGGCTCCGGCGACCCGGCCGCATCGACGGCCATGCATCGCTTTGTGGCCGACATGGACGCGCGCCGCGTGCCGCCCGGCATGTGGTCGCCGCTGGTGTTGTCGGTGCTGGTGATGACGGGCGGGCTGGGCGTCGGGATCGAAGTGTTGAGCCTGCTGCTGCGATCCGCGGGCGCGGCGCTGGCCGCGTTTGCGCTGGTGGCGGTTTGCGCGGGTACGGCGCTGGCGTTAGCGATTGGCGTGGTGATGGTGATGGCCGGCAAGTGCGCGGGCCTGGTGCTGATCAGGTGGCTGGTGCTGGCGCTGATCGCGATTGGCGCGATGGGCCTTGCCGCCTGGGCGCTGGGCGGCGTGCGCGCCGTGGGGCCGGTGGTGGCGCTGCTGGGCGGCTTGGGCGCGTGGCTGGTGGTGAACAGCGCCGCGTTCTACGTGTTCGCGGGATATCGCGTGGCGCTGCGCGTGGTGGCGGGCGGCCACGGCCAAAACAAATAAGCCATCATCGGTGACGGGCACCGTGATGGCTTATGCATAGGCATCCAGGCAACGGAGACCAGGCGCTTGACACCAGGCGCTCTGCGCCAGGCGCCTGGCACTAGGCGCCCTGCGCCCCGCGCCCGGCCTGGCGCGGCGGGCATCCCCGCCTTGTCGGCTTGCCGGCTTAGCGACCTAGCGCCTTAGCGCGATGCGACCGTGTCCGCCGGCACCGGGTTGTCCCAGCCGCCGCCGATGGCACGGATCAGTTCCACCGCCGACCGTGCCTGTTCCCCGCTAAGTTGCACGGCAACGCGTTGTTGCAGCAGCACGCTGCGGTCGGCTTCGATCACGTCCAGATAGCTGATCGAGCCTTCGCGGTACTGCGTGTGCGACAGCTTGGCGGCGCGCGCCGAGGCGTCGACGGCGGCGTCCTGCGCCTTGGTCTGGTCGGCCAGGATGCGCAGGTTGGCCAGGTTGTCTTCAACCTCGCGGAAGGCGTTCAGCACCGTTTGGCGATACACGGCCACGTCTTCTTCGTAGACGGCGCGGGCGCGGTCCAGGCCGGCTTGGCGGCGGCCGCCGTCAAAGATCGGCATCGACAACGCGGCGCCCACCAGCGGACCCAACAGGAACGTGCGGCTGGACCACTGGAACAGGTTGCCCAGGTCGGACGATTCATAGCCAAAGGCGCCGGTGATGTCCAGGCGCGGGAAGAACGCGGACTTGGCCGCGCCTACGCGGGCATTGGCGGCGGCCATGGCGCGTTCGGCGGCGGCGATGTCCGGGCGGCGTTCCAGCAGCGTGGACGGCAGGCCGGCGGGAATCGACAGCGCCACCTTCTGGATGGGCTGCGGCGGCATCGTGAAGTCGGACGGTGCGCGGCCCAGCAACACGGCCAGCGCATGTTCGGCGGCGGCGCGGCGGCGGTCGATGCCCAGCGCTTCCGATTGCGCGGATGCCAGCTCGGCCTTGGCGCGTGCCAGGTCCAGTTCGCTGATATCGCCCGCGTCGTAGCGGCGCTGGATCAGTTGCAGCGTGTCGGTACGCAGCTTGACGGTCTGGCGATACAGCTGCGATTCGGCGTCCTGTTCGCGCACCAGGAAATACGTGGTGGCCACGTCAGCCTGCAAGGCCAGCAGCACCGAGCGGTACAGCGCCTCGCTTTGCTGCGCGTCGGCCGTGGCGGCGTCGGCGGTGGATGCCACGCGACCGAACAGGTCGGCCTCGTACGACACCGCGCCTTGCGCACGCCACGTCGTCACGGGGCTGGTCGACGTGCCATCGGGCAAGCCTTGCGACACGGCGGACGGGCGCTGGCGGTTGGGGCCAAAGGCTGCGTCCAGCGTCGGGAAGAAGCCGGCGCGGGCTTCGCGTTGCAGCGCGCGCGACTGCGCCAGGCGCGCAGCGGCCGCTTGCAGGTTCTGGTTGGCCTGCTGCGCTTCTTCCTGCAATTGATTCAGGCCGTCGTCGCCGAATACCTTCCACCAGGCGCCGCGCAACGCGTCTTCGGACGGTTCGGCGGGCTTCCAGGTGCCGGCCTCGGACGCGGGCAGGGCGGCTTCCTTGAACGCCGCCGGCGCGGCGGCGGACGGCTTTTCGTAGGTGGGGCCCACCGCGCAGCCGGCCAGCACAAGCAGGACGGCAAGCAGGGCGGAACCTCGGGTCAGTCTTTGGATCATGATGAATTCTCTTTGTCGCGCGCCCCGCCCGCTGGGGCAGGGCGCGCTGGCTTCTCTGTGGGTCTGCCTGCTTTATGCGTGAGTCTGCGGGGCGGGCGGCGCATGCGGGTCGATGTGCGGCGCGCACTCCGGCGCTTCATGCTGGGACGCCGAGTGCAGCGGCTTGCCACCCAGCGAACGCAGCAGCACGTAGAACACCGGCGTCAGGAACAGGCCGAACAAGGTCACGCCCAACATCCCGAAGAACACCGCCACGCCCATCGCATGACGCATTTCGGAACCGGCGCCCGACGACAGCACCAGCGGCACCACACCCATGATGAACGCGATGGACGTCATCAGGATCGGACGCAGACGCAGGCGGCTGGCTTCGATGGCGGCTTCCAGCGGCGTGCGGCCGCTCATTTCAAGCTCGCGGGCGAATTCCACGATCAGGATCGCGTTCTTCGCGGACAGCCCCACCAGCACCATCAAGCCGATCTGCGTGAAGATGTTGTTGTCGTTGCCCGTCAGGTACACGCCGGTCAGCGCAGCCAGGATGCTCATCGGCACGATCAGGATCACGGCCAGCGGCAGGGTCAGGCTTTCATACAGCGCGGCCAGCACCAGGAACACCAGCAGCACGCTGATCGGGAATACCCACAAGCCGGCATTGCCCGCCAGGATCTGCTGATACGTCAGGTCGGTCCATTCGAACTTCACGCCACGCGGCAGCGTTTCGGCGGCCACGCGTTCGGCGGCGGCTTGCGCCTGGTCCGACGAAAAACCGGGCGCCGGGCCGCCGTTGATGTCGGCGGCGGTGTAGCCGTTGTATCGCACCACCATTTCGGGGCCGAACGTCTGGTTCACCGTCACCAGCGAAGACAGCGGCACCATGTCGCCCGCAGCGTTGCGGGTCTTCAGTTGCAGGATGTCGTCGGCATGCGCGCGGAACTGGGCGTCGGCTTGCGCCCGCACCTGGAACACGCGGCCGAAACGGTTGAAGTCGTTGACATACATCGAACCCAGGTAGATCTGCATGGTGTCGAACACTTCCGTCACCGGCACACCCAGCTGCTTGGCCTTCACACGGTCCAGGTCCACGTCCAGCTGCGGCACGTTGATTTCGTAGCTGGAGAACGCAGGGCCCAGTTCAGGCGTTTGACGCGCCTTTTCCAGGAAGGCCTGCTTGGCCTTGTCCAGCTCGGCATAGCCGAGCGCCGCGCGGTCTTCCAGTTGCAGCTTGAATCCGCCCAGCGTGCCCAAACCCATCACGGGCGGGGGCGGGAACACGGCGATGAACGAATCCTGGATGGCGGCAAACTTCTGGTTCAGCGAGGCGGCAATGGCGTTGCCCGACAGTTCTGCGCCCTTGCGCTCGTCAAACGGCTTGAGCGTGACGAACACGATGCCGGCGCTGGAGCTGTTGGTAAAGCCGTTGATCGACAAGCCCGGGAACGCGATGGCCGATTGCACGCCGGGTTCCTTCAAGGCGATGTCGCTCATGCGGCGGATCACCGCTTCCGTGCGGTCCAGCGATGCGCCGTTGGGCAACTGCGTGAAGCCGATCAGGTACTGCTTGTCCTGCGCGGGCACGAAGCCGCCGGGCACCAGGTACGACACGCCGATCGTGGCCGCCACCAGCACGGCGTACACGCCCATCGCGCCGGCCTTGCGGCGGATGACGCTGGACACGCCCGTGCCGTAGGACTCGGACGCGCGGCCGAACATGTTGTTGAACCAGTTGAAGAAGCGGCCGAAGACGCGGTTCATGCCACGGGTCAGCCAGTCCTGCTTGTCGTGATGGCTTTTGAGCAGCAGGGCCGACAGCGCGGGCGACAGGGTCAGCGAGTTAAAGGCCGAGATCACCGTCGAGATGGCAATCGTCATGGCGAACTGCTTGTAGAACTGGCCGGTCAGGCCCGTCATGAACGCCAGGGGCACGAACACGGCACACAGCGTCAACGCGATAGCGATGATGGGGCCGCTGACTTCGCGCATGGCGCGGTAGGTGGCGTCGCGTGGACTCAAGCCCGCCGCGATGTTGCGTTCCACGTTTTCCACCACCACGATCGCATCGTCCACCACAATCCCGATGGCAAGCACCATCCCGAACAGCGACAAGGCGTTGATGGAATAGCCGAACACCAGCAGCAGCGCGAACGTACCCACGATGGAGACCGGCACGGCCAGCAGCGGGATGATCGATGCGCGCCACGTTTGCAGGAACAGGATCACCACCAGCACGACCAGCGCAATGGCTTCCAGCAGCGTGTGCACCACGGCTTCGATACTGGAACGCACGAACTGCGTGGGGTCGTATTCGATGCGGTATTCCACGCCCGGCGGGAAGTCTTGCGACAGCTCGGCCATGGCGGCGCGCACCTTGGACGACACGTCCAGCGCGTTCGCGCCCGGCGATTGCATGATGCCCATGCCCACCGCCTGCTTGTTGTCCAGCAGCGAACGCAGGCCGTATTCCTGCGCGTCCAGCTCCACGCGGGCGACGTCGGACAAGTGCGTCACGGCGCCGTCGGACGAGGTCTTCAGGATGATGTCGCGGAACTCTTCTTCGCTTTGCAGACGGCCACGCGCGTTCACGTTCAGCTGCAAGGGCACGTCGCCCTGCGTGGGCGATGCGCCGATCACGCCGGCGGCAACCTGCACGTTTTGTTCGCGAATGGCGGCAACGACTTCCGACGCCGTCATGCCCCGCTGCGCGACTTTCTGGGGGTCCAGCCACACGCGCATCGAGTAGTTGCCCGAGCCCCACACCGTGACTTCGCCCACGCCCGTGATGCGGGCCAGGCGGTCCTTGACGTTCAGGATGGCGTAGTTGCGCAGGTAGGTGATGTCGTAGCGGTCGTTAGGCGAAATCAGGTGCACCACCAGCGTCAGCGTCGGCGAGCTTTTCGCGGTGGTCACGCCCAGGCGCTGCACGTCCGGCGGCAGGCGCGGCAGCGCTTGCGACACACGGTTCTGCACCAGCTGCTGCGCCTTGTCCGGGTCCACGCCCAGCTTGAAGTTGACCGTCAGCGTCAGGTTGCCGTCGCTGTTGGCCTGCGACTGCATGTACAGCATGTCCTCGACGCCGTTGATGGATTCTTCCAGCGGCGACGCGACGGTCTCGGCGATGACCTTGGGGTTGGCGCCCGGATACTGCGCGCGCACCACCACCGACGGCGGCACGACTTCCGGGTATTCGGAAATGGGCAGCTGGAACATGGCCAACAGGCCGGCCAGCAACACCAGGATGGACAGCACACCGGCAAAGATCGGCCGGTCGATGAAGAACTTTGAGATATTCATGAGCGTTCTCTGTAGACGCGCGGGCCTTACTGGACCTGGGCCGCGGCGGTCTGCACCGGTGCGCGCTTGGCGGCAACCATGGGCACGACGGTGGGGGTCACGGCGTCGCCGGGACGGATGCGTTGCAGGCCGTTGACGACGATGCGTTCACCGGGCTTCAGGCCGGAATCAACGACGCGCAGGCCTTCCTGGTTGGCGCCCAGCTTGATCTGGCGGTAGACGGCGTGGTTCTTGTCGTCCAGCACCAGCACGTAGCGCTTGTCCTGGTCGGTGCCGATGGCTTTTTCGTCGATCAGCACGGCCGAACGCGGGTCGCTGCCGCCCAGGCGGACGCGGGCGTACAGGCCGGGCAACAGCGAGCCGTCGGCGTTGTCGAATTCGGCGCGCACGCGGATCGTGCCCGAGGTGGCGTCCAGGCGGTTGTCCACCGACTGCACGACGCCGGTACGCGAATAGCCTTCTTCGTTCGCCAGGCCCAGTTCAACCGGCACCGAGCCGGCCTTGCCGTTGCGCGCCGGGTTCACGTACTTCAGGAACGTTTGTTCGTCCACGTCGAACGATGCGTACATTTTCGACACCGACACCAGCGTGGTCAGCGGCACGGACGCGGCGCCGGCGGCCACCACGTTGCCCACGGTGACTTCGGCGCGCGACACGCGGCCGGCCACGGGGGCTTCGATGCGGGTGTAGCCCAGGTTCAGCTTGGCGTAGTCCAGCGCGGCCTGCGCGCCTTGCAGGTTGGCGGCGGCTTCGCGCGCGGCGTTCTGCTTTTCCTCGAAGTCGCGGCGTGCGATGGCGTTGTCGGCCAACAGGCGCTGGCCTCGCGCCAGTTCGGTGGCGGTGTACGACGCACGGGCCTTGGCGGCGGTCAGGGCGGCGGCGGCGCGGTCAACCTCGGCCGCGTAGGGGCGCGGGTCAATGGTGAACAGCACGTCGCCCTTCTTGACGATGCTGCCGTCCTGGAAGTGCACTTGCGTCAGCGTGCCGGACACCAGCGGGCGGATGTCGACGCGGTCGATGGCTTCCAGGCGGCCGGAATAACGCTGCCAGTCCACGATGGTCTTGTTGACGACTTCCGCCACTTCGACCGGTGTCGCGGCGGGCGCGCCCTGGGCCACGGCGACGTTGCCGCCACCGGGGCCACGGGTCAGGGCATAACCGCCACCGGCCGCCAGCACGGCGGCAAATACAACGAGCACAGCAATACGTTTACGCGAAACCATGATGTTTCCTTGAAAGATTTAGGTGCGAAAGCGCGCTTGCTTGGAGCCCGGGGCGGGGGCGGCTGCGGCGGGTCTGGCCATGTCAGTCCGTAGCGTCCGTTGCGGCTAGGCGTATATGCTTATGCTGCAACGCAACATCCATCAGGGTTGCGGATCCAAGTCAGAGTGCCGGGAGGGCGGGCTCTGCAAGGACGGAAGCTGAGGATTGACATGCCCTGTGGGGTCGCCGGGAGGCAAGGGCACTTCAAGATGGTTCGCATTCTGAGTGTTTTGTGGGGCCGGATAAACACAGTTAATCCGGCAACACTGTTCGACACGGATGACTAATCGGCGTCGAAATCGGGTTATGCTCCGTTCACCCCGACTTATTTGCCCAAAAGGACACCGTCGCCATGGACCGTTTTCAGGCTATGCAGGTGTTTGTGCGCGTCGTGGACGCCAACAGCTTCACGCGGGCGGCCGACAGCCTCTCGCTACCGCGCACCACCGTCACCACCATCATCCAGAACCTCGAACGCCTCTTGGGCGTACGACTGCTGAACCGCACTACGCGCCGTATCGGCCTGACGCCGGACGGCGCGGGCTATTACCAGCACTGCGTGCGCATTCTGGCGGACGTCGAAGAAACCGAGGCCTGTTTCCAGGAAGCAGCGCTGCGCCTGAAGGGCCGGCTGCGCATTGACGTGCCGACCTGCATCGGCCGCCTGATCCTGATCCCGTCATTGTGTGATTTCCACGACAAATACCCCGACGTCGAGCTGGTGCTTGGCCTGGGCGACCGGCCTGTGGATATGGTGCAAGAGGCCGTCGACTGCGTGATTCGCGCAGGCGAACTGGAAGATTCCAGCCTGGTCGCGCGCCGCATCGGCACCTTGCAGACCGTCACCTGCGCCTCGCCTACCTACGTGGCGCGTCACGGCATGCCGCAAACCATCGAGTCGCTGCGCGATCACCACGCGGTGCATTACTTCATGAGCCGCACGGGCCGTAACTGCGCCTGGGACTTCAAGGTGGACGGCAAGCACCAGGAAGTGGACATGAAGGGCACGGTAGCGGTGAATGAAGCCGGCGCCTATCTGGATTGCGGGCTGAAGGGTTTCGGCCTGATCCAGGTGGCCCGCTACATGGCGCTGCCGCACCTGCAATCGGGCGAGCTGATCGAAATTCTGCCGCAGTGGAAGCCCAGCTCTACGCCGATTTCCGTGCTGTATCCGCAAAGCCGCCAGTTGTCGCCGAAGGTACGCGCGTTTACGGATTGGGTGGCTGAATTGTTCGCCGGATGCCCACTATTGAGCGGCCGCGACGAAACCGATCCGGCAGCCGCCAGCTGCGGCGTGTATCAGCGTCAGCTGGGCATGCCCAGCGCCATGACGATGGGGGCGCCCGCCGCCCAGCCGCTGGCTGAACCGGTGTTGGCCCAGACGCCGCCGCGGCGCCGCAGCCCGCGCGAAGAGGCCGCCGAGTACGCGCTGTAAGCGTGTGGCGTGGCACGCCCGGTGCGTGCCACGCCGAAAGACCACGGGAATCCCCGTAGTAAATACAGGGCTTGCGTCCCTCGTATATCTTGAAACGTCTGTATAGTCCGACAGTCAAAGCCTACAACGCCCTTACTGTCGATCCGCGCTATGCAGCCTGTTCTACCCGCTTATTTGATGGCCCGTTGGCTGCTTTTGCTCGTGCTGTTGGCCGGGGTGTACTTCCTTAGCGGCTTTCTCGTTCCTGCTCTTGCGGCCCTGATTATTGGCCTGGCCAGCTGGCCCTTGTACCAGCGCCTGGTCGTGCGCTGCGGCGGCCGCACGGCCGTGGCCGCGTCGCTGGCGCTGCTCATGGTCATCGTGGTGCTGATCGTGCCGATGTCGTTGGCCTTGTCCTACGCCATCAAGGAAGCCAGCACCTTTTTCGCCTGGGCCATAGCCGCCAACCGCCACGGCGTGGCCGTGCCGAACTGGATTACGTCGATGCCCGTGCTGGGCGAGCGCCTGGGCCAGTATTGGGAATCGTATATTGGCCAGCCCCACGCGCTGGGCGCGCTGGTTGAAGCCGTCAGCGGCGAACACCTGGGCAACATCTACCGCATGGTGCTGGCCGCGACGGGCAACGTGTTCCAGCTGCTTTTGACCGTGCTGTTCATGCTGATCACGCTGTTCTTCGTCTACAAGGACGGCATCCGGATGGTGGCGCAGTTGGACGTGCTGGGCGAACGCATTCTGCCTGCGCGCTGGCAGCGGTTTTCCCGCGTGGTGCCTGCCACTATCAATTCCACCGTTACCGGCATGGGCCTGATCGCGCTGGGCGAAGGCCTGGTGCTGGGCATCGCCTACTGGGTGGCGGGCGTGCCGTCGCCCGTGCTGCTGGGCGTGGTGACCGGTTTCATGGCCTTGATCCCCGGCGGCGCGCCGCTGTCGTTCACGCTGGTGTCCTTGTACCTGGTCGGTTCCGGCCACGTGGTGGCGGGCATTGCGCTGATGGTTTGGGGCAGCGTTGAATTGTTCATCGTGGACAAGACCTTGCGCCCGCGCCTGGTGGGCGGCCCGGTCAAGCTGCCGTTCCTGCCGACGTTCTTCGGCCTGGTGGGCGGCGTCAAGACGATGGGCATCGTGGGCCTGTTCGTCGGGCCGGTGCTAATGGCCTTGCTGGTGGCCGTGTGGCGCGAATGGGTGCACCACGAAGTCCAGGAACGCGACGCTGAACGGGCTCGCCCGCCGCTGCCGCCGGCGACGCCGCGCGTTGAAAAAACACCTACTGCCTGACGCGCGGCCCGCCCGCTTTGGTAATCTAGCCATCCCCGCGTTTACCGGCGCCTGACCGGTACGCGCCTGCCCCGCACGCAGACGCTTCGCAACCGCCGCGGGGTGTGAGGATTGAGATGTCCGGGTTCCTGCACGATGATCAAATTGCCGTCCTGCGCCAGCAGGGTTTTGTGGTGGCCCGCCAGTTTGCGGACCCGCACCGGGTAGCCGCTTTGCGCGCCCTGGCCGAGCGCCATTTGCAAGACCACGTAGCGCCCATCGAATACGAAGCCGACCTGCGCTATCCCGGCGCGCCGGCATCCCGCGAGGCGCAAGGCGGCTTGACGGTGCGCCGCCTGTTGAACGCCTATGCGCGCGACCCGCTGTTTGCGCAGTGGGCCACCGACCCGGCCATCGGCCAATGGCTGGCGCGCTATTTCGGCGAACCGGCCGTGCTGTCCACCGTGCATCACAACTGCGTGATGACCAAGCACCCGGCCTACGGCAGCCTGACCGGTTGGCATCAGGACATTCGCTACTGGTCTTTTTCCGATACTGATTTGGTGTCCTGTTGGCTGGCGCTGGTGCCCGAAAGTTCGGGCAATGGTGGTCTGTCATTCATCCCGGGTTCGCACACGGCGTCTTTCGCGCCTGAACAATTCGATGAGAAGAAGTTCTTCCGCGAAAACGTACCCCAAAACGCCGACTGGATCGCGCGGGCGGTCAGCCCCACGCTAGAGGCGGGCGACGTGGTGTTCTTCCATTGCCGCACGCTGCACGCCGCGCCGGGCAATCGCAGCGACCGCGTGAAGCTGTCTTTGGTGCACACCTATCACCCGGCGTCCTGCCACCCCATCGCGGGTACGCGTTCCGCGTCGCAGCCGGACGTGCCGCTGGCAGGGTAAGCGGTAAGTCGGTGGACGTTGGGGCGGTAATAATCAATCGATATCTGCAATAAATAATTGAACTACAATTATTTCAACCGCAGTACGCAGTGCGCATAACGCAAACGCAGAACGTCTGGATGAATACGCGATGCCGGGCCGGCAACACCCGCATCGCGTTCTTCTTGCGTGACCATCCCCGGAACTGAACAGGCTGTTTCCCGTGCCCAAAACAAAGATCGACAACGACACGCAAGAATCGCAGGCGCCCGGCGCAACCCGGTCATCACTGTTTGTGGGGTCCACCGAAAAGGCCTTCCAGGTGCTGCACGCGTTCGACGGGTCGCGCCGCCACATGACGCTGGCCGACATCGCCCGCGCGTCCGGCCTGGACCGCAGCGCCACGCAGCGCCTGGTCTACACGCTGGAAACGCTGGGCTACCTGCGCCGCATTCCCGACACGCGCAACTACGGGCTGACGCCCAAGGTGCTGCAATTTTCGTACAACTATGTGCGCGCCAACGAGCTGATCGACAAGGCCTCGCCCTATCTGCTGGACATTAGCCGCACGCTGGGCGAAACCACTAACCTGCAAGAACTGGACGGCCACGAAATTGTGTTCGTCGCGCGCTTTCCGGGCCATCACCTGGTCAACGTGGACATCGCCGTTGGCAGCCGTCTGCCGGCGTTCTTCACGGCGTCCGGCACCGCGATCCTGTCGCGTCTGACGGACGAGCATCGCCGTGAAATCCTGGCGCGGACGCGGCTGGACCCCATCACGCCCTACACCGAAGTGGACCCTGACAAGCTGATGGAACGCGTGCAGCGCGTGGCCGAAAAAGGCTACGCGATCATCGTCAACGAGACGGTGCTGGGCGACATCTCGGTGGCCGCGCCGGTCACCGACCATCGCGGCCTGGCCGTGGCTGCCATCAATATTTCGGTGCCCACGACGCGCTGGACGGTCGCTCGCGTTGAAGCCGAACTGGCGCCCCATGTGCAGGTGGCGGCCACGTCGATTTCAAAGTCCAAATTCGCGGGCTATTCCAGATAGGCCCGGCTTACTTCACCCCTTCGAATTCCGCCAGCAACGGCTTGAGCGTTTCACGCAGGGCCGACTGCAACGCATCGGCCGGGGCCACCAGCGGGTCCAGCACATCGGGCGCGTTCACGCCGATCAGGTCCATGACGGACTTCATCGGGCCCGGGTTGGTCTCGGCAAACGCCAGGTCCATCAACGGGATCAGGCGGCGATGCAGTTCCATCGATTCCCGCGTACGGCCTTCCGACGCCAGCTGGTAGACCTGGCGCCAGGCCGACGGCAGCAAGCTAGCCGTGACCACGATGCCGCCGCGCGCGCCGGCGGCCAGATGCACCGGCAGCAGCGTGTCTTCGCCGCTGAACACCGCAAACGATTCGTCCACGCCCGCCACCGTGCGCAGGAAGTGGTACATGTCCGTGTTGCAGGCCTTCATGCCGATGATGTTCTGGTGGCGCGACAGTTCATGCAGCACCTCGGGCGCAATCGCGATGCGGGTGCGATACGGAATTTCGTAGATCATCACGGGCAGCGGCGATGCATCGGCATAGCGCAAGAAGTAGTCGCGGATGCCGGCCTGCGTGGGCGTCGTGTAGTAGGGCGTCAGCACCATCAGCGCATCGGCGCCGGCCTCGGCGAATTCGCGGCCCGCTTGCAGCGCGTCGTGATAGCCGGGGTCCAGCACGCCGGGAATCACCGGCACGCGGCCGGCTACGGCCTCGACCGTCAACTGGCACATGCGGATGCGCTCGGCGCGGGGCAGCGCGCCGTATTCGCCCGTGCCGCCCAACGGGACGATGCCGTCGATGCCCTGCTGCATCAGGTAGGCGACCAGCGCCTTGGCAGCGGGGACGTTGATGGTGTCGTCGGCGTTGACCGGCGTGGGGATGGCGGGAAAAACTCCGCGCAGTTGGGTTGCGTTCAGCATGTTGTGTATCCAGGAAAATAAATCTAAATCAGAGGCGTCGGATTCAATTGGCCAGGCTGCGGCGGCGCAGCCGGTCGGCCAGCCAGATCAGCGCGGCAATGAAAATGAACAGGCAGGTAGAGACGGCGGCAATCACCGGGGAAATCTGTAGCGTGACCTCGTCCCAGAACTGCTTGGGCAGCGTGGCGTTCAGGCCACCGGAGGCGAACAGCGCAATCGTGAGTTCGTCGAACGATGTGGCGAAGGCAAACAGGAATGACGACATCAGCCCCGCGCCCAGAATCGGAAACGTCACGAAGCGCAGCGTGGCCCACGGCCCGGCGCCCAGGCTTTGCGCCGCCAGGTCCAGCCGCGTGTCGTAGTTGCGCAGCACGGCCATCATGGTGATCACCACGTAGGGCACGGCCACCACGGTATGCGCCAGGATGAGGCCGATGGTGGATCCCACCAGCCCCACGCGCGCAAAGAAATAGAACATGCCCACCGCGATGATCATGCGCGGCACCACGATGGGCGACAGCACGAAGGCCAGCATCGCCGACTTGCCTCGCATGTTCGCGCGCACCAGCAGGAAGGCGGCGGGCGTGCCGATCAGCATCGCCAGCAAACCCGTGCCCACGCCCACGATCAACGACCGGGTGATGGCCTGCATCCACACGGGCGACGTGAACATCTGCTCGTACCATTGCAGCGAAAATCCCTTGGGCGGCCACGTCAGGCCCGAACCGGAATCGAACGACAGCGGAATCATCAGGAAGGCCGGCGCACTAAGAAACGCCAGCACGCCCAGCACGATCCACCACAGCGTGCGTGACTGACCCGTGCCCGACACCGACCGCCGCACCCGCTTGGGCAACAGCGCGAACAGGGCATCCGACACGTTCGCCAGCACCGTCAACACCGCATCGCCCGCGCGGCGCGACAGGCTTTCCTTGCCCGATGCCCGCACGCGCGTGGATGCGCCGCCCGTCATGGTCGACAGGCCCAGCACCTTGTCATAGATGGCGAACACCACCAGCACCACCACCAGCAGCAACACCGACACCGCGCCGGCGAACTCCCAGTTCATGGTCTGCTGCACCTGGTCGATGATGATCTGCGTGATCATCGTTTCCTTGCGTCCGCCCAGCAGCGCGGGCGTGATGAAAAAGCCGATGGCGGTGACGAACACCATGATGGCCGCGGCCGCCACGCCGGGCATCGACAGCGGGAAATAGATCTTCCAGAATGCCGTGCCGGGGCGCGCGCCCAGGGTGGAGGCGGCGCGCGGCAGGTTGCGGTCGATGTTCTCCATTACCGACAGCATCGTCAGCACCGCCAGCGGCATCAGCGCATGCACCATGCCCACCAGCACGCTGCCGAAGTTGTAGAGCAGGTTGGCCGGCGCATCCAGGATGCCCAGCGCTTGCAGCAACTGGTTGACCACGCCGTTGCGGCCCAGCAGCACCACCCACGCAAAGGTGCGCACCAGGAAGCTGGTCCAGAACGACAGCAGCACCCAGAACAGCAGCGACGTCTTGCGCTTGGCGGACAGGCTGGAAATCAGATAGGCGACCGGGTAGCCCGCGACGACGGAGAAGAACGTGGTCCACAACGAAATCTTCAACGTGATCAGCAGCACGTTCACATACACCGACGACTCGAACAGCCGGTGATATTGCGCCAGCGTGAAGCCCTTGTCGTCGACAACGCTTAACAACAGCAGCTGGCCCACCGGATAGATCAGCAGCACCAGCAGCAGCACGACCAGCGGGGCGGCCATCAGGAAATGGCGGCGGCCGGGGCTCATGCGCTTGCGGGGAGTAGCAAGGGATGTCATGCGTTTACTCCGCAATGGCCACCGCGTCGGCGGCTTGCCAGCTGACGGTCAGCGGCTGGCCGATGACGTATTGCTCGGCCTGGCGCTGCGTGGGGTAGGCCACGACGATGGGGGCGGCGTCGGCCACACCCAGGTCCAGGTACAGCTTGGTCAGGCTGCCCGTCACCATCACGTCCAGCAGCTTGCCGGTCAGGCCGTTGCCCGACGTGGCCACGCGCAGGTTTTGCGGGCGCAACATCACGGTGACTTTCTGGCCGGGCTTGATCGGGGCGCCGTTGGACAGCGCCAGGCCGGTAACGCCCTGATGCGCCAGCGTCACGCTCAATACGTCGCCGTCCACCGCCGTGACTTCACCTTGCAGCAGGTTCGATTCGCCCAGGAAGTCGGCCACGAAGAGCGTGCGGGGGCGGAAGTACAGATCGGCCGGCGTGCCCAGCTGCTCGATCGCGCCGCCGTTCATCAGGCAGATGCGGTCGGACATCGTCATGGCTTCTTCCTGGTCGTGTGTGACGTACACGATGGTGGTGCCCAATTCGCGGTGGATGCTCTTGATCTCCAGCTGCATCTGGTCGCGCAGCTTCTTGTCCAGCGCGCCCAGCGGTTCGTCCATCAGGATGATGGCGGGTCGATAGACCATGCAGCGCGCCAGCGCGATGCGCTGCTGCTGGCCGCCGGACAGTTCGCGCGGCAGGCGCGTGGCTACGTGCGGCAGGCGCACCATGTCCAGCGCCTCGTGCGCGCGGCGGCGCGCTTCGGCTGCCGGCACCTTGCGCATCTTCAAGGGAAACGCAATGTTCTCTTCGATGCTCATGTGCGGAAACAGTGCGTAGTTCTGGAACACCATGCCGATGTCGCGCTCGTAGGGCGCGCCGTACGTGACGTCGGCGCCGTCGATCAGCACGCGGCCCTCGTCGGGCTGCGCCAGGCCGGCGATCAGGCTCAATAAGGTGGTCTTGCCGGACCCGGAGGGGCCCAGCAGGGTCAGGAATTCGCCGCGAGCGACGTCCAGGTGCGTGGGCGCCAACGCGACGAAATCGCCATAGCGTTTGCCCAGGCCAGAGATTTGCAGATTGGAAGAAGACATGGTGTTCAGCACATTAGATTTCGCGCGGCGCGAGCCACGGTGGTGGCGCGCGGCCGATGGCTTATTTCAGGACCCAGCCGTTGAAGCGTTCAAGCACGTCGCGCTGCTTGTCCAGCCAGTACGCGGCGTTGATGTGCAGGCCGGTCTTGATGTTGTCGGGGTGGGTCGGGCAGTTGCGCGCCACGTCGGCCTTGATGTGGTCAAAGGCGGCGGGCTGCGTGACGCCGGCGGCAAAGTACTCGACCAGCGCTGCCTGGCGCTTGGGGTCGGACGCAAACTTGATGAACTCGCGGCAGGCGTCGGCGTTGGGCGTGCCTTTCAGGATGGACCAGTTGTCGCAACCCCAGATGTTCTGGTCCCACACGATCTGCACCGGCGCGCCGTTGGCGATGGCCGATTGCGCGCGCGACACCCACGTGGCGATCATGTCGACTTCGCCCGAGCCCAGCATCTGTTCGACCTGCGCGCCCGTGTTCCACCACACGTCCACCGAGGGCTTGACCTTGTCCAGGCTGGCCAGCGCGCGGTCGATGTCGCAGGGGTAAACCTTGTCGGTTGGCACGCCGTCGGCCATCAGCGCTTCTTCGATGGTGTCGAAGGGATGCTTGCGCAGGCCACGGCGGCCGGGGATGTCTTTGACGTTCCAGAAGTCGGCCCACGACGCGGGCGCGCGGCGGCCCTTGAAGGCGTCGGTACGGTACGCCAGCACGGTGGTGTAGACGTTGTTGCCCACGCCGTAGGGCGACATGTATTGCGGCGGGATGGTGGCCACGACCGGGTCGGATTCCAGACCGTGCTTTTCCAGATAGACCTTGCCGCCTTCGGTCAGCATCAGGATGGCGGGCTGGCTGATCTTGGCCATGTCCCAGGTGTAGTTGCCGGTGTCGACCATGCTGCGGATCTGCGCGGTGGGTTCGGCGTTGGCCTGCACGCCCACCACCTGGATGCCGGTGGCTTCCGAGAACGGCTTGTAGAACACGGCGCCATAGGCCTTGCTGTAGATGCCGCCGTCATCGCGCACGACGATGCGCTTGGAGGCGGCGCGCGACGGCGTCCAGATCATGGGCATGGCCAGCGCGGCGGCGCCGGCGGCCACGGTTTTCAACGCGGCGCGGCGCGAGGCGTTGTGGGGGATCGATTTCATGGAAGACTCCTGCGGGTCGGGTCAGGGACTGCGGATCAAGGGTGGGGATTCAAAAGACGGGGGGGTCGAAGGCGGGCGGTTCAATCCATGCGGGGCAGCAAGCGGCCGGGGTTGAACAGGTTGGCGGGGTCGAAGGTGGCCTTCAGCGCGTGCATCATCGCCAGTTCAACGGGGGACTTGTAGTGCGCCATTTCGGCCAGCGACGTGCGGCCCACGCCGTGTTCGGCGCTGAAGGTGCCACCCAGCGCATCGGCAACATCGTTGACCGCGCGGCGGATATCGGCGGCCATCGCGTCGCGGTCGGGCAGGGCGTTCCAGGCGTCGAAGGTGAAGAAGGGTATGAAGTGCACGTTGCCGTCGCCCAGGTGGGCCACGATCAGCACCGGCAGGCCGGGCACCAGGTGGCGCACGGCGGCGGTGGCTTCGTCGATGAAGCGCGGCACGCTGGACACGGGTACGGCGCTGTCCGTGGTCAGGCCCACGCCGGCCTTCTTATTGCCTTCGGACACGCTGTGGCGCACTTCCCAAAGCGCGGCGCGCTGGCTGTCGTTGCTGGCCAGCACGGCGTCGTGCAGCAGGCCCTGTTCGGACGCGTGTTCCAGCGTCTGCTGCAACAGCGCTTGCAGTTCGTCGCCGCTGGCCGTGTCGGACAGTTCCACCAGCACATGCCACGGGTGCGCGTCGCCCAGCGGGGTCTTGCGGCCCGGCACATGCGCCATCACGATGTCCAGCTGATTGCTGTCGATCATTTCAAAGGCCGACAGGCGCGAACCGCAGGCGCGCTGGAACATGCCCAGGATTTCCAGCGCGGCTTGCGGGCTGTCTGGCGCCAGCCAGGCCACGGCGTGGCGGGTGGGTAGCGGATGCAGCTTGAGCACGGCGGCGGTGACGATGCCCAAAGTGCCTTCGGCGCCGATGAACAGGTGCTTTAGATCAAAGCCGGTATTGTTCTTGCGTAGCGCGGTCAGGCCGTTCCAGATGGCGCCGTCGGGCAGCACCACTTCCAGGCCCAGGATGTTGTCCCGCGTGTTGCCGTAGCGCAGTACGCCCGTGCCGCCCGCGTTGGTGGCGATGGTGCCGCCGATCTGGCACGAGCCTTCCGCGCCCAGGCTGATGGGGTACAAGCGGCCCTCGGCGGCCGCTGCATCCTGCACCGTGGCCAGCACGCACCCGGCTTCTACTTCCATGGAATTGTTGGCGGCATCCACCCGGCGTACCCGGCGCATGCGCGCCAGGTTCACGATGACGGGGGGCGTACCGCTGGCATCCGGCACCGCGCCGCCGCACAGGCTGGTGTTGCCGCCCTGCGGCAGCACGGGCGTGGCATGGGCGTTGCATAGCCGCACAATGTCGGCCACCTGCTGCGTGTTGCCGGGCAGGGCAACGCACAGTGCGGGGCCCTTGTACCGGCCGCGCCAGTCTTCGGTATAGCCGGCCATGTCGGTGTCGGAATGAAGGATGGCGTCCGCGCCCAAGGCCTGGGTCAACGCGTCTAGCAGGGTGATGCCGTTGGTCATGTCTGTGGTCCCGAATGAAGCTCGGGGATCACACGAACCCGAGCGCATTGAGGCACAGCATACGATCACTTAAATCGCTTTTCGATTTGATTAATCGTATATCAATCGAATTTAGGGTATGTCCTAGTCGGAGCGGGTGGGGAACATACGGCTTGTCGCCCGCTAAATGAGCGAAATACAATCGTATTGTGCGATATGCGGTCTGTCTGCATCGCCTTCCCTGCCTCTTTGGAACTGGATTCCCATGCGCGAAAAGATCGTTTTTATCGGAGGCGGCAACATGGCCTCCGCCATCATCGACGGCCTGCTAGGACAAGGCCGTGAGCAGGCCGACTTCTTGGTAATCGAGCCCTACGCGCCCACGCGAGAGGCCTTGCGGGCGCGGGGACTGGCCTGCCAGGAAAGCGTGGGACCGGCCGTCGCTGACGTCGCGCTGTGCGTGCTGGCGACCAAGCCGCAAGGCTTGCAGGACGCCTGCGCCCAGGTGCGGGAATATCTGCCCGCCAGCGCCACGGTCGTCAGCATCGCGGCGGGCGTGGACCTGGCCTCGCTGTCGGACTGGCTGGGCGGCCACGCGCGCATTGTGCGCGCCATGCCGAACACGCCGGCCAAGGTGGGGCTGGGCATGACGGGGTTGTACGCCACGGCGGCATGCGGCGCCGCCGAGCGCGACCTCGTCGACGCCCTGTTTGCCGCCGTGGGCGAGCGCATCTGGACCGACACCGAAGGCATGATCGACGCTGTCACCGCCGTGACGGGCAGCGGCCCGGGCTATGTCTTTTACTTCATGGCGGCGCTGCAAAAGGGCGCAGTCGAGCTGGGCTTTTCCGAGGCAGACGCGCGCCGCCTGGCGGTCGCCGCCTTTCGCGGCGCGGCAGGCCTGGCGGCAAGCGAAGACGTGCCCCTGACGGAATTGCAGGATCGCGTCACATCCAAGGGCGGCACCACCTATGCGGCCCTGACGCACTTGCGCGAAGCCGGCGTGGCCGACGCCATCGGCGCGGCGGTGCACAAGGCGGAAAAGCGCGCACGGGAACTGTCGGCGGGCTGATCTCAGCCCAGTGAGGCCGTGTCGCGGTGTCGCCCCAGCCACCATAGCAATGCGACGGACACGGCGATGGCCGCGACGTTGAACTGCATGGCGGTCGCGAATGCGTGGGCGTAGCGTTCGGGCGCGTCGGCGTGGGCATGCGCCTGCAAGGCGCCGCCGAACAGCATGCCCGCTGCCGAGACGCCCAGCGCAGCGCCGACTTGTTGCAAGGTGGACACGACCCCCGCCGCCATGCCGGCATGATGGTCTTGGACCAGGCCCAACACCACGTTGACCAGCGGCGTGTTGACTGCGCCCTGCGCGGCGCCCAGCCACACCAGCGCAGGCACCAGCGACCACGGCGACAGCGCCGCGCCGGCCATGCCCACCTTCACCATCAAGGCCGCGGTGGCCCCGCCGTACAGCAAGGCCGCAACAGCAATGGCCGGCGTGCCAAAGCGGTTCACCAGGCGCGGCGCGGCCATCGACCCCGCAACGAAGCCCACGCTGGCCGGCGCGAAGATCAGGCCCGCCGTCAACGCGTCCAGCCCGAAGCCGGTTTGGACCAACAACGCGTAGCAAAGAAACATGGCGCTGGCGGTGGAGAACACCAGCATCACCAGCAGGCATCCGGCCGCAAAGCCCGGCTGCGCGATCAAGCCCATGTCCAGCAGCGGCGCGCCGCCGCGCGCCTTGACGCTGCGCTGCATGCGCGCGAACGCCAGCAGCACCGCAACGGACGCGGCCCCGCATGCGAAGGTCCACGCAGGCCAATGCCGCGCGGGCCCCTCGATCAAGGCCAGCAGCAGCAAGGCCAGCCCTGCCGCCAGGCACGCGGCCCCGGGCCAGTCCATGGACGCGGCCTGGGCCTCGCGGGATTCAGGTATGTGGCGTGCCAGCGCCCACGCCGCCAGGCCCAGCGGCACGTTGACCAGGAAGACGGTGCGCCATGCAAGGCCCAGGAAATCGGCATGCACGATCCAGCCGCCCAGCACCTGGCCGGCAATCGCGGCCAGCCCCAGCGTCATACCCATCAGGCCGAACGCGCGCCGGCGCGCATGCCCGTCGTAGCTGACGCGTATCAGCGCATAGACCTGCGGAAACAGCAGCGCGGCGGCGGCCCCTTGCAACACGCGCGCGCCGATAAGCGTGTTGGCATCGGGGGCCAGCCCGCATAGGCCCGAGGCCAGCGCAAAGCCCGCCATGCCAAGCCTGAACAAGCGACGGCGACCATGGCGGTCGCCCAGGCGGCTGCCCGCGATCAGCAGCACGCCGAATGCCATTTCGTAGGCGGCGATGATGAAGTTAATCTGCGCGAACGAGGCGGACAGCGTGGTCTGCATGCTGGGAATGGCGACGTTCACCACGAACAGATCGAAGATGGTGATAAAGCCGCCTGACAGCAGCACGCCCAGTCCCAATGGACCCAACGCGCGGGTGTCGGGGCAGGGCGGTGTGGCGCTGGGGGAAGGCAGGGCGTTCGAGGTCATGGGAGTACCGATCAATGGGGATCGGCGCTATTCTGGCCACGCTTTCAGCCTTATACAATTTAGCTGTTTATGCTGTTACTACAGGCAATAGCCACTTCCCATGACCCTAGCTCCCGCCCCGCAACGCCTGGACCGCACCCGCGCCGACCTGGCCGAATTCCTTCGGTCGCGGCGCGAACGATTAAGCCCCACCGACCTTGGCCTGCCCGCCGGCAGCCGGCGCCGCACGCCCGGGTTGCGGCGCGAAGAAGTGGCCGCGCTGGCCGGCGTGGGGCTGGCTTGGTACACGTGGTTTGAACAAGGCCGCAACATCAGCGTGTCCGCGACGTTTCTGGAAAACCTGGCGCGCGTGCTGAAGCTGGACGCCGCCGAACGCCGCCACCTGTACCTGCTTGCCCATCAGCGCCCGCCCGCCGAAGCGGGCCGCACCTGGTGCACGGTGCCGCCGCAGGTGCGACGGCTGATGGACGACCTGCCGACCCGCCCCGCGTACATCCTGAACCTGCGCTGGGACGTGGTGATGTGGAACGCCGCCGCGGACCGCGTGTTCGATTTCTCGGCGCAGCCCACGGGGCGGCGCAACTTGTTGTGGATGTTGTTCGTCGTGCCCGCGATGCGGCGCTTGTTCTCCGACTGGCCGGCGCAGGCGCCCGCAATGCTGTCCACGTTTCGTCGCGACTTTGCCAGTGCAACGGGGGTGCCGGACATCGCCGAACTGGTCGACGAACTGCAAGCCGTATCGCCGGACTTCAACGCGTGGTGGCGCGAGCACGATGTGCACGGCGCCTGCATGGGCCAGCGCCGGCTGCATATCGAATCGCTGGGCGACATCGCCTTCGAGCACACCACGCTGACCGTGGATGAAAGCCGCCACCTGCGCTTGGTGGTCTATGCGGCGGCGCCTGAAGAGCCTAAGGCGGAGCCGTTCGCACTATGGTTGAAGACACGCCACGCAACGTAGAAGTTGACGGCGGGGATTTCTCGGATGTATCGTAAGATCTATATCTTAAGATACATAGTAAGAGGCATTCCATGCGCCATCCCGACTTTCAGACACCCGACAACGGTGGCCATCACCGCCGCCATCATCACCATCCCAAGCACCACCACCATCCCCACCACCACCCCTCGCACCACGCCGCCTCGCGCGGCGATTGGTTTTCCGGCCCGCCAGATGACGGGCGGGGCGACGCCGATGGGTTCGGCGGCGATGGCCGTGGTTTCACACGCGGCCGCCGCGTTTCGGCCGACGATCTGCAACTGATGCTGCTGGGCCTGCTTGAAGAAAATCCCAGCCACGGCTACGAACTGATCAAGGCGTTCGGCGCGCTGAGCAACGGCTTCTACACGCCCAGCCCCGGCATGGTCTACCCGGCGCTGACCTATCTGGAAGAGCTGGGCTACGCCACCGTCGAGCAAGACGGGGCGAAGAAGCGCTACCACCTGGCGGACGCCGGCAAGGCGCATCTGGATGCCAACCGTGAGCGCGTCGCGCTGATGTTCAACCGCTTCAAGCACATCGCCAAAAAAATGGATTGGATGCGCCAGGCCTGGAGCGGCGAGCCGCGCAGCGTGGGCCCGGAAGGCGAGGACGCGCGCACCGGTTGGGTGCCGGAATTTGTAGAGGCGCGCCACGCGATGCGCCGCGCGCTGATGGAGCGCACCGATGCCTCGCCCGCCGAGCAACGCCGCATCGCCGCCATCCTGGCGCGCGCCACCGACGAGATCAACGGCAAGCCCTGTGCTTGATCTTGTCCTTTTCCCGAATCTGGAGTGTTGATGAACCGTAGCGACCTGACCGTGGAGCGCGTGCGCCACACCTTGAAAATGCGCGTCCTGACCGTCGTGCGCGTCGAACCCGTGGCCGGTCTGTTGGCCCGCGTCACGTTCACCGGCGATGACCTGCAAGACTTTGTCTCGGCGTCATTCGACGACCACGTCAAACTGTTCTTTCCGGCCGATCCGACGCAAGCGCCTGCCTTGCCCAGCGTGGGGCCCGATGGCGTGAAGTTTCCCGAAGGCGCGCCCAAGCCCGCCGCGCGGGATTACACGCCGCGCCGTTTCGACGCCGCGCGCCGCGAGCTGGAGATTGAATTCGTGTTGCACGGCGATGGGCCGGCGTGCACCTGGGCGGCACAGGCGCAGCCCGGACAGCAGCTGGGTATCGGCGGCCCGCGTGGGTCGTTCGTGGTGCCCAAGGGGTTCGACTGGCATGTGCTGATTGGCGACGAAACCGCGCTGCCCGCCATCGCCCGCCGCCTGGAAGAACTGCCGGCCGGCGCCGAAGCGATCGTGTTGATCGAAGTGCCGTCGCCCGATAACGAAATGCCGTTGGCCTCGGCCGCGAAAACGTCTGTGCGGTGGCTGCACCGCAACGGCACGCCGGCGGGATACAGCACGCTGCTATTGCAAGCGGCGCGCGAACTGACGTTGCCGGCGGGCGAGGGCTATGTATGGGTGGCCGCCGAGTCCGCCGTGGCCAAGGCCGTGCGCGAGATCATGGTGTCGCAACACGCCATCGACAAATCCCGCATCCGTGCCGCGAGTTATTGGAAGCGTGGCGCGGTCGCGGTGCACGAGTCGCACGAAGACTGATTGCTGCGTGGCGCGGGGGCGGGCGCGCTAGCGTCGCCGCCACGACGCCTTCCCTTAAGGTATCGGGCATCACGCATCGGGTGTTACGCATCCGACGCCCGGCATCGTCCCTTACGCCTCGCGCGCCAGACGCAGCAGGTTCTCCACGCGTCCTCCTGGCCGGTCTTCACGCACCGCCAGCCCCAGCACCGCGCGCGGCCAGTCCAGGGCAAAGGGGCGATACACCACGCCGTCCGGGCGCAGGTGGCGCAACGATGCCGGCACCACCGCCACGCCCATGCCCGCCGCCACCAAATTCACCGCCGATGACAGCTGCGGCGCGCGTTGGCCAATCAACGGATTCAAGCCATGCTGGCGGCACGCCGCCATGATGTCCGCGCTAAGCCCATAGCCCGATTTGCGCGAATACAGGATGAAGCGTTCCTGCGCCAGATCCTTCGGCGCCAGCCGCTTGCGGCGCGCCAGCGCATGCCCCAATGGCAAGGCCACCACCAGCGGTTCTTCGGTCAGCTGCGTGAACGCAAGCCCACCATCAAGCGCAAACGGCGGCCTCACGAACGCGGCATCGATCGCGCCTTCGCGCAGCTGCGCCACCAGCGTTTCGCTATCGCCTTGCGACAGCGTCATGTCCACGTCGGGATAGCGCTGGCGATACTGGCGTATTACTTCCGTCACCACACCGTTGAACGACGCCGACTCGGTAAACCCCAAGGCCAATTCCCCGACCTCGCCCCGCGCGGCGCGTTGGGCCGTCTGCACCGCCGCGTCGGTGCGCCGCAGAATGTCTTGCGCACAGGTAAGAAAGGCGCGACCCGCGTCGTTCAACACCACGCCGCGCCCCGTGCGGTCAAACAGCGGCGTGCCGACCTCGTGTTCCAGCTGGCGGATCTGCTGGCTTAACGGCGGCTGCGCCATGCCCAGTATTTCAGCGGCGCGGGTGAAGTGCTGCGCCTCGGCCGTCACCACGAAATAACGCAGATGACGCAATTCCATATCGATACCTTTTATGTACTGATTATCAACATTCCATATATTGGACATTCTATTCGCGCAGGCCGATCATGCGGACATTGCCCCACCGATCAAGGACTTCCATGACGCGCTCCGCGACCCCCTGCCTGACACCCGGCGCCCTGCTGCGCCAGCAACTGGCCCACGACATCGTGGTTGCGCCCGGCGCCTACGACGGACTCTCGGCGCGCCTCGTCGCCGCGGCGGGCTTTGGCGCCGTGTATGCCAGCGGGGGCGCCATCGCCCGCGCGGCGGGATATCCGGACATCGGCCTGCTGAGCTTTACAGAAGTGATGGACCGCGTGGAAAAGATCGTCGACGCCAGTGGGCTGCCGGTGGTGGCGGACGCGGACACCGGCTTTGGCGGGTCCGCGAATGTGGAGCGCACCGTGCGCATCATGGAGCGCGCGGGCGTGGCCGCGTTTCATATCGAAGACCAGTCGTTTCCCAAGCGTTGCGGGCACCTGGACGACAAAAGCCTGGTGGACGCCGACGAGATGTGCCGCAAGGTGCACATTGCCCGGCAGACCTTGAGCGACGCCGACACGCTGGTGATTGCGCGCACGGACGCCATCGCGGTGGAAGGGTTTGATGCCGCGATCGCGCGCGCCGAGCGCTACCTGAAAGCCGGGGCTGACATGATCTTCGTGGAAGCGCCCGAAACGCTGGAGCAGATCCGCGCCATTGCCGACCGCCTGCCCGGCTTGAAGCTCATCAACATGTTCTACGGTGGCAAGACGCCGCTGGTGCCGTTGCCCGATCTGGCGGCGATGGGCTATCGCCTGGCCATCATTCCGTCGGACTTGCAACGCGCGGCCATCCACGCCATGCAGGCCACGCTGGCGGCCATCAAGCAAACGGGCGACAGCAGCGCGCTGGCCGATCGCCTGACCAGCTTCAAGGAACGCGAGGCCATCGTGCAGACCGCGCGTTATCTGGCGTTGGACGCACAGTAAGCGTCCAACGCCCGCGCCGCCAACCGCCTGCGGGCCAAGGCGTGGTGCTCTAGCCCTAACGGTCTAACGGTCTAACGGTCTAACGGTCTAACGGTCTAACGGTCTAACGGTCTAACGGTCTAACGGTCTAACGGTCTAACGGTCTAACGGTCCGGTCTACCGGTCGCAGCGCGCCGGCATCGTGTTCGGCCACAAGCGTTGCCCCGCGCTGCCGTACAGCGTGCGCACGCCGCACACCATCTGCACGCGGGCCAGCGCGCGGCCGGCCGGGTCGATGATTTCCGACGCCTCGGTCGTGGACACCACCGCGCGCTGGTTCAGGAACGGCGTCACCGCGCTGTAGTCGGGCGCGATCACGAATTCGCCGTGGCGGTCGACAAAGCCGAAGTTCATATCGGCCAGGGCCGGGGCCAGGCCGTCCCGCAGCGTGCCCAACGCGTTGAATGCCGGGCCGGTAAGCGCGCCCTTGGCGTCCAGCGCACGCATCGCCCGCGTGGACAGCAGCGACACCGCCTGGCCTTCCGAAAACGCGGACGTTGCGCCTTCGGCCGTCAACCGCGTCTTGCCGCCGGGTTCGACATAGTCGGTGCGCAACCGGCCATTGACCTCGTAGTGCCGCAGCAAAAGCGGCGAGCCTTGCGGCCAATCCCATTCGCCGGCGGGCAGTGTCGCCACCGTCTTGCCCGCTGTATCGATCAGCCGGGTGCCGCTGTCATCGGCGGCCAGCGCGCGCGCGGGCGCGCCCTGGAAGATCGACGTGACGCCGGCGCGAGGCGCGATCTGCCATTGGCCTTGATCGTTCAGATAGCCATAGCGGGGCGCGCGGCGAATTTCCAGCCAGTCGCCAAGCCGGGTGTACAGCGCGTCTTCCAGGTCCAGCGCATGGGTGCCATCTGCTGAAAAAACCCAGCGGCGCTGATCGCTGTCGGCCGTCACGCTGCCGTCTTGCGCACGGCCGATTTGCAGCCGGCTGATAAAGGGCGTCAGCGCGCGGCCCTGGTCGTTGAACAGCGCAACGGGACGGGCGTAGTCCTCGTCCTGGCCGCCGGCCTGCATCACCTTCCACAGCTTGTCGTTGACGCGCTCGACGCCATGATGACGCGCGGGCACGATCCACTTGCCTTGCAGGTCGATCACGCCCACGCGGCCCGCGCCCAGCGACGCGCCGGCCTGTCCGTGCTGGAACACGCCGATCTCCTGGAACGCCGGCGCGGCCAATTCCTTGCCCGCCACAAAGTCGTACAGGCCCCACGGAGCATCGGCGCTGGCGGTCTTCACATAGCGCATGACGCCCGGCGCCACCACCTGTGAATCGAACACGCCGGCGGGCAGGTCGTACTGCTTGCCCGCGCGATCGATCATCTTGTTCACGCCCTTGGCGTACACCAGCGCGTAGCCGTTGTTGAAGGCGCCGATGTGTTGCTGGGGCGGCAGGTCCATCACGCGCCCCTGCGCGTCCAGCAGACGGATGCCGTCCGCGGTGGTCGCGGCGTAGCGCAGTTGATCTGCCTTGAGGGCCTCGTCCAAGAGCGGCGCATCGCCGCCCCGCTCGTCGTCTGCGTCCAGCGGTGTCAGGCTCGTCCACGCGGCATCGGTGACGAGGCTGCCGTCGGCCAGCAGCAAGCCGGCGCCTGCCGGGCCGCACTGGCAATGCGACTGGCCCAGCATGCCCAACGGCGCGCCCGGCACGTTGACGGACAGTGCCTTCAATTCCATGTTCCGCGTGGCTTCGACGGCTTCGGGCTTGAGTAACGCGTGTCCGTCGGCGTCCACGATATTGAGCAGCGCGCGTTCCTGGCTCTTGATCCACAGGCGGCCCTGGCGGACTTCCATGTCGCCGGCATCCGCCAGCCATGCGGGCGCCGATTCGCCGTGCAGCCACGCGCCCTTGGGCGTCAGCAGGCCCACGCCCGTCTCGCCTCTGAACAGCACGAAGCCTTCTTCATTGATGCTGGGCGTCAGGCCCGCGCCCAGCGTCAGCGGCTTGTCCTGGCCGGGCACCAGCGCCATGAGCGTCTCGCCCGAGGGGTACACGATCGTGTCGTGAAAGCGCTGCGAGGCATGCGCTTGCTCCGAGGTCAGGGTGGCGACCAGCTGGCCGGCGGCGTCCAGCAGCGCATAGCCCTTGCGACCGGCCAGCTGCGCGCTCCAGAATTTGCGCCCCACGGGGCCCATCGATTCGTAGTGCTGGTCCGCGCCGATCACCTTGCCGTCCGTACCCAGCAGCACCACGCCGTCGGGGCCATCGGCCACCGCCAGCCTGCCGTCGCGGTCGGTGGAAATGTCGTGGTACACGGGCTCGACCACCCAGTTCCAATCGCGGTCCACCAGGCCCTGGCGATACTCGCCGTCAGTGGCGATGTACAGGTCCGGGCCATAGGCTTGCTTGACCGCCACGCCGGGCGCGGCGAAGCGGCGTTCGCCGGTGGGCGAGCGGTATTCCGGCTTGAAGGCCACGGCCGCGCGCGCGGGCAGGCCGTCAGCCAGCTCCAGGCTGTCGATGCCGGCGTCCAGCGGATCGCCGACCGGTTCGCCCTGGCGGTTGATGAACAGGTGCCGGCCGTCCAGCGTGGCCACGGCCAGGCCGATTTGGGCAAAGTCGCCCACGCTGTCGTAGCGCGGCGCCACGGCCATGCGGCCTTGCGGGTTGATGAAGCCCCATTTGCCTTGCCACTTTACGGCGGCCAGGCCGTGGCGGAAGTCGCGCACGGATTCAAAAATCGGGCGGATCGCCAGACGGCCGTTCTGGTCCAGAAAGCCCCAGGCATGGCGGCGCAAGGACTCGTCCGACGGCACGCGGCGCATGGGTTCCAGCGCCGACGGCAGCAGCACGGCAGCGCGTCCGTCCGCCATATTGCGGATGCAGCCGTTGGTGTAGGGCGTGTGATTGGAAATGTCGTCGACGGCGGCGTCGTTGCGCGCGCGGGCTTCGTCGACGCAGAACACATGGCCCGTCTGCGCCTGCGCGGACAGGGATGCGCCCAGCGCGGCCAGCGCGCAGGCGATACGGGTGGTGCGGATCACGCGTGACGTCATGGTCATTCTGCTTTGGCGGAGTCTAGGGCGGGGGGATCGATGCGCTTGGCATCGGAGCAGGTCAGGGCTTCGCGCGGCCAGCTCTGGTTTTCTTCCGCGTCAAAAATCACGATCTGGTCGCACAACACCCCAAAGGTGGTGGTGGTCTTGCCGCGTGGGTCGATGAATTCGACCAGGTGGTCGTGAAACACCATCGCGCGTTCGTCCTGGAAGTCTTGCGCCCAGTTGTAGGCGGGCGGGATGGCGTAGCGGCCGCTCAGGTCGATGAACCCATACAGCTTGCCGGTGCGGTCCAGGCGTTGCGCCCGTGCCAGGCCGTGTTTCAACGGGCCCAGCACGCTGAAGTGCGCGCCCACGACGCGCTTGCCCGCCGCGTCCAGGAAGCCGTACTTGCCGTAGTTCTCGCTGTACGGCACCACGCCTTCGCTGGCGTGGCGGTATTCCACCGGATAGCGGCCGGACAGGCGCGCCACTTCGCGGCCTTGCAGGTCCGTCAACACCGTGGTGGACGAGCTGTCGTCGGTGAACAGCACGCGCCGCATGGACGCCAGCGGGAAGCCGTCGCCGCGCTTTTCCAGCACGGTCTTGCCCTGCTGGTCGATGACGCGATAGCCGGACCCCTGGTTGACGCGCGCCAGGCCCTCGGGCTGCACGAAGAAGGGGTTGAATTCGCCATACAGCGCGGGCACTTGCAGGTTGCCGCGCGCGTCGATGGCGCCTTCGCGTTCGTCCTGGCGCACGATCAGCCATTCACCGTGCTGCTCTTTGCTTTCGGGACGGCCGTCGGAAATCTTGGTGGCACGGCCTTGCGCGTCAAACAGCACGGCGCTGCCGTCGGCCAGTTGACCGATGTAGCGGCCTTCGGCCAGCTTGTCGGGCTTGCCGTAGATGATGTCGCTGTGCTTGCCGGTGCGCAGGTTGACCATGCGGTACGGGCTGTCGCCGTAGCGGCCGGCCAGGCCCTTGCCTTCGGGTTCGCTCACCAGCATGACGCCGTTGCCCAGATATTCCATGCCGTAGGCACTGTCGTGCTTGGCCGGCACGACCCACTGGCCCTGGCGGTTGACGACGCCCCATCGGTCCTTGTCCTGGACGCGGACCCAGTCGTCGTCGAATTCCTCGATGCGTTCGTAGTCGGGCTTCAGGGCGGGCGCGTTCAAGCGCACGTTCCACAGGCCCCAACGGCGCTCGCGGTTATCGTCGGCCGCGCGGTAGACCAGCAGATCGCCGTCCAGGTCGGAGGCTGCCGCACCCACCTCGTCCGGCACGCGCGTGGGTTTGCCCTGCGCATCGATCAGGATGGCGTCGCGGCGCAGCATGTCGGGCGTGCGTGCCCAGGTGTAGGGGCCGTTGAACGGCCGCAATTCGCTGTATTCCGGGGGCACCGCCCATTTGCCCTGGCCGTCGATGGCGCCCACCTTGTCGCCCTTGGCGCGCACCACCAGCGGCATCGTCACGTTATAGGTGTCGATGTTTTCCCATTGCGGGTTCGACACGATCTTGCCGGTGGCGGTCAGGATGGCCAGCGGCCGGTCGCCGTTGAGGGCGCGCAGCAGCGCCAGCGGCATGGTCGCGTTGCCCGGCGTGCGCGGGGCGGTCTTGCGAGGTGAAAACTCGCTGACGTCATAGCCGCGCAGGCGCTGGGCAGTGTCTGAATCCAGCAAAGGTTTACCGTCGGCCGCGTAGACCTGCACCAGCGACCCATCGGCGCTGGCGACCGTAGCCGAGTACGAGGCGGCGTCGTCCGAGCTGATGGTGTCGGCCACTTCGGCCCCGGCCGCGGCTTGATCCGCGCCAACGGTTTCCGCGACGTCGGTGACGACGGTGGCGGTGTCGGCTGCGGTGGTATCGACCGCCGCGGTGCCGACCGCCGCGGTGTCGACCGCCGCGGTACCGACCGCCGCCACCGCGTCCGCGCCGGGCTTGGACGCGTCGGAGGCTCCTGCCGCAGCGGCGGCCGCATTGTCCGCCGCATCCACCGCTACTGCGTCGGCCGCGATATCGACGTTACCGTCCGAGGCTTCCACGGCAACCGGCGCGGCTTCCTTTGCGGCGTCGCTTGCTGCTGCGTCGCCCGCTGCGGCGCCGCCGGCGCCATCCGCGCGCGGCACGCCAGCGGCCGGCATGCCATAGACCCACGCGCGGCCTTGCACGATGTCGACGCGGCCGTCGCGTATCGCCAGCTTCTGCATCGTTCCGGCGGGGCTGATCAACAGCGTGGTCGATGCGTCGGACAGATAGCGCCAGCCATCGCGCTGCTGCACACCCATGTACGACGTGGTGAACGCATGCGTCGGCTTGAGGCGGCCGTCCAGCAACGTCGACTTGCCGTCTTCCGTGGCCACCAGCCACACGCCGGGCGCGAGCCATTGCACGCGTTCGTAGGCGGCGGACGAAATGGCTTCACCGCGCGGGTTCACGAACGTCCACTTTTCATCGCGGCGTACGGCTACGACGTCGCCGTCGCGCATGGGTGCTTCGCGCGAACGCAGTACCTGCGGCGTCACGGCCCAGCGGCCCTGCGCGTCCAGCAGGCCCCACCACCCGGAATAGCGCGACCCTCGTACCTGCGCGGGCAGGTAACCGGCCGACGGCGCGGCCAGCATCATCACGCCTTCGGGCAGCTCGGCGGCCGCGCCCGTCGTGGTGTTGATCAGGCGCGGCGGCGTGGGCATTTCTATCGATGCCAGCTTCTGGCCGGGCATGAAACCCCATGTGCGCGTGCCCAGTGGAAAGGTCTTGACGACCTTGCCCTGACGGTCGATCAGGACGTCCCGCTCGTCTTCTTCAACCAGCGCGGTGCCTTCGGCATTGAACCCCGTGGCGTTGGTATAGCGCGGCTTGATAACCCACTGGCCCTTCGTGTCGATATAGCCCCACAGTTCGCCTTGGCTGGCGGCAGCCACGCCGTTCTGGAACGGCATGACGTACCGATAGGCAGGCGCGATGGCCATGCGTCCTTGCTTGTCGATATAGCCCCAGGCGCCGGCCTCGTCGCTGCGCGATCCCGTCAGCACGGCCGCCAGCCCTTCGCTGAAAGGCTGATGGCAGACCGGGTCCGAGCCCTGTCCGTAGTAAGAGGTGGTGCACTGGTCCAGCCAGGACTCCGCGCGCGCGGTCACGGGCAGTGTCGGCAGGGCCAAGGCCAGGGCCAGGGCCAGCGGCTTGATCGCGGCGCGCATCATGCGAAGGCGCGGACAAGCGCCGCGAAAAAGGGGAAGCCAAGCCGGACGTGCCACATGGTCGGGGTGCCTTGCCAAAATATGCGAAGGCAGCACTGTAACCAGCAGTAGCAGGCAATGAAGGGGTAAATGTAACGATAGAAAACGAAGCGTTAACGGGTGGCAATCCCATGGCCATTCGGTGGCAAGTCGGTGCCGTGTCGGCGGCGGTTCGCCTTGGCCTTGATTTCCCGGTTGTAGGGTTGTGCGCTAGACCGGCCGGTGCTGTGTGCCCGCGCCCATGGTGATGTGCAACATGCGACAGGGTTCCATCACCTTGACGGTATGCCAGGCGCCCTTCGGTATGACATAGGCATCGTCGGCCAGCATCTTTACCACTTGCACGCCGGTGGGCCATTCCAGATGCAGCTCGGCCGCGCCCGCCATCAGGCGGACGATCTCGTCGGCTTCGGGGTGCATCTCCCATTGCGGCCAGTCCTTGGTGAAGGTGTATTCCGACACCAGCCAGCCACGGCCGAAACGGTCCAGCTCGTCAGGCGACTGCGACCAGAACGCGTCGCCGCCGTTCACGGTTGTCGCGGTGCCGGCGGCATCCAGCAAGACGTAATGCGATGACAAATTGGTAGTCATGTGGGGCGTCCTTGGTAGCGGGGCGGGGCAGGAAGACAAGGTAGTGCAAAACAGCGTTGATCGGCCATGGTACCCAGCTGGGCCAGATCTGGCTCGATCAGGCCAAATCTGACCCGCTGCAACGCGTTGATCTATAAGCCTTTATTTTCTGGCGAGCCAGTTCTGGCCCGTATCGCCCCGGAAAAGCCGAGAAACCACGGGCAACAAGGGGGAAGCGGCGCGTCGTACTTATCGCAAATTCATCCCAAGTCTTTGATTCCATTGCGAATAGTTTTTTAATTCACGCCTTGGCATGGATGTTGCATTAGCCCTACGTAGCGCCTCCTTCGGGAGGCATCCGGCCACCATGGCCACCCACTACGACGACTTAGGAATCGACATGCCTACTCCCGCCTATATCAGCATTTCCGGCAAAACCCAGGGCAACATCACCGAAGGCGCCTTCACCGCGGATTCGGTCGGCAACGTGTACGTCGAAGGCCACGAAGACCAGATCCTGGTCCAGGAAATCGAACACCGCGTCAACACCCCGACCGACCCGCAAAGCGGCCAGCCTTCGGGCCAGCGCGTGCACAAGCCGTTCATCTTCACCAGCGCGCTGAACAAGGCCACGCCCTTGCTGTATCACGCGCTGGCCTCGGGCGAAATGCTGCCCGAAGTTGAAGTGAAGTGGTATCGCACGTCCATCGACGGCAAGCAGGAACACTTCTTCACGACGGCGCTGGAAGACGCCACCATCGTGGACATCACGAGTGTGCTGCCGCACGCGCAAGACCCCAGCAAATCGGACTTCACGCAGTTGATCAAGGTAGCCATGGCGTACCGCAAGATCACGTGGACGCACGAAATTGCCGGCACCGAAGCGTCGGACGACTGGCGCAAACCGCTGGAAAGCTAAGCAGGTCGCCGCGATGGCGCGTCGGCGCACCGGCGCATCGGCGCACCGGTGCGTCATCGCGGCTTGGTTTCACTGAAGGCGCGCTGCGCCTTTTTTTGGTCATCGCGTAGCGTTTATCATGTGGCCCAACAGCAACCATCACGGGAAAGGCGATGAGCCAGGGGTTCGAGGGCGTCCGGCCCGCGTCGGAATCGTCCATCGAGATCGGCTTCTACTACGACGGCCGGCATTGCGTGGAACGCATCCGCGTCAAGCCCACGGCCGCCAACCTGAAACGCGCCGCCGACCGGCGCGCCGCGATCATCGAAGCCATCGCGCGCGGCAATTTCGATTACGCCGCTGAATTTCCCAAACGCGGCACGCCGCCCAAGCCAACACAGGGTTCCGCATGACAAGCAACACGCAGTTGGAAGTCAATGACCTGACGCCGCAAGCGTTCACGCCTTATGGCTGGATGCTGGGCAAGCCGATTCCGGACGGCAACGGGGTGCCGCTGTTCTCGAACGCCGCCACGGACTTCTGGCAGGAACATGTCTTCAACACGGGCGCGGGCGGCGACGCCGAAGTGCTGTGGGTAAATTACCGAAGCCGCGCGACCGACATCGCCAGCCTGGAAAAGCACCTGCTGACGCAACAGGCCATCGTGCCGCTGACCGGCACGATCATCCAGGTGGTGGCCAGCAGCAATGCCGACGGCAGCCCCGACCTGACGACGCTGGCCGCCTTTCTTGTGCCGCAAGGGCAGGGCATTTGCATGCGGCCGGGCTGCTGGCATGCAACCCGCGTGGTCGATGCCGAGGTGACCTGCCTGATGCTGACGCGCCGGTCCACTACGCTGGACCTGATCCAGCACCTGAGCACCGATGCCCGCGCGACCGAAAGCGCCATCGTGGCAATTGCCACGCATCAGCTTGAAGACGTGGCGGAACGCGAGCAGGCCGTGGATGCCTGAGCGCTGACGGTCGGCCGGCCCGCCCGGCCTGCGCGGCCCGGCCTGACGCGGCCCGGCTGACGTGGCCCGACCTGACGCGGCCCGACCTGCGTGGCCCGACGCTGATTCAATCCGCCTCGCCGCACGCTACGCCCAGCCGCTTGAACAGCGGCCATTTGTTGCGATAGCCGTCCGACCAGATCATCGACGCGTAAGCCACGAAGGGCGCGTGCACGGTCTGTACCAAGACCTGTGTGGCAGCGGCATCTTCCTTCGGGCAAAAGGCCTGGCCCACGGTTGGGTACAAATCGCCCTCCCATATCGCGTGGCCGCAATGCTCGCAAAAATTGGTCCATTGACCCTGGCCGTCCGGGTCCGGGCGTAGCGCCGGGGCCGCCTGGCGCAAGTGCGCCGCCACGTCCGCCGCCAATATTCCCACTTGCGAGATCAGCGCCGGGCCGGGTACGCGTTGCCAGGTTGGCGGGCTGAACAGCCAATCGTGAAACACGCCCGGGTCCAGGCCCCGGCTCTCGCCATCGTCGTCCAACTCGGTCTCGGCCTCTGTGCTTTCGTGCCCCGCCGGCAACGCCAGCGCGTAAACCGGGGTGGCGTGCCGGCAGTGGCGGCAGGCGTGCGTTGCCCGCAGAACGAAGTACGACGATGCGCGCACGTTGGCGTCAATGGTCAAGGGGGCGTCGGGGTGTGTCGGGGTGGTGGGCATGCAAGGGATGGTTGTTGCGGTGTGGGAGGGGGCTGACCGCGCTGTGGCCGCGGTTGGCCGAGCCTTCTTGATTGACGGGAAATATGCCAGAATCCCCCGGGAATTGCAGTCCTTGCCCGCGACGCTGCCGCCAACAGGGCGTTGCCAACATCAGAATGTGTTGGAGCAAATGTATGCGTGATCGCCAGAGTAGCACCGGCCTGACGTCTCCGGCCCGGCACCCCGTTTTGGGCGGACTTGCCATCTTGATGCTGGCCGCTGGCGTAGCCGGGTGCAGCTTCACGTCTCCGGACGAGGCAACGGGTTCGCAGTCCGTCGGCATTCACGGCGTCACCGCGCAGCAGGCGCGCAGCATCGCCAGCGAAGCGTATCTGTACGGCACACCCATGGTCGCCAGCTACCAGACCCTGTACGCCTTCAACCTGGACAAGACCAACCCCCAGTACAAGGGGCCGCCCAACACCATCATCAACATCGCGCGCGTCTTCACGCCCGACGACACCGCGTTCGTCACGCCGAATTCCGATACGCCGTATTCCTTCGCGATGCTGGACCTGCGCGCCGAACCCGTGGTCATCAGCGTGCCGCCCATGGAAAAGCGGCGGTACTTCGTCCTGCAATTGATGGACCTGTACACGTATAACTTCGCCTATATCGGCAGCCGCGAAACCGGCAACGGCGGCGGTCACTTCCTGGTGGCGGGGCCGCGCTGGCAGGGCAAGACGCCCAAGGGCATCACGCGGGTCATCAAGTCGGAAACCGAACTGGTCAACCTGGTGGGGCGCACGCAGCTGTTCAATCCGGCCGACCTGGACAACGTCAAGCGCATCCAGGCGCGCTACAAGGTGCAGCCGCTGTCCGCGTACACGCGCACCGCGCCGCCGCCCGCGCCGGCCCCGATCGACTGGATTGCTCCCGTGCCGCCGCACGAGATGCGCACCTCGCTTGAGTTCTATCACCAGCTGGCCTTCCTGCTTCAGTTTGCCCCCACGCACCCCACCGAAAAATGGTTGCGCGAACGCCTGGCAAGCATCGGCATCAAGCCGGGTCAGCCGTACCCGGTCGACAAGCTGGACCCGCGCCTGCGCCGCGCCCTGCAAGAGGGCATGCACACCGCGCAGAACGACATCGACAAGAACCGCGCGGCGCTGGCCGGCAAGACCGATACGCTGTTTGGCGATCGCGCCAAGCTCAAGAACGATTACCTGTCGCGCGCTACCGGCACGCAGATCGGCATCGGCGCCAATAGCCGCGAAGAAGCGCTGTACCCCGTGCTTGAAAAAGACAGCCGTGGGCAAGAGCTGGACGGCAGGTACGCCTACACCATGCGCTTCGCGCCGCGCAGCCTGCCGCCCGTCAACGCATTCTGGTCCATGACCCTGTATCGCCTGCCCGAGCAATTGCTGGCGCCCAATCCGCTGGGCCGCTACCTGATCAATTCCTCCATGCTGCCGTCGCTGAAAAAAGACGCGGATGGCGGGGTCACCATTCACATCCAGGCGCAGTCCCCAGGCAAGGGCCGCGAATCAAATTGGCTGCCGGCGCCGGACGGCCCGTTCATGGTGACGATGCGCTATTACTGGCCCAAGCCGGCGCTGTTGGACGGCAAGTGGGTCACACCGGAAATCGAACGCGTGGCGCGCTAGCGGCATGAAGCGCAACTTCAACATCCACGATCTGCGCATCTTCTACACGGTTGTCATGACGGCTCGACGCGCCAGGCCGCGCAGGTCATGAGCCTGACGCAGCCGGCGATCGGCCACGCCGGCGCAGATGCCGTAACTGCCCAACTCCACCGCCAGCGATCGCGTCAACCCGACCACGCCCCATTTGGACGCGGCATAGGGCGTGCGCAAAGGCACCGCTCAGATCCACGGGCAGGGCGGTCAAGTCTTGCGGGGTCATGCGGGTTCCCTGGAAGGCGTTATGGGTTTGCCCGTATGCGTCGTTGCGTCACTGCGTCATTGCGTCATCGGATCATTGCGTCATCAAGCGGCACTTGGATTCCTTCGGCGAGGTATAGATCTCATCACCCGGAATCTTCGCGACCAGCTTGTAATAGTCCCAAGGCCCCTTCGATTCGGCCGGCTTTTTCACCTGCATCAAATACATGTCGTGCACCAGCAGGCCGTCAGCGCGCACCGTCGCGTTCTTCACAAAGAAATCGTTTACCGGGTTGCTCTTGACCCACTTCATGATGGCTTCGCCGTCCGTCGTGCCGGTGGCTTTCACCGCGTTCAAGTAGGTGGTGGTGACCGAGTAATCGCCCGCTTGCAGCATCGACGGCTTCTTCTTCATGCGCTCTTCAAAGCGCGCGGCCCATTTGCGGGATGCGTCGTCCTGGTCCCAGTACCAGGCGGTGGTCAGGTACATGTCTTGCCCGGCGGCCAGGCCCAGCGCGTGGATGTCAGTGATCAGCACCAGCAGGCCGGCAATTTTCATCTTCGGCGTCAGGCCGAATTCGGCGGCGGCCTTCACGGCGTTGCTGGTGTCGGCGGCCGAGTTGGCCAGGCCCAGCACCGTGGCGCCCGACGCCTGCGCCTGCAAGATGTAGGAAGAGAAATCCGATGTGTTCAGCGGATGGCGCACACGGCCCTTTACCTGGCCGCCGTTTGCCTGCACCACGGCCGACGCATCGCGCTCCAGCGCGTGGCCAAAGGCGTGGTCCACCGTCAGGAAGTACCAGTCCTTGTTGCCTTCTTTAAGCATCGCGCGCGCCGTGCCGCGCGACAGCGACACCGTGTCGTAAACGTAGTGCACCGTGTACGGCGTGCATTGCGCATTGGTCAGTTCCGAGGCGCCCGCGCTGACCACGAAAAACGGCGTCTTCTTTTCTTCGGCCACCTTTGCCATGGCCAGCGCGGCGGCGGAATTGGCGCCCGCGATCAGCATGTCCACGCCTTTCTGATCCAGCCATTCGCGCGCGCGAGACGACGCAATGTCGGCCCGGTTTTGATGGTCGGCAACCAGCACTTCGATCTTCTTGCCGGCCACTTCGCCGCCCATGTCCGCCACCGCCATCTTGATGGCTTCGGCCCCGCCCGGGCCGTCGGCATCGGCCGACAGGCCCGACATATCGGTGATGAAGCCGATGCGGATCACGCCGTCATCGGCCACGGCCGCGCCGCCAAAGGCCAGCAGTGCCGACGCTACCGCCGCGTTCAAGGTTTTTTTCATGATTTGTCTCCCGCCTTGGGGTTTTGGTTTGGATGCCATGCCGTCGTCAGAACGCGACGTTGTTCCTGAATTTTTTCATGGGACTTGGACGTGTAATGTTTTATCGTGGCCCCGGCTGTCTCCTCCGGGTGCGGCCCATTCTGTCGCACGGATCCGGCCTTGTCACGTGAACAGAAATTATCAACTGATACGGTTTCCGGTGCTGCGGCGCAGCGTGATCTTGATGTCATCCACGCGGTCAGGCGCGACCCCCCTGAAATACAATCTGCCGCTATGTCCCGCCGCCCACCGACCGACCCCCAATCTTCCGGCCCTGCCGGCCCGCGCTACGTTCTTGCCGTGGACCTGGGCGGCACCCGCTTCCGGGCCGCGCTGGTGGATGAGGCGGGAGGCATCGCCCACGCCTGCGCCATCGACAGCCCGGCGGCCACCGGCATCCAAGCCAGCTGGGACGAGATCGATGCCGACGAGTGGTGGCGCGGGCTGCAAGTGCTGTCCGACACCCTGGCGCGGCAGGCGGGCGCCGACTTTGACGCCATCGCCGCCCTCGCGATCTGCGGCGTCACCCGCACGCAGGTATTCGTGGATGCCCTGGGCGCGCCCGTGCGTCCCGCCATCACATGGCGCGACACGCGCACGGCGGGGGACGTGGCGCAATGGCTGGCCGCGATGCCCGCCGACCACCCCGAGGCCCCGCAGATCAACGCGTTTCACCCGTGGGCGCGCGTGGCCTGGCTGCTGCGCGTCGAACCGCAACATGCCGCACGCGTGCGTGTCGTGCTGGAACCGAAGGACTACCTGAACTTCCGCCTGACCGGCCATGCCGCCAGCGACACCGTGTCCATGGCCAGACTGGCGGCGGCGGCGCGGCCGCAAGGCCCGGCCCCCGACCTGCTGACTGCCGTCGGCGCCGATCCCGGCTGGGTGCCGCCTTTGCTCGACCCCCTTGCCATCGTCGGCCCGGTACAACCCGGCCTGCCGGGTTCGCTGGCCCGTCTGGCCGGCCGCGGCGTGGTCGCCTGCTCGAACGACACCTGGGCCGCCGTGGCCGGGTTGGGGGCGTTGCGGCCCGGCTACGCTTACAACATCTCGGGCACTACCGAAGTCTTTGGCGCGGTCGGCGCCGAGCCGGTGCTGGCCGAGGGGCTGATGACGGTGAACTGGGGCAACGGCAACCACCAGATCGGCGGACCGGGCCAGAACGGCGCCGACACCATCGCCTGGCTGTTGCCCTTGCTGGGCGGGGTGGCCCGGTTTGGCGACTCGCGGGCCGGCGACATGTCCGCCGTCAGCCACGCCACGAACGCCTTGCTTAACGCGCCGCGCGACCCGCAGCCCGCACTGTTCCTGCCCTACCTTCAAGGCGAGCGCGTGCCTTACTGGGACCCCCAATTGCGCGGCGCCTTCATCGGCCTGAACCGCCGGCACGGCCCCGGCGACCTGGCATGGGCGGTGCTGGAAGGCGTGGCCTTCTTGAACCGCACGGTGTTGCAACGCGCCGAAGCCGCACTGGGTAAGCCGGTTGCAGAAATCCGCTTCGGTGGCGGCGCGGCGTCCAACCCGCACTGGTGCCAGGTCAAGGCCGATATCTGCGAACGCCCCGTCGTGGTGGGGCAGGCGGACCAGCCGGGCGTCATCGGCGCGGCGGCTGCCGCCTGGGCCGCGCTTGGCCGCTACGGCAGCTTCGCGCAAGCCCAGGCCACCCTGGCACGCCCCGCGCACCGCTACGATCCCGACGCCACCCGACGCAACGCCTATCACCGGTTGTATGCGCAATTTCGCGCTGCCGAAGCCGCCTTGACGCCGGTCTCGCACGCCTTGGCCTCACTGCGCCTGCCGTAAAAACCCTAAGTGCGACGACGCCGCAAAGCCGCCCTGCGCAGGGCGGCCCGGGTATAAACTGCTACGCGATCAGGGCGCGTACGCCCGGCAGGCGGTGGATAACCCTTGCACTACAACAAATACCAACGCAGCAAGGGTTGAGTCGATGCGCGGCATCCTGGAAAAGTACGGCACGGCAATCGCGGGATTGGTCCTGGTGGGCTTCTTCGCAATCGCCGCCCCTAATTTCGCGGCGCCTAACAACCTGTTGAACATTGCCAAGGAAACCAGCTTCCTGGCCATCATCGCCATCGGCTTCACGCTGGCGCTGGTGACGGCAGAACTGGACTTGTCGGTGGCCGACGTCGCCAGCCTGGCCGCCGTCGTCACCGGTGCGCTGGTCCATACCGGGCAACCGGTGATCGTCGCGATTGCGGCGGGCCTGGGCGTCGGCCTGCTGTGCGGCCTGGCCAACGGCATCGCGGTGACGCGGTTGCGCGTGCCATCGCTGATCGCCACGCTGGGCATGGCCGCCATGGCGCGCGGCTTCGCCTTCATGCTGACCGACGGCGTGTCGTACGTAGGCCGCTGGCCCACTGCCTTTACCGACCTGGCTCGCGCCAAGCCCTTCGGCATCCCGGCGCTGGTGCTGTGGATGTTGGGCATCGTGCTGGTCGCGTATTTCCTCATCAAGTGGACGCGCACCGGCGCACGCATGACGGCCACGGGCGAGGCCGGCGAATCCGCGCGCCTGGCCGGCATCAACATCCGCGCCATGAAAAGCATCGGGCTGGCGTTGTCCGGCCTGTGCGCCGGCGTCGCCGCCGTGCTGCTGACATCCAGCCTGTCGTCCGCCGCGCCCAACATGGCCGGCGACTACTTCCTGTATGCCATCGCCGCCGTGCTGCTGGGCATGACGATGTTCAACCCCGGCCACGCCAACATCGGCGGCACGCTGGTGGCCGCGTTGATCCTGAAGGTGCTGGGCAACGGCCTGGTGCTGATGGGCGCGCCGTACTACGTGCAGGACATCGTGCTGGGATTCATCATGATTGCATCCGTCGCGGTGTCATCGGCCGTGCTGAAGAAAGCGGCTTTCAAATTCTGATCCGAAGGGGAAACCATCATGAAGACATTGATCAAGCGCACGTTGCTGGCGGGCGCCTTCGCCGCGCAAGCGTTGGCCGCCAGCGCCGCCCACGCCTTTGACGTCGGCATCGTCGCGTTTCAGATGTCGTCCGAGACGCACGCCCGCGTGGCCAATGCCGCCGCCCAGGCCGCGCGCGCCAAGGGCTGGACGGTCACGCAACTGAACGCCGAGGGCTCGTTGCCCAAGCTGGCCGAACAGCTGGACACGCTGGTCAACAAGAAGGTCGATGCCATCGTCGTGGCGATGGGCAAGCCGGTGGAAACCGACGCGCAGTTGCAGGCCGCCAAAGAGAAAGGCATTCCGGTGGTGGGCGTGATGTCCGGCGCCAGCCCGCACATGCTGTTCGACGTGGAAGTCAACGAATACGCCACGGGCGCGCAGTCGGTCTTGTACCTGCTGGGCAAGATGGGCTATCAGGGCAACATTTTGTCGGCGCGCTTTGATGGCAACTCGGGCACGCGCATTCGCGGCAAGATGCTGGACGCGGTGCTGACGGAGAACACCGCCGTCAAGGATCTGGCCAAGTTCAGCATGGCCCGCACGCAAAGCTGGCGCGACGATGTGCGCAACGGCATGCAGGCGCTGTTCCTGCGCCATCAAGGTCAGTTCAAGGGCGTGTGGGCATCGTTTGACGGGCAAGCCTACGTCATCGACGACCTGCTGCAATCGCAAGGCATGAAGAAGGGCGACATCACGCTGGTGTCGGTGGACGGCGGGCCCGAAACCTATCGCCGCATCGCCGACCCCAACAGCCTGATCACCGCCACGATGATGATTCCGTTCGAACAGCTGGGCACCAGCGCCATCGAATCCATCGACCGCATCGTGGTCAAGAAAGAGCCCAAGGAAACGGTGGCCTCCGGGCCATACCTGTTCATGGATTCGGTGTTGGTCGATGCGTCCAACGTGCAGAAGTTCTTGCAGCCGGGGGCGAAGTGAATGGGGTAGGAGCATGACGCCAGTGACTCCCATCACCGCCGCCTTGTCGCTACGCCAGATCCGCAAATCGTACGGCGCGGTCGAGGCCCTGAAAGGCGTGGACCTGGATGTGCCCGAAGGCAAGGTCATGGCCATTTGCGGCGACAACGGCGCGGGCAAATCCACGCTGATCCGCATCATCTCGGGTGCGCAGGAACCCACGGGCGGCGAACTCAGCCTGAACGGCCGCGCCGTCGCCTTCCGCTCGCCGCACGATGCGTTGGTCCAGGGCATCGCCACCATCTACCAGGACCTGGCCCTGGCGCCGCGCCTGTCCATCTGGGAAAACGTCTTCATGGGGGCCGAGCTGGTCCGCCGCGTCGGCCCGCTGCGCGTGCTGGACAAGCGCCGCATGGCCGAGCAGGCGCGCGGCTATCTCCAGCGCCTGTCGGTGCCCATCGACGACATGGACCGCCCCGTTGAACGCATGTCGGGCGGCCAACGCCAGGCCGTCGCCATCGCCCGCGCCCTGCGCTGGGACGCGCGCGTCGTCATCATGGACGAGCCCACCGCCGCCCTGGGCGTCAAGGAAACCGCCTTGGTCCTGAACCTGGTGCGCAAGCTGCGCGAAGAAGGGCGCACGGTGATCCTGATCAGCCACAACATGGCCGACGTCGTCGCCCTGGCAGACCGCGTCGCCATCCTGAAAGGCGGCATCAAGGTGATCGAACGCGACATCGCCGGCCTGGACGCCGACGCCCTGGCGCATCGGGTGATGACGGGTAAAGATTGATTCTGGCGGGCGTGCCCGCATTTGCGCCTGACGCATAAAAAAAGCCGCCGCCGGGTTTTCCCCTGGCGGCGGCTTTTTATCGTGCAGCGGCGGGACTTAGTCCTGGCGGCTGGTCACTTCAACCAGGTGATAACCGAACTGCGTCTTCACCGGACCTTGCACCACGCCGACCGGGGCGCTGAACACGACGGTATCGAATTCCTTGACCATCTGGCCTGGGCCAAACGTGCCCAGGTTGCCACCGTCACGGCTCGACGGGCAGCTGGAGTTTTCCTTGGCGACTTGAGCAAAGTCAGCGCCGTTTTCAATGGCGGTCTTGAGTTCGTTGCACTTGGCTTCGGTGGAAACGAGGATGTGACGGGCGGAGGCTTGTGCCATGTGGAGGCTCCTTGCGGAATAGATTGGGGAGGGGAGAGTAACGCATTCGGCGAGGCAGTGCTGCTCACGGAAAAGTAACACACCGCTGTTGCAAACTAAGCCCCTTCCAAGTCGTCCCGATAATTTCGGATTGTTATAAATTGGAGCGTAGGTGTTCTTGCGATGGAACCAATTGGCGTGCCCTGCTTGAAGCCTAGGTTCGAGTTTTCACCTGGGGCACAGCAGCTGCATGCTCGCGTGGTTTGTACTCAACGAGAGGCGATTTAACGAGCGAAAATTTCATATTTCTTCGGCGAGTTGGCGGAGTAGCTTTCCCGGGCGTGCGATTTGCCATGTAGGTAAATCTTTGGAGGCGATAGTCGACGAAATTCCCAACATTTTGTCCGGCCACGCGGCGTCAAACTGAATGTGGTCGTCCGCGTCTGTGCGTTCTGCATGACCTACCACCGGGGGAAGCCATCCGCAATGGCGGGCGATTTCAAGTACCGGACGTATGGCGGTGTCTGCATGCTTTAAAGCGCTCTCCCACGTGGACTTCATCAAGGCTTGCTCGCGTCTCAACTTCTGGATCGTGCCCATCTCTACGGCATTTATGAAGATGTGGCCATGTGCCGGCTGCTTTCTATGACAATCTTTGCAAAGCGGACGGAGGTTTTCGGCCCGATTGTCATTTTTAACGCCATTTACATGGTGCACATGCAATAGCCCTTGATGGCGTACTAACGATACAGAACATTCATCGCATCGAAAATCAGCCTCAGATCTGACTCGCTGCGACAGGTCTCGCCAATCTGGCGTATAGGTAGCGCTGTTCTCTTTTCCGGAAAAGTCGGATGGCAGAGTGGCGAAACGGGTGCTATAGGTTTCAAAAAACTCAAGCAATGAAAATTGATCTCTAATTTCTCGGCGTTGTTCCGATGTGCTGATGAGTGATGAGCGATAGTTCAGTCGCTTCATGCAATGTAGGCAAACTTGAAGTTTCGCGTCTCCAGAAATCTCAGATCGGGTGACTGGATCGATACCAGCTATTCGAAACAAACCCGACGTCCCCTGGCTGACTACATAGCGATCGAAGCGGTTTTGTGTTCGCATTTTCTCCAATGTTTCGCATTCGGCGACGTGGAATCGATTTCCCTTTGAAGCGTCTTGGAGAGCGCTACCAATGCGAAACCCGTGGTCTCGAATGTAGAGAATTACTTGGTGGCCTTTATAGACGAGAAGTCCGTCTTCGACGTCAAGGTCATCAAGATCGATTTCTATGCCCTGCTTAAGTCTAGTGGCTATTTGACGCCATCCGTCGGATGGTGATTCTAACGAAAATATCTTGCTAGAAGAGAAAGCTGCCGTAATTCGCTCAAGAGCGGAAAAATCAACGTCTAATTGCATCAATTTTTTCATTACGGCCTATCGTTAATGATGCGTTTTATTTGGGTGGCCGAGTCTGAGATGACTCTGAAAGAAACCCGTCTGGATCTTTGAGGGTCTTCCACTCCGTCAGCGTCTTGCACCGGACGCGCGGATGAGAAGCCGACTGCCCCAATTTTTCCCCTTATCCACTCGCGTTCCACGTCTGACCTCGCAAGCGAGTGGACATATTGCAAGACCTCACGCGTGCGCGATTGCGAGAGTGCCATGTTGAGAAAATACGCCGTCTCTACAGGTGTGCCCGGCGCCCAGTCGCTGCTTGTGTGGCCTTCAATACGTATTTCGTCGATTTTTCCTTGATATCTAGAAATTACAGACAGATAGCGTGGGAAAAATGTATTGAGTACGTCTTTGAACGGGCGTCGGAGGTCGGCCCTCCCGGAGATGAATAAAACGTCGGGGTTGAGAAATCTGACCTCCAACGTTTCCCTGTCGATTTCAGCTCCCCAGTCTTGAAGGTCCGCCGCAAATTCCACCTGCAGGTCGTTGTAGATGCTTACTTGCGTCTCACGATAAGCCATAGCGATTTCCTTGATGCGATCACGCTCAACGCGTACAAAGTGCATCATCGCTATCGACACGAAGAGGAACACTATCATTAGCCCCGACATAAGATCAGAGATGCTCATCCAGTGTTCGCTGTCGTCTGGGACGACACGCCTGGAGCCGAAAAACTTCTCCACTGCTCTCTCCTATCAGACCAGCGCGCGGGAGATTTCCGCAAGTTTTTTTGTCAAGTCTGCGTAGTCGCGTGTGAAGGCGTCCGATATTTTCACTAACGAACCGCCGAAGCGTTGGAAAATTCGTTCCAGCTCCTGGGCGACGGCCTTGTCCATCAGATCCATCTGCGCGTTAACGGCTTCCCCGGTTTTTTCGACTGCAGTTTGGATCTGCTTCTCCACACCATTAAGTGCGCGTCCAGTGTCTCGCTGAATTGCGACAACCATTTCCTCGGTGCAGATCTTGACCTGCTGGTGAACATTGTTGCTTGCCTCCTCCAGGCTTCGCACCATCTCACGAGCAGCGGCCTCCATTTCCTTATGCGAGATTTTTAAGTTCTCAGTCATCTCCTCGGTAGAGCTGGATACAGTGTGCGCCATATCGATCACTACTTGATTAGAGCGGGTAACGTGATTGGAGAACTCTTCGGAACGATCTGCCAGAATTACTCCCATGCCAACTGCTGCAGTGGATAGCTGCTCAGCGACGCCTTCAACTTGGCGCTGAATTTCGGGAACGGCTTCAATTGCTTTGTCACGCATATGCACAAAGGCATCCAAATGACGTTGCAGTTCCTGAATCTGATGCTGGTTGACTTGCAGCACTTCACGGAGCTCGCCCATCGCGGCAGGAATGCGCTCACAGTTTTCGCCGATTTGTTCGATGGCGGCCTTCGTCAAGTCAATTGTGTCCACGCTTCGTTCGAATTGTTGGCCCATTTCGTCGATCTGTACTGCGTATCGGGTTTGCCATTCCACAAGCTTCTTTACCGATTCATCGAGCGCCTTAAAATTCTCGCCAAATTGCTCTGTAAGGTTTTTATTGAAATCGTGTATTACTTGGCGCAATGCATCGACTACCGTCTCCGTGGCAGATTTTGATAGAAGCTCGGCGAAATTCTTTATCTCGCTAAAGAGTTGTGTTTCAAAATTTTCGCGCCGCTGGAGTTGACGGGTTGCGGCATCGTTGATATCCGTGCGGACCAGCTTCAACTGGCCGACTACTGACCCCTCCTCGGTCGCTGATAGGCTGTGGCTCACCGCCTTAAGAGCTTCGTTTTGGCGGTCGAGCGAAGCGAGAATGTGGGCGGGTGTGACTTCGTTCTGAAGGGCTCCACTTTCTCTAGCTTGGGCAAATTTCCAAGTGTCGAATGCCTTGAATAAAATCGAACAGAGCATTCCGACGAGACTAGTGATGAAGGCAGTCTTCATTCCGTCTAGCAGTTCGCGAATGCTGTGGTCGATTGCATTAACGTCGAAGTTAAGCAGGCCAATCACTATTCCTACGAATGTTCCCAGAATTCCAAGCGACGTCATGATGCCGGGAGCATGCTCGAGAAATCGCGCGTGAGAGCGCCTCCACGCAAAAAAGCATGCGGCGAGAAAGATGCTGATCGTTGCGTATACGAAAACATCAGTGGTCACGCCAGGCGTGAACATACGTAAAAGCGCCTCGATTTTTTCGCCCATGTTGAATCTCTGGTTTGTAGTTAGGAGTCGCGACGTCGGTCGCAATACGGTCCCAGGATTATCCATGAAAAATTTATTTACCTAGCCTTGCCTTTTGTATTTTGTGTAAAGTGCACAAGCCTCAACTGGGAGACTTCCGATTCTGCAACCGTAGATTGGCCCGTTTGCCGATGCGCAAGCTACGCCAACCACTCCCGAAACGCCTCCAGATCCATCCCGCTAGGCACATACCAAACCTTGCGCGTCTTGTCCCATTGCGCCCCAAGCGCCTTCACCACGTCCCGGTTTGCATACGCCACCTTCAAGTCGCGATGCCCCACCGCCTTGACGGGCGCCGCCATGTTTCGGCGTAGCGCCGTATCCGCGCGCTTCTGCGTCCCCGCCAACTGCATGCGCGCGATGAACGCACTGCGCCGCGCAGTGTCTTCCGTCGACAGCAGGGTCAGGCGCGACTTTGTCCGTGTTGCCGCCACATAGAACAAGTTCTCTTCCTCCCCCGCTTTGCGCAGCGGGTCGGGAAACGCGTCGGCGTCCATGAACGGCAGGATGACGTGTTCGAATTCCTTGCCCTTGACGTTCACGATGCAGTCCATCTGCACCGTGTTCTTACCGGGCCGTGCGCCAACAAACGCTTCGGCCGCGCCGATCCATTCTGAAAACTCACGTAGGGTCTTGCCCGACATTTTTGCCGAGGCGATGAAGCCGTTGACCGAGCGGGTGACGACGGACGCTTCATAGGGATGCACGTACAGCCGCTTGGCGACCTTGTCCATGTCCATCAGGTCGCGCACGGATTCCAGGGCTTGATAAGCGGGGCTGTCGGTGGATAGTTCGCGCAGGTGCTCGACGGCGTCCGAGATGCGGGCGCGGGCGGCGGGGCTGCCGACGCGCTGAATTTGGCCGGTAAAGAAGTGCTTTAGCGCGGACGGTTCTTTTGCAAGCGTCGTCTGGGCCTCTTGCAGTTCTTTGGGCGTCAGCGGTACTTCTGCAAAGGTGGTCAGCGCGCTCACGATGGCTTCGCGCGTGGAGGGTGCGGCTGCGTGATGGAAGTCATCAAGCGCGATGGCCAGCATGCCGCGCAGGAACAGGATCTCTTCGCGCAGCAGGTAGCTCTTCATCGTCAGCGTGCGGTAGGGCACGCCGGCGTTCATCAAGGCGTTCTCGATTTCGATGGATTGATGCGCGTCGCGCAGCAGGACGCAGCATTGGTCCAGCGGTTTGCGGTCCTGCTTCCATTGCAGGATCGCCTTGACGACCTGCGCGCCGCAGTCGCCCGGCGTGTCGGCGTAGGTGGCTTCGTGGATCTCGGTGCGCAGCGGCAGGTTGGAATCCACCGGCTTTTGCTTGAAAGCTTCCATCGCGTAGGCCAGATGCGGACCGTGGCGGTAGGTCATCGTCAGCGGGAAGTTCGCGCAATCGGGGAAGCTGGCGCGGATGCGGGTTTGCAGGAAAGATTCGTCGGCGCCCAGGTGGGAATAGATCACTTGGTCTTTGTCGCCCACGCCCACGAAGTAGGTGACGTCCACGTTCAACAGCGCTTCGATGATGCAGAAGGATGCTTCGTTGATGTCGTGCAATTCGTCGACGAGAACCAGCTTGTAGGGGGCCAGCACGTCGCGCGGGTCAGACGCGGATCGCAACAGGCGCGCCAAGTCATAGGTGGCGTCGAAAAAGCCCCGGGCGTCCACGTAGCCGAACACGTCGACGCGCTGCTTTTCGTATTCAACGGCCCAAAGATAGTCGGTGATGGTCACGCCCGCGCTTTCCGCAATGAACAGCGCATCGGCCCCGTCATCCGGCGCGATCCGCATCGTGGCTTTGAGCTTCAGCAGGTTGTCCAGGAACTGGCTGACGGCGGTGTTGTGGGTGCGGATGTCCAGCAGGTCGGCGTATTGCGGGTTATTCGCCGCTACGTTTTCCAGCGCAAACAGCGCGTAGCTTTGTTGTTCGCGCGTGGACGGCAGGGGCTCGGGCTTGCCGTCTTCAACCTTGGCCAATACCCGCTGCGCATACTCTTCAACGGTCAGCACGTTGACGCGCCGCGCGGTGTTGTAGGCGATGCCCACGTCCACCAAGCGCGTTTGCAGCACCTGGCGGGCTTCGTCGGTGAAGGTCAGCGCCAGGATGTCTTCGGGCGGCAGGCCGCGCGTCAGCGCTTCGCCGATGCGCAGGGCCAGCGTGGTGGTCTTGGCGGCGCCCGCGTTGGCGATGACTAGGCTGGTCCGGCTCCGCGAGGTCTGGATCCGGCTCTGTTCTTCAGTGGGAACGAAGCCGGCGGGGAAGAACTGGGGGGCAGGGGAGTTTGTGGTCATCTAGGCGGAAAAGGCGCGAGCAGGAATGTCGCAGGGGCAGACGCCAGTGTAACGATTCCATCAGCCGGCCCTGTCCAATGAAAACGGCCGGCCGGCGCATGAAGCGCCCGCCGGCCGTTCAGGCCGAAAAAGGGGAGCAAGCCCGGCGTCAAGCGTGGGGTCGAACCCGGAAACCGGTCCAAGTCCGGCCTGGATCAGGCCCGGGTTGAGCCCAGACTACAGCCCAGAATGAGCCTCGATCAAGCCCATATCAAGCCGAGGCTCCACCCCCGCCTGAAACCCGCTCAGCGCACCGGCCACCCGTACATCAGGCCGCCGTCACGGTAAGACGCGTTCAGGCCGCGCGACAGTTTCAGCGGGCTGCTGGGGCCCAGGTTCTTTTCGAAGCTTTCGCCGTAGTTGCCGATGTGCTTGATGATGTTGTAAGCCCACTTGTCGTCCACGCCCAGGTTCTTGCCCATGCCTGGCGTCACGCCCAGCAGGCGTTGCACGTTGGGGTTGGTGCTTTTCAGCATCTCGTCCACGTTCTTGGACGTGACGCCGTATTCCTCGGCTTCCAGCATGGCGAACATGGTCCAGCGCACGACGTTGAACCACTGCTCGTCGCCCTGGCGCACCATGGGGCCCAGCGGTTCCTTCGAGAAGTTCTCGGGCAGGATGTCGTATTGGCCGGGGTTTTCCAGGTTGCTGCGCGCCGCGGCCAGTTGCGACTTGTCGCCGGTGAACGCGTCGCAGCGGCCCACCGCGAAGGCGCGGATGATCTCGTCCAGGCGTTCCACCACCACCGGTTTAAACGCGATGTTGTGCGAACGGAACCAGTCCGCCAGGTTTAGTTCGGTGGTCGTGCCCGGTTGCACGCACACGGTGGCGCCGTCCAGTTCCTTGGCGCTTTTCACGTTCAGGGACTTGTTCACCATGATGCCCTGGCTGTCGTAGTAGTTCACGCCCACGCCGATCAACCCCAACGTGGTGTCACGCGTGAGTGATAGCGTGGTGTTGCGCGGCAGGACGTCGACTTCGCCGGATTGCAGCGCGGTAAAACGCTGCACGGCGCTGACGGCCATGATCTTGGATTTGGCGGGGTCGCCAAACATGGTGATGGCCAGCGCGCGGCACAGGTCCACGTCCAGGCCGACCCAGCCGCCCTTGCTGTCATTGACCGAAAAGCCGGCCACGCCGGTCGAGACGCCGCATTGGACAAAGCCCTTGTTCTTGACGCTGTCGAAAGTCACGCCCGCCGTGGCGGCCCAGGACGAAAGAAATAAGGCGGTGCCTGCCGCAACGTGTTTGAGTGCTTTCATGGTGTCTCCGCGCGCTGGGCGCATTGGTATTCTGTCGGCCGTGGGCCGAGGTGCGCGGAATGGTAGCCACGCCGCCTGGGCGGGAATATCAGGGAATTCCCGTTAAATCCACTGGGCGGAATTTACGGGGATAATTCTTGCCGGGCCGACACAGGGGCGATAAATGAATCAGAAAGATCCACCCGAACATGCCGACGACAGCGGCCACGCGCGGCGCCGCCCGGGGCGTGGTTTCGTCAAGCAGCAGGTGCAGGGCACGTGGCGTGAACTGATCCGCGTCAATACCAGCGACCGGCGTTGGGAAATGCCGCTGGCCGCCGCGCTGTCTTCCGGCTTGCCATTAATGGTGGGCGCGTATTTTGGCCGCATGGACTATGGCCTGATGTCCAGTTTGGGCGGCATGGTGTTTCTAAGCCTGACCAATACTTCACTTGCCCAACGCATGATGATGCTGCTGGCGGCCGCGTTCGGCATGGTCGCCTGCTACGCCATCGGCGCGCTGACGCAGTTCTGGCCCACGGCGATGATTGCCGCACTGACCGTTATTGCCATCCTGGTGAACATGGTGTGCCGCTGCTATCGGCTGGGGCCGCCGGGCAGCCTGTTCTTCATTATGGCCACCGCGATTGCCGCGTATACGCCTGGCCATATTGAAGATGTGCCGATGCGCGTTGGCATGGTGGCGCTGGGTTGCCTGGTGGCCTGCCTGGTGGCGTTTGCGTATTCCCTGCACATGACGCGCGTGGCGCCGCCGCCGCCCGAAGCCGCGCCGCCCAAACCGACCTTTGATTTTGTGGTGTACGACTCGGTCATCATCGGCCTGTTCGTGGGCATTTCCTTGTTGGTGGCCGAATTACTGCAACTGCCGCGCCCGTATTGGGTGCCGGTCAGTTGCCTGGCGATTATCCAGGGCGCAAGCCTGTGGGCGGCCTGGAACCGCCAGCTGCATCGGATATTGGGAACGGCGCTGGGTTTGTGCGTGGCGTGGGCGTTGCTAAGCCTGCCGTTGAATGTCTGGACGCTTAGCCTGGTGATGATGGCGCTGTCGTTCGGTATTGAAACGCTGGTGGTCCGCCACTATGCCAGCGCGGTGGCGCTGATTACGCCGCTGACCATATTCCTGGCCGAAGCGCCCCATCTAGGCCAGGGCTATCCGGCCGACGTCATTGAAGCGCGGTTTGTGGATACGGTCATCGGCGCGTTCATCGGGGTGCTGGGCGCGGTGCTGCTGCATAACCAACGCATACGGCCGCAATTAAGCCGGTGGATGCGCGCGGTGCTGCCGAATCGGGTGAGTTGATTACGTGGGCAGGGGGGGGCGGATGCCGGCTCTTGCCCATATTCCCTTTTTTTGTCGTTATCCGCCCGTGGGCGCCAGACCCGCCGCGCAATAGGGGCAATCGGCATCCGGCCGGGGGGTTTGCGCCGGCGCGCCCGCTACGGCCGCGCCATGCAAACATTCATGCGACAGCCACTGGCTCAGGCGGTCATAGCTTTCCATATTGCTGCGCCAGTTCGGCGCGCACAGGTAATAACCAAGCGGGCTTTCAAACGCGCGGTCGAACACGTCCACCAGCTGCCCCGTCGCCAGTTCCTTTTCGATCAGGCAATGCGGCATCAAGGCCACGCCGAAGCCGGATGAGGCCGCCTGGATAATCATTGAAAACAGATTGAACCCCGGGCCGAAACGCGCGCGATCATAATCGCCGATATACGTGGAAAACCAGTATTCCCACGACAGCGGAATCTCGATGTGCTGTAGCAGCGTGCACTGCTTGATGTCTTCCAGGCTGTTGATGGGGTGCTGTTCCAGATAATCGGGCGAGCACACCAGGCGGGTTTCGCGCCCGGTCAGGTACTTGGCGTCGCCATCGTGCCAATCCCCATAGCCATACTGGATGGATGCATCGAAATCCAGTTCGGTGCTTTTGTAATCCGCCACGCTGTAGCGCACGAAGTTGACCGAGATATCCGGGTTGAAGGCGCGAAACGTCTTCAAGCGGGGAAACAACCATTGCGCGGCGAAGGTGGGCGCGGCCGATACGTTCAACGACTTGGCCGACTGTTGCGTGGCCATGACCTGCGATGTGGCGCTTTCCAGCGTGTGCAGGGCCGGCCGGATCAGGCTCAGGTAGGTCGCGCCCATGCGGGTCAGCTGCAAGCCATTGGTGGCGCGAATGAACAGTGTGTGGCCCAGATAGCTTTCCAGCGTGGCGATATGCCGGCTAATCGCGCTTTGCGTCACGAACAGTTCCTTGCCCGCCTTGGAGAACGACAAGTGACGCGCCGCCGCGGTGAACGCGTTCAACTCTGAGAGGGTGGGGCAGCGACGTCTCATGATGGTGTGCGCAATCCGGCTATGAATCGCGGATAAGAAATGTGGCTCAAAACTGGCGCGGGAGTGCTTCCCAAAGAGGGGTATGAGTAAAGCTCATAAGGCTGTTCTATTTTGTGTCGAACGCCTAAGGGGAGACCCGGTATCGGACGTTTGGATTGTACCGGTAGAGTTCGCCATGCTGAATTTCCTGCATGTTGAACAGATAGCGTGATTTATTTATGAAGCCGGTTGTCGTTAAGAATTGCAAGATCTTGAATACCCGATCGATGGTCCTCGAAGACGCGGCCAACGTATTGATCGAAGACGGAATGATCTCCCGCATCAGCGCCGACGCGCTGACGGCGCCCGACGCCGAGGTGGTTGACGCCAAGGGCATGACCTTGATGCCGGGCATGATCGACTGCCACGTGCACGTGGTGGCCTCGTCGTTCAACCTGGGCCGCGTGGCCGCCTTGCCCAACGCGCTGGCACTGCTGCGCGCCTTGCCCATCATGCAAGGCATGCTGGACCGGGGCTTTACCTCGGTGCGCGATGCCGGCGGCGCGGATTGGGCCTTGGCGCAAGCCGTGCTGGACGGCGTGGTCGATGGCCCGCGCCTGTTCTGCTCGGGCAAAGCCCTGTCGCAGACGGGCGGCCATGGCGACTTCCGGCCGCGCAACGACGAACTGGACCCGTGCCCGTGCTCGGTCAAGATCGGCAACATCGGCCGCGTGGTCGACGGGGTGGACAACTGCCGCCTGGCGGTGCGTGAGGAAATCCTGAAAGGCGCCACGCAAATCAAGGTCATGGCCTCGGGCGGTGTGGCGTCGCCGAACGACCCGATCCAGAACCTGGGGTTTTCTGAATCAGAACTGATCGCCATCGTTGAAGAAGCCAGCAACGCCAACACCTATGTGATGGCCCACGCTTACACGCCGCGCGCCATCACGCGTGCCGTGCGCTGCGGCGTGCGCACCATCGAACACGGCAACCTGGTGGACCGCGAGGCGGCCGAGGTGATGAAAGAACATGGCGCCTATATGGTGCCCACGCTGATCACCTACGAAGGCCTGGCCAACGACGGCGAGCGCTATGGCCTGCCGGCGGACTCGGTCAAGAAAATCGCCACCGTGCGCACCCAGGGCCTGAAGGCGCTGGAAATCCTGGACGAAGTCGGCGTGAAGATGGGCTACGGCAGCGACCTGCTGGGCGAAACCCACTACATGCAAGCCGACGAACTGCCCTTGCGCGCGCGCGTGCTGGGCAACGCCAAGGTGATCCAGCAAGCGACGTTGATCGGCGCCGAGATCTTGAACCAGGAAGGCTTGCTGGGTGAAGTCCGCGAAGGCGCGCATGCCGACCTGTTGCTGGTCGACGGCAACCCGCTGGACGACATCGCCCTGCTGACGCAGCCCGATTCCATCAAGCTCATCATGAACCGCGGCTTGCTGCACAAGAACGCCTGCTGACGTTCTTTCACCCTTACTTCCGGAAATCTTCACCATGTATTCCGTATCGGACCGCCTGGAACGGCTACCGTTTTCCAGCTTCCATTTCAGGTTGCTGATGATCGGCGGCCTGGGGCTTGCGTTTGAAGCACTGGACGCCGGCATCATTGCCTTCATCATCCCCTCGCTGCGCACGCAGTGGGGCTTATCCACCGGCCAGATCGGCTGGATCGCCAGCAGCACGTACGTCGGCTTTCTGGTGGGCGCGCTGTTCTCCGGCATCCTGGGCGACCGCTACGGCCGCAAGAAGATCATGATGTGGGCCTTGCTGCTGTTCTGCGTGGCCACGTTCATCAACGCGTTTGCGCGCAACTATCACGAGTTCTACATCCTGCGCATGATTGCCGGCATCGGCATGGGCGCGGAAGGCGCCATCATCGCGCCGTATCTGGCGGAATTTGTCAGCAGCAAATACCGTGGACGCTTCACGGGCGCGCTGGCGGGTTTCTTCTCGTTCGGCTTCGTGCTGTCGGCATTGCTGGGCTATTTCATCGTGCCGATGAGCGACGACGGTTGGCGCTGGATCATGGTGATTGCTTCCGTGCCGGTAGTGTTTTTGCTGTGGTGGCGCAAGTCGCTGTTCGAATCGCCGCGCTGGCTTGAACACACCGGCCAGACCGCCGAAGCCGACCGCATCTGCTCGGCCATCGAAGCCGAAGTGCAGCAAAAGCTGGGCCGTCCGCTGCCCACGCCCGTTGCGACGCGCCGCGCCGCCACCGCCGCCGAAAATCCGCAAAGCGCGATGGACAAACTGACGTCCCTGTTCTCGAAAACCTACCTGGGCACGACGGTGCTGGTGTGGGTGTTCTGGATCACGGTGCTGTTCTGCTACTACGCCTTCCTGGTGTGGATTCCCAGCTTGCTGGTCGAGCGCGGTTTCACCATCACCAAGAGCTTTTCGTACACCATCCTGATCTATCTGTCGCAGATTCCCGGCTATTTTTCCGCCGCGTATTTCAACGACAAGATCGGCCGCAAGTACACGATTCTGGCGTACATGCTGCTGTCGTGCCTGTCGGCGCTGGGCCTGGCTTTGGCCAGTGGTGAACAGCAGATCATCATGTTGAGCATGTTGCTGTCGTTCGGCATGAATGGCGTGATTGCCGGTCAGTACACCTACACCGCCGAGATCTATCCGACGTCGATCCGGGCAACCGGCATGGGCGCGGCATCGGCCTTTGCGCGCATCGGCTCGATTGCATCGCCCACCATCGTCGGCGTGGCGTATCCCGTACTGGGCTTTGCCGGCGTGTTCGCCATGATGACGGCGATCTTGCTGGTGGGCGGGCTGGGCATCCTGTTCTTTGGCAAGAACACGCGTGGCGTGGTGCTGGAGGCGATTCACTGATGACGCAGACATCAACCTTGGCGCCGTGGGCGGCGCATGCGCGGGCACTGGCTCAGGCAGAAAACCGCGCGGCGCAGTGGCAAGTGGTGTCGGCCTTGCTGGCAGAGGCCTTCGGGCATCAGCTGTTCACCGCGCTGCTGTATCTGCCAGAGCACCGCCTGATGAAGCGCTTGTACACGTCGGATGAAAGCATCAGCCCGCTGGGCGGTTTCAAGGCCACGGGCAACGGGCCGTGGTCGCGTCATGTGCTGGAGCAAGGCCTGCTGTATGTGGCCAGCGATGAAGACGACGTGCGGTCGGTGTTTTCCGAAGCGCCGATGCTGATCGAGCGCGGCCTGCAATCCGCGTTCAATATTCCGGTGCGCTACCAGGGCCGGGTGATTGGGTCGCTGAACCTGCTGGCCGGTCGCAAGGCCTACGATCTTGCCGACCGGGATCTGGCGGCGGTGATCGCGGGCATGTGCGCGCCGGTCTTCATTGAGGAAATGCAGGCTGCGCAAGCGGCGGCGGCGGCGGTTGATCGATCGGGGCTGGACAGCGTGTGAGCGCGGCGGCGGCAAGGAAGCTCACTCCGTTCTTTGCCGCCACCACTTCCGCCATGATCGACAACGCGATCTCGGCGGGAGTCTTGCTGCCGATGAATACGCCGGCCGGGCCGCGCAGCTTGTGCAGGTCGGCGTCGGTCAGATCAAAGTACTCGCGCAGCCGCGCGCGGCGCTGCTCGCTGTTCTTGCGCGAGCCGATGGCGCCGACATAGAAAGCGTTGGATTGCAGCGCATCGATCAGCGCCAGGTCATCCAGCTTGGGGTCATGCGTCAAGGCGACCACGGCGGTTCGTGCGTCGGGCTGCACGCGCAGAATGACGTCGTCCGGCATCTCGCGCGTGAAAGTTATGCCGTCCTGCGCCCAATCGCCCTGATGCGATTCACGCGGGTCGCAGACGATGATTTCAAAGCCCAAGGTCAGCGCGATCTGGCAGAGATATCGGCTGGTGTCACCCGCGCCAATCACGATGAGGCGCGCGGCGGGACCAAAGCCCACCGTCAACGTCGCGTCAGTCAATTGCGGCGCGATGTCGGGCTGTGCGCCCTGCAATCGCGTGTGCCCGGATGACAGATCGACGGTACGCGTGACGCAGCGCCGCTCCACGCAGGCTTGCAGCAGTTCTGGCAGCAGGCTGTGCGCGCCGATGCGTTCCATCAACAATTGCACCGTGCCGCCGCAAGGGATGCCGAAGCGGCGTGCATCGTCCGCCAGCACGCCGTAGCGCATCAGCACCGGCAAGTGCGCGTCATCGCCCAGGGCGCGAACGCGATCGGCCAAGTCGTCTTCAATGCAGCCACCAGACACCGACCCCACCACCGCGCCTTGCGCGTTCATCGCCATGATCGACCCGGCGGGCCGGGGCGACGACCCCCACGTACGGACCACGGTGAACAGCCAGGCCGGGATGCCGGCTTGTTGCCAGGCCAAGGCTTGGCGTAATACCAGGATGTTGATGTCCGTCATGGGGCTGATGCTTGCGTGGCGTTGATGTGTTGTTGTGTGGCGTTGTCGCGTGGGTCAGGCCGCCAACACCGCCAGCACGGCGTCGGGCGTGAATGGCGCTTCGTAAAAGCGCGTTCCGGTGGCGTCGAACAAGGCGTTGGCAATGGCGGCGGGGCCGGGTACGGATGCGGATTCGCCCGCGCCCATCGGCGGTTCGTCCTGGCGCGGCATCAGCAAGACGTCAATGGCGGGTACGTCCTTGAAGCCGATGATGGGGTAGCCACCCCATTCGCGGCTGGCTACTCCGGCGTCGTCAAACGACACCTTTTCAATCAGACAGCGGCTAAGCGTCTGGATCACGTTGCCATGGACTTGATGGCGCACGCCGGCCGGGTTGACGATCATGCCCGTGTCCTGGCCGACGACAATGCGCTCGACGCGCACGCGCCCTGTGCCCGGGTCCACGCACAGGTCGATGACCCAGGCCGCCCACGCGGCGCCGAAGCCGGGGAACTTGCTGTGCACATAGCGCGCATAGGCAATGCCCCGCCCGCGCAGTAAGCCGTCGGCGTCCGGCTGGCCCCGGCTGCCGGCGGTGCGCGCTTGCCATCCGGCCTGCCTGGCCGTGGCATCGATCAGCGCGACGGCGCGCGCGTCGTCCAGGTTGCGCAAGCGGTATTCGACCGGGTCGGCGCCAGCGGCCTCGGCCAGCTCGTCGATCATGCAGTCATGCGCTAAGGAATTGGGCAGGGCCGATACGCCGCGCAACCAAGACGAACGCACGATCGGCGGCATGTCGTGGCAGACGACGCGCCGCGCCGCGTAGCGATAGGGCGGCGCGGCGGTGCGGTCGCCCATTTCCAGTGTGCGCGGGTCGCCCGAGACGGCGCCGGTCAACAGCAAGGCCAGCAGTGGCGCATCGTTGGAGGGGTAGCGCACGGCGAAGTCGACCGCCAGCAGATTGCCTTGCGCGTCGATGGCGGCGCCCACGTCCATCAACTGGCCGGTGCCCTTGGGCTCCCATTGGTGTTCTTGTTCACGCGTCAGCTGCACGCGCACCGGCGCGCCCACCGCCATCGACAGCAGCGCTGCGTCGGCGCAGACGTCGTCCGCGCAATTGCGCCCGTAGCACCCGGCGGCTTCCAGGCGGATCAGGTCGATCTGGCCTTCGCCCAGGTTCAGCAGCCGGTCCAGATCGGTGCGCAGCATGTGGGGGTTTTGCGTGCCCGTCCACACCGTCAATCGCCCGTCACGAAAATCCGCCACGGCGCAGGATGGGCCGATGGACGCGTGCATCTGATACGGCCAGACGTAGCGGCGGCGCAGGTGCGTGGCGGCCTGGGCGCAGGCGGCGTCCACGTCGCCGTCTTCGATCAGCGGCCGCGCGCGGGCCGGGTTGGCGTGGATGGCGGCAGCCACGTCGCTCAGGTCGGGCGCGGGGGCAATGGGCTTCCACCGGACCTTCAGGGCGCGCATGGCGGCAATGGCCTGTTCTTCGCGGTCGGCCACGACGCCGATGAAATCGCCTTGCACCACCACCTGCACATTGCCCGGCAAATGGGCCACGGAGGCGCGGTCCACATCGATCAGGCATTGGCCGATGAAGTCGCCGGCATCGCGCCCGGGGTGCGGCGGGCGCACGACGCGGCCATGCCGCATGCCCGGCACGCGCACGTCGTGCACGAAGCTCAGTTCGCCCGTGGCCTTGGCGGGGATGTCCACGCGGGCGACGCCCTGGCCGACGATGCGATATTCGCTGGCGGGTTTGAGGCGGACGGGGGCGTCGGGCGCGGCCAGCGTCAAGCGGATGTGCTGGCCGGCAAGCAGATCGCCATAGCTGAGCGCTTGCGGCAAGTGTGGCGCGGCATTGTTGTGATGCGTCGTATCGCCGTCGTCGTGCCGACCTTGGCGTGGCCGGCGATCTTGCTGGTCCCGCACCTGCACCACGCCATCACGCACGCACAGCGCGTCACGCGGCACGCCCAGCCGCTGCGCCGCCAGCATCAGCAGATGTTCGCGCGCTTGCGCGGCGGCGCGGCGCAATGGCACGGCTGAAATCTGGATGCTGGCGCTGGCGATGGTCGGCCCCTGGTTGGGCGCGGCGCTGGTGTGGCCCAGCACCATGTCCAGCCGTGACAGGGGCACGTCCAGTTCTTCGGCAACGATCTGCGCCAGCGACGTGCGGATACCGGTGCCCAGGTCCACATGCCCGTTGAATGCCAGCACGCGCCAACCGGGCGACGGCGTGTCGCCCGCGACCAGGCCGGCATCGCGCACGATGGCCACGAATATTTCGGGCGTGGGCTGGACGTATTCGGTGGCGGAGCCCGGCTGACCCGGCGCGGGTTTGGGCGGCGCGGACGGCTCGCGCACCACCAGCAAGGCGTCGGGGTGGGCAAGCAGCGCGCCAGGCAGTAGGTGGGGCTGGGGCAGGGTCATGAGGGCAGCGAAGGGGAGGGGCCGGGCCGGTTGACGATTATGTCGCGCTTAGCGCGCGGCCGGCAGTGGGGCATCCACCAACGCGCGCGTCTCGGCCAGCGCGTGGTCCAAGGGCATGACAGCCGCGTACTTCTGCGCCATGTCGAACAGGTTGGCTTCGTGCGGCCCCAGCGCGCGGTCGCCGCAGCAGTCGGACACCACCAGCGGCCGAAAGCCCGCCTGCATGGCATCCACCACGCTGGCGCGCACGCAGCCGCTGGTCACGCAGCCGGCCACCAGCAAAGTCTGCACGCCGCGCTGCGCCAACCACGGCGCCAGCATGGTGCCAAAGAATGCAGACGGCGTGCTTTTGCGCACCACGTATTCGCCGGGCGCCGGGGCAAGCTCGGGCACGATGGCGCTGTTGTGGCTATGTTCTTTCAGGGCCAACATCGCGGGCACCTTCAAGCAAAAAATGTTGCTGTCGGCATCGTCGTCCGAGAACACGATGCGGCTGTGCGCGACCGGCCAGCCGCGTTCACGCGCGTGGGCCAGCAAGTGCCGCGTCTGCGCAATGGCCGGCGCAATGTTGCCGCCGCCCAGCACGGCCGGGTCGGCAAAGCCGTTGACGAAGTCCACGATCAGCAGGCCAAAGGGCGCCTTCAGCGGCAACGGCGTGCCGAAGCCTTGCCGCGAGTAGGCCGAGATGTCACCCGCGACGGCGTCGGCGGGAATGGTTTGCTTGGAAGGTTTCATTTCTTGTCCTTGCGGCGGGCGGCGTGCGCCAGGCCGGGTTCGTCTTGCACCACGCCGCGCGTCACCATCGGCTGGCCGTCCAGCGCCACGCTGCAATGGCGCATGGGGATGTCGATATGGCAGGCGGTGGTGCGGCTGCCGCCCGCTTCATTGTTGGGGCCCATGGACCACAGGAAATTGCCCTCGAAGGCGCGCGCGTCCATGCCGATGTGCGCTTCCTTGTTGTAGTGCGCCAGCATGGACCACTGCGCGCGCGGTTGCAGGCCCCAGCCGATGTGCGACACGGCATACGCTTCCGGGTCTTCATACGCCGCCATGTATTCCTTCAGGATGTCTGCCTGAAGCCCGCCGTTGATGCGGGTGACGTAGCCGTTCTCGATGACCAGTTCAATCGGATCGGTCACGTAGTCCTTCATGGGCAAGAGGATGTCGCCACGGTCCAATACCACGCGGCCTTGGCTTTGCCCTTCGTTGGGCCACGTCAGGACGAAGCCGCTGGGCCAGTGGTCCCAGCGGCCGGGTTCGTCCACGAAACCGTATTCCGATATCGCGGGAAACTCGCCCAGTTCGCAGCGCAGGTCGGTGCCGGCGTCGGACGTGATGTGCATTTGCTTGGCGGCTTCGATGCGACGCGCGGCGGCCTGCACGCGCGTGCGGTCGGCCTCGGTGGGGACCAGGCGGCACAGCACTTCGGGCGGTTCGATGGCCAGCAGGATCTTGGTGCCCGTCTGCAAAATCTCGTGCTGCTCGGGCGAGAACAGCAGCGTCATCAGGTCCAGCACCAGGTCGCTGGCGTTCAGCGCGGCGATGGCGGCCGGGTTGCCCGTCAGCGGCGTGGCGCCCAGATACGCCAGCGCGTCGCGGCTGATGGACTTTTCCGCGTTGACGGGCGGCAGGTCCAGGCGGTTGACGCGGGCGCCCAGGTCGGTGGCGGCGGCGATCGCGCAGCGCAAGGTTTGCGGGTGCGTGTCGGCGCCGGTCAGCACGGTGACGATCTGTCCGGCTTCAAGCCGCGACAACGTCAGCACCTGCTTCCAGGCGTGGATCAAATCGATATCGCTGACGGACATGGCGGGCTCCTTGAATCAGCGGATTGGGAAAAGGGCGGATCAGTCGATCTTGCTGCCAAGAAAATCGCCGAAGGCGGCGTAGAAGCCGGCTTCGTTGTCCCACGGAATCATGTGGCCCGCGCCGGGTACGCGCACGTGCTGCGTCTGCGGCGCCAGCCCCTGCCATTCGGCCACATCGTCATCGCCGACGACGCCGCCTTTTTCGGCGGTAACGAGCAGCATCGGGATCTTGATGGCGGGCAGGTCCGCGTGGATGTCGTCACGGCCAAAGTCTTCAAAGCTCTGCACAATCGCCGGTTCAAAGCAGGTGTGCAGCCATTGCGCGCGCAGTTGGCGCTGGGCTTCGGTCCAGGTGGGGCAGAAGGCCAGCATGTCCTCGGCGCTCATGCCGTGCGTGGCCTGGCGAATGGAGTCCACGTACCACGGCAGATTGGCCGGGTACGGGCGGCGGCCCGGGCCGGATACCGGGGGGTCCACGAGGACCAGGCGAGTCAGCCCCTGGGGTTGGCTGCGCGCGGCGCGCACGGCGATGCGGCCGCCCATGGAATGGCCGACCAGCGCGTAGTGGGCCAGTTGCAGCGCCTGGGCAAACGCATTGACGTCAGCCGCTTGCGCGTCCAGGCCGTAGTCCAGCTCGGGGCCGGACGCCGACAGGCCCCGGCCACGCACGTCCAGCACATAGGTGTCGAACTGGCGACCCAGGTGTTCAGCCACAAAGCCCCAGGTGACGGCCGGACTGGTGATGCCGGGAATCAGGATGACGGCGGGGCGGCCGGCGCGTTCGCCTGTCGTGCCGCCGTAACGCAGGTAGTGCTGGCGGATGCCGTTGGCGTGGACGTTGGCGCCGTACAGAAAAGTGCTATTGGCTTGGGCTTGGGTCATTGTGCGCTCCGGGAGTAGGGGAAAGCGCCCGATAGCAGGGCGCCGGCGCCGGGTACCACTGGGTCCAGCCCCAGTTCTTTCAGGATGGCGTAGGTGGTGGCGATGGACGCCGTGAGAACGGGCTTGCCGGTTTCCGCTTCCACTTGCGAGACGGCGGGCAGCGACGGCATTTGCACGCAGGCGGACAGCACGATCACATCGGCCTCGGCCACATTCATGCCGGCGACGATGCCCGGCAGCTTGGCCGGGTCATGGCGGCCCACGTCCAGGTTGTCGGGAATTTCCAGCGCGCGCCAATCCACGATTTCAAATCCTTCGGCGGCGATGTAGTCCATGACCAGTTCGGTCAGCGGAATCATGTAGGGCGCGACCAGCGCGATTTTCTTGGCGCCCATCGCATGCAGCGCCTCGACCAGCGCGCCCGCGCTGGTGATGACGGGCGCGGAGGCGCCGTTTTCGGCGGTGCGCTCGGTCAGCCGTTTCTGAGACACGCGGTGGTAACCGCGCCCCATGGCCATGATGGCCACCAGGCAGGCGTAGCCCAGCACGTCGACGCGCGCATCGCTAAGTTCAAGCGCGCAGCGGTCGCTTTCGGCGTCCATGGCGGCCAGCTCTTCCTTCTGCACTTTCTTCATGCGCATGCGGCTGGAATGAAACGTGAAGCGATCGTTGGGGCGCAGCGACGAATGCGCCTGCAACATGGCGGGCACCTCGGTTTCCATCGTGGTGTTGGAACTGGGAACGATCTGGCCGATACGGAATGTCTTCGTCATGGAGAAGCCTTGGAAAAAAGGGCGGGCCTAGGGTTTTCGATAAATTCAAAAGAAGCGTATACGCTCTATTCTTGCAAAGAGCAGCGCAGATGACCAGCCCGCTTGTTGTAGTGGTTTTCACCTAAGTGTGCGCGGGCAATGCACTATTTTGGTGATTCCCCTTCGGGTTTACGCGCGGGTCATCTTTTTATGTATCCATAAATTAAGCGTGTACTCCATAATTTCCTGAATTGGCTTCAGCAGTCTTTCACCATCCAGCAAGGAGAAGTTCCGTGTCTACATCCCCTCGTATCGCCATCGTCGGCGCGGGCCTGGGCGGCGCCGCCACCGCCGCGCTGCTGCTCAAGCAAGGGCTTAACGTTCGCGTCTACGAGCAGGCGCCCGGCTTTTCGCGATTGGGGGCCGGTATCCACGTGGGGCCGAACGTCATGAAGATCCTGCGCCGCATCGGTATCGAAGATGCGCTGAACGCGCAGGGCTCGCACCCGGACTTCTGGTACAGCCGCCATTGGGAAACCGGCGACATCCTGGCGCAGATTCCGCTGGGCGATTACGCCGTTAAGGAATACGGCGCGTCGTACCTGACCGTGCACCGGGGCGACTTCCATGCCTTGCTGGTCGACGCCTTGCCCAAGCACGTGGTGGCGTACGACAAGAGCCTGACTCGCGTGGAAGATCGCGGCGACGTGGTGCTGATGCACTTTGCCGACGGCACCTCGGAAGAGGCGGACATCGTGATCGGCGCCGACGGGGTCAATTCCCGCATTCGCGAAGAACTGCTGGGGCCAGAGCTGCCCAAGTACGCGGGCTATCTGGCGCACCGCGCCGTGTTCCCCACGCCGCGGACCAAGCCCGGCATGCTGCCCTTCGATTCCTGCGTCAAATGGTGGAGCGATGATCGCCACATGATGGTGTACTTCGTTACCAGCAAGGCCGACGAGCTCTACTACGTGACGGGTGTGCCGGTGGAACACTGGGACTTGAACGACCGTTGGCTGCCCAGCAGCAAGGATGAAATGCGCGAAGCGTTCAGCGGCTGGCACCCTACCGTGCAGGCGCTGATCGACGCCACGGTGGACGTCACCAAGTGGTCGCTGCTGGAACGTGACCCGCTGCCGCTCTGGAGCCGTGGCCGCCTGGTGTTGCTGGGCGATGCCTGCCACCCCATGAAGCCGCACATGGCGCAAGGCGCGGCCATGGCCATTGAAGATGGCGCCATGCTGGCGCGCTGCTTCCAGGAAGTGGGCGTGCAGAACCATGAGCTGGCCTTTGCGCTGTACGAAGCCAACCGCGCCGAACGCGCGAGCAAGGTGCAACGCATTTCGCACGACAACACCTGGTTGCGCACGAATGAAGATCCGTCGTGGTGCTTTGGGTATGACGTGTTCAACGAGCCGCTGGTAGACCCCAAAACGAGAGCCGCGGCCTGAGGATCTGTCCGCCGCGCGTGCCAGGGGGCTTGCCCCTAGTCCCGTGTCGCGGCAACCTTCGTACTTTTCGAACTGCGACCACGCGCCACGCCTTATGGGACCCACCGTCAATTCCTGCCGCGCTACTCAGCCGATCCGCTTGAACGTCAACGGCGTCGAGTGCACCGTGCCGGCCGCGCCCGACACGGCGCTGCTGCATGTGCTGCGCAACGACCTGGCGCTGAACGGGCCGAAGTATGGCTGTGGCCTGGGCGAGTGCGGCGCGTGCACGGTATTGATCGACGGCGTGGCCGCGCGGTCGTGCGTGATCCCGGTGCGGGCCGCGCAGGGCAGGGCGGTGGTCACGCTGGAAGGCTTGGGCACGCGTCAGCAACCGGGCACGACGCAGCAAGCATTTATCGATTGCCAGGCAGCCCAGTGCGGGTACTGCCTGAACGGCATGATCATGACGGTGGAAGCACTGCTGCGCCGCAATCCTGCCCCCACGCAAGACGCGCTGCGCAGCGAACTGCATCACAACCTGTGCCGCTGCGGCACGCATGTGGAAATCATGCAGGCGGCGCTGCGGGCGGTTCAGTTGCGGACGAAAAGTGTTGGTGTTGTGGGTGTTGTGGGTGTCGCGGCTGTCGCGGATGTTGCGGGCGGTGTTGATCTTGCGGATGGCGGACCCGCGCGATGAGCCAGGACGCGCTGGGGTCACCGCTGCACCACCTGGGCCTGCCCGCGGACCTGCTGCACGGCGTGGCCTTGCGTCCGCCTGCCGTGCTGTGGGATGGCGCGCGGTATCGCGGCAGCGTCTTGCAGCAGGCGCAGTGGGATCAGGCGCGCGCGCTGTCTGGCGTTGTGACGGTGGTTCGGCACACACACTTCGCGGGCGTCGTCGCCGTGTCGCCGGTTCATGCCAGGCAGGCGGCCATGGCCTTGGCGCCCGTATGGCAAGCGCCGGATTCAGTCCAGACGCCACGTGATGATGTCGCGGATTCGGACGAAATTCGCTATGGCCTGTGCCTGCCGTCCTTTGAAGCGCCAGCCGGTGCTCGGGCGACGGTATGGGCGCTGAACGGACATGCCGGCGTGTGGCTGCCGCCATGCAGGCCGGGCACGCAAGCTCAGATACGCCGCGAGCTGGCGGCGCTGCTGCAACAAGCGCAAGAGACGATCCGCGTCACGGTGCATGCGACGATCGACGGGGCGGTCTCCGAAGGCCACGATGCGGTGCATCCGCTGGACTTGATGGACGCCGCTGCCGACGCCGCGCTGCTGTCGCAAGCAGTGGGCCGGCCGGTGTGCGTGGCCTGCCGGTCGGGTGTTGCTGAAGAGTTGGTGCTGCGTCTGCCGGTCGATGATGCGACGTTCGACTCGGCGGGTTGGGACGCTGCTGCTTTGAACGCAGGTGCTTCGAATGCAGGTGCTTCGAATGCAGGTGCTTCGAATGCTGCTGCTTTGAATGCATGGGCTTCAAACGCCGACACCTCGAACGCCTCGGCCACCAACGCCTCGGTCACCAACGCCTCGGCCGCCAACGCATCGGCCACCAACGCCACTGCCTTCGCGCCACAACCCGACTCGCGCGCCGTTGCCGGCGCCGCGTCGTTGCGGTCCGATGCACCCTGGGCGGTGCGCCCGAGCCTGGCGCGGCTGTTGAGCCAGCCCGCGCTGGCAGGCGCGTCGGCACAGGCGACGGTATGCGGCGCACTCGTAACGTCGCCCCGGCGGGCGCTGCCCCCGTTGCGCGCCAGTGTGGATGAATTGAACGCCGCGCAAGTCTTTGCGCAAGAAAGCCAATGGCATGAAGCCGCGCTGGCCCACGGCAAAGATCCCATCTCGTGGCGCGTGGAACACCTGCCCGAAGGCAAGGGCCGCGAGCTGGCGCGCCAAGTCGTGAGTCGCGCAAGATTAAACACCGGCGCCGGCGCCGGAGCAGGCGCAGACGCAGGCGCAAGCGCAAACGCAAACGCAAACACAAACACCGACGCCGCCCCAGCGCCCAGCGCGGGCCTGCTGCATGGCACGGGCTTCGCCACCGCACAAGTGCAATGCGTGGATGACGACGGCGCCGCTCGCATGGTGTGGAGCGCCTGGGTGGCCGAGGTATCCGTGCGCGCCCAGACCGGTCAGGTCGAAGTCACCCGCGTGGTCGCCGGCCACGACAGCCAGCGCCTGCAACCGGCGCAAGGCGCGCCCGTACACGCCCATATCGAACAGCAAACGCCATGGCTGCTGGATAACGCGCGCCGTCTGCTGGCGGGGCCGCCGGCGTTTGACGATTGGGTCAGCCCGTCATTCAAGGATGACGCGCCAGGCCGGGCCGTACGCCCCTACGAAGGGAGCGACGGCGCGATGCTGCCCCTCGCGGCGGGAGACGTCGCGGACGGCGACGTCACACAAGGTCGTCTGGCCGTGGACGGCGTGGTCACCTTGCCCGCCGCCGCCGCCATCGCCAACGCCATCCATAACGCAACCGGCGTGCGCCTGCGGCAAGCGCCGTTCGACACCGAGGCGTTGCGCTTGGCGTTGCAAGACCATGGGCGACCAAGCTGGGGCACGTCGGCGCGGGGGCGTCTGGCGCGAGCCGGCGTGTGGCTCGCGGCCGGCGTCGCCGGTCTGGCCGGCATGGTCGCCGCGCTGTGGCCCATCAAGCCTGCGTTGCCTTTGACGGCTGGCCCCGACGTTTCCCTGTATTCCATGCGGGCCATCGAACGGGGCCGCCTGGTCGCCGCTGCCGGGGATTGCATCGCCTGCCACACCGCGCCCGGTGGCCAAGCCAACGCGGGCGGTCTGGCGCTGGACACCCCCTTCGGCACGATCTATTCCACCAACATCACGCCCGACAACGACACCGGCATCGGCCGCTGGTCCTACCCCGCGTTCGAACGCGCCATGCGCCAAGGCGTGCACCAGGACGGCCGCCAGCTGTATCCCGCATTTCCCTACACGGCCTATGCCAAATTGAGCGAAGCGGACATGCAGGCGTTGTATGGCTACCTGATGTCGCAACCCGCCGTTAAGTCCGAGCCGCCGAAGACGCAGTTGGCCTTCCCCTTCAATATGCGCCCGCTCTTGGCCGGCTGGAATGCGCTGTTTCACGACGCCACGCCCTTCACGCCGGACCCGTCGCGCAGCGCGCAGTGGCTGCGTGGTGCGTATCTGGTCGAGGGCGTTGGCCACTGCGCCGCTTGTCATTCACCGCGCAACCGCCTGGGCGCGGAGAAGAAGGGCGTGCATTACCTGGCAGGGGGCGAGGCAGAAGGCTGGACCGCGCCCGCCTTGAACCAACTGGCCAGCGGACCACGCGCCTGGTCGGGTGATGAACTATTCCAGTATCTGCGCACGGGCTATTCCCCCAGCCACGGCGTGGCGGCCGGGCCGATGGCGCCCGTGATCCACGGCTTGGCAGAATTGCCGGACAACGACCTCAAGGCCATCACGACGTATTTACTGGACTTGCCGAAGCGGCAGGGCGACGGCAACGGCGAATATGCTGCGTCGGCGGCATCGGCTTCGGCATCGGCTTCGGCGTCGGCTTCGGCATCGGCTTCGGCATCGGCTTCGGCTTCGGCATCGGCTTCTGCGACACCGTCGCCCTCGCCCTCGTTGCCCTCGCCATCGTCCAAGACCGAGACCAAGACCACGGTCGAGACCACAACCGACACCGCGGCTGCGCCCAAGACCTCCTCTGCGTCTGCCTCCGCCACCACGCCCGCCGCTGTAACGATCCAATCCCTGCAAGGCCGGCGCGCCAACGGTGAACGCATCTATCAGAACGCCTGCGCGGTCTGCCACGAGGCCGGAAGCGGGCCCACGCTGTTCGGCGCCAGGCCCTTGCTAAGCGCCAACACCAACCTGCACGCCGACACGCCCGACAACCTGATCCAGGTGATCTTGCACGGCATTCAGGAACCCGCCGACGACGCGCTGGGGTACATGCCGGGCTTCAAGGACAGTCTTGACGACAGGCAGGTCGCCGACCTGCTGGGCTATTTGCGGGAACGTTTTGCGCCGGACAAAGAGGCCTGGGCCGATCCCGGCACGACGATTAAACAGCTACGCAACCATGCGGAGCTGAATTAAGGAAAACGCGGCCATAACGCGTGCGGCTTTAGTGATGATCACATCAAGGGGTTTCATCTATGTCAGCTTCATTGGTATCCGTGGACAAGGCCATTCAGGTGGCCGGCGTCGGCAAGTTCCAGTATCGGCTCTTTGTGATATTTGGCCTGGTCTGGATGGCCGACGCCATGCAGGTGCTGTCCATCGGCTTTTCCGCGCCGTCCATCGCCAAGACCTTTGGCATCACCGTGCCCCAAGCGCTGCAAAGCGGCACGTTCTTCTTCATCGGCATGTTGATCGGCGCGTTCGTCTTCGGCCGGATGGCCGACCGCATCGGCCGGCGACCCGTCCTGATGATCGCGGTGGTCATCGACGCCTGCGCGGGCGTGGCTTCGGCCTTCGCGCCTGAGTTCACGTGGCTGCTGCTCTTGCGTTTCCTGACGGGCATCGGCGTGGGCGGCACGTTGCCGGTGGACTACACGATGATGGCCGAGTTCCTGCCCAGCGATCGCCGTGGCCGCTGGCTGGTGCTGCTGGAATCGTTCTGGGCCGTGGGCACCATCTTCCTGGCGCTGCTGGCGCTGGCGGCGGTGTCGTGGGGCGATGACGCCTGGCGCGTGATCTTTTTCGTCACCGGCCTGCCCGCACTGATCGGCGTGGTGCTGCGGTTCTACATCCCGGAATCGCCGATGTACCTGAACCGCAACGGCAAATCCGACCAGGCGCGCAAAGTGCTGGAACGCGTCGCGCGCGTCAACCAGCGCAACATCGAAGTGCCCGCGCTGCAACCGGAAACGCCCGTCAACAAATCCATGTTCGCCTTGTTCTCGCCCAGCTACCGCCGCCGCAGCATCGGGTTGCTTCTGGCATGGGCGCTGATCTCCATCGCGTACTACGGCGTCTTCGTGTACCTGCCCATCAAGCTCAGCACCGCCGGCTTTGCCTTCATGCGCGGCCAGGAATTCCTGGTGCTGCTGGCGTTGGTGCAATTGCCTGGTTTTGCGCTGTCTGCCTATGGCGTCGAACGCTGGGGCCGCAAGCCCACGCTGGTCGGCTTCCTGATTTTGAGCGCGGTAGGCTGCATGCTGTACAGCCTGGGCACCGACCCCGCCGTGGTGATCGGTTCCACCTTGCTGATGAGCTTTTCGCTGCTGGGCACGTGGGGCGCGCTGTATGCGTTCACGCCCGAGGTCTACCCAACGGACTTGCGCGCCAGCGGCATGGGCATGGCGGGCGCGGTGGCGCGTTTTGGCGGGCTGTTCGCCCCGGCCATCATCGCGCCCATCATGACCAGCCACTTCACGCTGTCGCTAGTCGTGCTGTCCAGCATGTTGCTGGCGGGCGCCGTGTCGATCTGGTCGGTAGACGTGGAGTCGCGCAACCGCGCGCTGGATTGATGGTGGTGTAAATCGGGGGTACCGCCGGCGTGAATAGCGCCGGCGTGGTGCCGGGAACGGCGGCGAACAGCTCAGGCCTGTTCGTCGCCGTTCAACATTTTGGTCAGCAGAAAATGCAGCGCCACGCGCTCGGCCGGGTTCAGATTGCCGTAGGTGCTTTCCGTGATCTGCTTGGCAAACGGTTCCATCTCTTGCACCAGCGCTTGCCCGACGGGCGTCAGGTTGATAACCACTTTGCGCCGGTCAACCGGGTCGTGATCCACCTGCACCAATTCGCGCTGCTTCAACCTGTCCACCACGCCGCGCACCGTAGCTTGGTCAATGACCGTCGCCTTGACCAGGTCCGCCAGTGAACTTGCACCGTTATCCCGCACCGAACACAGCACGACAAACTGCGCGGCGGTGAGCTGAGAGTCGGGGATGTAGTGCTGAAACAAAGCGGTGTGACGCTGATAGACACGCCGCAGCAGGTGACCTATCTGATCAGAAAACAAATAGCCTTCCGTGGTGGACGAGGACTTGCCTTTCATATTGCGCATAAGCCTATCCGAAGCAATGCATGGGTCATGATGATCTTTATCAACGGTGTGCAGTTTGACGGTATGTCTAGTTTGCCAGCAGCGGCACGGTTTGCGGGTTGTAGGTACTGTATGCGCCGCCGCAGCTTGCATAAGGGGCCGCGCGTGCGGGTACGCCGGTGGCGCGTATGCCTAGTTTGTCTTTCGGCAAATGTACCTGCACAAAGCGTTCCACTTCGACCGTGCCGTCAGGCAGGAAATACAGCTGTAGACGCATCAGCGTGGATTCTCCGTCAACGGGTTCAGGATGTCGAAATGCGGGCGCGTGCAGCGTTGCGGTGTGCCACGGGTGGGCGGCGTTGGCAGTGCTGCTGGGTTCAGGCGCTTCCGGCGTTTCCGGCGTTCCCGGCGCGCCAGTCGTTTGCCACCGCAGCGCCAGTGGCCGGCTAAGCATAATAAACGCCGCACCGATAGGCCGCGCAAAATCATGGCAGGCGGCCGGCAACGGCGCGACGGAAACAAGCGCGCGGTCGCCGATATCCAGCGTCTGACCATTCACTTCAAGCCGAGCGATAGCGCTGCTGGTGTAATTGACCGCACTGAGCAACACCAGCCCGTGCTGCCCCTTTCGATCAAGACGCTGCTCCGTCATCCCCGCCAAACGGTTCAGCACAGGGGCAACCTCGACACGGTCGGGATAATGAAAATACAGATACCGCAACATCGATCTATCCGGCGTATTCAGCGCCGATGAAAAGCGCGCCACGTCCGGGTAAGCAAGACGCGTCAACGGCAACGATGCGGCGACAGCATCGCCCGACGCAGAAAGATATCTGTACTGCGCGATATCCTCGCGCAAGCGCGTGCCGTCATACGGAAAAGGCTGCGTCGCGGCCGGGCTGGGATATCGATTGAACACCATGAACTGCTGCGATTCAGCGGCCGCAAACGGCATTCTTGGCCCTGCACCCGACGACGTGGTGGCGTAAGGCGTGGTGTCAATCCACAGATCTTTGCCGCTAAGGTTGACGTGCGTTTCGGCAATATAGGGATGCGCATCGCTAAAGCGCTCGCGTTTGGATTTTTCGAACGATTCGCTGGCCGGGTAAATCAGCATGGCGATCAGCGTAGGCAAGAACAACCAGGCATGGACCCGGCCGGGCACACGGCCCCGATCGCGAGAAAGGTAGTAGAGCCAGACGATGATCAGCAGGATGGCCAGTGGCCCGCCCACCCAGATTGCGGCAGTAAGAAGGGCGACGATGCTCCAGCCCAGATCGGGAGTTAACGCGGCGGTAAGGCCAAGGAATGCCAGCCACCCGGCCAGGGCAATCGAGATGATCAGGCCGAAGAGGTAATCCCGGTAGGGGGTGGTGGTCATTGGGAGGGGACGCGGCCGATCAGTTGAAAAGAATTAGTTAAACAAAATTCAGCACATCACTTAGCGAACGCAGAGAATCGCCGCTAGCTGGCGTGGCTGCCTGGCGATTCAAGTGGTATCCCTGCATACCGAATTTTCGCGGGCCGATCATATCGGCATCGACGGTGTCACCGATCATCAAGACCTCATCCGGCCGGCAGCCAATACCCTCACAAAGGTATTGATAGATCTGCGGCTGCGGCTTCACTGCGTTAGCTTCGTACGACCAGGCGCAAAAGTCCGGCTGGACGGGCAACAGTTTCAGCACCGGCGGCCCATACGGCGCGGCAAGGTTTGAGCAGAGCGCTACTTTGATGCCTCGGTCTTTCAGAGCAGTCAGGGTGGGAATGGCATCGTCAAAGAGTGAGATCGACTGGATCTCCTCATGCAACTCGGCCTCCAACCCACACAAATCTTCTTCACTAACCATCCCGCCAAACAAGCTTGCCGCTTGCCTGAGGTCCAACACATTGCTCATCGCCCGAACCCCGTCGTCACGCTGCCGCCGACGACCGGCTTCATGCAGCAGACGGACCAACTTTCGAAACGGGCGAGTAGGCCGCTGGATATGGACCAATGTCCCAAACACGTCAAACGCTACGGCTTTGATTGCCATCGGAGAGCCCCCGGTGCTTGTCAAAATGAATGTCCACGGTGCGGTGGGCGAGTGGAGGCAAGCTTATCGCAACAGCGGTTTTAGCGGCTAAAAAGCAGAGCGAAGCTTTGAGTGGGGTCTCCGTAAGGGGTTTTCGTTTAGCAGGTTGCGACTAGTAAACTCGACGCCTCACAAGGAGAGGCCATCAATGGTCAAAATAAATAATTGGTTCTTCGCCCAGCTCGCGTGTGCGGTTGCTTTATCTTCGAACGCTGTCGCGGCTCCCTCGTCTGACGAGATCATGAAGGAGTGCGCAATCTCATCATCTATTGCGCGAGGAATTATGGAAAAGCGTCAGCATGGCGCATCCATGAGGCAGCTTATGGAAGACGCATCCAGAACAGAGGACGAGTACATGAAGGGCATCAAAATGCTCTTCATTGAGCAGGCGTTCCGGGTTCCGTCCTACGAGTCGGCCGAACGGAAATCGAAAGCTGTAGATGAGTTCGAGAACTTGGGCTACGCGGGCTGCTACATGGCTCTGACCGGAGATAAAAAGTAGGTGCGCTATTTCATGGCGCTCTTTTTTAGCTGGGTGCGTGAGCACTGCACTGCATTGCAGTGCGTACCAATGCCCCTCGCGCGGGGCATTAGCCGGGGGGTATGGCCGTCTAAGCCCGAGGAGGGCAATGCTTGGAGGGGATGATGCGATGCTGGACGAAGCGTGTTTAACGCGCGTCACATGAGGAATTCTGGTGCCCGGGGCCTGCACACCAAAATGCTCTCAGGGCCTTATTCTAAGCGGGTCTCAGGAAAGGCGCCAGTCCGCGGGGACGTGCTGGGGACATCCTTCATCCAAATTCCTGACGCTCTATCTCGACGAGGCAGATTTCTTCCAAATGTGATCGGTTTTGCCTTGAGCACTCATGGGGTGCATGGTTTCATTGACTCATCGCAACTTACTCAGTCAGACCATGTCATCCACCAAGCGCCCCGCCCCTCGCAAACCCCGGACGTTCCCTGATGCCGAGCTACTGAACCGGGCCGACCTGATGTGCGGCTTGGATATCACTAAGTCTACGCTGCACCGTTGGGTGGACGACGGATACTTGCCCGCGCCGCACAAGCTCGGGACTACGCCGTATTGGCGCCGGGAGACGATCATGTCCTGGATCGACGCCAAATGCCCTGCTATGACCTTCACTGTCGAGTAACAGTCACCCTAAAGCGAAAGGCCCGCTCTGGCAGGAGTGGGCCCTTCTTGGCATGGCAGCTACGTCATGCTGGTGTGGACACAGAAGATGGGAGCTTCTATGTCGTATGGCAATTCTACTGGTGGCGATTGGCCGCTCGCAAGCAGTTCTGGTCGAAGCTGTAGGCCTGCCGCAGCCAAGAGTTTGGCTGCCAACCCGGCGCCAGCCTGGGCTAAATCCTGGGGAGCAGCCGCCATCGAGATGGTTACCGAAATTTGGCGCAAGGCCCACGCCGATCATGCACAAGCTGCAGCAGAGAGAAGGGCGGCCGCCGAAAGCCAGGCAGTAGTCCATGCTCAACGTACTAGCAAGAAAACAAGACGCAGAGAGAAATCCGAGCAGTCAGATTCGGTCTTCGCGGTGCATCGGCGTCTGACGGCGCTCGGACGCAGTAGGAAGATGGTCGACACGGCGCGAGCCGTTATGGCCTTTCACGACAGCATTCGCGCCAGCGGATTCAGGACAGCAGTGCTTAAGTCCTTCGATACCGAGGGCAATCCTATGTTCGGCCGTACCCGTCGCTATTGCAGCACGCACCATCGCCTACGTTGCGTGAGAGCGGTTCAACGGAACGACGCCCTGGCGCGCGATGCCTTTGCCAAAAGTCGCGACATCAAAGTAGACCTCAACGCCGCCTTTCGCCGGCAGCTACAAAGCAGAGTGGCAGCCTACTACTCCCGAGCTCTAGCCGGGATCGTTGCGGGCCAATGTGCCGGACTGAAGGTCTACACAATGACGCTGACGCTTGACCGGAAGTGGCACGGTCGACCGCTAGCTGACCAGTTCAAAGAACTCAAGCGGGCCTGCAAGGCGCTGGCCGATCGGCTGCGCCGTGCAGGTATTCATTGGGAGTATGTGAAGACTGTCGGCACCCACAGGGCCACTCTCTGCCCGCACTTGCACTTGATTGTCACCTTGCGACCAGGTACGTACAGAGCGTTTCGTCGGCATGTTCGGGAGTGCTTTCCAGGGCCCCGTGGTGTCCATATGAAGCAGGTTTACGACGCTGCTGGGGCCACGAGCTACTTGCTTCACGAGCTGCAGGATCTAGATAGATCCGTGGCTCGCACGGTTTGCCGTGAAGCTCGAAGCAGAGCGGTGAGTTTTTCAGTCGGTTGGCCTCCCGCCGCAGAACGCAACGCGCCCGCTTTACGCGCGCACGTTGCGTTGAAAACCAACCAAGGGGACGTTAGCAACTTTTCTTCGCGGCGGCGGTGGGTCTTTACTCCGATACCACCACTTAAGGCGGAAAAGAGCTGCTCCGAATTGATTTCGCGTCAATCTGAATTCTCTGGGTGAAGTATTTCGACAGGCGGGCCTGCTTACGCGCCACCTGAGTCGCCCCAGGAGGGCCCTCGCATCCGATCCGCTCGGAGCGGTTTCACGCGTGAAACTCCGACCTCAGCCCCAAGAGTCGGTGTTTTCGCGGAGTCGTGCGATATCGCCATATTGAACCGGCCAGTAGTTAGGTTTTACCTGGGGCTGATAGGTTTCACGCATCAAACCGCCTGACAGGCTATATCGATTCGACTGGTAGCTTGCTCTTTCCTGTAGCGGATGAGTTTCACGCGTGAAACTTCAGAGCACCAAGGAAGTCCGATCCACTTATCTGGTTTCACGCGTGAAATTGGCCTGTGGTCACGGCACGTACATGCGCTCGATACCCTCTCCTTCGCTGTCCGGAACGAACAAATCATCGTCGTCCGGCGGCCGAATGGCGGAATGTGCGCAAATGTCCTCTAAGGCTGCACGGGGCGTCAGGCAGTCTAGGTAAAGCAAGCCTCGCTGGGTGCATTCCTTCCCGGCTGCGGCTACCGTAATGCTGTCTCAACACGCGACTGGTCTAAGTGGATTGCGCCGCCAAATCCTTTTATCCGGAGTCCGCGGAGTTGTTCCGGGGGGCAGAGTGATTGGCGAGCAAACGCAATATGGCAAGGTCGACTCTGAGTATCGATCAGTCGGCCGTGCGGGAAATGTACGGGTGATCTGAGATGGCCCGAGCATCGGCGCCAATTTGCTCAGATAGGGTGACGGCGGCATGACGACGATCCGGGCAATCTAGTCGACGGTGCGATGCGAGTCATCGAGCGCATCTGCATTGCAGAACGGAAGACCTGTTTAGTTTCCCTAGACGGACGGGAGGGCGGTGCAGCGGCTGTGCGGTGGGGCTTGGCCTCGCCTCTCGTCCACCTTCCGGGACACTTCAGCGATCGCTTGATCGTGTGGAATGGAAGGCCAAGGGTCATCAACACTCGCTTAGAACTTGGCGCGGAACCAGCGGCCGTAGCTGCGCGCCGACTCTTCACTCTCGAATTCAGAGATTATCGGGGAGAAGGCAGTGCTCATGGCATGCTTTAAATGATGTTGCATTCCAAGCGATAGATACAAGGCCAATCAATATGGCCTCAATCGGGTGCAGCGTGCCCTTGACCCTTGGCATGGTCACCTGCTTGAAGAATAGTGCGGCAAATTGCATCGCGAGCAATCTGCGGTGGCACCGAGCCCGCGGGTGAGAAAACATTAAAAGTGCCTACTATTGCTTACCCTTGCTTTTGCGTGCGGCCTGCGATCCCATTGGAAAACTGATAAAAAGCCAATTCGGCTAGTTCGAACAATGTAATTAACAGGGCAAACTTGGAAAATTGAGTGCTCTCATTCGGGAACTGTAATCCAGTATTTCACCCGCGGCATTACGTTTTCTTCCAGAATTAAACGCGCAACTGCTAACGAGGACGAACACAAGGCTCCGGCGGGATTTGATGGCCATTCAAGCGAATCTCTTTGGGGCAGTAAGGAAACAGCTGTAATCGCGCTCTCACATTGAATATAGTTGATCCATCGGCAATATCGCTTGTGTGTTCAGGCCGTTGGGGTCGCCAGCTTTGCTCCTCGGGGTGCACTGGTTTTGACGAGCGCGAGCTCGACCCTTGTTTGGGTCGCCCGACCGGAGCCATGTGGGCTACGAAGTCGACCTCTCCGATTTAGACGAAGTGCCAGCCCGTAAAATCATCTGGAATCGGCGCACTAGCCTCACAGCTGTAAGAGACGTCAGAACATCATAGATCCGAAAATCAATTTCGCTGTCTGTTCAAAATTCAGACGAGGCGGTTGGTTTACATTTGTTGTCTAGATTAATTGTGGCTACATTACACTGGTGGTACCACAAGTGGGGTTGCGGTCCCAAGCAGAATGGCGAACCGTAAGCGTAGTAAATCAGCTTAATCAAACGCACAACCAACCTGAAAATTCAGACGCTATCGAACGCGATTCGGAAGGGGATAAGGATGAAAGCCATACCACGTCGCCGACCCTTGCAACGCCGTCCCAGCACCCCGCCAGATCAAGGACAAGACGCGAGATTTGTACCGCTCTTACGTTAATACTCTGCGCAAGAAATTCCTCCCGGTGTTGCCCTATGCTCATTTGATGGATGTGCAGCCCATTGATCTCGTTGGCTACTCTCAATAGGCGTAGCGCACGGGGTGCTGATCGCTGCAACGGCCAGTTGCACCAGCCTTACCGCTTCCGCTACCGCCAAGATCGCGAATATCAGTTCCACAGCGCCGCGTCAGGACTGCTGTATCGGTAACTGCTCGACCGCGATCTGCTGGACTGGCTCAGTGGCTATCCGTCCCTGTGGCCACCGCTGCTCTACCTACTGGCCGGGCAGTGCGAGTACGCCGGGGCGCTGGGCGAGCTGGTCGTACGGGCAGACCGCGCCTCTGTCGCCCAGGAGCTGGGCGGCGATCCCACGCGCGCGATGGCCGCGCCCAAGCACTCGCTCCAACACAAGCTGGTCAACGGGCTGCGCTACCTGCTCAAAGACGAGCTGAAACTGAACCAGCCTCCGACGGCTGGCTCACCGAGGATGCAATATGGCTGGTGGGCAAGACAATCTCGGGCAAGCTGCGAGCGCACCAGCTGTCCCAAGGCGTCGATGGCATCCCAGCGAACAACATCGTCGTGCAACGTGCTCCAGGACCACGGCATGTTGTAGCCGACGCCCGATGGGAAAGCGATCTGGCGCGCGACCGTGACCAGTTTGACCGGCTGGCCCCACTCGCTCACCCTGTTGCGGCTTGCACCTGCGCTGATTTGGGAGCCTGGAGAGCGGCCAGCGTCGTTCGCCGGGGCGGGACCTACCCCTTTGCCGCCACGGTCAAAAGATCGTCAACCGAGCGCGCAACCACATACCGGGCAGGGTTCTCACCGACCCCCAGTGCAGTGAAATGCGCCTTGCCGCATTCGATCTTGGCGCTTTCCTTGTCGCGCAGGTCATCGGTGAACAGGCTGCTCTTGGTTTCCACCAAAAAGTACAGGTGCTGAGTGCCGTCTTCTTCCACCAATACGGCCCAGTCGGGGTTGTAGGTGCCCAGCGGCGTAGGCACTTTGAACCAGCCTGGCAGCTTGGCGTAGAGCTTGATGGCGTCGTTCTTCTCCAGCCCATCGGCGAAGTCCCGCTCGGTGGTCGAGTCGTACACCACGTGCTCGTAGATCGACTTCTGCGTATCCAGCAGCATGTTTTTGAGATAGCCGGTGAGCTCTTCCTTCTCGAACAGCTCTTGCGCATAGACGTGTTGGTCGCCGAGCTTTTGGTACTTGATGCCATCGACCAGGGCCAAACGCTTGCAGCGGTTGATGATTTCGGCGGTCAATTCGATGAACTGCTGCGGATTGCGCTTGAAGTCGTCCAAGCGTCCGCTTCTCGTCAGGATGCTGACGATGGTGCGCCTGGTGAGTTGGGTGCGATTTTGCAGGTCGGTCAGCAAATCCGGCAGCTCGATATCAGCCTCGTCCAGCACCACAGTCGCCGCGCCCACTTTCTCCGTCGCGGCGACACCCGCCTTGCCGATAGAGATGTCGGCCTTGCGCCATTGCAGCCGTGCCTTGGCAATAACCGGGGCCTTCTGCAAGGCTGCGATGCAATCCGTCACCAACTTGGCGTTATCGAACTGCACCCGGTACGTCGTCTGGTGCTTGATGCGGTCCCACAGCGCCTTGAACTCGTCGCTAAGATAAACGGCCTTCCCATCCTTGCCCTTGCGCAGCGGCACTTGCCTGCGCTCATCGGCATTCTTGATATCCAGCCGGCCGGACACCTTGCGCAGCAGTTCGGAAATCTGGCTCTTTTGCGCATCGAACTCAGGTGGCAGTTCCAAGCTGCCGTTCTTCAGCGCCGTTTTTAGTGAATCCTGCACCTTGCCTTTTGCATCGATATGGCCGGCAGCTTTCAAGTGCTCCCACAGTGCCTTCGATTGCTCCATGCCCAGCGGTGCGGCATGCCCATCAGCGCCGGTCACGGCAATGGCGGCAAATTGGTGCTGCTCCACGATGCCAAAGCGGATGCCCGTGTCTTTCTCGATTTCCTTCTGCAGGTTCTCGGCGAACTGTTCGTAATTTTCCGTGGCCACCACGGTCAGGGTGTTGACCTCGAAGCCGCGTACGCGCTCGCCATCCTGGTTGACGCACAGGCGCAGGCCGCGGCCAATGGTCTGGCGGCGCTCGCGCTCGGTCTGAATATCGCGCAACGTGCAAATCTGGAACACGTTGGGGTTATCCCAGCCTTCCTTGAGCGCGGAATGGGAGAAGATGAACTTCAGCGGTGTCGCGAAGGACAGTAGCTTCTCCTTCTCCTTCATGATCAGGTTGTAGGCCCGCTCGGCATTCTCCCGGTTACTCGCATTGTTCTCGGCGGTGTCGGTCCAGCCGCCCTTCTTGTCGATGGAGAAATAGCCGTTGTGCACTTCCTCGGCGGCGGACTCCAGGTCGATCTCGGCAAACAGGCTCTGGTAGGCCGGCAACTTGGCGGCACGGCGATATTCTTCCTCGAACATCTGTGCATACACGCCCTTGACCGGCTGGCCGTCCGCATCGTATTGACGGTACTTGTCCACCGCGTCGATGAAGAACAGGCTCAACACCTTGATCCCCAATGGGTGCAGGTGCTTTTCCTTGTCCAGGTGTTCCTTGATCGTGCGGCGAATCATCTCGCGTTGCACGGCCAGCGCATCCACATCACCGTGGGCCTGGCCAGGCTGCAAGAACACTTCGCCACCGGGATAGCGCAGCTCCATGAACTCTTCGCCCTTCGCCGTATTGATCTCGCCCACCCGAAAATCGGCGTAGGTCGCGCGGCCATCGGCGCTCTGCTGAAGGTCGTCGCCATCGCTGACCGTCACCTCAACCCGCTGCACGCAAGTGGCGGCCTGTTTATCCAGCTCGACCTTGGCGCTGATGCGGCCACGCTTGTTTTCCACCTTCACCAGGCGCACGAAAGGTTTGTTGTGCGCATCCTCAACCGTGGCCGATGCCACCTCGATCTGCTTGACCAGCTTGCGCTCGTACGCATCCACGGCATCCAGGCGGAACACCATGTGGTGCTTGTCCACATGGGTGGCGGAGTAGCGCAGCGTGCAGAGCGGGTTCATGGCGTCCAGTGCTTCCTTGCCACGGCCTTCCAGGCCGCCGTCCACGCTTTGCGGTTCATCCACGATGATGATCGGCCGGGTTGCCTTGATCAGGTCGATGGGCTTCTCGCCGCCGGTTTTCTCGCTCTCTTTGTAGAGGTTGTTCACATCCTTCTTGTTGATGGCGCCCACCGTCACCACCATGATCTGGATGTTGGCGCTGGTGGCGAAGTTGCGCACCGGCCCGGGCTTGGCCGAGTCGTACAGGAAGTAATCGAAGGGCACGCCCGCGTAGAGGCCCTTGAAGTGCTCCTCGGTGATTTGCAGGGTTTTGTAGACGCCTTCTTTGATAGCTATCGACGGCACCACGATCACGAACTTGGTGAAGCCGTAGCGTTTGTTCAGCTCGAAAATCGAGCGTAGATAGACATAGGTCTTGCCGGTGCCGGTCTCCATTTCCACCGTGAAGTCGCCGGACGTCAGTGCGTCAGAAGGCGGCAGGCCACCGCGCAACTGGATGTCAGCCAGATTCTTGAGCAACTCGTCGTCGAGCAACGTCAAGCGGTTGCCGACGCCAAGGTCGGACTGCGCCACGCCCAGTGACATCTGCGCGTCATCGGGCATTTCATGGTCACCGTGAATTCGGTGCGGCAGACCTCCTGACCACGGAAAAGATCGCATACAGCCTCGATGGCCTGCATCTGGTAGTCGAGGTTGGGCTCGAAGTGCAGTTTCATAGCGCACCTCCGTGTGCGCTACCCTTCGGGCGCACTGGCGTGCGTGCAAATTCTATGTCCTGATAATTTGTCATGGCGAGCCCCTTACAAGCTGCGAACGTTCTGGATGCCGTGCTGCTCCAGAATGGCGGCGAGATTGGTTTTGGCCACGTCGTCGGCAAAGGCGCTGTCGCGGAACACGCAGGTGCTTTCTTTTCCAGCCGGGCCAGCGGGTGCGAGTTCCTTGTGCCAAGCAATGATGCCCTGGGCCAGTGGCTCCACCTGCTCACGGGTGATCTTTTCGGCCAGGCAAGCCAGCAGCACGCCGCCGCCCACGGCATGCACATCAAGCCCTTCGATGCGGCGCTTTTCGATGGGTACGCATAGGTCGAGGCCTAGTTTGAGCAACAGCTCATAGAGCACATCAGCCTCGCTGCGGCCTTCAAGTAGGTGATCCTGATGATCGAGCAGCGTGGCTTCCAGGTCATCAGGCTTCGGATTCCAAGCGCGAATGTTGGAAGTATCGAGTTTGAAGACGCGGAAACCCGTGTCGCCCACAAACAGTGGATTGTCCGCTTTAATCTTGGCTCCAGCACGACGTAGACGTTCTTTCGTCAACTCAGCGATGTTTCGCTTAAGTCCAGGCTTGTCGCATACCGTGGCGGCTGCCTTCTGGTTCTTTTCAGCTGGACTCAACGGTTCAGGAAGTTGAATTGTCAGGATGCGTCGCGCAGAACCGTCGATTGCGTTTTGCTGCATCACTGCTTGTCCCGCTGCTGCAGAACCCGCAAAAAGGTCGGCAACAAGGTCATTCCCACTCGAACCAAGCAGTACGCAGGTACGAAGAAAATCGATTGATTTAGGGAAATCGAATGATTCTCCCGGAATCAACTCTTTCAATGCTCGCTTTGCACTATCGGTTGAAAATTCGCCGCCAAACCACACCGACTTCGGCTTCGAAGTGCGCTCAATGGCCTCGTCTTCGTCATCATCAGGCTCATCATCGGCATCATCTACTGCAATCGACGGATCAAGATACAGCCGATGATCAACATCCAACCGGCCACTACGCCAGATCGCTTGGCGTGCATCCAATCCAGATGCTGCTCCACCTTTTCATATCCCCAGCGCCAGCACCCTTCAGAACCGTCTCCACGCAGAGGGAAAATTTCGACATCGGCGTCGCTTTTTCGACTCAACGAACATATGCCAGTCACCTCATCCCAATAAATAGGGAAATACATCTTGGGGCGATCCTCGCGACGATCCGGGCCGCCGCGCTTCCTCAGGTCTCGAAGTGCATATTTTTGACCATTTTCGTCCTCGTACTTGAATGCGGCGCGTTGCGCCTCAGTCAGCGGTAGGCCGTTAGAAACAAAACCAGGATTTGCGTAGACAACAACGTATTCGTGACAAGCGGCGATGTGCTTTTTATCGTTGCGCCCTTTCATATTGTTGACAACAGAAACGGTGGCAACGAAATTTTCTTCGCCAAATATTTCGTCCGAAAGCATGCGAAGGTTATGAAGCTCATTGTCGTCGATCGAGATAAAAACGACGCCATCCTTCTTAAGCAAACTCTTCGCCACCTTCAAGCGTGGATAGATCATATTCAGCCAATCAGTGTGAAACCGCCCACTGGCTTCGGTATTGCTGCTAAATTTCTGTCCGCCTTCGATCTGCCCGGTCAATTCCAGATAGTTTTTGATGTTGTCCTGAAAATTGTCCGGGTACACAAAATCCTTGCCGGTGTTGTACGGCGGGTCGATGTAGATCAGCTTGACCTTGCTGGCATAGCTCTTTTGCAGCAGCTTGAGAACTTCGAGGTTGTCGCCCTCGATCATCAAGTTCTGGGTAGACTCCCAATCCACGCTGTCTTCTGGGCAGGGGCGCAGGGTGCCGGTGCTGGGCGTGAGCGCCAGTTGGCGAGCGCGACGCTTGCGATGCCAATTGAGGCCGTACTTTTCGTCGGCATCGGCGACGGTAGCATCGCCCACCAGCGCCTTGAGCACGTCCACATTCACCGCTGCGCCGTTCGCGTCCTCGGTGATCAATTCCGGGAACAGCGCCTTGAGCTGTTCGATATTGCCCGCCACCAGGTCGGCGGATTGGGCTTCGGGGCTGGCTGCCGTGAGTTTTCCATGGTCTTCTCCGTCATTCGTTCAATCTTCAAAGCTGTTGTTGTGCAGCGGCCAGTTCGGCCTGGAGGCGCTTGAGTGCCAGGTTCAGTTCCACCTGACGCGCCAGTTGTTTTCCTTTGGCCGCCTCGGCCCGCAGGCGACTGATTTCACCTTCCAGCCGCTGGCAATCGATCAATGCTTGTCGTCGCGCCGCGGTCTGTTCGGGTGTTGCAGCGGTTTGATAGATTCCTGTCCGTCGCGCTGCGTGCAGGGACTGCACGCATACGATCCAGCCTTCATAGAGGGCATGTAGCGACGCTTGGGGCTGATGCGAAACTGCAAGCGATTGCATGAAGTCCCGCTCAATGTCGGAAGCCGCCTTCGCAACAGCTCCAGGTGTGCCATCGGCTGCTTGAAACAGCGAGGCCGACACCAGATCGCCATCGAGCACGATCTTGCCCGCCTCGTTCTGCGCCCAGCGCTTATGCGCCAGCGAGAGGGTCATTGTTGGCCCTTCAGCCCGTTTTTCTTCCAGCAGCAACAGCACCGGATAAGGCACGGCCCGGTGCACCCGTTCCGCAAGGCGTGAAAGGCTGGCTGGCTTGTTGGCTCCGCGCAAGCTGACAGCCAGAACCGCGACCTCTAGATATTCGCGCTGCGTATCGCGGTACTCGGGCACGCCGATGGTGTTGGGCTTGAGGGCGGCCAGCCACTGGATGTCTTCAATCGCATCGGAGATCAAGCGCTTGTCAGACGCCGTGGGCGCACCGTTCTCCAGCAATAGCTTCTTGGGCACGCGCTGATCCACCCGCGCGCTATCCGGGAGACTCAGGGCGCTGACGACATCCGACCCGTTCATCACGAGAGTGCCGCTCCAAATGCCTTGACCGTTTCTTCGCTGTCGCGCCCGGCAATGGCTTTGCCCATGGCCTGCTCGATCAGCTTCAACAGTGCGGTGGCGCGTTGGCGGACAAACGCATCGAAGTCATCCGAGCGCAGCGCAGGCACCGGAATCACGTGGGAGAGCAGAAACTCGTCCAGGCTATCGGGGGCCACCTGCTTGGCTTTCTGGATGCGTGCAAGGTACACACTGGGCGCATCCCCACTGATGAAACGATTGGTGCCAGAGGCCAGTGGGGCCTTGTTGACCACACTGTTCCATTTCTCCTTGGGCAATTTCTGCTTTTCGCACCAGGCACGGGGGAACACATGGTGGATGTCGATGGCGTTGTTGAAGTAGGTGTTTAGGTCGATCGGCGTACCGCTGACAAAATCCCGACCACCGTGCTTCATGAGCAAGGCGGCCAGCCCCTTGTAGGCCGCTGCAAGGCGGCTTTGCAGGGAAAGCAGACGCGTCGGCGCAAAGTTGGCGTCGCGCACCGTGCGCGGCTCGCTACCGCCTTCGATCCAGGCGACCACATCCTGGATGTCCATGCCAAAGCGGGTTTCGTTAGCGCCACCGTACAGTTCGCCCAGAACACCGCTCCAATACCAGCGCAGCAGCTTTTGCTTGACGCCATGTTGCGTCGTGCGGTCTGCCAGGTGCGCGCAGATGGCCGACAACGGGACAAGCTGTGTGGCATACGGCAGGCTTCGGTCATCGTAGATTTTTTCCTCTGCCAGCAGCTCGGCAGCCCGCTTGAAGCCTTTCTCCAAATCGGATTCCAGCGCCTTGAAGTCCGCCAGCGGCAACTTCAGCACGTCAGCGCGCTTGCAACTGACGGATGTGCCATGCGCTTTGTGCCGCCGATAGCTGGCAAGCAGCGTTACTGCGGTGAGAAAGCTGGTGCCATCCACCGCCGTGAGCACATCGTGCTTGGCGGTTAGTCGCTCCTGCCGCGCCTCCCAGTCATCGCGCAGGTTGAATTCATCCGCTGCGAAGGTGGCGGTCATCAACTCGAACACGGTCAGCGTGACACCACCGGTATTGACCTTCTCGAAGACTTGACACACGGCTTCGCGTGGCGTGTCCTGGGTCAGTTCGATGGCGGGTACCTTGAACTGTTGGAAGCGTAGCCATATTTCGTTGCGAAACCGCTGCATGAACTGCATGGCTTCCGCTGCAAACTGATGGTGCGCACTGAAGCCGCTTTCCCAGGCCATGAACCCTTGGATGTCGAATAACAAGGTCACGGGGAAGAGCCGCTGGCTGTACTGCAGATCTGGCGTACTGACGTCCAGATCGACCTTTCGGCCGAAATCCGACGTGACTTGCAGCGTCTCCGGCACTGAAAGTACGGCATCTTCACGGTCCGCCGATTCATCCAGGCACTTGCTCATGTCGAGGAAATAAAGACGACGAATATCCGCGCCTTTCTCAGTGCGTGTCGGCACAGGCTGGCCACTGCGCAGCGCCAGGTACATCGAGGTCAGGCGTTGCTGTCCATCAAGCACGAGGGTCTTTGGAGCAGGTGCAGGCTGCAGATTCACACCGGCAAACAGTCGGGGCTTGAATGGCACGCCGCCTGCTTCCAGAAACATGACCGCGCCAATCGGGTAGGAGAGCGAGAGGCTCGCGATCAACGACCGAATATGGTTGTCGTCCCACACCCAGCCGCGTTGGAAGTCAGGAAGCTGGATTTGCCCCGATGCAATTCCATCGAGGACATCTTTCAATGCAGGTTCGGCGGTGCGAAAGCTCATGCTGGTCCTTGTAATCAAATACTTTGCTGATCGGGCAGCACAACGAGGAATGCCACCACCTCAAAATCGCCGCTGCCGGCGAACTCGCCTTTCATGGCGTGGGTGCCACCGGGCGTGAACAGGCTGGCCACGGCCCGTTCCTCTTGCTTCCCGGCGACGGAGGCCACCGCCGCCGCGAGCAGCTTCTGGGCATGGCGCATGTCCTCGCCGCCTTTGGTTGCTTTGTCGAAACGTGCGCAGGCACTGTCATCTGGCCGTTCGCGCCCCAGTGCCAAGCGCTTGAGGCGATCCAGGATGCGCTTGGCCTGCGGGTACGGCAGCAACACGGTGCCGTCATCGCTGACATGCACCAGGTAGTGCGGTGCGAGCGGGTAGTCGGACGTCGTGGCGGGCTTTGCTGCCGGGCCGCAGGCTTGCAGGCAGAAGATCACGCCGGGCGGAATGTCGGCATCCAGCGTGGTGGTGACCGCATAAGCACCCAACGGCTGGGTGTCCAGCTTGCCGGGGTGCGCTTTCAGGTACTGCGCCAGGTCGATGCGGAAGTCAGTCAGGGTAAGGTCGGTGATAGCCACGCCAGTCGACAGGTCTTCCATGTCGATCACCGTGTCCTGCAGCTTGAGCAGTTGCTTGCGCCGGTACTCCAGGTCGTTCATGGCGTTGCCGGACTGCTGCTCGATCAGGTTTTCTTCGCCTGTGGCCGAGACATCGAGCAGCACCATGCGGCCGCTGACGCGCTGCTCCAGGTTGATGTATTCCTCCAGCTCCATGTTGGGCCAGAAGTTCACGAGCTGGATGCGCTGGTTGGGCGAGCCGATGCGGTCGATACGCCCAAAGCGCTGGATGATGCGCACCGGGTTCCAATGGATGTCGTAGTTGATCAGCCAGTCGCAATCTTGGAGGTTCTGCCCCTCGGAGATGCAGTCGGTGGCGATCAGCAGGTCGATTTCGCCTTCATCCGCCAGGTCTTGCGGGCGCTCCTTGGAGCGCGGCGCGAAGGCCGACAGCACGTCGCCCATGCGCTTACTTAAGCCCGGCATGGTGGTTTGAATGCCGGCGCTGCCTGTGACGACCGCCGAATGCACACCCAGCGTGTCCCTGGCCCAGGGGGCAAGTTGGGCGTAGAGATAGTGCGCCGTGTCCGAGAAGGCGGTGAACACGATGATCTTGCGGTTTGCTTTGCCATCGTGTGTGTTGATGGGTTGGGCGCATTTGCGGGCAATCATGTCGCGCAGCGCTGCCAGCTTGGCATCACGCCCGGCATCCACTTGGCGCGCTGCTGCCAGCAGGGTCGCCAGGCGGTTACGGTCTTCCAGTAGATCCTGCTTCCAGCGAATCAGATCTACATCGCCCAGCAGCACTTTGACCTTGCGCCCGACCAGCAAGGCCTCGAACGCCGGGTCGTCGATATCGACGTCGGCAATGTCGATTTCCTCCAGCGCTTCGGCATGGGATTCGATGCGTGCCAGTGTGTTCTCTACATCCTTGAGTTGGCGCTGCACGGTGAGGGTGAAGGCCGACACACAACTTTCCATGCGTTTGAGCACGTTCACGCGCAGAAGGTGGATCAGGCTTTCTTCACGATCCGCCTGGCGGAAGAAACTTTCGCCGCCACGCACCTGAGTGCTGTACTTGGCGTCGTAGGCGGCCTGCTTGTGGGGCACCACATAGCGCAGCGGCGCGTAGCTGGCGAGGGTGAGCCGACGGATTTCCTGGTTGATGTCGCGGATAGCACGGAACTCGCCCGCAAGGTCCACGTCAGCCTTGATGTTGATGGGCGGCAGTCGGTCGGGGAAGCGGCCGGTCTCGCTGGTGCCGTAATACTTCTCCACATGCCGCCTGGAGCGGGCAATGGTGAGATGGTCCAATAGGGTGAAGTAGTCGAACCCCAGCATTTCTACCAACTGACTGGGGGTATTATCAGCTTCGTCCAGCGCCAGCCAGCGATTGAATTGCGCCTGCGCCTTGCCGGTCGTGGCTTCGATGCTGGGGATGCCATGTTCCATCAGGGCGGCGTCGTCGCCTTCGGTGGCAAAGGAAATCTGATTGCGCAGGTCGGCCAGGCGGTTGTTCACCGGTGTGGCGGAGAGCATTAGCACGCGGGTCTTGACGCCTTCACGGATGATGCGTCGCATCAAGCGGTCGTAGCGTGATTCCTTGCCCTTGTGCGTAGCCTTGTTGCGGAAGTTGTGCGACTCGTCGATCACTACCAGGTCGTAGTTGCCCCAGTTCACATGAGACAGGTCGATGTCACCCGACAGGCCACCATCACGAGACAGATCGGTGTGGTTGAGCACGTCGTAGTTGAACCGATCAGCCGCAAGGATGTTGCGTTTGTCGTTGGCCTTGTAGAGCGTCCAGTTGTCGCGCAGGCGTTTGGGAGCCAGCACCAGCACGCGGTCGTTGCGCAGCTCGTGATATTTGATGATGGCCAGGGCTTCGAAGGTTTTGCCCAGCCCCACGCTGTCGGCGATGATGCAACCACCGAAGCGACTCAGCTTGTCGATGGCACCCACCACACCATCGCGCTGAAACTTGAAGAGCCTCTTCCACACCACGGTATTGCGAATGCCGGTGGCGGACTTGACGATGCGCTCTTCGTCCATCTCGTCACCGCTGCCCTGAAACAGGTGGTGCAACATCAAGGTGTAGATGGTGAAGGGATCGCGATGCTCACCCAGGGCCTGCAGTGCTTGAAGAACGGACGCGCTCTCGTTGCGTTGGCCTTTGGAGTCGGTGGCAGCAGCACTTTGCAAGCCCGACCACTGATGATCAAACCATTGGGCGAGTTGCGCGGCTTCGTCGGCCGTTTCTGATGCCTGGATCAGGTTCAGCGGGTTGCCCGGCGTCAGGCCAAGGCCAGACGTGTTGAAGGCAAAAGAACCCAGAATCACTTGCGCAGGTGCGCCGTCCGGCCCGCGCATAACGGCAGCCCCCTGCGGCACCGATTTCGATGCCCGCCGAAGCTCCACTTTCTCATTGATCCATTTCGCGCACTGATTGGCTAACCAACGTGCCTGCAGACGATTGCGCGCAGCGCGGTCACCCTCCGTACCCAAGAGTTCAAGCGCCTCGTTATCAGGGGGCACGATCAATTGGATTCGATCCAGAGCGGACAACGCCTCCCGGATTTCTGCAAAGGCGTAGAGAGAAACAGAAGGCGTTAGGCAGTCGAGTCGGTTGCCGTGCTTGAGGTGGGGCCTCATCAAGTCGATTACGCGCTGTGTTCCGGTGTTTTGGATTAGCTTCATGAACGCCTTCGCTCACTTCTGACTATTCTTGCACGAGGCTTAAACACCCCTGCATACTCGTAGTTCGTGGTGCGAGAAAATTCGTGCCGACGCGCCACTTCCGAGACCTGCATGTCAGGATCGCGTAAAAGGGCTTTGATCTCTCTCACTTAATTCTTCCCCAGCGTTGGCTTGCGTCTGCCGACCCGACCTCGACAACGAACGGTATCCAGCCTGCTTAAGCGCGTCACTGCAGTCCAGATGCTAATCATCGTAGACACGCGAACGTACCCTATATGTTGATTCGTGGGCGCAATCAGGACGTTGAAAAATTGACGGGGATATTAACATTCGTTGATGAATTTTCATGATGGCAAAATGCGGTGGTTTCAGCTGTTCAGAAAGCCGCTGCTTTATGGTCAAATTTCGAGCTGAACGTCATTCAGCAGATAAATAGCAGGAGGGGAACCGTGGGTAGAGCGAAAATCGCGCCCGCGTTTGCAATCAGCACGCAGCCGTGCCTCCGCACGGCTCGCTTGAGGCGGGAGTGGAAGTTGGTTTGCGGGCAAACCCTGGCCCGGCAGGGCTTCCACCGCCGTCATACGCATCGGCGCCGGAACGTAAACCGCGGTTGACTTGCAAGCCTGAAACTCAGGACGCCCTTATTCTCAATGCATCCATCAAAGATGGCGCGGATATATCGCCTCGATTTTTGCAGCGATTCGCGACATCGCTCTTTCTTTCAAGCCGCCTCAGCCAATGCAGCGCCCTCTGGTAGCTGCCCAAATCGAGCCAGCATCTCTGCGATGAAGTCTTGTGCAATTTCAGCGATCGAGATTTTGAACAGCAGCATCTCCGTATGCACCAGGGGACGATCATCTTGCCAGAGCTGCCGGTGGGCTGCGGCCATAACTTCGAGGTAATAGGCATAGGCATTCTGGCCGGGTACCACCGCCGTGTTCAACCAGACCCTGAGGGGATCATCCTTGCTTGTCTTACCTACGCTCGCGGCCACCAGCTCATCCCGTGCAGGACACGCGCTCCCGTAACTTCCCAACCAGGCAAAGGCGGCCGCGCTCTCATCGTCGAGACTCGCAAGCAACCCGTTTCTACCCGGCGGCACGGGCAACACCGGAGCATTCACGGATCGGATAAAGTGGATCGCGTCCAAAGCAAAAGCGATGCGCGCGTCGTAAATCAATGCCCAATCGTTCCACACGAATGAAAGCCATTTTGACCAGCTAGCGATTCCACCGAATCTGTACAACCCGCGCCTGATTCGCGGCCGAACCGCCAAACGAAGGCTTTCGTGATCAACAACCGCATCGAATCCGGTTTCGATATCGGTGAACCGAGAGGCGTACTCTTCAATCGTTTCCTCATCATTTCCATTCAACCCACCCCAGTCGGAAATCACGAATTTGGCAAGATCGGCCAGTTCCTGAACACGGGTTGCCCCTTTCTTCCCGGCCTGGATCTCGCGCGATCGCTGGGCAACCGCCTGTCGCAACTCCAAGGTTTCAGCGAAGTCTCCGCCAAAATCACGGTCGGAGCGCAAGCCGCGGGCCCGCGCCGCAGCTATGCAGCTCTCCGTCATACCCCAGTTATAGTCGTCCAGGCGATGACGGTAAGCCGATAAGTACGTAGCCATTTCATGGCCAAATGCGACTGCTTGCGAGGTTGTAGGCTTCATTTTCCTTTTCATCCGTTCATCACTATCTCGTTCCCGAAACACGTCGGCGATCGTCCTTTGCTTACGCTTGCAACCCGACTAAGCGGGTGCCGGCCTAACCCGGCATGACGCTGAACACCGGCACCAGGCTGCTCACCTCATGGGGCGCGCTTGCCTTGCATACGGACATGTGGTGATTCTTGTCATGCAGCTTGATACTCGCGCTTATCGTGTCTCGACCGACCGCGTCTATGAGCGTGTTGTGTACGAGCATGTCGAGCTGCCGCGACGCCAAATCCACACGAGCGCCGCGACCCAATCCGGGGAGTACCCAGATCAGACGGTTTTTGCTGACTTCAACGCTCCCACCGCGTATCTCCATCTCTGCAGCGAGTAGCTCCTCCAACAGCAACGCGGTGCTCGTACCGTGCTTCACATGCTTCAAGGCGGCGCGAACCGCTTCGCCTAGGTTGTCGAACTGCAGCTTCTCTGCGAATTCTCGGGAGCCCGTTGCCTTGTTCATGTACCAGATCTCAGGGCTCTCCACCGCAGCGATTCCCTTCCAGTCCTCGCGCCAACCATCCTCCAGACCGAAGGCCTCGTCTTCGCTGATGCAAGCCAGCATCCGTATGACGATGGCGCGGACCGCAGCATCAACTTGACCGTCTGGCTGCACCATGGGGCCGTACACGACGTGCTTTCCGCGCACGAGAAAGATCCAGTGGTTGCCGTTGGTGACGACACCCATCATCCCGGGCTTGAGATAACAATCGATAAGGTCCGGATGCAATTTCCTGGCGAACTTCTTTGCCTCAATCAACCAGACAGGCCGGGTGCCCTGCACGATGGCGATGTCCGCCGACAACCGTTTGTTCGGACCGTTCGGCTGGGAGTATTCATAGAAGGCTTCCAGGCCGCTGATTTTCAATGCGGCATCCGTCACGGGACAGATCAACCGATACATCGCCCACCGTTCGGACGGCTGCGGTCGAATCGGCTTCTCGCCGAACGACATACCGAGTTCTTGCTGGCCCGAGGCACTGCCTTTTACGAACTTATTCATGAGCTGCAGCAATCTGCACAGCGCGTGCGGCAACGGGCAGAAATAGCCAGCGCTCACGCACGGCCTCTCCCGACACGGCCTCGACAGCACGGGCGTAAGCCTCCAGTTGTCCGCCGTGCGTCGCGGCCAGGCGCTCGCCGTCCGCGACGCCGCGCGGGTCCGCCTTGTGATCGATGAGGATGTGGCCAGCCGCGACTCGGATCAGCAGATCAATCTGGCCGCGGATGACGGTGCCGTCAAGGCGTGGCACCTGAATCGGCAGTTCCGCCTGGGCAGTGCCGTCAGGCCACTTGGACTGCCACCATTCCTGAAAAGCCCCCACCTGGAAGCGGACTGCCTCCGGGGTCACGGCGCCATGGACGCCCCAGCGTATCAGGACCTCCCTGATCTGTTCATCGCTGATGGGACGCGACGGATCCGCCACCGAGCAAGCGATGCAACCATGCAGCGCCGAACCCAGCGCAGCCATGTCGGTGTCGGACTGGACAACGATCCGCTTGCCTACGTCCTCCACCTTCACCGCCCGATGCTGCCCGGCCTGGGCGGCGCTGGGCGCAAACCAGAGCCGTTCAAAAGATTTGGGCTGGCGCGCGTCGAAGTAACGCATGGCCCGTGCAGCCGGCACCGGCGGTGCGTCGAGTGATTCATCGAAGTCCCAGGCTTTCGTTTCGCGGACGACGGTCTGGCCGTCCATCACGGATGTGCCCGCCGGGCCCCAGAGCTTGGCGGCCGCGCCTATCTCGTCGAGCCAATCGCAGGGCGGAACTGAATCCATCGTCTTTGTACCGCCCACCAAAGTGAGCGCATCGCGCGCACGGGTGAGGGCGACATACAGCAAGCGTGTGTTCTCCGTGCGCGCCTGCTCGGCCATGAGCTTGCCAGTTTCTGACGCCTCCGCGTCGGCGATGACCTGCACGGCAGACCTAAAGGGATTGACCCAATGATGGATGTAGCGGTTGGCCAGAGGGGCTGTCGCGTCAAAAGCACCGATCGTCCGGGAACGCACGCTCCACAGATCCGTGCGATAGCCGTGATCCAGGCCGATCACAATCACCATCGGCCATTCCAGGCCCTTGGCCGCATGGAAGGTCATGACTTCGACCGCGCCATGGGCGGCCGCCGCACGTCCGTCCGCTCCATCGGCCACCAGTTCCTGGAACCAAAGCAACATCCCGTTGATCGTCGCCGATTGCCGCGAGCCCAGACAAGCCTCCTCGTACTGTTGTGCCAACGCCAACAGCGCTTCAATGTTGGCGATACGAACCTGCGCCTCGCGCTCCGCCGCCGACCACTGGTGTGCCAAGCGCGCAACGCCGGACTCGGCTTTTGCCAGCCGCAGCGCTTCACGCGGCGTGAGCGACAACAGGGACGGCCGCAAGCTGGCCAGCCTGGCGATCAGCGGATGAGCGTCCGCTCCCTCCGCCTTCCATGCCGACACCGAGGGGGAAGTCTCGCCGTCTCCGTCCGCAGCTATCCCGGCAAGGAACTGCAAGCGGTCTTGCAGCCAGTCTTCCGGCCTGACCGAACCCGTCAGCCCGACAATCATGGCCGTGGCCACCGTATCCGAGGCGTCCTGCAAACGGCGCAGGCAGGCCAGCACCAACTGAACCTCGGGCGTCGACATCAAGCCAGGCCGGGCCGCCGCCGCGGCAATGCCCCAGCGGCTCAGTGCATCGACCGCCGACTTGATATGGTCATTCTTACGGCACAGCACGGCGATGTCGCTGGCTTGCAACGGACGCTCCTGGCCCGTGGCCTTGTCGGCAATTAGGATGCCGCGTTCCAGCAGCTCCGACACCGCGGGTCCCAAGGCCTTCAGCGAAATTGAACGTTTCCCGGCTTCCGTCACGAATGACCAGTTCAAGAGTTGAGGCTGTCCGACAAGCGGCTTGCGCACCGGCCTGAGCGCGGTGTCGGAGGCCGATGCGGGGTGAAAGGCCGGCACGAACACCTCGTTGGCCAAGCCCACCAACCCCGGGGTGGACCGGTACGAATCCGACAACGGTGTACCCATCGTGCCGCCCCAGCCTTCCACGGAATCGAGGATCTGCTGAATGAGTGTCGAATCCGTGCCGCGAAAGCCATAGATGGCTTGCTTGGGGTCGCCTACCCATATCGAGCTTTTGGCCAGCTTCGCCAACTCTACGAAGATGGCCAACTGAAGCGGATTCGTGTCTTGGAACTCGTCGACCAGAACGAGATCGAGCTCACCTGCGAGCGCTTCACGCACCAAGGTGCTGCTTTGCAGGGCTCGCAGCAACAAGACCTCTTGATCGGTGAAGTCGACTACACCAAGGTCTCGTTTGGCGTCGGCAAAGGCTTGCAAGGCACGTCCCGCCAGGTCGAATACCGTACAAAGATAGTTCCGCACATCATCGTGAAACCGGTCATGGGTAGGATGGCGTGCTGCGATATCTTTAAGGTCCTCCACAATACTGGCCTGCTTGGCGCCAGCATTCAGTTTCGACAGTTGCTGCCAGGCATTCCACGCAAGCTGCCCGCGAGCGAGACCGCTACGGGCTGCTGCGACTCTCTCGATCGCGTCGTTCAGAACCTTGGTATTCACGCCAGCGGCCTGCGCCTGCTTGAGCTCGCGCTCCGCGCGTTCAAGCGCCACACTCAAGACGGCATCGTGATCGCCCTGCGGGCGCGGCCAGCACGCCAGCATGGCGTCCGCATTTCGCGGCCCCATCACGGCAAGTTCTTCTGGGCTGATGTTGTTGGAACGCGCGGCGTTCATGACCGCCTGCAGCGTGGCGGTCACCTCATCGTCGTCCAGGTCCAACCGCGCGGTCAGTCGCGCCAGATTCTCTACAGCGCTCGCATCCTGAACGCCTTCCACAGCCACGCGCACAAGGCGGCGGCCTTCGTCTTCGGTCAGCACCGTCTGATCCGGCGAGATGCCGAGTTCAAAGCAGAATCGCTGAATCAAGCGTCCGCAGACGCTGTTGACCGTGCCGATGCTCGCCTGCCCCAGCGCGGCGGCCAGATCGAGCCGCCGCCGGTTTAACAACGTCGACCTCGCGCGCTCGCGCAACTCCGAGGCAGCCTTGACCGTGAAAGTGGTGGCCAGGATCGCTGCTGGCCGCGCAGCGCCGCTTTGCAGACGGTCCGCCAGCAAGTGAGTCAGGTAATAGGTCTTTCCGCTGCCCGCCCCAGCGCGGACGAATTCCACATTCATATTCTTCTGATCCATGGTTATTCCCTGCTGCCGAACAGCGCCGTGTAATCGCCGTGCCACGGCGCGGTTTCGCCCAGCGGCAGGCAGTCTTCCGGAGATGGTTCCGGTTCCGGATCAAGTCCCTTTTCGATCACGTCAACACGGCCTTCCTGCCACTGCCGCACCCGCCAGGCCCAGGTGGCTCTGGCCTGCATGACGAGCTCCGACGCATTGATGCCGTTCTTTGCACTGATGACGCGGGCTTGTGGGCCGAAGACGTCCGGGGTAGCGGTCAACAGCAGAGCCTCACGGAACGTGAAATAGCCCACCGCGGCAGGCAGCGCGCCGAGTTCCTGCCGGATCATTTCGCCATACAACGCCAGTTGCAGGTAGGTGCCGTCGGACAGCGCTTGCCGATAGCGCTTCGCGCCCGTCCATTTGAGATCGAGCGCGGCGGTCCTGCCATCGGCAAGATGCAACAACAGGTCGGTGGCGCCGTTGAGACGCAACGCACCGAGCATGCCAGCCAGCGGCCGCTCGGCCTCGACACGGACGACGCCGGCATGCGCCATATGCTGTAGCAACACCCATAGGCCGTGACGCATGGTGTTCTTGAACTGAAAGAGCGCGGCGCTGTTGCCCGGCGCAAGCAACGGCATGCCTTCCTGTTCAAGCAATCTTGCCAACTCCGGCTCCAGCCACGCTTCCAATTGGGCCTGGCTCCAGGATGGCGCATCATCGTTGACGAAGAGGGTCTCCACCAAGCGGTGCGAGAGGTTGCCGAGCAAGCGGCCATCCTTCGCGACCACCGTAGCCCGCCCAGTACGCAGACCGGCCGCATACTTCAACACGGCGATCGCCGGGTTGTTGAAATGAAGATCCAATGACGTGTAAGACTGCGAGGGCAGGCGTGTCGGAAGCGGATAGGTGGCCCGCCATGGCGCATCCGTGTCCAACTCCCAGACGCCTTGCGCGCGTTGCAATGGCAGAGGCGCGACCTGCCTCAACTGGTCGCGCACCATTGGATGCTCTTCGAGCTGCGATGCGACCAACGCAGGCGCGAGCAAGGCGATAAGCTGCCATGCCGGATGGTCTTCCGCCGGTGCCGGCGGCAAGACCATAATCAGGCGATCCGCAGCAGTCAGCAGCGGCCGCATCCACAACGCGGCCAGGCTGCCCATGGCGAACGCCTGGTCCACAAGCTCGACCCCGCCCGCTGCCAGCGCCTCGATTTCAGGACGGCTCCACGGATGCCCCGCTGGCAGCTTCGGAGCGGAAGGCATCCACCAGATGACTTCGGCGACCGGCCCCAGGGCGCAGGCTTCGGGCGTCGTGGCGCCGAGCATGCAAGCCGCCTCGGCCACGGCCAGGCTATTGCCGCAGGCCGTGGTCGCCTGAGCGCACAGCTGTTCGAGCAACCGGGGCTTGACGTGCTTGACCCCGTCCCGCTGCAGCGACTGGAGGCCGCTAAGCGTCCCCGCGCATTGGCTTAGGGCTGCGCCAAGATCGCGCGCCACCGCGTCGGTAGGCATGATGTGCAGCAAACGGCCGCGCAGCGCCTGCGCCAGCAGTTTGACCCGATCGATTGCGTAGTCAATGGGCGCGCCGACGGCTCGCGGATGGCGGGGCGATTCAAGCCAGACCCGGATGTGCTGCTCCAGTTCCGCGCGAAGTTCGGGCGGAGTCTCGGCCAGCAGGCGTTCGCGCGCCTTGATCCACTCGGCCCCGCCGATACCCGGATGCTCTGAAAAGACCGCGCCGAACGCGCGACGCGCCGAGGCCCGGAAGGGGCCGATCGGATGCATGAGGAAATCCAGCAGGCGCGCAGGTTCCAGAGGATCCCAGAAGGTCTCGAAGCTCAGCGGCAACGCCAGCAATGCCGGACGCAAGGCACTGGACTCGTCAAAACCGCAGGCCGGTGCGCCGTTGACACGCAAGGTATCGTCAACCGAAGCGCCGTGCTGCTCGCTGACCAGGAGCATCTGGGCCTGCCCGGCATGATAGTGATGAGCCAGCCATTGCTCCGCGGTTTCGCATGTGTGGGGACGCAGCACAACAATCGAACCATCGCTACCGTCGATATCCAGCCGAGCACTGAATTGGTCAAGCGACACCGCATCCGACACGGCGCGTTGCAGACGCCCCAGTTGCGTATGCGGCTCGGCCGCGGGAACCAGGACGCTTCCATCGACAACCGGAAATCGGGCCAAGAGCCTACGCCACAAGGACGGAAAGAGCTTGCAGTCCTCCAGCAGTACGATCTCGCCGACCGGTACGCTGCGCTCATCGAGACGGCGCAGGACAGCGAGCAGGCGATCGCCTTCGCCGGGGGGCAACAAGCCGGCCGCCGCGGCTTCGACAACGGCCATGTCAGACAAGCGAGCCGGCCATCCCACTGCCGCCGCGCCCGTCCATCCTCCAAGAATCCATTCGTCGCGCCATTGCAGGAGGCGGGCCGCGGTGCCGATTTCATCGGCCGCCAAACTGTCGTGAAAAAACCTGTCTGGCCCATCGGATTGACGCAACGCCAGCAGGAAGGCCGCGGTCCGTTCAGCCACACTGACTGGCAACGACGACAGGCCGAGCCAGGTTTCCAACATCGCAAGAAAGGCCTGGCGCCCCACGGTCGCGCGTTCGAGCGACGTCCCGGGGTGAGGGCCTTGCCACTGCTCGATATGCAGGCCCAGGGTAATTCTCAGCGCTGCCGTGGTGCCTTGTTGCTCTTGCATTTCGCTCGCTCTTTGGTCATAGGTGCGGATTGGGGGTGACCGGCCACCTCCACGGGAGCCGCCACGGGATTGATCACGCCGGTGTCGGACAGACGTCGAGACGTTCGAGCAGTCGCGCCGCCGCCCGCTCGGACATGACCAAGACCAGCTTCATGGAGGCGCGCGTCGCGCCTACGAACAAGCGGCGAACCTCGTCGTCGCCCAGCATTTCAAAGTCGATCTCCGCCATCACGACTGCCGGCGCGGACTGCCCCTTGAAGCGGTGCACGGTATCCGTCACCAGCGTGCCTTCGGAATACTGCGGCCTGCCTTCACCGTCGTAGGTGCCAAGAAATTTTCGCAGCGCATATGAACCCAATTGATCGTAGGACAGGATGCGAGAGCTATCCCTTCCCCGATAACTGAGAAGCGCGATGTCCGTCGTCGCGAACCCGGCCAATTGGCATAGGCGCACACCTTCTTTGACTTGGTCGAGCAATTGCGCGCCAGTCTCGTAGGTAAGGAATTCCACGTCGTGGCCCGCGACGGGCGATGCCGGCACGACCGCTACTCCGTCCGGGACCAATGCTTGCAGCAATTGGACGACAGGCCGCGGACTGCGGAAGTTCATGTCTGCTCGCAGTCGTATCCAACCCGGCAGTTCCACGGCGGCATGGCGATACAGCTTCTGCATTGGATCTTCGAGCCAGAGAATGCGGGCATCATCGCGGGCATGGCGCAGTATCAGCTCAAACCATTCGGCCTTGATGTCCTGCCCCTCATCGATGATGACCGTGTCGAACATCAGATCCAGCGGGACCGCCAATTCCTGGCAGGCGTTGACCAGTTGCTCGAAGGCCATGGCCGCATTGAAGTCAGGCACCGATCCCGACTGTCTGACCATGCGTACGCACAGCATGTGGAACGTGCACACCACGCCGCCAGCCGGCACGATCGCGGCAATGTGATCTGCCAGGGGCCGGTTGAAGCAAAGATACAGCGGCCTGCGTCCGGCCTCGATTGCCGCGCGGTACTCGGCCAGGGCCAACTGCGTCTTTCCAGAGCCAGCCGTGCCGTTCACGTGCAGTCGAAAGGGCGTCATGTCGATTTGCCGGGCCCAATACGCCAGGCCGCTGGACACGCGGGTGACCAGCGCCTTGGCCTGCCCCACCAAGGCGCTGGCATCCGCCTCCAGTTGAATGACGTCGCAGAGAAACCGATGCACCTGCTCGTACAACGGACCCGCGATGCCTGCTGGGAGAATCTGCTGAATCACCGTACACAATGCGTCGCGTCGGCTTGCATCGACGATACGCTCGGACATCACGCCCACCGTTTGCGGCGTCTTGCACAAATAGTCGGGGCAATAGAGCAGATGCTCAATCTCGATGTAAGCACCATTCAAGACCCGTGCCAGCTTGCCTCGCAGGCTGTTCACCGTGCGGCCCATTTGTGCAGGTACCGATTTCAGTTTGCCGCCGCCGTAGTTCTTGGCCAGCCCATCAGGCGTCTCTTCCAATGGTCCGCATTTCTGCTCGATGAGCATCATGTGTCCGGCCTGGTTGACGATGACGAAATCGACTTCGCCGTGGATGGCGTGGGATCGTTCGATATTGGTCCAATGCACGGCGTGATACACCGTGTATCCATCCGGCAACCCCTGCGCCAACAATTCCAGCGTCTCGAATTCCCGACGCATCGCGCCGATGGCATCCATGGTTTGCCAACCATCCGGCACGATACGCGCCATGTTGCGAAGCTCCTTAGCAGGCGAAATTGGCGGGCGGTGCCGGGGGAAAGTACAGGGCGTCAGCCTGAAGAACGGACCGCCTCATTGGCAGAAGGGTCTGTTCAGCCAAAGTCAACATTTAGATTTAATTGTACGTATTTAAATACATATGCGTCAGCATACCCTATTCAGCATTTCTTTTTTTATTGCGATCTGATTGTCGCGTTGACGGATAGTGGGCCACGGCCCTGAGCCCGAGTCGAGAAACGTGGCGATACCCGTGCGCTCTATCCTGAGCTAAGAAGGCGTTTCAGCCAGCTCGCCATCAGCGCTGGCGTCGAAGGCGCGATGCATCGCAGTTGCGTTGATTGGCATTTTGGACAATGGGCCGCAATATCCCGCCCAACGACAAGCGCGTCACTGATGGGCGCAAATGCCTGTCTCCAATTGCATTCGGTGCAGATCTGAGTGAACGGCCGGGGGCGGACAGGCATGCTGCGATTCCAGGAAAAATAGGGCGAAATACTCAGGAAAATGCGAGCTTGCACCTGGCTCAATCATTTCTCGCGCAGGCGTCTTCTGCCGCATCCCGCCTGACCGCCTCAATATATCTGCCTAGGATGGCCGTGCTTAATACGCCTGTCACGAAAACGATAGCGAATGCAGCCAAGTGTTCCAGGGGCGTGGCGTTGTTGTTGATCATGTGAAATCCAGGATAGGCAAAATCGGCAGCCCGATGACTGCCGCACCGCAACCAGAATATGAGGCGATCGGGACATTACGTGTCTCGATCACCCACCCGTTCACGCACGCGCTGCATAAAGCGCCGCAAGCGTTTCCGCTTCGGTGGCCATTTCCTCGCGTAGCTTTGTCGGCCCCAAGACTTCCACATTCGGGCCAAACGCTCTCAGCCACCAACGCAGGCGCTTGCTGAGCAAGACCGTTCCTGTGACCCGCAGTTCCGATCCGACATACTCCGCCACTTGATCATCGGATAAGGGCGATTCGATCAGGTGATTGCCAGCGCCGCTGAGAAAACGCAGTTCCAGCTTGATGGCGCCCTCCACCATGAAATCGAACTGCCGCTGATGTTTCACATACTCGGCCAATCTGAACTCACGAGGATAGGTGAATATCTCTGGCAACATGGTTGCGCTGACCACCCTGTCAAGCCGGTACATGGCGGGCTTGGGATAGCCGACTATGGCTGCGACAAGATAAATCACCCCACCCACCTCGACCAATCCGAGCGGGTCGATAGTCTTCGTCGTTTCCTGGTCCCCTTTGGAGCGAACGCGATACACCACTTCGAGTTTCTGCTCGAAAAATAGCGCACGGGAAACGGTAGAAAAGATGTTTGAGTCTATGGCCGGATGCTGCAAGGCAAAGGCCCCGCTTTCTACTTCGACCTTGTCCACCCATTTCCGATAGCGGCGTTCGCTGTCGCTCTGCGAAACGCCCAGCCGTTTCTCGGCAGTGTCGAACAAGGAATACAGCGATTCGGAAACCAGCGACGGAATCTGGCGGGATGAAAAGCGCTTCAAAGTTTGCAGCGCCAGCGCTTGTTCATGCGTCATCAAGCCGGCCGACCTGGCGGCCACACCTCCAGCGCCGGCCCGCCTGCGCCAGACCAACGCCGTGCCACGCTTTTCGGACTCCACCAACTGTTGGTCGAGCAACTTCTGCAATGTGCGCAGAACGGTCTTGACGACGGGAGGCTCGGGATATGACCGGCACAACTCCCGGTGTATTTCCGGCGTACTCATGAAGTGCCCGCCCTGCTCGGCGTCCTTCAAGACGTGGAAAATATTGACGACCAGCGGGGGCATGCAGGAACTCACTTTGCTTCGATACGAAGCTGCTACGATAACAAACTGAGATTTACCAGAAATATCATCGCCACGCAGGCCGGCACCGGACCTCCGGAATGCAGAAGTCGCGGTGAAAATAGTCGGCAGAATCTAATCGAGCGCGGGCCAGGAAAAACCCAGCAAGGCATCCACGCGCATCGCACCATCCAGAGTCATGGGCACGCCAACCAAGGGCTGCAATTCGTGCAAGCCCGCTTCGATTATCGTGCGCTGCAACTCATGCTCGGGAACGCCGGCAACGGCGAGCGCTGCAGGTTGCATCAACAATGCAGTCAGCGCCTCGCGCAGCACCTCGGAAAAGCCGGCGGCGGTCTGCTCAGAACCAAGAACGGCAAGAAGATTGGCAGCGGCGAACTTGCGCGTCGCGCGCCACGCAAGCACTGTCTTGTAGCCCTCCGCACGGGTCCATTCCAGCGCCGCCAGCGCCCGCACTGACGTTTGCACGGCGCACGCCCACGGCTTGTCCGCCGCCATGACCCAGACACCCTTGCGAACAGCGGGCAACTGGCTGACCCGGCCACGGCACAACGCCAAGGCCGCCACGCCCTGCTCACGGGCCTGACGCATGGCCTCGAGCGGTCCATAGGCGTTCCATTCGGCGCGCCCTTTTCCCGTCAATGCCGCGAAGTCCACGAGATGCAGCGACAGCGCGCCGTGCGGCGCGTCCGTATCCGCGTGCCAATCAAAGGCCGGCACTTCCTCCGCAAGCTGCCGCACAAGCAAGGCGACATCATCCGCGGACATCCCCCAGCCGTGCAGGGCGACCACGGGGCGATTGAATGCGGTATGAGTTCCAGGGGTTGCTATCGAATCCGACACTGTGTCTCCACTTGAGTTGGGAGTACGCAGTTTGGATCGCGGTCAGGACATTTGCTGTCCCGAAGACCGCATTGGGTGGTATTTACTTGTCAGGCCCATTGAGGCGCGCGGGATAGTGCGCAGAAATAGATTTTCGCGACGCGGGTCTCAATGGGGCATCGTGGTCTTCGATATGATCCGAATGTGATCGGCATCGAAGGCGATAGCAGTCAGCCGGCCGATCAAGCTTTCGGCATCGACAACGGGAAATTTGTCTGTCGCGATCTCTACTCCGAAGGCGACATGAACGACCAAAAGGGCGTTATACAAAAGTATTCCCGCATCGGTGCTGGAGTGCGCAACACAAAGATATACTTTCTTGGAAAAGATTTGAACCATCATAAAGACGTGCAGTACCTACCTAGTTGTGTGAAGCCTGCTCTTTCGGCGTCGGCGGGTGCGAAAACGCCGCAGAACTGGATTTCGTCCGGAGCGATCGCCCGACAGCCAGACGCGGGCGCCGTTAACGGGAGGTCCTGCTAATCAGTTGCTAGTGGAGTTGCCGAGAGGGAGCAGCAACGCAACGGAATTTCTGTTATTTGGCCCATGTTTTAGCAGTTGCTGTGTCGACAGTTCATGGGGATGTCCAGCCGCTCGTAGTCTTACTGTATTAGTCAGTTTTGAAGGCGGATCGGAATTGGATGGTCTTGCACACAGTCCCACAAATGCGCGGGAGACGATCCTCGGAAATTCGCCGAGGAGGATCACGTCAAAGGTCATAAAGATCGAGTATGGGTCTCCGACTGAAATTTCTCTATCGAAATTTCAGTCGGAAACCTATATTAACCGTTCATCTTGTCTTTCAATCTGTCTGCGAGGTTCGCTGCGGTAGGTATCGCATCCGGATCTTCTGAGAAGATTTCCGCAAGAACAGCTATATATGCTTCTCCCAGGCCAATCGTTATGGCACTTGCCGTAGCCGCCGAAATGGCACCACCCGCAATAGTTCCAACACCAGGGAAGAATTTGAGTACATTAACGACAATTGTCCTTCCGACAAAGGTCGCCCCGCCCACGCCAATGGCCGACGTGACCAAAGTGCTCAATGTTCCTTTGGACAGTTCAAGTCCGAAAACGGAAGTAATGCCAGCTACCATTCCGATCTGGATGGGCGCCAGAATTGCCGCGTCCGAGAATGGAATAGGACTTGCACCAGCCGCCGCTGCTGCTGTTGCTGCGCCGGCGACAATTTTATGCGCTTGCAATTTCTTGTAGTTGAGATTGGCCTTTTGTGCTGCCGCCAAGGCCTTTCGCTTTCCCTCTGGAATCACCTCCGATGTCAGCTCAATCAGCCTGTCTAAGCCCATCGGATCTATCATATAACCATCATCCAACTCTTCGCGGATTGCACGAACTCGGATTACGTTTCTCGATTCCGGTAGCAGGCGAATCACCTCATTCTTAAATCCATTATCACTTCTAGCCTTGGTTATGACGGTTATAAGTGGAACGTGCTGAGCCAGCATATTATGAAGATCGACCTCAGCGCTTTCGACGCGCCGCCCATCCTCTTGAATGCAGAGCCATGCGGCATGAATGTGCCTATTTGAGTCTTTTTCGTTGCTTCTATCTTTGATAACCTTTTCAAGCTCCGATAATGTCTCCCTGAATTGAGACATTTCCAGCCCTCTGGTATCAAATATCGTTATTGGCACTCCATCCCTGGATATTTCCCTGGTATTCTGTGTTACCGGGCGGCCTTGACCTGTTTCCGCAAGATTTTTTTGAAACACGGCATTGATTAAGGTGCTCTTGCCAACACCGGATCGTCCAGCGATCAAGATATTGATATGGCCACGTTCAGTGGTGGCTTTTTGTATGGCCTCCTTAAGAAGGTCATCCAGATTCTGCATTATTTCTTCCTTTTGTTGAAGTTAAGTATTTAGTGCGCTCTCAAATATTCAGATCATCGGTCGCAGGATAAATGCGTGCCAACGGCATAAATTATTCGGACTTTTTGCGCAAATCGTTTATGGTCCACAGCGAAGATGAAATTAAAGAGTCAGACTTAAATATAGTTGCCGAGGTCAGAGATTACCCTTTTACACTTTTTCATATGATGAATCAATATGTTAGGATCATGCTCCGTCGACTGATCTGCGCAATAATCGCGTGGATGCTGAGTGACCGGCCTCTCGAAGGTGAACAGTTCCAACCTGGAGAGCGGCGGCTCTGACCTTGCATTTCGCCGACTCCAGGCACTGCTTCTCCCTCACGCCGGCGGGGATAGAGAGATGGTGGAGATCCTGTCATTGATCTTGCTGCATGACGAGCAACCGGCCCTCGCCGCAGTGACCTTAGCGCTGGAAGCCAGTACGCCATCTAAGCAAACCATACTCAACGCCATCCGAAGTATCGTTTCTGCCGAAGAGGCCAACCAGGTTTGCTCAAACCTCTTTTCCCAGTACGTTTTGGAGTCAGCGATCCGGAGTGGAGACGCGCATCTGAAGAACTTCGGCGTACTCTGCGAGCACAGGTTGCGTCCGCAGCTCTCCACCGCGTACGACATGCTGACCATGGGAGCGTACGCTCCACGCGCCAATAACGGTGATGCGCTCGACGGAATGGCACGCAAATCGCGGGGGAACACGGCGATGGCCGCGCCGAGCCGATTTAAACCCATTGGCCACGCTATGCAGCGTTTCGTCTGAAGAGAAACACGGATGGTACCCTCGACTGCAGGAGGCGATCAGATCCGCGAGCATGAAAGTACTTGAGTTCTGTCGCAGTGGGGACTACGAGCCGGCAACGAGCCGACTCGCGAGAATGCTGGATTTGTGGTCACGCGGTTGCGTAAGCGTCTCACCAATGGCGAATGCAGTCGCGCGCGATGCCGCCTTGGCGCTACGAACGCTGAAGTAGAGCTGAGCCTAGCAGGCGCAGATCCGGACACCATTTACAACCCGCCTTGCGCGGATACAGCGAGAACGGAAATCGCTGCTGGGAAGCGCTCAATCTCATCCGGTCAGTCGCTCCGAGTTGGATAGTTTATCAACCATCCCGCTCATTTGGTCAGCGCGGAGCCGCTTGAGCCAGATGCGAGAGGCCGAAATTAAGGCTCTACAAGGCAGTGGCTTGATTGACTTAGGCACTCGAGTCAAGGCTGCGGGCGGCCAAGCGAGACAGAGGGAGTGTGCCGCTGTCGCCAAAACCGAAGGGGTGCAGCGCGAACACCTTGAGATTTTCCGTCTGACTGAGCAGGAGCGCAGTGATTGCCTGGCTCAGGAGTTTTCGAGCGCAGCTCAGGGGCGAAGCCGGGTGCAAATGCCAAAGGCGTGATTGTTCTCCGCAAGCGAAGGGTGATCTTGCTTGCAGCTGTATCTAGACGGCGCATGCTAGTGAATTGTGGCTCTTAATCAATTTTCCCGCTGCGCTTACGGACGGCGGGATGAACTCCACACGCGTACGTGGTCATCTCATGCATGAGAAAGCCTCGGTTAAACTCATTGGTTTCTATTAGGCATATGTAGCAATAATCTGTCATGCGCGACAAACTGGAAGATCTCGTCGAACACTTTTTTGGTGACCCCAGCGTTCAGCGTTTGGTGACGTCCTCGGCATCGTGCAACCCATTGCGCATTTGCTATCCGAAAGAAGTCAATGTCTCGCGCTTCATTGCTTGGCTACTTGACCCATCGGAGGGCCACGGGCTCGGTGATCAAGCTATCAGGTCATTGTTGGTGCGGGCTTGGTACGAGAGCAAGGATGCAAAGGTTCCTTTGCCTACCCGGCGGTTCTTGGCGCCCTCCAGTGTTCTGACCCAGGGGTTCTCAGCCTCCCTTGTGACGACGGAGGTGGCGCTCGACGGCCGCTCATTGGATGTGCTGGTGATTGATGATGCGGGGCGCAACTACATAGCAATCGAGAACAAGTTCGGCGCTCAACAGTCCAGTGCTCAACTTTCCCACTATCGAAAGCATCTCGAGAAGCTCTTTCCTGACTTCACTGGAGTGCATATCTTTTTGGATTCGCGCATTGCATCTCCTGACGACCCAGCATGGATTTCAATCGGCTATGACTGGCTTAGCGAATTTCTGATGGAAGCGGAGGAGCGCGAGTCTATCGCTCCTCACGTGCGCGAAGCGCTAGCGCAATTCCGAAGCGTGATCGAGGATGAGCCGAAGGACGCGATGATCAAGAGTGCCTACGGCCGCCTGGTCACGGACGTGGCGTGCAAGCACCCGGATATTCTCGGGTTGATGCAGGACTGGTCGGTCAGTAGCTCGAAAGGCATGCGTGCGCGTGACCTCGCTCATTTGATGCAAGGGAGGTCGACCTTAGAGGGCAGGGCGATGCTCCGACTTTTTCAGCTGTATTGGAGCCGAACTCGCGTTTGGGACGATTGCATTCGTCAAGTACAGTTCGGGCCCTTTGTCTCCAAGCTACAAGGCAGATTCGGTGACCTTCTTGTGCTTCCGAAGATTGTCCGCAGCGGCTTTTCGCTCGAGAGGTGGGAGTCCCTGATTGACCGGCAGGAACTCGATAAGTGGTTCCCTCCCGCTGGCGTGACCGTGACGCAGACAGGCGAATCGTTCAGAGTCGTCACCTTCATTAACCTAAGCAACGTGCGAGCCGAGAAGAAGGACGCGTTAAGAAAAGTTGCAGCGAAAGCTAAGTTTTCCGACGGTCGGAGTGGAAGCTTGGACCACGAACAGTCTTTCGTAAGGCTGCGTGTGCGAAAAGACCTGACGCTCGAGCGGGCAGTCGATGAGTCGCTATCCGAGATGGCGAAACTCGATGAGAGATTGGCAACAGTTCACTAAGGGCGGGCATATCGCCGTCGGCTTCAGATCAGACTGCAGGTAACGTAAGTCCGGAAAACGTCTGCTTTTTGATCGCGAGCTTCCCTTATCGGGGAGGTGCTTATTTGGCCGGCTGCGGTCGCAGGTTTGCTCAACCCATCTGGAACTCTTCTGATCGATGGTACGCCATTTATTCTTCAGTGGACCTACCCCATTTGGTGTCGTTGTTCCTTGGCGCGGATGCATAGTCAGTCGCGTGCCAATCGATGATTTCCAGAGGTAACATCGCCAATTCCGCAGTGAGCCTATGACCTGCTGTGCCTGCGGTCGCAGTCTAGAGGCGCTGTTAGCCACTTCCAAACGGTGCAAGCCAGAGGTTCTCTCGCCAACACCGCAGCAGACCCACCACTTTGGGTGTCGTGGGTTCCTTAGTACGGAGGCGTAGTCAGTCGCATGCCACTCGATGATCTCCTGAGGCGACATCACCAATTCCGCAGCGAACCTATGAACTGCTATGCCAGCGGCCGCACTCTAGAGGTGCTGCCAGCCACGTCTAAACGGTGCCGGGCAGAGGCTTTCTCGCAAATGCCGCAGTAAACGCACCACTTTGCGGGTAGTCAAACCGCGAAAAATCCTCACGAAAGAGAAGACGGCGTCGCAGATTTGCCACTAATTCACTGTTACACACATTGGGCGTGCCACTCTATATGCAAGGTCGTAGGTTTGCTGCGGAGTTGGAAATAGCTCTGATTTCTTCCTCTGAAGAGAGTCGATCAGAGCCTCGTGTTTGTATAGGCTGTACGACAGATCATCACAACCACAGCCTTTTTAGCGCGTCTATAGAGGCCGTTATGAGATTGATCCCTCGCTCAATCGAGCCGCGTTGCTGGGCTTTCGGGAGAACTCCGCAGCGACCTACTGCTTTCTGAGGTAATAGTGCCTTTGACCACTCCCTTTCTTTGCGTCGATTGAACCGATTTCCTGCCGAAAAAGCCCCGACCATGAGCGAACACTCAGACCGTCTAGATGCGTTGAAAAAGCAATTCCCGCGTGTACTTCAGAACGCCAATCTGCCGTGGGGGCTGGAATGTGGTCCCGGCTGGGATGGGTTGCTCGCGGACCTGCTCTTCCGTATCGACACTATTCTGACCGAGTATCCCGCTTGCACGGCGAACGTCGTGCAGATCAAGGAAAAGTTCGGTGCCTTGCGGTTCTATTGCCAAGTTGATGGCAAGGACGATGCTAGACGAGACGCAGCGGCCGAGGCTATTTCGCGGGCGATCCGCCACGCCGGACACGTCAGCGCTGAAACGTGCGAGAACTGCGGGCAGCCAAGCTCGATACAGGATGCCGGGCTTCTAACAACAGTCTGTCCTAAGTGCACAAGTCGGTGAAAGCTGGTCACCAAGACCCCTGACTAACGAGTCCGAGGCGGGACTTCAGGCCCAGAGTACAGAGGCCTTAATGTTGAAAAGATCCCGTTCAGATGTAGCCAGGGCCTAGGAGTGGCCCCGGCGATACGGTCATCAGGCCGCCAGACGAAGTGCGGGTGTCGTCTTCCCGTCGCGCAGACCATCAAGGTAGTCTGCCCAAGCCTGCACCATCGCCAATCTCTGCGTCAGGAACTGAGTGCGGTCATAACTTGTGCCCAGTTCTTCTCGCGTCTTGTGGGCAAGGTGCCGTTCCACTACATCCCTGTTCCATTCCAGTCGCTCGACCAGCAGTGTGCGCGCCATAGCTCTGAAACCGTGCCCCGTAATCTCTGTCCGCGTGTCATAACCCAGCGCTCTGAGAGCCGAGTTAACCGTGTTTTCCGAGATGGTCCGAGTTGCATCGCTGCGTCTGGCTGCTGGCTTGAACACGAAGCCGGACGGCCCTGTGACCTGATGCAGGTTACGCAGGATCTCGAGCGCCTGCTTCGAAAGCGGGACCACATGAGTTGGTGTCTGTTCGTGTTCCTTGTCCACGCGGCGCAGCTTCATGATCTCAGCTGGACACGTCCAAACGCCCGTCTCGAAATCGATCTGATCCCAGCTCATCCTACGCACTTGGCCGGGGCGCTGGAACACGAGCGGCATGATCTCCAACAGAGATTTCGTGATGAAGTTCCCCCGATACGCTTTGAGGTCGCGTAGCAACTGCCCAACGGCTTCGGGCTTCAAAATCGTAGCGAAGTTCGTTGTGCGATAAACCGGCAGGTCCATCTGGGTCACTGCCATAAAGTTTGCCGCCGGCACGATCATTTCGTTGCGTACGGCGAAGGCATACATCCGCTTGAGGTGAGTGCGCAGCTCTCCTGCCGTCTCGCGCGTTTCCACGGCCACGGACATTAGCAGGCCGTGAACCTCTGGAGGGGATACCAGGTGCAAAGGCCGTGCGCCTAACTTCGGGAGTAGGTGGAGTTCGATCATTCGCAGGACCTTGCGCTCGTAAGGCGCCGACCACTTTCCCAGCACTGCGGCTTCTTTATGCCAGGCTCGTGCCACGGTCTCCAGAGTGTCAAAAGCGCGGCGTTTGGCAACCGTGACTTGCTCGATGCGGTGGATCTTCGGGTCGATCTTGGCGGACAGCAGTTGTCGCTGCTCGCCGGCACGCTCCCGTGCTAGCGCAAGTGACACGTCCGTTAGCCGTCCGAGGCTGAGCTTGCCCTTGCGGCCTCCTGGAGCCGTAAAGCGAAATAGCCAATCTCGGCTGACTGTGCCATCGGATCGTAGTCGCAGCCGTAGGTAAAGACCGCCGCCGTCGCTCAAAAGGGCTTCTTGTTTGCCAGACGGGATCAAGGCCGCCGTGCATTGCTTGGCCGTAAGCTTCATATGCTCTCCAGAAATGGGTGTACCCACGGGGAATTCAGAGAGCATTTTGGGTACACGCCAGGGAACCTAGAAACGCGGGCTTTGGTGTACCCCAGCGGGAATCTATGGGACTCGCTGGGAATTTTGTCTAGCGCTAACTCGCTGATGTAAAAGCGAATTTGTTGGCTATGGGCCTCAATGGGAAGGCCAGATGGTGCCCGGGGCCGGAATCGAACCGGCACGCCTTGCGGCGGGGGATTTTGAGTCCCCTGGTTTAGGACTTCATTGGATGCGGCTGGATAACGTTCTGTCTTTAACCTATTGATTTATAACAATATGAAGTCCAGTGTTGTCCGGCTGCATCCAGCTTCATTTGGCGCTAAACTGTGCACATAACTGTAAACAGATAGGTCGAGCCATTGAAGAAAGTCCTGTCATTGCGTGACGCGGTCCAGGCAATCAAGCCGCGGCAATTCTTGAGGTTGGAGTCAGTGCCTCCATGTGGCTCATTAGAGCTACGGAAATCAGGGCAGGGGGTTCTCTCGTTCTACTGGCGTGTCACGTTGGCTGGAAAGAGCGACCGTTACCCTATCGGTCTCTATGACTCATCTGCTGCGCCAAAGAGTCTCTCACCCACCAGCAAAGGCTATTCGTTGCAGGCGGCTCGTACAGCGGCGGCCGCGATGGCCGCGAAGCACTATGAGGCTCAAGCTGAGGGTGGCTATAGAGCTGTCGTGAACGAGGAGAAGGCCAAAGCCCAGGCAAAGCGGGAGGAAAGTGCCGCGGAGGGCTACACGTTAGGCAAGCTCTATGCCTTTTATGTGGAGCAGTTGGCGGAGCGAAATGCTGAGACCGGCAAGCAGGCGAGGAACCTCTTTGCGAAAAACGTGCAAAAGCCATTCCCCGCTGTCGCAGCCTCACGAGCGAACAAGGTAACGAGTGAGCAGATTGCTGAGGTGCTAAGGCCGCTATCCACTGCTGGCAAGCGCAACACGGCTCGTAAACTCAAGGCGTATTTGAGCTCCGCCTTCGAGCGAGCAAAGAACCCTGAACAGAATGCTGCGGTCTCGGAGGCGTTGGCAAAGTTCAAGATTCGCCACAATCCGGTCGCGGATGTGGCTGGCGTGAGGCAGTCTCGCGGGTCGGACAAGAACCCCTTAACGCCGGACGAGATGCGTGTCTACTGGAGACTAATCAATGTTCCCGGGCAGGAGGCCGCGTTGTTGAGACTGCATTTGATGCTCGGCGGCCAACGGATTGAGCAGTTCGTCCGGCTACGCGCGGACGATATTCAGGAAGACTTTATTACGTTGATTGACACGAAGGGGCGCTCGGGTACCCGCAGGCCGATTCACTTGCCGCGGATTCCCGTGATTGATGAGGCCTTAAGTCAACTTACGGCGAGCGGAGATTTCGCAATAACGGTAATGCCTGGGAGGCATCTCAGTGCTACGACTGCTCGCTCGTGGGCCAAGCGAGTTGTTGGAGGCAAACTCGAAGGCTTCGAACTGAAGCGCGTGCGTTCAGGCGTGGCGACGCTTTTGGCAAAGCTCAAGGTAAGTGCGGAGGTTCGTAATCACCTACAGTCCCACAATCTAACCGGGGTAGAAACCAGGCACTACAACAACTACGACTTTCAGGATGAAAAGAGGGATGCACTTGAACGTATGTTGGAGTACCTGGAGTTTGGCCGATAGCTGCTGACGGGTCCGACTCACCGAGATGAGTCGCCTCCGGTCTGGGGCTACGAATTTGTTACTGCCTTCGAGCACAACCTGACCCTGGCGACAGCATTCGTCAGCTGCCGAGTCTCGGGGGCAACGTGTTAGCATCGCGTGCGCAGCATAGCCCACCTAACAGTGGGTTTTTTTGGGCATCTGGTAGGTTGAAATGAACTCCTTAGTCGACATAGCACACTCCGCTGGGCGCGCCTTCACCGCGACGTTGAGCCGTGCGGAACAGCGTGCGATGGGTCAGTTCATGACTCCGCCCACCGTTGCGAATTTCATGGCGCAAAGCCTCGTGGCGAACGCGACTCAGTCGACGGCCAAGGTTCTTGAGCCAGCAGCTGGCGCCGGCATCTTGGCAGCAGCAGCTGTGCAGGCGCTGCTGTCGAAGCCGCAGATGGAGCGGCCAAGCCGAATTGAGCTACTTCTGTACGAACTGGAGTCCAGGTTGATACCGGGACTCCAGTCCCTTTGCGAGCAAATACTAGCGGTGTGCGAGCAAAACGGCGTCGCGTTTGACTACGTGATTCGTAATGAAGACTTCCTGCTTTCGGACTTCGCGCTGCGTGCGGACCCCTTGCCAGGTTTGATGACTATCGCGAATCCGCCGTTCTTGAAGCTAAATAAGACTACGGACCCGCGAGCAGCGCTGCATGCTTACGCCGTCTATGGTCAGCCGAACATTTACGCGCTGTTTATGGCCGCCACAGCCAGGCTTACGCCACCCGACGGAGGCTGGTGTTTCATCACTCCGCGCAGCTGGATGGCCGGAGCCTATTTTAAGGCGGCACGCCGCACAATGTTGCGGCACCTGACCATCAATCGTTTGCACGCCTTCGAGAGTCGCACGGAGGGTTTCGAAGAAGACGCTGTGCTTCAAGAGACAGTCATTGCTTGGGGCGTCGGGCGAACGCAGGTCGAGGTTGGGGCAAACATTCAGGTTACGCGTAGTCAGGGCGCAAATGACCTTGCCGCATCGGGTATGCAAGCGATACCGATTGAACGGGTTGTGGGCTCCGATGAGCACGCCATGTTCTCATTGCCAACGGCAAGCGCCGACCCGTTTGAAGGATGGACCGCGACGCTGAAGACCTATGGTTTGACGGTCTCAACAGGCCCTGTGGTCGCGTTCCGAGCAAAGCAGCAGATTCGGGAATTCGGTGGTGAGAACACGGTTCCTCTACTTTGGCTCCAACACGTCAGGCAGCAACATATTCAATGGCCTGTGCAGAAGAAGCGCGAGCATATTGTGGCATCTGCTGAAAGTGCGTGGATGTTGGTGCCCAATGCTCCAATGGTGGTGATGCGAAGATTTTCGCCAAAGGAAGACGAGCGTCGAGTGACATGCGCGGCGTATCTCGGCCAATTGCCTGGTGCCGCAATTGGCCTTGAGAATCACCTGAACTATATCTATCGCAAAGGGGGGACGATGACGCAAGCTGAAGCGCGCGGTATTTCGGCGTTTCTGGCGAGCAGTGTTGTGGATGAGCATTTCCGCGCGCTTGCTGGCAGTACGCAAATCAATGCGACCGAATTGAGAAAACTGCCGCTGCCGCCTTTGGCTCTGCTGGTGAGAATAGGTGAACGTGTTGGTGCTACCCCAACACTGTCGGCAATTGACCGTGTGGTCGATGAGGAGCTTGCCATTCCTGCTGAGCAACAAGCGATGTGTGCGGGGGGGGAATGAGCCTGCCGCCACTATTGTCTATCGCCGAAATTCAGGCCCGATTACTCAAGATTTTCCCGGCAGGGCTGGAAATGCGTGGCCCGCTGACCAGGGAAATGGCGGCGAAGACCGTTTGGGTTTTTCTGTATGGGGGCATGGTTGAAGGGGAAGGCCGGCTTCTGCGTCCAAGTCATGTGTACTTTTACACGGCAGACCAAGCAGCCTTGACCGATGACATGGACCGCTTGGCTTGGGTTGCTAACTCAAACCGGCCCGGTTTCCGACCCGAGGGTGAGCGATGGTATGCAGACACGACTCGCGAACCAATTCGCGATGAAACTATCCGTCTGGGCTTGGTCGATATCGGTGCTGTGGGCAAAATTCCTGGCATTCCGACAACTTCTAGTAAGCCGATTTATTTCTTGAAGACTGATTTTGCTGAGCTTTTCGACCCAGCTCTGACGGAGGAACGGTTTGAAGCCGCAGTAGAGTCATGGCAGGGGAGACATTTGTCTTCCGCTGCGCGGGCGCGTATGAAAGTAATCGCTGCCGGCAAAGTAAGGCGTGATGACGAGGTGTCGGTTCGGTGTCCTGATGGGAGCGTCATTAAGCTAGCTCCAGGTCCATCGTCGTTGATTTCGAAAGGCGTTGTTGAGAATTTTTCCGAGTCCTTTTTGGGTGCCGCCGCGCTCTTGTGGATGTCGGAAAGCGGGGCCAAGGTCCGTTACCACGATGATATGGTGGCGCAATCCCTTGGGCTCAATATAGATGCATCCAAAGTGTTGCCGGACATCATTCTGGTCAACGTTGGTGATTCAGGCGAGGACACTGCGCTCGTCTTTGTGGAAGTCGTAGCCTCAGACGGGCCGATGACGCAAGCGCGCAAAGATGCATTGCTGTCATACGTGCGGGTGGCGGGGTTTCCCGAAAAACAGTGCTATTTTGGTACGGCTTTCGAGGACCGGGCTGACAGTGCTTTCAAGAAGGCCTTGCCGACGTTGGCTTGGGGGTCATTCGTCTGGTTTCGGTCAGAGCCCGAACGTCTTTTATGGCTAGCAGAGAGACCCTTCGACATTACGGGGAAGACGCGGCCATAGATGTGGTGTGCCTGGATACCCCCCCTCCGAGTGGAAGGGGGGCGAGTTTCGAGTGTGACCTCCGTAGGGAATGCCTTTATTGCTCTCGATTGCCGCCAGGCAACGAGGGTTTCGCTGTTAACGCCGCCAAGCGTTTCGAGCTATCTAACTTGCAATGAGCCGCCAAGCTCAAAAACCCCTTGCGGGGACACACATTTTCAACCGCTGGCAGTTTTCGAGTGCGCTTACACGCTCGCTTCGGACTCGACTGATTAGGTCTTGTCCGTCACTCGGACTCTACTATCCGCCTCTCCCTCTCTTGTGCCGTTCCAAGTGCCACCTTGGTCGATTAGCCGTCAGAGATTCCCACGTTAGCTCATCGTGTCAGACCCACGATTTGAGATATGGAGCCTCAGGTTCCAGGAGTCGCATACGCTTCACGGCTGTTGCCGCTTTCGCCCTACGATGTTCCATAGCATCGGGTTACCGTCCCGAACCTTCATCAACTCATCACGCCGCGAGGGCGCATATCCAAGGGCCTTTACTCGGATGCCAGACTCTCACTGGCAATTACAGGCTTAAGCTATCCAGAGACCCACGCATTTCCGCGTGGTGCCGAGCAGTCCAGGTTTCCCCTCGTGCCCCTGTCGCATTTCTGCGACCTCATCAGCCCACCTGCCGAGACTGGGTTGTGCCGTTCATTTCCGCACACCCCCCAATGCAGATTCACACTGCTTCACGCTGAACAGGGTTCGACTGTGTTGCCACAGCTCCCGTTTCCGTGTCGCCCAACGTCGCCGGCAAGCAGGCTATCTGGCCCGCTATGCGTCGGAGTGGGTCGAAGCAATGGTGTCCCATTGCAGCGCCCGTTGCAGCCCTACCAGCCCCAATTACAAGGCATAGAGCTACGGCGGTTTGCAAAGGCTTGGCGAGCCTTTGCGTGGGGTCTTCCCCATGTGTGTGTTTGCAAGTTGGCGGTCCTGCGTTGTGCACCCTTTGGTAAGGTGCACAACGCAGGGCTGCCTGATGCAATGCGCATGAGCATCGACTCTGCGCGTTGTGTTCCTGTGTACGTATAGTGCGGCTCTTACTCGTCGCATCACAGGTTTTGACGCGCAAAAACCACAGAGCGTATAGCGTCAAAATCGGCTATTGCCAAGCGCTGGTTCTTTTTCATTGACCACTCTATGTCCTGTCCGTAACTTCCAATCGCAGGGGCAAAAAAGGAGTCAAGGTGACGTCGGGACAGAGGTTCGACGCTGTTGCCTCTAGAGCGTTTTGGTGAGGCGAAAGGATGGGCGGATTCAAACGCATGAGCGGCATCGTTGATGCGATTTACAGGTCATATCCCGACTCGGTGCGGCAGGTTCTCGCACTTTCTCGTCAGGATGCTGAGCGCTTGCCCAGACTGCCAAGCCTGGCAATCATCTCAATTAGGTCGCCGGATGATGAGCCGGCAGCGCTGGACGGATTTGCCCATCTCCTTCGGCTCTGCTTCTCGGATGTCGACTTCCTTAACCCCTCAATTTCGTTGCGGGCGCGTAGCCGACCGCAACGAGAATTTACCGTCGAACAAGCGTCCGCTGTTCATTGCTTTATCCGCTCATTGCCTGCCGAAGTTAAGTCATTGGTGGTGCATTGCGAGGGCGGATTTTCGAGGTCTTGCGCAATCGCGTTGGCGGTACATCGTGTGTATGGCTATCGCACGGACCTGACACGACTGGGGAGGGCAAATCCCTCCGTTGCCCTGTTGATGATGTCCACACGGTGCTCGCCGTTGTTCGAATAAGCGCTTACCTGGGGGAATCTTTTATGAATGCGATTGTGTCCATCAAGTTCAACACGGATGGAGTTTCGGAGAGGGCGCTGCGTGTACTACGAGCAGCTGTTGCAATTGCAGCCGAGAATCGGGGAATTCGATTGCAAGTAATCTCACGTCAGAATTTTTGTGAGAAGGCTGGTCTGCCGCGGGGTACGGGCGTGCTTGAGTTAGGAAAACTGCTGGGCGAGTCGATGAAAGTGCTGGGGACCTTGGAAGTGCTGAGCCTGGAGCCCGATTCGCTCTCGGAAGATGTCTGGGGAAGCTGGCCGCCTTATGACTCGATAGCCATCGTCGATGACCAGGTTGAGTTTGAGATTTGCGATGCCATGTTCCAACATGACGCTTGGCGGTCGCTGCTTGAAGGCGAACTCGGTCGCGAGACTTCAGGAGCGAGGATGTTATCGATGTTGTCCCCTTGCTGAGGAGATGTCTATGACCTCAAGAATGTCACCCCAAATTGACTTGGAAATTGCCTTGCGTAAGTTCCATGAGTTGGGCATGTCCGATGGGGATTTGGGCTATGCATACTGGTATCAGGTAAGCCAACTCCTCCGCGGAGCCGCGGAGATGCAAGCTCGAATTGATGAGCTTAGGCAAGAGCTGGAGTCGTGCCACTCAAGGGGAAATCGCCGACCGAATCGGTCGTAGCAGACGCGCAAGCTTCAGTCTACGTTTGGGTGCGCGAGCGTCCCAACGTTACGTTTCGCACTTCGTCTTGCACGAGTCAGCCGAGCTGCGCTCGGAACATCTATTTGTCTCATCCTCCTCGGCCCTTAGCAAAGCGAATCACACGCACTGCGTCTGCTCTATACGCTGGTATCAGTCTTTTCTTGAGATGCCAATGCGTACACCTACAACCCCGCTGGCCCGAACCACTGCTGCTGCGCTCGCGCGAGTCCTAGACAGCGTTCCCCGTGGCTACACCCGCTACACCTCAGGCACCATCCTGGCATCCAAAGTGGGTGCTCTGGTCAGTAAGTTCCATCGCCTTTATGGAGTGGCTGCATCGGCATCTCAGCGGATTACCAGAAAGCGACGTGGGAAGGCGAATGCAATTTTGACTTTGTTCCAGCCCCAAGGGGCTGAGCGAGTTTGCTGGTTGATGCTCTTCACGAATGGTGAGTTAGATGCCAACGAGTCGCTACGAAGCGTCTTTGAAAAGCCGCGATTGGTCTGGCTAGGCTATGAACTTACTCGGCACAACCATAAGGGTGGAGTTAGATGGACGTGGCGTCGAGAGCCAGAGCAGATGCGGAACTTGTACACATTGCTAGATGAGCAGCTTCGGCGGCGTCGGTGGAGAGAGGTTGAGGCCACTCTCGCAAGAGTGGCCTCGCAGCCAGGGTTTTACGGGGTCCGTGGTCAGTCGTGGCGTCTTTGTCAGGAGGCGAGGGCCCGCGGGTATCCCGGGGAGCTGCCATTCTTGTTCTACATGCAGAAAATAGGCCACGGAGAGCACATTCCGGTGATGTAGTGCAATTTCCTGTTTGGAGGCTCTCGCTGGCCGAAGATAGAGGAGTCAGGTTCACTCTTCAGCCGGGTTAGACCAAGCCAAGAATAGCTCGCCTTTACTTCGGGTCGGCAATGGACCAGATTTTGAATTGGTTCGGGGTCGTCCGCCGCTGTGCCCGACGACGCCGTCGCATTCACGCAGCGTGGGGGCTAGGTGAGCCAGTTCTGGAAAAACTTGGCAGAACTTTGTCTCGTTCAATAGCTCGACTCCAGCCAACCCATCCGCTTCAGGCCCGTCTTCTGGGTGACTGTTGAACGGTACGAGCCCGGCACGTGGAAGCAGGTGGCAGAATTCGCATATTTCCATCAGTTCGCTGTCCTCGTCACCCGTCGTCGGTATGTCACCTGTGAGGCACGCGTACCATACTTGTTCCACCGTCCAGCCCGGTTTCAGTTCTGCGCGTAGTACGCTCAACAGTGGTGACCCGGTGTGCAGTTGCGTGACTTTTCCGACTCTGGCGCGACAATCATGGCGGGCGTACCCGGGGCCATAGGGGACAACGCCGCCGCCTGATTCGAAGAGTTTGACGAGATGAGCGAGTTCCGGGCACTGCTGTCGGAATCTTCTCTTGTTGGTCAGGACGATGGCGTCGGGTAGTGAACCAATCGCATGCTCCACCCCAAGCCCTAGATATTCCAGACAGCCCCTTTCGACCCTCTGGGTCACAGAAAGCGCCCGGTGCGAGGTGGCGGCATGGCAGAGTTGTTCTACCGGCTTTTGTTTGCTTCCAGCGCGGCGCCAATCGAGAATCGCGCGCAGGGGATTATCGGCTGTCGAGGTATCAGTTCGCGCGCGTTTGCGCTTCGGCATGGAAGCTTCGCATGCATCGGCCACGGGCTGCCCACACGCGACAAGACGTAGGAGAGGCGTTGCCAGGTCGGACTGACGTGGTTTGAAGGCTTTGCGGGTAGCGGCGGGATTTACGGTCGGCATTATCGTTTCTCCATAGGGACACCGACGCCATGGGCCTGAATGGCCGGCATGGTGATGTCAAAAGGTCCTATGAAGGTCGGCTAGCTGCCGACTATCGACCGCTCTGGTGATTCGCTTGAGCGCGAATAGAGCAGGCCGCATTCTAGGTGAAGCGATTTATTGTGTCAACGAAGTCGGCGGCACAGGTCTTCGTACCAAAAATTGGTTCCCGTATACTCGGCACGACCTTCGTGCTCTATCGGGTGAAGCGTGTATATCAAGCACCTAGTAAGCAAGCGATTTCGTGGTATCGAAAGCCTGAAATGGCCCCCTGGAAAGGGGGTTAACTGCCTGGTTGGGCCAGGCGATAGCTGCAAAACGACGATACTCGACGCCATCGATTTCTTATTTGCTGAACGGCACAACATCGCTTTCGATGACCTTGATTTCTACAAGGCGGATACAACCCAGCAAATTAGAATCGTCGCCGTCCTGGCCGACCTCCCCCGTGATTTTCTCAGAGAGGACCGTTACGGCTTATTACTATCGGGGTGGCCCACTCGATGGGCTGGGTCATAGTGATGTTTGACCCACATATGGCCATTTGACTGTTTCCCTATGATTTCGGCAGTCTCCCGGAGGCCGCGGTGCTTCGCATTTCGATGATGAATTTCGTTGACAATTTTCTCGCGAGAAATGCTTCATTCCTTTTCATCTACACCCCGACACTGACATCGATACACGGTTCTGAGTCAGCGCCCATTCATCAAGATAATAAATTTTTATTCTTAAAATAAAACGAATAGAGAACGTAGAATGAAACCAGAAGATGCCATCCGAGAAATACTAGCAGAGCGACCAAGCCTATTAACAGAAAAAATAAAAAATGGTTTCTCGCTTTGGATGGACTCTAAAAATAATGGCCGCAGGATGCGAGTTATCCGTATCAATAGCACCTCGTCGCCAGATATTTTAGAAACCAAGCGCGCAGAAACGTCCAGAGTCGAACGCAAGCCTTCCCTGATACGTGCCACCTGGTCCCTCAGCGAAACACTTTCAATTATCGATTCCGAAATCGAGCTAATTGAATCAAATTCAAATCAGCCAAGCAAGAAACTGACTAACTCTAAAGCAGCGGAAGAAATTACTATGAGTGGACCAAGCATGGCCAACGGCGCTGACCAAGTGAGCCTTAACAAGATTCTTTATGGTCCACCAGGCACAGGAAAGACCTATAGCACAGCGAAGCTCGCTGTTGAAATCTGCGATGGCGATGCTGAAATGTCGCGCGAAGAGCTAATGGCCCGATATGAGGAACTACGCCGTGACAACCGCATCTGCTTCGTGACGTTCCATCAATCGTATGGCTATGAAGATTTCGTTGAAGGCTTGCGACCGGAGCTAAAGGATGGTCAGGTGTCATATCGCATTCGTCCCGGAGTTTTTCGCGAAATATGTGATGCAGCACGACTGAGTAACTTGGTCAAACCGGGACTTTCAGGCAAGCCATTAAAGGACCGCACAATATACAAAATGTCTTTGGGCGCTGCGGGCACGACTGAAGGACACACTGTCTTGCAGGAATGTCTAGAAAAGGGATATGTCCTACTGGGGTGGGGCCGAGACATAGACTTCTCTGAATGCGATACGGAAGACGCAATCCGCCAGAAAATTGCAGAAGAAAGACCAGACATCAAGAAGCCCGATTCAAATGTACGTTTTTCTGGCGTCTTCAAGAATGACGTACGAGTTGGCGACTTAATAATCGTCTCCCAAGGAAATCGCTCGTTCCGTGCCATTGGAGAAGTGACCGGAGAATATGAGTTTTTGGAGGCCCCCGTAGCGGGCACTTACCATCAAATGCGCCCTGTGCGATGGTTGGCAGTGCTAGAAGCGAATCGCTCAGTTAGCGACATCTATGACCGCGGCTTTGTGCAGTCGGCGCTTTATAGGCTTGACCATGCTGGATTGAAACTGGATGTTCTGGAAGGCCTTTTGAACGAGCAACACGAAGCCAACGGCCAACCATTCGTTTTGATTATCGACGAAATCAACCGTGCCAACCTGGCAAAGGTATTCGGCGAACTCATTACGCTCCTCGAGCCAGATAAGCGCGAAGGTGCCGTAAACGGCCTCACCGTGAAGCTACCATACTCTGGCGATGACTTCAGGGTGCCTGCCAACCTATTTGTTATTGGTACGATGAATACAGCGGACCGCTCCATCGCTCTACTGGACACTGCGTTAAGGCGACGATTCGAGTTCGAGGAGTTGCAGCCCGATTATGATGCGTTGCCAGTAGAGGCTATAGAAGGCGTTGACCTGCGAGCTCTGCTACGGGCAATGAATGACCGCATCGAGTATCTCTACGACCGGGACCACGCCATTGGCCACGCGTATTTTGTACCCATAAAAACCCTCACCGACTTAGAGACCGTGTTCAGAAGGAAAGTTATACCTCTCCTCCAGGAGTACTTTTACGAGGACTGGTCGAAGGTCTGCCTCGTCTTGAACGATACATCAGGCGGATTCATCGCATCCCGTATAGCAATTCCGAAGGGCCTCCAAGCCACTGTCGACGAATATGACCTCAGGCCGCGCTACACGGTCCGTCCGGATAAGTTCGAGGTGGACTCCTATCTCAATATTTATCAGTAACCGGACATGGCCCTAATATCGATACGCGAGCACGACAAAGTCCACATAGGTAAATTTGAGCCGGCACGGCCGTCAATAACACCGGCCCAAGCTGAGTTCGCGACTGGTCTGAAATCCGTTTATGGCTTCGATGTCTTCAGGTACCTGAACGGCGGAACTATAGCGGCGCAACAGTATGTTGGCGCCTTTCAACTCGGGCCGCATACGATTGAGATTCTTCCCAAAGTGGAGGGCAGTGACCTTAACGTGCGACGCAACTTGGTGGCGATGCTGGCAGTGACCAAGAAGCTGGACATCGCAGAAGGTGATGTTACGCTCCTCGCGCAGCAAAATCACGGCATTCTGGAAATTCTTATCCGCTTGTTCTGCGACAAACTGTTCTTTCAGATTCATCGAGGACTTGTTCGGCGCTACGAAGTGCGCCAAGAAGCCCTTACCGTTCTCCGTGGCCGTCTGATGGTGGCAGAGCAGGTTCGCTTGAATGCCGCGACTCCAGAGCGACTATTTTGCCGCTTCGAAGAGTTTCAGGAGGACAATCCCCTTAATGTCGTACTGAAGGCCGCGGTTAAATTGCTGGCGGGCATCGCGAAGACACTGGCGAATCAGCGACTCCTGTCTGAGCTCCTATTGGTCTTTGATGGCGTATCTGACTGCGACATCGGAGCCTTGCCCTGGCATCGAGTGGCATTTGACCGACTAAGCGACCGCTATCGAGGCTCTTTCTCGCTTGCAGAACTATTTCTGAAAAATGCTCCCCCCGACCTAAGCGGTGGGTGTGCACGGGCGTTCTCAATGTTCTTCGACATGAATCTCCTGTTTGAAGAGTACGTTGGAAGAATGACGACGCGAGTCTTGCGACCGCACGGAATCGCGACTAGGCTCCAAAGCCCACAAAAGTACCTCGCGTTGAGGGAGGGCCAACAGGGCCCGGCCTTCTTGATGAAGCCCGACGTAACAGGTCTAAAGGATGGTCGAATTCACTGGATTTTGGATACCAAGTGGAAGGAGCTTTTGGCGAGTGAGGCAAAGGAAGGGGTCGCGCAGTCAGACCTTTACCAGATGTATGCATATGCGAGCTGCTACGATTGTTCCGATGTGGTGCTTTTGTACCCGCACCACAAATCACTGGGTTCACCCGCGGGCGTACGTACCAGTTACCTGCTGAACCCATGGGCGGACAATGATGGGGGGTACGCACGTCGAGTTCGGATAGCGACGCTGGACTTGGCAGACCTTAAGACAGTTCCCGAACAGCTAGAGCGGATTTTGATGTGCGGCGACGTAGCAAACACGTTCCAACAACCTGAGGCAGACACCCCGCGCTGGAAAGCAGCGTTTTCTGCGTGAGCGGGCCTTCAATCCGAAGATGGCGAAACGTCTCGAGCGTTGCTAGGACCTTTCTATCGCTTAGAGCCCGGCCGGGCGCGTTCGCACGCGCTCAGGGCTTTCCTCAATTCTTTATTCTCGCGCTGGAGTTCCGCAACCGACCTCAGCAGCCGGCTGATGGAGTGCCAGTACATCGCTCCCAAATCGCCATCCTCTAGAGCCAGTTGGTGCAGTTTTTTCAGCGCAATGGATACGTCAGTCGTTTCCATATCAATCTCTAGAATGTCGCGAGTTTTGCTCGAATTCTGGCCTGAACATCCTTCGGGCTGATGCCGAGCGCGCCGTCCGTCCGCACGAGTCGGTCCCGGTCAGCAGCAGGCCAATCAGCGTCGTCATCATCTATGGCGAACCAGGACAGTGGCTGGCGCCGCTGGCGCTCGCGACGCTCGCGCTCGCGACGCTCGCGCACTCCTCTCCCTGGCTGCGAACGCCGCAGGCGTTTATTGGTGCTTGCCATCACAGAACGCGGCGCTGGTTGCTCAGTGCTTGCTCAGAGAGCGAGCGTCTGGTTCAGAGAGCCGCATCAGCATGGTGGCGTGCTTAGCGTGGGCTCTCTTTGATAAAAAAAAATGTCATAGATAATAAATAATTAGATAGGCCGCGTAGGCGGGGACCACGCTTGTAAAAAATGGTCTTCTAACAAGCCCACTTCCTTTGTCAGGAGAAGAGGGCCTGTGAACCATTTCTACAGGGTGGTGCACCCAATTCTTCAGTTCTTAGGAAACCAATTCTTCAGGTTTTTTGGCGTGTCTGAACGTCGGTTTCCTCCTTGCTGGGCGACCGATAGTGAACATGCTTGGCTCCTTTTCGACGACAGCCCATCCTATCCTTGGTAGCTCCGCTAGGGCGCGCCGAACTGATTGCTGTCGTTTTCGCTGAGCGACGATGGACGGTGCTTCGTCGTCACCATAGACATAGGTGCACAGAGTCTGTATTCCAACCTTGCGGGTGCTGCCTTGGTTTATCCAATGCAGCCGGTTGTGCAAAATATGAGCAGCGCCAGACTTAAGGCTGCGGACCTCGTCCATATTGGTACTGAGGAAGCTGTTGTGTCCTAGGACTGCGGCTGTGGCTAGCGGGCTTAGGATGATGGAGAGGCGACCAGTTCGAGATTCGATGCCGTGACCCGCTATAAGGTGGTACGAGCCTTCAAAGCCTGGTCTTTTTACTAGGACAGTGACGTTCGAAAGTCTCGCAAGAGATGCCCGCATCTTTTGGTAGCTGAAGCCGCAGTTCTTCTCAAATCCCGCGGTGTCGGCGAGCTTTGCAAGGGTCAGGGCAATTGCCACAGTTGGAGCCGAGTTGGCGTCGCCCGTCAACGCGAGCAATGACCTAATCGGGGCCGCGTCGCTTAACATGCTTTTGGCATTTGCGAGTCCTTCGGTGGAGAGCGCAACGACGGCTTGAAGGACTTGTAAGTCCCTCGAGTCTAGTGGCTCGAAACCCATGAAACGGACAGCGGCGTCTTCAACGTTGAACGTGACATCAAGCTTCTTCTGCTTTCGTTCTCCCGGGGCTAGGCTTCGGAACAGACCGTGGGCATGCACAATAGGATGCGCCATCTTCGCATGTGGTGGGAGTTTTCTTGTCAACGGCCGACCTCGTCAAACGACGCGACGAGGCGGTCGATGTCGCTGCGTCGCCAAGCGGCGATGCGGGGGCCAATTTTCACTTGCGCCGGGAAGCGGCCGGTCTTGATACCCTCATACCAGGTCGCTCGCGACACGGGAATGATGGCTAGTACTTCGGGAAGGCGCAGGAGAGTGTCTGCACTGCTCATTTCTCATTTCCAACGTCCCCATGGGATATGCCCGGAAATGTGTCCTCATTTGCTCGATATGTCCTTCGCAGCCCGCATGGGTAGAGCCGGCAGCGTCCGGTGACGTCATATGGCGTCTGGGGAGTATAGGCAGGTGAGCCGAGGATGATTTGGTAGAGCAGCGCGCTGTGCACAGCGCGTGGAAGCCAAGCGCTCAATCGAATTGAAACTGTGCACAGGACTGTAAACAGGTCACTACGACGCGCTTTCGCTGATGCAATGTTTGCATCGCAAATTCTCGAAAATTCATTCTGAATCAACGAGTTAAATGCGTGGTGCCCGGGGCCGGAATCGAACCGGCACGCCTTGCGGCGGGGGATTTTGAGTCCCCTGCGTCTACCAATTTCACCACCCGGGCAAGGGGGTCGCGAACACGTCCAGATGACGGCTGCGGGAGAACGAAGACAGCGATTATATGCGTACTTTCAAAAATTGTCAGGCGGCCTCACATCCAGCCCCTGATCAGAGCCGGATCCGCTCGGCCATCCAGCCGAAAACGGACCCAGCCCTCAAGCACTATCTACTTCTTTTCCGGCAAGAACCAGTTCATGACCAAGGCGCAGATCCCGCCGGTGGCGACGCCCGATTCCAGCACGCTTTTTACCGCGTGCGGCAGGTGCGACAGAATTTCAGGCACTTGCGACACGCCCAGCCCCAAGGCCAGCGATACCGCGATGATCAACAACGCACGACGGTCCAGCTGAATGCCCGCCAGAATGTTGATGCCGGACGCGGCCACCGCGCCGAACATCACCATGGCGGCGCCGCCCAGGACGGGTTCGGGCACGGCTTGCAGCACGCCGGCCACGCTGGGGAACAGGCCCAGCAGGATCAGCATGCCGGCGATCCATACGCCGACGTGGCGGCTGGCGATGCCGGTCAGCTGGATCACGCCGTTGTTCTGCGCAAAGACCGAGCTTGGGAAGGTGTTGAACACGCCAGCCAGGAGCGAATTCGCGCCGTTGACCAGCACGCCGCCCTTGATGCGCTGCATCCACAGCGGGCCTTCGACCGGCTGCTTGGACACCTTGCTGGTGGCGGTGACGTCGCCGATGGCTTCCAGCGACGTGACCAGGTAGATGATCAGCATCGGCACGAACAGCGCCCACGAGAAGCCCAGGCCGAAGTGCAGCGGCACGGGGATCTGGAACAGGGCGGCTTCGCGTGCGCCGGTGAAGTCCAGGCGGCCCATGGCGGCGGCGGCGATGTAGCCGACGGCCAGCGCCAGCACCAGCGCCGTGCTGCGGATCCAGACGACCGGCACGCGGTTCAGCAGGATGATCGTGCCCAGCACCAGGCCGGACAGCGTCAAGTTTTCCGCGCTGGCGAAGGTGCCGTTGGCCATGGCGCCGAAACCTCCGCCCATGCTGATCAGGCCGACCTTGATCAAGGTCAGGCCAATCAGCAGCACGACGATGCCGGTCACAAGCGGGGTGATCAGGCGTTTGACGAAGGGCAGGATGCGGCTGATGCCCATTTCCACGAACGATCCGGCGATGACCACGCCGAAGATCGCGGCCATCACGGCTTCGACCGGCGTGCCTTGCTTGACCATGACCGAGCCGCCCGCGATCAGCGGGCCGACGAAGTTGAAGCTGGTGCCCTGCACGATGAGCAAGCCGGCGCCCAGCGGGCCGAAGCGCTTGCACTGCACGTAAGTGGCGATGCCGGAGATGACCAGCGACATGGACACGATCAGCGTGGTGTCGCGGCTGCTGACGCCCAGTGCCTGGCAGATCAACAGGCCGGGGGTGACGATGGGGACCAGGATGGCCAGCAGGTGCTGCAACGCGGCGACGAAGGCGACGGGCGGCGCGGGGCGGTCGTCGGGGCCGTAGACCAGGTCGTGGCTGGGCGCGTCGTCGACGGCGTGGGGGGCGGGTTGCGAAAGGGAGGCGGGTTGCATGGGCGGAAGGCCGGCCGGGGGTAGGAGAGAAAGTGCGGGATTTTAGCGGGGTTCGCGCTGCTGCCGCGACGGGGCCTTGAAAAGTTCCCGATAGCCCCCACCTCAGTAGGGTTTCCCGGATTCCGCGCGGGCTCCTCGCCCCGGGATCCCGGTATTTGCGTTTCCTTTTATTTGTCCCTAATTTTTTACTTCACGTAGAACCATGAGCCAAACCGCCACGTCTTCCACGTCCGAAACCCTGGGGTTCCAGGCCGAGGTGAAGCAACTGCTGCACCTGATGATCCATTCGCTATACAGCAACAAGGAAATTTTCCTGCGCGAGCTGGTGTCGAACGCCTCGGACGCCTGCGACAAGCTGCGCTTTGAAGCCATCGACCAGCCCGATTTGCTGGAAGGCAATGGCGAGCTGGCCATCACGGTCAGCTACGACAAGGCTGCCCGCACCATCACCATCTCGGATAACGGGATTGGCCTGTCGCGCGACGAAGCCGTCGCCAACCTGGGCACCATCGCGCGCTCCGGCACGCGGGAATTCTTTTCCCAGCTGACGGGCGACAAGCAAAAAGACGCGCAGCTGATCGGCCAATTCGGCGTGGGCTTTTACTCGTCGTTCATCGTGGCCGACAAGGTCACCGTGGTCAGCCGCCGCGCCGGCGCCACGGACGCAATCCAGTGGGAATCCGACGGCCAGGGCGAGTTCACGATTGCCGCCGCCGAGAAGGCCACGCGCGGCACCGACGTGACCTTGCACCTGCGCGCCGACGAAGATGAATTCCTGAACGGCTGGAAGCTGCGCGAAATCTTGCGCCGCTATTCCGACCACATCTCCTTGCCGATCCGCATGGCCAAGGAAGAGTGGGACCAGGAAAAGGGCGAGCAGGTCAAGACCGAAGAACTGGAAACGGTGAACCAGGCCAATGCGCTGTGGGCCCGCAGCAAGTCGGAAGTCACCGAAGAGCAGTACCGCGAGTTCTACAAGACGGTGTCGCACGACTACGACGACCCGTTGGCCTGGACGCACAACCGCGTGGAAGGCCGCAGCGAATACACGCAGTTGCTGTATGTGCCCAAGCACGCGCCCATGGACATGTGGGACCGCGACGGCCGCCACGGCGTGAAGCTGTACGTCAAGCGCGTGTTCATCATGGATGACGCTGACCAGCTGCTGCCGTCGTACCTGCGCTTTGTGCGCGGCGTGATCGATTCCGCCGATTTGCCCCTGAACGTGTCGCGCGAAATCCTGCAAGAAAGCCGCGACGTGCGCGCCATTCGTGAAGGGTCGGCCAAGCGCATTCTGTCGCTGCTGGAAGACCTGGCCGAGAACAAGCCGGAAGACTACGCCACGTTCTGGACGGAATTTGGCCAGGTGCTGAAGGAAGGCGCGGGCGAAGATTCCGCCAACCTGGAACGCATCGCCAAGCTGATGCGCTTTGCGTCCACGCATTCGGGCGAGCCGGCGCAGACGGTGTCGTTTGCCGACTACGTGTCGCGCATGAAGGAAGGCCAGGACAAGATCTACTACGTGACGGCCGACACGTTCGCCGCCGCCAGCAACAGCCCGCATCTGGAAATCTTCCGCAAGAAGGGCATCGAAGTGCTGCTCCTGTCGGACCGCGTTGACGAATGGATGCTGTCTTACTTGCGCGAATTCGACGGCAAGTCGCTGGTGTCGGTCGCCAAGGGCGGGCTGGACCTGGCCGAGCTGGCCGACGAAGAAGAAAAGAAGCATCAAGCCGAAGTGGCTGAAGACTTCAAGCCCTTGGTCGAGCGCCTGCAAAAGACGCTGGAAGATCAGGTGAAGGAAGTGCGCGTCACGCTGCGTCTGGTGGATTCGCCGGCGTGCGTGGTGGTGGGCCAGAATGAACTCAGCCCGCACTTGCTGCGCATGCTGAAGGCCGCCGGCCAGGAAGCGCCCAATGTGAAACCGGTGCTGGAAATCAACCCGGAACACCCGCTGCTGGCGCGCATTCGTGCGGCTGAAGATGGTGAATTTGATCAGTGGGCGCGTCTGCTGCTGGATCAGGCCCTGCTGGCTGAAGGTGCACAAATTGCCGACCCGGCCGCGTTTGTGAAGCGCTTGAATGCCTTGCTTCTGAAGTAAGCGGCGGGGTGGTGGGATGAGAGGGCGCCTGAACGTAAGGCGCCCTCTTTTTTATTGCGCGAGGCTGCGAGGGAAGTGAATATTCCCGATCGGTAATTTTGGAGGCCTTCATGTCTGCTTGGGCTGGAAGTGCAGGTCGTGCCCAAGCGCCCAAGATTGTCATGACCGTCCAGCGCTGGGAATAAGCACCGCATCCAAGGCCAGCACCCCCTGCCCATCCGGCAGCGCCAACAAGGGGTTGATTTCCACGGAACTGAAATGTTCCCGGTGCGCATCCGCGAAACGCGACAGCGCCACCAAGGCATCCGCTAGTGCATGGATGTCGCAAGGCGGTGCGCCGCGTGCGCCTTGCAGGAGCGCGTAGCCCTTGATTTCGCGGATCATCGACAAAGCCTGGGCGTGGTCGAAGGGCGCCAGGCGGAAGCTGACGTCTTTCAGTACTTCGACGAAGACGCCGCCCAGGCCGAACATGACGACGGGGCCGAAGACCGGGTCGCTGTGCATGCCCACGATGCACTCCACGCCTTTGGGCGCCATGGGCGCGACCAGCACGCCGTCGATGCGGGCAGTGGGGCAGTGCGTGCGTACGCTGTCCAGGATGGCGGCGTGGCCGTGGCGCACGGCGTCTTCGCCCGACAGGTTCAGCTTCACGCCGCCTACATCGCTTTTGTGCAGGATGTCGGGCGACACCACTTTCAAGACCACGGGGCCGGCCGCGCGGGCAGCGGCGGCCACGGCGGTGTCGGCGTCGGTGGCAAGCGTGCAGTCGGGCACGGGCAGGCCGGCTTGGCGCAGGACGTCCATCGCCTGCACTTCGTTGTAGGTGTCGCGCAGCGGCGCGGTGCTTGCTGCAACTGGCGGCATTGAGGTGTGGGTGGAGGCATCCGAGGCGGCCTTGGGGGTGCCATTTGTGCTGCCATCCGTGCTGCCATCCGACGCGGCATCCGACGCAGCATCCGACGTGGCCCCCGACGCCGCGGCCAAGCCCGCCACCGCGCCTATCGTCCGTATCGCGGCGCTGGGGTCTTCGAACACCAGCGTGCCCAGCCGTTCAAGCTCGCGGCGGCGCTCAGGCGGGAACAGCGCGCAGAAGGCCAGTGGCACGTCGGGGTGGCGGGCGCGCATTTCGCGGGCAAAGGTCTCGAAGGTGGGCCACAAGGCTTCCGACGACCCGGCGGCGGCCAGGAAGACCGCCAGCGCATCGTAGCGGCCGTCGGCCAGCATGTCGTCGGCGGTGGCCAGCAGCAGGCCGGGCTCGGACACCACCTGGCCGGTGACGTCGACCGGGTTGCGCGGGCCAGCGAAGGGCACGCGTTCCAGCAGCCGGGCTTGCGCGGCCGCGTCGGGTTCGGGTAGCGACAGGCCGGCTTCCTCGGCCTCGTCCGCCATCAAGGCGCCAACGCCGCCGGATATCGTGAAGATGCCCAGGCGCTTGCCTTGGGGGCGTTGCTGCCAGGTGTCCAGCGCATAGCCCAGGTTGAAGAAGTCTTCGATGCTGCGCGCGCGCAGCGCGCCGTATTGGCGAAACAGCGCGTCGTAGACGGCGTCATCGCCCGCCAGCGCGGCGGTGTGTGACGCAGCGGCCTGCGCGCCGGCCTGGGTGCGGCCGATCTTGGTGACGACCACGGGCTTGCCGGCGTCGCGCGCGGCGGCCAGTGCACCGCGCAGCTTGGCGCCGTCGCGGCAGCCTTCCATGTAGGCCATGATGACCCGCGTGTCGGCGTCGTGCGCCAGCCAGTTGATGCAGTCGGCCACGTCGATGTCGGCTTCGTTGCCGGTGCTGATCCAGTGCGACAGGCCAAGTCCGCGTTCGCGCGCCATGCAATAGGCATAGGCGCCGAACGCGCCGCTTTGCGACACCATGCCGATGCCGCCCAACGCCACGGCGCCGTTGGCGGGCGCGGGCGAGAACGTGGCGTAGACCTTGTGGCGCACGTTCATGTAGCCCAGGCAGTTGGGTCCCAGCAGGCGGATGCCGCGCTCGCGCGCGATGGCGCATAGCGCCTCTTGCATGGCGACGCCTTCCGCGCCCGTTTCCGAAAAGCCTGACGTGAATACGACCGCGCCGCCAACCTGACCGGGGCGCGCGCTTTGTAGCGCCTGGGCGGCATGCGCGGCGGGCACGGCCAGGATGACCAGGTCCACGTCGGTATCCAGCGCGGCCAGGTCGGGCGCGGCGGGCAAGCCCTGGATGCTATCGGCGCGCGGGTTGATGGGCAGGATGCGGCCGTCGTAACCATGCTGACGCAGCAGGCTGACCGGCATGGCGCCGATCTTGCCGGGGGTGGCGGACGCGCCCACGATGGCGATGCTGCGAGGGGTGAACAGGCGGGACAGGGTGGGGTCGGAATGCGTAGTCATGATTTGCGGGCGAGTAGGTTCAGGAAAAGCGCACGACGCTGCGGCCGGTGCTGCCGCGTTCGAGCATGGCGGCTAGTGCTTGCGGCAAGTCATGGGGGGTGATGACGCGCGCGGTAAGGTCCAGGCGCTGCGGGCGGTAGTCGGTGGCCAGCCGTTGCCATAGCGCGCGGCGCAGCGGCATGGGGCTGTTGGCGTTGATGCCCAGCAGCTTCACGCCGCGCAAGATGAAGGGGATGACGGACGTGGGCAGCTCCGCGCCGCCCGCGTTGCCAAACGCGGCCACCACGCCGTCGGGGCGCACGCTGGCCAGCGCGTGGGCCAGCAAGGGGCCGCCCACGGAATCAATGACGCCGGCCCAGCGCGCGCTCATCAAGGGTTTGATGGGGGCGGACAGGTCGGGCGGGGCCATGACCTCGGCGGCGCCCAGCGACCGCAGGTAGTCGGCGGCATCCGCCTTGCCGGACATGGCGCAGACGCGATACCCGCGTTGGCTGAGGATGTCGATGGCGATACCCGCCACGCCGCCGGTGGCGCCGGTGACCAGCACTTCGCCTTGGTCAGGCGCCAGGCCGCAGTGTTCCATCCAGTGCAGGGACAGCGCGGCGGTGAACCCAGCGGCGCCCAGCACGGCGGCATCGCGCAGTGTGATGCCGGCGGGCAAGGGCAGCACCCAGTCATGCGGCACGCGCGCGTATTCCGCATAGCCGCCGTCGCAGTCCACGCCGATGCCAAAGCCGTGCACGACGACTTCCTGACCGGGAGCAAGCGCGGGGTTGGTGGAGTGGACCACGGTGCCGCTCAGGTCGATGCCGCCGATGCGGGGGTACTGGCGCACGACGTTGCCGCGTCCGGCCTGCGCCAGCGCGTCCTTGTAGTTCAGGCCGGCGTAGGCCACCTTGATCAGCGTATCGCCGGGGGACAAGTCATCTTCCGACAAGGTGTCGAAGCGTCCTTGCGGGGGCGCGCCGTCGGCGCCGCCATGCAGTCGGTAGGCCTGGATGGTGGGGATGGGCATGCGGGTCTCCTGGGATGGGTCAGCCGCGCGCCAAGAGGCGGCGCGCAAGGCTGGCGCGGTGCAGTTCGTTGGCGCCGTCGTAGATGCGGAAGGGGCGCATTTCTTGCCAGATCATTGCCACGGGGGTGTCGTCGGACAGGCCCGATGCGCCCATCATTTGCACGGCGCGGTCGGCCACGCGGTTGACGGCTTCGGATACGAATACCTTGGTCATGGCGCTGTGCTGCTTGACGGACAAGCCCGCGTCCATGCGGCCCGCGCAATCCAGCGTCATCAAGCGGCTGGCGTGCAGGTCGATGTGTGAATCGGCCACCATGGCCTGGATCTGTTGCAGATCGGCCAGGCGCGATCCAAAAGACTCGCGCGTGTTGACGTAGGCTTGCGCGGTTTCCAGGGCGCGGCGGGCGCGGCCGATGTAGCGCATGCAGTGCGACAGGCGCGCCGGCTCCAGCCGCAGCTGCGCGTATTCCAGACCGCGTCCGGGTTCGCCCAGCACGGCGTCGTCGCCGACCTCGCAGTCCTGCAACTCGATCTCGGCGTGGCCGCCGATCTGGTAGCCGGTGACCATGCCGATGTCGCGGATGACGCGGTAGCCCTTGGTATCGGCGGGCACGATGAAAAGCGTGGCGCCGGCATCGGTCTGCGCCAGCAGCAACGCGAAGTGCGCGCCGACGCCGCCGCTGATGTATTGCTTGTGGCCGTTCAATACCCAGCCTTGACCCCGCCGCGCGGCGCGGGTGCGCAGCATCGACGGGTCGGACCCCGCACCGGGCGCGGGTTCTGTCATGGCGAAGCAGGCGCGTTGTTCGGCGCGCACCAGCGGCAGCAGATAGCGCTCGCGCTGCGCGGGCGTGGCCAGCCGCAGCAGCGTCGCCATGTTGGGTTGGTCGGGGGCGGCGCAGTTCAGGGCAGCCGGCCCTAAGAAGCCGCGCCCGGCCGCTTCCAACACCTGGGCCAGCGCGCGCCAACCCAGACCCAGCCCGCCAAATTCGACGGGCAGTTGCGGCGCGTACAGGCCGGCATCCCGCGCCTTGAGGCGCAAGCGCGCCACGCATTGGTCCAGAGCCGCCACGTTGCGGGCGATGGCGGGCGATTCTTCGGGGATGGCGATGTCATCGATGAAGCGGCGGACCCGCTCGCACAGGTCTTGGATCGCGGCGTCGTCGTAGGGCTGGGCGGGCATGGGCTGTGTCTCTTGGCAGTGGCTTGCGAATAACGGCGAGCATGTGAAGGCATGCATGTGAAGGCGAGCCTGTGAGGGCACCCTCACGCAGGCAGCCTCACGCAGGCACCCACACGCCGGCACCTTGGTAGCGCCTTACTGGATACGCGTGTTGGTGGACTTCACCAACTTGCCCCACCACACGGTTTCGTCGGCGATCTGCTTGGCGAATTCCGCCGGTGTGCTGCCCAGCGGTTCAGCGCCCAGCTCCTGAAAGCGCGCGCGCAACTGCGGGTCTTGCAGCGCCTTTACGACGGCGGCATGCAGGCGGTCGACCACGGCGGGTGGGGTGTTGGCGGGTGACATCAAGCCCTTCCATGCCATCACTTCAAAGCCCGGCATGCCCGCTTCGGTAAAGGTGGGCACGTCCGGCGAGGCGGTGGCGCGCGCGTCGCTGGGTACGGCCAGCGCGCGCAGCGTGCCGGCTTTGACCTGTGGCAGCAGCGCGGGCATGTTGTCGATCATGAAATCGATGTGGCCAGCGACCAGGTCGGTGATGGCAGGGCCGGAGCCCTTGTAGGGCACGTGTTCGGCTTGCAGCCCGGCCTTCTGCTTGAGCAATTCGCCGGCCAGTTGCGCGGGCGACCCGTTGCCGGGCGAGCCAAAGGACAGCTTGCCGGGGTGGTTGCGGGCGTACGTCAGGAATTCCTGCAAGGTGGTGACGGGCATCGACTTGGTCACCACCATCAGGTTGTGTTCGCGTTCGATGCAGGTGATGGCCGTCAGGTCCCGCGCGGGGTCGAACGGCATGTTGGCGTACAGGCTGGGGTTGATGACGGTGGGGCCGGCCGCCGCCAGCAGCAGCGTGTAGCCGTCCGGCGCGGCGCGCGCCACGAAGTCCCCGCCGATATTGCCGCCGGCGCCCGGCTTGTTTTCCACGATGACCGGCTGGCCCAGGATGGGGTGCAGCGCTTCGGCCAGCAGGCGGCCCAGGATGTCGGTGGACCCCCCGGGCGCAAACGGGATGATCAGCCGAATCGGCTTGTCGGGGTAGGCGGCGGCCGCCTGGGGCGGCAGGGCCGCGCAGGCGAACGCGGCGGCCAGGGCGCCGATCCACTTCGGCAGGTGCTTATGCAGCATGTCAGTCTCCTTGGGGTTGTGGGCCGCGCGCTTCTTGTGGCGGCGGTCCCTAAAACGCTCGGACCTAACGGCCGGGCGTGTAGCCGGCCTGCGCCAGCGTGTGCCGCGCGATGGTCAGTTGATGGATCTGGCTGGTGCCTTCGTACAGGCGAAACAGCCGCACGTCGCGGTAGAAGCGTTCAATGCCCTGGTCCGCGATGTAGCCGTAGCCGCCATGCATCTGCACGCAGCGGTCGGCCACGCGGCCGCACATTTCCGACGCGAAGTATTTGCAGATCGACGCGTTCATGGTCACGTCCTGGCCGGCGTCGCGCTCGCGCGCCGTTTGCAGCACCAGCGCCAGCGCCGCCTGGATGTCGGTCTGGCAGTCGGCGATCATGGCCTGGATCAGCTGGAAGTCCATCAACGCTTTGCCGAACTGCTGGCGTTCGGCCACGAAGCGCAGGGTGTCGTCCAGCATGCGAATCGCCGGGCCGATGCACAAGGCAGCCAGGTGAATGCGCTGCTTGTTCAGCACCTTCATGGCGGTCTTGAAACCCATGCCTTCCTGGCCGCCGATCAGGTTGGCGGCGGGCACGCGGCAGTCGTTGAAGTACACGGCGGACACGGGCGAGCCGGCTTGGCCCATCTTGTCGTAAGGCTGGCCGGTGGTCAGGCCGGGGGTGCCCCGCTCGACAATGAAGGCCGAGATGCCCTTGGCGCCTGGCGCGTCGGGGTCCGTGCGCGCCATGACGGTGAACAAGCCGGCAATGGGCGCGTTGGTGATGAAGCACTTTTCGCCGTTCAGCACGTAGCTGTCGCCGTCGCGCACGGCGGTGGTGCGCAAGGCGGTGGCGTCCGAGCCCGCTTGCGGCTCGGTCAGCGCGAAGCAGCCGGTCAATTCACCGGACGCCAGGCGGGGCAGGTAACGGTCTTTCTGCTGTTCGGTGCCGTCGGCGACCAGGCCCTCGGAGCCGATGCCGGTGTTGGTGCCGACCCGGGCGCGAAACGCGACCGAGCATTGCGACAACTCGATGGCTGCCCGGATCAATTCTTCGGTGCTCATGCCCGCGCCGCCGTAGGCCTCGGGGATGGAATAGCCGAACATGCCCTGGGCGGCCATGGCGCGCACCAGGTCGTCGGGCACGGCGTCCAGGCGCGCAACCTCGGCTTCGCGCGGAACCAATTGCTGCCGTACAAAGCGCCGTAGCGAATCGATGAAGGCGGCAAAGCCTTCCGGGTCCCTGATCATGGGCTGTCTCCAATTGTTTTTTTGTGGGCCGGGCCGATATTTCACACCGGGCGACGCGGAATTCAAGGTAGCAAAGCAGCGCGAAATGCGAGACAAGTGTTTTGATATCTTGAACGCTTTATGAGCGCGCAGGCTGCGGTGCAGGGGCCGCCTGCACTATCATCGACCTCACTGCCCGGCGCCTGTCCGCGCGCCGTCCCACCCGGAATGCGACCATGACCACGCCCTTGGGCGGCCGCCACCCCGACCCTGATTTCGCCACCACGCTGGCCCACGGCCTGTCGGTGCTGCAAACCTTTCGCCATGGCGAGCCGGCGCTAAGCAACCGCGAGCTTGCCGACCGCACCGGGCTGTCCAAAGCCACGATTTCGCGGCTGACGTACACGCTGGTGCAGCGTGGGCTGCTGCGTTATGACGCCGGCCTGCGCCGCTACCGTTTGGGCACGGCGCTGCTGTCGCTAAGTTATCCCTTGCTGGCCAGCATCAAGCTGCGGCAGATGGCGCGTCCGCTGATGACGCGGCTGGCCAACGCGGCCGGCGGGTCGGCGTCATTAGGCATGCATCACGGCACGCACATGGTCTATGTGGAAACGTGCCGGGGCCATGACGCGGTGGCGTTTCGGCCGGACATCGGCGCCATGCTGCCGTTGCTGGCGTCCGCAATGGGCCGCGCGTGGCTGGCGCAGGCGGACCCGGCCGAGGCGCAAGCGCTGTTGCGTCAGCTGCGCGAACAAGACCCCGCTGCATGGCAACGGCATGCACCCGGCTGGGCAGAGGCGCAGCGGGATTACGCCGCGCATGGCTATTGCGTGGCCGAGGGTGAGTGGCACGCGGACGTGCACGCGGTGGCGGTGCCGATGCGGCGCCGCGTGGATGGCCAGGTATTCGTTTTCAATTGCGGGGTTCCCACGCGGCGATTGCGCGCGGGCGATCTGCGGCGGCGCATCGCACCCCGTCTGCTGACGCTGGTGGCGCGCGTGGAAAAAATGCTGGAGCGTTCGGATGCCGGTTGAACTTGACGGTGGCCACGAGCCCCGCCGTGACCGCAAGCGCGACCCCCATGGGAACGGCGGCCAACATCAGGACGGCTCCCAACATCGGGACGGCTCCGCACGTCGGGACGGCAGCCAACACCGGGACGGCGTCGACCCTACCCGCGACCGCGACTTCGCCACCACGCTGGCGCACGGCATCGATATCCTGGGCTGCTTTCGGGCGGACCGGCCCGAGCTGGCCAACAAGGACTTCGCGCAGCAGACGGGCCTGTCGAAAAGCGCCGTGGCGCGCTTGACGCATACGCTGGTCGAGCTGGGCTTCTTGCAACGCGTGGGCTCGCCCGCCCGCTACCGGCTGGGCGCGGCGGTGCTGGCGTTGAGCTACCCCTTGCTGGCCAGCATGCAGATCCGCCAGCTGGCGCGGCCGCTGATGAAGCAGCTGGCCGACCACGCACGCGGCGCGGTGTCGCTGGTGGTGCGCGACCGCCTGCAAATGGTGTACGTGGAAACCGCTCGCTCGAACGACGCCTTGCAGACCCGCCCCGATATCGGCGCGTCGCTGCCGCTGCTGTCCAGCGCGGCGGGCAAGGCGTGGTTGTGCCGCGTGCCGGATGCCGAGCGGGCGGTGGTGCTGAACCAGCTACGTGTGGCCGACGCGCGCCATTACGCCGAGCATTTTCCCAGCCTGGCGGCGGCGGCACGCGACCTGGAGCGCAAGGGGTATTGCGGCAACAACGTGCAGTGGCGTCCCGACGCGTATGGGTTTGCGGCCCCGTTGTGGCGGCCGTACCAGTCACTGACGTACGTTTTCAACTGTGGCGTGCCTTCCGGGGACGGACCCTTTCGTGAGCGCGCCGCCGATATCGGCCCCCGGCTGGTGGCGCTGGCGCGCGAGACGGAGCGCCTGTTGGGGCTGACCTAGCGCGGGGCTGTGCATCCCTGAACCCGACCCCGGGGATCGATTTGTGACCCCAAGTCAAAAGTGTTTGCCCGCCAGACGGCTTTTTCCGCAAGGATCGCGCCGTCATACTGCACGCCTGTCTTTCCGACGTGCTCCAAGGAATTCGCATGAACCCGCAAGATAATCAACCGGTCAAATCCGGGCTGCCGCTACTGGCGCTGGCCGTCGGTGCGTTTGGCATTGGCGTGACCGAGTTTTCACCGATGGGTCTTTTGCCCGTTATCGCCGATGGCGTGGGCGTGTCCATTCCCAGCGCCGGCATGCTGATCAGCGCCTACGCCATCGGCGTGATGGTGGGCGCGCCGCTGATGACGCTGGTGTTTTCGCGCTGGTCGCGTCGCAAGGCGCTGATTTTGTTGATGTTGATCTTCACCATCGGCAACGTGCTGTCGGCCCTGTCTCCCAATTACACGACGCTGCTGCTGGCGCGGCTGGTCACCGCCCTGAACCACGGCGCGTTCTTCGGGCTGGGCTCGCTGGTAGCCGCCAGCGTGGTGCCGCGCCACAAGCAGGCCAGCGCGGTGGCCACCATGTTCATGGGGCTGACCATCGCCAACGTGGGCGGGGTGCCGGCCGCGACGTGGCTGGGGCAGGTGATCGGTTGGCGCATGTCGTTCGCCGCCACCGCCGTGCTGGGCTTGATTGCGATGTTGTCGCTGTGGTTCGCCTTGCCCGCGGGCGAAGCCGGACGCCGCCCCGACGTGCGCCATGAACTGGCCGTGCTGAAAAGCCCCGTCGTGCTGTTGGCGCTGTTGACCACGGTGGTGGGCGCGGGCGCGATGTTCACGCTGTACACCTACATTGCGCCCACGCTGGCCGAGATCACCGGCGCGTCGCCCGGCTTCATTACCGGCATGCTGGTGTTGATTGGCCTGGGCTTCACGCTGGGCAACGGCCTGGGTGGCCGCATGGCCGACCGTTCGCTGGACGGCACGCTGATCACCTTCCTGGTGATCGTCATCATCGACTTGCTGGCGTTCCCGTGGATCGCTTCCACCCAGATCGGCGCGGCGATTTCCCTGCTGATCTTCGGCATCGCCACCTTTGCCGTGGTGCCGCCTTTGCAGATGGGCGTGATGCGCGCGGCGACGGCGGCCCCGGGGCTGGCATCGTCGGTCAACGTGGGCGCGTTCAACCTGGGCAACGCGGTAGGCGCGGCAGCGGGCGGCGCGGTGATTTCGGCCGGGCTGGGCTACGCCGCCGTACCCATCGCCGGCGCCGTCATCGCCACCGCCGGCCTGGCCCTGGTGCTGGTGCAACGCGCCGGCAACGTGCGCCGCCGCAAGCTGGCGATGCAGGGCTGCTGAACAGGCATCGCCTGCCCCCGCTATTGCCACGCATCGGGCCGCTATCCAGCGGCCCGATGCGTGGCGCCTGCTTCGCTTGGATCAAGCTTCTATCCGTTCCACCTTGCCGACCAGCAGGATGTACGACAGCGTGCCCAGCAGGGCTAGCGACGAAACGTAGACGATGGCAGGGGCGAAGTTGTCTTTAGACACCAGGAAGCCGATGACGATGGGTGTGCAGATGGATGACAGGTTGCCCACGAAATTGAACACGCCGCCCGTCAGGCCCAAGAGCCGCACCGGCGCCAGCGTTGACACCAGCGACCACGTGATGGATGCCAGGCCGTTGCCGAAGAAGGCCAGCGCCAGGAAGAAGATGACCCAGGGCGTGGAATCGGTGAAGTTGGCGCCGATCATCGACGTGGAAATCAGCAGGCCCAGGATGATGGGCAGCTTGCGCGCCAGGCCCACGGTGGCGCCGCGTCGCACCAGGAAGTCGGACAGCACGCCCGAGCACAACACGCCCACGAACGCGGCCAGGAAGGGCACGGATGCCAGGAAGCCCGACTTGATGAAGTCCATGCCTCGGTATTTCACCAGGTAAGTCGGAAACCACGTCAGGAAGAACCACAGCGTGGACGTCAGGCAGAACTGGCCCAGGTACACGCCCCACAGCTTGCGCTTGGACATGACCAGCCCCAGGTCATTCCAGTTGAACGGCGCCTTCTTGGCGCGCGCGTTGCGGTCCAGGTCGACCACGCCGCCGCCTTGATGGATCAGTTCAATTTCGGCGGCATTGGCGCCCTTGAACTGGCGTGGTTCGCGGTAGATCAGGTACCACAGCACGCCCCACACGATGCCCAGCAAGCCGGTGCTGACAAACACCATGTGCCAGCCGTAATGGTGTTGCAGCCAGGCCAGCACGGGCGTCAGAAAGGCCAGGCCCACGAATTGGCCCGACGTGTAGAAGCCGATGGCGGTGGCGCGTTCTTTTTCCGGAAACCAAGTGGTGACGACACGGTTGTTGATGGGGTAGGCGGGCGCTTCCAGTGCGCCTACCGCCAGGCGCAACACGAACAGAATGATGAAGCTGCTGGCAAAGCCCATGAAGAAGGTTGCCGCCGACCACAGGATCAGCGCAACGGCATACAGCACGCGGGGCGATACGCGGTCCACCAGCCAGCCGCCGGGGATCTGCATGGCGGCGTAGGTCCAGCCGAAGGCGGACAGGATCAGGCCTTCATGCCAGGTGTCCAGGCCAAACTCGTCTTTCAGCGCGGGCGCGGCGATGGACAGGTTGCTGCGGTCCAGGTAGTTGATGACGACGGTGATAAACAGCATCACCATGATGATGTACCGGCTGCGCGTGGGGCGCTGGGTGTGTTGCAAGCCGGCGTGGGTGGCGGTTGACACGGATTGTCTCCTCGTGCGCCCTGCTGGGGGCGGGGGCCATCGGCTTGGATGCCAATGGGTTATCGATATAAAGAAGAAAAAAGCGGCGCTCGTGACAGAAGCAAGAGGCGCCGCATGGCGGTCACTCAGCGTGATCGGGCTTGCCTTACCATTCGGCGAAGCTGCCGTCGGCGTGGCGCCAGATCGGGTTGCGCCAGCGGTGGCCCACGGCGGCGCGCTCCTTTACGTATTCCTCGTTGACCTCGATGCCCAGGCCCGGGCCTTGCGGAATGGCGACCATGCCGTCTTCGTACTGGAAGACTTCGCGGTTGCTGACGTAGTCCAGCAGGTCGTTGGCGGCGTTGTAGTGGATGCCCAGGCTTTGTTCCTGGATGAAGGCGTTGTAGCAACCCGCATCGATCTGCAAGCAGGTGGCCAGGGCGATGGGACCCAGCGGGCAATGCAGCGCCAGCGCCACGTCATAGGCCTCGGCCATTGCCGCGATCTTGCGCGTTTCGGTGATGCCGCCCGCGTGGGACGGGTCGGGCTGGATGATGTCCACATAGCCTTCGGACAGCACGCGCTTGAAGTCCCAGCGCGAGAACAGGCGTTCGCCCAGCGCGATGGGGGTGGACGTCAGCGGCGCCAGTTCCTTCAAGGCTTCGTAGTGTTCGCTCAAGACGGGTTCTTCGATGAACATCAGCTTGAACGGGTCCAGCTCTTTCATCAGGACCTTGGCCATGGGCTTGTGCACGCGGCCGTGGAAGTCCACGCCGATGCCCACGTTGGGGCCGACGGCATCGCGCACGGCGGCCACGTTCTCCAGGCACTTTTCAACCTTGTCGAACGAATCGATGAATTGCAGTTCTTCCGTGCCGTTCATCTTCACGGCGGTAAAGCCGCGGTCCACCGCGCTTTTGGCGGCGGCGGCGGTATCGGCAGGGCGGTCGCCGCCGATCCACGAATACACGCGGATGCGGTCGCGCACGTTGCCGCCCAACAGTTGCGACACCGGCACGCCCAGGTGCTTGCCCTTGATGTCCCACAGTGCCTGGTCGATACCGGCCAGCGCGCTCATGTGGATGGCGCCGCCGCGATAAAAGCCGCCCCGGTACAGCACCGTCCAGTGATCTTCGATGTTGCGCGGGTCTTTGCCGACCAGGTAATCGGACAGCTCTTCAACGGCAGCGGCCACCGAATGCGCGCGGCCCTCCACGACGGGCTCGCCCCAGCCGACGATGCCCTCGTCCGTCTCGATTTTCAGGAAGCACCACCGGGGCGGCACGATGTAGGTGGTGAGCTTGGTGATCTTCATGCTTGGGTCTCCTGGGCGGAATAGGCGCGTTGCCAGGCGGCGACGAATGCGCGCGCGTTCTGGCCGACTTCGGTGGCCGTCAGGCCGGGTTTGTACAAGGCGGAGCCCAGGCCGAAGCCGCTGGCGCCGGCCCGGGCAAAGTCGGAAAGGTTGTCGGGCGTGATGCCGCCCACGGGCACCAGCGCGATTGGCGGGCGCATCACGGCGCGCCATGCGCGCAGCACGTTGGGGCCCAGCTGTTCGGCGGGAAACATCTTCAGCACGTCGGCGCCGGCTGCCAGCGCGGCGAATGCCTCGGTGGGCGTGGCAACGCCGGGGCAGGACGCCATGCCCAGCGTCTTGGCCGCGCGGATGACGGCGGCGTCGCTGTGCGGCATGACGATCAATTCGCCGCCCGCATCCTGCACGCGCGCGCAGTCGTCGGGGTCAAGCACGGTGCCGGCGCCGATCAGGCAATCAGTTGGCAGCGCGGCGCGCATGGCGCGGATGCTGCCCAAGGGGTCCGGCGAATTCAGCGGGACTTCGATCAGGCGAAAGCCCGCCGCGTACAGTTCGTTGCCGATGTCTTCGGCTTCGTGCGGCTGGATGCCGCGCAGGATGGCGATCAGGCCGCAGTGGGCCATGGCGGTTTGCAGTCCGGTGTGGTTCATGTGGGTTCCTGGACGGATGCCGAAGGGGTGGGGGTGGCGTAGCGCTGCCCGGCCGCGCCCGATTCGGCCTTGACCAGCCCGGCGCAGACGGCCAGGTGCCACAAGCCGCGTTCGGTGGCGTTCTGCGCTTGTTCGGGCGTGCCCAGGCCGTAGTGCTGCATGGCCAGGATGTAGCGTTGGCACAGCGCCGGGTCGCCGCAAAGCACGATGCGGGGCAGCTCGCCTTGCTCGTGCAGCATCTGGGCCAGTGCGGCGATTTCGTGGCCGATCAGCAGGCCGGACAGATAGTCGGCTTGCGACGTGGCCGCCAGTTCGCCGATCAGGCCCAGTGCGCGCGTGCTGAAGATGGTGGACAACACGCCGGCGCGTCCGGCCGGTGCGCCGGCTACCTTCACGCCGCGCTCGAAGGCGGCCATGTCGGCGGCCGGCGCGTCGCTCATCGTGCGGCCCAGGATGGTGTGGCCACGCAGCGCGGCGTAGACCTCGCCGGTCATGAAGGTGTCGAAGTGGGTGACGCGGCCCCGGCGGGCGGTGACCCATTTGGAATGCGTGCCGGGCAAGCCGATCAGCACGCTGTCGGCGGCATTGGCGCCGGATTTTTCAGCCTGGTCGAACATCACGCCGAAGACCTGCGTTTCTTCGCCGCGCATGACGTTGGGCAGGCCGTGACGCTGGATCAGGCCGGGCACGATATGCAGCGGGGTGGCGTCGGGTCCGGCGCTGGTGCGTTCCACCACCGTCAGCAGGGTGCCGATGCGCGCCAGGTCGACGGGCACGTCCAGGTAGGCCGCTTCACGCCAGCCTTGCGCGCTGCCAACCATGCCGCAGGCGATGACGGGCAAGCTCGGTTCCGCGCGCAGCCAGTCGCCACAAGCCTGGTCAAACGCCAGGTCGAAACCAGACAAGGCGGTGCTGGCCGCGCCATCCTGCAAAGGTTGCGGCAGGCGCATGATGCCCCAGGGCAGATGCCGCGTATCCAGCGTGCGGCCCATGCCGTCCAGCCGATACGCGCGTAGCGAAGAGGTGCCCCAATCCAGCGCGATAAGCGCCGCGCGGGCGGGCGTTGCGGGTGTCATCTGATGTGTCTCATCGTTGGCTGCCCTGCCTGATGCGCCCGTCCGGCGCGGGGATGCGTCAGACGGGCGGGGCCGGGAAACCTTGTTGTGTCGGTGCGCACCGGGCTTGTGCAAAGCGCGGCGCGCGCTGGAAAAAATTCTAGATCAGAGCTTGAAAAATCTCAAAATATAGAATTAAATCCCACATACAGGGAATGTGGCGCGGTAGAAGGCACGTTTTGGATGGTGCCCGAATCGGATGGCCGGTTGCCCTGTGTCGCGCCCTGGCCCTCGTCATCCCGGGTATGCTTGCCCCGTTTCCGCCATTGCCTCCCCGTTTCATCCCCGTTTCATGACCTTCCCCTTGCCCGCAAATCCCATTCCCTCCCTGGACCCCGACGCCGCCGCGCCGGCCGGCACGCAGACGCTGATGCGCGGTCTGGCCGTTGTGCAGGCGGTGGCCGACGGCGCGCGCGACCTGAAGGAAATCTGCGCCCGCATCGGCGTGGCGCGCAGCACCACGCACCGGCTTGCCAGCTGCCTGGTGCAAGAGCGCTATCTGCGCGCTTTGCCGGGGGTGGGTTATGTGCTGGGGCCCAAGCTGATCGAGCTGGGTTTCCAGGCTCGTGAAGCGTTTCCCATGGCGACGCTGGCGCGGCCCTACCTGGATGCGTTGGCCGCGCAGACGGGCGACACCATTCATCTGGCCGTGCGCGACAACGACGAAGTGCTGTACCTGGAAAAGATTCCGGGCAAGAAGGGGCTGGAAATGCGCTCGCGCGTGGGCCATCGGATGCCGCTGGCGGCAACGGGCGTGGGCAAGGCGCTGCTGCTGGATACCGAAGAACCGCAATGGAAGGCGCTACATCGCATCGGCGCGCCGGTGTCCTCGCGCGCACCGGGCGGCCAGCAGAGCTGGGAAGCGTTTCGCGACCGCATGCGTGACTATGCGGCGCAGGGCTATGCGTTTGACCTGGAAGACAACGAGCCGTCGATCCGCTGTGTGGCGGCGCCGGTGCGCGATGCCTCAAGCGGCATCGTGGCGGCAATCAGCGTGTCCAGCACCGTGCCGTATATGTCCCTGGAGCGCATGCGCGACATGGTGCCGGTGGTGCAGGAAGCCGCCGCCGGTATTTCGGCGGAAATGGGCTGGAAGGTGGACCGCGGCTGACGCGGTCCGGCGCGCCTTATTCCAGCGGCAGCGTCAGCACGCCTTGCGGGGCGGGGCGCATCATCACGCGGCGATACCAGGCGGACAGCGCCGGGGTATCGGGGCGTTCGATGGGCAGGGCCAGCCAGCGGTGCGCCGAGCTGACCAACGCAATGTCGCCCATCGTCAGGTGACGGCCTGCAATGAACTCGCGGCCTTGCAACGCCTGGTCCAGGATCTGGGCGCGGACGTTGGAGCGCTTGACCGAATTTTCAATCGCGGCCTGGTCGCGCTTGGCTTCCGGCGTGCGAATCAGGCCCAGGAATGCGGGGCCCATCGCGGCTTGCCATTCGGTGGTCTGCCAGTCCATCCAGCGGTCGGCGTCGGCGCGCATGCACGCGTCTTCCGGCCACAAGGTGCCCGCGCCGTAGCGCGCGGCCAGGTAACGCACGATGGCGTTCGATTCCCACAGCACAAAGCCGCCGTCATCAATCACCGGCACGGTGCGATTCGGGTTCAGCTTGGCGAATTCCGGCGTATCCACCACGCCGAACGGTCCGCCTGCCTGGGTAAAGGTGTGTGGCAGGGCCAGTTCGCGCACGGCCAGCATTACCTTCTGCACGTTGACGGACGTAAGACGTCCCCAGATCTTCAACATAACCAGTCCTTGAGTAGTGTCAGACGGGCGGCAACTGCCGCCGCGCAAAGCCGCTGTCGCGCGAAAAACGCGTCCAGTTGAAAGCGGGCCCGGGGTCGGTCTTGCGCCCCGGGGCAATGTGTTCGTGGCCCCAGGCCGCAGCCAGCGGATAACGCGCGCGCAACACCGGCGTCAGCTTGCGCAGCGCCAGGTATTGCTCGTCGGCGTACGGCAGGGTGTCCGTGCCTTCAAGTTCGATGCCGATGGAAAAGTCGTTGCAGCGTTCGCGCCGGCCAAAGCGCGACACGCCGGCGTGCCACGCGCGCTGGTCGGTGGACACGAACTGCATGATGCGCCCATCGCGGCGAATAAAGAAGTGGGCCGACACGCGCAGGCCGCGCAGGCGTTCCAGCCAGGGGTGCGACGAATAGTCCAGCGTGTTCGTGAACAGCCCGGCAACTTCCGGGCCGCCGAATTGGCCCGGCGGCAGGCTGATGTTGTGCAGCACCAGCAAAGAGACCTGCGCGCCGTCGGGGCGCGCGTCGCAGTTGGACGAAGGCAGCAGGGTGACGCCGGGGGCCGGCGCCAGCCAGCCATGTCGATCCAGAAGCAGAGCCATAAGAGAGAACATGCGTGTTGAAGCCAACGGGCATTATGCCGTGGTCGCCGCCGCCTCCCAAATTGGCGTTTTTGCCGGGGGGCGTGCGTAAAACGCAGCCCATGCGCCGTCGCGGGCGCCCGGTTCCCCCGCCCCGCTTTCCGCTTACTTCCTGGCGGGACCCAGCGTGGAATGTTCGGTGCTGCACCAGGTCATGCCGTTCAGCAGCACGGCCTCGGAGCGGGGCAGGTGGATGCCGCAATGCGCGCAACGCACCATGGATTCAGGGGCGGCCGGCGCGGGCGCCGAGCGTGTCGCCTTGCCGCGCCCCTGGGTGGGCTCGCCGGCCTGGCGGGCGGCCGCCATGCGGGCGGCGATGCGGGCCACGAACAGCACCGCGATGATCAGAACGATCCAGAACAACAACTTGCCCACGTCAGCCTCGATGCAGAATCATTTCCAGCACGAACCGGCTGCCGGTGTACGCCAGAATCAAAAAACCAAAACCCGTCAGCGTCCAGCGCAGCGCCACGCGGCCACGCCAGCCCCATACATGGCGGCCAACCAGCAACACGCCAAATGTCAGCCAGGACAGCAGCGTGAAGACGGTCTTGTGGTCAAACGGCAGGATCTTGCCCGTCAGTTTCATGGACGCCACCGACCCCGAGCCCACGGCCAGGGTCAGCACGATGAAACCGATCCAGATAATACGGAACAGCAGTTGTTCCTGCACCAGCAGCGGCGGCTGCGAGTCCAGCACGCGGCCGATGATGCTGCGTTCGGCGGGGGCGTCCAGCGGGCGGTGCAGGTGGCGGTCAAGCAGCGCCATCATCATGGCGTGCAGCGCGGCGATGGTGATCAGGCCATAGGCGGCCAGCGCAATCAAAAGGTGCACGCGCAGCCAGGCGTCGTCGGCGTGCGGCACGAACTGGCCTTGCGGAAAAAGGGCGGCCAGGGCGCTGGCCAGGGCGGCGGCGGGCAGCAGCAGCAATTGCAGGCCGTCGATGCGCACCAGCAGGCTTTCCAGCCAGAACACCACCATGCCCAGCCAGATGGCGGCGGACAGGGCCAGTGCCCACCCAATGAACAGATGCTGGGCGCCCAACATCGCTTGTTGCAGGCCGATCCCTTGAAGAATCAGGGCCCCCAGCAGGCACAGACGGCCGATTTTGCCCGTCTGCTCAACTTCCCCGGCGCCGGCCAGGCGGATCCAAAGTGACCCCCCTAGCACTGCGTACGCCAAGGCAGCCGCTGTGTGAAATACAATGCCGAGTGACATAGAAACCGTTGTCTGGATGGGGCCTTGGGGTGCGTGCCACCCGAAAGCGCAGAATCCGCGCCTGCGGCCACCGTTCAATCAACTAGTTTAAGCGGAAACGCCTCTCATGCTCGATAACCTAACTCAACGCCTATCGCGTGTCGTCAAGACGCTGCGCGGTGAAGCCCGCCTGACCGAGGCCAACACCCAGGAGATGCTGCGCGAAGTGCGCATGGCGCTGCTGGAAGCCGACGTGGCGCTGCCCGTCGTGCGTGAATTTGTCACCCGCGTGAAAGAAAAAGCGCTGGGCGAGGAAGTGGCCGCCAGCCTCAGCCCGGGCCAAGCCCTGGTCGGCGTCGTCCACAAGGAACTGACCGCCTTGATGGGCGGCGACCTGGGCGCCGATTCCAACGAACTGTCGCTGGCCGTGCAGCCGCCCGCCGTCATCCTGATGGCCGGCCTGCAAGGCGCGGGTAAAACCACCACCACCGGTAAGCTGGCCCGCTGGCTGTCCGAAGGGCAGCACACGCAGCACGGCCGCAAGACCGGCAAGAAGAAAGTGCTGGTGGTGTCCGCCGACGTGTATCGCCCGGCCGCTATCGACCAGCTGAAAAGCGTGGCCGCTCAGGTCGGTGTCGATTTCCTGCCGTCCGACCCCAGCCAGAAGCCTGAAGACATCGCGCGCGGCGCGGTGGACCATGCGCGTCGTCACCACTACGACGTCCTGATCCTGGATACGGCCGGCCGCCTGGGCATCGACGAAGCCATGATGCGCGAAATCCGCGCGCTGCATGATCTGGTCAAGCCGGTGGAAACGCTGTTCGTCGTGGACGCCATGCAAGGCCAGGACGCGGTCAACACCGCGCGCGCCTTTGCGGACGCGCTGCCCCTGACCGGCGTGGTGCTGACCAAGCTGGACGGCGACGCCCGTGGCGGCGCGGCCCTGTCGGTGCGCCACGTCACCGGCAAGCCGCTGAAGTTTGTCGGCGTGTCCGAAAAGCTGGACGGCCTGGAACCTTTCTACCCTGACCGCATGGCGCAACGCGTGCTGGGCATGGGCGATATCGTTTCGCTGGTCGAGCAGGCTCAAAAGAACATCGACATCGCCGATGCGCAAAAGCTGGCGGCCAAGATCAAGTCGGGCAACAAGTTCGACCTGAACGATTTCCGCGATCAGCTTGGCCAGGTGAAAAAGCTGGGCGACATGGGGTCGCTGCTTGAAAAGCTGCCGGCCCAGTTCCAGCAGGCAGCCGGTCAGCTGCAAGGCGGCCAGGCGGAAAAGCAGCTGCGCCGTACCGAAGGCATTCTGAATTCCATGACGGCCGCCGAACGCGCCAAGCCTGAACTGATCAAGGCGTCCCGCAAGCGCCGCATCGCCACCGGTTCCGGCGTGCCGGTCCAGGAAGTCAACCGCCTGCTGGCTCAGTTCGAGCAGATGCAGGGGATGATGAAGCAGATGAAGAAGGGCGGCATGGCCAAGATGATGCGCGCCATGGGCGGCATGAAAGGGCTGGGTCGCTTCGGCATGAAGTAGGCAAAAAAATGGCCAGACATTGCGTCTGGCCAAGCAGTCGCGGCAGGCAGGGGGCGCCGTGCCGCGACACAATCCGGAAAACGCATGGGTGTTCTCCGGCTTGTCGAGTTCAGCGGCCGCTTACGACAGCGGCGGAATGCGCAGCACCTGGCCCGGGTAGATCTTGTCCGGGCTGGTCAGCATGGGTTTGTTGGCTTCGAAGATCAGCGTGTTCTTGGCGCCCTGGCCCTTGCCGTATTGCGCTTCAGCAATCTTCCACAGGTTGTCGCCCTTTTGCACCGTGTACATCTTGGCTTCCGGCGTGGCCTGCTTGACCTTCAACTGGTTGTCCACCGCCGCCACGCCCACCGTGTTGCCCAACGCCAGTGAAATCTTCTCGGCGTCTTCGGTACTGAGCGCCTCGCCGGCTACCGTGACTTTGTCGCCGTCCACGGTGATCTGTAGGCCGTCGGCGTTCAGGCCGTGCTTATCCAGTTCTTTCTTCAGTTCGTCAGCCGTCGCGGCCTTGGCCTCGCTGGCGCCGAAAAGCTTTTCGCCTACGTCCTTGATGAAATTGAGCAGACCCATAGTGTTTCCTTTATCTGTGCTGCGGTGAGAAAACCAAGTCCCTGGCGAGCGCGCGCGGTGGGCAACATGCCCTGGAATGCCGCAGAGGGCGGGTGACGCAAAGCCCCCCGCTTGACCCGCAATTTGCCGCGTAACGAGCCAACAGCAACGATTATTACTCGCACAATTGCCGCCAGACGAGGGGTTATCGTGTAACAGGTTGCTAGTCGCTCGCCAGACTACGCAACAATGCTCGTCACTTTGCACGGTGACTCGCGCGCTTGGCGCAAACCCCATCGGACAAGCCGTGCAATGAAGAAAGGTGTCAGCGTTACGATGACGCCACCCCCTGCGTCAAACTTCCGTCCCAACGCAAAGGGCCGCTGATCATCAGCGGCCCTTCGTCGTTGCAAGCAGGTCAATGCGTGGCGGACGTTCAGCCTCCGCCCACCGCGACCACGATCTCGATCTGGTCGCCGTCCGTCAGCGTGGTTTGCTCGTGCTGGCTCTTGGGCACGATTTCGCCATTGCGTTCCACCGCCACGCGCTTGCCGGCGTAGCCCAGCGTTTGCAGCAGTTCGATCACGGTCGTGTCCAACGGGAATTCGCGCGCGTCGCCGTTCAGGGTGATGTGCATGTCAGGGTGTCCTCACTGTTTTGCGTAAGCGTCGGTGGCGGCGATCAGGCGCGCCAGCGTGCCGGGTTCATCAAAGGCGTGGCCCGCGTCGGGCACCAGGTGAAAGTCCGCTTCGGGCCAGGCGCGATGCAGGTCCCAGGCCGTACGCGCGGGCGTGCAGACGTCGTAGCGGCCCTGCACGATGGTGCCAGGTATGCCGCGCAGCTTGTGCGCGTCGCGAATCAGCTGGCCTTCTTCCATGAAGCCCGCGTTCACGAAGTAATGGTTTTCGATGCGGGCAAACGCCAGCGCGGCGCGGTCGGCGGCGTGGCTTTGCTGATGGCGCGGGCTGGGCAGCAGCGTGATGGTGCTGTCTTCCCATTTGCTCCACGCCTTGGCCGCGCGCAACTGCTCGGCCGGATCATCGCCCGTGAGCCGCTTGTGATACGCCGCGACCAGGTCGCCGCGCTCGGCTTGGGGAATGGGCGCCAGATATTCTTCCCACCGATCCGGAAACAGCCACGACGCGCCTTCCTGGTAGAACCACTGGATTTCCGCGCGCCGCAAACCGAAGATGCCGCGCACGATCAACTCGCTGGTGTGCGACGGGTGCGTCTGCGCATACGCCAGCGCCAACGTCGAACCCCACGATCCGCCAAACACCAACCACTTTTCCGCGCCCATGATTTCGGTGCGCAGGCGCTCGATGTCGGACACCAGATGCCAGGTCGTGTTGTTGTCCAGGCTGGCATGCGGCTTGGACCTTCCGCAACCACGCTGATCGAACAGCAGCACGTTGTAGCGCTGCGGATCGAACAGCTGGCGATGCACGGGCGAACAACCGCTGCCAGGCCCGCCATGCAGGAACACGGCGGGCTTGCCGTTCGGATTGCCCGACATTTCCCAATAAATCTGGTGTCCGTCTCCGGTATCCAGCATGCCGTGGCGGTAGGGTTCGATCGGCGGATAGAGCATCAGGCGACTCGCTTGAAGATCAGGTCCCAGACGCCGTGGCCCAGGCGCAGGCCGCGTGTCTCGAATTTGGTCAGGGGGCGGTAATCGGGGCGCGGCGCGTAGCCGTCGACCGTATTGGCCAACAGCGGTTCGCCGCTAAGCACTTCCAGCATCTGCACCGCGTAGTCTTCCCAGTCGGTGGCGCAATGGATGTAGCCGCCCGGCGCGATGCGGCTGGCCAGCAGCGACACGAAGGCCGGTTGCAGCAAGCGGCGCTTGTGATGGCGCTTCTTGGGCCACGGGTCCGGAAAGTACACGTGCACGCCGGCCAGCGAATCCGGCGCGATCATGTCGCGCACGACCTCGACCGCGTCGTGCTGGATGATGCGCAGGTTCTGAATCTTGGAATCTTCAATGCGGCGCAGCAGCGAGCCGACGCCGGCGTTGAACACTTCCACGCCCAGGAAGTTGTCGTCCGGACGCGCCAGCGCGATCTTCTCGGTGGTCTCGCCCATGCCGAAACCAATCTCCAGCACCGTCGGCGCTTGTCGGCCAAACGCGGCGGCGGGGTCCAGGCGGCGGGGCGCGTACGGAATGGACCATTCGCCCATCAACCGTTCCAGCGCGGCCAACTGACCTTGGGTGATGTGGCCACGGCGGTGCACAAAGCTGCGGATATGCGTCGCGCCGGGGCTGTTCGGCGCATGCGCGGTGCTGGCCAGCGCAGCCTGCGTCTCGGGGGAAACGGCGGCGGCGGTGGGCGCCGAAGCAGAGGAATCGGCGGTCGTGTCGGAGGGGTTCACGGGGGGCGTCGCGGGCTTGTCCGCGGGGTTGTTCGTATTCATAGCCCCGAATTGTAGTGGCAGGTGCCGGCCGGCGGAGTCGGTCGGATGCACTAAATAAGGGACGTATTAATCCGCCCCGACCCGCAAGCGCGGCGGCAAGCCAAAATTCCTGCCCGAATCCAAAAAAAGCCGCGCTATAATCGCCGACTCTGCCAGGGACCCGCGCCCTGGCACGACACCCGAGCGGGTGTAGTTCAATGGTAGAACGGCAGCTTCCCAAGCTTCATACGAGGGTTCGATTCCCTTCACCCGCTCCAACTCCCAGGCTTGCACGCTATTCGCGCGACGATCGATCCCGTCTGTTTGACGCCCGTCGACGCTCGTGCCCGCCCCTTGCGTCCGGCGGCACGTTGAAGGCGTAGTTGTCATATCGCCAAACCGAACCGTCGCAAGCGCAGTCAGCCAAATATGAATCTATGAATCAATTTAAACCTCATATTTGAATAGTTAACGGGACTTGCTTGTCTGGTGGACCGCGATATGTTCATATATGACCGTCTATGGGCAATTTGCCTTCATATTTGACCAAGAACCCCGTGCCTTCCACCCCAAAATCTGCCGAGCACCGTGTTGCTATGCCGCGCCCCGTCGAGCGTGCACTGCATCGCCTGGGACAGGACATCTCGTCCGCTCGCCGTATGCGCCGGCTAAGTCAGGAAGACTTGGCCGAGCGCATTGGAACCTCACTTAGTACCGTCAGGCGCATGGAAGACGGCTATCCCGGCACCGCCCTGCACACCTTCCTGCGCGCGTTGCATGTGCTTGGGCGCCTGGACGCCGTGGCCGAGGTTTTGGCCATGGAAAAGGACGCGCTTGGCATGGCGCTGATGCGTGAAAATTTGCCGCAGCGGGTTCGCACATCGCGTGGCCGAAAATTGGGCATGTCCGATTCTCAGCCCGGGCAAACCCAATCGACGAATGACAACGAAGAGCTGGAGGGTTTCTGATGGCGCCGAAGGTGATCCGGCGTGGAGACCTGGAGGTTCATCTGGGTTCCAGCGGGCAAGTGGTAGGACGGCTGTATTTGGGTAACGGCAAGCGCAGCGCGTTCCAGTACGACGAGCGTTGGCTGCAAAGCCCGCGTTTTTTCACGCTATCGCCCGACCTGTTGCCCGTCTCGGGCATCCAACATCCTGAACAGACGTTTTTTCGTGCGCTGGAAGACACTGCGCCCGACTCCTGGGGCGAGCGTGTAATCCGGCGCGCGCATGCGAGGTTCCGGCAGAAAGACCGGGACACGCCTGCGCTCGAGCCTGTCGACTTCTTGCTATGGGTTGACGACGAGGCCCGTGTCGGGGCGCTGCGTTTGTTTGACCCTTCCGCTCAAATCTATCTTCGCGCCGACGACACGCATGGAAAAGTGCCGCCATTGCTGAAGCTGGATAACGTTGTGCGAGCCGCCCGAGCGCTAGAGGCCGGAACGGAGAGCGAGCAGGACCTGCAATACCTGCTGGGGCAGGGCACCTCGCTTGGCGGAGCCCGGCCCAAATCGACGGTGTTAGACCACGATGGACGTTTAGCCTTGGGCAAGTTTCCTAGCCAGGCGGATCAGCGCGACATTATCCGTGGCGAAGTGATGGCAATGCATCTTGCCAGCAAGGCTGGCGTCAATACGGCAGTTGCGCGTGTGGCGGTTGTTGACGGAACGGCGGTGGCCATTATTCGGCGTTTTGACCGTACCGACAATGGCGGGCGCATCCCCTACGTGTCCGCCGCGACAATGCTGCAATCCGATGGCCGGGACACGGTGCATGCGTATACCGAATTGGTGGATGTTCTGTTGCAGAGCGGCGCCAACCCTATTGCCGATATCCACCAGTTGTGGCGACGCCTGGCTTTCAATTTTCTGATCTGCAATACCGATGATCATTTGCGGAATACGGGTCTGCTGTACGACGCGCGCAACCATGGATGGCGATTGTCGCCGGCGTTTGACTTGAATCCGATGCCTGGCGACCGTCGCGAGAGCAAGACATGGCTGACCGAGGATTCGGGGCCAATCGACAGCCGCGCCATGCTGATGGAGGGTGCCGCCTATTTCAGGCTGGATGCGCAGAAAGCAGCTGCAATCTGGACAGAGGTGGCTCAGGCGGTGGATAGCTGGCGCGAGGTGGCAAAGGGGCTGGGCATGCAACGCTCCGGCTTGACGGATTTTGAGCCGGCATTTCTATGAAGGCATTGCCCAGCCTCGGCAGGCTGCTATCGATTGCCGGCATCATCCTCGATCATCGCCCGCCGATACAGCGCATCCTTATCCAATATCGTCATGCCGCCGTAGTGCGTTCGTAGCACACCCGCGCGTGCCAGCCTGGTCAGGGCGGCGTTGCAGCGTTGGCGGGACACGCCGCACAGGCTGGCGATTTCTTCCTGGGATATCTTCAAACGCCCCTGCGTATCGGCATGGCGTTCGGCATCGAATTGCGCCGCCACGGCGCGGGCTACGGTGGTGTCGACATCCAGCAATACGTTGCCGGTGTAGCAGGCCATCAGCCAATTGACGCGCTGCGCCAAATGCATCGTCACGGCCTTGGTGAATTCGATGTTGTGATTCCACAGCCGTTCGCAGGTGTCGCGCGGCAGGATCACGATGCGGCTGGGGCGCAGCGCCACGACCTCATATTCGAAGCGCTCGCGGCGCAGCATCGTGGCTTCGCCGAACCAGCTGCCGATGCTGAAACCGGCCAGCGACAGGCACTTGCCGTTCGCACCCGGCGACGTCCATTTCACCAGCCCTTCGACCACGCCGTACCACCCCAGCGACTTCGACCCCGCGCGAAAAAGATATTCGCCGGTGGCCAGCGACACCGTGCGCAATTCCGAGCGGACCAGATTGCGTTCAAGTTCGGGCAAGCCGTTGTACCAGGGCACAACGCTCAACATCCTGTCCACCGGACATGCGGCCGGCTGGCGCCCGGGAGCACCGGTCTGGCTGCCTGCGCTTGCGGTGGATGCACGCATGGTTACTCCGTTAAACCAAAAGGGGGAAGGCGCTCAGGTAAACCCTAGGCCGCTTTGTCACCATGATGACTGTACGGGCCAGGGGGCGGTCCCAGAATAGTTGAGGCATCAAGAGCCAAAAAACATAAGAGGAGACAGGTATGTTGTCAATGCCACGCATCATGTCCGGCGGCGCGCTCGCCTGCGGCGTCGCCGTGTCGCTGCTGCACGCGGGCGCCGCCCACGCCCAGATTTCGGACGATGTCATTCGAATCGGATTCATCACCGACCTGTCCGGCGTGTACTCGGGCCCCGACGGCCCCGGCGGCGCCGAAGCCATCAAGATGGCCATCGAAGAAATGGGTGGCGAGATCAACGGAAAGAAAATCGAACTGTTGACGGCGGACCACCAGAACAAGGCGGACATCGCCTCGGCCAAGGCGCGTGAATGGTTCGATCAGCGCGGCCTGGACATGCTGATCGGCGGCACCAATTCCAGCACCGCGCTGGCCATGTCTCAGGTGGCGGCCGACAAGAAGAAACCCATCATCGTGGTGGGTGCCGGCGCGCCCGCGCTGACCAACGAGCAATGCACGCCCTACACGCTGAACTACGCGTACGACACCGTCGCGCAGGCGCGGGGCACGGGCGCCGCCGTGGTCAAGGCGGGCGGTAAAAGCTGGTACTTCCTGACGGCCGATTACGCCTTTGGGAATGCGCTGCAAGCCGATACGACGAAGGTGGTCGAGGCGGGCGGCGGCAAGGTGGTGGGCGCGGTCAAGCACCCCTTGTCGGCCAGCGATTTTTCGTCGTTTTTGTTGCAGGCGCAGGGCAGCAAGGCGGACATTCTTGCCTTGGCCAATGCCGGCGCGGACGCCACGAATGCGATCAAGGCCGCCAATGAATTCGGCGTGACCAAGACGATGCGGCTGGCGGGCATGATCATGTTCATCAACGACATCCACGCCATGGGCCTGCCCGCCACGCAAGGCATGTACCTGACCGACAGCTGGTACTGGAATGCGTCGGACGCCACGCGCGCCTGGGCTCAGAAGTTTTTCGAACGCCGCAACGCCATGCCGTCGTCGCTGCAAGCCGCCGACTATTCCGCCGCGCTGCAATACCTGCGCGCCGTCAAGGCCACCGGCACCGATGACGCCGACCGCGTGCTGGCGTATCTGCGCCAGAACAAGCTGAACGACATCTACATCAAGGACGGCGTGGTGCGCCCCGACGGCCGTGTCGTGCACGACATGTACCTGCTGCAAGTGAAGACGCCGGACGAGTCCAAGCAGCCTTGGGATTACTTCAAGGTGCTGCAAACCATCGACGGCAACGAGGCCTTCACCAAGCAGTCGGAAAGCCGCTGCACGCTGTGGAAATGAACCGGAGACCGCCATGGCCAAACGCAAAGTCATCGTAACCATCGCCCCAACCGGGGGCATGGCATTCAAGACCCAGAACCCGCATCTGCCCACGCAGCCGGCAGAGATCGCCGAGGACGTTTACCGCTGCTACAACGCGGGCGCCAGCGTGGTGGCGCTGCATGCGCGCCGGCCCGACGACCAGGCGACGTGCGATGCGGCGATCTATCGCGACATGAACCAGCGCATCCGCGAACGCTGCGACATCGTGCTGAACAACTCCACCGGCGGCGGCGTGCATGGCGACATGGTCAAGGAAACGTCGCCGGGCACCTGGGAAATCCTGTGGGAAGAACGGCTGAAAGGCATGGATGCCGGCGCCGAAATGTGCACGCTGGACGCCACCACGCTGAACCTGGCGTTTGGCGATCGCGAATACCTGATGAACACGCCGCTGACCAAGGCGCGCGAACTGGCGGCCGGCATGAAGGCGCGCGGCATCAAGCCCGAATGGGAGGTCTTCAGCCCCACGCACATCCTGCAAGACGCCACCACGTTGATCGATGAAGGCCTGGACGAAGGGCCGCATTTCATCAACCTGGTCATGAACGTGCACCGCAATTTTCAGAATGCGATGCCGTTCTCGCCGCGCCATTTACAGATGATGGTGGACCTGCTGCCCAAGAACAGCATCTTTTGCGTCAGCGGCATCGGCCCGTCGCAACTGGAAGCCAACATCAGCGCCTTGCTGCTGGGCGGCCATGCACGCGTGGGCCTGGAAGACAACCTGTACTACCGCCACGGCGAGCTGGCCACCAACGTGCAACTGACCGAGCGCATCGTGCGCATCATCCGCGAAATGGACATGGAACCCGCCACGCCCGCCGAAGCGCGCGAGATCCTGGGGCTGCCCCTGCAAAGCGGTATCCGGCCCGAGTTTTCGGTGTGATCGGATCTGTGGTCGCAAGATCACAGGACCCATGCCCGGGCCAAACGGATTCACCGCCCGGGCATGCCCCCGTTTTTCTCGTACGCCAGATAATCCAGGTGTATTCCGATATGGTCCGCGATGTACTTCGCGTCGTGCCACACGCCCCAGATGAACGATGAAGACCGGTTTGACTGGTTTGGCAGGCCCAGAAAGTAGATGCCTTTTTCACCGGTGATGCCGCGCTTGTGCACGGGATAGCCGTTGTCGTCGAAGACGTCCACTTCCATCCAGCGGTAGTCCACCTTGAAGCCGGTTGCCCAGACGATGCTCTTGATGCCGGCCTGCGCCAGGTCCAGGCTAAGAATGGGGTGCGTCAAGCATTCGGGGTCGTCCAGCAACTGCCAGGCGTCGGGTTCGGGCGGCAGGTCCAGGCCATTTTGTTCGATGTAGGCGTCGGCTTCGCGCAGCACCTCGAAGTAGTCCGCGTCGCCTTGCGCGATGTTCCTGGCCAGCCCTTCTTCAAACGTCATCACGCCATTGTCAAAGCGTTGGGTGATGCCGACCAGCTGGATGCCCGCGTGCGCCAGCCGCCGAAAGTCGATGGTCTTGCCGTTGTCGTAGCCGCTGACCGCAAAGGCAACGTGCTCGCGCTTGGGCTTTTTCTTGACCTCGTCCCACATGCCCAGCGCGCCCAGCCACCAGCAGTAATCGCGTTCGCGATACGAGCGGGGCGGGCGGTAGTGTTCGCCCACGGACAGGTACACCGTGCGCCCGGCGCGTCGCAGTTCTTCGGCAATCTGCGAACCGGAAGCGCCCGCGCCCACCACCAGCACCGCGCCGTCCACCAACTGGCCCGGGTTTTTGTAGGCGGACGAATGCACTTGCTGAATGCCGGCACCGTCGGGAACGATGGCCGGGTAGCTGGGAATCTGAAACGCGCCGGTGGCGGTGACGACGTGCAACGCTTCGAACACCCCGTCCGACGTGGTGACGGTAAAGCCCGGGCGCTTCTGGTTGCGCGTCACGCGCAGCACCTCGACCCCGGTGCGCACGGGGGCGTGGATCATCCTGGCGTAGTCCTCGAAATACTGCGCCATGCGTTCCTTCGGTGGAAACACATCCGCGCCGATATCGTCGAACTTCAGGCTGGGAAAGCGGTCGTGCCAGGCGGGGCCATTGGCGACCAGCGAGTCCCAGCGTTCAGAACGCCAACGCTCGGCGATGCGTTTGCGTTCCAGCACGATGTGGTCAATGCCCATCGCGCCCAGGTGCTCACTCATCGCGATGCCGGCCTGGCCCGCGCCGATCACCAAGGTATTGGTTTTTTCCACTGACATTGCGTTTCCTAAGTAGGTTCAAGACCACGTTCATGCTTCGATGCGGCGCAGTGTGAGCCAGATACCAGGGCTTGATAACTTGGTTTTTTGGACGCTGGGCTTAGGAAAAAGCAAATCACTCGGCCGGGGCCGGTCCGGCGCCTCGTTTCGTTTTTTCCGATGGACCGCATCAATATCCACAAACGGCCGGCGCACCCCCTTCGGCGTATTCTGCAAAGCATCGCGCAACAGACAGAGCCGCCATGCAGAACAGCCCCATGTCCCCAAAATCGTCCAGCGCGGTAAGCCTGGAAGGAGTGGTCAAGAAATACCGCCAGCAAACGGTGTTGCATGAGCTGTCGCTGAAGATCCGGCGCGGTGAATTCCTGACTTTGCTGGGGCCTTCAGGCTGCGGCAAGACCACGCTGTTGAACCTGATCGCGGGGTTCGCGCAAGCGGACAACGGCGAGATCTTCATCGAAGACCAGCTGGTGACGGACACGCCTCCGTATCAGCGGCAGATCGGCATGGTGTTCCAGAACTACGCGCTGTTTCCGCACATGACGGTGGCGCGCAACATCGGCTACGGCCTGCGCATGCGCCGGATGCCGGCCGACGAGATCGCCCAGCGTGTGCAGGAGGCGATGGCGCTGGTCAAGCTGGACGGCCTGGGCGAACGCCGCCCGCGCGAATTGTCCGGCGGCCAACAGCAACGCGTGGCCTTGGCGCGCGCCTTGGTGATTCGCCCCAAGGTGTTGTTGCTGGACGAGCCGTTCTCGGCGCTGGACAAGGGGCTGCGCGGCGCCATGCAGGTCGAGATCCGGGAGATCCAGCGCAAGCTGGGCGTGACGACGGTGTTTGTCACCCATGACCAGGGCGAGGCGCTGGCCATGTCGGATCGCATCGCGGTGATGTCCAGCGGCGTCATCCGCCAGATCGCCACGCCCGACGAGCTTTACCGCAATCCGCAGGACCCGTTCGTGGCCTCGTTCCTGGGCGATGTGAATATTCTGCCCGCGCACTATCACGGCTCGGACCCCGACGGCCTCTTGCTGCGCCTGGGCGCGGGCTTGATCCGCGTGGCGCGAGACCGGCTGGTGGGCGGCTCGCACGAAGGCCGGCGGCTGGACATCTACGTGCGGCCCGAACAGATCCGGCTGGAAAACCTGCATAGTGAATCGGTCTTGAGCGGCACGGTCGTGAACCATGTGTTCCAGGGCGATCACATCGATTCCTACATCGACGTCGACATCCCGGTGGCCGGGCATCAGCGCGTCATGGTGCGCAGCGCGGGGCTGGACGCCTTGCGGCAATGGCCGGTGGGTGCGGTGACCGGGCTGGCGCTGCCCGGCCAGGGCATCAGCGTCTTCAACGTGTCGTAACGCCGGCCATGACCGCTATCCCCACCACCATGCAGGCCATCGTCGCCCGCGAGCCCGGCGATGCCGGCGTGCTGACGCTGGCAACCCGGCCGGTGCCGACCCCCGGCCCGGGCGAAGTGCTGTTGCGCGTGCGCGCGGCGGGCGTCAATCGGCCCGACATCATGCAGCGGCAAGGGCTGGCCAAACCCGCCGACGGCGTCACCGATGTGCTGGGCCTGGAGGCGTGCGGCGACGTGGCCGCGACAGGGCCGGGTGTGCCGACGGCGCTGCTGGGGCAACGGTTGATGAGCCTGTTGCCCGGCGGCGGCTACGCGCCCTGGTGCGTAGCGCGAGTCGACCATTCGCTGGCCGTGCCGGACTGCCTGGACGACGACGCGGCGGCCGCCTTGCCCGAAGGCCTGTACACCGTGTGGCACAACCTGTTTGAGCTGGGACGCCTTCGCATGGGCCAAACGGTGCTGGTGCACGGCGCGGCCGGCGGCATCGGCACGCTGGCCGTCCGCATGGCGTATACGGCGGGCGCCACCGTCATCGCCACGGCGGGCCGCGTGGATCGCTTGCCGGCGCTGCGCGAGATGGGCGCGGCACGGGCGGTCTGCTATCGCGATACGGATTTCGTGCAGGCCTGTCTGGACGCCACGCAGGGGCGCGGTGTGGACGTAGTGCTGGATATGGTGGGAGGCGACTACGTGCAACGCAACCTTCAGGCGCTGGCGTTTGGCGGTCGCCACGTCAGCCTGTCCTTCCTGCAAGGGTCGGTGGTGACGCTGGACCTGCTGACCCTGATGCAAAAACAACTGAGCCTGCACTCGTCGACGCTGCGGCCGCAAAGCGCGGCCGAGAAAACGCGAATGGGGCAGGCCATCGCGCGCCATGTGCTGCCGCTGCTGGCGGACCGGCGCATCACGCCGCGCGTCCATGCAAGCCTGCCGCTGTCCCAGGCGGCGCACGCGCACCGCATGCTGGAGGCGGGCGACGTGTTCGGCAAGGTCGTGCTGCGTCCTTGATTCCCTGGATCCCTGGTTCCTGTCGCACGCGCGACAAAGGCATGGTCTTCTATGTTCAAGCTGCTTTACGCGCCCACGTCGCCCTACGTCCGCAAAGTGATGGTCTGCGCCCACCTGGCGGGCGTGGCGGACCAGATCCAGTGGCTGGACAGCGCGGCAAACCCCATCCGACGCGACGATCGCATCGCGGCCCACAACCCCTTGGCCAAGGTGCCGACGCTGATCCTGGCCGATGGCCATGCGCTTTACGACAGCCGCGTCATCTGCGAATACCTGGCCCACCTGGCGCCCCAGGCCGGTCTGTTTCCCGACATCGGGCCGCGCCGCTGGCTTGCCCTGGCGCAACAGGCGCTGGGCGATGGCCTCTTGGACGCGGCCTTGCTGGCACGCTACGAGCGCACGGCGCGGCCGTCCGAATATCAATACGCCGCCTGGCGCGACGCGCAACTGGTGAAGGTAGCTGCCTGCCTGGATCAGATCGAGCAACAGGCGCCCGCGCTGGCAACACAGGCGCCCACCATCGGCGAGGTGACCTTGGGCTGCGCGCTGGGTTACCTGGATTTTCGCTTTCCTGAAATCGATTGGCGCGCCCGCCATCCCGGCGCCGCGCAATGGGAAGCCGCGTTTCGTACGTTGCCCGCCATGCAGGCAACCCTTCCCCATGAAGCCTAAAACCGTACCACCATGACCGAACCCACCGCCGCTATGCAAACCGCCGCCACCGTCTGGTTTCTGAACGGGCCCAACGCCAATCTGTACGGGCTGGACGCCAACAAGACCTACGGCACCGAGAGCTTTCCCGCGTTGCGCGAGCGTTGCGAGCGCAAGGCGGCCAGCCTGGGCCTGACGCTGAATTTCGTGCAATCGAACCATGAAGGCCAGCTGATCGATTGGATTCAAGAAGCGCGCGGCGACGCCCAGGGCATCATCATCAACGCCGCCGGGCTGACGTATTCGTCGATCCCTATCCTGGATGCGCTGCTGTCGTTTCCCGGCCGCATTATTGAAGTCCACATGAGCAACATCTGGCGGCGCGAAGCGTTTCGCCATCATTCCTATATTTCCAAGGCGGCCGACGGCGTCATCGCGGGGCTGGGCGGCGAGGGCTACGAGCTGGCCATCGACGCCATGGCGCGCCTGATCGCGCGCACCGCTTGATAAGGCCATTTCCATGAACGCCAGCAATACGACGCCCTCGGGCGCGATGGTTTTCTACAGCCAGTTCGATGACTTCTCGGCCTGGAAACAGGCACTGCAAGCGCGCATGCCGCATTTGCGCGTGCTGCACGCCGACGACATCGACGACCCCGCCGACATCCATTACGCGCTGGCCTGGAAGCCGCCCGCGGGCTTCTTCGACCGCATGCCCAACCTGCGCCTGATCGTCAACCTGGGGGCGGGCGTGGATTCGCTGGTGGGCCGCACCGATCTGCCCGCCGGCGTTCCCATCACACGCATCACCGATCCGCGGATGGCGCGCATGATGGCAGGCTACGTGCTGTTCGCCACGCTGCGCCACGCGCGCGACATTCCGTGGTTTGAACAAGCTCAGCGCCGTGGCGAATGGGCGTATCGGCATCCCCGTTCGCCGGAGGACACGCGCGTGGCGGTGCTGGGCCTGGGCGAGCTCGGCGCCTGCGCCGCGCACGAACTGCAACGCCAGGGGCTTACCGTGCTGGGTTGGTCGCGCAGCCCGCGCCAGATAGCCGGCGTGCAATGCCATGCGGGCATGGAGACGCTGGACGCGGTCATTTCGCAGGCGGACATTCTGGTCGTCATGCTGCCGCTGACGCCGCAAACGCGAGGCCTGCTGAACCGAGCGCGGCTGGAAAAGCTGCCGCGTGGCGCCGCGTTGATCAACGTAGCGCGCGGCGCCCTGGTGGACCAGGCAGCCATGACGGCGCTGCTGCAAAGCGGCCATATCGGCGCGGCAACGCTGGACGTCTTCGAACGCGAACCCTTGCCCGGTGACGACCCGCTGTGGCGCATGGACAATGTGCTGATCACCCCGCATCTGGCGTCGGTTGCCATCCCGGCATCGGCGGCGGCGCAGATCGCCGAGAACATCGCCCGTGTGTCGCATGGCGATGCCCCGGCAAATCAGATCGACCCGGCGCGCGGGTATTGAACGCCTAGTCGGTGTCTTCGATATTCAGGATCTTGCCCAGGCCCAGGAAGGCATTGGCCACGGCCAGCAGGGTGGCCGTCACCACGATGTAGACCACCGATAACGCCGCCAGGGTCGGGTCGGCAAATTCGCGCACGTAGTTGTACATCGACACCGGCAGCGTCTGCGTCAACTGCGTCGTCACGAACAGCGACGCGGTGAACTCTCCAAACGACATGATGGCTGCGAACAGCCAGCCGCCGAACAGGCCTGGCGCCAGCAAGGGCACCGTCACCGTGAACATCACCTTCAAGGGCGACGCGCCCAGGCTGGCCGCCGCCTGTTCCAGACGTTCGTCGATGTTCTCCATGGAAACGTAGACGCTGCGCATCACGAACGGCAGCACCAGCATCACGTGGCACAGAATCACCAAGCCGTAGCCACGGTCCATATCAAATTGCGCCACCAGGATCAGCAGCCCCAGCCCCAAGGTGAAATGCGGAATCACCAGCGGCGACAGCAACACCGCTTGCAGCATGTCCTTGCCCGGAAACCCCATGCGCTTGACCGCGATAGCCAGCGCGGTGCCGATGAACAGCGCCAGCAACGAGGCCCAGAACATCACGATCAGGCTGGCACGGAAACCCTGCTGGAAGTCTGGATAGGTGAACACGCGTTCGAACCAGCGCAGCGACCAGGTTTCAGGGGGAAACGTCAGCAGCGCCTTGTCATTGAAGGACGCCACCGTGACCACCACCACGGGCAGCAACACAAACGCCAGGATCAGCGTAACGAGCAAAGGGGCGCCGATGCGCAGCGGCAAGGGCAGGGAATGTTTGATGGCCATGCTAGTGCGCTCCCATTGCGTTGAGCCGCTTGGTTGCCCGGCCGAGCAGCATCAGCGACACAACCGTCAAGGTCAGGCCGGCAACGCTCAGGCTCGCGGCCAGGGGAAAATTCATCGACGAAAAACCCAGTTGGTAAACCAGCGTCGATACCGTGGGCACGCGGCCGCCGCCGATCATCTGCGGCGTGGCGAACGCGCTGAACGTCCACGCGAACGACGTGGTGATGCTGGCGATGATGCCCGGCATGGACAGCGGCAACGTCACCGTGATGAACGTGCGCACGGGTCCGGCGCCCAGGCTTTGCGCGGCCTTTTCAAAATCGCGATTGATGTGCGAAATGGCGGTGGCCAGCATCAGCACCACGACCGGTATCGTCACGTGCACCAGCGCGATCAGCACACCCAGGTGCGTGAACATCAGGTTCAGCGGCAGGTCGATCAGCCCGATCTTGCGCAGCACCGTATTGATGAACCCGTTATTGCCCAGCACGATGATCCACGAATACGTGCGCACGATTTCACCCAGGAACAGCGGCGTGATCGACACGATCAGGATGAACGACTTCAGCACCCGCTGACGCACCCGCACCATTGCGTAGGCCAGCGGGTACGCCACCAGCAAAGAGCAGATCGTGGTTTCGATACTAAGCAGCAGCGTGTTGGCGAAGGCGGACAGGTAGACCGACTTGCCCAGGCCGGTGAAGTTCTCCAGCGTCAGCCCGCCCACTTCCAACGAGCCGGGGATGAAGGCGCGCACGCTGAATTGCAGCACCGCCGCCATCGACACACAGATGCAAACCGCCACAAGGCCGGCGGGCGAGATCAACCAGCCTCGCAAACTGGAACGCGTATTCATAGGTCGTGGTCACTTCCAAGTGCGGGGATGCGGTGTGGAAATGCCCGTGTCCCGCCACAGGCGTGGCCGGGACACGGGCGGCGCGACGGCGCGCGTTTCAGTTCATGATGTTTTCGGTGAACCACTTGCGCCATTGCGCCGTCTTCTCGGCGCGCAGCTTGTCGTCGATGACGATGGCCTGCTTGTCCCACTGTTCCTTGGTGGTGAAGACGCCGGGCAGCGCCGCGTCCTCGGCCGATACCTTGGCGTTGGTGACGACCGGGCTGGCCTTCTTGTAGGCCACGATCTTGGACTGCACCTCGGGCGACAGCGCAATGTTCATGAACTTGTAGGCCAGGTCCGCCTTGGCGCTGCCCTTCATGATGCCCATGGTGTCGATGCCCAGCACGGCGCCTTCCTTGGGCATGACGACCTTGATGGGAACGCCCTGGCCGATCATGTAGTAAGCATTCATTGACAGCAGGATCTGCACGGGCGTTTCACCGGTGGCGATCAGCTGCTGGCTGTTGGCGTCGTTGGTGTAGAACGCCTTGAAGTTGGGCTTCAGCGCGCGCAGCTTGTCCTGGCCTTTTTCCCAGGTCTTGGCGTCACCGCCGGACAGCATGGCCGACACGTCGATGATGTGGCTGGGGTCGAAATCCGGCGCCGACAGCTTGCCCTTTAGCGCGGGGTTCCACAGGTCGTTCCAGCTGTCGAACTTGATGTCCTTGGGGGTCAGGTCAGGCCGATAGCCGATCGTGTACACATAGGCCCAGCTGCCCACGTGAAAGGGGCTGACCTTGGCGCGGTCCACCAGGTTGGCGTAGTTGGGCAGCTTGGCGGTGTCCAGCTTTTCGAACAGGCCGCTGTCCACGTACAGCCAGCCGATGTGCGACGTGGTGAACGTGACGTCGCTTTCGGGCGTCTTGGTCAGCTTGGCCTTGTTCAAGCGGTCGATCGTGCCGCCGGTAATGTATTTGACCGGCACGCCCGTCTGGCGCGTGAATTCCTTGCCGATGTTCTCGTCGATCAGGTCGCGGAAGCTGCCGCCCCAGGTGCTGACCACCAGCGCGTCCTCGGCCACGGCCACGTTGGCGACCAGCGCGCTGGCAAGAAGCCCGGCTACCGTAAGTTTGCGAATCATTGAGTTCCCCTTGTCTGTGTTGGTTCCGCCGAGCGCTTCCGACTGGAAGCCAGATGATGGAAGAGGGCATGGCAGGGGCCAAGTCGGAAATTCCGAGAGAGGGCAAAGGAAAAAACAAATAGGCGTCGGGGCGGCCCGAGTCTGACCATGGATGCCATGCAACGCGCCGCACGCTTGCGGCGCCACGTTCCCGATACCAGCCTTCTTCACCCTTCTTGCCGCCATGAAACACACGCGCATTCGCACCTTCAATACCAAGATCACGTACCCGGAGCAGAACCTGGATAACGACCTGTGCCAGGCCGTGGTGGCCCGGGGCAGCACGGTGTTCCTGCGGGGACAGATCGGTCAGAACCTGGACACCTCTGAAAGCGTGAGCATTGGCGACGCCGCCGGCCAGGCCGAGCAGGCCATGGCGAACATCGCCATGCTGCTCAAGGAAGCGGGCGGCGAGCTTCAAGACATCTGCAAGATCACGATTTACCTGATCGACCCGCGCTATCGCGAGGCCGTCTACCGCGTGGTGGGACGCTGGCTGAAGGGGGTTTACCCGGTGTCCACCGGCATTGTGGTGTCGGCCTTGGCCCGGCCGGAATGGCTGGTCGAGATCGACGCCACCGCCGTTATCCCGGATTGATGGATACCGGACAGGCAGCCGCGACGGCATCGACGCCACGGTATCGCTGCCATCCCTACGCTATGACTTCCTCCACCTGACTTCCTCGACCTGACCTCATCGACCTGAACTCATCGACATGACCTTTTCCATCATTGCCCGTTGCCCAGCTACCGGCCAGTTCGGCGCGGCCGTTTCCTCGTCTTCGCCGGCCGTGGCGTCGCGCTGCATCCGGGCTCGCGCGGGCGTGGGCGCCGCCGTCAGCCAGAACATCACCGACCCCGCCCTGGGCCCGCTGACCTTGGACCGGATGGCGGCGGGGCGCAGCCCGCAACAGGCGCTTGAAGATATGCAGGCGCGTCCCTTTATTGCGTATCGCCAATTGATGGCCATCGACGCCTCGCATCCGCCTGCCATCTACACCGGCGCCAGCGCCTTGGGCGTCCTGGCCAGCGCGGCGGGCGAACATGCCGCCTGCGCGGGCAATATGCTGGCCAGCACCGACGTGCCGCACGCCATGCTCGCCGCCTTCGAGCAAGCGCAGGGCGAGCTGGCCGAGCGATTGATGCAGGCGTTGCTGGCCGGCCAGGCCGCCGGCGGCGAAGCGGGGCCCGTGCATTCCGCCGGCGTGCTGGTCTATCAGGATCTGGACTGGCCCATCGTCGACTTGCGACTGGACTGGGTGGAATCCGACCCGGTGCAGGCCCTGTATGACGCCTGGAAGATCTACCAGCCCCAGGTTGCCGCTTACGTCACCCGCGCACGTGACCCGCGCGACGCGCCCAGCTTCGGCGTGCCCGGGGACCTGTGAACCCGCGGCGGCCATCCCGGCTGCCATGGCCCACCGAGGAAACTGTTGCCCGCCGCCACGGGTAGACCGGATACTGTGCAACATTCTTTGTTTGCTCAAGTTGGACCATGCTCAATCGCATTTCCTTGCGCCAGATGGAATACCTCGTGGCGACTGCCAAGCACGGCAGTATCGCGGCGGCGTCGGCCCAGATCCATATTTCACCGCCGTCCATTTCGGCGGCCATCGCCCACATCGAGACCGAACTGGGCGTGCAGCTGTTCGTGCGGCATCCGTCCAAGGGCCTGGCGCTGACGCCATTGGGCATGCAGGTCATGCAGGAATGCGAAGACCTGCTGGAACGCGCGACCAAGCTGTACGAGATTGCCTCCAATTCGAACGACATGATGCAGGGCGTGCTGCGAGTGGGCTGTTTTCAGCCGCTGGCGGCCATGATCGCGCCCGAAGTCATCTTCGGTTTTTCACGCGCGTTCGAGAAAGTCGAACTGCATATGGCAGAGGGCGACCAGCAAGAGCTCATCAACAAGCTGCATACGCTGGATGTCGACGTGGCTCTCACGTATGACCTGCAACTGGGCGAAGAGATCAGCTTTGAAACGCTGGCCCACATGCCCCCGCACGTGCTGGTCAGCGAATTGCATCCCTTGGCGCAGCAAATTGCGGTCACGCTGGACGAGCTGGCGCAACTGCCGATGGTGTTGCTGGACCTGCCCATGAGCCGCGAATATTTCCTGTCGCTGTTTTCCAAGTCGGGGCTGGAACCCAATATCGTGGCGCGCTCGCGGTCTGAAGACGTGGTGCGGTCGATGGTGGCCAACGGCATCGGGTATGCGCTGTTCAACGTGCGCCCCAGGTCGACGCAATCGCTGGACGGCAAGCGCCTGGTACGCCTGCGCCTGGCCGGCGAGCACCGCCCGATGCTGCTTGGACTGGCCACCTACAAGCCCATGAAGCCGTCGCGGCTGACGCAGGCGTTCATGCAGCGGTGCCGCGCGTATATCTCGGATCAATACATACCCGGCATGAGCGCGGCCAGTTTTTTTGATCCGTATATCTCGGGCATGGCCCCGGCAGACCCGGGCTGACGGCGCGCCGTGCAGGCAAGCCTATACCGGCGCACCGCTGCACGCGATGACAAGCGCCGCGCCGCCTGTCATCGCGCGTAAACAATAGCTACCTACCATGCGGCGTTCTGCAAACCGTTGGCTGAACGCTCATGATTCAAGCACGACCCTTGCGCAGGGGGCTTCCCGCCTATGCCCTGCGCGCAACCTCCCTGGCCGTTATCCTGGCCCTGTCCGCCTGCGGCGGCGACGACGATAACGACACCGACGCCCCGCAACAGAATGACGACGTTGCCTATGTAGTGCCGGCACCGCCCGCCGGCCTGGGTCGCGTCGATACCGCACCCGTTCCGGATGCGCCCGCGTTCGTGGATTTTGCCGCCACGAACCAGCGCGGCGATCCGCGTTACGCCACGTTGGAATCCAATGCCGGGGTGCGCGTGCTGAGCGGCTTCCTGGACATCTGGGAACCGCGCACGCGCCTGGTGGACGCGGGCGTCACCGCCGCCGGCGCCGACGGCTTCCCGGGCATCATCGCGTCGGACTGGACGGGCATTCCAGGCGACGCCACCGATGGCCGCGTGAAGAACAAAGCCGTGCATGACGAGAACATCGACTTTGTGGTGCGCACCACCGCCAAGCGCACGCCCGAGCAGGCCAAGGCGGCCTACCTGGACGATCGTCGTGGCAAGAACTACAGCGTGACGGATGGCCTGGGGCCGCTGACGGCGGCATGGCGCACGGCGGCGCAGCAGACCACCAGCATCAACGACGTGGCGCCCGATGCCACCACCGTCAAGTACGACGACACCGGCAACAACACGGGGGTGGGCGGCGCGGCCAACCCGGCCTTCGGCGATGTCATCGACTTTGTGAACAGCATGGGCGGCAATGCGTCCACTGAACCCAGCAAGCGCTTCTACAAGTACGCGCGCCCGTGGCGCTGGAGCGCCAACGTGCAGGTCGTGCCGGCGCTGGAACCGGCCAAGAGCACGTCCGCGCCCACCGACGGCGGCTACCCCAGCGGCCATACCGCCGAGTCCGTGCGCAATGCAATCGGCATGGCCTACCTGGTGCCGGAACGCTTCCACGAACTGCTGGCGCGCGGCCTGGAACTGGGCGAAAGCCGCATCATTGCCGGCATGCATTCGCCGCTGGATGTGATCAGCGGGCGCGTGTTGGGCCAGGCGTCCGCGCTGGGCAACATCTATGCCGCCAGCGAAGGCACGCGGTCGGTCGCTTATGCGCAGGCGCACCAGACGCTGATGGCCGCGGTGGGCGCCAGCACGCCCGAGCAGTTCCTGGCGTTTGCCCACTCTCAGGACGTCAGCCAGGACCGCTTCGCGGATCATGCGGCCAACAAGGCCGAGTACCGCCGTCGCCTGACATTCAGCTTTACGCAGATTGGCGACACCGGCAAGCCGGCCGTCGTGCCCAAGGGCGCGGAAGTCATGCTGGAGACGCGCTTGCCTTACCTGAGCGCCGAGCAACGCCGCGTGGTGCTCAAGACCACGGCCTTGCCGTCGGGCTATCCCGTCATTGACGACGCCGAAGGCTTCGGCCGCCTGAACCTGTTTGCGGCCGGCGACGGCTACGGCGCGTTCAACGGCGACGTGGACGTCACCTGACGGCCAGCCGAGGCGGCTTCCATGCGCTGGACGTGTGGCGCAACGATATCGGCGGCGCGGGCAAGCTCACCAAGAGCGGCACCGGAACGTTGGGGTTGGCAGGCGCCAACACCTACACGGGCGGCACGCAGGTGGCGGGGGGCGTTTTGCGCGCTGACGCCGCCCAGGCCCTGGGCCAAGGCGCGGTGTACGTGGGGGGCGGCGCGTTGGCCATCAACGCCACCGAGGCCGTGCAGGTGCAAGGCCCCTACACGCAAACGTCGGCGGGCACGCTGCAAACCTGGATCGGCGACGCTGACGCCGGCCAGATCGCGGTGACGGCCGATGCGGCCTTGGCCGGGCAATTGAACGTCGACTTCCGCCCGGGCTACACGCCGCAGGCGGGTACGACGCTGACGGTGCTGCGCGCGGGCAAGGTACACGGCACGTTCGACGGCGTGACCGTCAAGGGCTTCAAGGCCACGGCGATCTATAACGCCGACAGCGTGCAGGTGCGTCTGGACCCTGCCGTCTGATGGAGCGGCGCAGGCGGCGCAATGATGCCGCCTGCGCCGGCGCCTGCCATGCCCCTGCCTGATCCATGGCAGGGGCATTTTTTTGGGGCCGCCGCGCCTATCCGTGAAATCGCGGGTTTTCCAGCGCCGGGGTTTTCCATAAACTGACCGGCCCACCCCATAACGAGAACGCCATGAGACAGAGTCTTCCCACCCTGGGCGCCGCCCTGGTCCTTTCAGTGTGCGCGCAGGCCGCGCTGGCGCAAGCAGCCCCGGCCGCCGGTGGCGCCGCGCCTGCCACGGCGTCCGCCCCAGCCGTCGCCGCCCCGACGCCGCGCGACCCCTTCTTCTGGTTGGGAGAGATCAACAAGGCCACCACCGTCATCAACACCGATGAAGGCTTGTTGGACAAGGCCATGGCGCCGCGCCTGGCGGCAGGCGTGGCCAAGGTCATCAACGACGGCAACCAGCCGGGCGCCAAGCGTCCCGCTACCGTCATCACGTTCGAACCGCTGCTGATCAAGGCGGCCGGCGAAGACATCACCTTGCTGCACGCCGGCCGCTCCAGCCAGGACATGCACGCCACCTACCGCAGCGCCATCCTGCGTGACAAGCTGCTGGACCTGGCGGACCAGTTGAACAAGACATCGACCACGCTGGTGGAGCTGGCGGCCAAGCATGCCGGCACCGTCGTGCCGAACTACACCAATGGCGTGGCCGCGCAGCCCAACAGCTATGGGCACTACCTGCTGGGCCAGGCGGCCGGGCTGGCGCGCGATGCGCAGCGCATACGCGAGGCCTATGCCCGCATCGACCGGTCGCCGATGGGCACCACGGTGCTGAACGGCACCAGCTGGCCGCTGGACCGCAAGCGCATGGCGCAATACCTGGGCTTTGAAGCGCTGGTGGACAACGCGTACGACGCCTCGCAGATTTCGTCGATGGACCAGCCGGTGGAAGTGGCGTCGATTGTGACCAGCATCGCGCTGCGTACCGGTAATTTTGTTGAAGACGTCATGACGCAGTACGCGCAGTCGCGCCCGTGGATCCTGCTGGAAGAGGGCGGCGGCAACACCTACGTGTCCAGCGCCATGCCGCAAAAGCGCAACCCCGGTCTGCTGAACGACACGCGCAGCGATGCGTCCACCGCCATCACGCTGGCGATGGGCCCCGTGATCCAGACGCACAACATCACGCCCGGCATGAGCGACCCGAAAGACGTGAAGCAGAATTCAGCGATGGTCGATAGCGGCATTTCGGCACTGAAGCGCTGGGACCGCGTGCTGCGCGCCATGGTCATCAGCCCCGACCGCGCGCTGGAAGAGTTGAACAGCGACTGGACGGCGTCGCAGGAATTGGCCGACGTGCTGATGCGCAAGTACAAGCTGCCGTTCCGCGACGGCCATCACTTTGCGTCCGAAGTGGTCAGCTACGCCAAGGCCAACAACATCAAGCCGTTGGACTTTCCGTATGAGCAGGCGCGCCGCATTTACGCCGACGCGATGAAGGATTCCAAATACGGCAACGAGCTGCCCATGAGCGAAGCCGAGTTCCGCGCCACGCTGGACCCCGTGGCCATTGTGAAAAACCGCGCGACCATCGGCGGCCCGCAGCCGGCGGAAATGGAACGCATGGTGAAGGCCGCGCGCGAACAGCTGGCGGCGCAAGGAAAATGGATCAAGGACCGCCGCGATCACATCAACCAGTCGCTAGCCAGCTTGGACAAGGCGTTTGACGCGCTGGCGGCCAGCGCGGGCAAGTAGGCGCGCTATCTCGCGGTGTCGTGCTGGACGGCGTCCAGCAGGCAGCTCCGCAGCCAGCGGTGAGCGGCATCCGCGTCCATGCGCGGATGCCACAGCATGGACACGGTGAAGGGTGGCATCGCGAAGGGCAGCGCGAAAGTGTGCATGCCGCTGCGCAGGCTGCCCGTGTGCCGCTCGGGTACGGTTGCGATCAGGTCTGACCCGCGCGCCAGCGCCAGCGCGGCCGAAAAGCCGCTCGCGCTGGTGGCGATGCTGCGTTCCCGCCCTGCGGTGGCCAATGCGGCGTCCACCGGCCCGCTGTCCCGGTTGCGCCGGGATATCTGAATGTGGCGCGCCTTGGCATAGCGGGCCAGTGTGATCTTGCTGGCTGCCAGCGGATGGCCCTTGCGCACCACGCCAACGAATCGATCTTGAAACAAGGCGCGTGTGCGCAGTTCGGGGCTGGCCGCGTCGCCGACCACGCCGGTTTCCAGGTCGACGTTGCCTTCGCGCAGCGGGGCGCTGTCCTTGTCGGTTTTCTGTACAAAGCGCAGCCGCACGCCGGGGGCTTCATGGGCGGTACGCGCGAGCAGGCGCGCCCCGAAATTCTCGACGAAACCGTCGCTTGCGCGCAGCGTGAAAGTGCGCGCCAGCCGCGCCAGGTCAGGCTGCGCGGCGGGACGCAGCACCGCTTCCACCTCCTGCACCAGCCCATGAACCTGACCGCGCAGTTCCAGGGCGCGCGGCGTGGGCACCAGCCCGCGTCCGGCACGCACCAGCAGCGGGTCGCCGGTGGTGTCGCGTAGCCGCGCCAGGGCGCGGCTCATGGCGGACGGGCTCAGGCGCAGGCGCCGCGCCGCGCGCGCCACGCTGCCTTCGTCCAGCAGCACGTCCAGCGTGATAAGCAGATTCAGATCGGGATGGTCCATGCGGCAAACGTAGCATGCCGCCGGGTGCTGCGGGGGTTTTGGCATGGCGTCTGGCGCAGGTATTCAGTGCAACTGCTGCGTCTTCCGCTTGGTGTGGCGCACGCCTAGGATGTGCGAAAGGGCGCCGTGTTGGCGTCCCGCCTTTCTTGCAGGCCCGATCATGCCCACCACTCCTCCCGCAGTCCCTGTGCCGCCCCGACCTGCCCCCCGGTTGTTGGCGTGCCTGTCCTTATGCATGTTGCTGCCCGCGCTGGGCGCCAGCATTGCCAACGTGGCCTTGCCGACGCTGTCAGTGGCGTTGGATGCGCGCTTTCAGGACGTGCAGTGGATTGTGCTGGCCTACCTGCTGGCCATCACCACGCTGATTGTCAGCGTGGGGCGGCTGGGAGATCTGCTGGGACGGCGGCGGTTGATGTTGGCGGGAATCGGGCTGTTCACCGTGGGGTCGCTGGCCTGCGGCGCGTCGCTCGGCTTGGGCGGATTGATTGCGGCGCGCGCGGTGCAGGGCCTGGGCGCGGCGATCATGATGGCGCTGACCATGGCGTTCGCCAGCGCGTCCGTGGCCAAAGAGAAGACGGGTAGCGTCATGGGGCTGATGGGGACGATGTCGGCCATCGGTACCGCCTTGGGGCCGACGTTGGGCGGGCTGTTGATCGGGGCGTTTGGCTGGCCTTGGATTTTTCTGATCAACGTGCCGCTGGGCGTGTTGGCATTCGGGCTGGCGTGGGTTCATTTGCCCAAAGACGGCGTGCAAGGCGGCCCGATGCACTCGCCGCACGCCGCGTCTTCAAGAGCACGCTTCGATGTGCCCGGCTCGGCGCTGTTGGCGTGCGGCATCGCCGCCTACGCATTGGCGATGACCGCCGGTGGCGGCTTCGGGGCCACCAATGCCGCGCTGCTTGCTGCGGCGGCCATGGCCGGCGGGGCGTTCGTGTGGCGTCAAGCTCGGGCAGCGTCCCCGCTTGTCCAACTGTCGCTGTTTCGCCAACCCGCGTTAAGCGCGGGCGTGGCGACGAACGGGTTGGTGTCTACCGTGATGATGACGACGCTGGTCGTGGGGCCGTTCTACCTGGGCGGCGCGTTGGGCCTGGACACCGCGGGGGTAGGCCTGGTGATGTCGTGCGGCCCTGTCGTCGCGGCGCTGGTGGGGGTGCCGGCCGGGCGGGCGGTGGATCGGTTTGGCGCGCAACGCGTGATGCTGGCCGGTTTGGTGGCGATGACCGCCGGCGCGGCGGTGCTGCCGTGGGTGCCGGCCGCCTTTGGCATTGCAGGGTACGTGGCGCCGCTGGCCGTGATCACCAGCGGCTATGCGCTGTTTCAGGCCGCCAACAGCAGCGCCGTCATGGGCAGCGCGCAGGCGGATCAGCGCGGGGCGGTGTCGGGCGTCTTGAACTTGTCGCGCAACCTGGGGTTCATTACGGGCGCGTCGTTGATGGGCGCCGTGTTTGCGTGGGGCGCCGGCAGTGTCGACCTGCGGTTCGCGTCGCCCGCCGCGTTGGCGGCGGGCATGCGGTGGACCTATGCGCTGGCCGTGGTGCTGCTGTGGGTGGCGGTAACGGTAGCCATCATGGGCCGCGACCGCGCGCGGTCTGCCGCCTGGACCGGGGCCTGATCGGCAGGCGCCATGACGCGCGGCTAGAACGACACCATGTCGGCCGGGTTCAGGATGCCCATCACTCCCAGCGCACCCTTGATCAGCGGGATGGCCACGGGCGACAAGTGGCGTCCCAGCGGGATGCCCGCATGGTCAAAGCGCGTCAGCATGGCGTAGTCGGTGTTGCGGCCGGTGACGTCATCGCTGATGGCGCGGCCGATGCGCACCGTTTGCGCCACGCCGTGGCCGCTCCAGCCGTGCACCATGTACACGGGCACATCGCCCGCGCTCTTGCGGCTGTCGGTCGCGCCGTTCAGCGTCAGGTCGCTGATGCCGCTCCAGGAATATTCCAGCGCCGGGTTTTCCAATTGCGGGAACACGGTCTTGATGCGATCCAGCAGGTAGTTGTTGACGTCGCGCGGCGACCACGAGTTACCGGTGCCCTGGCCTCCGAACAGCAGCCGGTTGTTGCGCACCGGCCGGTAGTAGTCGATTTGCAGCTGCGTGTCGTAGATGGGCAGGCCGGACGGGATCAGCGCGTTCAGCGTATCGCCCAGCGGCGGGGTAACGGCCACGTAGGTGAAGAACGGCACGGTGGTTGAGCTGCCCGGCATGAACTGGAAGGTGGCGCTGTGCACGGCCAGCACCACGGCGCGGCGTGCCTTGATGGCGCCTTGCGCCGTCGTCACGCGCGTATTGCCCGGCGATTCGTCGATGGCTTGCGCGGCGGTGTTGTCGTAGACGCGGCCGCCCAGTTTGACGAAGGCGTGGATCAGACCTCGCAGCAGCGCCAAGGGCTGCACCTGGCCGCCGCCGCTGTCGATGGCCGCGCCGAAATAGATGTCGGACTTCACGTACTGTTCTTTCAGTTCGTGCCTGCCGATGATCTTGACGGCATCGTCGCCCAGCCGCCGGCGCGCGTCGGCATTTTCAACCAGCGCGCCCATATGGCCCGCATGCACCGCCGCCGTGACGTGGCCGCGCTTGCGGTCGCAGTCGAAGCCGTAGCGCTCGCGCAGGCCGTCCACCGTTTCCATGGCTTCGACCGAGGCAAAGCGCCACAGCCGCCGCGCGTCGTCCAACGGCAGGTTGTCCAGCATCGTGCCCGCTTCCCAGCGCGCCAGGCCCGGTGTCATCTGGCCGCCGTTACGGCCCGATGCGCCCGAACCGATATGGTCTTTTTCGATCAGCACCACGTCGACGCCGGCTTCGGCCAGGTGCAAGGCGGTGGACGCGCCCAGCAGGCCGCCTCCGATGACGACCACTTCGCAGTCCACATCGCCCGGCAGCGGGCCGAAGGCGGGCCACTCGGACAGCGAGGCTTCGTAGTAGTTGGCGGGCATGGGGTCGGTGGGTTTGGCGTCGCGCCGCCAGTTCCAGATGCGCGGATCAATGCCCAGCCGGGTGGGTATCGGCTGGGCATCGTGCAGCAATTGGGCGGGCGGCAGCATGGTGTCGCGGGGCGGCACACTGGCGTAGGCGGTGGTCAAGGCGTGCGAGGTCGCGGGCCACAAGCCCAGTGCGCCGACGGCGGTGGCCGTCGTTGTGGCCGCCGCTGTCTTGAGGATGAATTCGCGTCGATTCAATGTCATGTCGATGTTCCTGGAATCGGGAAAGGGCTCAGGCCGTGGGGGCCGGGCCGAAGCGGTTGCGGCCGGGAGCGCCGGCGGGCAGCATGAAGGGCTGCAACAGCAGCGTGCCGATGACGGGCACGGCATGCAGCAAGCCCCACCAGCCGCTGCGGCCGGTGTCGTGCAGGCGGCGGATGGTGACGGCCAGCGCGGGCAGCAGCGTCAGCAGCAGAAAGCCCGCCGTGTACCAGCCAAACAGGATTTCAGGGTTGGCGATGGCCAGCGCGCGTTCCACCGCCGAGATCGCCAACACGGCCATCAGCTGGAACAGCACGAAGTACCAATATTCGCGACGCCGTGCGCGGCCTTGGAAGACGGCGTAGTGTTTGAGGGCTTGCAGATACCACTTCATGGGGGGTCTCCTGGTTTGTAAAGATGTGCGCCATCCGCGCCGGGCGTGAGCGCGGGCGGCGTCATCGGCGCGCGGGGGCGCCAAGGGATTGCAAAGAATTAAGGGAAGGGGCGTGGGCGCGGGCGGGCGTCGTGCCGGCGCGTCGGACCCGTCAGCTGCCGGGGCTGTGCGCCAGTCCGGGCAGGCTGGGCTGGCCGGCGTGGCCGCCCGCCGCGTGTGATGGCGGGGCGGGCAGCACCGCCAGGCGTAGCGCACCGGGGGCGCCGATAAGGCGGTCACCGTGTTGCGGCTGCCACAGGCTGCCGGTGCGAATGCGGTGGGCGGTGGACATGACCACGCGCGAATCCGCGTTCAGCACCAACGCGGGCTTGCCGATGCGCCGCAACGCGGGCAGCAGCATGCGGTCCAGCGTGGAGACCAGGACATCCACGGCGGCCACGCCGGCGAACGCCTGGCGGACCAGCACGGGGTGCGCGGCGGTGATGGTGTAGGCGCCGTTGCAGATGTAGTCCACGTAGGGGCCTTCGATAACGGGAAGATGGCGGCGCGCGGGCTGGTCGAACCAGGCGAACGCGCGAAAATCCAGCCGCCGCCGGGTTTCCTGATTGCGTTCCAGGGGCACGTGTTGCAGGGAGCGCCCCTCTTGCTGCCACCACTCCAGCGTCCAGTAGCCGTCATCGGTGTCGGCATGCGCTTCAAAGCTGGCGAAGCCCGCGCCGTTGCACCAGGGGTTCAGTTGCAGCGCCACCTGGATGTGGGTTTGCAGCGCGCGGCGATGGTCCGCCGACAGCCGCAGGCCGCTACCGGGCGTCGGGGTCTGGCCCGACAGAATCTGCGCGGCGGCCTCGGCCAGCGCGGCGGCGGTGTTCCGGGCGTCGTTCACGACGCAGTCCAGAATGCCGTGGGCCCGGTCGATATGCGCGTCTTCGTTCATCTGCCGTCTCCTGTAGCCAAGGTTGCCGCCGGCGTTCAGCGGCCCTAGGTCTGTTGTGGCGGCGGCGCCGTGGCGTCCAACCGCAGTTTGTGTTCAAGCAGGTGGTCCGTCTGCGTGCTGATCATGTCCAGGGCAAGCGCGCTGCCGGCAAGATCGTCGCCCGCTTGCAGCGCCGCTTGCAGCCGGCGATACGCCGCCACCATCTCGGCGTGCACCGACCCGTGCGGATACAGCGCGGCAACCAGCGGCGCCCATTCCGCCTGGATTTCAAGCTCTTGGTTGGCCAGCCGCGCCGACTGCGCGTGCGTGGCCAGCAGCAGCAGGCAACGCATGTCCGACTGCGCGCGCGCCTGCGCCGCCTTAGCCGCTTCGAACTGGTCGATCTCTTGCGCCAGGCGCCGGTGATCGTCAGCCGTTGAACGCTGCGCGGCCAGCTTGGCGCTGTGGCCGATCACGGCGCAATGCAGCTCGCCCAGGTCGGCCAGATCGCCCGGCGTGGCCAGGCGCAGCGGATGGCGGTCGTGCATCATCTGCGCCGGCACGGGGCACACGAAGCTGCCCCCATTGCGCCCGCGCCGGGTGTCGATCAGCTGGCGCGCGCGCAAGGTGTTCAGGGCCTCGCGCACGGTTACGGGCGACACGCCCATCAGGCGCGACAACTCGTTCTCGTTGGGCAGCTGCTCGTCGGGATGCAGCAGGCCGGCGACGATCGCATTGCTGAGGCGTTCGACGACCTGCTCCGAGCGCGTGCCTTGGCCGATCGGTGCGTAGACGATGGCGTGGGCGGTCATGGGGGGCTCCGGCGCGAATGGAAAACGTGCATCATGCCACGGCGCTAGAAGATGCCGTGGCGATGCAGCGCCTGGCTGTCGTCGGGCACGGGTGCGATGGCATCCCAGAGTTCGACGACCTTGCCGTCTTGCACGCGCCACAGTTCAAAGTAGGCGTGGCGCTGGTCGGCGATGCTGCCCTCGGAATGCGTCAGCACGAAGTCGCCTTCGGCCACGCAGCGATGGATGCGGCTGTATTGCAGGCCCTGACCGGATTCGCGCAGCTGGTTCAGAAAGCCGATGACGGCTGCCGTGCCGTCGGCAATGTCCGGGCTGTGCTGGTGGAAGGCTTCGCCGTTGCAGTTGTCGATGAACGCTTGATAGTCGCCTTCGATCAGGGCGCGCGTGAAAAAGCCCAGCACCAGCGCTCGGTTTTCATCGACGTCCTGGTCGTTGCGCGGTTGCGTCGGGCCGTCCAGCTGGGTGCGGCCACTGGCGTTGGGCGGCGCTTCGGGCACCAGGCCGTCCCAATGTTCGACGATGCGGTTGTCGGCCACGCGATAGATGTCAAAGCCGACCAGCGGCTGTTCGCCCAGGCCGGTGTAGCGGCCGTGGATGGCGACCAGGTCGCCGTCCACCAGCACGCGGTGGGCCTCGTGCTTCAGGTTGGGATGTTCCTGGACCAGCATGAACAGGCCGTCCAGCCCGTTTTTGACCAAGGGGGAATGCTCGATGAAGCGCGGCGAGAAATAGCGTTCCAGCGCGCCGGTGTCGCGCAGCGTGAACAATTCATGGTGCGCGCGGGCAACGCGTTCGCGCAGCGCATCGGCTTGGGTGGTGGGCGTGTGTTGGGTGCTCATGATGTTTCCCCGGTCAGTCGTGCGCGCTCATCACGTGCTTGACGCGCGTGTATTCCTCGAAGCCATAGGCGGACAAGTCCTTGCCATAGCCCGACCGCTTGAAGCCGCCGTGCGGGGCTTCGGCGGTCAGCGGAATGTGCGTGTTGATCCATACCGTGCCGAAGTCCAGCTCGCGCGACAGGCGCTGCGCACGGCCGTGATCGCGTGTCCAGACGCTGGCGGCCAGGCCGTATTCCACGTCGTTGGCCATGGCGATGGCCTGTTCTTCGCCGGCAAACTTCTGCACCGTAATGACGGGGCCGAAGACTTCGGTCTGGATGGCTTCGTCCTGCTGTTGTAGGCCGGTGACGACGGTGGGTTCGAAGTAGTATCCGGCGCGCGCGGCCTGGCGGCCGCCGGTTTCAACGCGGGCGTGGGAAGGCAGGCGGGTGATGAAGCCCTGCACGCGTTCCAGCTGCGCGGCATTGTTCAGCGGACCGTACAGCGCCTCCTGATCGTCGGGGTCGCCAAAGCGGGTGTCGATAGCCGCGGCCACCAGCTTGGTGACGAACGCGTCGTGCACGGATTCAGCCACGATGACGCGGGTGGCGGCGGTGCAATCCTGCCCCGCATTGAAGAAGCCCGTCAGCGCAATGTGTTGCGCGGCGCGGTCCAGGTCGGTGTCTTCAAAGACGACGACCGGCGCCTTGCCGCCTAGTTCCAGATGTGCGCGGGTCAGGTTGGCGGCGGCGGACGCGGCCACTTGCAGGCCGGCTCGCACCGAACCGGTGATGGACACCAGCGCGGGGGTCTTGTGCGACACCACCTTGGCGCCCGTGGCGGCATTGCCCAGCACCACGTTGAACGCGCCGGCGGGGAAGAACGGCGCGGCCAGTTCGGCCAGCAGCAAAGTGCTTTCGGGCGTGGTGTCGCTGGGCTTGAGCACTACCGTGTTACCTGCTGCCAGTGCCGGCGCGATCTTCCAGACGGCCATCATCAGGGGATAGTTCCAGGGGGTGACCTGGCCCACCACGCCCAGCGGTTCGCGGCGGATGCTGGACGTCAAACCTTCCATGTATTCGCCCGTGGCCTTGCCCTCCAGAAAGCGCGCGGCGCCGGCAAAGAAACGGATCTGATCGACGCAGACAGCGACTTCTTCAGAGGCGATCAAGTGCTTGAGCTGGCCGGTGTTGCGGCTTTGGGCCTCGACCAGGCGGTCGCTGTTGGCCTGGACCGCGTCGGCCAATTTCAATAACGCCTGCTGGCGCGCGGACGGCGTGCTGCGGCCCCAGGTCTTGAAGGCCGCGCTGGCGGCGGCGTAGGCGGCATCGACGTCGGCGGCGTTGGCGTTGGGAGAGCGGGCGATAGGCTGGGCGGTGACCGGGCTGATCAGGTCGAAGTATTCAGAGCCCGTGGATTCGGCGTACTGGCCGTTGATGAAATGCTTGAGGGTGGGCAGCGCCATGGTTTGTCTCCCGGAGGGTTGTTCTGGTTTGGGTTTTTCTAGCGGGTGGGCCAGCACATTGGCTGACGGGTGGGCTAGCGATAGTTATATTCTCTGAGGTTATAGGTATTTATTCTGCTGGGGTTAACCCCTGGACGCGAGCCCCATGCAAAACGCCCGGGCGCGAGGCCCGGGCGTGGGGGTCAAAGCAAATGCGGTGAGCGGCTATTCCGCTTTCAGTCCGGCCTGGATGATCAGCGGTTGCCACTTCAGCCGTTCGCTACGCGCAAAGGCTTCCAGTTCAGCGGGCGTGCCGCCGCCGGGCTCGTGGCCAAGTTCCAGCAGGCGTTGGCGCACTTCGGGCTGCGCCAACGCCTTGGCAAGTTCCGCGTTCAACTTCTGCACCACGGCGGGCGGCGTGCCCTTGGGGGCGTACAGGCCGTTCCACGCAATCACCTGGAAGTCGGGCAGGCCCTGCGCCGACACCGGTTTCACGCCCGGCAATAACGCGGATTCCTTCAACGACGTAACGGCCAACGCGCGCAGCTTGCCGCTGGTAATGAACGAGCGAGCGGCGCTGACGGTGTCGATACCCAGCTGCACCTGGCCGCCCATCAGGTCCGTGGTGGCGGTTGCCGAACCCTTGTACGGAATGCCCCGGATGCTGGCCACGCCTTGTTGCTTGAGCAATTCGAACACCAGCCGCGCCGTGGTGCTGGGCATGCCGACATTGACGCTGTCGGCCTTGGACTTCGCGGCGTCTTGCAGGTCGGACAGGCTGTTGTAGGGCGAGCCGGGCGCGGTCAGCAACACCATCGGAAACGAGCTGACCAGCATGATGGGCGCGAAGTCTTTCGCGGGGTCGAAATTGGTGGACGCATAGATGTACTGATTCAGCACGTGCGTGCCGTTGGTGCCCATCAGCAAGGTGTAGCCGTCGGGGGCGGCGCGAGCCGCTTCGGACGCGCCGATGTTGCCGCCCGCGCCCGGCCGGTTTTCGACAATGAACGGCTGGCCCATGCTGCGCGCCAGATACTCGCCTAGATACCGGGCGGCCACGTCGGTGCCCTGTCCTGCCTGGTAGGGCACGATGATGCGCACCGGCTTTGAGGGATAGCTGTCCGCGGCCGACACCGGCTGTGTGAACAGAACGGATGCCGCCAGCGCGGCGATCATGCGTAAGGGTTTCATGGTGGTCTCCTGGATTTTTTTATAGGGTCGTGATGCCGCGGACGCGGCTGCTGCCGTTGCCGCGGTGCTGCTGCTGCTGCTGCTGCTGCTGCTGCTGCTGCTGCTGCCGTCGTTGCTGCTGCCTGCTATCGCTTGCGCGCGGGCCCGAGCGGCAAGACGCCGTCTGCGCGCAAGCCGGCGATGTGCGTGTCGTCATACCCCGCCTGCCGCAAGACTTCATCGGTGTGTTGCCCAAAGCCGGGCGGGGGGCGGCCGATGCGCGTGGGCGCTTCGGACAAGCGCGTGGCCGGACCAATGCCTTGATAGCCGTCGCGCGACACGCGCATGCCGCGATGCACCGCGTGCGCCTGTTCAAACGCTTCGGGCACGCTGTTGATGGGGCCGGCCGGCACGCCCAGCCGCATCAGGTCGTGGCAGAGATCGGCACGCGTGCGGTGGGCCAGCGCTTGCTCGATGGCGGCGCGCAAGGCGTCGCGGTGGTCCAGCCGCTGGCGGTTGGTGGCAAAGCGCGCGTCCTCCAGCAAGGCGCCCAACCCGGCGTAATCGCAGAATTTGCGGAACTGGCGGTCGTTCACCACACCCAGAAAAATCTCGCCGTCGCGGCATGCAAACCGGTCGTATGGCGCGATATTCGGATGCGCGCTGCCCATCAACGCGGGCGTCTGGCCCGTGTGCATCCAGTTGGCCGCGTGCGGCACCAGCAGGCTTAACGCGGTGTCGAACAAGGTCACGTCCACGCGCTGGCCCTGGCCCGTGCGTGCGCGGTGGTACAGCGCCAGCAGGATGCCCGACTGCGCGGTGTAGCCGGTCAGGTGGTCAACGATGGGGATGCCGATGCGCGTCGGGCCGCCGGCCGCGTCGCCGTTCACGCTCATCAAGCCGCACATGGCTTGCAGGATGGCGTCGTAGCCGGGCATGCCGCCCAGCGGGCCGTCTTCGCCAAAGCCTGAAATGGCGCAATAGATCAGCTGGGGAAAGCGCGGCTTCAAATCTGTTTCGTAATCCAGGCCCCACTTGGCCATGGTGCCCGGCAAGAAATTTTCGACCAGCACATCGGCCTCTTGCAGTAGGCGCAGCAGCACGTCGCGACCGCCAGGTAAGGACAAGTCCAGGCCAATGGCGCGCTTGCCTCGGTTGACGGCGGTGAAGTAGGCCGCGTCGCCGTCCGCGTTGACGGGCGGGCCCAGCGCTCGGGTTTCGTCGCCGCCTGGCGGCTCGACCTTGATGACGCTGGCGCCCTGGTCGGACAACATCTGCGTGCAGAGCGGCCCGGCCAGAACCCTGGATAGATCGATGACCCGAATGCCTTCCAGCGCGCCAGCGGCGCGGGCGGGCGGGGCGTGTGCAGCATGCTCCGATGAACCAGACATCATTGACCTCGGTTTGGTCATGTCGGACGCGCGGGCGGCAAACCCGCGCGCGATCATGGTAAGCAGCGGCGGCCGGTCAGCCGTCGGAAATCAGGCAGCGGGGCGCGCGCTGCGCCCGCGCCGCCCATGCATCATGCAGTCATGAGGGCCATGTGCGCGATACGGCTTACGCACGGGTGGGCAATTCAACCACGCCCGAGCCCAGCACGGACAACTCGTCGTCCTGGTTGCGCGCTTCCTGTTCGATTTCCACCAGGTGCCGGCCGTCTTCCACGTACTTGCGCTTGACGCGGCCCTTGAAGAACAGCATGTCGCCCTCGGGGTTGTGGCGGCGAATCTTGCACGTGGACTTGCGCAGGAAGCCGTCATCGCCCATCCAGTTCGTCAGGTGATGCGTCAACCACGAATTGCGTTCCGGACCGTAGTCGTAGGCGCCCGGCGCGCCCACTTCCAGCGCGAATTCTTCTTCCCAGTGCACGCGTTCCGGCACGTCGGGAATGCCGAAGCGGTTGGTGATGCCCACGCCCGGATGCGCGTCAATCAGTTGCCAGGCCAGCTTGTTGGCGCGGATGTACAAGCCACCCCAGCCTTGCGCGTAGGCAATGAAGCCGGTCACCGTCATGGGGCCCTTGAACATCACGGGCAGTTCTTCGCCTTCCTTCACGTCTTCCCAGTAACGGGGCGTGGCGCCGCGCACTTCTTCCTGCGCGTACAGCTTGTAGGCTTCCTTGATTTCTTCAGGGCTGTAGCGGCGCGGTTCGCGGGCGCGCACCTCCTTGTACTTGCTGCCTTGTTCGCGGGCGTGGTCGCGTTCGGTGCGAAAGCACCAGCTGTCGGCCTCGGCCACCTTGTCGCCGTCCTGGTTGAAAAAATCCACGTGATAGATCTGTTGCACGGCGCGGCCGGCAAAGCGCGTCTGGTGTTCAACCAGGTCTTTAAGGTGTGCTTCGGTCGAGATCACGTCGTTGCGCTTGACGGTCTTGTGCCAGGTCCAGTCGGCGCCTGACCACATGGCGTGCACGCCGGGCAGGCCGCCCACGTAGCCCGACACGATGCGGCTGGTGGAAAACAAAAAGCTGGGCAAGGCGATGATGCCGCCATGCTGCGTCTTGGCGGCGTAGTCGGGGTCCGACCACAGCGGGTTGTCATCGCCGATGCCGTGCGCGTAGTGGCGGATGTTGTCGCGCGTGGCTTCGTAGCACCACGGTTCGGCGGTGGCGCCGATCTTCACGCCGATCCGCGCGCGCAGTTCGTCCAGGCCGCGCTCGGTGATCTTCGGGAAGCTGCGTTCGGTCTTCGTGGGGGCCTGGGCTTGGGGCTGCACTTGCGGTTTGGTTTCGGTCAGCATGATGTCTCCTGGGGATGGGTCATACGTGCGCGGCGGGCGCGGCGGGTGTTTTGTTGGTGGGGATGTCGGCGGAGCCGTCGGTAGGGGTGTCAGGGGAGGTGGCGGCGTTGATGTTCGCGGAGGGCGCTGCAAGTTCCTGTTCGCGCAGTTTGCGGCGATGAATCTTCCCGGCTGGCGTCTTGGGCAGCTCAGGCACAAACACCACCTGGCGCGGATATTCGTGTTGCGCCAATTGGCTGCGCACGGTGTTCTGGATTTCTTCCACGAAGGCGTCGTCACCCGGCCGGGCCGACACCACGAACGCCTTGACGACCTGGCCGCGCAGCGCGTCGGGCACGCCGATGGCGGCGGCTTCGGTGACGTCGCGGTGTTTCAGGATGGCGTCTTCGATTTCAACGGCGCTCATCGTCCACCCGGCGGAAATGATGACGTCGTCGGCGCGGCCGCCATGCCAGAAATAGCCGTCTTCGTCGACGCGGCCCAAGTCCTTGGTGGCTACCCAGGCGTCGCGTCGCCACAGTTTCAGTTCGCCCGTCACACCGGGCGGGCAGGGCGCGCCGTTGGCATCCTGCACCTGGACGCGCAGGCCGGGCACGGGCTTGCCCAGCGATCCCGCCTTGACGGTGAAGTCTGGCGCGCCCGGGTAGTTCACCAGGCACACGCCGATTTCCGTCGTGCCGTACATGCTGCACACCGGGCGTCCAAAGGTTGCCAGGACAAAGGCAGAGGTCTCGCTGTCGATGGGTTCGCCGGTAAAAGACACCTTGTCTATCTGGTAGCGATATTGGCCCGCCGCGCCAGAGTTGCGCATCATCCGGTAATGCGTGGCGGCCGCCGAGATGTTGTTGAACGCGTGGTCCTGCAAGGCTTGCAGCAGGCGTTCGGCGTTGAACTTGCCGGCATAGGCGCCGATGGTCACGCCCATCGCCAGGGGCGCCAGCGTGCCGTGCCATAGGCCATGCCCCCACGCCGGCGATGACGGGCACATGTAGCGGTCGCCGGGGCGCACGCCGGTGCCGTACAGCGCGGCCAGCATCAACGTGACCAGCGCGCGATGCGTGTGGCGCACGGCGTCGGGCAGTTCGCGGGTGGTGCCCGATGTGTACTGGAAAATGGCCAGGTCATCGGCGTGCGTGTTGCAGTCGTATTGCGCGGGGAAGCGGTCCAGCGATGCCAGGAATGCGTCGTCCGCAATCACCACGCGCATGTCGTCGGCGGCCGGCACCATCGGCGCCTTGTCGGCGTTGGTGACCAGCATGCGCGGCTGGCAATCCTGCACGCGCAGCCGGATGCCGTCCGGGCCAAACAGGGTGAACAGCGGCACCGCGATCGCGCCGCGCTTCATGGCGCCGAACATGGCCACATAGAACGCCAGCGACGGTTCCAGCATGACGGCCACGCGGTCGCCGGCGCCAATGCCCTGATCGGCCAGGTAGTGCGCAAAGCGCGAGGACGCCTGGGCGATCTGTTGGAAGCTGAAGGTTTCATCAGCGCCGGTTGCACGCACCAGGATGATCGCGGGCTGGTCCTTGTGCGCGTGCCGGTCGATGCATTCGTGCGCAATGTTCATGCGGTCGCGGTTGCCATCGAACAACTCCCAAAGCTTCTCGGAAGTGCAAAGCGCGTGCGCGTCGGCGTATGAGGTGGTCTGCGTCAGCATCGTCATGTCGTCGTACCTGTGTGGGTCTGGCAAGCCGTTGAAGCGACTATGCGCGCCGGCTTTTAAATTGTCAATGACGTTTATTGATTGTATATAGACAATTACGGGCGGCAATTAAGGGACGCGTTTTGTCCCGCGCAAGGTATGCTTGCCGCAATAAAAACCGGAGAGCCCGATGAGTGAAGCCAGTTCCCAGGAATCCACCGCCGTGGCGGGGCCGCGCGTGCGCCCCGTGCCGGCGGTAACGCGGTCAATCGCCATCTTGCGATTGCTGGGCCGTGGCGGCGAGGCCATGACCTTGAAGGCCATCTCGCAGGAGCTGGGCATGGTCACCAGCACCTGCCTGCACATACTTCGTGTGCTGGTGGAAGAAGGGTTGGTGAAGGTCGACACCGGCACCAAGCGCTACAGCCTGGGCGTGGGCATGTTGACCCTGGCGCGCAGCGTGATCGAAAGCAGCCCCTTCCCGGCGTTGGTGCAGCCGGTGCTGGACAAGCTGTCCAGCAGCGCGAACGTCACGGCCATCGGCGTCGAAGTGGCGGGCAGCGAACACATGGTGGTGCTGGCGCTGTCGCGCTCGACCGCGCCCTTCCGTCTGCACGTGGACGTGGGCAGCCGCTTCCCCGCGCTGATCAGCGCAACGGGCCGTTTGGTGGCCGCGTTTTCAGACCTCTCGGACAAAGAACTGGAACGCCGATTCAAGGCGTTGCGCTGGGATCAGGCGCCCGCCTATGCGGAGTGGAAAGCCGACATCGACGCGGTGCGGCGCGAGGGCTATAGCCTGGATCGCAACCACTACATCAACGGCGTTGTCGTCATCGCCGTGCCCGTGCTCGACAGCCACAAGCGCATGACGCATTCACTGGTGGCCGCGGGCCTGGCCGAACAACTGGACGACGCCCGCGCGCACGCGCTGGCCAAGGAATTGCAAGCGGAAGCGCACAGGCTGTCGCAACTGCTGTCCACACGGAGCTGACGCCATGTCGCACCCCGCCAATCCCGAATCCCTTGCCGCCGATGGCTGGCACCGCAAATCACTACCCGGCTTCGCCGGACTGATCGGCCCCTTGTGGGTGCGCAAGGAAGGGCAGGCGTGGGCCTACGGACTCTTGGCCACCGAGAACCACCTGAACCCGGCAGGCGTCGTACACGGCGGCTTGTTGACCGCGCTGCTGGACCACGGCTTAAGCGCCATCGCCTGGCAAGCCCTGGACCGCCGCGCGTGCGTCACGGTGCAACTGGACACGCACTTCCTGGCGGCGGCACGCGCGGGACAGTTCCTGGAAGTGCGCGGAGACGTCCTGCGCGCCACGTCCAGCCTGGTGTTCATGCGGGGAGAGTTAAGCGTCGCCGGGCAGGTGCTGGCGACGGGGGCGGCGGTGTTGAAAGTGCTGGACCCAGGCCCAGGCGCGAAGCCCGCGCCTGCCTGATTGCGCCGCCCCGCCTTAGAACCCGATTCGCGGCACGTGCACGCGGCCTTCCATCAGCACGCGCGCGCTGCGGCTCATGATGGCCTTGGTGACCTTCCATTCGCCGTCAACCAACTGCGCTTGTGCGCCTACGCGCAGCGTGCCGGAGGGGTGGCCGAAGTTGACGTTGTCGCGTTCGGTGCCGCCGGCGGCCAGGTTGACCAGCGTGCCGGGGACCGCCGCGGCGGTGGCGATGGCGACGGATGCCGTGCCCATCATCGCGTGGTGCAGCTTGCCCATGGACAGCGCGCGCACCAGCACGTCGATATCGCCCGCGCCGATCTGCTTGCCGCTGGATGACACGTAGGCCTTGGGCGGCGCAACGAATGCGACCTTCGGCGTGTGCTGGCGGCTGGCGGCTTCTTCCAGTTTTTCGATCAGGCCCATGCGCAGCGCGCCGTGCGCGCGAATGGTTTCAAAGCGCGCCAAGGCAGCGGCGTCGCTGTTGATGTCGTCTTGCAATTCCGTGCCGGTATAGCCCAGCGCAGCCGCTTCCAGGAAGATGGTCGGGATGCCGGAATTGATCATCGTGGCCTTGAACGTGCCCACGCCCGGCACTTCCAGGTCGTCCACCAGATTGCCCGTGGGGAACATCGAGCCGCCGTCGCCGTCTTCGGCCGGGTCCATGAATTCCAGGCGCAGTTCGGCGGCGGGAAAGGTCACGCCGTCCAGTTCGAAGTCGCCGGTTTCCTGCACCGCGCCGTCCGTCATGGGCACGTGAGCGATGATGGTTTTCTTGATGTTGGCCTGCCAGATGCGCACCACCGCCACGCCGTTGTCCGGCACGCGCGCCGGGTCGACCAGGCCGTTGGTGATGGCGAAGGGGCCGACGGCCGCCGACAGGTTGCCGCAGTTGCCGCTCCAGTCCACGAACGGCTGGTCAATGGAGACCTGGCCGAACAGGTAATCCACGTCGTGATCCGGCTGCGTGCTTTTGCCGACGATGACGGTCTTGCTGGTGCTGGAGGTGGCCGCACCCATGCCGTCGATCTGCTTGCCGTAGGGGTCGGGGCTGCCGATCACGCGTAGCAGCAACGCGTCGCGCGCCGGGCCGGGCACGCGCGCGGATTCGGGCAGGTCGTCAAGCTTGAAGAACACGCCTTTGCTGGTGCCACCGCGCATGTAGGTGGCGGTGATTTTGGTCTGAGGAGCATGAGCCATGGGGATGTCCTGGTGTCTGTGAGGGTCAGGGCGGCGGTGCGCAGCCCGGTTTAGCCGGCCTTCTTGGTGTCGCCCGCAACGGATTCGGCTTCCAGGAAGTCCTGCGCAAAGCGTTGCAGCACGCCGCCGGCTTCGTAGATGGACACTTCTTCCGCCGTGTCCAGACGGCACGTCACCGGCACCTGCACGGTCTGGCCATCGCGGCGATGGATCACCAGCGTCAGGTCCGCGCGCGGTTGGCGTTCGCCGATCACGTCATAGCTTTCGGTGCCGTCCAGCGCCAAGGTCTTGCGGTTCACGCCCGGCTTGAATTCCAGCGGCAAGACGCCCATGCCGATCAGGTTGGTGCGGTGGATGCGTTCAAAGCCTTCGGCCACGATGGCTTCCACGCCCGCCAGCCGCACGCCCTTGGCCGCCCAGTCGCGCGACGAGCCCTGGCCGTAATCGGCACCCGCCACGATGATCAGCGGCTGCTTGCGATGCATGTACGTTTCGATGGCTTCCCACATGCGCATCTCGCGGCCTTCGGGCTCTACGCGCGCCAGCGATCCCTGCTTCACCGTGCCGTCTTCGTTGGTCACCATCTCGTTAAAGAGCTTGGGATTGGCGAAGGTGGCGCGCTGCGCGGTCAGGTGGTCGCCGCGATGGGTGGCGTAAGAGTTGAAGTCCTCTTCGGGCAGGCCCATCTTGTGCAGGTATTCGCCGGCCGCGCTGTCCATCAGGATGGCGTTGGACGGCGACAGGTGGTCGGTGGTGATGTTGTCGCCCAGCACCGCCAGCGGCAGCATGCCGCGCAGCGTGCGCTCGCCAGCCAGCGCGCCTTCCCAGTACGGCGGACGGCGAATGTAGGTACTTTGCGGACGCCAATCGTACAAGGGGCTGACGCCCGCTTTACGGTCTTCCTGAATGCCGAACATCGGCGCGTACACCTTGCGGAACTGCTCGGGCTTGACCGCCGTCTTGACCATGGCGTCGATCTCTTCGTCGCTGGGCCAGATGTCTTTCAGGCGAATCTCCTTGCCGTTGCCGTCCACGCCCAGCACATCGCGTTCGATGTCAAAGCGGATGGTGCCGGCAATCGCATAGGCCACCACCAGCGGAGGCGACGCCAGGAACGCTTGCTTGGCGTACGGATGGATGCGGCCGTCGAAGTTGCGGTTGCCGGACAGCACGGCTGTGGAATACAGATCGCGGTCGATGATTTCTTGCTGGATGACCGGGTCCAACGCGCCCGACATGCCGTTGCACGTGGTACAGGCGAAGGCGACGACGCCGAAGCCCAGCGCTTCCAGATCCGGCAACAGCCCGGCTTCCTCCAGGTACAGCTGTACCGCCTTGGAGCCGGGCGCCAGCGAGCTCTTCACCCACGGCTTGCGGGCAAGGCCGGCGCGGCGCGCATTGCGTGCCAACAGGCCGGCGGCAATCACGTTGCGCGGGTTGCTGGTGTTGGTGCAGCTGGTGATGGCGGCAATGATGACCGCGCCGTCGGGCATCAAGCCCGGTGCGTTTTCGACCACGCCGGAAATACCACGTTCGGCCAGGTCCGAGACGGGCAGGCGGCGGTGCGGATTGGACGGGCCGGCCAGCGTGCGCACGACCGTCGACAGGTCAAAGCGCAGCACGCGTTCGTATTCGGCGGTCGCCAGGCTGTCGGACCACAGGCCCGCCGTCTTGGCGTAGGTTTCCACCAGCGCAATCTGTTCGTCTTCGCGGCCGGTCAGGCGCAGGTAGTCGATGGTCTGCTGATCGATCGAGAACATGGCGGCGGTGGCGCCGTATTCAGGAGCCATGTTCGAGATGGTGGCGCGGTCGCCCAAGGTCAGGCTGGCGGCGCCTTCGCCGAAGAACTCCAGATATGCGCCCACCACTTTTTCTTTGCGCAGGAACTCGGTCAGCGTCAGCACCACGTCGGTGGCGGTAATGCCCGGCTGCGCGCGGCCGGTAAGTTCCACGCCGATGATGTCCGGCAGGCGCATCCACGAGGCGCGGCCCAGCATCACGTTTTCGGCTTCCAGCCCGCCCACGCCGATGGCGATCACACCCAACGCGTCCACGTGCGGCGTGTGGCTGTCGGTGCCTACCAGCGTGTCCGGGAACGCCACGCCGTCCTGTGTGTAGATCACGGGCGACATCCGTTCCAGGTTGATCTGGTGCATGATGCCGTTGCCCGGCGGCACCACTTCGATGTTGCGAAAGGCCTGCTTGGTCCAGTCGATGAAATGGAAGCGGTCTTCGTTGCGGCGGTCTTCCACCGCGCGGTTGCGGGCAAAGGCGTCGGGGTCGGTGCCGTCAAATTCCACCGCCAGCGAGTGGTCCACGATCAACTGCACCGGCACCACCGGGTTGACCTTGGCCGGGTCGCCGCCTTTTTCAGCGATGGCGTCGCGCAGGCCCGCCAGGTCCACCAGCGCGGTCTGGCCCAGGATGTCATGGCACACCACACGCGCGGGAAACCACGGAAAGTCCAAGTCGCGGCGACGCTCGATCAGTTGCTTGAGCGCATCCGTCAACATCGCCGGGTCACAGCGGCGCACCAGGTTTTCGGCCAGCACGCGCGACGTGTACGGCAGGCCAGCGTAGGCGCCGGGCGCAATGGCTTCAACGGCGGCGCGCGCATCGAAATAATCCAGGCGGGTGCCGGGCAGGGTCTTGCGGTACGAGTGGTTCATCATGCCTCCGTGCGCGTCAGCGTGCTTTGCGCGATCTGTTGTTCGATGTTGATACGTGACGCGCGGATATGGCGGCGCATCAGGATTTCAGCCAGCTCGCCGTCGCGGTCTGCGATGGCGTCAAGAATGCGGTGGTGTTCGGCATAGGCCTGCCGGGGGCGGTTGGGCGTGGTCGAATACTGGATGCGGTACATGCGCGCCAGTTGGTAGAGCTCGTCGCACAGCATGCGAAACAGCATCTGGTTGCCGCTGCCCTTGACGATGCGGTAGTGGAAATCGTAATCGCCTTCCTGCTGGTAGTAACCCACGCCGGCTTGAAAAGCGGCATCGCGTTCATGGGCGTGCAGTACCTCGCGCAGCTCGGCGATTTCAGACGGCGGCATGCGCTCGGCGGCCAGCCGGCATGCGGTGCCTTCCAGCGATTCGCGAATCTCATACAGCTCGGACAATTCCTGCTGCGACAAGGAGACCACCCGCGCGCCCGCATGCGGCACGCGCACCAGCAGCTTCTGGCCTTCCAGACGATGCAGCGCTTCACGCAGCGGCCCACGGCTGACGCCATGGATACGCGCAAGTTCGGGTTCGGAAATCTTGCTGCCCGGGGCGATCTCGCCCTTGACGATGGCCGCCTGGATCTTCTTGAAGATGTGATCCGACAGCGTCTCGCCGTCCCCGGGCGCCGCGCCTGGCAGCGTCAGCACTTTGCTCATAGTGTCAACAATATGTCCGAATTGCGGGGTGAATATCGGGATAAAGCGTTGTGTGGACGCTGAATTGTCAACAATTTACCCCGCGGTGGGGCGGGGCGCAAGCCGGGGTAAAGCGGGGGCAAGCGGCCGGGGGCCGCCTGCGACAGGCACATCGACGCCAGGCTAGCGCTTGTGGTGCACCGCCTGCATGCCGTACACCCGCACCGGCAAGCCCACGTGGCGCGCCTTCAATTGCAGCGACAGATACTGCGAATAGTGCCGCGACTGATGCAGGTTGCCGCCATGGAACCACAGCCCTTCCTGCTGAGTCGGCTTCCACATGTTGCGCTGTTCGCCTTCCCACGGGCCCGGGTCCTTGGTGGTGTCCGATCCCAGGCCCCAGCACTTGCCTACCTTGTCGGCAACCTCCGGGCTGATCAGGTCGGCGGCCCAGCCGTTCATGGAGCCGTAGCCGGTGGCATACACGACCAGGTCCGCGGGCAAGGTCACGCCGTTGTTCAACACGACGGCATCGCGCGCCAGGTGGCTGACGTCGGTATTGGATTGCAGCTTCACGCTGCCGTCGATGATCAGGTCGCAAGCGCCCACGTCGATGTAATAACCCGAGCCGCGCCGCAGGTATTTCATGAAAAGGCCCGAGCCGTCGTCACCCCAGTCCAGCATGAAGCCGGCCTTCTCCAGCTTGCTGTAGAACTCGGCATCGCGTTCGCGCATCTGGTTGTAAAGCGGGATCTGGAACTGCGCCATGATCTTGTAGGGCAGCGACGCAAACGTCAGGTCGGCCTTGCGCGTGGTCATGCCGCTGGCCAGCGCTTTTTCGGAATACAGCCCGCCCAGCCCGATGTCCATCAAGGTGTCCGACCGCACGATGTGCGTGGACGAGCGCTGCACCATCGTCACGTTGGCGCCGCCTTCCCACAGCGCCGCGCAGATGTCGTGCGCCGAATTGTTGGCGCCGATCACCACCACATTCTTGCCGCGATAGGCGTCCGGCCCGGGATGTTGCGAAGAATGCTGCTGTTCGCCCTGGAACTCGTCCTGCCCGGGAAAGCGCGGCACGTTCGGCTTGCCCGACATGCCGGTGGCCAGCACCAGCTGCTTGGGCCGCAGCACGACGGGCTTGCCGTCGCGCAGCACGGTGACTTCCCATTCTTTCTTCGCCTCGTCATAGCGCGCCGATTCGCAGACGCTGGACGTCCAATAGTTAAGCTCCATCACCTTCGTGTACATCTCCAGCCAGTCGCCGACCTTGTCTTTCGGCGCGAAGACGGGCCAGTTTTCCGGAAAGGGGATGTAGGGCAGGTGGTCGTACCAGACCGGGTCATGCAGGCACAGCGACTTGTACCGCTTTCTCCAGCTGTCGCCCGCGCGCTCGTTCTTTTCGATGATGATGGTGGGCACGTTCAGTTGACGCAGCCGCGCGCCCAGCGCAATGCCGCCTTGCCCGCCGCCGATGATCAGCACGTAGGGCTGCGTCTTGTAGCCGAGTTCCGCGGCTTCCTGCTCGCGCTTTTCCAGCCAGGTCTGGCGTTCGCGGCGGCTGCCGTGTTCGGCGCCCATGGGGCGGCGCGTGCCGCTGGGTTCCTCGTGGCCCTTGAGCTCGGACATGGTGGTCAGCAGCGTCCAGATCTTGCCGTCCTTCACGCGGATGTGGCCGTAGCCGCGCGCCAGGTTCGTATCGATGTGCAGCCAGCCCTGCAAGAGGCCGTCGTCGTCGCTTGTCGCTTCACGATCGTCGCGCGTGAAGCGCACCGGTTCGACTTGCGACAGTTGTTGCGTGAGCATGTCGCGGATCTGCGCATGGCCTTCGAACGTGCGCAGGTTCCAGCTGAACAGCACCAGGTCGCGCCAATAGCATTCTTCCTGGAACAGGTCGGCGATGGCGGCCATGTCCTTGTTTCCCAGCGCGGTGTTCAGACGGGCAAGCACGGCGTCTAAAGCGGCGTCGGCGGGGGCGGTCTGCATAGCTTGTCTCCTTGCCCATGGCGGGCGTGGTTGGGGGGCGGACGCGTACGCCCGCGAGCGGTCCCGGCCTGTACCGGCCGGTGGCTGCCTGAGCTTCTTCATGCAAATGTCGTGCCAGCTTGTGACGAGCGAGCCGGCCCCGTGGCGGGGAGGGGGGCGCGCACCAATCCGGCGTGGCGCGGCGCCACACCTGTGGCGCGGCAGTGTGGCGCGGCGGGGCAGAAAGTGACGGGTGCGGAAAGGGGGCGGGGGCGGAAAGGGGCTGGGGCGGAAAGTGACGAGTGCGGAAAGGGGCGGGAACTGCCTGGCGGAAAAGCCTAGCGCCGCCGGCTTGGCCCCAATCCGTAGCGCCGCATCTGGCGGTGCACGGTGGAACGGTCCAGGCCCAGCCGCCGCGCGGCTTCCGACACATTGCCCGCGCAACTGTCCAGCGTGGACCGCAGCGCCGCTTCCTCGGCCGACACCGCCACGCCGCCCGGGGCCAGCGCGTCGGGCAGGTCGCCCGGCTCGATGACGCCGTGTTCGCACAGCGCGGCGGCCACGGCGATCACGTTGGCCAGTTCGCGAATATTGCCGGGCCACGTGTGCGCCTTTAACGCCAGCAAGGCGCCAGGCGACAGGGCGGGCGCACCGGACTCATCCTGGTGACGCGCCAGCATGCGCGCGATCAGCCAGTCCAGATCCTGGCGTTCGCGCAGCGCCGGCACCGTCAGCGTGGCGGCGTTGATACGGTAGTAAAGATCTTCACGAAAACGCCCCTCGCGCACCAGCGCGCCCAGGTCGCGGTGCGAGGCCGATACCAACGCCAGACGCAGCGCACGCGGCGCATTGGCGCCGATGGGCGTGACTTCGGACTCCGCCAGCACGCGCAGCAGCCGGCTTTGCAGCGCCAGCGGCATATCGCCGATTTCGTCCAGAAACAGCGTGCCGCCATCCGCCTCTTCGATCAGCCCTTTGCGACCCTTGGGCGCCGCGCCGGTGTAAGCGCCCGGCAGGTATCCAAACAGCTCGCTTTCAATCAAGGATTCGGGAGTGGCCGCGCAGTTCACCGCCACGAAGCGGCCCTGCCGGCGGCTGTCTTCGTGAATCGCGCGCGCCAGATATTCCTTGCCCACCCCCGTTTCCCCTTGCAGCAGGATAGGCAGGCCTTGCCGCGCAAGCTTGGCGGCGCGGCTCTGCAACGCCGCCATCCTGGCATCGCCGCCGTCCAGCCCGCGCAGTGCGGATGGCGTGCCGCGCACGGCCACGGTGGCGCCGCGCGTGCTGCGGTTCGGTTCGATGGCGTGGGCGAACAGGGCGTTGCCGTCGCGCGCGACGATCAGGCGGTCTTGCGGCGCATGGCCGCGCGTGTACCGTGGCAGGTCGTCCAACTGCACGTCGAAAAAACGCGTGACAGGTAGTCCGATCAGGCCGGCCGGTTGGCGCCAGTCCAGCCCGGCCGCCCGCGCCAGCAGCTTGGCGCCCGAATGCGTCATGCCCAGGATGCGGCCCGCGCCGTCCAGCGAGATGGCCGCTTCCGGGTCTACATCCAAGAACTCGGGCGACCGCGCAAAGCGCAGCACCCATTCATTGCGCGTGCGCGCCATCAGGTTAGCCAGTTCAATGCGGCGCGTCGTGCTGTTGACCAGATGCAGCGCGAGGTTCTGGCTGGTCTTCAGGCTGGGCGAACTGAGCAGGGAAATATCCAGCACGGCGGCCAGTTCCCCGTCGGCGTTATAGATCGGCGCGGCGGTGCAGGACAGCGGCGTGTGCGTATTGTCGAAGTGGTCGGTCTGGTGAATGGTCAGCGCCTCGCCCGTCTCCAGACAGGCGCCCACCGCGCAGGTGCCGGCACGCGGCTCGGACCATTCCGATCCCAGGTACAGACCCGCCTTGCGCAGCTTGGATGTCTGCGCGGGGTCTCCCAGGAATTCCACGGTGACGCCTTGCCGGTCGGCCAGCAACAACACATAGTTTTGCCCCGCCACTTGCCGGAACAGATGATCCAGCCCGCTGCGTGCAATGCGGATCAGCGCTTCGGATTGCTGCTGATGTTCTCGCAACCGGCCATCCGGCACGATATAGGCTTCACAAGCCTGCGCCGGATCGAGCTGGTACTGATCCAGGCAGCGCAGCCAACTACGCACCACATGTGCATCGCGCTGCGTAGGCCGGCCTTGGCCCACCTGTTCGATCTCGCGAATGTGGGCGGTATGCGGGGATTCCTGACTAGGCATGTCGTCTCCATGTTGCGCCCGATCTGTGCCGGATCAACACGGCAGCATGCACAGAGACGAATCGGCTTGTAAATGGTGGTTATCCAGCGGTGGGGGGGGGATTGCGGGACGGGGGTCAGCGGATGTTAAGGCTTTTTATGACTTGGTACTGCCAGCGCGCACGTGAGAAAAGCGGGTCTTTGTGGTGGCTCACCAATGAGCAGAGCGAATATTGCACGGCCCAAATTTTGCCGAGCGCGACCCCGTCCCAACAATCGTATCGTTCTTTGGTTGGCACTATTTCCAACGAGTCTGGTGTTTCGCGCAGATATTGAACTTCGAGCCGCGTGATTATGGCGGCGTCCTCGTTGTTGCTTTTCGGGAATGAATAGCGATGCCTGGCAAGGATCCGCTGCCGTGTGTCCCGGGTGGCATCGTAATAGTCGCGTCTTGACGAGGTTAATTGACCGTCCGCAAATTTCAGAAACTCCAATTGGGTAAAGGGAAGATCGCGCGCTTTAAAGGAGACTATGCCTCCGTAGAAGAAGGGGCTATTTACGGGGTCTTCATACAGCATCGAGCAATCGTGCAAGTGATTGGACAGTGGCCTATCGGATTCGACGGCGTATCCGCAAGCCGACGACAAGTCGTAAAAGATCTTCGAACCCGTCGCGTAGGCGCAGGACAAGAAAACGTTGCCGACTATGAAAAGCGGGACCAACACCATCTTCACCATCATGGCCGAATGCTCCCCTCCGGTAGGGTCACCAGGATGTCGTCTGATACGGCTTGATATGCGTGAGAGAAATACTTGACCCTATTGTTTAAGTGCAACGCCGCTCTGTTGATCTGTAATGTCACGTTCAGAACATCGGCTGTTAACCCTGCCGCATCATTCAGATCGCCGAAGCTTAGCTGATCCGCTCTGGTGTTGATGCTCGTAAGGCCATCCAGCATCCAACGGTACTTGTTGGGGCTGCCATGGGGGTTTAGTGTCCTGTCCCGAGTTCTCTCCGCGGCCCAGTAAAAACCGGATGCGTCACATGCAGAATACGCATCTTGCTCGAGCAACAGAGGATGGGGATCCAGGGTTACGTTTCTTCGACGGTATTTCTCATACCTTCGGTAATTAGCTCGTCCGGTTAGCTGGATGACACCCCTACCCCGAAATCGCGGCCCATCCCCGCGTTGAATGTTCCCAATGCTCAGATTTCGGTCGTATTCCTCGCCGCTCGCATACTCTCTGACCGTCTGAAATCCATCGGTCTCCTGCACAATCTGCCCCCAGAAGTGAGCGGTGCGTAGCGGAGTTTCCAAATAGTATTTCCTCCGAACAAGATTAAGAGCCCGGTGCATCCCAGTCGGCACGACATACTTGTCTTTTCGGTGTTGGCCCACCGTAATGATCGAAAGCGCCTGGTCGTATGTCAGTCCCAAACCGGTTGCCGGCAGCATTTGAACCATCTCCTTCGCGCTAAGCCACCCACACTTCCTGAACTCCTCAATAAACTGCAACGGATGAAAGTGGTAATGGACCTTATCCAGTGCCAGTCCTTGCGCCTGCGCGTCTTCCCAGAACGCCAACGCCTCGTGATGCCGCTTCAGCCGGCCATAGGCCTCATCACTAAGGCATTCGCTTGTCCTCAGCACATTCGCCGGGCGTTGGTCGGGATCGTCCACCTTCAGCCAACCCCATCGCTTGTCAAAATCATCCCGTGACCATTCCGTGGGGATCTTCACCACACAGCGGCGCAATGCCTTGGATACTTGCGCGGTGCGGATCTTGGCGGTGGCGCGTGCCAGGCGGTCTTGGTATTGCATCAAGGCGTGTACGCCAGTGGCCATTTTGTGAAGCGTGTCTCCCAAGACTCCCGTCAGCGTCGGCGCTGGATGCGCTGTCGGCTTCAACGGTTCTATCAGGTTGAGCAGCGTGCCCGAGTCGCATCGGCTATTGCCGTCCAGATCGTCGTCAATAAACGTCCAGCCTTGCCAATGCGGAAAATCTGCATCGCTGTAGACCTGGACGTCGGGTGCATTCAGGTCAACGAAGAAGATGCTGTCGTCAGACAGCCGGACTCTGCGGATGTGGGGCAGCCGGCCGTGATACAAATCGCTTTGTGCCGGCGCATCAGGACCCAGCACACGACCAAAGCGCAGCATTTCAAACCCCGCGCTGGGGCAGCCTGGATACTGCTTGACCGCCGTGTTGTATAGCTCGTACGAACTTTCGGTTTTCTCGGCAGCGCCTTGCAGGACGCCAATGATCTCGCCTTGCCGAGTTCGCGCGGTGACCGTAAAGGCACCCCGCAGTTCGCTGATGCTGATAATCAGCTCCGCCGTGGTCCGCGCGGCTACCGGCACCTGCCAGTTTGCCCAGTGATCGGGATTCGAACCGGAAGGAAAGCGGTCAACGAGCGCGCCGTAAACCCCCGGCACATAGATTGTTCTTTCCGTTGCGCTAGGGGTAGGTAGATCGAACATGCTCTGATGCGCGCCGTTCACCCAGTTCAACCACGTCTTCTCATCGCCTTCCCGATCCGCACCGCTCGGCGACTTGCGATTCATCTGCCATAGCCGGTCAGGGGTGGTGCCGAACTGCGAGGCAAGGGCGGCGGGGCGTTCCGCGCTGCCGGGCTGCCCGGTTTGAAAGTGGCGTATCAGGTAGGTGCTTCGAACCTCACGCGGATTCATGTCATACAGCGGCGTATTGGCGGGCAATACAAAGTGAATATCGCCCCACACGCAATCGCGGCGGCCCTCCGTGGCTTTCAGACCGCCGGCGCTGCGGCCCAGCAATCGCTCGACGTTGGCCCTGTCGGCCACAATTTCGAAATGAATGCGGTCGGGTTCGCCGTAGAGGTAGCCCGCCTGGGCAATCGCCTCTTTGCGGTACACCTTGTCGCCCGTGTTCAACGCGAGTTTTGTGCCCGTGTGCTTTTCCAGGGCGTGCAGATGCTGGTAGATGGAATAGAACGTGACGCTGACGTCTTCGCCGATCTCGGTGTCGTGCTTGAGCACCAGGACGCCGTTACTGGTCCAGCCCTTGTAGTACATCAACGGGTCGTCGGCGGGCGTGGTGGCATCGACCCCGCGCTTGGGTGAGTCGCTGGCCCTGGCATACACGACGACACCATCTGCAATTGCCCGCACCGGTTCGGGCTTCTGTGGAGATCCCGGTGCCACCAGATGCGCGCCGCCATGCCAGCCGAACTGGTGGCTGACGGGAAAGGCGCCTTTGCCTGTCTTCTCACCCAGGCTCCAGTAGGCATTGCTTTCCGCATCGTCGGCTTGCAGCACCGCGCATAGGAAGGGTGCGCTGATCAACATGAGGCCTTGCTCCCAGGTTGGAACTCCGATGGATAGCCGCGCGCGTTGCCTACTCGGATAACGGAATATCCGCAGGGTCTACGTCGCGCGACACGGCGGGTACGCCCGCAATCTGTAGCGCGCTGCCTGCGCCCGCGCTGCTTTGGCTCAATGGCCCCTTGATCTTGATTTCGACGCCATCCAGCGTGATGCCCGAGCCGTCGATGGTGATGGTGCCGCCAGGGCCCTTGAAGACCACTTTCTCGCCGGTCTGTAGTTCGTAGACGGTGGTTTTGCGATGTATCTTCTGGCCGACTTCCAGCAGGTCATAGCCATCGATTCTTGTTTCGGCATAACCGCCGATGTCGGTCCAGTGGTTGGCGGCTGTCTTGTCACGCCGGCTGTTGCCGACCTCTTCCGTGCGGTCCTTGGCCGTATGGATGGTGTGGTTACGCCCCACGTTCAGAAAATCGTCTTGCCCGGTGCTGTGGCGGCGGTCTTGGCCGATATCGACCTGCTCGTCGGTAGCCACGGTTTCGCGGCGGTTGCGGCCGATGGCAATCGTCTCGTCGTTCTCGATCTTTTCGCTGCGGTCGTGTCCCACGAACGTGGTCTCGTCGTGATTGACGTGGATGTTCTGATCGCGCTGCGCATGCACGAAAATCTCTTCCTGATCGCGCTCGTCTTCAAAGCGCAGCTCGTTATAGCCCTCGCCTTTGTGCGTCTGGCTTTTGATCGTCATGCGCGTCTTGTGGCGTGGCAGTTCGTAAGGCGGCAGTTGCAGCGCCATGTGGGTGCGGCCCGTGATGACAGCCTGGTCCACGTCGCCGTCCAGGAAATTCACGATGACTTCCTGCCCGATGCGCGGTATGGCCATATGCCCCCACATGGCGCCCGCCCAGTTTTGCGACACGCGGATCCAGCACGAGCTGTGTTCGTCATGGCTGCCCAGGCGGTCCCAAGGGAACTGCACCTTGACGCGCCCGTAGCTGTCGCAATAGATCTCTTCCCCTTTTGGCCCGGTCACCGTGGCAATCTGCGGGCCATCGATGCGAGGCTTGGGCAGCGGTTCGGGTCGCCATTCCGTGTGCTTGGAGACCAGCTCCGCCGTATAGCCATAACGGGTGCCTTGCTGCGCGTCGGCGCTGTCTTCCTGTAGGCTGCTGTGCTGCACGCCGTGGTGACGCATGCGTATGGGGCGCCAGCCTTGATTCAGGTCGCCGCGTGGATGGCCTGCCAGTTCGAACGACAGCCCGGGGACCAAACGAGGGTCGTCTCCTTCCACCGTGGCGATCCGGGCATCCCGTCGCAGCCCGCGCAGGCGGTTCTCCGTAAACGGAATGCCCGCTTCGTCGCGCTTGTAGCGTCCCGGGTAGTCGTACCGTTCGTAGTGACGGTGCTGGTGGTGCAGGTCGACACCGTCGCGGCTGTGTTCCTGTGTGTATTGCGGGTGCGTGTAGGTGTAGTCGCGCTGGGTCTGGCGGGCCGTGCGCACCTGTTCGGCGTAGGCAAAGCGGCGTAGCGCGGGCTCGGGTTGGTCCCCGCCCGGGGCGGGAAGATAGCGCACCGGGCCACCATCGATGTTGCCGTGTATGTGCAAGCGGTCGCTGTGGACCAGACGGTGGCCTTTGGCGTGGTGATGAAACGCATGGAAGAAGCCTTCTTCGCGGGCCAGCCGTTCCATGAAGTACAGATCGGTGTCGCCGGCCTGCACGCAGTATTCGCGGGGCAGGTGTTCGTGCGTCACCGTCTGTTCGTAGTCCAGGACGCCGTGCTCTTTAAGCACCGCTTGCAGGATTTCGGGTACGGACAACTGCTGGAAGATGCGCCAATCGGAAGACAGGCCGGCGCGCGCCAATAGCGGTTCAACGGTGGCGCGGTAGCGGGTGCGGCGAAAGCCGGTGGCGCCTTGCTCGAAGCGCGAGACCACGCCGTGCACGTAGCGTACCGGGGCGCCTTGATACCAGACGGTCAGCAGCGCCGCCTGGTCCAGCACCAGGCCGAAGTCCACCGACGATTCGTGGCTGGCCAGATCCAGTTCCAGGCGAAACGGCTCGGACAAGCCCTCGTCGAGCGTGAACTCGACCACTTCAAAATCCATGCCGCCTACGATGCCAAAGCTAAATCGGAAGTCATGTTTGTGACTCACGATGCCCCCTTTGAATGCGTCATGCGGCACATCTTGGACAGCGGGTCAGCGTATGGCTATAGGACGACTAAGAATACTGAAGGGGAAAACTTGGAAATATCCGAATCCCGAAGCGGGGCGGGGATCAAGCGGGCCGGCCTGATAGCGGTCTGGCCGGCCACCGGCGCTGTTGCCGCCTGCTGGGTGGTAAATCGCGCTGCGGCAAATCTGGCTTATCCAGCGCTGTCGCGATCCATGGACCGTAGTGCGGCCGGGATGCGGTAGCGCTTGCCGTCGAATTTCAGCGTGTGGCGGGTCTTGCCTTGCTTGACGGTCTTTTCCTTGCAGTCGCCTTGCTGCACCGAAGCGCGGCTGGCCGAGTGGGATTCGGTGGCGATCAGGTCACGGTAGCCGCGGCGTTGCGTGTCACCTATTGCCAAGCTGACGGCGCTTTCCGAGAATTCGCCCGCGCACGTGGTGTCCCATACGCCCGACGAACGGTTGACGGACATGCCGTCCAGCACCAGGCGCAACTCGTTGTCGTGCACGGTGAATAACCGCAAGCTGGTTTCATCGAACGGGTTGGCGCGCGATGCGCCTTCGCGTTCGATGCGGATGCCGAAGGCGCGCTTGTCGGTTGCCACGTCGTAGCGCGCGGTGTCGAACGCCAGCCCGGCGATGCGCACCGCATCGTCCGACATCAGGCCCACCAGGCGCCGCCGTTGGCGCACTTGCAACGTTTGCTTGTCCAGCACCAGCACGTCCAGATCGCCGACGTGGCCGTTCTCGGGGTCGGGGGTGTCTTGCATCAGCGGTACCGCCACCAGCAACAGGTCCGGATTGGCGGGCCATGCCTTGCATGCCACGGCAAACGGCGCGCCCACGTCCGCGTCGGAAAGCGTGACGATGGCGTGCCCTTCCTTCAAGCGGATGCGGCCTTGGGCGTCGGGCTTGTCGGTATTGTTGTAGACGGTGCGCACGATGCCGGCCGCTTCCGGGCAAGGCCCGCTGGCCGCTTGCGCCGCGCCGCAGGTCACCACGGCGGATAGAAGCAGGGCGGCGGGCAGACGCGAATAGGGACGGAACATGGCGGGCGGGCGGAAAGGAAGAAGTCCGAATTCTAATCAGGCCTTGGGGCGGCTGCGCGCCCCTTCGCTACCGCCCGCTACAGATCGCTACAGCTCGACCCGCACGTTGCCGCTTGCTCCGGCGCGGCAACGATCGCTACAGGTCCACCCGGACCTTGCCCGCCTGCACCAGCCCGGCCACGTTGCGGATCTCGGCCAGCAGCGACTGTTGCAACTGCGCGGGCGTGCCGCCCGTCGGCGCAAAGCCCTGTTCGGCCAGCTTGCCGCGCACGGCCTCGGTTTGCAGTGCGCGGTTGATGCCCTGGTTCAACGCAGCGATCACCGCGTCCGGCGTGCCGGCCGCGCAATACGTGCCGAACTGGATCTGCGCGTCGAACCCGGCGTAGCCGCTTTCCGCAACCGTGGGGATGTCGGGATACTTGGGCAGCCGCTCACGGCTGGTAACGGCCAGCACGCGCAGCCGTCCGCCCTTCATATACGGTTCAACGGCGGCCACCGTGGCAACCACCAACTGGATCTGGCCGCCCAGCAGGTCCGTCATCATCGGGCCCGTGCCGCGATACGGCACATGCAGCAGGTCGATGCCGCACGCCGCTTGCAGCAGTTCGGTGGCCAGGTGCTGTGGCGTGGCGTTGCCGGGCGACCCGAACGTCAAGCCTTTGGGATCGCGCTTGGCCTGGGCAACCAGGTCGGCCAGCGTCTTGGCGGGCAGGTCGGCATTGACGGCCACCATGTACGGAGAACGCGCGATGGGGCAGACGGGCGCCAGTTGCTTGAGCACCTCTTCGGGCGGACGCGCGTAGTAGCGCACGGACGGCACCAGCCCGGCAAACAGCAGCACGCTGCCATCCTTGGCGCCGTTGGCGGTGTAGTCGGCGCCCAGCATGCCGCTGGCGCCGGGCTTGTTTTCCACGACCACGGGGCGGTCCAGCGCGCCCTCCAGGGTGGCGGCAATGACGCGGCCCAGCACGTCGGTGCCGCCACCCGGCGGAAACGGCACGATGACGCGCAGCGGCGCCTCGCGCGCGGCGGCATTACGGCTTAGCGACAAACCGAACGACAAGCCCAGCGATGCGGCCAGCGGCGTCGTTGCGCCCAGGGCCAGGTGCTTCAAAACGGTTCTGCGATTCATGCATTTGTCTCCATCTGCGCTCCGTCTTCAGAGCGTTGGCCGATCGCCTCTGTTGGGCGGGCGATTCAGCGGGGGGCTGCGTGGTGGGTGGTGTGGGCGTGGCGGCCGGCGTTGGGCTTGGGTTTCCTACATCCTGGGGCCAGGAAACGGGCTTGATGACGGGCCGCGCAATGGATGGACCGCCGGGTCATTCGTCCGGTCGGGCATACCGTCCGGTCGCGCATCCGATTGCCCGCCCGGCAATAAAAAGCCGTGCAACGCCGAGGCCAGCGCCTCGGGCGCTTCCACCGGCAGCATATGCCGTTGCCCATCCAGCACGCGCACTCGGGCGTCCGGCAGTGCCCGCCCCAACGCGCGCGTCATGCGAGGCGTGGACCCGACGTCATCCCCGCCTGTCATCACCAGCGTGGGGCAGGCGATATCCGGCGCGGCTTGCGCCAGCAGCGCGTCGCCATGCGCGAACAGACGATAGGCCGCCAGGAAGTTGGCGCGGTTGTTTTTTATCAAGCGGTGGCCGATGGCAGCGACGCGTTCGGGGCGGGCGGCCTCGAACGCGGGCGTGAACCAGCGTTGCAGCGAGACCGCCGCCGACGTCGCCACGTCCTGCGTGGCAGCCGCCACCAGACGCGCCTTCACGGCCTGCACCTCGTCGGGCGTGCGCTGGAACACCGTGCTGAGCAGCACCAGCCGGGTCACGCGGCAGGGCCGCGCGGCGGCGTAGGCGCCCGCGATCAAACCGCCCATCGAATAGCCCAGCACGTTGGCTTCGCCCCAACCCGCCGCATCCAGCTCGGCATCCAGCTGCTCGATAAATTGCCCGATGTTCGCGGCACCCTGGATGCCGGGCGCCGCGCCATGGCCCAGCAGGTCGTAACGCAGCACGTCGAAGCGGGGTTCCAGCAGCGGCGCCAGATCATCCCAAAGCGTGTGGTCCAGCCCCACGCCGTGCAGCAACACCAGCGGCGCGCCACGACCGGAACGTCGACGTGGCGTACTCATTTCGATTGCGCCTCTTGCGCCAGTTCCTGCAAATCGGAATAGCGGTTGCCGATGCGGTGGTGCGGCCGGCCGGACGTTGCCGCGCCCAGCGCAATAACGATTTCGTCGGGCGCGGGGGCGTCGTTGATATTGGTCTGCACGGTCAGGTAGTGCGAACGCAAGCCTTCGTCTTCCTTGTGCATCAAGGGCACGGAAATCACGCAACCCGGGCCGCCGCGCGTGTTGGTAAAGGCCAGGTAGCTGGTGCCGCCCACGGCGTTGCGATAGGCGTTGCCAAAGCGCAGCGTGTGGATCAGTGCGGACGCGTGTTCGACTTCGCCCGACGTGCCCACCACGGCGGCCTTGCCATAGGCTTCGATCTGGTCTGCCGACCCCGCCTGCCGCAGTATTTCGGCCACCAGCAGTTCGCCCAGGGGCGGCGCGTTTTCCAGGATCCGCGGGCGCAGGTCTTCCTGGAATGGCAGGCCCGCCCACGGGTTGCGGATCACGGCGGCGGCAACGATCATGATCAGCGGCCGTTCGGCCGGCTTGCCGCCTTCGATGCAGGTCTTTTCCACATAGCTGATGATCTTTCGGACTTGCAGGGCCATTCGATTGCTCCAGTGCATAAGGGCTGACGATGGACCCATTGTTCAAGCCATGCCGGAATTTTGACAATCCAAATTAACTCAAGTTAATTTCGGAAAACCTGAAGTCAATCGACGCCCGCCATGCCCGCACCCTTGAAGATCCAGCACCTGCGCCAATTCCTGTTGGCGGCCGACCACGGCAGCTTTCGGCTGGCGGCCGAAGGCACGCACCGCTCGCAAGCCGCCGTGTCCGCCGCCATGCAGGACCTGGAACAGCAATTGGGCGCGCCGCTGTTCGAAGCCGGCAAGCGGGCGCAGCTGACGCCACTGGGCCTGGCGGTCGCGCCGCTGCTGCGCGAATTGCTGGCCACGCATGACCGCGTGCTGGAGGCGGCGCGGCAGTTGGGCATGGGCAATACGGGGCCGGTGTCGCTGGCGGTGATGCCGTCGTTGGCCGACGAATGGCTGCCTCGCCTGCTGGAACGCTACGCGCGCAGCCATCCCGACATCCGCATCCGCGCCGTGGATGAATCGTCGCAGGACGTGCACCGGCTGGTGCTGACGGGCGAAGTGCAGGTGGGCGTTGCCGGCCAGGTGCCGCGCACGGCCGAGGTCGCGTTCACCCCCGTGGCGCGAGACGCCTTCGGGCTGGTGTGCCGCAAATCGCACCCGCTGGCGCGGCGGCGCGGGTCCGTGCCGTGGGCGGCGCTGGAAGGCGAACGCCTGATCGGCAACGCCACCTTCGACACGCTCAAGAACCGGCAACTGGGCGGCGCCATCGACGACCCGGCCATGGTGGTGTCGAACCGCGCGTCGTTGCTGGCCAGCGTCGTCAGCGGCCTGGGCGTGACAGTGCTGCCGGTGCTGGCGCGACCCGCCGTCAGCAGTGGCTTGGCCTTCGTGCCGCTGGGCGAGCCCACCGTCGAGCGCATCGTGGGCGTGCTGGCCCGCAAGGAAGAAACCTTGTTGCCATCGGTGGCGGCCATGCACGCGCTGGCCTTGCGGTCGCTGGCGCAGTTCACGCGCCGCAAGGGCGCAGCGCTGGTGTAACGGCCCGGCTGCCTTGCCCGCCTCCGGCCTAGGGTTGTCACTACTTCGGCCGGCGTGAAGCCCAGCTTAATAAATCCTTAATTGGCAGCCTCCCGGCGCTGCGTCAGAGTGCGCAACAGAGAAAACGGCCGTCAGATGCCGTCCGGGCCGGCGAACCGATCCGCCGCGCCATCCCCCCGCACAGCAGAACCCTATCGAATGAAAACCCGGGACACACCGGGTGGCTTGCTATCGACCGTCGCCATCTGGCGGCGGTTACCCGTGGGTCCGAGGAGACGACAATGAGCAAGAGCTGGAAGAGGTTTGCAGGGGCGGTGGGCATGGTGGCGGTGTTGGCGGGGGCGGGCGCGCAGGCCGCCGACGCGCCGCCCGACATCAAGCTGATGCAGCTGTCGGTCGGCAAGATCGAACTGGACAAGGGCTTCATGACCGCCATGGTCGACGTGGGCACCAAGATCAAGATCCCGGTGCCCGCCTATGTCATCCAGCACCCGCGCGGCCTGGTCCTGTTCGACACCGGCATGAACCAGGCCACCGCCGACGGCAACTGCGCCAACTATTGGGGCCAGGGCCTGTGCGGCGCGTTCAATTCCATCCAGGGCCGCGACGAGGTCGTCGACCGCCAGCTCAAGGCCGCCGGCTTTGACGTCAGCGACGTGAAGTACGTGGTGTATTCGCACTTTCACCTGGACCACGCCGGCAACATCAAGATGTTTCCCAAGGCCAAGCACGTCGTGCAAAAGGCCGAACTGCGCGCCGCCTGGTGGCCCGAAAAATTTCAGCGCGCCGCCTATGTCATGAAGGACTTCGACACCACGCGCGACTACGACTTCATCCAGGTGGAAGGCGACTTCGACCTGTTTGGCGACGGCACCATCGTGCTGCTGGACACCAAGGGCCACACGCAGGGCCACCAGTCCTTGCAGGTCAAGCTCAAGAACACCGGCACCGTGCTGCTGGCGGCCGACGCCATCTACACCGCCGAGAACGAGGCGGGCGTCATCCCGGGCATCACCTGGAATACCGCGGCGTCCATGCTGGCGATTGACCGTCTTAAGCAGATCCGCGATGCGCGCCAGGGCCAGCTTTGGTACAGCCACGACGCCGAGCAGCACGCGCAAAACGCCAAGACTAAAGTGTTCGATTAACGCGTTGCTGGATGCCGCATTCCCCGTCGATCGACCTCGACTAACGCAAGTCTGACCGAAGGCGCCCCATGCAGCCGGCCGTTGCTTTGCACCAGGTCTGCAAGTCGTTCGGACCCCGTCAGGTCCTGCATTCCCTGAGCCTGTCCGTGGCGCCCGGGGAAATCGTGGGCCTGCTGGGGCCGAACGGCAGTGGCAAGACCACCACCCTGCGCCTGATGGCCGGGTTCTACACGCCCGACAGCGGCCGCGTCACCGTGTGCGGCCGACAGCCCGCGCCGGGCCGGGGCAACGCCGACATCGGTTACCTGCCCGAACGCGCGCCGCTGTATGACGCGCTGACGGTCATGCAATACCTGAAATTTGGCGCGGGGGTGAAGGTGGCGGGCGGGGCGGGCGCGCGTCGTCTTGCCATCGAACGCGCCATCGACGGCTTCGACCTGCAAGCCGTGGCCCGCAGCGCCATCGGCCGTTTGTCCAAGGGCCAGCGCCAGCGCGTCGGCCTGGCGCAAGCGGTGCTGAACGATCCGCCCGTGCTGTTGCTGGACGAAGCCACCAATGGGCTGGACCCCGTCCAGATCGTCGAGGCCCGCGCCATGATCCGCCGCTGCGCACAGGGCCGCGCGGTGGTGTTCAGCAGCCACCTGATGCAAGAGGTGGAAGCCTTGTGCACGCGCATCGTCATCTTGCAGCAGGGGCGGCTGGTGGAAGACGCGGTGCTGGGGCAGGCGCAGGCCGCGCTGCAATTACAGCTGGCCTTGCCAACGGCCGGCCACGCCGCCTTGCGCGCCGCGCTGTCGGCCTGCGACGGGATACGCGGCGTGGACGCTACCGTACAAGACGCCGCGCTGAGCAAGTGGCGCATTAGCTGGGACACGGCCGACGCGGGCGATCCTTCAGGCGCGATGTGCGACCGCGTGCTGCGCATCGTGTTGGCGCACGCCCAGGTGCGCGCGGTGCTGTCGCTGCATGACGCCGTGGAAGCGCGCCTGCTTGCCGCGCTGGCGCCTAACGACCCGGTGATGCGGAGGCGGGCATGAAAGGCTTTTTGGCGCTGTACCGAAAAGAGCTGCGCACCGATTTCGGCTCGCCCGTGGCGCTGGTGGTCGTGGCCGTGTTCTGGGCCTTGTCCGGCTACCTGTTCAGCTTCAACCTGTTCTTTGTCAGCACGGGGCAGATGGTCACCGCGTTTCACAACATGACCATCCTGCTGATCCTGGTGATGCCCCTGGTCAGCATGCGCGCCTTTGCCGAAGAAGCGCGCCAGGGCACGCTGGAGATGCTGCTGACCTTGCCGCTGTCCGACGCGACGCTGGTGGCGGCCAAGTACGCGGCCGGGTTGACGGTCCTGGCCTTGATGCTGGCGGGCACGACCGCCGCCGTGCTGCCGCTGGCGTGGTACGGGCAGCCGGACTACGGGCCGATCGTGGGCGGCTATGTCGGTGTGTTCCTGTACGGCGCGCTGTTCCTGGCCATCGGCATTGCCGTGTCCAGCGCCTGCACCAACCAGATCGTGGCGGCCAGCGCCACGTGGGGCATCCTGGTGCTGCTGTGGTTCATTGATTACCCGGCCGCGCTGGACGCCTTTCCCGCGTTGTCGCCGTTCTTTCAGGCGCTGTCTTTGTCGGCGCAACACGTGGACTTTATTCGGGGCGTGTTGCCCGGTCCGGCCACGGTCACGCTGGCCAGCGTGGCGGTGCTGGCCTTGATGGTGGCCGCCGTCAACCTCAAGCGCTGGAGGCTGCGATGAACGCAAACCCTCGCATGCTGCGCACGGGCCGGCGCCTGTTGCTGTGGTTGCCGGTGCTGGCCGTTGCCGCCTTGCTGCTGGCGCTGAACCTGTGGGCCTCGCGCCATCTGGGCCGCCTGGACCTGACGGCGCAGCGCCTGTACAGCCTGTCGCCCGAGAGCGTTGAAGTAGCCCGCCAGATCAAGCAGGCCGTGGACGTGACGTGGTTCTACGATCTGCGCAACAAAAGCATGGTGGACGCGCTGGAGCTGCTGCGCCAGTACGAACATACCAACCCGCTGATCCGTGTGCGCGGCGTGGACCCGGCACTGCGTCCGGCCGAGGCGCGCGAAGCGGGCATCCAGTTCGCCGGCAGCGCGGTGCTGGCCGCCGACACGCGCAAGATGACGATCAACGGCGGCACCGAAACCGACTTCACCAACGCGCTGATCCGCATCAGCCAGCGTGGCGCGCAAACGGTGTGCTTTACGCAGGGGCATCGCGAAGCCATGCTGGACAGCCTGACGTCGCTGGACGATCTGGAAGACCACGGCGACGATGAAAACCTGGTGGCGCGCGTCGAGGTGCACGAGCAGCACGGCATGGCGATGGCGCGCAATGCCTTGCAGACCTTGGGCTTTGCCACGCGCGGTATCAACGCGGGCAGCCTGGCGCAAGCCTTGCCGGCCTGCGCCGTGGTGGTGGCGGCGGGGCCGCGCGCGCCGTTCGGTAGCGACGACGCAGAGGCGCTGCGCCGCTGGACGGCCGACGGCGGCAAGACCCTGTTGCTGCTGGAACCGGACACGCGCCACGGGCTGGATGCGTTGCTGGCCGACTTCGGTATCGCGCGGCCGATCGGCGCGCTGGTCGACCCCGGCAGCCATTACCGCAACGACCCCGGCAGCCCAGCCGTCAGCGACTACACGCGGCACAAGATGACGCGCGGCCTGCCGTTAAGTTTCTTTCCCGGCGCGGCAGGCCTGGAACCCGCCGAAGAGGCGCTGCCGCAAGGCGTGACGGTCACGCCGCTGGCGCAGACGTCGGCACAGGCGCAGTTGCCGGGGCAGCCGGCGGGGCGCTACACCTTGATGGCGCTGGCCACGCGCAACGCGCAGGCCGCCAGCGCGGACGGGTCGGCGCGGCCCACGCTGCTGGTCGCGGGCGATAGCGATTTCGCTACCAACCGCCATTTCGCCACGCTGGGCAACGGCGCGCTCTTTACGAGCGCCGTCACGCTGCTGGCCGGTGAAGACGCCTTGTTGACGATACGCCCGCGCCATTACGAGAACCGCCGCGTTGAACTGACCAATCGCCAGATGCGCACCGTGTTCTGGACCAGTACCGTGGCCTTGCCATTGCTGGCCTTGATGACGGGCCTGCTGCTGTGGTGGAGGCGGCGATGAACGCGGGGCGTGGCTGGCTGATGTTGCTGGCGGCGGGCGTTGCGCTGTCCGCCTGGCAATGGCACGAGGCCATGGAATCGCCCGCCACCCACAGTGGGCACACGCACCTGCATGACGATACCGGCAAGCCGGCGCGGCTGTACGCGTGGAACGCCGCGCAGGCGGCGCGTATCACGCTGTCCACGCCGGCATCCACGACGACGTACACACGCGCCGCTCAGGGTTGGGCCGCGATGCCGGGCAGTGCAACCTCCACCACACCCCCCGCCTTCGACGCAGACGACTTCCTGTCGCTGTTTTCGCAAGCTCGCAGTGACCGCGTGCTGGCCCCGCACCCCGGCGAATCGTATGGCCTGAATCCGCCCGCGCTACGCATCGCCATCGATGACGATAAAGGCGCGACGCTGGCCCGGATGGACGTGGGCGCGCTCACGCCGGATGGACTAGGCCGTTATGTGCAATTGCCCGATGAACCGCACCTGCGCATCATCCCCGATTACCAGACGCGCGCGCCGATGGCCGCGACGATTCAGGTAAACCCGCATGCGCCCGGCACGGCGACCACGGCCTCTCTATCGCTTGTGAAACCCGGCTTGCGCAAAGATAAATAGCCGCTCAAAAGGGGCGTCCCTATACTTCGCTGCACATCGGACTAGTACGAAAAGTGGCGCTTGCCAGTGATCGCGCCGGTCCATAAAAGTGCCTTCCGTTCCGCTTCGATTCGCGTTCGAAGCCAAGGCGGCAAGGTTGATAACGAGACAAGGGCGCGCCACGCGCACGCCCGGGCCATGTGCCCACGCCGCCTTGCCGGCGATGCCCGTTGCCCCGGCAACGCATCGCGGACGGGGCAGGTGTTTAGCGTATTGGGAGAAGACGCTTGACCTTGGATCTACTGCCTCTCGCCTTGGTGGATGGCGTGGCGTACGCCAGTCTGCTGTTCCTGGTGTCGATGGGGTTAACCCTGGTGTTTGGCGTGATGGGCATCTTGAACGTTGCCCATGGCGCCTTCTACGCCTTCGGCGGTTATGCCGCGGCCAGTCTCGTCATGTTTCTGGCGCCCAAAACCGATTCCCCATTCCTGCTGTTCGCCGCGTTGTTCGTGGCCGCCATCGCCATCGGCCTGGCGTTGGGCAGCATCATGGAATTCGTGCTGATCCGCCGCGCGCAGAACTACGACCCCATCCTGAAACTGCTGATCACCTTTGGCGGCTTCCTGATGCTGGAAGACGTCCAGCGCCTGCTGTGGGGCGCGCAGCCCTACAGCGCCAGCGAAGTCGTGAACCGTCTGGGCAATATCGAAATCGGCGACATCACCTACACCACCTACCAGCTGGTGGTGGTGCCCGTGACCGCCGTGCTGGCCTACGTGTGCCTGGAGTATTTCCTGCGCCACACCAAGCTGGGCAAGCAGACGGTGGCCACGACGCACAACCGTGAAGTGGCCACGTCGTTGGGCATCAACGCCAAGAAGATCGGCTACGTCACCTTCGTGATCGCCACCATCCTGGGCGCGTTGGGCGGCGCGCTGGCCGCGCCCACCACGTCGCTGGTGCCGGGCGCCGGTACCGACATGACGGTGCTGTCGTTTGCGGTGGTTGCCACGGCGGGGCTGGGCCAGATCACCGGTGCGCTGATCGCGGCGCTGCTGATTGGCGTCATGCGTTCCATTGCCGTCTACGCCGCGCCCGAACTGGAAGTGGCGGTGCCGTACATCATCATGGTGTTGGTGCTGATCATCCGGCCGCATGGCTTGTTCACCGTCGCCCAAGCCCGGAGGATCTGATGAAAGTCGTCGTACTCAGCCTCGTGGCCGCGATGGCCACGCTAGCTCTTGGCTATAGCCTTTCCTGGACAATCACACCCATCGTCATCGGTCTGACCTACGCCATCGCGGCGCTGGGCGTGTCGGTGATGGCGCGGGCTGGCCAGATCTCGTTTGGCCATGCCATGTATTCCTGCATCTCGGCCTACACGGTCGCGTTCCTGGCGCGCGCCATGCCGGGCACCGACGCGCTGCTGCTGATTATGGCGGGCGTCGTTGCCAGCTTCCTGGCGGCCATCGTGATCGGCCTGTTCGTGGTGCGCTATCGCGGCATCTTCTTCGGGATGCTGAACCTGGCGTTGAGCATGGTGCTGTTCGCGTTGCTGGGCAAGCTGTACACGCTGACCGGCGGCTCGGACGGGATGCGCATCGTGCGCCCCACGATGGCCGGCGTGCTGATGGAACGCGAGTCCTTCGAACGCGCGTTGCTGGTGCTGACGCTGGTGTTGTCACTGGTGCTGGCCTGGTGGGTGCAGCGCTACTTCCGTTCGGGCAGCGGGCAGGCGTTGTCCGCCATCAAGACCAACGAAACGCGCATTGAGTACCTGGGGTTTTCCGCGTACTTCATCATGTGGAAGGGCTACCTGCTGTCGGCTGTCGTCGTCGGCTTCTCGGGCGCGATCCTGGCATTGATGCAGGGCCTGGTCACCCCCGAAATCGGCTCGTGGCTGCGCTCGGGTGAATTCGTCTTCATCACCATTCTGGGCGGCGCGGGCCATGCGGCCGGTGCGTTCCTGGGCGCCGTCGGTTTTGAAACGGTGAAGCTGGTGTCGGCCGCTTACTTTCCCGGCCTGTGGCAGTTCTTGCTGGGCCTGACGCTGATCCTGGTGATCTTCATGTTCCCCACCGGCTTTGTCGGCCAGGTCATGAAGCGCATCGCCACGCGAAAGCGCGATGAGGCCCGCGCCCGCGCCAACGCCACCTTGCAGGCGCGCGTTTCCGCCAACACGCACGCGCCGGTCAGGAACTGATGATGAAACCGCTTATTCAAACCACAGACCTTTACCTGGCCTTCGGCGGCGTGATCGCGGCCGACAACATCAACTTCGAATTGCATGAAGGCGAACGCCTGGCCGTCATCGGCCAGAACGGCGCGGGCAAGACCACCTTCATCAACATCTGCACGGGCTACCTGGCGCCGTCCAAGGGCCGCGTGATTTTCGATGGGCGCGACGTCACCGCCATGGCGCCGCGCAAGATCGTGCGTCTGGGGCTGGGCCGTTCGTTTCAGTTGCCGCAGCTGTTCACCGAACACACGGTGCGCCAATGCGTGCAGATCGCCGCCGCGCGCCGCAACAAGGAACTGAGCTGGTTCCGTTCGCTGGAAAGCACCATCGACGAAAAAGAAGTGGACGCCACGCTGGACCTGGTGGGCCTGTTGCCCGAAGCCGACGAGGCCTCCATCGAGCTGCCCGAGGGCAAACGCAAGCTGCTGGATGTGGCCATGGCGCTGGCGCTGCGGCCCAAGCTGCTCATCATGGACGAGCCCACCAGCGGGGTGGCGTCCGAAGACAAATTCGCCTTGATGGAAACCGTGATGCACGCCCTGGACGAGCGCCGCGTGACGAGCTGGTTTGTCGAGCACGACGTGGACATCGTGTCGCGCTACGCCACGCGCGTGGCCGCCTGGATCGCGGGCAAGGTGGCCGCCGACGGCACGCCGGACGAAGTCTTGAATAACCCGCAGATCAAAAGCGAAGTGCTGGGGGCCTGAACCATGCTGAATCTATCGGCCATCAACGTAGACCTGGCAGGCAACCGCATCCTGCGCGACGTCAACGCCAGTTTTGAATCATCCAAAACCATCGGGATTGTGGGGCGCAACGGCGCGGGCAAGACCACCTTGCTGCGCACCATCATGGGCCTGACCAAGATCAAGTCCGGCAAGATCGCGTTCGACGGGGCCGACCTGACGGCCATGCCCGGCCACAAGCGCGCGGCCTTGAAAGTGGGCTACGCACCCGAAGACCGCGTGATCTTCCCGACCATGACCGTGGCTGAAAACCTGAACCTGCCGTGCGAAGTGCAAGGCCAGTCCAAGACCGAAATCGCCACCCGCATCCAGACCGTGCTGAAGGTGGTGCCGCAGCTGGAACCCATGCTGGGCCGGTCTGGATCGGCGCTGTCGGGCGGGCAGGGAAAGATGGTGGCGCTGGCGCGCGCCATCATGGTCGGCACGCGGCTGTTGATGTTGGACGAACCCTTTCAGGGCCTGGCCCCCAAGCTTGCGCGCGACTACACCGAAGCGTTGGGGCGCCTGAAGGAATTGCAGCCCGACCTATGCGTCGTCATCACGGAATCCAACGTGAAGCTGCTGGGCGACATCCCTGACCAGATCTGGACGATCGAGCGCGGCTCGATCACCTTGAATTGAACTTCCGGAGACATTGCATGACGCAGATGATTATCAACGGCCGCCAGGTCGATGCCCATGACGGGCGCACCATAGACGTGGTGTCGCCGGTGGACGGCGACGTATTCACCACCATTCCGCGCGGTCAGCAGGCCGATGTGGATGCCGCTGTTGGCGCCGCCCGCGCCGCGCTGGAAGGCGATTGGGGCCGCATGACGGCGCTGGAACGCGGCCGCCTGCTGCTGCGCCTGGGTGAATCCGTGCTGGCGCATCACGAAGAGCTGGCGCGGCTGGAATCGCGCGACACCGGCAAGCCCATGTCCACCGCGCGCGGCGACATCACGGTGCTGGCGCGCTACTTCGAGTTTTACGGTGGCGCGGCCGACAAGGTGCACGGCCAGACCATTCCTTTTCAGAAGGACTATTCCGTCCAGCTGATCCGCGAGCCGCTGGGCGTGACCGCCCACATCATCCCGTGGAATTACCCGGCGCAGATGTTCGGCCGCAGCGTTGCCCCGGCGCTGGCCATGGGCAACGCCAGCGTCGTCAAGCCGGCCGAAGACGCCTGCCTGTCCATCATCCGCGTGGCCGAACTGGCTTTGGAAGTGGGCTTTCCGCCGGGCGCGCTGAACATCGTGACGGGCCTGGGCGAAGAGGCGGGCGCCAGCCTGTCGCGTCACGCCGACATCAACTTCATCACCTTCACCGGCTCGAACGAAGTGGGCGTGCTGATCCAGCAGGCCGCCGCCGTCAACGCGGTCAAGTGCGTGCTGGAACTGGGCGGCAAGTCGGCCCACATTGTGTTCGACGACGCCAACTACAAACTGGCCATTCCCGCCATCGTCAAAGGCATCGTCCACAACACCGGGCAGACCTGCACGGCGGGCAGCCGCCTGCTGGTGCAGCGCGGCGTGTATGCCGATTTCATGAAGGCGCTGGCCGCCGAGTTTTCCAAGGTGCGCGCCGGCACGCCCGACATGGACCTGACCTGCGGCCCCGTCGTCAACAAGGCGCAGTTCGACCGCGTCAACCGCTACATCGCCAAGGGCCTGGCCGATGGGCTGACCGTGGCGGCCGAAGGCGCCATTGCCGACGGCGTGCCTTCTGGCGGCTACTTCGTGAAGCCGACACTGTTTTCCGCGCCCTCGCACGACAGCACCTTGCTGACCGAAGAAATCTTCGGGCCGGTGCTGGTGGCGCTGCCCTTCGACACCGAAGCCGACGCCATCCGGCTGGCCAATGCCACCGACTACGGCCTGCTGGGCGCGGTCTGGACCGAGAACGGCGGACGCCAGCAGCGCGTGGCGCGCGGCATCAAGTGCGGTCAGGTCTACATCAACGGCTTTGGCGCGGGCGGCGGCGTGGAACTGCCGTTTGGCGGCGTCAAGAAAAGCGGCCACGGGCGCGAGAAGGGCTTCATCGCGCTGGAAGAAATGAGCACGACCAAAACGCTGATCCAGTTCTACGGCGAATGATCGCCACGCATATCGGAGTCAAGTCATGAGTCAGTTGCAGGGTAAGGTCGCCATCGTCACGGGCGGTGGCAGCGGTTTCGGCGAAGGCATCGTCAAGCTGTATGCGAAAGAGGGCGCCAAAGTCGTCATCGCCGACATCAACAAGGAAGCCGCCGACCGCGTGGCCGCCGAAGTGGGCGCCGCCGCGCTGGCGGTCAAGGCCGACGTGTCCAGCCGCGCCGACATCGACAACGTCGTGCGCGTCTGCCAAGAAAAATTCGGTTCCGTCGACATCGTGGTCAACAACGCCGCCATCACCCACAAGAACCAGCCCATGCTGGACGTGGACGAGGCCATGTTCGACCGCATGTTCGAGATCAACGTGAAGTCCATCTACCACATGGCGCAGGCCGTGGTGCCCGTGATGCGCAAGCAAAAGCGCGGTGTGATCCTGAACGTCGGGTCCACCGCCGGCATCCGCCCGCGCCCCGGCCTCAGTTGGTACAACGCGTCCAAGGGCGCCGTCAACGTGCTGTCCAAATCGATGGCCGTGGAACTGGGCCCCGACGGCATCCGCGTCAACGCCATCTGCCCGGTGATGGGCATCACCGGGATGTTCGAACTGTTCATGGGTCTGCCCGACACGCCCGAGAACCGCGCCAAGTTCGTGTCCACCATTCCGCTTGGCCGCTTCTGCCAGCCATCGGACGTGGCGGCGGCGGCCTTGTTCCTGGCCAGCGACGCGGCGGAATTCATCACCGGCGTGGAGTTCCCGGTGGACGGCGGACGCACGGTGTAAAGCTGTGATCGGGGCGGTGCCTGCCGGCCGGTTGCCGGTCGGCATTGCTACTGGTCCGTATTGCTTTCGGTCCGCATCGCTTCTAGCCCGTATTGCTTCTAGCCCGTATTGCTTCTACTTGGATGTCAGCGCATGAAAATCAAAGCGGCGTTGTTGCGTAACGTAGGGGTGCCCGGCCCTTATGCCCAGACCCGGCCCCTGACCATCACCGAGGTCGACCTGGACCCGCCCGGCACGGGCGAGGTGCTGGTGCGCATCAAGGCGGCCGGGCTGTGCCATTCCGACCTGTCGGTCATCAACGGCGACCGCCCGCGCGGCGTGCCCATCGTGTTGGGGCACGAGTCGTCCGGCGAAGTGGTCGAAACCGGCCCCGGCGTCACCGACCTGAAACCCGGCGACCACGTGGCCATGGTGTTCGTGCCCAGCTGCGGCTGCTGCAATCCCTGCATGGAAGGCCGCCCCGCACTGTGCGAACCCGGCGCGGCCGCCAACACGCAAGGCACCTTGCTGGGTGGCGACCGCCGCCTGCACATCGGCGACGAATACCTGAACCACCACACCGGCGTGTCCTGCTTCGCGCAATACGCCGTGGTGTCGCGCCGGTCCTGCGTGAAGGTCAACGTTGAACTCAGCCATCGCGAAGCCGCGCTGTTCGGCTGCGCCGTGTTGACGGGCGCGGGCGCGGTGCTGAACCGCGCACGCATCAAGGCAGGCGACACCGCCGCCATCGTCGGGCTGAGCGGCGTGGGCCTGTCTGCCTTGCTGGCGGCGGTGGCGGCCGGTGCGCGCCGCGTGGTCGCCGTTGACCTTAGCGACGAAAAACTGGCGCTGGCCAAAGAGCTGGGCGCCACCCACGTCGTCAACCCCAAGCAGGTCAAGACGGACGATGACTTGTTCGATCTGGCCGGCGGCCGCGTGGACTACGGCTTTGACATGGCGGGCGCCGTGCCCGCCTTTGAAACCGCCTACAAGCTGACCCGGCGCGGCGGCGCGACCGTTACCTCGGGCCTGCCCAACCCCAAGTTCAGCTTCCCGCTATCGCTCTCGCAGATGGTCGGCGAAGAGCGCGACATACGCGGCAGCTACCTGGGTTCCGGCGTACCCGCCATCGACATCGGCCGCTATATCGACCTGTACAAGGCGGGCCGCCTGCCGGTGGACAGGATGATGGGCAAATCATTTTCGCTGGACCAGATCAACGAGGGGTTCGATCACCTCGCCACCGGCGGCAGCCTGCGCGACGCCATCGTTTTCTAAGGGCATAGACCCGACTACAACACTGGAGAGACAACCATGAAAACCTCAAGACTGGCCGCGCTGTTAGGCGCCACCCTGCTGTCCGGCTTCGCGGCGCTGGCCGGCGCCGCCGACAAGCCAAAAGAACTGAACATCGGCATCTCGACCTTCCTGTCGGGCTCGGCATCGGTGTTCGGCGTGCCGGCGCGCGACGCCGCTGAAATCCTGATCCAGGACATCAACGCGGCAGGCGGCATCGACGGCGTCAAGCTTGTGCCCAGCTACATCGACGAAGGCGGCGGCGGCGAAAAGCTGTTGTCCGAATACCGCCGCCTGGCCGAAGGCGGCACGCGCGTGATGCTGTCGGCTATTTCAAGCGGCCACTGCAACATCGTGGCCCCCGTTGCCGAAGACCTGAAGGTGCTGAACGTGCTGTGGGACTGCGGCACGGAAAAGGCGCTGGAAGGCAAGAAGTACAAGTACGTGGTGCGCACGCAAGCCAACGCCACCACCGAAATGGTCGCGCAGGTGCTGTACCTGATGAAGGTCAAGCCCGACTTCAAGACCATCGCCATCGTCAACCAGGACTACGCCTGGGGCCGCGATTCGCGCGACATTTTCCTGGCCGCGCTGAAGAAGTTCAAGCCCGACGTAAAGGTCGTGGCCGAGATGTTCCCCAAGTTCGGCGCCGCCGACTTCTCCACGGAAATCAGCCGCCTGCAAGCGCTGCGACCCGACGTCATCGTGTCCACGTCATGGGGCGGCGACCTGGACAACTTCGTGCGCCAGGCCTCGCAGCGCAACCTGTTCAAGAACTCTACCTTCGTGCTGTCGCTGGCAGAAAGCTCGCTGGAACGCCTGGGCAACGCCTTGCCCGAAGGCGTCTACGTCGGCGCACGCGGCGATCACTACTTCCTGCACCCGGAAACCAAGGACGATCCGCAGCACCAGGCCTTCGTGAAGAAATTCCACGACAAGACCGGCGCCTATCCGATCTACTCGGTCTACCACATGGTGCAAGCCATCCAGGGCCTGAAAGCAGGCTACGAGAAAGCCATCAAGGACAACAACGGCGCCTGGCCCACCCCGGAACAAGTGGCCGCCGCCATGCACGACGTGTCCTTCAAGGGCTACGGCCGCGAAGTCAAAATGCACCGTGCTGACGGCCAGGGCCTGGAAGCGCAATTGTTCGGCGTGACCAAAAAGAGCGACAAGTACCCGTTCAAGGTGCTGGCCGACATTACGATCGTGCCGGCGGAGCTGGTGACGCCGGGAGTGGAAGACACGTCGATGGGCTGGATTGAAAAGAACCTGACCCCGGATGTCTTGAAAAGCGACCAGATCAAGGTGTATTCGAACTGAGCAAGCTGTGTTGTGTGTGCAGGGACTCCCCCGGCGAGCAATCGTCGGGGTTTTTTTTTGGTTTTTAAGGTGTCAGACTGCATTTTTTATTCAGCAAAACATAGTGCGATGACAGATCGAGAGCCATGGTTCGCATCCCTAGGGAAGAGGGGCGTGCGGTCATTCTTCACAGCGTGGGCCAGATTTGACCCAATCGGGCCAATTTTGACCCACTACAAGCCATTGATTTAATAGCGATACTTTTTTATCGGGTCAGAACTGGCCCGTTTTCTGGGGGAAAACGGCGGTTTCGTAGGGATTCCGATCAGAGAGCTCCGTCGTAAGTGTCTTAGCCGCATGGCAAGCCATTGATTTCATGGAGCTTATTGACAGGACGTGACGCTCGGCATGGATGTTGCATGAGTCCGGCTAGCGCTTCCTTCGGAAGCCCCCCGGCCGCCATGGCCGACACGACGACGGAGCCCGTCATGCCTACCCCCGCAACGTTTTGCATTGCCAGCAAGAGCCTTGGCCTTCGAGTGTTCGCATGACGCTCAGCCAATCGCTTATCGACATCGTCGAAGAAACTTTGCCGCTGCCATCCGGCGGTTGCAACGCCTGCGAACGCAACGGCGTGCCGATTCTGCTGCTGCGCCCGGCGGTGGTGGTCAAGAGCCCGTTCTTACATGCGCGCGGTGCGCTGTCGCATCCTGGTCTGCAAGAATCGCTGCGCATCATGCGCAAGGGCTATGTGTATGTGCTGCTGGACCGCAGGGTATGGCATGCCTATCAAGTGACCGATGCGGGCCATATGCGGCATTTCAATCCCTACGAGATGGCGCGCGACGAGCCTGCTCCGCTGGCCGAGCGCTGCGTTCAGGCCGCCCACGACTTGCCCGCGTCGTTCATCGGTATCGACATTGATAAGTACAAGCTCGCCTGGATCGCGTATTCGCAAGACCCTTGGCCGACGGCGGTGCTGGATGCGTACAAGTCAGGCGACGGTTTGAATGCCAATTACCCGCTACGGTTTGTCATCGTGGATCTGCCCAAGTTGCGGGACGATCCCACGGCGGGTGGCACCGCGCTGGCGCTGGAACATGTGCATCCGTTGAACAAACACGTGGCGGAGTATGTCAGCGGTGTCGACGACTTCGGCAGTGTTCACGGCTGGTCATCGCGCGTGACGCAAGCCACGGGCATGCGTAACTACCTGACGCTGATGGAACGGCAGCACCGCTTGCCGCAAGGCGTGACCGGGCTGGTTCTGCCCGACCCGATCGGCATGGCCGAAGAACTCAACAACGTCCGCCTGGCCGCCTATACGCAGAAGCGCTTGTGGTCCGAAGAGCCGACTCGCCGCTATGCCTACCTGACCTCGCAATGCCTGCTGGCGATTCAACAGATGTACGCCGTGCAGGCCGACGCCGAGACAATGGATAGCCCGACACCCTTGCTCGACATCATGCCCAGCGAGTCCGGCACGCCACCCGTGTTCTGGGACCCCGCGCGTGAACGGCAAGAGCGCGTGCAGGCCAAGATCACCGATCGCGTTGAACGATTGAAAGAACGCTACTGGGAAACCAATCCCCCCGCCGAACCGCGCCGCCATGGCCGGGCGAGCTTTCAGTCGCGGTATGACCGCGACATCAAGCGGTTTGAAAAAGATATCGATGCGTATGGCAAGGATTGGGCGCAGGTAGTGGGTAGCGCGGCGTGGAAGCGCATCGTAGCAATGGACTATTCCGATACCGATGAACGGTCGCGTCTGCTGCGCTTGATTACGGTTGGTGCGTGTTTGGACGGCGGGATCACCGATGCGATGCCTGCGCCTGATGCCGCGTCGGCGGAGCCTGAAACGCTGGGGCCTACCAGCACCGCGTGGCAGTCGTTGCTAAGCGATCCCGACAGCGCCGGCTATCTGGCCTTGAACGGCCATCAAACCTTTTTGCAAACCACCTTTATCCCGCTGTTCGGCGCCGGGGCGGTTGCCAACGACGCCGGAAAAAAATACTTCGACGCCGTCAAGGGCATCATCAGCAGCAAAGAAATCGGTGCATGGCGAGAAGGCCGTGCGGCAGACGCCGCCGACCAACTGCTGACCGCCATGCACGGCGCCAGCAAGCGCCTGAATCAACATTTGAGCGCCGGTTCCAAAGCCGCCGTCGATGCGGTTCACGTGGGCGGTGCGTGGCTGTACCGCAAGGCGCAGATGACGCAGGTGGTGATTCAACTCACGGTGGGGGAACTGCTGTCCATCTGCGCCGAAGAGCTGCAACGCGTCGGCGAGCCCCTGCAACAAGACGCCAGCCGGCGCGTGCGCGCGTTTGTGTTCGCCGGCTTGATCAGCATCCCGGACCCGGCGGTGCGCAATACGCTGATTGACGTGTCGTTGTGGATGGAAGGCAGCGCGGAAGACATCCGGAAGCGAATCAACGCCTTTGAGAAAGTAGCCGGTGATCCAGTAGAAAATGTGGCGCGCCAGGTGGAAGGTGTGGTCCGTCAAGCGGAAGATGCGGCGCGCAAGGCGTCGCATGGCGCGATGCGAAAGATCTCGGTCGGCATGAAGAACCTGGAAGCCCCGGCGGCGCAACTGCTAAAGGGTTTGGAGTTAAGCGCGGCCCACGCGCAGGAGTTCGCGAAGAATGGGCTGACGAGTCTGAAGCGATTGTCTGTCGGGTCCGGCTATGGAGCGCTATCGCTGGTCAGTTTGTATTTCCTGCATGACAGCGTGCGTACCAGCCTGGAGGCGGCGCGGGAGACTGTCGGTGCAAGGCATCCGGAAGCGATGGCCGCGTTGTATGGGGCAGGGGTGGGGCTGCTGGGGGCGGGTGTGGAGGCGGGTGGGTTGACGCTGAGAATTGGCGCGGAAAGTGTGCAGCCGTTCATGCGACGGGTGGCGGCAGCGGAGGGCGGTGCTGTGACGCGGGCGATCGGGATGGGGAAGACGCTGATCAAGGCGGGAGGGGTAATCGCGGCGTTGGGCGGGGTGGCGGATGGGGTGGGGAGTTTTGAAGCAATGGGGCGGACGGAGAGATTGGGCGACCATCAGGCGGCGGGCTTCTACTTCACTAGCGGAGCTTTGTCATGGTTGGGGGCCGCATTCTCCGCATATGGGGCGGCGACGTCAGGAGCGCTGCTAGGCCCGCTAGGTGTAGGGATAGGATTGATGCTGCTGGCATTCGGCACGTTGAATGTTGCAAAGTCCAAGGAGTCTTCCAGCCTGGAGTTATGGGCGCGGCGATCCTATTTTGGGCAGGGTGTTTCTAAACAACGCTGGGATAGTCCCGATCAAATGGATGCTGCCGTCTCCGCATTGAATGCGGCAGTAATTGGCATGGAGGCAGAACTCGGTTTTGACTCGGCCAAGCGTCCTATCGAACCTGATCTGTTAATAACGATGGATATCCTTTTGATCAAGGAAACAGGAGGAATTGAGACAGGAACCGAGTTGCGCTATCGAATTGTTCTTCCCGGCTTCGACCCCCTTCGATCGCGTTACGAGTTCACGCTATCCATTGATCGGTTTGGGTTGGCGAAGGGGAGGCGGACGCCTGCAATCACATCCGCGGTACTCGCTGCTTGCTCTCACAACAGCCCGCTTCGCGCGCCCATCCTGGACGAAGTTCGAGACTTGAAGCCAAACGATCAACGCATGCCGCACGGAGAGAGCCCAGTCTTAAGTTGCAGATACTGGCTTGAGCCGCTGCATTCCATCAAGTCTGCAGTAATCGAGATCCGCTACTGGCCGGACAAGGACGATGTGGCCGGCTACGCGAGTCTTAGCGTGACGGAGGACGCGTCATGATCAAGCCCCAGCTCAATCCGCCATGCGCCGGTTGGAAGCGTGATCTTCCGGGTCCGAACGAGCCGCCGGAAGTGGCTCCGACGCTGCGCGAATGCGCCCCGAACTATCTGGACGACACGTATCTGGAACTTTCTCGACGATCTTCGGCGGTGAGAGGCCTGCTCGTGCTGACACCGGTTTTCTTGTGCCCCCTGCTGTTTGGTCTCGTTTTCCGTATATCTGATGCAATAGGACACGCAATCAATTCGGGACCTAGCCAGTCATGGACAGGTTTAATAATTTGGATGTGCGCGACTTTTTTGATCGGATGGTATTCGGTCTTTCTCTTTGTGAAGGCTGATGTTCTGCCCCCACGCGACCTCCCCATCCGCTTCAACCGCGCCCGCCGCCGCATCTACGTCTACGGCTTCCACATGGTCTGGTGGAACCCGTTCACCCGCTGGTACGTCACCACCGCCAGCTACCCCTGGGACGACGTGCGCGCCGAACTCTGGGAGCAATGGGGCGTCACCTCCGGCGGGGGCTTGATGATCAAGTGGGGCGTGTCCCTCGCCATCGTCAAACCCGGTACCAACGACGTCATCGAACGCTTCCACCTCAGCACCTACAACCACGACCTGGACAACCTCTGGGCCTACGTCTGCACCTATATGCAGCAAGGCCCGCAAGCCTTGCCGCCGTGCGACATCGAACCGCGCGATGCGAACGATGTGCCGGCGTACAACCTGGCATTGCGGTGGGCGCCTCGGGTGGAGTGGCCGGAGGCGATGGATTGGGAGTCGCGATCTAGCGAATATTCGCGTGGGTTGGAGGGCAGGGGAGAAGGGCGGTGATGAGATCAATCACGATTGCGCCTGACAGGGATGACCTTAACAGCTACGTCCGCATCAGCATGACGGAGGAAGCGTAATGCCCAGATCGATGCTCAATCCTTCCTGCGCCGGTTGGAAGCGTGATCTTCCGGGTCCGAACGAGCCGCCGGAAGTGGCTCCGGCGCTGCGCGAATGCGCCCCGAACTATCACTTTGGGACCTAGCCAGTCTAGGATAGGTTTAATAATTTGGATGTGCGAGGCAAGCGTCTGGGCTACCCCCGCCCCACCGGCAAGGCCGCCACCGCCTCCCTGAAATTCGGAAACTCCTTCAAATACTCCGCGTTCCCTTCCACCCGCCTCACCACTCTTTCATCCACCGTCAGATTCAACACGGTCTCGCCGTCCCAAACCCGCGCTTGCTTCTTCACATGAATCAGCACCTTCTCGGTGAACTCCTTGTACGAGTCGTGCGGATTGCACTGGTCATAGTCGGTGGAGATGCGCTGCGCGGTGCCGGCTTCCAACCCCACCTGCCGCGCCTTTTCCTGGATCCACGCTGCCGGTAGTGTCTGCAAACTCCCGTCGCGATATCCTCCGCCGATATCCGAGTGCGCGCCGATGAACCAGCGCTGTTCAACCGGCCTGTCCGGCGGGCGCGGTTCGGATGTTGCCAGCCTTGTCCATAGCGTTGGGAAATACGGCTCGCGGTATTCGTTCGTTGCGATGGCGTGATAGGCGTTGCGGACGTGGTTGCTCAGTTCGGTGTCGTGGAAGTTATAGAACTTTGAAAACCCGGGAAACGAAATGCCGCCGACGGGTATGCCCAGGCTGCCCACCGTGTCCCAGACGCCGACGAAATGCAGGTCGGTGTCGCGCGAGAACTGAGCGCGAAACGAAATGGCGTCGATGGACGAGGGCAGGCACTCATCGCGGTAAAGCGCGTACGCTTCGGCGACGTTGTCGTCTGTGGGGTTTTTAAGCAGCCCGCATTTGCGCACCATGCCGGCCAGGCTGCGTGCCGAGTACGCGCCACGGCTGAAGCCGAACAGGAAAATGTGGTCCCCTGGTTCCTGGCGTTGGCACAGCCATCGGTAGCCCTGGCGGATATTGGCGGACAGGCCGGCGCCGAATGCGCCGCCCAGGAATTTGTCGATGGCGGCCCACAGGCCTTGGCCTTGCGTGCCGACGCCTTCGATGTACAAGGTTTCCTGCGTGCTGGTTTCGGGCGCGGCTTTGTAAAGCTCGTAGGCGTTGGTGCGGTCGTTGGGTTCGTTCCACGTACCGTCAAAGAAGATGGCCAGATTCTTCTGCATGCTCGGCTCCCCACAGATCGAGTCTTGCGATACATCTGCTGCTGGCTGGGATGACGCCCGCGTGAGGCACGCTATCACGCGGGTTACGCGTTTGCCGCCCGCGTGGTTTCCCTGCTGGCGGCATGTACACCGCTTTTTTTACTAACCGACTGGGCATAAAAAAGCCTGCGCCGGGGTGACGGCGCAGGCGAATCCCGAAGGCGGGATGGTCGAACTAGATAATGTGTAGCAATCCGAGTCCTAAAGGATGGTATCCGCGCAGAAGCGGTTGGTAGCGGAAGCGATCAGTTGATCGTCACAACTCCAACACCACCTTCCCACCGCCACACGAGCGTGAGCAGCACGCCATCATCTTGTTGTTCGCGTCGCGTTCCGCGCGCGTGAGCACGACGTCGCGGTGGTCAATCTGCCCCTCCAGCACGCGCACCTCGCACGATCCGCAGAGGCCTTCTTCGCAGTCGCTCTGCACGTCGATATTGGCGCCGCGCAGCGCGGTCAACAAGGTCTGATCGGCGGGCACGTTGATGACGATGCCCGAGTCCTTAAGCACGACTTCAAATGGCTGTTCCTTGGACGGGTCCAGCGTGCCCAGGGTGGAATGAAAATGCTCCACGCGCAGCGCATCTTCCGGCCACGCGGCGCAGCACGCCGCCAAGCCATCCAGCAAGCCTTGCGGGCCGCACGCATAAATCTGCGTGCCGGCATCCGGCTGGGACAACAGCGCCGCGTAATCCGCGCGGGTGCCTTCGTCTTTAACATGAACATGCAGGCGGTCGCCGTGCAACGCGACAAGTTCGTCCAGCATCGCCATGCAGCTGCGTGACCGCCCGCTGTAATGCAGTTGGTAATCCAGGCCCAGTTCCTTGGCGCGCCGCGCCATGGCGCTGATGGGGGTGATGCCGATGCCGCCGGCAATCAAGATCAGCTTGTCGGCCGCTTCGTTCATGCGGAAGTGATTGCGCGGCCCACGGATGCGCAAGCGTGCGCCGACCACCGCGTTGGCGTGCATCCATGCGGAGCCGCCTCGGCCTTCCGTTTCCTTCAGCACGGCAATTTCAAATACACCGGCTTCCGAAGGATCACCGCACAAGGAATATTGACGCGACAAGCCCGTGTCGCCGCATTCCACATCAATGTGCGAGCCTGGCGTCCAGCGCGGCAGCGGCTTGCCATCCGGCGACACCAGGCGCAGGCGCAGGATGCCGTCAGCGGCTTCGACTGCGCTTTGCACGACGACGGGCCGCGTGATGGCGTGCGACGAGGGCTCGCCGATGCGCACGGGGTGCTGATCATTCAGCAATTCCGGCGACGCCAGTTCCGGATTCTGCTTCGGGTCCCACTCCACCCACAGGTGCTCCGGCCCACGAAACGAGGTGTTGGGCACATAGGTAAACGCCTGTTCCGACAGCTTCATATGCGGCAGGCGGCGGGTGAGTTCTTCCAGGAAGATCTGCATTTCCATGCGGGCCAGGTTCTTGCCCATGCATTGGTGCGAGCCGTAGCCGAAGGTGAGTTGGTCGCTGGCGTTTTCGCGGCGGATGTCGAAGAGGTCGGCGTCGTTGAACTGGCCTTCGTCGTGGTTGGCGGACGACGTGACGATCAGCAGCTTGGAGCCTGCCGGAATCGGCACACCGGCGATTTCGACGTCGCGCGTGGCCAGGCGGCGCCACGCGGCGACGGATCCGTTATGGCGCAGGCATTCTTCGACGGCGTTGGGAATCAGGTCGGGGTCTTCGCAGATTTCGCGCCAGGCGTCGGGGTGTTGCAGCAGCAGCTTGATGGCGTTGGCCGATGCGTTGGCGGTGGTTTCGTGGGCGGCGACGATGCCGGCCATCATCATGGAATGCAGATAGGAATCGGTGACGACATCGGGATGCGTCTGCTGCTTGCGCAGGCCGTATTGCATCCAACCGGGGCCGGACGGGTCCTGGCGCATCTTGTCCAGGATCTTGCCGGCCAGCTGCCAGAAGTTGCCCACGGCATGCGCCACGGCCACTTGTTCTTCGGGCTTGGGGCGGCCCCAGGTGTTGACCGTGTGCGCGATGGAATATTGGCGCAGCAGCTCCATGTCTTCTTCGGGCACGCCAAGGAAATGCAGCGCCACGGTCAGCGGCACTTCCCACAGCATCTGGTCGACGAGATCGGCGCGGCCGTCGTTGATGAAGCGGTCGACGTATTCGCGGGTCAGGCGGCGCACCATGGGCTCGTGGTGCTTGAGCTCTTCGGGCGTGAACGGGTCCATCAGCACGCGGCGGCGCGGCATGTGGGCGGGCTCGTCTTCGTTGACCAGCGTGCGGTTCATGGCGTAGCCGTACGACGCCAGCACGGCGTTGGCCTCGGGGCCGGTGGGGGTGATTTTTTCCAGCGCGATGGACGGGCTGAAGGTGATGTTGTCGCGAAAAATCGCCTTGATGTCTTCGTAGCGGGTCACCACCCAGTAGCCCAGCTTGGGGCTGTAGAACACGGGTTCCTGCTCGCGCGCCCAGCGCACGTATTCGGGCGGGTCTTGCTGATAGCCATCGCCAAAGGGGTCGAACTCGGCCGCGCGCGGGCTGACGGGGCACCCGGTTGGGCTTTGCATCGCGGCCAGCGCCGCGTGATCGATGGGACAGCCCGACGGGCGCGAGGAAGAGGGCGATTGGCTCATGATGCTTTCCGTGTATTCGTGATGCATCGGCCTGCCGCGTGGGCGGCAGGCCGCGGGTGGTGATGGCTGCGCTTAGTCCAGCGTGATCTTCAGATCGCTGATCAGCTTTTGCCAGCGGGCTCGTTCGCCTTTCAGCATGTCGGCGTATTCGGCGGGCGTGTTGCCGACCGGCTCGATGCCGAATTCCACCAGGCGCTGGCGCGTGGCCGGGTCGTTGATGGTGGCGACCACCTGCTTGTTCAGCGCATCGATGACGGCGGGCGGCGTACCCGCCGGCACCACGACGCCCACCTGCGCGGCGGCCTCGACGTTCTTCAGGCCGATCTCGGCAAACGTCGGCACGTTGGGCAATTGCGGCAGGCGCGTGGGGTTCGCAACGGCCAGCGCGCGCACTTTGCCGCCGTTGATGAAGCCCGCGCCGGCCGCCAGGTCGACCATCATGGCGGGGATCTGGCCGCCCGCCACGTCAGCCAGCGCGGGCGATGCGCCGCGATACGGCACGTGGGTCATGGTCAGGCCGCTTTCGACTTTCAGCAGTTCCATGGCCAGGTGGTGCGGGCTGCCCGCGCCAGCGGAACCGTAGTCCAGGCCTTCCTTGCGTGACTTGGCCTCGGCCAAAAATTCCTGCACGGTGTTGACCTTCATGGACGGGCCCACCACCAGGATCATGGGAAAGCGGCCCATCAGCGTGACGGGCGCCAGGTCCTTGACCGGGTCATACGACAGCTTCTTGTACAGCGCCGGGTTGAACACCAGCGTGCCGTTGTCGGCGGACAGCATGGTGTAGCCGTCGGCCGGGGCGCGCGCGGTTTCCGAGGCGGCAATCGCGGTGTTGCCACCGGGTTTGTTCTCGATGACGACGGGTTGGCCCAGGCGGCCGGTCAGGCCCTGGCCGATGCTGCGGGCCAGGAAGTCGGACCCGCCGCCCGCCGCGTACGGCACCACCCAGCGCACGGGTTTGGACGGGTAGTTGGCCGGTGCGGTTTGGGCAAACGCGCTGGCACAGGCCAGCAGGGGCAGGGCCAAAAGGCCGGCAAGCAGGGGGTGTTTCAGGGCGCGCATAGGCTGTCTCCGTATTGGGATGACCTGATGGCATCCCTTCTTTTGCGTAAATCATATACGCAATGCGTAATTTTTCAAGAAGGGTTAACCTTGGATCCGCGCCGGCAGGCCCCCAGCCGCCCCGCGCGCCCGCATTCGCCAGGAATCACCGCTGATATGACCCCATCCAAGCCGTCCAAGAAGATGCCCGCCAAGTCCGCCCGGACGTTCGACGAGGTTGCCCCCAAGGCGTCGACAAAGGCGTCGACAAAGGTGTCCACGAAGGCATCCACCAAGGCGTCCACGAAGGCATCCACCAAGGCGTCCACCAAGGCATCCACGAATGCGGATGTGAATCCAGAAATGATGGGCGCCCGCCCGCTCGAAAGGCGCCAGCGCGTGCAGGCCGCCGAGACCGGCATGGTGGTGTTGAAAGGCCTGGCCCGAATGGGCGGGCGCGCAAGCCTGACCGCGCTGGCCGCGCACGTGGACGAAAGCCCCGCCAAGGTGCACCGCTACCTGATGAGCCTGATCGCCGAGGGCCTGGTGGACCAGGAAGTGGCCACGCAGCAGTACCACCTTGGCCTGGAAGCGCTGATGGTGGGCGTGGCCGCCATGCGCCAGGCGGACCCGTTGCGCATCAGCGAACCCGTGTTGATCCGGCTGCGCGAAAGCCTGGCGGTGACGTGCTTCATCGCCGTGATGGGCAACAAGGGCCCGACCATCGTGCGCTTCGAGGAACCGGCGCTGCCCGTCACGGTGAACGTGCGCGTGGGCTCGGTACTGTCGATGCTGTGGTCCGCGACCGGACGCGCGTTTCTGGGCGCTTTGGACGAAGCCCCGATCCAGCGGATGGCCCTGGCGGAACTGGCCGAGGCGCCCGACGATTTGCGCGCCTTGCTGGACCGCGACGATCCCATCGGTGGGCTGCGGCGTCAGGTGCAAGCGGCCGGCTGCGCCACGGTCAAGGATACGAACCTGCGCGGCATCAGCGCCGTGTCGGCGCCCCTGTATGACCACACGGGCCGGCCCTGCGCGGTGTTGACGGCGCTGGGCGCGACGGGTGGCTTTGATGTGTCGCCCAACGGCAAGGTGGTGGCGGCGGTAAAAAAAGAAGCCGCGGCCGCCAGCGCGGCGTTGGGTTACGTGGCGTAGCCCTGCGCAAAGCAGATATGCGATACCGCGCATAGCGCCGCCCCGGCCCGCCGCATACCATGCTTCAAACACAAAAATCACAAGGTTTGGAGACGGTATGAAGATCGCAAGGGCGCTGACCTCGGTCGGCCTGTGGCTGCGGGTGGGGGCGGCGGTATCCGCCGTCGGGATGATGGGGCCGGCCGTGGCGGGCGCCTATCCTGACCACTCCATCCGGATGGTGGTGCCGTTTCCGGCGGGCGGCGCAACCGATCTGATGGCGCGCGCGCTGGCGCAGGGGCTGGGCGACAAGCTGGGCCAAGCCATCGTGGTGGAAAACCGGGGTGGCGCGGGGGGCACGATCGGCGCGGAAGCCGTGGCCAGCGCGGCGCCTGACGGCTACACGCTGCTGTACTCGACGATGGGCGTGCTGACCATCAACCCGTCGCTGTACCCCAAGCTGCGCTACGACCCGCAAAAGAGCTTCGCCCCGATCTCGATGACCAACCTGACGTCGAATCTGCTGGTGGTCAATTCCGATCTGAAAGTGAATTCCGTGGCGGAACTGGCGGCGCTGGCGAAGGCGCGGCCGGGCGAACTGACGTTCAGCTCATCGGGCAACGGCACGACCAGCCATCTGGCCGGCGAAATGTTCAAGTCCACGGCGGGTGTGGACATCCGCCATATCCCGTACAAGGGCACGTCGGGCGCCATCAACGATTTCCTGGCGGGCCGGATATCGATGATGATCGACACGTCATCCAACTTCATCGAACAGGTCAAGCTGGGCAAGGTGCGCGCGCTGGGCGTGACCAGCCGCCAGCGCTTGCCGGTGCTGCCCGATGTGCCGTCGATTTCAGAAACGCCGGGCTTTGAGTCGTACGAAGTCAGCCTGTGGTCAGGTGTGCTGGCGCCTGCCGGTACGCCGCGCGCGGTGATCGACAAGCTGAACCAGGACATCGCGGCGGTGATGACGTCACCGCAAATGGTCGAGCGCATGGCGGCCTACGGCATTCAGACCACGCACAGCACGCCCGAAGCGTTTGCCGCGCAGATCAAGACGGACACGGCGAAGTGGGCCAAGGTGATCGAGCAGTCCGGCGCCAAGTCGGACTGATTGCGAGACGGCCATGGGCGCGCGCTTGACCGCCCTTCAACGGGAAATTCCATGACATCGATGAATCCGTTTCGCTTGGCCAAAGCGGCCATGGTGGCGGCGCTGGCTGCACTGCTGATGCCGGCCGCCCAAGCCGCGTCTTATCCTGACCGCCCCTTGACGCTGGTGAATCCGTACGCGGCGGGCGGCCCGGCCGACGTGGTGGCGCGCAGTCTGGGCCGCGCACTGGAAAAGCGGCTGGGCCAACCGGTGGTGGTGGAAAACAAACCAGGCGGCGGCGCGTCCATCGGCACGGGCTTTGTGGCCCGCGCCAAGCCGGACGGCTACACCTTGCTGCTGGGCACGTCGGCCGGCCACGTGGTGACGCCGCTGATGCAAAAGACGCCCTACGACGGGGTGGACGGCTTCGCGTTTTGTTCGGTGGTGGCCGTGCAGCCCATCATGCTGGTGGTGAACCCGGCGCGTGGCATCACCACGGTTGCGCAATTGGTGGAACGCGCCAAGGCCGAACCGGGCAAGCTCAGCTACGGGTCGGCCGGCGTGGGCGGCGCCACGCATCTGGGCGCGGAACAGTTCCAGCAGGCTGCGCACGTGCAGCTCAATCACATTCCCTACGCCGGCGCATCGCCCGCCATCAACGATGTGGTGGGCGGCCAGATCGACCTGGCCATGCTGAACCTGTCGGCCAGCCTGCCGTTCATTCGCCAAGGGCGGCTGGTGGCGTTGGCGTACGCAGCCGACAAGCGTTCGCCGCTGTTGCCCAACGTGCCCACGCTGGCCGAAGCCGGCGTGGCGGGCGCTGAGGCCGCTACGTGGTACAGCCTGGCCGCGCCCGCCGGCACGCCGCCCGACATCGTGCAGCGCCTGAGCAGCGCCGTGCAGGCCGTGAACGACGACCCGGAATACCGGCGCGTGATGCAAGAGCAGGCGATAGAGCTGATGTCCTTATCGCCCGCCGAGGCCGACGCCTACGTGCGCCGTGATCGCGCCGACATGCAGCGGTTGCTGGGCTCGTTAGGGCTGCTGGCAAAATGAAAAACCTTCGTAACGCCGCCGCAGGGCGATGCCGCCATGAATTTTGATTTCAGCCAACTGGCGTCCGCCGATGCGTTCAAGCTGCTGTCCAGCGTGGTCGTGCCACGGCCTATTGCCTGGGTGGTGACCCAGTCCGCGCGCGGCGATCTGAACGCCGCGCCGTTTTCGTTTTTCAACGTGGTCAGCAGTGACCCGCCCATCGTGGCGCTGGGCATCGGCCCGCGCGCGGGGCAGTGGAAGGATTCGTCGCGCAACATCATGGACACGGGTGAATTCGTGATCAACGTGGTGTCCAGGGAATTGGCCCGGCAGATGAACCAGACCAGCCTGGATTACGACGCCAGCGTTGACGAGCTGGCCCGCGTGGGGCTGTCCACGCAGCCATCGACGCTGGTCGCGCCGCCGCGCATCGCGCAAAGCCCGGCAGCGCTGGAATGCGAGGTGTGGCAGGTGATCGAGGCCGCGCCGCATCGCGTGATCGTGTTGGCGCGCGTGGTGGGCATGTATCTGCGCGACGACGCGTTGCTGAACCGCGATCGCTTTCATGTGGACACGCCCGCGTTGGGCTTGCTGGGCCGCATGCATGGCGCGGGTTGGTACGCGCACACAAGTGATTTGTTCCAGATGCTGGCGCCCACCGCGGCCAACGACCCGTCGGTGCTGCCCGCGCAAGGGCATTGATGCGCGCCCCGTCGCGCAACCCCAAGGAGAACCACGATGAAGTTGCATTGGTCGCCCAGGTCGCCGTTTGTGCGAAAGGTGATGATCGTTTTATACGAAGGTGGTATTGAAGACCGCGTGCAGTTGGTGCGCACGCCCGTCGCAATGGACAAGCCCAATCTGGATCTGGTGGTGGACAATCCGCTGATCAAGCTGCCCACGTTGGTGTTGGAAGATGGCACGGCCTTGTACGACTCGCGCGTCATCTGCGCGTATCTGGATGGGCTGACGGGCGGTCGGCTGATGCCTGGCGATGCCACGGCGCGGCTCGTGGCCGAGCGCCGGCAGGCGCTGGGCGATGGGTTTCTGGACGCGTTGTTGCTGTACCGCCAAGAGCGCAACAAGCCTGTGGAAAAGCAGACAGCGGCTTGGCTGGACGCGTTTGCGCTGAAGGTGCGTGCCGTGCTGGCCGCGCTGGAAGCCGAGACGCCCGCGTTGTCGGCCACCGGCTTCGACCTGGGGGTGATTGCCATCGGTTGCGCGCTGTCGTACATGGATTATCGTTTTCCGGATATCGATTGGCGCAGTAGCCACCCCAAGCTTGCCGCCTGGCATCAAGGCTTTTGCGCGCGCCCGTCGGTGGCGCGCAGCCAGCCGGATGAAACGCCGTGAACGCGCCGTATCGAACGTGGCCCGATGATGCGCGGGTCGTTGCGTGCATCGTTGCCTGCGTCGTTGCACGCGGCGCGTCCGACTGGGCGCCGCGCCACAAACTGAACCGAGGATGATGATGAGCCGTATCCCGCTGCCTTCCCCCGAGAGCATGACCGAGGACCAGAAACGCGTGTACGAGAAGATCGTCTCGGGCCCGCGCGGGCGCCTTGTGGGCCCGCTGCGCGCGGCGCTGCACAGCCCCGAACTTGCCGAACGCTGGCAGGCGTTGGGCGCCTTGCTGCGCTTTGGCACCAGCCTGCCGCCGCGTGTCAGCGAGTTGGCCATTGTGGTGACGGCACGCCGCTGGAACAGCCAGATCGAATGGCATATCCACGCGCAGGCAGCGCGCGCGGCCGGCATTGCAGACGCCGTGCTGGACGCCATCCAGGCGCGGGAGATGCCGCGGTTCGACACGCGCGACGATGAAGTCGTCTACGAGTTCTCGCGCCAGTTGCAGGAAACCGGCCAGGTCGATCCCGACCTCTATGCCGAAGCGGTAGCGCGATGGCAGGCGGTGGGCGTGGTGGAGCTGACGGCGGTGATCGGCTATTACACCATGGTGTCCATGACGTTGAACGCACACGACATCCCGATGCCGGACGACGCGCCCGCGCCGCTGGATATTCCGACGCAAGGCGGCGCGCCGGCCTTGAGCCCATTGGCGGCGCTGCCGCGCAAGGAGCAGCCATGACGTCCGAGATGCCACGCATGCCCGTCACCCCCAGGCACGCGCTACCCGCCTTGGCCTGCGATGCGCATTGCCATGTGTTCGGCCCGTATGACCGCTTTCCCCTGCAACACGCCTCGTCCTATGCCGCGCCGGACGCGCCTGCGCCGCGCTACCTGCGCATGCTGGATACGCTGGGCGCGGCGCGCGGGGTGTTGGTGCAGCCCGCGCCCTATGGCGTGGACCCGGCGGCGTTGTTGGACGCTTTGGCGCAAGGCGGTGAGCGGCTGCGCGGCATCGCGGTGGCCGACCCGTCGGTGACCGATGCGCAGTTGCAGGCGCTGGTGGATGGCGGCGTGCGCGGTCTGCGCTTTCTGGAAGCGCGCGACCCGGCGGGCAATTTGTTTCCCGGCAGCGTGGGCTTTGGGCAGATTGCCGCGATGGCGCCACGCATGAAGCAGTTTGGCCTGCATGCCCAGCTATGGGCGCCTTGTGATGCGTATGTGCAGCATCTGCCGGCGTTGGCTGCGCTGGACGTGCCGATTGTGATCGACCACCTGGGCAGCCTGGTGCCCGCGCGTGGCGAACAGGATGCGGCCTTTCAGCTGCTGCGCGGCTTGCTGGCGGATGGGCGAATCTGGATGAAGCTGACGTTGTGCCGCGTGGGTGCCGCGCCCGACTATGAAAATGCCCGCTACATCCACGACGCCTTCACGGCCGCCAACCCCGATCAGGTGCTGTGGGGATCGGACTGGCCGTTCGTGCGCATGGGCGCGGCCGCGCCGTCGGCCGATGCGCTGGTGGACGTGGCCTATGAATGGCTGGGCAACGACGGCTTGCGCAAGAAGGTATGGGTGGACAACCCGGCGCGTCTGTACGGGTTCGATTGAGCGCGGCAGGCGGACCTGCGGCAGGCGCTCCTGCGGCAGGCGATTCCTTGCCCCTCAAGGTTCCGCGTGCCACACGCCTTCGCCGCCGATTTCCCGCACCAGCGTTTCAATCTGCGCCGCCACTTCCATGACGGTGCGGCCCGGTCCCTTGGACCTGGAAAACGCCATGGAAATGATTCGGCCCATCGTTGGGTCACGAAGCGCCGCGATGCTTAACCGGCCTTCCTGCACCTCTTGCCAGACGGCATGTAGCGGCAGCACGGTGTACATGTTCTCGTGCTCCACAATCGACTTCATCAGCGGCAATGAATCCGCTTCGATCAACGGCGCGATGGTGATCTTGCGCGCTCGCGCCAGGCCGTCCAGCGCATTGCGCAAACCATTCGGCGCGCCCGGCAGGATAAAGGGCAGGCCGTTAAGCTGGTCGAACGTGACTTCGCCCGATGCGGTGCGCGTATCGCCCGCCGCGCCCACCAGATAGGAATCCACGTAGGCCAGCGCCTGCTCGCCCGGCGGGCACTTGTCGCCATAGCGGTACAGGATGGCGATGTCCACGCGGCTGTCCGTCAGCCACTCTTCGATCTGGCCGCTGGAGCCTTCAAGAATCTTCAGGTGCACCTTCGGGAAGTGCTTGCGCAGGCGCGAAAACAAGCGGCGGATCAGCGGATGCGCGGTGGACGGCAACAGCCCCAGCGTGACTTCGCCCGCGGGCTCGCGCGCCTGGCCGTTAAGCTCAAGTTCCAGCCGTTCGGCGTCGCCCAGCAGCGTTTGCACCAAGGGAAACAGCCGCTGGCCCACCTCGGACAAATTCACGCCGCGACCGGTGCGGTTGAACAGCCGCGCGTTGCACTCGCGTTCCAGTGCGTTGATGCGGCGGCTGAGAACGGATTGGTCCTGGTCCAGGTAGAGCGCGGCGCGCGTGATGCTGCCCAACTCCGCAATCGCCAGGAACGCCCTCCATTTGTTCAGGTCGGCAGTCAGGTCCAGGCTTAGCCCGGTGGCTTTGGCGAAAGGCATGATGGCGGGGCGGGGTCGCAGGCAGAAGGAACGGCATAAGCGTACGGCAAAGCGCGTGGCAACGGGTCATTCCAGCCCAAGCTTGCCGCGTCGGATCACGTCGCCCCATTTCTTGGATTCGGTTTCCATCAGCGTGCGGTACTGGTCCGGCGTGCTTGCCGCCGGAATGGCGCCCTGGTCGATCATCTTCTGGCGCAGTTCGGGTTCCGCCAGGGACTGGGCGATGGCCGCCGCCATCTTGTCGACGATGTCCTTGGGCGTGCCGGTGGGCGCGATGATGCCGTAGTTCGATTCCACGATCACGCCGGGAAAGCCCGCCTCGCGGGTGGTGGGCACGTCGGGCAGGCCCTCAAAGCGTTCGGGGCTGGCCACCGCCAGCGCGCGCAGCTTGCCTGCCTTGATGAAGCCCAAGGCGGCAGACGCGTCACCCGGGAACATCTGCACTTCGTTGGACAGCAAGGCCGTCACGGCGGGCGCGGCGCCCTTGTACGGCACGTGCATGATGTCGATGCCCGTTTGCTGCTTCAGCAGTTCGCCGCCCAGATGGGGCGTGGTCACGTTGCCGGCCGAGCCGTAGTTGTATTTGCCCGGATGCTGCTTGGCGCTGGCGACGAAGGCGGCCAGCGTGGTGTCGGGCAGCGACGGGTTCACCATGACCACTTGCGGAATGCGCGCCACCAGCGACACATACTGAATGGTGCTGACGTTGTAAGGCACCTTCATGACGTGCGGCAGGCCGGTGATGGCGCCCGGCACGCCGAAGCCGAACGTGTTGCCGTCCGGCTCGGCGCGCACGGTTGCGTCCACGCCGATGGTGCCGCTGGCGCCCGCCTTGTTTTCGATGACGATGGTTTGCCCCAGCCGCTTGCCCAGCGCGGGTGCCAGCAGGCGGGCCAGGTTGTCCACCGAGCCGCCGGGCGGGTACGGCACGATCAAGCGGATGGGCTGGCTGGGCCAGGGCTGCGCGGCCTGCGCCACGGGCGCCATCGTTGCGGCCAGCAATACCGCGGCCACCGTCAATGCGGGTGCTTTTTTCATTGTCTCTCTCCTGATGGCGCCCAGTCGTGCCGGCGCGATGTTGTTATGCGCCGTCCAGGCCCAGGACCTGTTTGGCGTAGATGTTGCGTTGAATCTCGTTGGTGCCGCTGAAGATGGTGGCGGCCAGTGCGTTGAGGTAGGGCGCCAGCGCCTGCACGCCGCCATTCCCATCCCGATCCCCATCGCCGTAGCCCAGCCGCATGTCGGCGCCGCCGTATTCCTCGGCAATCTGGATCAGCAGCGCGCCCAGTCGTTCATGCGTTTCGGTGGCCCAGATTTTCAGTAGCGACAACGTCGGCGGCAACGGTCGACCGGCCCGGGCCATATCGGCAAACACGCGGTACATGGCGGTCAGGTCGGCGCTGTCCATCCGCAGTTCAGCCAGGCGGTCCGTAAAGGCGGGGTCGGCCAACAGGCCGCGTTGCCGCGCGATGCTGAAGATCTGTTGCAGCGCATGGCTCGCGTGCTTGGGGCTGCCGGAAAACAAGCGTTCAAAGCCCAGCAGTGCCTTGGCGATACCCCAGCCGGCGTTCAGTTCACCCACCAGGTTGGCGCGCGGCACACGCACCTGATCGAAGAACACTTCGCAAAACTCTTCGTGGCCGGACAGCGTGCGGATGGGGCGGCGGCTGATGCCGGGGCTGGCCAGGTCCACCAGCAGGAAGCTGATGCCCGCCTGCTTCTTCACCGTCTTGTCGGTACGCACCAGCATGAACATGTGCGTGGCGTCTTGCGCCAGCGTCGACCATGTCTTTTGCCCGGTCACGATCAGGTCGTCGCCGTCGATCACGGCTTCGCATCGCAGCGCCGCCAGGTCCGATCCTGCGTTGGGTTCGGAATAGCCCTGCGCCCACACGGCCTTGCCCGACAGGATGCCCGGCAGGAAGCGTGCGCGTTGTTCCTCGGTGCCGTAGCGGATCAGGATGGGGCCCAGCATGACCAGGCCCTGGTCGGGTGCGCGCGCCACGCCATGGCGCTCGGCCTCTTCGATGAAGGCGATCTGCCGCGCAGGCGACAAGGCCATGCCGCCATGCTCGCGCGGCCACGATGGTGCAATCCAGCCCTGGCGCGACAGCGTGAAGTACCACGGCTTGATCTCATCCCAATGCAGCCGCCACGGCACATGCCGCAGGTGCTGGGGATAATGCGCGTGAAAAAAGCGGCGCAACAGCGCACGGAAGTCGGCTTCGGGCATGCCGTTCCAGTCGGCGTCGCGGGGAAATTCCCCCGGCGATGACGGCGTGGCGGTGTCGTCAGCCGGGGGCGCGGGCGCATCAGCCAGTGCGCCGTAGCGTTGACGATGCGCGGCGGCGTTGCCCAGCCACGCGGCCAGGTGCAAGGCGCTGCGAAAATACAGGCTGACGTCGCATTCCTCGGTGTAGCCGATGGCGCCGTGCAACTGAATCGCCAGGCGCGTGGCGTCCAGCCCGGCGCGCGCCGCGCGGGCCTTCACCCGGCTGGCGGCAACCTTGCGAGCGGTGGCGACGTCCGGGTCCGTGGCGTCGGCCAATGTCGTTAACGCGTCCTGCAAACTGCTGGCCGCCAACTCCACCTGTAGCGCCGCGTCCACCAGCCGGTGTTGCAGTGCCTGGAACGATGACAGCGGCTTGCCGAATTGCTGGCGCGTGTTCAGGTAGACCACCGTATCGGCCAGCACCTGCCGCGCCACGCCGATCAATTCGGCCGATTGCATCAGGCGGCCGTAATCCAGGGCATGGTCCACGGCGTCCAGCACAGCGTCCTGGGACAGCAGCGCGTCGGCCGGCACGATGGCCGATTCGATGCTCAGGTGGCAGGCGGGCGTGCCGTCCGCGCGCGCATGGGGGCGCACGGTAACGCCGGGCGTGCCGGCGGCCAGGTAGAACAACAGGGTGCCTGCTTCGCTATCGGCCGTTACCAGCCAGCCGTCCACGGCGGCGTCGGCAATGACATGGCGCTTTTCGCCGTTCAAGACATAGGCGCCTTCGCGCGGGGTGGCGCTGACGCCGAACACGCCCGCGGCCTCGCCGGCTTCCAGCTGCCCTTCGGTTTCTTGCCAGGCCAGCGCCATCCTCCGCGTCCCATCGCACACCGCTTGTAGCAGGGTGTCGCGCAAGGGGGAGTCCGGCAGGGGCGTGATTGTCGTGAGCAAGGTTGCGCCCAATACGCCCGCGCCCACCAGCGGCTCGGGCAATTGCGCGCGTCCGGCTTCTTCGATGACGGCGGCCATCGCGTGCCAGCCCAGGCCCAGCCCGCCGAAGGTTTCCGGCACGCTCATGCCGAGCCAGCCGGCGTCGGCGATCTGGCGCCAATAGGCGCGATCGGCGCCGCTTGCCGAGCGCTTGCGCTGGCGCTGGTCGCGGCGCGACAAAAAATCACGCGCGCTGTCGCGTATTTCTTCGATCAAGGCAGGGTCCACGCTGCTCATACGATGCCCTCGGCGTGCAGGCGCGCGATCTCGTCGTCGGACAGCCCCAGTTCGGCGCGCAGCACCTCGGCCGTATGCTCGCCCAGCAGGGGCGGCGGCAAGCCCGGCGCTATCGGTGTCTTGGAAAAATGGATGGGATTGTTGATGACTGGCATGTCGCCCAGTTCAGGATGCGCGATGCGGCCCAGCACTTGGCGGTGTCGTACCTGCGGGTCCTCAAACACCTGGTCCATCGTGTAGATCGGACCGCAGGGCACGTTGGCCGCAGCCAGCGCGTCGTTCCATTCGCCGGCGGTGCGCGCCTGCATGGCCGGCTCGATCAGGCGCGACAACTCGGCTTGCGCGGCGGCGCGTTTGGGGTTGCTGGTAAAACGCGCGTCGTCGGCCAGCGCGGGCAGCCCGATCACCGCGCAGAAGGCGCGAAACTGCGTGTCGTTGCCCACCGCCACCATCAGGTGTCCATCGCGGCAGGCAAACGCGCGAAACGGCGCGGTGATCTGCGAGGCCGACCCCATGCGCGCCGGCACTTGGCCGCTTGCCAGATAGTTCATGCCGATGTGCGACATGGCGGCAATCTGCGCGTCCAGCAAGGCCAGGTCGATATGCTGGCCTACGCCGGAGATCTGGTCCCGATGGTGCAGCGCCGCCAGTATGGCCGCCACCGCGTAAAAGCCCGCCGTGATGTCCGACACGGAATACCCCGCCTTGACCGGCCCCGCGCCGGGTTCGCCATCGGGCACCCCGGTCACGCTCATCAGCCCGCTCATGGATTGAAAGATCGGGTCGTAGCCGGGCAGATGGCTGTACGGGCCGGACTGCCCGAAGCCGGTGATCGAGCAAATCACCAGCCGGGGGTTGACCTTGGACAGCGCGTCGTGATCCAGCCCGTAGCGGCGCAGGTCGCCCGCCTTGAAGTTCTCGATGACGATGTCGGCGCGCTCGGCAAGCCGGCGAACCAGCGCCTGGCCGTCGGGCTTGGAGATATCGATGGTCAGGGATTTCTTGCCCCGGTTCATCGCCACAAACGACGAGGTTTGCCGACTGGGTTCGCCATGGCGATCCGGCATTGGATAGCCCTGGTGCCGGACGTCGTCGCCCCGGCCCGGGCGTTCGACCTTGATGACCTCGGCGCCAAAGTCGGCCAGCATCTGCGCGGCCCACGGCCCGGAGAACACGCGGCTTAAATCCAGGACTTTGACGCCCTCTAATGCTCGGCTCATCGGTCTTCCCCTTATTTGCCCTGGAACACCGGTGCCCGCTTTTCCAGAAAGGCGCGGCGCGCTTCCTGGGCGTCTTCGGTCTTGCCGATAGCGGCGGTCATGTCCTGTTCGTAGCGGTAGCCGTCGCGCAGGCTCATGTCTTCGATGGCGTTCAGCGTTTGCTTGGCCAGCACGGTGGCCAAGGGGCTCTTGGACGCCAGCTCGCGCGCCAATTCCAGGGCGCGATCCATCAAGGCGTCGGCGGGCACGGAGGCTTCGACGATGCCCAGGCGATAGAGCTCGTCGCCGTCCACGCGCAAGCCCGTCAGCATCATGCGGCGCAAGCGGGAATGGCCGAACAGCCGCATGCCATGGCGTCCACCGCCCAGCAGGCCGACGTTGATTTCAGGCAGGCCGACCACGGCCGTCGATGCCGCCAGCAAGATGTCGCACGAGGCCACGATGGCCAGCCCCGCGCCCAGCGCAGCGCCGTTGATGGCGCCGATGACGGGCTTGGCGCATTCGCGAATGGCATGAAAGCACTCGCGGGTGCGGCGCGAGTGCTGCGGCAGGTCGCCGGGACCCTTGATGGTGGCGGCGCGGTTCTTCAAGTCCGCGCCCGCGCAAAACGTCTTGCCCTGGCCGGACAACACCACGGCGCGCACCTCGGGCGTTTCCGAGATGCGGTCCAGCACCCAGGACAGCTCGTTCATCATGTCGGTGCTAAGCGCATTCACCGGCGGGTTGGCCAGCAGGATGACGGCCACGCCGTCTTCAAGTGTGACGTCCAGCGCGGTGTAGGGGCCGGTCAAGTTGTCGGGCATGGTCATGTCCGTGTCTCCGTCTTGTTCAAATGATCTTGCGCTGGCGCAGGTCGGCAATCTGCTGCGCGCTCATGCCCAGTTCTTCAAGCACTTCGGCGGTGTGTTGCCCCAGCAGGGGCGGTGCGCGGTCGGCGCGCAGGTCAGCCGTGGCGAAGCGCAGGGGGTTCATCACTTGCGGCACGCTCTTGGCGGTGGGGTGCGGCAGGCGGCGCAACATGGCGCGGTGCGCCACCTGCGGGTCGTCGAACACTTCAGGCACGGTGTTGATCGACCCGGCCGGCACGCCGGCGGCCTTCAGCGCTGCCAGCCAGTGCGCGCGCGGCTGCGTAAGAAAGATGGCGTCCAGGATCGGGTCCAGCGTTTCCTGATTCGTCACGCGCTGGCTGTTGGTGATGTAGCGGGGGTCTTGCGCCAGCTCGGGCTTGCCCAGCAGGCGGCACAACGCGGCAAATTGCGCGTCGTTGCCCACGACGATGACGATGTCGCCATCGGCGCAGACAAAGGTGCGTTGCGGTTGGATGTTCGGATGCGCGGTGCCGGTGCGGCGCGGCACGCGGTTGCCCAGCAGGAAGTTCATGGCCTGGTTGGCCAACAGGCCGACCTGCACGTCCAGCATGGCGACGTCGATGTACTCGCCCTGGCCCGTCTGCGAGCGCCGCAGCAGCGCGGCCACGATGCCCAGCGCGGCGTAGACGCCGGTGGTCAGGTCCACGATGGGCACGCCCACCTTTTGCGGGCCGCCGCCGGGCTTGTCGTCGCGTTCGCCCGTGACGCTCATCAGGCCACCCATGGCCTGGATCAGGAAGTCGTACGCGGGCTCGGCGGCGCGCGGGCCGGTCTGCCCGAAGCCGGTGACCGAGCAATACACCAGGCGCGGATTGATCTTGGCCAGCGAGTCATAGTCCAGCCCCATGCGCGCCAGGGTGCCAACCTTGTAGTTCTCCAGCACCACGTCCGCGTCGCGGCACAGGTCCTTGACCAGCGCCTGCCCTTCAGGCGTCTGCAAGTCCAGCGTGATGGACCGCTTGCCCCGGTTGGTGGCGATGAAGTAGGCGCCGTCGGTGGTGTCCTGGCCGTGCTCGTCTTTCAGGAAAGGCGGGCCCCAGGACCGGGTGTCGTCGCCCAGGCCCGGCCGCTCGACCTTGATGACGTCCGCGCCCAGATCGGCCAGGATCTGGCTGGCCCAGGGGCCGGCCAGAATGCGGCTCAGGTCCAGCACTTTCACGTTTGATAACAGCGGCTGCAAAGCCTTCTCCTTGACTCCTGTGATGTGCAGGTAGTCTAGGATTTCCGGCTTGCGGCGGGATGCACCCGAGGCACAAAGCTGTTATGCGTTTGGCGCACCGACCCGCGTGCAATGGCAATGACGCGGCAACAACGCGGGCAAGGAAAAGCCGGGGGCTTGTCAGCGGCCCGTGTCGGGGTAATTCGGGCCAGCGTCGTTAAAGCCGCCGCTGCTGTAGGGATTGACGGCGCCGGGGTGCGGCGGGCCACCGGGGCTGTTGGTGCAAGCGCTTACCAAGGCAGAGATGGCAAGCGTGGTCAGCAAGGCAATCAACGTCGATTTCATGGTGGTCTCCTGCGGCTGCCCCGGGGCAAGGCGAGAAGAAATTATAGGGCGGCGACCGGTTGCCGGTGGGTGCGTTTGGTCCGAGGCGCGTCGCAGCGCTGCCGATACGCCTTGACCGCGTCGGAATCCGCCGGCTGGAAATAGGGGTGCGGGTACTGCGCCTGGCGCATGGCGTCGTGCAGGCGCCGGCCCCAGACGCATTGCGCCTGCGCCTCGTCCCACAGGCGCACCGCCTGCTCAGGGCGGTCGTGTTGCCATAGCGCCAGGCCATAGTCGGCCACCAGCTCTTCATTGCGGGACAGCTCCCGATACGCCACATGCAGCAGGCGCAGCCCTTCTTCGCTGTGGCCTTGCAGGCTCAGGATCCAGCCCAGGGTGCCTTGGTTGAACGCGTTCGGCCCCATCTCGCGGATCGATTGCCGCGCCTGGGCTTCGGCTTGGGGCAGGTAGTCCGGAAAGTCCGCCAGAAAATAGGCGATGTTGTTGGCCCAGTCCGTGTCGCTGGCGCGCCCTGCGCGGGCGAGCTTGGATTGACGCTGTTGCAGCGTTTGGGCATCGGCCAGCGCCAGGTCGGGCATGCCCAGCAGCCGCTCTACGTCCAGCCGGTCGCTTAGCAAATCGGTGTCGACGGGTTTCAGGGATTGCGGAAACCGCCATTCGCGTGCCCGCATCAGCCAGTGGCGGGCATCGTCCTGCCGACCGACCATCAACAGCAATTGCGCCAGGTTCAACTGTTGTTGCGGGGTGGCGGCGCAGTGCATCGCGCCGATCAGGGCATGCGCGCCGTCGACGTCGCCCTGGCTGAACTTGCGGTTGATGGCGTCCAGTTCGTCGAAGCAGGCGTGGTTGTCGGTGACGGGCGACTCGATGGACAAGGATATGGGCACGGCCGGCGTGTCGTGGCTGAAGTAGGCCGTGGCGCCTTGGCGCGTGGTGTAGCCCAGGTCTACCCATTGCTCGCCCCAGCGCTGGCGCATGGTCAGGATGTAGGGCCACGCCGGTACCGGTTCTTTGGTGCTGCTGCTGGAATGCAGCTGGAAGAAGTGGCCCCATGCGCCGTCGCCGACGCGTCGGATCAGCGTGAAGTCGTCGGGGTCGTGTGGCTTGTCGGTCCAGACCCAGGCGGTACGGCCCTGGTCGTCGGTGACGCCGTGCAGGATGCCGTCCTGGCTGGGCGTGTCTTCAATGAACTCTTTCTTGCCCGTCAGGAACAGGCGATACGGCGTGTGAGGCGCGAGCGCACTGGTGTGGTCGCTGAGCAGTGTCAGGGTCAGGGTCTGGCCATGGGTGCCCCGGCCGTACTGGGCCATGCCGGGCGGGGGCTCGGTAAGGGCGGCAGCGGAAGGCGCGGCGGGTGTGGCAGCTTGAGAATCGCTGGGCAGCACAGGGGGCAGCACGGCGGGCGTCACGGCGGGCGCCATAGGGGGCGCCATAGGGGGCGGCATATCGCCCACCGTCGCGGGTTCGGCGTGAGCGCCCGGCAAGGCCAGCAGGCCGGCGGCGGTCAGGATCAGCGAGGTCAGGCGGTGCAGGGTGAACTGGGGCATGGAGGTGGCGGGCACGAGGGCGGCCCGCCCGTCATTGAGGCGGGCCAGATTGTGTCACGAACGCGCGGCCTGTTGCTTGTCGGTCCCGATTGCTGGCGACCGTTTTTGATCGACACCGATCGCAGCCGGACGGTTCCGCCTGCGTCCTATCGCGCTGACGGCTTCTACCGCTGTAGTCGTGCGGTGATGAAGGCGTTGATTGCGCGGGTGGCCTCGTTGTCGGCACCGACGTCGGCGTTGACCTGCGCGTGGTTGCGGGCAACGCCGAACAGCGCGGCTTGGCCGCCTTGTGCCGTCAACAGGTCGGCGTAGCGCTGCGCCCGTCGGCACGGGTCGGGCCGCAATGTGGAACAGACGAACAGCGCGGGCGGCTGTGGCCCGGTCAGTTGCGCGGCGGGCGACGCCTGCGCCCATTCGGCGGGGTCCGCGCCGAAGGCCTCGTCGTAAAACGAGGCGTGCGGGCGCGGCATGACGTCCAGCAGATCGAAGCCCGCCCCGTCCAGGATGATGCTGGCCCGCCACAAGGGGGCGCCCGTGCGCTGGCGCATCGCGGCGTCGGCGGCCAGCAAGGTCAACAGGTGGCCGCCTGATGAATGGCCCATGACGAACAGGTTGTCCGGGTCGGCGTGCCAGCGGGCGGCCTGCTGGCCGATCCACGCGATGGCCCGCCCCAGGTCTTCGGCTTGCGCGGCCGGGCGGGCTTGCGGCATCAGCCGCGTGTTGACCGAGACCACGGCGTAACCCCGGGGCAGCCAGTAGGCCAGCTTGTCCTGCACGACGTCGGGCGTGGCCTTGTCGCCGCCTTTCCATGAGCCGCCGTGCACTACGACCAGCACGGGGGCGGGTCGGCCGTGCTGTGTCGATGCATCGGGCAGATAGACATCGGCGATCTGGGCGGGGTCGGGGCCGTAGCGCTGATCGGCCAGCACGGCTGCCGGAAACGTCGAGGCGGTGGCTATCGGGGCGGCGTACGAAACGGCCATGCCCGGCCAGGGCAGGGCGGTGGCCAGCAACAAGGTCAACAGCAAGCGGGGCGCGCGCATGGACGGGACGAGGCGAAGGCGGAACGCCGATCAATGTAGCGCAGTTGCAGATGTCGCCGCCGACCGTCCCACCGCTAAGCCGACCCGACCGACGCGACCGACCCGCCACGCCACGTCCTCATCCCCGCGCCGCCGCATCCGCCGCCACCTGTGGCATGCTGCGCCCGTTCGCCGTTTTTCCACCGATCCGACCCCAGCCTTCATGCTCAAACTTCTACCCCGACTCTGCGATTTCCTGCTGTTGGCCGGCGCCGCCGCGCTCTTTGGCGCTTGCCTGACGTCGCTGTTGACCACGGGCGCCTACGGCTGGGCGGTGCCCGACGCGCCTTACCTCTACGGACCTCGCGATTTCTACGCCGACGCCGTGCTGGCGGGGCTGGCCGGGCTGCTGCTGTTGACCCTTGCCGAGCGCCTGGCCGGTGCCCGCCTGACCGTGGCGGGCCGCGCGGTCGCGGGGCTTTCGGCGACGTTTGCGGCGGCGCTGCTGGCGCTTTACCTGGCGCCGCCCGCGCCGATCGTGTTCGGCAACACCTGGGCGTGGGGCGAGGCCACGCGTGAACTGTTTCTGGCGCAATGGCCCTTGGTGCTGCCCATTGCCCTGGCGACGACGGCGGTGCGTTGGGCCTTGCTGCGCGTGTCCAGGCTCGGGGCGCGCTAGCCGCAGGCCCGGCCCCGGCAGGCAGGCGCGTCACCCCGCCCGCCGGTAATTTTCAGCCGGATTTCTGCCCGTATGCGCTAGGATTGTCGGCGCAATTCCCCAACCCGATGTCCGCCTCCTCTGGAGAAACCCCGCATGACCTCCCTAGACTCGTTCGCCATCACCAAGAAGTGGCCCGCCCAGCATCCCGACCGCATCCAGCTGTATTCGCTGCCCACGCCCAACGGCGTGAAGGTGTCGATCCTGCTGGAAGAAATCGGCCTGCCCTACGAGCCCCATCGGGTGGCTTTCGACAAGCAAGACCAGTTTTCTCCGGAATTCCTGTCCCTTAGCCCCAATAACAAGATCCCGGCCATCCTTGATCCCAACGGCCCGGGCGGCAAGCCGCTGGCGCTGTTCGAGTCGGGCGCCATCTTGATCTACCTGGCCAGCAAGACCGGCCAGTTCATCCCGACGGACACGGCCGAACGCTACGAGACGCTGCAATGGCTGATGTTCCAGATGGGCGGCATCGGCCCCATGTTCGGCCAGCTGGGGTTCTTCCATAAATTCGCCGGCAAGGACTACGAAGACAAGCGCCCGCGCGACCGCTACGTGGCCGAGGCCAAGCGCCTTCTGGGCGTGCTGGACCAGCGCCTGGAAGGCCGCGACTGGGTCATGGGTGACGAATACACCATTGCCGACATCGCCATCTTCCCGTGGGTACGCAACCTGGTCGGCTTCTACGAAGCGGGCGAGCTGGTCGGCTTCCCGCAGTTTGCGAACGTGGCCCGCGTGCTGGAAACGTTTGTCGCGCGCCCGGCCGTGGTGCGGGGCCTGACCATTCCGAGCTAGGCATGGAACTGCGCCAGCTGCGTTACTTCGTGCGCGTGGTCGAGGCCGGCAGCATCGGCCGCGCGGCGATGTCCATCGGCATGGTCACGTCGGCCCTCAGCCAGCAGATCAGCCGGCTGGAGGGCGAGCTGTCGACGCGGCTGTTGCAGCGCAGCGCCAGCGGCGTGGTGCCGACCGATGCCGGGCTGGCGTTTTTTCGGCAGGCGCAGCTGGCCTTGCGCCACGCGGATGACGCCGTGCAGGCCGCGCAACAGGCGCGGCTGGCCGGCCACGTCAGCGTGGGCCTGTCATCAACCACCGCCGCCATTTTGGGCGCGCCGTTCCTGCAAGCCATGAACGAACGCTACCCGGACATCCGGCTGCATCTGGTCGAGGCGCTGTCGGGCCACCTGGCCGACATGCTCAACGGCCGGTTACTGGACCTGGCCATCGTGTTCCAGGCCGAATCCGCGCGCCGTTGGAGCATCATGCCGCTGCTGGACGAGCCGCTGTTCCTGTGCGCGCGTCGCGACATGCCCGGGGTGCCGGGCGGCGACACGACGCGGCTGGCCGACATCGCGCATCTGCCCTTGGTGCTGCCCAGCGGCCGCCATGGCTTGCGCGCGCTGGTCAACAACGCCTTCCTGCAACTGGGCCAGACGCCGCGCGTGGTGGCCGAGGTCGATGGCTTGTCGCTGTTGATGGACGTGGTGCAGCTGGGCAGCGCCGCCACCATCCAGCCCAGCTCCGCCACCGCGCGTATTGCGCCCGGGCAGTTGCACATGGCCCGCATCGACGACGCCCACTTGTTCCGTCCCAATCTGCTGGTCAGTCTGTCCGACGACGAACTGTCGCCCGCCGCGCTGGCCGCGCGCCTGGTGCTGGCCGACGTCTCGCGCACGCTGGCGCAACAGGGCAAATGGGCCGTCGTAGCCCTTCACGATTCGTGAAGACCCGTTGACGCCCGCCTGATATCGCGGACGCCGCCCCGTCAGTACAGTCAGCCCATTGAATTGGGGACGATGGCATGGTGGACGTCTTGGTGGTGGGAGGGGGCAACGCGGCGCTGTGCGCGGCCCTGATGGCGCGCGAGGCCGGCGCCAGCGTGTTGCTGCTGGAAGCCGCGCCGCGCGAATGGCGCGGCGGCAATTCGCAGCACACGCGCAATTTGCGCTGCATGCACGATGCGCCGCAAGACGTGTTGATCGACGCCTATCCCGAAGAGGAATACTGGCAAGACCTGCTGAAAGTCACTGGCGGACAGACCAACGAACATCTGGCGCGCCTGGTCATCCGCGAATCATCCACGTGCCGCGACTGGATGCGCCGCCATGGCGTGAACTTTCAGCCGCCGCTGTCGGGCGCGCTGCATGTGGCACGCACCAACGCCTTTTTCATGGGTGGCGGCAAAGCGCTGGTGAACGCGTATTACCGCAGTGCCGAAGCGCTGGGCGTGCAGATCCGCTACAACGCGCCGGTCGATGCGCTGGAGCTGGAAGACGGCCGTTTCAAGGCCGCCCGCATCGGCGACGAACGCATCGAGGCGCGCGCCTGTGTGCTGGCGGCGGGTGGCTTCGAGTCCAACCGCGAATGGCTGCGCGAGGCCTGGGGCCAGAACGAACGCGGCGAATGGCCGGCCGACAATTTCCTGATCCGTGGCACGCGCTTCAACATGGGCGTGCTGCTGAAATTCATGCTGGACGCGGGGGCGGACGGCATCGGCGACCCCTCGCAATCGCACTGCGTGGCAATCGACGCGCGCGCGCCGCTGTACGACGGCGGCATCTGTACGCGCATCGACTGCGTGTCGCTGGGCGTGGTGGTCAACCGCGACGCTGTGCGCTTTTACGACGAAGGCGAAGACTTCTGGCCCAAGCGCTATGCCATCTGGGGCCGGCTGACCGCCATGCAGCCCGGGCAGATCGCCTATTCCATCATCGACGCCAAGGCCATCGGCCGCTTCATGCCGCCCGTGTTTCCGGGCGTGAAGGCGGACACGCTGCCCGAACTGGCCGACAAGCTAGGGCTGGACCCGGCCACCTTTGCACAGACCTTGCGCGACTACAACGCCGCGTGCCGTGTCGGTACCTTTGACCACACCGCGCTGGACGACTGCCACACAGAAGGCATCGCGCCCGCCAAGACGCATTGGGCACGGCCCATCGACACCGCGCCGTTCTACGGCTACGCGCTGCGCCCCGGCATCACCTTTACCTATCTGGGCTTGAAGGTGGACGACACCGCCGCCGTGCGCTTTAACGACGTGCCCAGCGACAACCTGTTCGTGGCCGGCGAAATGATGGCCGGAAACGTGCTGGGCAAGGGCTATACGGCCGGCGTGGGCATGTCCATCGGCACGGCGTTCGGCCGCATTGCCGGCACCCGGGCCGCCGCCGCCGCGCGCGCCCAGACCCTTGCAAAGAGCACGACATGAAGCAGCTTGAAGCCCTGGCCCGCGAGGCCCAGTCGTTTTCCACCCCGCATGCTTCGACGCCCGGCAGCCCCGCCGTGGCCGAGCAACCCGCGATGCCCGCCGCCATGGTCGAACACCCCGTCCAGTGGCGCGGCAAGAACGCCAAGCCGCAAGCGGACGCATTGACCGAAGACGAAACCGAAGTGGCGCGCGTTATGCAGATCTGCAACGCCTGCCGCTATTGCGAAGGCTTTTGCGCGGTGTTTCCCGCCATGACACGCCGCCTGGAATTCGGCAAGGCCGACCTGAACTACCTGGCCAACCTCTGCCACAACTGCGGCGCCTGTCTGCACGCGTGCCAGTACGCGCCACCACATGAATTTGCGGTGAACGTGCCGCAGGCGATGGCCAAGGTGCGGGTGCAGACCTACACCGACTACGCCTGGCCGGCCGCGCTGGGCTCGCTGTACAAGCGCAACGGCCTGGCCTTGTCGCTGGCCACTGCCGCCGGCTTGGCGCTGTTCCTGGTGCTGGCCGTGTTGATGGCGGGCGGCTTGTTTCATGAACCCATGGCCGGCAATTTCTACGCCGTGTTCCCGCACAACACGCTGGCGCTGATGTTCGGCGTGGTGTTTGGTTTTTCGATGTTGGCCCTGGGCGTGGGCGTCACGCGCTTCTGGCGCAACGTCAGCCCGGGGGCGGCATCCGGCGCGGCGGTGGCCGAGGCCGCGCACGACGCGCTGCGCCTGCGCTATCTGGACGGCGGCCACGGCAAGGGCTGCAACAACGCCGACGATGCGTTCACCTTGTGGCGCCGGCGTTTTCATCACTTCACCTTTTACGGCTTCATGCTGTGTTTTGCCGCCACCTGCGTGGCCACGCTGTACCACTATCTGCTGAATCAGCAGGCGCCGTATCCGTTGCTGAGCGCGCCGGTGTTGCTGGGTACGGCCGGGGGCATCGGCTTGCTGATCGGGCCGGCCGGTTTGCTGTGGTTGAACATCAAGCGCCATCCGCAACAGGGCGACGCGGCACAGAAGCCGATGGATCGCGGCTTCATCGTGCTGCTGTTCCTGACCAGCGCCACGGGGCTGGCCTTGCTTGCCGGGCGCGATGGCGGCGCGATGGCGCTGTTGTTGGCCATACACCTGGGCGTGGTGATGGCCCTGTTCCTGACGCTGCCCTACGGCAAGTTCGCGCACGGTATCTACCGTTCGGCGGCGCTGCTGAAGTGGTCTATCGAAAAGCGCCAGCCGAACAAGCTGCAACTGGGCTCCGATTGATCTGACCCGACCCGACCCCACCCGCGCCACGCGGGCATGACGGCGCCCCGGCGAGGGCGCCGCATCCGATGACAAACGAGGAGACTTCAATGATCCAAACCCGACTGCTGGCGCGCGTTGCGCTGGCCGCCTGTTTGCTGCCGGCGTTGCCGGTGGCGCACGCGCAATCTTTCCCAACCAAGCCCATCACGCTGGTGGTGCCGCATTCCGCCGGGGGCACGTCCGACATCCTGGCGCGCACGGTTGCGGCGCAAGCGGCCAAGACGCTGGGCCAGACCATCGTCATCGACAACAAGGGCGGCGCCAACGGCACCATCGCGGCCAAGCAGGTGGCCTCGTCCGCGCCGGACGGCTACACGCTGCTGCTGGCTACCGCCAGCACGCATGGCATCAACCCGTCGTTGTACTCGCGCATTTCGTATGACGCGGTGAAGGACTTCACGCCCGTCACGCTGTTGGCCACGGTGCCCAACGTGCTGGTCATCGGGCCCAACGTCAAGGCGGCCAACGTGCAGGAATTGATCGCCTACCTGCGCGGGCAGGGCGACAAGACGAACATGGGCTCGGCGGGCGCCGGCACGCCTGGCCATCTGGCAGGCGAGATGTTCAAGAGCGCGGCCAAGCTGCAATTCACGCACGTGCCGTACAAGGGCGGCAGCCCGGCCATCACGGATTTGATCGGCGGTCAGATCGACTTCATGTTCACCACCATTCCGGGCGTGTTGCCGCACGTGAAGGCAGGCACGCTGCGCGCGCTGGCGGTGACCTCGCCCGAGCGTTCGCCGGCCATGCCCGACGTGCCGACGATGGCCGAGTCCGGCCTGCCCGGCTTCCAGGCGGTGTCGTGGCACGGCGTGGTTGCGCCGGCCGGCACGCCGCCCGAGGTGGTCAACAAGCTGAACGCGGCGTTAAGCGGTGCGCTGGCCGCGCCCGCGGTCAAGCAGCGCCTGATGGAAGAAGGCGCTGCCGCGTCCACCCTGAACACCGCCGCGTTCGGCACGTTCATCCAGAGCGAGATCGCGGCCTGGGCGAAAGCGGTGAAGGATTCGGGCGCGACGGCGAACTGACGCACAGGGGGCGAATAGCGGCCGCCGGGCCGCCGATCGTACCCGCGAATGACAGCCTTGCCTTCCCGGCGGGCGCCGTACACCGGGGCTTGCGGACCCCGGCCAGCATGCTAGGATCGCCGCCATGTTGACGACCCTGTTGCTTGCCCTGCTGGCTGCCGCGCCCGCCGCCCCTGCCGCTGACCCCGTTTCGTCCTATCCCCTGCAATGCCTGTACGCCGCCAAGCACGAGGGCGGCTCGCTGGAATCCCAGGACCATTGCGCGCGTGTCGACGGCGACACGCTGACTTTCGCTGCCCAGGCGCTGGCGCGCATGGATTTCAACGCGGACGGCTTGTCGCCGGCATACACGCACGGGTCATGGCGATGGGTACGGCCCGACGGCAAGTCCGTGGCCGTGGTCACGTACGACAATTTCGCCGACGACTTTGAAGACGGGCTGACACGCGGGCCGTGGTCAGGCGGCATGGCGTATTACGACGCCCAGCTCAATCGCGTCATCACGACGCCTTACGATTGGGTCGACCGTTTTGAAGGCGGGCTGGCCGTGGTGTGCCAGGGCTGCCGCAAGGTGCCTGCCGCCGGGGGCGAGCACTACTACATGGCGGGCGGCCAATGGGGCGCTATCGACCGCCAAGGCCGGGTGGTGATGCCTTTGCGTCACGAAGCAGCCAGCCTGATGCAGGACGTGGAAGCCGCGCGCGCGGGCGCCGACACGCGGCGCTGAGCGCCTGCCGGTCGTTCTCAACCGGCACGCCGCATTACCCTCCAGCCATCAGCTTGCCCAACGTCACCATGCCTTGTTCCATGTCGACGCTCCAGGGGTGCCCGTGGTTAAGACGCATGAAATTTCCGAACGCGCCCGATGACGAAAACAACGGCCCTGGTGCAATGCTGATGCCGTGATCCAATGCCGCCCGATGCACCTTCAGCGTGTCGATATGCTCGGGCAACTCTACCCAAACGAAGTAGCCGCCGGCCGGGCGTGTGGCGCGCGTGCCTTTGGGAAAGTAGCGCGCCACGGCCTGCAATAGTTCGCCCTGCTGCAATGCCAGCGCCTGCCGGAACTGGCGCAGGTGGCGGTCGTAGCCGCCTTTTTCCAGATAGGCCGCGATGGCGGCCTGGGTGGGCGCGGCGGTGGCCAGGCTGGTGGTCAGCTTGTTGCGCATGATCTGCCGGGTGTAGCGTCCCCCCGCGACCCAGCCCACGCGATAACCCGGCGCCAGCGTCTTCGAGAACGACGAGCAATGCATCACGATGCCCTCCTTGTCGAACGCCTTGGCCGGGCGCGGCCGTTGTTCGCCAAAGTACAGCTCGCCGTAAACGTCGTCTTCAATCAGCGCCACGCCGTGGCGCGTCAGCAGCTTGACCAGCGCTTCTTTCTTGCTGTCGGGCATCAGGCTGCCCAGCGGGTTCTGAAACGTGGTCATCAGCCAGCAGGCGCGCGGACGGTGCTGCACGATGGCGCGTTCCAGTGCTTGCAGGTCGATGCCTTCACGCGGATGCGTGGCCACTTCGATGGCGTGCAGCTGGTTGCGCTCCAGCGATTGCAGCGCGGCATAGAAGGTGGGGGATTCGACGATGACCGCATCGCCCGGCTGGGTCACCGCCGCCAGGCTGAGGTTCAGCGCGTCCAGCGCGCCGTTGGTGATGATGATGTCGTCCACCGGCACCGACAGGCCATCGGCCAGATAGCGCAATGCAATGGCGCGGCGCAGCGCCGCGTCGCCCGGGCTGAGGTCGTCAATGGAACCCCACGGATCCAGCCGCTGCGCCGCCGACGCCATGAACTTGCCCAGCCGCGCGTAGGGCAGCAGCGACGGGCTGGGAAAGGCCGAGCCAAACGGCACCATGTCGCGGCGCAGCGTGGCGTTAAGCACTTGCAGCACGTTGTCGCTGACGTCCACCGGGTGACGCCCGGCGGTGGCGCTGGACAGGGCGTCGGGTTCCGGTAGCGCGGCGTGCGGGGCGCGCAGCACGTAGTAGCCGGACCGATCGCGCGCGCGGATCAGGCCGCGCGCTTCCAGCAGGTAATAGGCCTTGAACACCGTTGATGGGCTGACGCCCCGGCTGGTGCTGGTCTGCCGCACCGAGGGCAGGCGGTCGCCGACTTGCAACAAGCCGGAACTGATGGAGGCGGTGATGTCTTCGGTCAACCGTTCATAGCGCTTCATGGCGGTGTCGTTTCAAAAAGGGGAAAAAGAGGGCGGTTGCGGTACACGGGTGTGACGGTGCGCCGTCATGTCGACATGCCGATGGCGCGCATCAGAAGCCGCAGCGCGTAGGCCGCCACGCCCAAGGTGGCGACGCTGGCGGCCCACAGCAGCGCCAGCCACAGCAGGCGGCGCGGCCAGGCAGATGTTGTCCAGACACGCATCAATGGAACTCCTCGCCGGTGCGAACCTTGCCGCGAAACACGTAGTACGACCACGCCGTGTAGGCCAGGATAATCGGAATGATCAGCAACGCGCCGACCAGCGCGAAGCCCTGGCTTTGCGGCGGCGCGGAGGCCGTCCAGATGGAGACGTCAGGCGGAATGATGGCGGGCCAGATGCTGATGCCCAGGCCCGTGTAGGCTAGAAACACCAGCGCCAGCGACAGCATGAACGGCCCGGCGGCGGGCGTGGCGCGCACGCGCCGGATCAGCTCGAAGCCGGCGGCGGCCACCAGCACCGGCACCGGGAAAAACCAGAACATATTGGGCAGGCTGAACCAGCGCTGCGCAATCTGCGGCTGCGCCAGCGGCGTCCACACGCTAAGCACCGCGATCACGGCCAGCAGCGTCAACGTCAGCGGCCGGGCGATATCGCACATGTGGCGATGCAGCCGACCTTCGGTTTTCATGATCAGCCAGGTGCAGCCCAGCAAGGCATAGCCCACCACCAGCCCCACGCCGGTGAACAGCGAGAACGGGCTGATCCAGTCCCACGCGCCGCCGTGATAGGCGCGCCCCACCACCGGAATCCCTTCGATGTAGGCGCCCAGCGTCACGCCCTGGAAGAACGTGGCGGTGACCGAGCCAAAGACAAAGGCCAGGTCCCAATAAGGGCGATGGTGTTCGTCGGCCTTGAAGCGGAATTCGAACGCCACGCCGCGAAACACCAGGCCCAGCAGCATGAACACGAGCGGCAGGTGCAGCGCGCTGAGGATCACCGCATACGCCAACGGAAACGCCGCCATCAGCCCCGCGCCTCCAAGCACCAGCCAGGTCTCGTTGCCGTCCCAGACGGGGGCCACGGTGTTGACCATGACGTCGCGTTCATCGCGGTTGCGGATCAGCGGAAACAGAATGCCGATGCCCAGGTCGAAGCCGTCCATCACCACGTACATCATCACGCCGAACAGAATGATGACGGCCCATATCAATGCAAGGTCGATGCCCATGGCGTCAGACTCCAGAACGGTTGTGCGGCGCGGGTTCCACCCCCGCCAGCGTGGACGCGGCGGACAGCGGGCGTGACGGCTGGCGCGCTTCGCCCGGGCCACCCGACAGCGGCGCGTGGCCGGGCGCGGGGCTGGGGCCCATGCGAATCAGGCGCAGCATGTACGACACGCCCGCGCCGAACACCAGCAGGTAGACCGCCACGAACAAGGCCAGTGTCAACGTCAGTTCGCCAACGCCATGCGGCGTGGCCGCCTCGGCCGTACGCATCACGCCGTAGACGATCCAGGGTTGACGGCCGATCTCGGTGACGTACCAGCCGGCCAGCATGGCGACAATGCCGGACGGCCCCATCCACAGCGCAAAGCGTTGCAGCGCGCGCGACTCGTACAGCCGCCCGCGCCAGCGCGTCCACAGCGCCCAGCCGGCCAGCAGAATCATCAGCATGCCCAGCCCGGCCATGATGCGAAACGACCAGAACACCACGGTGGCATTGGGGCGGTCTTCGGGCGGATAGGACTTCAGCCCCGGGAACTGGCCGTCCCAGCTATGCGTCAGGATCAGGCTGCCCAAGCGCGGCACGTTCAGCGCAAAGCGCGTTTCTTCGCGCGCCATGTCGGGAATGCCGAACAGCGTCAGCGGCACGCCCGCGCCCGGTTCGTTGTCCCAATGGCCTTCAATGGCGGCGATCTTCGCGGGTTGGTGCTTCAGGGTATTGAGGCCATGAAAGTCGCCCACCACCGCTTGCAGCGGCGCCACCAGCAGCAGCATGCCCATGGCCATGGCGAACATCTTCTTCACGGCGGGGCTGCGGTCGCCGCGCAGCAAGTGCCACGCGCCGGACGCGCCCACCATCAACGCGGTGGCCAGGAAGGCGGCGATGCCCATGTGCGCCAGGCGATACGGAAACGAGGGGTTGAAGATCACGGCCAGCCAGTCGGTGGGCACGACGCGCCCGTCCAGGATCTCGTAGCCGGCCGGCGTCTGCATCCAGCTGTTTGACGCCAGGATCCACGTGGCCGACACCAGCGTGCCCAGCGCCACCATGATGGTCGAGAAAAAGTGCAGGCCCGGGCCGACGCGCGTCCAGCCGAACAGCATTACGCCCAGGAAGCCGGCTTCCAGGAAAAAGGCGGTCAGCACTTCGTACGCCAGCAGCGGCCCCGTCACGCTGCCTGCGAAGTCCGAGAAAAAACTCCAGTTGGTGCCGAACTGGTACGCCATCACCAGGCCGGACACCACGCCCATGCCGAAGTTGACGGCAAAGATCTTGGTCCAGAAGTGATACAGGTCGCGATAGACGGTTTTGCCCGTGCGCAGCCAGAAGCCTTCCAGCACCGCCAGGTAGCTGGCCAGGCCGATCGTGATGGCGGGAAAAACGATGTGAAATGAAATGGTGAACCCAAACTGTATTCGGGCAAGCAATAGCGCGTCGCCATGCATAGCGGTCTTCCTGATAAACGGGTGTCCTACCTGTCGAACGGTAGATCCGCAGCGCGATGCAGTACAGATTCAGAAATGGAATAAAAAAGCGGATCAGTTTGGGCGGACGGACGCGTAAAGCCAGGCGGGATGCCGGGTCTGGCGCTGTACCCGGATCAGGCCCGCGTCATGATGGTGTCCCTGAAAAACGGCGCAGACACTCGCCATGCCCTGCGTGGACGGCGGCGGTTCCCGATCCCGGTTCGTTCGGCTACGATGGGAGCCCGCCGTTGGATCCACTTTCATCGACGTTTGCCGCAGGCCGCCGTCCTTCGCCCCATAGATACCCGAGAGTCATGAGCATCACCAAAACGAAGGGCACGTCCAGTAAAGCCCAGGCCTTGCCGCACCGCATCCGCGACCAGTTGCGCTATGAGATCCTGACGGGCGCCTTGCCCGCGGGCACGCCGCTAAAGCAGGACGCCCTGGCCACGCGCTTTCAGGCCAGCCGCATTCCGGTGCGCGAAGCGTTGCGCCAGCTGGAAACCGAAGGGCTGGTGGCGTATCACCTGAACCGGGGCGCGGTCGTCATCCGCATGGACGTGGACCAGATCTGTGAGCTGCTGGACATCCGCATCGCGCTGGAAGGCTACGCGGTGCGCGCGGCCGTGCCCAACATGGCGCGGGCTGACCTGGACACCTTGGAAGCCATCCTGAAGGCCTACGACGAGGCCGATTCGGTGTCGGAGTGGGCCGAGCTGAACCGCCGTTTTCACCTGGCGCTTTGCGCGCCGGCAAACAACACGCGGCTGCGCCGGCTGATCGAGGAATACGGCCTGAACACGGACCGCTACACGCACGAGATGATGTCGCAGGCGACCGGCAAGGAAGGGCCGCAGGCGGATCACTACCGCATCCTGGAAGCCTGTCGTGCGCAGGACGGCGCGTTGGCCGCGCGCCTGGTGGAAGCGCACATCATCGAAACCAAGAAAAACCTGGTCGCCATGCACCGCATGCGCGAAGACGGCTGAGCGTTCCTACGCCGCGCGGCCGCCCAGGTACAGTTCGCGCACCTTTGCGTCGTTCATCAACGCCTCGGCCTGCCCGGTGATGGCCACCGTGCCCATCGATAGCACGTACGCGCGGTCGGAAATGCGCAGCGCTTCCATGGCGTTTTGCTCCACCATCAGTATCGTCACGCCTTCCTTGGCGCGGATGCGCTGGATGGCTTCGAACACTTCGCCCAGCGTCTTGGGTGACAGCCCTGCCGATGGCTCGTCCAGCAGCAACAGGCCCGGCGAAGGCATTAGCGCGCGCGCCAGCGCCAGGATTTGCCGTTCGCCGCCGGATAACGACGCGGCGGGCGCATCTAGCTTGCGTTGCAGCACGGGGTAGTGTTCGCACAAGGTGCGCACGCGCGCCAGGCACTGCGCCTTGTCCAGCGCATTGCCGCCCACCAGCAGGTTTTCGCGCACCGACAACGCCGTGAACACGTTCTCGGTTTGCGGTACGAAGCCCAGGCCGTGACGCAGGATTTTCTCGTGCACGGGAAAGCGCGAGATGTCTTTGCCTTTCAGCACGACCTGGCCTTCGCGCGGCTTGAGGTAGCCGGCGATGGTTTTCAGCAAGGTCGATTTGCCGCAACCGTTGGGTCCCAGCAGCGTCACGATTTCAGATTGGCCTGCATGCAGCGACAAGCCGCGCAGAATGTCCACGTCGCGGGTGTAGCCAGCAACAACGTTTTGCACGTCGATCATTTTTTCGCTCATCAAGCAGCTCCCATGCGCAGTACCGGCGTGGCCGTGGTGCCGCCAGCGGGCTTGGCCGCCGCGCCGCCCAGATACGCCTGCAACACCCGTTCATTGGACGCCAGTTCATCCGGCCGGCAATCGGCCACGATGTGGCCACGGTCCAGCACGATGCAGCGATGGCAGACTTCGCGGATGAAATGCATGTCGTGCTCGACAATCACAATCGTCATACCTCCATCATTCAGGCGCTGCAACGCACGGACAATGTCGCTGCGCAGGTTTGGGTGCACGCCGGCCGTGGGCTCGTCCAGCATCAGCATGCGCGGCTGGGCCATCAGCGCGCAGACGATGCCCAGCAATTTCTTTTGCCCGCCCGAGATCGCCGCCGCCGACAAATCGCGCACCGGCGTCAGCAGCAATTGGTCCATCAACGCGCCGGCACGCGCCCGTGCGCGTGTCTCGGCCAGCCCCGCCGCGCGCGAGCCGAACAGGTTTTCCCACACGCCGTGATGCTCGGTCGACGCCGCCATGGCGACCTCGGCCACGGACATCTTGCGTGGCATCGACGGCAGCTGGAAGGTGCGGGCGATGCCGGCCTGCACAATGCGGTGCGCGTTCAAGGAGTCGATGCGCCGGCCTTCGAACCGCACGGTGCCGGCGTCGATGGATTCAAAGCCGGTGATGGTGTTCAGCAAGGTGCTTTTGCCCGATCCGTTCGGGCCGAGCAGGCCGACGATTTCGCCTGGTCGGATCGAAAAGCCGACCTTCTCCAGCACGCGATTGCCGCCAAACGCCTTGGCCACCGAATCGACTTGCAATGCATAAGGGGTGGTCATGGCATCTTCCTCATCTTTTCCGGCAGCAGCCCTTCGCTGCGCCACAACAGGCATCCCAACAAAATGAAGCCGATCAAGCCCAACCGCAGCGCGCCGGCCACGTCGGAGCCGAAGCCGAACGCGTCCTTGGCGAAGGGCACCAGCGTGTAGGCGGTCTGCACCAGCACCACGCCCAGCAGTACGCCCGATACGTTGCCGATGCCGCCGATCATCAGCATGGTCCACAACAGGAATGTCTCGGAGGCAAGCAGATAATCGGGGCCGACAAAGCTCATGTAGTGCGCGTACAGCGAGCCCGCCAGCGCGGTCACTGCCGCGCCGGCCATTACCGCCCGCGATTTCAGCCGCATCAGGTCATAGCCCATGCAGGCCGCCAGCTTGGGTTCTTCGCGCATCACGCGCAGCGCGCGCCCGAAGCGGCTGTAGGCCAGACGGCGCAACAGCACGGCGGCGGCGGCCGTCAACACCAGCACCAGGCCCAGGAATGCCAGCGCGCCGCTCTTGCCGTCCAGGCCGCCGAACAACGCGGGGATGCCGCTGATGCCTTGCGCGCCATTGGTCAGCCACAGTTCGTTGGTGGCGACGGTGCGGATGATCTCGGCGATGGCCAGGGTGGCTATGCCCCAATAATCGGCGGCCAGTTGCTTGCCCAAGCGTGCAACGCACCAGCCCAGCGCCATGGCCACCGCAACGCCGGCAGCGGCGCCCAGGCCCGGGTGCCAGCCGATATGCACGGCGATGCCGGTGCCGTATGCGCCGATGCCCGCGAACGCGATGTGGCCAAAATTCAGCAAGCCCGCCAAGCCGGCTTGCAGGTTCAGGCCCAGCGCCATCAAGGCAAAGATCGCGCCGAAGGTCAGCGATGAAATCAGGAAATCAAACACGGCGCACCTCGCGATCGAACAGGCCGTAGGGCTTGAACAGCAGCGCCAGCAACAGGATCAGGAACGATGCCGCGCTGATGTACGCCACCGGCAGGAAGGCCACCGGCTTGTTGTAGAGCCAGCCGAAGTTCAGGTTAGTCACCAGCGTTTCGGTGAAGGCGATCAGGAATGCGCCAGCGACCGCGCCCAGTGGGTTGCCCAGGCCGCCCAGGATGGCGGCGGCGAACACCGGCAACAACAGATCCGAGCCCAGGTTGATGTGCGCGCCCGTGGACAGGGCCAGCAGCCCGCCACCCAGACCTGCCAGCGCGCCGCTGGCGAACGCCACCTGGCAGGTAATGCGCGAGGCGTTCAACCCGCTGGCGTCGGCCAGGGCCGGGTTGCAGGACAGCGCGCGCATGGCGCGACCCGTGCGCGTAGTGAAAAGCAGCAGCGCAAAGGCCGCAAGCAGTACCGCCGTGGTGGATACGGCGGCAATCTGCATGACGGTGACGCTGGCGTCACCCAGGCGTATTGGCGTGGCCAGCGGCAGCTTGAACATCAGCGGGAACGAACCCGCGACGCCCTGGCAAAAAGCGATCAGCAACATGGACAGCGCCAGCGAACCGATCATGGTGATGGCCGGACCCGCGCGCAGCAACCGACGAAACACCAGCAGGTGAAACACCAGCGCCAGCGCCCCGGTCAGCAGGCTTGCGGCCAGTAGCGCCAGGGGCAGGGGCAGGCCGAGCACGCTGCACGCATAGGTCGCGTACGCGCCCAGCATGGCGTATTGCACGTGCGCGATGTTTGGAAATTTGACCAGCCCATACACCATGCTCAGGCCCAGCGCGATCAGCGCCAGGTCCGAGCAGCGTAGCAGCGTGTCGACGAGAATCTGGATCATCTTGTTGACTCGTAAGACAGCAAAAAAGAAAACGCCTGAAGACAAGGCCGGGGCTGCGTGGCAGCCGCCGGCCCGGGCCCATCAACGTGCGACGATCTTGCCTTGGTCGGATTTGAGCTTGGCGTAGGGCGGGTCCACGCGCTGGCGGTCGCTGTCGAACTTGATGAAGCCGGTGACGCCTTCATAGCCCTTCTGGCCCAGTTGGGTCAGGGCGGCCTGCACGTCGGCGGGGGCGGTGGACTTGGCCAGGTTCATGGCGGCGGCCGTCAACAGCACCGCGTCATAGGCGTAGCCGGTGTAGGACGTCTTGAAGCCGTCCTTGTAGCGGGCCTTGAAGGCTTCGGCGTATTCGCGGCCCTTGGGGCCCAGCACCGATCCCACTTCCATGCCGATCTGGCCTTGCGCGATGTCGGCCGGCGTGTCGCTCAGGCACATGCTCAGCAAGATGCCGTACCACGGCGTCTTGCGCAGGCCCAGTTCAAAGGCCTCGCGGTTGATCACGGCCGATTCCTGGCCGTAGGCGGTGTAGATGTAGGCGTCCGGGTTGCTGCGCGACATCTGCTGCAATTCGCGGCGGTAGGTGGACTGGCCGGCGGTGTACAGCACTTCGGTCACGATCTTGCCGCCCAGCTTTTCAAACTCTTCCTTGTAGCCGTGCGCCACGCCTTGGCCGTAGGCGTTGTTGGGCGCAATGATGGCCACGTTGCGGTAGCCCTGATCCCAGGTGTCCTTGGCGGAAAAGCGGTTGCCCTTGTCTTCCAGGCCGATCAGGTTGAACGACGTGGCGCCCAGGTCGCGGATCTTGACGCTGGTGCTGGCGATGTTGATGTGCGTCACGCCTTCCTTGACCAGGTACTGGCCCAGCGGAATGGAAATGCCCGACGAGTATTCGCCGATGACGACCGGCACCTTGTCGACGCTGACCAGCTTGCGCGCGGCATTCAACGCAGTGGTGGGGTTGCCGCCCGAATCCTCGACCACCACGGCAAATTTCTTGCCCATCACGCCGCCGTCGGCATTGACCTTTTCCACGGCCAGGTCCACGGCGCGGCGCACGTCCTCGCCCACAGTGGCGTTGGCGCCGGTCAACGACAGCACGGCGCCCATCTTTACGGTTTCCTGTGCGTGGGCGCCGGCGCCGGCCAGCGACAACATCAGGCAGGTGGCGCCCAGCAACGGGCGGACGAACAATTGCATGGTGGTTTCCCCTCGAAGCGTGCCGGGTTCGCGTCTGATGCGCGAAGGGGCCGGCGGTGTGTGGTGGCCCTGGGCATTACCCAAGGCGCGAAACGAGGGCAGATGTGGATACCAAAAGTGAAAATTGCATCCAATCGTGCTCAAGTGGATGCAAATATACGAGGCGGCTCGCGTCTCAACAATATGGGGTTAACCCGTTACCTGATGTTTCAAACACCGTTTTATCCAACGGGTTGCACCGCGTGTCGATATGCCGCAACGCATCGCGCCCGCCGACGGAGCCGTCGGCGGGCGCGATGTTGTTGCGTGAGAAACGAGGGCCGGCCGGTCAGCGTGGCCGCGTTACGGTCAGGACTTCAGTACTACGGTCAGTACTTCAGCACATATGCTGGCCGCCGTTGATGGCGACGTTGGCCCCGGTCATGAATCCTGCGTGCGGGCCGCACAGAAACGCCACCAGCGCCGCCACTTCCTCGGGTTGGCCCAAGCGGCCGACCGGGATCTGCGGCAGGATCTTTTCCTTCAGCACATCTTCGGGCACCGCCTGCACCATGCGCGTGTCCAGGTAGCCGGGCGATACGGTGTTGACGGTGACGCCCTTGCCGGCCAGCTCCAGCGCCAGCGCCTTGGTGAAGCCGTGGATGCCCGCCTTGGACGCCGCGTAGTTCGTCTGGCCAAACGCGCCCTTGCTGCCGTTGACGGACGAAATGTTCACGATGCGGCCCCATCCGCGGTCCGCCATGCCGCCACATAGCGGCTGGGTCATGTGGAACATGGAATCCAGGTTGCTGTGCATGACCTCGTTCCAAAATTCCAGGCTCATTTTTCGCAAGCGCGCATCGCGCGTGATGCCGGCGTTGTTGACCAGGATGTCGATAATGCGCCCGTCGTGGTCCAGCCGGCGCATCAGCGTCTGGCATGACGCGTAGTCGCCCACGTCCACGGAGTACAGCGCGAAGCGGCGTCCGCGCGAGGCTTCTTCTTCGGCCCAGGCGTGCGCGGCGCCTTCGTTCGAGTGGTAGGTGGCGATGACGTCGTGGCCGGCATCGTGCAGCGCCAGCGCGATGGCGCGGCCCAGGCCGCCCGAGCCACCCGTCACCAGCGCGGTGCGTTTATCCGTCATGGCGATCTCCGGGCTGGTTGGCATCGCGCATGGCGGCGCACGCGGCGGCCATCTGGTCCGACATCGCCGTCCAGATCTGTGTCATGGGGAAGGGCGCGGGCGTGATGCCGCCGCCGGTGGCCAGCTTGAACCAGCCGCTCATGGCTTCGCCCAGCCCGGCCGTCAGCGCGGCCTGCTCTTGCAGCGCGGCGTGGGTAATGGCCTGGCTGGCTTCCAGTTGCGCCTGCCATTGCTTGCGCGTCATCTCGCCCAGCGTGGGTGCAATGGATTGCCAGTCGCCGGTGTGTTGCAGCGGGCTTAGCGTGGACAGCGTGTTGTTTGTGTGTTGGTCGGCCAGCCGGCGGCCCAGTTCCATCCAGCGCTGCTGGCTTTCCTGGGCAAGTTGGGTCAGTCGTTGGTAATAGGCGGCGTTGGCGCCGGCAATTCCCTGGGGCATGGAGGCAGTAGGTTTCTTCATCATCCGTCCTTGTCGTAGTGGTAAGGGGCAACGAATCAGTCCTGGAAGCCGTCTGGGTCAGGGCGGCTGCGCCTAGCGCACGGCGTGGGTCAACAATAGCCCAGCGTCCCCCCGCAATGCCAGCCCGTGCGCGCCGCGCTTTTGTGCCTGCAAAGTAACTTGACGTTACCTCGGCCATGGTGTGTCATGCGTCGAAGCGGCACTTGGGCTGCACGGACTATTCAGCGAGGCAGTTGTGGCCACATCGGGAATAACGGTTCGCGTGCCGTCCTGGCGGTACCTGCCGGTGGCGCTGGCGTTGGTGCTACCCGCGCTGCTGTGCCTGGCGGGGACCTGGATCCACGCCAAAAAGCAGCAAAGGACCGAAGCCGAAGCCGCCGCGCAGATCGTGCGCGTGCAAATCGAGAACATGCTTGCGCAGGCTTGGCCGGTGCTGGATCAGGTGGCCGAGCTGACGCCGCAGCCCTGTGCCCAGGTGCTGCCGCAGCTGCGTCGCTGGGGCACGCTCAACCCGTATTTCCGCGCCTTGGTGCTGGCCAACGATCGCCACATTTATTGTTCTTCGATCGTCGGCGAAGTGGATTCCGAATTGGGCGATTTCCGCAAATGGCCCATCGGCGGCACGCCCGACCGCTGGCTGTTTTCAGTGGCGGGCACGCCGCTGGCGCCGGACCGCCCGGCAATTCTGCTGGGCAAGCCGGGCGCCCCGGGCTTTAGCGGCGCCGTCGCGCTGGACGGCCGCTACGTGCTGGACCTGCTGAACGCCGTGGGCACGTTGGGCGACTATCGCATTGAACTGATCGTGGGCAAGGGCGCGCCCATACACAGCGATTCCTGGAGCGACGACGACGCCGGCATCCAGCCCGTGTACGACGAAATCACGCGCAACAACGGGCGGGTCGCGTTGGCGATCAACGTGAGGGCGCCCACGGCAAGCATGATGCACGCCTGGAAGCAGCTGTTGCTGAGCTACCTGCCCGCCACCTTATTGATTGGCGCGGGCCTGGCGTTTGCGGCGTATCGCCTGCAACTGAACCGCCTGTCATTCAAAGAGCAGTTGCGCCGCGCCATGCTGGCCAATGAATTCCAGGTGCATTACCAACCGGTGTATGGACAGCTGACCGGGCAGTGCGAAGGCGTGGAAGCGCTGATGCGATGGAACCGGCCCGGCGTGGGGTTCGTGCGGCCGGACATCTTCATTGCGGCCGCCGAAGCCGAGGGCATGATCATTGCCTTGACCCAGCACCTGCTGCGGCTGATCGAACGCGATTTGCAAACGTGGCGCACGCCGCCCGACTTTCACATCGGCGTGAACATCGCACCCGAGCATCTGTCCAGCAACCTGCTGGTGCCCGACATGCAGGCGTTTCTGGCCAACGTGGCCGCGCGACGGCCGCTGCTGGTGCTGGAAATTACCGAGCGCAGCCTGATCCAGGACAGCGGCCAGGCGCGCCGCAACATCGAGGCGTTGCGGGCGGCGGGCGTGCGTGTGGCGATCGACGATTTCGGCACGGGGCATTGTTCGCTGTCGTACCTGCAGAAGTTTCCGGTGGACTACCTGAAGATCGACAAGGGCTTTGTGCAGTCCATTTTGCCGACCGGTGAAGAGGCGCCGGTGCTGGACGTGATCATCACGTTGTCGCACCGGCTGAATCTGGCGGTGGTGGCCGAGGGCGTTGAAACGCAGGTTCAGTTTGACTACCTGACGGCGCGCGGCGTGGCGTTCATCCAGGGCTATTTGTTTGCGCGGCCGATGCCGTCGGCCGAATTCATCCCCTGGTACGCAAAGCACTCGCCGCCAGGCGCGGTGCCGCCATCGTCGGGTGGCGCGACGACGGGCGCGCTGGCGCAAGCTACACCGCCGGGCGCGACAGCGGCGTAGCGATCAGGACGCTTTGGCCTGCGGTTCGGCCTTGGCGAAGAACAAGTCGGTGATGGCCTGGCCGTCCATCGGTTCGCCGTTGATGGCACGCGCCAGCAACTCGGCGCCCAGCAGTTGCACCGAGAACACCAGGTCCGGATGCACGCGCCGGATCTTTTCCAGATGCTTGCTGGTGTTGACCAGCGCCACCGTCTTGGCGCCGCCCTGCGCCGTGGCCTCTTTGGCGGCCAGCACGATGAATGCGTTTTCGGCGTCGTCGTCGCGAAGCGCCAGCACATAGCGCGCACGCGTCACGCCGGCGTTGTGCAACACGTCTACGCTGGACGGGTCGCCTTCGATCAAATCGGTGGCGGCGGGGTATTCATGCGGCATGCCGGGCGGCACGATTACCGTGACCTCGTCGCCGCGCCGGCGCAATCCGGCGTAGACGCTAAGCGCCAGCGGCGTCGCGCCCGCGATGATGATGTGGTTTTTTCTCATGGCGGTTGAAAACTTGCCTTTGACCAGCCGTTTCAAGTTGCCGCCGATCACCGGGCCGGCGATGGCGCTGATGGACGTGGCGAACACGGTAATGCCCAGGATGATAATCGACGCGGTAAAGAGCCTGGCGGTGGTGCTGTGCGGCGTGATGTCGCCATAGCCCACGGTCGACATCGACACGATGGAAAAGTAGAACGCGGTGCCCGCGTCCTTGACCGGCGGGTTGAATTCTTCGCCCAGGTAGAGGGTGCCGAAGACGGCGTAGATCAACAGGGACATCACGCTGACCAGCGCGAACAGCGAACCCGCCGTCACGCTTGCGCGGTCAAAGCGGCGCCAATACACCACCAGCGCAATCACCAGCACCATCGTGTAGATGCCCAGCCCCGCGCGGCCGCTGTCGCCAAGAATCGCGAAGGTGCCGATGCCGATCAGCAGCACCAGCGAGAACGCCCAGGCGATGCGCGCCTTCAAGATCAGGCCGATGGCAATCACCTGTAGCCCCACACCGAGCACCAGGCGCGGGATTTCCAACAGGCCCACCACGCGCATCACTTCATGCCAATTGTCCAGCGCCAGCCAGAACGAATATTCGCGCGCGCGCACTTCGCGCAGCACGGGGTGCATGAATGCGTAGCCGTCCAGCGCAACCAGGATGGCCAGGCACCAGTTGGGGGGAAACACCGCCAGCACTTTCTTGTGCAGGCGCATCAGCGACACAGAGGTTAGCGGCATTGGACCTGTCCTTTAGTCCGCATTTTAGGACGATGACTCAAAGGGCTCTGCTATATCAAATAGGTATAGAAGGCTATCAACAAAGAATTACTGGATTCGGGTGCCAAGTCATAAACTTCGTTCATCACGCGGCTATCCAAGTGGAAAACCGCTGATACGGGTGGAAGTCAGCCAGTAGTCGGGGCCGGCCAGCACCCAGGCGTTGATCACGTTGCAGCTTGTGCGCGGACTAGAGACCGCGCAGAAGTTCACGGTCGGACCGTGCGTGAGCAGTATGAGGCACGAATGTTGGAATCGCGTGATCCAGGTAGAAGGCATCAGTGCCGGCTGATGACTCCGGGTTCACGTGTTGTTTTAGCGCGGCGTCTTACCTCTCGGGGGCAGCGCCGCGTTTTTTTCGCCCGTTCGATCTGAACGCGCCATGGGCTTTGCGCCCAGATCAGTTTGCCGCGCCGGCGTCTTCGGTTTCGCGGCCCCATTCTTCCAGCCCGTCCTGCCGGCTGTCCTCCCCTGAAGCTCGATAGTCCGGGTCCAGCGCGATATCCGCCGCGAACATATAGCCCCAGCCGTGCACAGCCCGGATCGGCAATGTCATCTGGTTGGCGGTGGCCTTGCGCCGCAAGCGGCTGATCATGACGTCGACGAAGCGCCGGCGCGTGATGCCGCTGTCTGCATCGTCGGCCCCGTCGGCGTAGAACGCGTCACGGCTGATCTTGCGATCGGGCGCCGTCACCAGCCGCGACAGAAAATCGCGTTCGCCAGTGGTCAGCCCCAGTGTGCGGCCGGCGGGGCTGATCAGTGTCCACCCCTTGTTGGCCAGGCGCCAGGTTTCCTGCGCCGGTTCTTCGGCGTGCGTGTCCGCCGCGGCTTCCATGCCGTCAAGCCCCACCGCTCGGCGCACCAGCGCCTGCAATGCCGCGGCCAATTCCAGCCCCGTCACATCCGGAGGCAGGCAGGCGTCCGCACCGCACAGCAGCGTGCGGATCCGGCTTTCGGCGTCGGCAAAGGCGGCGATGGCGACAATGCCCAGGCCCCGATCGACCGCGCGCAAGCGTACGGCGGCGTTGTGGATATCGGAAAGCGGCGCGTCCAGCACGACCAGCGGACTGGGGCGGCGGGAATAGCGGTCGTAGACGTCGATCAGGTCATGGCAACGGCGTACGCAGAAACCCAGATGAGACAAGGCATCCACAAGCCTGGCGTGCTTGGCATCGTCATTGCCAAGGAAAATGACATCCAGCGTGTTATTCATTGATGCTTCCAATGAGCCGGCGCGGCACGGAGCGTCGCGCCATGACGAGACCGTCTGGCGGTGTTTTTTTGAATGTGGGCACGGGCTTCGGCCGGCTTCCTGTCCGATGCTGGCCACCAGCGGCGAGGACTATGCCGCCTTGAAGTCACGCCCGTGTTTCATTTAAACACGGGCGTGTTTTTTTGTGAAGATACGTTTCTGTAGTTTCTGATGGTAACCGTGGCGTCACGGAACAGTAAGGGAAAGCACCGCGCCGCCTCGGGCTTTGCGCCCCTGCCTCAGCGGATTATTAAGTATTACCGATACATTATTTTCTATTTTGCATACGGAATTGCTCATAAACTCGTGCGGCTTTAACGTCGGGCTTGCGGGTTGTACCCCGGTGCGACTACCCTTTCCGCGCACGCTGGATTATTGCGGTAAGTGGCTGGCCGGCTTGGGTTTTCGTCGGTGTGACCCGCTCGATAAAGCCGTGCCGGCGCGGCTCATGCGACACGCAAGCACGCGAATATTGCGATTTACGGATTAACCCTGAAATTGGGGCGCAATCCGTTTATTTGGCGCCAGTGTTGAGATGTTTTAATCAAATAAATAATTTCATATTAATGTCTCAGGTTGATCGATTGGACACGTTTAGCCATCGTCTGCGCAACGCAAGAATGCTTCAGGGATGGACTCAAAAGGACTTGGCGGTCGCAAGCAACCTGTCGCAAAGCGCTATCGGCAACTACGAAAGCGGGCAGCGCCAGCAGCCCTCCAGCGATGCGCTTATCAAATTGACCCGCGCCCTGCGGGTCAGCCCGATGTGGCTCAGTACCGGAGAAGGGCCGATGCTTAGCTCCGGCTATGCCGAGCCGACCGTGGCCAGCACCAATCCCGGCGACCTGCCGGCCCCACCGGCGTGGCCGTTCGAATCGGTGTCCTACGCCACCTATTCACGCTTGAGCTCGCAGGAAAAGCGGCAGATCGAACTCGTGCTTGCCGCCTACATCAAGGCACGCGGCGAATAGGCCCCATGGGTTGAGCCGGGCTGGGCGGCACCGCGCTTTGCGGGCGGCGATGCGGGTCCGGCGCGGGCATGAATTCGCCCGGCTGCGGCTTGCGGCGCAGGCGGCTGCGCAAGCGTTCCACGGGGTCCGCCACCAAGCCGTTCAATAGCGCCGAAAACCCGATGCAACCCGCGATCACCAATGCCGCGAACAACATGGGCTGGTGCATTTCAACGTCGTTGAGCAACCAGCTGAAGAACAGGATCACCAGCGAATGACAGATATAGATCGGGTAGCTGAGTTCTCCGATGGCCTTGTCCAGGCGGTGGCGCGACTGGAACAGAAAAGCCAGCGGCAACAGCGCGGCAAACAGCAGCACCGCCAACCCATCACGCACCGTCGGATTGATGCCGATGGAAAAGTGCAGCAGCGTGTAGATGAACAGCGCCACGGTGCCCGCTTCAGGCAGCCGGTGAAACCGGCGCGTCCAGGCCTTGAAGCGCGGCAGCAGTACCTGGTGCGATAGCGAACCGATCAGGAACAACGCCAGTTCGGTGGGAAAGAACCGATAGGTCCAGGGATCCGTCACGCCGACGCCGGTCACGATCAAGACGCCGCGCAGCGCCAACGATGCGGCCAGCAGGGCCAACAATCTGCGCGGCGATCCCAGAACAAAAGGCGCGACCAGGTAGAAGCTCATTTCGACACCGAGCGTCCAGGCCTGCGGCACCAGCAATCCCTGGTAGAGCGGCACTTCGCTATTGGCGAAGCTGCCCGTGAACGCCAGCGCCGAATGTTCAATGCCGAAGAACATCAACCAGTCCTGTCCGAAGATGAACAGGTTGGACAGCACCAGGAAAAGATCGGCCGAGAAGGGCAGGGCTGCATAGAAGCGGAAGAACGCGCCGCCGCTTAAAACATGCGCCAGCAGGGTCAGGCCCGCCACCGTCAGATAGATGGGGAACAGGCGCAGGAAACGATTGGCGTAGAACTTGCCCGTGGCGCCCTGGTAGTTGTCCGTGGCGGTCAGCACATATGAAATCAGAAAGCCCGAAATCACATAAAACAGTTGCACCGCCAGCCGCCCGCCGACAAGGTGATCGGCGTAGCCGCCGCCCAGGTGGTCCAGCACCACTGATAGCGCCAGTAGAGTTCTCAAGAAGCCCATCGCCGTGTCTCCCGGTAATCTTTTTATGGCCGGCCAGAAGCGGCCGACGCATGCGTCGTTCGTTACGTTGCGATCGGCTTGTTTGCCCTGTGCTGCCAGGGTGGCCAGATGCGTGGTCTGGAATGATTCTGCGCGTCGGACACAGGCGCCGCCATGCGGCATTCGATGCAGCACCCTGCATCTTCGGCGTGATGGAATCGGGCCATCGTGCTGCTTTTGGATACGGCTGTAGGGTTTAGAGAGCAGGACGTTACAGGCCTGTGCCGGTTACAGTCGGGGCTATGAAACCTTTAGGAGACCTATTCATGTCTACCCCTCTGTCTTCGCGTTGCCGGCTGCTGTGCCTGAGCCTGCTGACCCTGGCATTGGCGGGTTGCGCGGGGTCCACCGGAGGCGCGCGCCCGCAAGGCGCCGCCGCGGCCAATGCCGCCACCAGTGCAGATTCCCTGGCCCAGACAAGTTGGGAACTGGTGCGCTGGACCCAGACGGGCGGCGCCCAGCGCGACATCCCCCACGGTGATAATGGCGAGCCCGTGCAGCTGACCTTTCTGGCGCAAGGCAAGCAGTACCGCGTCAACGGTTTTTCCGGCTGCAACCGCTATATGGGGTCGTACAAGCTGCAAAGCGGCAAGTTGTTTATCGACGCCCCGGCCACCACTCGCATGGCTTGCGTGCCGCCCGAACGCGCCAAGCTTGAAGCCGACTTCCTGCGCGGCCTGACCGCCATCGACACCTTCACGTTGGACAGCGGTGGCGCGCCCCGGCACCTGACGTTCAACTTGCGCGGCGGCGACGTGCTGGAATTTGAACGCCGTCAGGACCCGCCCACGCCGTAAGCCCTTGGCAGCGCGATAATGTCGCCTTTCCGCGCCCGGCATCGCGCCGTGGCGCGGTCCGACTTGCTGACGTGCTGACGTGCTGACGTGTTTACGTGCGGAGACCGCCCATGCCCTTTACCGCTACCCTGCGCTGCCTGGCGCCATGCGCGCTAGCCGTTGCCCTGGCCGCCTGCGCCGGCCCGTCCCATCGCGCCGCCGATGGGCAAGACCGCCGCTTCCAACCCGCTTCCGCCTCCGACATCCTGGCCCAGACCAGTTGGGACCTGGCGCGCTGGACCTTGCCGGGCGGCGGCTTGCGGACGATTCCGCATCCCTCGTCGAATTCGCGTCCCCTGACTGTCAGCTTCGTCCATGTACAAGGTGCGCCGCGGGTATCGGGCTTTGCGGGTTGCAACCAATACAACGCGCCCTATACCGTGGCTAACGGCCAACTGATCGTGCAAGCGAATCCGGTCGCCACGATGATGGCGTGCGCGCCGCAGAACATGCAGCTTGAGCAGGACTTCCTGGCCGGCCTGACGCGCATCACCGCGACGTCGCTGGACAACACCAACAACCCGCAGCGCATGACGTGGGTGCTTGCCAGCGGCGACACGCTGGACTTTGGCCGCCGCGTGGACCCGGTGGCGGGCGGGCAAGCCGGGCCGACCAAGCTGGTCTATGTGAATGCCGAGCGCGTGCCCTGCAACGGGGGCGCCGGTCGCGCGCTGTGCTATCAGGTGCGCGACAGCGCCTCGCAGCCGTGGCAGTACTGGTATGGCGACATCACGGGCTTTCAGTTTCAGCCGGGCATCCGTTACCGGCTGCGCGTGGTTGAAGTGACCGACCCGAACCCCCCGCCGGGCGCTTCAACCACGCGCTGGGTGCTGGACGCGGTGATCGAGCAGGAAATCGTCAGCCGTTGATACGGATCAAGCCGGGCGCTGGGCGGCGTGGCCTGCCCGGCGCTCGCGCCTACGGAACGATCCGCCCAGCGTTTACTATTACGGCCTTCGCCCACCGCTTTGCATTGCTTTGCCATGACTGCCGTCGTCAATATCGCCGCCTACAAATTCGTTTCGCTGGATCTCCTGCCCGACCTGCGCGCCCACCTGCTGACCGTGGCTGGCGACTGCGGGCTCAAGGGCACCATCCTGCTGGCCGAAGAAGGCATCAACCTGTTCCTGGCGGGTTCCGCCCAGGGCATCGACAGCTTCCTGCAAACGCTGCGCGCTGATGCGCGCTTTGCAGACCTGGAAGTGAAATTCAGCCATAGCGAAGGCGTGCCGTTTCGCAAGCTGCTGGTCAAGATCAAGCGCGAAATCATTCGCATGGACCACCCCACCATCCGCCCTGAAGCGGGCCGTGCGCCGGGGGTGGACGCCAGGACGCTGGCGCGCTGGCTTAAGCAGGGCGCCGACGATGCCGGCCGCCCTGTCGTCATGCTGGACACGCGCAACGCCTTTGAAGTCGATGAAGGCACGTTCAAGAACGCCATCGATTGGCGCATCGAACGCTTCACGCAGTTTCCGGCCGCCGTACAGGCGCACCGCGCCGAACTGGAAGGCAAGACGGTGGTCAGCTTCTGCACGGGCGGCATCCGCTGCGAAAAAGCCGCCATTTACATGAACGAGGCGGGCATTCCCAACGTGTATCAGCTGGACGGCGGCATCCTGAAGTATTTCGAGGAAACCGGCGGCGTCGGGTATGACGGCAAATGCTTCGTCTTCGACGAACGCCATTCGCTGGACCCGGAGCTGGCGCCCACCCAGCCGTAGCCCTGGCCCGGGCCGTCTGCCAAAGAAAAGCCCGCCATTACCGGCGGGCCTTTTTTGCGTCAGGCGGATGCGCCGATCAACGCACGCGCATGCCGGGCTTGGCGCCGGGGAAGGGCTCCAGCACATAGATGCCGGCGTCCACGGCTTCGTCCGCGTGGCTGGCGGCCAGCACCATGCCTTCGGACACGCCGAACTTCATCTTGCGCGGCGCCAGGTTGGCCACCATGACGGTCAGCTTGCCGATCAGGTCTTCGGGCTTGTAGGCCGACTTGATGCCCGAGAACACGTTGCGGTGGCGGCCTTCGCCCACGTCCAGCGTCAGGCGCAGCAGCTTGGTCGAGCCTTCGACGTGTTCGCAGTTGACGATCTGCGCAATGCGCAGATCCACGCGGGCGAAATCGTCGATGGAAATGGTTTCGGCAACGGGCTCGCCACCGGGCACAACGACGGGGGCGGCGGGCGGTTCGAACAGGTCTTCCAGCATCTGGGGTTCCACGCGTTGCATCAGGTGCTTGAACGGTGCCACGCGCTGCGGCAGCACGGCGGCATCGGCCCAGGTGAACGGCGCTTGGGCGCCAAACAACTCCAGCGCGACGCGCTCGGCCAGCGACGGCAGCACCGGCGCCAGCATCACCGACAACGCCTTGAAGCCGGCCAGCGAACGCGAGCAGATGTCTTGCAACGCGGCCTTTTGCGCGTCGTCGGCGGTGGCCAGGCCCTTGGCCAGCACCCACGGCTGCGCGGTGTCGAACGCCTGGTTGATGCGGTCGGCGTAAGCCATGATCTCGCGAATGGCGCGGTTGTATTCGCGTGCCTCGAAAGCGGCGCGGATCGACTCGGCCTGTTCGGCGTATTCGGCCGACAACGCGGCGGTGTCGCCGGAATAGCCCAGCACGCCGTCAAAGTGCTTGGTGATGAAGCTGGCGGCGCGGCTGGCGATGTTGACGTATTTGCCGACCAGGTCGCTATTGACGCGCGCGATGAAATCTTCGGGGTTGAAGTCCACGTCCTCGACGCGGGCGTTCAACTTGGCGGCGATGTAATAGCGCATCCATTCCGCGTTCATGCCCAGCTCCAGATAGCGCAGCGGCGAAATGCCGGTGCCGCGGCTCTTGGACATTTTTTCACCGCTGACGGTGATGAAACCGTGCACATTGACCGCGTCCGGCGTCTTGCGCCCGGCGAATTTCAGCATGGCGGGCCAGAACAGCGCGTGGAAATACACGATGTCCTTGCCAATAAAGTGCACTTGTTCGGTGGTGCCGTTGGGGTCGAGCAGGGCGTCGAAGTCCAGGCCCTTGACCGCGCAGTACGACTTCAGCGACGCCAGATAGCCCACCGGTGCGTCCAGCCACACGTAGAAGTACTTGCCCGGCGCGTCGGGGATCTCAATGCCGAAGTAGGGGGCATCGCGCGAGATGTCCCAGTCGCCCAGCTTGGCCTCGCCGTCTTCGGCGCCTAGCCATTCCCGCGTCTTGGCCAGCATTTCCGGCTGCAAGTGCTTGCCGCCGTTGGCGTTGGACCCGGTGGTCCATTGCTGCAGGAATTCCACGCAACGGGGATCGGACAACTTGAAGAAAAAGTGGTCGGACGACTTCAGCACCGGCGTCGCGCCGGTCAGCGCCGAATACGGGTTGATGAGTTCGGTGGGCGCGTACACGGCGCCGCACACTTCGCAGGAATCGCCGTATTGGTCCTTGGCGTGGCACTTGGGGCATTCGCCCTTGATGTAGCGGTCGGCCAGGAACATGCCCTTGACCGGGTCGTAGAACTGTTCGATGGAGCGCGTTTCGATCAGGTTCTGTTCGCGCAGCGCGCGGTAGATGTCATGCGACAGCGCGACGTTTTCCGCCGAATCGGTGGAATGCCAGTGGTCGAAACGGATGTGGAAGCCGTTCAGGTACTGCGGGCGTTCAGCGGCATAGCGGGCCACCAGCGCCTGCGGCGTGATGCCCTCTTTTTCGGCCTTCAACATGATCGGCGCGCCGTGCGCGTCGTCGGCACCCACGAAATGCACCGTGTGGCCCGCCATTCGCATCGAACGCACCCAGATATCAGCCTGGATGTATTCCATGATGTGGCCGATGTGGAAGGATCCGTTGGCGTAGGGCAGCGCTGTGGTGACAAATAGGGTGCGAGACATGGTTGTCGACAGAGGGGGAGGGAAAAAGGGTTTGGCGGGCCATTTTAGGACAATGGCGTGGACTTGCCCCGGCGCGGCCCGATAACGACGCAACCCGCCGATCGCGCGGGCGCGATTCAGGCGGGTTGGAATGGGTGGCGGCCGGCAGTCGGTGGCGGTACCCGGCGCGGGCAGTCCGGGCGGTCGTACCGGGCGACGGCAAAGGCAACGGCAAGCTTGCGCCGCACGCGGCGCAAGCGTTTAGGTCATGCCGACGTTAGCGAACTTCGCGAGCTTCGACGTCGATCACATCGCCGCGCGGTTGCGTGGCGAAGGGGGCGGTGGCGGTCTGGAAGGGTCCCGGTCGGGCGCCTTGGCGCTGGCTCCAGTAGGCGCGGACGCCGAAAGGTTTGCCGCGCACCTTGGCGACCACGTAAAGGATCGCCACGGCAAGCGCCGTGGACAGCATGAAGACCAGCGCCATCGCCATACCGATCAAGGCCAGGGCGGCGAAAAGGACGGCACGGAAGAAGCGGATAAGTGTGTTGGTCATGAAGGTCGGATGCAAAACGCAGCGAAAGGTTCCCGCGTATCCGCTATCCTTTAGGGGATGGCGGCCCGCAGAAGCCGCGCTGCCTACGGAACCATAGTGACATGAGTATAACGATAGAAAACATCCGCGCCGCTTTGCGCGCGGCGCGCGACCCCAACACGGGTTTGGACCTGGGCGTTTCTGTAAAAGATCGTGACATCGACCTGACAGGCGGCCGCGTGGCCGTCACCCTGGAATTGGGTTATCCCGCCGACGGCGTGCGGGAACAGGTGGCCGCCGTGGCGGCTGCGGCGCTGGCCCAGGCCGGCGTTCCCGACGCCCGCATCAACATCACCTGGAAGGTTGCGGCCCACGCGGTGCAGAAGGGCTTGAAGCCGCTGCCCAACGTGCGCAACATCATTGCCGTTGCGTCGGGCAAGGGCGGCGTGGGCAAGAGCACCACCGCCGTGAACCTGGCGCTGGCCTTGTCGGCCGAGGGCGCCAAGGTCGGCGTGCTGGACGCCGACATCTATGGACCCAGCGTGCCCACGATGCTGGGCATTTCGGGCCGCCCGGAAAGCCTGGACAACAAAAGCATGGAACCCCTGACGGGCCACGGCTTGCAGGCCAATTCCATCGGCTTCCTGATCGACGCCGATTCCCCCGCCATCTGGCGCGGCCCGATGGTGACGCAGGCGCTGGAACAGTTGCTGCGCCAGACCAATTGGCGCGACCTGGATTACCTGATCGTCGACATGCCTCCCGGCACGGGCGATGTGGCGTTGACGCTGGCGCAGAAGGTGCCGGTGGTGGGCGCCGTCATCGTGACCACGCCGCAGGACATCGCGCTGCTGGACGCCCGCAAGGGCTTGCGCATGTTCCAGAAGGTTGAAGTGCCGATTCTGGGCGTGGTCGAAAACATGGCCATTCACATCTGCTCGCAGTGCGGTCATGCCGAACACATTTTTGGTGAAGGCGGCGGCCAGCGCATGGCCGAGCAGTATCAAACGCCCTGGCTGGGCAGCCTGCCGCTGACGCTTGCCATCCGCGAACAAACCGACGCCGGCAAGCCCACCGTGGTGTCGGATGCCGGTAGCGAAGCCGCCGGGCTTTATCGTGCCATTGCCCGCAAGCTGGCCGCCGGGGTGGCCGCGCTACCGCGTGATATGGCCGGAAAATTCCCGTCTATTGTCGTCCAGCAGCCGACCTGACACATGCAATGGGCAGCCCGCGCCATTCTGGCAGGACTATGCGTGTTTTCAGCCGAGGCGTTGGCCAAGCGGCCGGAAGTCATCGTGGACCCGGGCGGCGTGCCGCCGGCCGCGCTGACGGCCATTACCGAGGCCGTTGATGCCATCGCTCGGCTGGCTGAAGACCAGGACGGGGGCGAAATCAACCGGCTGCGACGCCGTGCGCGCGACGCCACGCTGGCCGCGCTGGCCACGCAGGGTTACTTTTCACCCACGGTAACGCTGGAATCCGGCACCGATATCGGCGGGGAAACCTGGGATATCGGCATCGTGCCGGGCAAGCGCACGACCGTCTCGTCCGTGGACCTGAAGTTCACCGGCCGCATCACGCGTCCGGAATTCGCCCAGCGTGTGCAAAAGCTGCGCGACGACTGGCAGCTCAAGGCCGGACAGCCGTTTATCAATAGTGACTGGAACCGCGCCAAGTCGAACCTGCTGGACGAGATATCGACGCGCGACTTCATGCTGGCGCGCATGACGGCATCGCAGGCGGAAATCATGGCCGACACGGCCACCGCCGCCTTGCAGGTGACCGTGGACAGCGGGCCGCAGGTGCGCATGGGCGAGCTGACCACTGAAGGCCTCAAGCGCGTACCGGACAAGCTGGTGCAGCGCTACGTGCGCTATTCGGTCGGGGCCGCCTACGATCAAAACCGGCTGGATACCTGGCAGCAGGACCTGCAATCCACGGCCTTCTTTCGCGGCGCCTTCGTGTCGTTGGAGCCGCCCGGCAGCACGCCGCCGCAGGCGGCCGACGTGAAATCCGATCGCGCCCGCGCGCCCGGCTCTGCCGATGTGGCCGCCGCCACGCCCGCGGGCGACCCGACCGTGTCGGGCGCGGTGCCGCCGCCGCCGCCCGCCTATGACTCGGATGGCGAAGTGACCTTGCCCGTGCAGGTGCGCGTGGTGGAAGCGCCGCCCAAGCGCTTCACGGCGTCGATCGGCGTGGACGACGAGGCGGGCGTGCGCGTGGAATCGCTATACCGCCAGAACGTGGTCTTCGGCCAACCCGTCACCATGGAAACCGGTTTCAGCGTGGACCGTCTGCGTCAGCGCGCCTACGCCGACTTCCTGCTGCCGCCCACCGAGCGCGGCTACAAGGATTCGTTTGGCGTGCTGGCCGACCATTCCGACATCCAGGGCCTGGATGTAACCCGCTATGCCCTGGGCGCCACGCGCCTGCAAGAGCGCAAGGGCGCGGGCGACAGCCGCGTCGAATATGAAACGCGTTGGGGCCTGCTGCTGGCACAGGACCACGTAAAAATCGACGGCGGCGATGAATATACGTTGCCCACGCTGACCGCCACGGCCGAATGGCTGCGCCGCGACGTCGACAACAAATATGACCCGCGCGAAGGCAACCTGATTGCCGTGGGCGGCGGCGTGGGCGTGACGCTGGACACCGGCGAACCCTATACCCGCGCCCGCCTGCGTGCGCAGAAATGGTGGCCCATCGGCAAGCTGGACGTCCTGACGGTGCGCGGCGAGGTCGGCCGCGTGTGGTCCAGCAGCAAGGTGCAGGTGCCGGACGACTTCGGCTTTCGCACGGGCGGCGCGCGGTCCATACGCGGCTACAAATATCAAAGCATCGGCGTGCAACGCGACAACGCCGTGGTGGGCGCGCCGACGCTGGTTGTAGGTAGCGTCGAATACGACCACTATTTCAACGAACGCTGGGGCATGGGCGTGTTCGTGGACGCGGGCGATGCCGCCGAGTCCTTCGGCGACATGTCCCTGGCGGTGGGCTACGGCGTCGGCGCGCGGGTGCGCACCCCCGCCGGCCCCTTGTTCCTGGACGTGGCCTATGGCCAGCGCGAGCGCGACCTGCGTCTGCACTTTTCGTTGGGGATCGCGTTTTGAAGCTGTTGCGCAAATTCCTGCGGCAGGTGCTGGTGTGGTGGCTGCCGGGTTTGGCGATGCTGCTGTTGCTGGCCGCCGGCTTCCTGTTCTGGATGGTGGGGTCGCAAAGCGGCACGCGGCTGTTGCTGACCACCGCCGCCCAGCAGTTGAACGGCCAGGCGCTGGACGTGAACGGATCGTTGTTGCGCGGCGTGACCGTGGGCAAGCTGGACCTGGACGCGGGCGGCACGCGCGTTGATATCAGCCGGCTACATCTGAATGTGGACTGGCGCGCGCTGGGCCAGCGGCGGCTGCATGTGCGCGACGTGTCGGCGGAATCGGTGCGCGTGGCCTTGGCCCCGTCAGCCGGGGCGCCCGCCACGCCGGACGATAGCGAGCCGTTTTCCTTGCCGTCCCTGCCCGTGGATATTGCCGTGGACCGCCTGGCCCTGGGTGACTTTCAACTGGTGCAGGACGGCCAGCCGTTGCCGGTCACGCTGGGCGACCTTAGCGCGACGTTCGCGGCCGGCAAGCAAGGCGCGCAGCTGCGCATCGCGTCGCTGCGGGTTGGCCACGAGGTGGGCGAGGCGCAGGTGTCGGGCGAAGCGCAGCTGCAAGGCATGGCCGACCCCTGGCCGTTCGCCGCGCGCCTGGATGTGACCGCGCGCGGTTCCGGCCCCGAATCTCCCTTGTGTCAGGCGGACCGATTAGGGGGCGTATTCGCGGCGGGTCCGGCCGCGACGGGCAAGCAAGGGGACACGACGTCGCAAGCCAGGCCCGCCGCCGGCGCCGAACGCACGGCGCAACCGGGCGCGCGGACTGCGCCGCAATCCAGAACCCCGGCGAAACCGCGCGGCAGCGCACCGAGCAACACGCAGGCGAACTCCAAAGCCAATGCGCCGGCGTCCGACGCGAACGTGCAGGCGAACTCCAAAGCCGATGCGCAGGCGAACTCCAAAGCCAATCAGGGCCGCACCAAAGCCGATGCGCGGACGACCACAGCAAGCGCACAGGTAAATCCCAAAGCCAAGGGGGACGCCAATGTGGCCGCCGGGCCGGGCGCGAGCGCCGGCTCCAAAGCCGCTACTTCCGAGATCGCCGGCCCGCCCGCGCCCGCCTGCCAGGTCGTGCTGCGCGCCGATGCGGCGGGGTCGATGGATGGCATCCAGGCCAAGCTGGACGGAGCCGGGTCGGGGATGCTGCTGGACGTGGTGGCCGACCTGGCCCCGCGCACCGCCCTGATCCTGCGCAGCGCCCGCGCCAACGCGCAGCTGCCGGATAAGTCGACCCTGGCCGCCCAGTTCGACCTGCAATCGGGCGCCGGCCAAGTCGCCGGCCGCGACCGCATCACCGGCACAATCAGCGCGCAGCGTTTGGATCTGGCGCCGTGGTTGGGCAAGGACGTGCCCCCGGCAGTCCTGACGGTGCGCGGCGACGTGCAGGCCGACATTGAAAACCTGAGCCAGTTGCGCCATGCCGCCATTGACCTGCGTTTCGAAGAGGGCACCCGCTGGAACAAGCAGCCGCTGACGGGCGGCGTGAAAGCGCAAGTGGACATCGCCGCAACCGAGCCCGGATCGGCACCGGCCGCGGCACCGGCAACAGCGACGGCGCCGGCACCCGCAACGGCACCCGCAACGGCACCTGCACCGACACCCGCAACGGCACCCGCACCGGCACCCGCACCGGCACCCGCACCGGCACCCGCACCAGCGGGCTCCACAACAGCGCCAACGACCGCACCCACCGCCTCCTCCGACCCGCTGTCCGGACTGCGCATTCACGGCCTGGACGTGGACTTGAAGCTGGGTCGCAACCGCATCCGCGCATCGGGCGAGATGGACGCCACCGACGGCGCGCTGGTTTTGGACGCGCAGGCGCCGCAGCTGGACGCCTTCTGGCCCGGCATCCCGGGCGGCGCCGAGCTCAAGGGCAAGCTGGCCGGCAATATCGCGGCGCATCGCGGCGAGCTGAACGCCGGTTACACCCCCGCCAAGCCCCGCGCGGGCGTGCTGGGCGAAGCGCCGGCCAAAGCCAATATCGTCTTTGCCGGCGGCTGGGGCAAGGGCCCCGCGGGCCAGCCCGACGCGGCGCTGGTGGGCTGGCGCGGCACCTTTTCCAAGCTGACGGCCGATAGCGCCGGGTTCATCGTGGCGGCAGACCGGCCGGTCTCTTTGGCCTATCTGCCGTCGGCCGTGCACCCGCAATGGCAGTGGCAGGTGGGCCAGACCGTTCTCAGCGTGACGCTGCCGGGCAAGGAACGCCTGACCTTGGCGCACCAAGGCTCGCGCGGCGGTGGCAAGCGCTGGGAAACCGCCGGCCAGGCCGACAACCTGGTCATCACGGCCGTCATGGCCCGCCAGGTGATTGGCGCGCTGGACCCCGAGGCCGCCGCCAAGCTGGGCAAGGGCCCCTCGCGCGTAAACGCCATGGTGCCCGAGGGCCAGCGCCGCATCGCCCTGGACCTGCTTTGGGACTTGAAATTTGACGGCCGCCTGGCGGGCAAGGCGCGCATTGCCCGCCGTGAAGGCGACCTGCTGATCCCGGGCGACCCGCCCGTCCCCCTGGGATTGAAGGCACTTGTGCTGGACCTGACGGCCACGCCCACGTCGCCCAACGCCAGCCGCCTGGACGCCAGAATCGACCTGGCTACCGCCAAGATGGGCACCGTGAACGGCACCGGCACCGCCGTGCTGCGCGTGGACGCCAAGGGCGGCATGGCGCTGGACGAGCGCCAGCCGCTGCGTGCCAAGCTGGACGCCGACATTGCCGATCTGGCCTGGGTCGGCCTGTTTGTGGGCGATTCGATGGAAGTGGGCGGCGCCGTCAAGGCCAACGTCGAGGTGCAAGGCACCTTGGCCGGAAAATGGTCGGCCACGGGCAACATCCGGGGCGACAAGCTGCGCCTGGTCCGCATTGACGACGGCGTGCGCCTGGTGGACGGCACGCTGTCGGCGCGGCTGGACGGCCAGCGGCTGGTGCTGGACAGCCTGCGCTTTCCGGCATCGCTGCGCGTGATGCCGGCCGAATGGCGCACCAAGGAATGGATCACGACCAACCCCGAGGCCAAGGGCGGCTACGCCGAGGCGCGCGGGCAGTGGAACATCATGGACGGCGGTGGCGACATCAAGCTGACGCTGTACCGCTTTCCGGCCTTGCAGCGCTCGGACCGCTACGCCATGGTTTCCGGCACGGTCACGCTGACGGCCGCCATGCCGCGCATCGACATCGTGGGTGACCTCAAGGCTGACGCCGGGTGGTTCAGCCTGGAAATCCTGCAGGGCGTGCCGTCGCTGGATGACGACGTCAAAGTCATTCATCCGGGCCAGGATCGCGCCACGGTGTCCACGCCGCTGCAAACCAGCATGAACCTGAAGTTCGACATGGGGCCGCGTTTCTACATTACGGGCATGGGGCTGGACGCCGGGCTGCTGGGCTCCATCCAGATTCTGCTCAATGACGGCCGGCTGACCGGCGTGGGCGCGTTGCGCACGCGGGGCGGCGGCATCGAGGCCTATGGCCAGAAGCTGCGTCTCAGCCGGGGCACGCTGACGTTCCAGGGCCGGCTGGACAACCCGCTGCTGGACATCGAAGCCCTGCGCACGGGCGAACAGGTCGAGGCCGGCGTCAAGGTGGTCGGCACCGCGCAGCGCCCGCGTATCGACCTGGTGTCCTACCCGGACGTCAGCGATGTCGAAAAGCTGTCCTGGCTGCTGCTGGGGCGCGGACCCGACGAAAGCGGCAGCGACGCGGCCTTGCTGGTGTCGGTGGGCACCGCGCTGCTGGGCGGCGGCCAGCCGTTCTACAAGCAGTTCGGGCTGGACGATGTCAGCGTGCGCACCGGCAATATCGGCAGTTCGGGCAGCATCCTGCCCGACCGCACGGTGGCCGGCGACGTAAACCGGGACAGTGACAGCCAGCTGGCAACCCAGTTCCTGGTGGCCAGCAAGTCTTTCGCCAACGGCATCACGCTAAGCGTGGAGCAGGCGCTGGCCGGCAGCGACACCGTGGGCCGGGCCAGTTACCGTCTGGCGCGCGGGCTTTCCGTGGACTTGAAGGGCGGGTCGGTCAACGGCATCGCGCTGGTGTACCGGACGTTCTGGGGGAACTGAGTAAAATGACGGCCACTTCACCCCTTTAGCACCATTCCCACCATGAGCATCAAAAGCGACCGCTGGATCCGCCGCCAGGCCGACGCCGGCATGATCGAACCCTTTGAACCGGGCCAGGTCCGCACGGCCAATGGCGGGCGCATCGTCAGCTACGGCACCAGCAGCTACGGCTACGACGTGCGCTGCGCCGATGAATTCAAGATTTTCACGAACATCAATTCCACCATCGTCGACCCGAAAAACTTCGACGAAGGCTCGTTCGTGGACTTCAAGGGTGATGTTTGCATCATCCCGCCGAACTCGTTCGCCCTGGCCCGCACGGTGGAATACTTCCGTATTCCGCGCAGCGTCCTGACCATCTGCCTGGGCAAAAGCACCTACGCGCGCTGCGGCATCATCGTCAACGTGACGCCGCTGGAACCCGAATGGGAAGGCCACGTCACGCTGGAATTCTCGAACACCACGCCGCTGCCCGCCAAAATCTACGCCGGCGAAGGCTGCGCGCAGATGCTGTTCCTGGAAAGCGACGAAGTGTGCGAGACCTCGTACGCCGACCGTGGCGGCAAATACCAGGGCCAACGCGGCGTGACGCTGCCGCGCACCTGATCGGGGGGCGCTGGCGGCTTAGCCCGCGTGCCCCGGCGCCGGGCGCAGGTAGTTGATATCCCATTCCGACTCGGCCGTCTGCACAAACCCGTGCCGGCGATAAAACCGGTTCGAATCGCTGCCCCGCAGCGCGCCCACACTGACCGGCAGCCCCTGGCTGTCGGCGTCATCCAGAACCCTTTGCAGGACGCGGCCGCCCAGGCCCTGTCCCTGCGCGGTGGCCACCAGGTACAGGTGGTCCAGCCGCAGGCCCTGGCCGTCCGGCCGCAGGGCATAGAACCCCACCCGTTTTCCGGCATGTTCGATCCACCAAGTGCAATCCGGGTGGAAATTGGCGCGCAGCCGTTCCCGGGCACGCGCCGGGTCGAATCTGCCCACTCGTTCCAGGCTGTCGCGCATGGCCTGCACGCGGATGTCGGCCAGCGCATCGAAGTCGGATGCCGAGACGGGCAGGGTGCGCACCTGATCGCTCGTGATTTCGTCATAGCCGCGTCCCAAGAATTGCAGGATGCAGACGCCGTGGCCATACGGGTCGCTAAGGTGTGCGATGCGGCCCCAGGCGTGAGTGGCAGCGGGGCCTTCCAGGATGGCGCCGGCGGCGACGGCCTGATCGACGGCCCGGTCCACGTCGGGCACGACGACGTCCAGGTGCACGGGCGTCCAATGGCGGGCGTAATCGCGCGATGGCGCCGCCGCGCCCGCGGCACCCGACGCACCCGCCGCACTGGTGCCAGCCGCCTTTTCCAGCAGATAGATGGGGGCGTTGGCGCCCAGCATTTCAGCCGCTTTCGGCCCCAGGCGCCGGTGCAGCGTCAGCCCGAAGGCGCGTTCGTAGAAGACGATGGCGTGTTCAAGATCGGGCACATCGATATTCACAAGCAGCTGCATGGCGGCATTCCTTCGGCGGGGATGAAAACATATCACGCGCGCCAGGGGCCGGCGACACAGCGGTAACCGCGCTAAAGAACCCCCGCCGGCGACCGTAAAAAGGATATATATGTTTGCCGATTTGGCGACGTCATCTCTGCAAGCGAGCAAGGCCCCCACCGTGCGTTACCCCCATATCCCCTGGCTGCCCCTGTTGTTCTACCCCGCGTTGCCAGTGGCCGCCGCGGTAGGCCTGATGCTGTGGCGCGAGTGGCCGCCCGCGCTGACCTTGATCGTGCCGTTCGTGCCGTGGGTGATGGCGCTGATCGGCGCGGCCATCTGTTTGATGTATCAGCGTTCGCAAACGATGGCGCTGATGCTGTGCGTGCTGGCAGCCACGGCGGTATGGCCGACGCTGGCGCGCGAGGCGCCATGGGCGTTGGGCCCCGCGCTGGCGTGGTGGGCCATTGCCTACACCATCAATGCGCTGTGGGCCGAACGATCCAGCATGCTGTTGGACCTGACGCTGCGCATCGGCCTGATTGCCGTCGGCATGGCCGGCATTGCGCTGGTCGGCAAAGAAGGGCTGGTGGAAGTGTTTGGCACGCTTGCCCTGCAAGGCAAGCTGGCGCGGCTTGGCGTGCCGGTCGAGGCGCTGGTGGCGTTGCTGGGCACCGGCCTGACGCTGACCCTGTTGCTGCTGCGCTATGGCCGCCCGCAACAGGCCGGACAATGGCTGGGGTTTGTGTGCATGGCGTGGGCATTGCCGCGCGGCGCGCAGCATCCGATCGAACTGGCCCTGATGTCCGCCGCCGCGCTGACGGCGCTGTGCATTTCACTGGCCCACGAAGGCTTTCACATGGCGTTTCGCGACGAGCTGACCGGCTTGCCGGGCCGGCGCGCGCTGAACGAACGCCTGCAACGCATGGGCCGCGTCTACACGCTGGCGATGGCCGACGTGGACCATTTCAAGGCATTCAACGATACGCACGGGCACGACGTGGGCGACCAGGTGCTGCGCATGGTGGCGTCGCAGCTGCGGCGCGTGCCGGGCGGTGGGCAGGCGTATCGCTACGGCGGCGAAGAATTCACGTTGGTGTTTCCGGGCAAGACGGCGGCGGAAAGCCTGCCGCACCTGGAAGCGGTGCGCCGCGCAATCGAGGCCTACCAGATGCGCCTGCGCGACAAGCCCGCGCGACCCAAGGCAGATCAACTGGGCCAGCGCCGGCGCGGTGCGCGCGGTGCGCGCAACCCGCGTCCGCTGCGGGTAACGGTAAGCATCGGCGTGGCGGAGCGGGGCGACGCGCTGCGTGCGCCGGACGCGGTCATCAAGGCGGCCGACCAGGCGCTGTACAAAGCCAAGGACGGTGGCCGCAATCAGGTGTGCGCCTACGGCACGCGGCGGCGCGGGGCGGCGGCGTAGGGCGCTCCGCCCGCTTTGTCGTTTACTTTTCCGCTAGCGGCAGCGCCATCAGCGTTTCGTCGTAAAGCTGGTCATTGACGCATAGCGCCTCGCGCTCGCGCCCGTATTCCACGAAGCCCAGGCCGGCATACAAGGCGGCGGCCGACGTGTTGTTGGACGTGACGCTTAGCTGCACCTGACGAATGCCGCGCATGGTGCGGGCATGCGCGATGGCGGCCTGCAACAGCAACCGCCCCAGCCCGCGGCCACGGTGTTCGGGCGCCACGTAGACGCTCCAGATATGCGCCTTGTGCCGCATCTTCAACTTGCGCTGGCGGCCCACGCCGATGATGCCCACCAGGTCATCACCCATGAACACCCCGAACATCGCGCTGTCGTCCTGCGGCGTCACCCAGCCTTTGATGTCGTCCAGTGTCAGCGTGTGTTCCTCTTCGTAACTCGATCCGAACGATTCCGGCGTTTCAACCAGGGCGTCCAGGCGCAAACGTCGTAGTGACGGGGCGTCAAGGGCGGTCAGGCGTCTGACTAGCGGTGCGGTCATGGGCGGCAAGTGTTGGGAATAGGAAACGTTGAGGGGTTTCCCGCCGATTATAGGTAACACGCTTGCCTATAATGGCCCTATTGCCGCTTGCGGTTTTCACAAAGGAGCCAACGATGTTCGGTTTCCTCAAGACAAACCAGGAAGCCACCCTTGATGAAGTGCAGGACGCATTTGTCGAACGGGTGGCAGACGCCGCGCAAGACTTTGTACAAGCCGCCGAATCCACCGGCGCCATATTGGACTACTCCCTGTCCAGCATCCACGCGCTGGATACCGCGCTGGAAGCCGCCCACCTGGGCACCTTGCCGCTTACCCCCATGCAAACCGTTGGCGCCGCCGCCTACCTCTACGAGGTTGGACGCCGGGCGCACGGCGGGCTGTACGAGGTCTGCGACGACGAAGACCCGGTCGTGCTTGTCTGTGGCGAACCCGGGGCCGAAGTCTGCTTTGGCGCCATCGCCAAGGTAGAACGCCGGATCCGGGACGGGGCCACCGAGTCCATCCCCGCCTACTTCGAGCAGTTCACCTTGGCATTGGAAGCTGGCGAAGCCCGCACCATCCGCTAGGTTTGCTCCGTGCCGCCGTTGCTGTCGCTGTGCTGAAAGCCCGGCTTTTGGCGCGATGACAACGGCTGTTCGGCCTATCTGGGGATTTCCCGTAGGACTGAAAGAAAAACAGCCCTACAATTCCGCCATTCCCGCCTGTTGGGCGGGGGCTCGCGCCGTCTGTCATCAGGCGGATTTTTACTAGCAGTACACTCGCGCCGCGTTATGCGACCGAACCCGCCATGCCCCCAGGAGCGCCTGCATGAAATTTCGCTTCCCCATTTTCATCATCGACGAGGACTACCGTTCCGAGAACGCGTCCGGTTTGGGTATTCGTGCCTTATCTGAAGCGATCGAGGCCGAGGGCGTCGAGGTGATCGGGGTGACCAGCTATGGCGACCTGAGTTCGTTCGCGCAACAGCAAAGCCGGGCCAGCGCCTTCATCCTGTCGATTGACGATGAAGAGTTCGACGTGGACTCGCCCGAAGACGTGGCGAGCGCCATCAAGAACCTGCGCATGTTCATTGGCGAACTGCGCTTTCGCAACGCCGACATTCCCATCTATCTGTATGGCGAGACGCGCACGTCGGAACACATTCCGAACGACATCCTGCGCGAACTGCACGGCTTCATTCACATGTTCGAGGACACCCCCGAATTTGTGGCGCGCCACATCATCCGCGAAGCGCGCAGCTACGTGGATTCGCTGCCGCCGCCGTTCTTCCGCGAGCTGGTCAAGTATGCGCAAGACGGCTCGTATTCCTGGCACTGCCCGGGCCACTCGGGCGGCGTCGCCTTCCTGAAGAGCCCGGTGGGCCGCATGTTCCACCAGTTCTTCGGTGAAAACATGCTGCGCGCCGACGTCTGCAACGCCGTGGACGAACTGGGCCAGTTGCTGGACCACACCGGCCCCGTGGCCGAGTCCGAACTGAACGCCGCCCGCATCTTCCACGCCGACCACTGCTTTTTCGTGACCAACGGCACGTCCACGTCCAACAAGGTCGTGTGGCACGCCAACGTGGCCGCCGGCGACGTGGTCGTGGTGGATCGCAACTGCCACAAGTCGATTCTGCACGCCATCACGATGACGGGCGCGATCCCGGTGTTCCTGCGCCCCACGCGCAACCACCTGGGCATCATCGGCCCGATTCCGCTGGAAGAATTCCACCCGGACAACATCCGCAAGAAGATCGAGGCCAACCCCTTCGCGCGCGAAGCGGTGAACAAGAATCCGCGCATCCTGACGCTGACGCAAAGCACGTACGACGGCGTCATCTACAACGTGGAAATGATCAAGGAGCAGCTGGGCAGCTATGTCGATACGCTGCACTTTGACGAAGCCTGGCTGCCGCACGCCTCGTTCCACGAGTTCTACCAGGACATGCACGCCATCGGCCAGGACCGCCCGCGCAGCCAGGACGCGATGGTCTTCGCCACGCACTCCACGCACAAGTTGCTGGCCGGCATTTCGCAGGCTTCGCAGATCATCGTGCAGGAATCCGAGACCCGCAAGCTGGACCGCAACGTCTTCAACGAGGCGTACCTGATGCACACGTCGACCTCGCCGCAGTACGCGATCATCGCGTCGTGCGACGTGGCCGCCGCCATGATGGAACCGCCCGGAGGCACCGCGCTGGTCGAGGAAAGCATCCGCGAAGCGCTGGACTTCCGCCGCGCCATGCGCAAGGTGGAATCCGAATTCGGCAAGAACGACTGGTGGTTCAAGGTCTGGGGCCCCAACCGCCTGGTGTCCGAAGGCATCGGCAACCGCGACGAATGGATCCTGGAAGCCAACGACCACTGGCACGGCTTCGGCGAAATGGCCGAAGGCTTCAACATGCTGGACCCGATCAAGGCCACGGTCATCACGCCGGGGCTGGACATGTCGGGCAGCTTCGGCGAAACGGGTATCCCGGCCGCGCTGGTCTCCAAGTACCTGACCGAGCACGGCGTCGTGGTCGAAAAGACCGGCCTGTATTCGTTCTTCATCCTGTTCACCATCGGCATTACCAAGGGCCGCTGGAACACGCTGTTGACCGCGTTGCAGCAGTTCAAGGACGACTACGATCGCAACCAGCCGCTGTGGCGCATCCTGCCCGACTTCTGCCGTGTGCATCGCCGCTACGAACGCATGGGCCTGCGCGATCTGTGCCAGGAAATCCACGAAGCCTACCGCGCGCGCGACGTCGCCCGCCTGACCACCGAGATGTACCTGAGCGACATGGTGCCGGCGCTGAAGCCGTCGGACGCCTTTGCGCGCATGGCGCACCGCGAGGTCGAGCGTGTCGACATCGACAAGCTGGAAGGCCGCGTCACGGGCGTGCTGTTGACGCCGTATCCCCCGGGCATTCCGCTGTTGATTCCGGGCGAACGCTTTAACCGCACCATCGTGCAGTACCTGCAATTCGCGCGCGAATTCAACGAGCGCTTCCCCGGCTTCGAAACCTATATTCACGGCCTGGCCGACGAACTGGGTCCGGATGGCGAAAAGCGCTACTACGTTGATTGCCTGATCGAAGAATAAGACCCGGCGGGTCTGGAGTCCTGATGTTTGATGTAGCCGTCCTCGGCGCCGGCGCTGCTGGCATGATGTGTGCAGCGGTGGCCGGGCAGCGCGGCTTGCGCGTGGTCCTGGTCGACCATGCCGAGCGCCTGGCCGAAAAAATCCGCATCTCCGGCGGTGGCCGCTGCAACTTCACCAACATCGGGACCGGGCCCGCCAATTTTCTGTCCGAAAACCCGCATTTCTGCCGCTCGGCACTGTCGGCTTACACGCCGCAGGATTTTCTGGCGCTGATGAAGCGCCACCATATCGCCTGGCACGAGAAACACCGTGGCCAGCTGTTCTGCAACGATTCCAGCGAATCCATCATCGACATGCTGCGCGCCGAGTGCGACGCGGGCGATGTGCAATGGCGCATGGGGTGTTCGGTGGCCGATATCGGCCACGGCGAGCAGGGCTTCGAACTGCGCACCAGCCAGGGCGTGATCCGCGCGGCCAAGCTGGTCGTGGCCACGGGCGGCATGGCGATCCCGCAGCTGGGCGCCACCGACTTCGGCCTGAAGATCGCGCGCCAATTCGGCTTGAAAGTCGTCGAGCCGCGACCCGCGTTGGTACCGCTGACCTTTGACTCCGCACAATGGCAGCCGCTGTCCGAGCTGTCGGGCGTGGCGCTGGAAGTGGGCCTGGAGACGGGGCAGGGCAAGGCGCGGGGTGAATTCCTGGAAGACCTGCTGTTTACCCATCGCGGCCTCTCAGGCCCGGGCATCCTGCAAATTTCCAGCTACTGGAAGCCGGGCGAACCCATCGTGATCGACCTGGCACCGGGCCGCGACCTGGCCGAAGAATTGCTGGCGTCCAAGTCGGGCAACCGGCAGCAGCTGCATACCGTGCTGGCGGGCCTGTGGCCCAAGCGCCTGGCCGATCGCTGGCTGCATCTGGCAGAGCAGGGCGGCAAGCCCGGCCTGGCCGCGATGCGCCTGGCCGACGCGCCCGACAAAACGCTGCGCGCGCTGGCTCAAGACATCCACCAATGGACGCTGGTGCCCAGCGGCACCGCCGGCTACAAGAAAGCCGAAGTGATGCGCGGCGGCGTCGACACGCGCGGCCTGGACCAGAAATCCATGCAAGCCAAAACCACGCCCGGGCTGTACTTCATCGGCGAAGCGGTGGATGTGACCGGCTGGCTGGGCGGCTACAACTTCCAATGGGCCTGGGCCTCCGGCGTGGCCTGCGGCAAGGCGCTGTAAGGGCGCTGTTTTCAAGGTCGTGATCGCCCGGTGATCGCGCAGTAATTGCGCAACGCCACATCATCATTGTTTTATCAAATAAAAATACATATCATTTGTGTTTCCTGTCTTGGTTGTCGCCGGCCGTTCTTTGGCCCTCGGCCCCGACCTTCGATCATCGACTGTCGCCGTTCCCTTGGAACAGGCGAGTCCCACGGAGACGCTCATGCCCTACACCCTTCCGACGCTGCCCTACGCCTATGACGCCCTCGAGCCTCACATCGACGCCATGACGATGGAGATTCACTACAGCAAGCATCATCAAACCTATGTCACCAGCCTGAACGCGGCGCTGGATGGCGCCGGCATCAGCACGGAAGAACCCGTTGAAGCCCTGGTCGCGCGGCTGGACCAATTGCCGCAAGCCATACGCGGCGCGGTGCGCAACCATGGCGGCGGCCACGCCAACCACAGCTTGTTCTGGTCGGTGATGTCGCCCCAGGGTGGCGGTGAACCCGATGGCGCGCTGGCGGCCGCTATCGAATCCGAACTGGGTGGCCTGGCCGCCTTCCGCGAGGCCTTCACCAAAGCGGCCCTAACCCGCTTTGGCAGCGGCTGGGCCTGGCTCTCGGTCACGCCGGCCGGCAAGCTGGTGGTGGAAAGCAGCGCTAATCAGGACAGCCCTCTGATGCACGGCAATACGCCGATCCTGGGCCTGGACGTCTGGGAACACGCCTATTACCTCAAGTACCAAAACCCTCGCCCTGAATACATTGGCGCCTTCTACAATGTCGTGAATTGGCCCGAGGTGGCGCGCCGTTATGCGGCCGCAAAGGGTTAAGCCCGCTTTGTGATGGAGGCATCGGCCCCATGAACACATTCAGCCGTCACCGCGTGCGTCCCGCGGCCACCAGCATCAGCGTCTGGACCCTGGCCGTGCTGGTGTCCTGCCTGGCGATGCACCAGCTGTGGGCCTACCTGGACGTGCGCGCGCCGCACGTGGCCGACGCCCTGCTGGGCGGGCTGGTAGCGGCCGGCGCCACCGCGCTGGGCACCGTGCCTATCCTGTTCGCCCGCACCATCCCGCAAAAGGTCCAGGACAGCATGTTCGGGTTCGGCGCGGGCGTCATGCTGGCGGCCAGCGCGTTTTCCCTGGTGGCGCCGGGCATCGCGGCGGCCGAAAGCCAGGGCATGGGCCGCTGGGGCGCGGGCCTGACGGTGGGGGCGGCCATTCTGCTGGGCGCGGCGGTGCTGCTCATCATGGACCGCACGCTGCCGCACGAACATTTCATCAAGGGCCGCGAAGGCATCGAGGCGCGCCGCATGCGACGCGCCTGGTTGTTCGTTATCGCCATCACGCTGCACAACCTGCCCGAAGGCCTGGCCATCGGGGTCGGCTACGCGGGGGGCGATCCGGTGGCGGGCACCGCGCTGGCCACGGGCATCGCGATCCAGGACATTCCCGAGGGGATGGTTGTCGCGGTGGCGCTGTTGGCCGCCGGCTATAAGCGGGCCTTCGCCGTGGCGCTAGGCATGTTGTCGGGGCTGGTCGAACCGTTGGGCGCGGTGCTGGGCGCCGCCATCGTCGGCTGGTCCGTCTTGCTGCTGCCCTGGGGGCTGGGCTTTGCGGCGGGCGCCATGCTGTTTGTCATCAGCCACGAGATCATTCCCGAATCGCACCGCAAGGGGCACGAGGTCTACGCCACGTGCGGGCTGATGCTGGGCTTTGTGCTGATGATGTTGCTGGACACGGCGCTGGGCTAGCCCGGGGGGTGGTGTCCGGTTTGGCGTGGTCCACGGCAGCGGTTTGTGGCCGGGCCGCGCCCGGAAATCGCGCTTTTCCAGGCCTGGTTTTCGTTGTATGCTTGGCGCCGCTGTCACGCATGTTTGCGGGAGAGAGCGCCCCTTTCACCAGGGTCGCCGCCGAAGGCGCAATTCGCCCAGAATCGCTCAGGTAACCGATACCGCACATGCTTGCCCCGTCCCGGTTTTTAACGTGTGGATGCGGCAAAACAGTACTCTGGAGAGACCTGGCGCCGCCCCGAATTCGGGACACAGCGAGCAGCCCAGGCGCCGAAGGTGCAAACCCGCCCAGCGCGGGGCAACTCTCAGGCAAAAGGACAGAGGGGCGGAAGATTCAGCCGATGCCGTGCGGGCGCAATCCGCTTGTCACGACCGGCATTCCGTAACCCTGGCAAGCCATTGCCGTCCCGGAGTTTCCGCGCATGTCCGCAACCCTCAAACGCACCCCGCTGGCCGACGAACACATCGCCTCCGGCGCCCGAATGGTCGATTTCGGCGGCTGGGACATGCCCTTGGCCTACGGCTCGCAGCTTGAGGAGCACCACGCGGTGCGCCAGGACGCCGGCATGTTCGACGTGTCGCACATGCTGAACGTGGATGTGGCCGGCCCCGATGCCTACGCCTTCCTGCAACGCCTGGTCGCCAACGACGTCGCCAAGCTGATCGTGCCCGGCAAGGCGCTGTATTCGTGCATGCTGAACCCGCAGGGCGGCGTCATCGACGACCTGATCATCTATTTCTTTGCCGCTGACGAATGGCGCGTGGTCGTCAACGCCGGCACCGCCGACAAAGACGTGGCCTGGATGCAGCGCGTGAAGCAGGCCGGCAATTTCGACGTTGCCATCACCCCGCGCCGCGATCTGGCCATGGTGGCCGTGCAGGGCCCGAACGCCCGCGCCAAGGTCTGGGCCTCGCGCCCGGCCTGGCAAGCCGCCTCCGAAGCACTGACCCCCTTTGTTGCCGCCCGCGTGGGCGACGACACGCTCGTCGCCCGCACCGGCTACACCGGCGAAGACGGCTTTGAAATCGTCCTGCCTGCGTCCGACGTCGTGCAACTGTGGCGCGACCTTGCTGCCCAGGGCGTGCGCCCGGCGGGCCTGGGCGCGCGCGACACGCTGCGCCTGGAAGCCGGCATGAACCTGTATGGCCAGGACATGGACGAGCTGACCCAGCCCGACCAGGCCGGCCTGACCTGGACCGTGTCGCTCAAGAATGCCGAGCGCCGCTTCATCGGCCGCGACGCGCTGGAACAATTCGCCACCCCCGCCGCCTTTGTCGGCCTGAAGCTGCAAGAGCGCGGCGTGATGCGCGCCCACATGGCCGTGCGCTGCGCGCAAGGCACGGGCGAACTCACCAGCGGCACCATGTCGCCCACGTTGGGCGTGTCGATCGGCTTTGCCCGCCTGCCGCAAGGCGTGCGTCCGGGCGACACCGTCGAAGTCGACATCCGCGGCAAATGGGTGCCCGCCCTGGTCTGCAAGCTGCCCTTCGTGCGTAACGGCAAAGCCGTCGAACACTCGTAAACTCGAAGCTTCGCGCGAACGGCCGCTGCCAGTTGACGCACACGCCGCTCGCACGAGGCGCGCAACTCCATTCATCTACCCGTATTCCCTAGAGGATTTCCCATGAGCCTGCCCACCGATCGCAAGTACACCCAGTCCCACGAATGGGTCAAAGCTGAAGGCGACGTGTTTGTCGTCGGCATCACCGATACCGCCCAGGACCAATTGGGCGACCTGGTTTTCGTTGGCGACGTCAAGGTTGGCGCCAAGCTGAACGCGGGCGAAACCGCCGGCGTGGTCGAGTCGGTCAAGGCCGCCTCGGACATCTACGCACCCGTCAACGGTGAAATCGTTGCCTTCAACGACGAGCTGGAAAACAACCCCAGCCTGATCAACGAATCGGCCTTCACCACCTGGATCTTCAAGATCAAGCCGGTCAACGCGGCCGATGCCGACAAGCTGCTGGACGCCGCCGGCTACGAAGCCGTCGCCAACGGCTAAGAAGCCGGTTCGAGCCGGGCGCGCCGACCTCTTGGCGCGCCGGCCTGATGCACCACCACCCGAGAGTTCCCATGTCGCGCGCCCTAGACACCCATACCGACTTCATCCCCCGCCACATCGGCCCGTCCGACGCCGACCAGGCCGCCATGCTCCAAGTGATTGGCAGCGCCAGCCTGGACGCCCTGATCGACGAAGTCGTTCCCGCCAAGATCCGCAGCCAGGCCCCGCTGGCGCTGCCGCCCTCGCGCAGCGAAACCGACGTGCTGGCCGAACTGAAGCAGATCGCGGGCCGCAACAAGGTCTTTCGCAATTACATCGGCCAGGGTTACTACGGCACGCAGACCCCCAACGTCGTGCTGCGCAACATTCTTGAGAACCCCGCCTGGTACACGGCCTACACGCCGTATCAGCCGGAGATCTCGCAAGGGCGTCTTGAAGCCCTGCTGAACTACCAGACCATGGTCGCCGACCTGACCGGGCTGGACATCTCCAACGCCTCGCTGCTGGACGAAAGCACGGCCGCCGCCGAAGCCATGACGCTGGCCCGCCGTGGCGCCAAGTCGCAAAGCCCGGTGTTCTTCATTTCGCGCCACGTGCATCCGCAGACCATCGAAGTCGTGCGCACGCGCGCCGAAGGCCTGGGGCTGGAAATCACCGTGGGCGACGAAGCGCAGGGCTTGCCGGAATGCTTCGGCGTGCTGCTGCAATACCCGCACAGCACCGGCTCGGTGTCCGACTACCGCAAGCTGGCAGAAGCCGCCCACGCGCAAGGCGCCGTGGTTGCCTGCGCCACCGACCTGCTTGCGCTGGCCCTGTTGGCCGCCCCGGGCGAGTGGGGCGCGGACATCGCCATCGGTTCGGCGCAACGCTTTGGCGTGCCGTTCGGTTTTGGCGGCCCGCACGCCGGCTTCATGGCCTGCAAGGATTCCTTCAAGCGCAACATGGCCGGCCGCCTGGTCGGCGTGTCGAAAGACGCACAAGGCAACCCGGCAATGCGCCTGGCGCTGCAAACGCGCGAACAGCACATCCGCCGCGAGAAGGCCACGTCCAACATTTGCACCGCGCAGGTGCTGCTGGCCGTGATGGCCGGCATGTACGCCGTGTGGCATGGCCCCGAAGGCATCCGCCGCATTGCCCAGCGCGTGCAGCGCAGCACCGCCATCTTGCGCGCTGAGCTCATCAAGCTGGGCGTGAAGGTTGTGAACGACACGTTCTTCGACACGCTGCTGCTGGAAACGGGCGCGGCCACCCCGGCCATCGTGACGGCCGCCGAGTGCGAGCACATCAACCTGCGCCGCGTCGACGGCGCGCGCCTGGCCGTGTCGCTGGACGAAACCGTCACCGTCGCCGACCTGCAAGCGCTGGTCAACGTGTTTGCCGCCGGCCTGGAACGCGATGATGTCGAACTGGACATCGACGCGCTGGACGCGGCCGCCGCCGGCGGCATTCCCGCATCGGTCGCGCGCGAAAGCGCCATCCTCAAGCACCCCGTCTTCTCCAGCGTGCAATCCGAAACCGACATGCTGCGCTACCTGCGCAAGCTGGCCGACAAGGACCTGGCGCTGGACCGCACGATGATCCCGCTGGGTTCGTGCACCATGAAGCTGAACGCCACGGCCGAGATGATCCCCATCACCTGGCCCGAATTCGCGCTGATCCACCCATTTGCCCCCGCCTCGCAAAGCCAGGGTTACAACGAACTGATCGACCGCCTGTCCGCCGCGCTGTGCGAAATCACCGGCTACGACAACATCAGCCTGCAACCGAACTCGGGCGCGCAGGGCGAATACGCCGGCCTGCTGGCCATTCGCGGCTACCACCAGGCCAACGGCCAGCATCAGCGCAACGTCTGCCTGATCCCGGCCTCGGCCCACGGCACCAACCCCGCGTCGGCGCAGCTGGCCGGCATGGACGTGGTGGTGGTGGCGTCCGATTCCAACGGCAACGTCGATCTTTCCGACCTGCGCGCCAAAATCGAGCAGGTCGGCGACAAGCTGGCCGCGCTGATGATCACCTACCCGTCCACGCACGGCGTGTTCGAGGAAGCCGTCACTGAAATTTGCGACATGGTCCACCAGGCCGGCGGCCAGGTGTACCTGGACGGCGCCAACATGAACGCCATGGTCGGCGTGGCCCAGCCGGGCAAGTTCGGCTCCGACGTATCGCACCTGAACCTGCACAAGACGTTCTGCATTCCGCACGGCGGCGGCGGCCCCGGCGTGGGTCCCGTAGCGGTGCGCGCGCACCTGGCGCCGTACCTGCCGGGCGTGGTGAACGAACAGGGCAAGCTGCCCGGCGAAGCCAAGGTCGGCCCGGTGTCGGCCGCGCCGTTCGGTTCGGCCGGCATCCTGCCGATTCCGTTCGTCTACATCGCGCTGATGGGTGCCGACGGCCTGCGCCGCGCCACCGAAGTGGCCATCCTGAACGCCAACTACATCGCTACCCGCCTGCGCGACCACTATCCGGTACTGTACGCGGGCCGCAATGGCCGCGTGGCGCACGAGTGCATTCTGGACGTGCGCCCGTTGAAGGAAACCAGCGGCATCAGCGCCGAGGACATCGCCAAGCGCCTGATGGACTACGGTTTCCACGCGCCCACCATGAGCTTCCCGGTGGCCGGCACGCTGATGGTCGAGCCAACGGAATCCGAAGGCGTGGCCGAGCTTGACCGCTTCATCGACGCGATGATCTCCATCCGCGAGGAAATCGCCCAGGTCGAGCGCGGCGAACGCGATCGCGAGGACAACGTCCTGAAGAACGCGCCGCACACCGCGCAGATGCTGTTGGCCGAAGAATGGCTGCACGACTACCCGCGCCAGCAGGCCGCCTACCCGGTGGCGTCGCTGCGCGAAGCCAAGTACTGGCCGCCCGTGGCCCGTGTGGACAACGCCTACGGCGACCGCAACCTGGTCTGCGCGTGCTTGCCGATCGAAGCGTACGCGTAGGGCATTACGCGTAGCGGCGATAAAAAAGCCTCCATCTTGCGATGGAGGCTTTTTGTTGGGCGCTTGCCCGTATCGGTATCGGCCGTACGCCTTACTTGGCCGGCGCCGCCTGGGCCGCCTCGTTGAAGTCTTCGGCGATGCTGATGAACGTGTTCAACAGGATTTGCAGGTTGTCCTTGCCGATCCCGCCTTCCGCGTTCATGTCCATTTGCAGCACGGCCTGGTTCTTGTTGTCCAGGTAGGCGCGGGTCCAGCGGTATTCCTGGTTCCAGCTGTTGATGGTCTTCAGCGACATCGGCTTCTTGGTCTTGTACGTGGCCGTCATGACCAGGTCCAGGCACTTTTCAGTGAAGTCGTTGCACAGGAATTCCAGGCGCAGGTCGCTGGCGCCGGTGGTGCCCGGGTCCAGGATCAGCACGGGGCCTTCGTCGCCATCCTGCTTGTTGGCGGTAATGCCCATGTCGTCCAGCAGGGCGCTGACGGTGTCCAGGCTGAAGTCCTGCATCACGCCGACGGCGGGCGTTGCGCCTTCGGCCGGCTCTTGCTCGCTCATGCCGGGCATGGACTCTTCTTCGTCGTCGCCCATGGAATTCATGCCGGCGGCGCCAAGCAGGCCGCTGAACAATTCGTCGGCGGGAATTTCCTTGCCGTTCAGGTTGCCCATGCCGTCCGCGAACGTGAACTTGCCGACGATGTTGTCGCCGTCGTTCTTGCCCACGTTGAACATTTCAGCCATGCCCGACATCTGGCGCACGGTCTGGTCGGCGTCCTCGGCGGCCTTCTCCGGGGTCAGCCCTTCTTTCTTGACGGCGTATTGCGCGACCAGGTCCTGCACCATCGGCTTGGAAATGATCAGCGTGGCGTCGATGCGCTTGATGGCCTTGGCGGCAATTTCCTGCGGCGTCAGGTTCTTGACGTCCGGCGGGTTGGCCAAGTCCAGCGTGAAGTTCAACTTGCTTTCGCCCTTGCCGGTTTTCCAGCTGATCGGGTCGATGCTGAATGACGGGTTGCCCGCCAGCAGCTTGCCGGCGCTGTCCAGCATCGCCTGGAACTGCTCGTCCTTCAGGCCCTCGTCTTCGGTCTGCGCCATGTATTGACGCAGCAGCTGGTTGTACGTGTCCGACAGTTGCTTGACGGCCTGGCCGTCCAGCTTGGCCAGCTTGATCACGGCCTGGCCATTGCCCAGAGGCACGTCGTTGACGGTGATGTCGCCGGTTTGATAGGCGGCCTGCATGTTGATGGACTTGTCGTCCTCGGACAGCTTCACGCCGTAGCCGAAGTTATCCAGCGACAGCTTGACGTCGTCGCCCTTGCGGGTCACGTCGATGCGCTTGATCTTCAGGTCCGAATCGCCCATCGACACGCCGAACTTGCCCATGCGGCTGTTCACGTCCATCGTCAGGCCGGCGATCGACATGATGACGGGGTCGTTGCTCTTGGAACCATCGATGGCCAGCTTGTCCATCACGCCATGCGCGACGACGCCTTGCAGCGTACGGTCGAAGCTGCCGGTGATGACCATGCCGCTGAAGTCGATCGAATTGCCTTGCAGCGCGGTCGACACGGGCGCGATCTTGGCCGTGGAGGTGGTCGTGCCGCTGTAGCTGACCATCGCGTCGCTGATCAGCGGCGAGATGTCTTTGGTCAGCGCGAACACTTCCTTCAGGTTGTCGGTCTTGGCGACTTCCGCGTGCACGAACGCCAGCTTGGGCGCAATCGCGCCGCGCGACAACGCGGTCTTGGGGAAGGGGCCGTGTTCGATGACGGCATCGAATTCGATCATGCCGGCGGGCATGGCGTCCGGGCTCTTGTCGTTCTTGACCAGCGACAGGCCATAACGGGCCTGGGTCGAGAACAGGCTGCGGTCGTACTTGAGCTGGTCGATGCGCAGGCCGAACAGCGGCGTCAGCTTGGCCAGCTTTTCGTTGGCTTCTGCCAGATGGCGTTGCGAGCTTTCCTCAATGCGTTTGCCGGTATACCACGTGGCGCCTATCCAGCTTCCCGCTCCCACTATGACCACGCCGAGGGTGATCGCTACGCTCTTTTTCATCGTTGTGCTTTTTTCGTTGATTATCGAGTTATATCCGGCAGACAGGGCATTGCGCCGTCGCGGCTGGTCTCCCAGGCGCGGCTGCCGGCATACACGTATTCATCGGCCTGTAAGGGCCCGCGCCGGAGTATACCGATGCGCTGTGACGCTCGACCGTGCGCCCAGTTACTGAAGATTTCAAAATGAAAGGCCGGCGCAGGGCGCCGGCCGTTTTGTCGACAACTTTGCGACCCGATTTCGTTACAGCGGGTCCAGCGGGTAGATCGGCCGGCGCACGTGCTTGAACTCAAGCTGGCTGTAGTCGGACGTGGTGACGCCCACGCCGGTGCATTCGATGACCTCGGTGGCCATGGCGGAAAAGCCCGCGCGCCAGTGCACCCGGCTTTTCAGCACCACATAGCGCTTTTGCAACGGGTCAACGCCAACGGACAACAGGCAGTTGATGTCGAAGGGTTCCTGGTGGCGCGACACCACCACGATTTCGACCCGGCCGGTGTCGATCACCACCGTCAGCCCGGTGTCGTTGCGCACGCCCCGGTACATCGGGCCCCGGCTCAGGTAGACGCCGTCGAACACCAGCTTGACGCGGCCTGTCACCTGCAACGGTTCGCTGGGTTCCTTGATAGCCGGCATGGCCAGCTTGCCGCCCAGCGTCAGGGTGATGGTCTTGCCCACGCCCGCGGCAGCGGCCTGTTCTGCTGCCTGGGGGTCGCAGATGGCGTAGAACACCACGTTGTCCAATTCCTGGCGCAGCACTTCGGCCAGCACGGCCGTGGTGTCCATGGTGCCGCCCGAGCCCGTGTTGTCGTAGTGGTCCAGCAGCACCACGGGGCCTTGCTCGATCTGTTTGGCGCGCGCGATGGTGGGCGCCAGCGGCTCGGGGTGGAACACCCAATCGGCGCGACCTGCCCAGGCGCGTTCCAGCAGTTCGTCGCGGTGCTTCTCGGCCACTTGCAGGTTGCCGTCCGTACAGACGACGGCGCTCAGGCCCGCTTCGCGGATGTCCGCATGCGGAAACCCCACGAAGACGGACGCCGCCAGCACGCCGCCCGCTTCCAGTTCCTTGCAGCGTTCCTGCAAGGGGCCGTTGGGCGCGGCATGGGTGCCCTGGCACATGATGTGCGGCAGCATGGGCTTGTTGGCCCACGTCATGACGGGTTTGATCTCGCCCTTGAGCGTGCGCGCGATGACGTTGGCGGCGCGCACCCCGGCCGCGCGGATATCCACGTGCGGATACGTGTGAAAGCCGCTGATGACGGTGGCGTTGCGCACGATGTCGTCGTAGATATTGGCGTGCATGTCCAGCGTGACGGCCACCGGCGTGGTCGGGTCGATTTCCCGCAGGCGCCGCAGCAGGTCGCCCTCGGCGTCTTCCACGCCTTCAGCCACCATGGCGCCGTGCAGGTCCAGCAAGATGGCGTCAAAGCCGCCCAGCTTGACCTGGTCCAGCACCAGCTTGCACAGGCGTTCGTGGGTCTCGGCGCTGGTGGGGCCGCTGGGCCAGGACTCGGCCGCTACGGGCACGACCATTTCCGCGCCCTCGCGGCGCGCCACTTCGATATAGCCGCCCAGCCCGCTGTCGGTGTTCTCGTAGGCCTTGATGGCAAGATCGCCGGCCAGGATGTCGGGGCTGCCTCGGAAAAAGCGTTCAAGCGGGGTCGGCACGGGCGAATAGGTATTCGTCTCGTGCTTGATCATTGCCAATAGCCAACGCATGGGAATTCCTGTGGTTGCTGTGGAAAGTCAGTTCGTCTGGGGCGGCTGCGGCCACGGGTGTTGCGCGGGACGCATCTGCTCCCACGCGCGCGCCACGCGCAACACGCCCAGGTCGTCAAAGCGCGCGCCGGCGATTTGCAGCCCAATGGGCAGCCCCGCCCGCGTATAGCCGCAATTGACCGAGGCGGCCGGCTGTTCGCTCATGTTGAAGGGCAAGGTGAAGCCGATGTGGTGCATGGTCGTGGCCACTTCATTGGTGGGCGACGGCCACTCGGCGTTGTAGGCCACCACGGGCGCCACGGGCGACAGCACGTAGTCGAATGGCGCGCAGGCGGCCACGGTCTTGGCGCGCACGTTCAGCGTTTCGTAGTAGCTCTTGAAGACGGCTTCGCCGCTTTGGCCGCCGCCGCTTTCCGCCCACGTGCGAATGAACGGCAGGATCTTGGCGCGGCGTGCCTCGGGCAGCGCGGCCAGGTCGATGGCCGAACGTGTGCGCCAGAAACGGTCCACGCCATCCAGCATGTCGGGCGTCATCCAGGGCAGCATCGGCGTGACGATGGCGCCGGCGGCTTCGAAGGCTTGCGCGGCCGCCTGCACGGCGTCGCGCACTTCCGGGTCCAGCGGCAGGCCGCAGCCCGCGTCCATCAGCAGGCCGATGCGCAGGCCCTTGACGTCTTGCGCCAGGTTAAGCCAGTCGAAGTCCTGGAAAGGCAAGCTCATGTGGTCGCGCGCGTCAGGCTGCGACAGCACGCCCATCATCAGTGCGGTGTCGGTGATGGTGCGCGTCATGGGGCCGGCGCAGCGGCCCATGAAAGGCGGGTCGATGGGAATGCGGCCCAGGCTGGGCTTCAGCGTGGCGATGCCGCACCAGGCGGCCGGCAGGCGAACTGAACCGCCGATGTCGGTGCCGATATGCAGCGGGCCATAACCCGCCGCCGCCGCCGCGCCCGCGCCCGCGCTGGAGCCGCCGGGGTTCTTGCTCAGGTCCCAGGGGTTGCGCGTCAGCTCGTGAAAGCTGGACAGCCCCGAGGACAGCATGCCGAAGTCCGGCATGGTGGTCTTGCCCAGCAGCACGGCGCCCGCTTCGCGCATGCGGGCGGCGGGCGGCGCGTCGGCGGCGGCCGGGGTCAGGTCGGTGGCGGCGGTGCCCAGCGGCACGGGCGTGCCGCGTGTAGCGATGTTTTCCTTGATGGTCGCGGGCACGCCATCCAGGCTGTAGCCGCCCGCTGATTGCGGCTGGCCCTTCATCCAGCGGGCTTCGGAGGCCCGCGCCATTGCCAGCGCGCCCTCGGGGTCCAGCGCATAGGTGGCCTTCAGGTGCGGTTCCCAGCGCTGGATGTGGTCAAGCACCGAGCGCGTGACCTCAACGGGCGACAAGGTCTTGTCGCGATACGCTTGCAGCAGTTCCTGGGCGGACAATTCGTGCGGTTGTGACATCTGGGTTCCTGTGTTGCGAAGGAAGGCAATTCGGGTGTTCAGGGCCTCAGCACATCAGCCCATCATGATGCGGCGGCGGCCGCTTGCGCCAAGGTCGTGGCGACGGGCTGGAAGTTGCGGAAGTCCCAGTCGCGCCCGGGCGCCGCGTCGATCAGCGCGCGGGTGTATTCGTGGCGCGGCTCGGTCAGCACGGTTTCGGCCGAACCGGTCTCGACCACCTTGCCGCGCTGCATGACCATGATGGTGTCGCAAATTTGCGCGGCCACGCGCAAATCGTGCGTGATGAACAGCACGCCCACGCCGGTGCGCTGGCGCACTTGCTCCAGCAGTTCAAGCACCTGCGCCTGCACCGACACGTCCAGCGCCGATACGGCTTCGTCGGCCACCAGGATCTCCGGGTCCATGACCAGCGCGCGCGCGATGCAGATGCGCTGGCGCTGTCCGCCCGAAAATTGGTGCGGGTAGCGTTGCATGGCGTCGGGGCTCAGGCCCACCACGGTCAGCGTTTCGCCGGCGCGCTTCAGCGCCTGATCGCGCGGCATGCCAAAGTTAAGCAGGCCTTCGATGATGGATTCGCCCACGGTGCGGCGCGGGTTCAGCGACCGGTACGGGTCCTGGAACACGATCTGGATGCGGCGGCGCACCGGCCGCAGCGCCGAGCCCGACAACGTGCTCAAGTCTTCACCGCCCATCATCATGTGCCCGGCGGTGGGCTCGATCAGGCGCACGATGCAGCGCGCCACCGTGGACTTGCCCGACCCGGATTCGCCCACGATGCCCAGGATTTCGCCTTTGCGCAGCGTCAGGTTGACGTCGGTAGCGGCCACCACATGTTGCGCGGCGCGCCGCGAGAACATCGAGCTTTTGCCCGCGTAGGTGCGGCCCAGGCCCTTGACGTGCAACACGGGCTGGCCATCCGGCGCGTCGCGGCGGTTGGGCACCAGGCTGGGCACGGACGACACCAGGCGGCGCGTGTACGACTGCTTGGGTTCGGCCAGGATTTCGTTGCGCGTGCCGCTTTCGATCAGGTCGCCCCGGTTCATCACCACGATGCGATCCGAAATCTCGGCCACCACGCCAAAGTCGTGCGTGATGAACAGCACGGCCGTCTTGTGCTTGACCTGCAATTCCTTGATCAGCGCCAGGATCTGCTTTTGCGTGGTGACGTCCAGCGCGGTCGTGGGTTCATCGGCGATCAGCAGCTTGGGTTCCAGGATCAGCGCCATCGCAATCACGATGCGCTGGCGCTGGCCGCCCGACAGCTGATGCGGATACGCCTCGAAGATGCGTTCCACATCGGGCAGGTGTACTGACTGGAACATGTCCAGCACCTTGGCGCGGCGGTCGGCGGCGCTCATGCCCTTGCGGTGCAGGCGCAGCACTTCGTCAACCTGCTTGCCCACCGTATGCACGGGGTTCAGCGCGGTCATGGGTTCCTGGAACACCATGGCCATGCGGGTCGCGCGCATCTCGCGCAGGCGGCGTTGCGACGCGGTGGCGACGTCTTCGCCTTCCACGCGGATGGAACCGGCGCTGATGGACAGGATGCCTTGCGGCAACAGGCCCATCACGGCCAGCGATGTGACCGATTTGCCCGAGCCGGATTCACCAACCACGCACACGGTTTCGCCGGCATGCACGTCCAGGCTCAGATTGCGCACGACGCGGTTGCCGGCGCCGGCCACTTCCACGGACAGGTTGCGAATGGCCAGGATGGCGGACGAGGTGTCGCCCGCGGGGGGAGTAGGAGAGTAGGTCATCGGCATCAGATCCTGCGCACCATTTTCGGGTCCAGCGCATCGCGCAGGGCGTCACCCAGGATGTTCACGCTAAGCACGGTCAGCGACAGAAGCAGGCCAGGAAAGAGAATCAGGCCGGGCAGCATGCGGAAATACATGCGGCCTTCGGACATGATGTTGCCCCACGACGCGATCTCGGGCGGGATGCCCGCGCCCAGGAAGCTGAGGATGGCCTCGGTCAGCATGGCGGAGGCGAACACGTAGGTGCCTTGCACCGTCAGCGGCGCGATGGTGCTGGGCACCATGTGCCGCCACAGCAGCAGCGGCAAGGGCGTGCCCAACGCCAGCGCGGCTTCCACATAGGGTTCGCCGCGCACCGTCAGGATCTGCCCGCGCACCAGCCGCACCACCCGGGGAATTTCCGGGATGGTGATGGCGACAAGCACGGTCGTGATACTGGCGCCGGTAACGGACACCAGGGCAATTGCCAGCAGGATGCCGGGAATGGCCATGATGGCGTCCATCGTGCGCATGATCAGCCCGTCCAGCGAACGGAACCAGCCAGCAATGACGCCGATGACCAGCCCGATGGCCACGCTGACGACGGCGGCGCCCAGGCCCGCGATCAGCGAGATGCGCGCGCCGTAGGCCACGCGCGACCAGACGTCGCGGCCAAAGGCGTCGGTGCCGAACAGGTAGTCGGTAAAGGGCTGCTTCAGGCGCGCGCCCGGATTGATGAAGGTAGGGTCCACCGTGCCCAGCAGCGGCGCGAACACGGCAATGGCGACGATGGTCACCAGCACCACCAGCGCCAGCATGACCGGCCAGCTTTTCAGGCCCTGGCGCACTTGGCGCCAGGCGGTGACTTGAGGGTTGCCGCCTCCGGGGAGGTCGGCGGCCGCCTGCACGGCGGCATCGGTTGGCGTGTGCATGGCTCTTCCCTAGTAGCGGATGCGCGGGTCGAACACCGTGTAGGCGCAATCGACAACCAGATTGATGAACACGTAGACGAACGCGAAGAACAGCGTCAGCCCCTGGATGACGGGGTAGTCGCGCGCCAGCACGGCTTCCACCACCAACCGGCCCAGGCCGGGGATGTTGAACACCGATTCAGTCACGACCACGCCGCTGATCAGCAGCGCGATGCCCAGGCCCACGACGGTGGCGATGGGCACGGCGGCGTTGCGCAGCGCGTGGCCCAGCAGCACACCGGTTTCACCCAGGCCCTTGGAGCGCGCCGTGCGGATGAAGTCTTCGCCCATGACCTCGATGACGCTGGTGCGCGTGATGCGCGCAATCAACGCCACATAGACCGTGGACAAGGCCAGTGACGGCAGGATGAGCCGGTGCAGATAGGGCCAGAAGCCCTTGTCCAGCGGCGCATAGCCCTGCACGTTGAACCAGCCCAGCTTGATGGCGAACAGCCAGATCAGCAGGTACCCCGTGACGAACACCGGCACTGAAAAGCCCAGCACCGAAAAGCCCATCACGGCCCGATCCAGCAGGCGGCCTTGCCGCCATGCCGCCAGGATGCCCAGCGGAATGGCAACCAGCAGCGTGAAGACCAGGGTCAGCACCGCCAGGCTCATGGACGGTTCCAGGCGTTGCGCGATCAGTTTGGTGACCGGCACGCCGGACATGAGCGAGGTGCCCAGATCGCCTTGCAGGAGCTTGCCGCCCCAGATGAAGAACTGTTTGATGACCGGTTGGTCCAGGCCCATCGTCTGCCGTATCTGGACGATACGTTCAGGCGTGGCGCCGTCGCCCGCCATGATGATGGCCGGGTCGCCCGGGCTGAAACGCAATATCGCGAAGACCACCACCGCGACCATCACCAGAACGGGGATGGTCGCGAGGAGCCGGCGTGAGACAAATGCCAGCATGTATTTCCCCCTGAACTGCTTGCCCCTTTAAGGAGCTTTCTTGACGTTCCAGAACGCAAAGACCGGTGCATGCACCAGGCCCGAGAGCTTGGTCGAATAGACGGTGGGCACGGACATCTGGCCCAGCGGCACGTACAGACCTTCGTCGATGCCGATGCGCTGCAATTCGTCGGCGATTTTCTTTTGCTCGGCCGGGTCGGAAGTCAGCGCGAACTTGGTGCGCAGTTCTTCCACTTGCGGCATGTCGGGCCAGCCAAACCAGGCGTTGTCGCCGTTGGCGGCGGCGGGCGCGGAACGCACCGGGTCCATCACGTCGGTGGCGTACCAGTTGGTGTTGTGGATGTTCCAGCCGCCTTCAGCCGGTGCGGCCTTGGAGGCGCGGCGCGTGGCCACGCTTTGCCAGTCCATGGCCGCCAGGTTGACGTTGAAGCCGGCCTTGCGCAACGCCTGCGCCATCACCACCGGTTGCGCGGACAGCGTGCCCACGTCGGTGGCGTGCATGACCAGGATGGGCGTGTTGTCGTAGCCCGCTTCCTTCAGCAAGGCCTTGGCCTTTTCGATGTTCGACGGCACCACGACTTCCTTGCCGATGTCGCTTTCCATCGGCGTGCCGCAGCCCCACAGCGACGCGCACGTCTTCCAATACTTGGGATTGCCCACCAGCGCCTTCATCACGTCTTCCTGGCCGATGGCGTACATCGCGGCCTGGCGGATCTTCTTGTTGTTGAAGGGCGGGTACTTGAAGTTGAAGCGGTACATCGTGAAGTAGCCGACCGGGCTCAGGGACTCTTCCTTCAAGTCCTTGTTGCCTTCGATCATCGGCAACAGGTCATACGGGAACTGTTCGACGAAGTCGATTTCGCCGCCCAGCAGCGCGTTGGCGGTGGTCAGCGCATCGGGCATGACGTCCCATTCGACCTTGTCCACGTTCACGACCTTGCCGCCGGCCAGGCCGCTGGCCGGTTCCTTGCGCGGCACGTAGTCGGCGTTCTTGGCATACACCGTTTTCACGCCGGGCTTGAATTCGATCACCTTGAACGGACCGGAGCCGGTCATGTCGGTGATGGGCTGGCCGATGGCCTGTTCGGCGATGCGCTTGGGCATCATGAACGGCGCGGTGCCCGTCGGCTTGGACAGCGCGCGCAGCGCCAGGTCCGTGGGCTCTTTCATGACGATGCGGAAATTCTTGTCGTCAATGACTTCGATCTTGTCGGTGAACTTGAGCAGCGTGCGGCCCATGCCGTCGCCGGCGGCCCAGCGCTTGATCGAGGCCACGCAGTCTTCGGACGTGACGGGCTTGCCGTCGTGCCACTTCTGGCCGTCGCGCAAGGTCATCGTGTAGGTCTTGCCGTCCGGCGAGACTTCCCACTTCTCAAGCATTTGCGGCTGGATCTTGTTGTCGGCGTCGGTGGCCAGCAAGGTGTCGTAGATCATGTAGCCGTGCCACGTCGTGATGTATGCGGTGGTGGCGTGCGGGTCGGTCAAGCGCAACGGCGAGTGCATGACGGACTTGATGACGGTTTCGGCGTAAGCGCCGTGAGCCATCATCAACGTTGCACCGGCCAACGCGGCCGCTCGAACAAACTTGAGCATGGAGATTCCCCTTGAAGCGGTGTGAGCGGCACGGTTGGCCGCTACGTCGTTAACGCGCCGCTCGATGGCGGCGTGGGAGGGTCAGGCGGTTGCGGGCCGGCCCGAAAACACTGGTCCGCAAGGCGCCATTCTGATGCCGGGACGCAACCGTGTCCATGGTTGTTTTGCCGCATCCATCAGCATGGAGCCGGGGGCGGCGCACACCAGGATCGTTTGCGCGATGGATGTGAAATCCGCGCGGAAATGCGCGGAACTCTTCACCACCAGAATCGCGGCGCGCGTGGGTTCGACGCCCGCGAACCGGAACATTTCCTGGTCCGCCATCTGCACCTTGTTAGAGGCGACGATGATGCGCACGCCACCAATACGCAAGCAGGCGCTGGGGCCCAAATCCATGTGGAATCCGCGGTAGAAAGCGCCGTGCGTATCGAAGCGTCCATCTGAAGTTTTCTCGACGATGAACTCGGTGTCCAGCGGTTCGTCGTCGGGAATACCCGAGTGTCCACCTAGTGCAATCCGTACCTTGTTTCCGACGCCCGCGCGGTGCGCGGCAAGCGCGGCGGCGGGGTCAACGATCAAGCCGATGGCGGTGTCGCGCGCGTCATGGCGGATCAGCGCGCGCAGCACGCCGGTGGTGTCCGAGCTGCCGCCCGCGCCGGGGTTGTCTTGCGCGTCCGCGATCACGACCGGCTTGTCCGCATCGTGCGCGATTCGCATCGCTTCCTGCACGGCTTCGTCGGGCGTGTAGAGCTTGCCGCCAAAGTCGCGTTCGGCATTGAGCACGGCGCGCGCCATTTCGGCGGCGGCCGCGTCGGCCTCGGCTTGCGTGGTGCCGTAGGCCCATACGGTGGGCGCGCATTCCGGGAAGTCGGCAGCGGGGAATCCGGTGGCGAAAGACAGGCTGGTGGCGCCGCGCGCTTCGATCTCGCCCACCAGCGCATACAGGCTGCGCGACGGCTCGATGTCGGTCGATTGCCAGCACAGCGAAATCAGATAGGGCAAGGCGCGCAACGACGCATAGGGGCGCGGCACGCCGGCCAGCCGCTGGGACAGCAGCGCGGCGGCGCGTTGCCCGGTTTCAGCCATGTCGATGTGGGGATACGTGCGGTAGCAGACCAGCGCGTCGGCATGGCGCACCATGGCGCGCGTGACGTTGGCGTGCAGGTCCAGGCTGGCCACCACGGGTACGTCGGGGCCGACCAGCTCGCGCACGCGCTTGAGCAGTTCGCCTTCGCCATCGTCCAGGTGTTCGGTGACCATGGCGCCATGCAGGTCCAGGTACACGCCGTCCAGCGGCAGCGCGTCGGACAGGCCTTGCAAGATCAGTGCGCTGATGCGTTCGAACGCGTCTTTGGTGACCAGGCCGGACGGGCTGGCCGCGGCCCAGGTGGTGGGCACCAGCGTGTGCTGGCTCATGGCTTCGATGAAGCCCGCCACGGGAATGTTGGCGCCTGCCACGGCTTGGAACATTGCGGGGCCGCTGACCAGCTTGGGCCAGCCGCCGCCTTTCTCGGCAAAATCTTCCCACGTCGCGCGCGAAGGCGCGAACGTATTGGTTTCGTGCTGAAAGCCGCCTATACCGATGCGCATCGGGCATCCCCTTGTGTCATGTGATGTTGCTGTGTCGTGGTACTGGCCGGGCGCGGCCGAAGCCGCGCCCTTGCAAAGCCGGGTAATGCGTCCTTCTGGAAAACGGAGGGTTGAAGTCGTGAAGCGGGCGGGTTTATTTCGCCACGGGCATGGTGAATTCGGCGCCCTTGGCGATGCTGTCCGGCCAGCGCTGCATCACGCTCTTGTAGCGCGAGTAGAAGCGGATGCCTTCTTCGCCGTAGGCGTGGTGGTCGCCAAACAGCGAACGCTTCCAGCCGCCGAACGAATGCCACGCCATCGGTACCGGAATCGGCACGTTGATGCCGACCATGCCGACCTTGATCTGGCGTGCGAACGCGCGGGCCACGCCGCCGTCGGATGTGAAGCACGCCACGCCGTTGCCGAACTCGTGCGCGTTGATCAGTTCAACGGCGCTGGCGAAGTCGGGCACGCGCACGATGCACAGCACCGGGCCGAAGATTTCTTCGCGATAGATGTTCATGGCGGGCTTGACGTTGTCGAACAGCGTGCCGCCCAGGAAGTAGCCCTTTTCGTTGCCGGGCACTGTCAGGCCACGGCCGTCCACGACCAGATCGGCGCCGGCCGCGATGCCGTCTTCGATGTAGCCCATGACCTTGTTGCGGTGCTGCGCCGTGACCAGCGGGCCCATTTCGGCGTCGGCGTTCATGCCGTCCTTGACGATCAGCGCCTTGACGCGCGGGGTCAGGCGTTCGACCACCTTGTCAGCCACATCGCCCACCGCCACGGCAACCGAGATTGCCATGCAGCGTTCGCCGGCCGAACCATACGCGGCGCCCATCAGCGCGTCGGTGACCTGGTCCAGGTCGGCGTCGGGCATGACGACCAGATGGTTCTTGGCGCCGCCCAGCGCCTGCACGCGCTTGCCGCGCTTGGTGCCTTCGGCGTAGATGTATTCGGCGATGGGGGTAGAGCCCACGAACGACAGCGCTTCAACGTCCGGGTGATTGATCAGCGCGTCCACGGCCAGCTTGTCGCCGTGCACCACGTTGAACACGCCGGGGGGCAGGCCGGCTTCGGTCAGCAGTTCGGCCAGGCGCAGGGACGCGGACGGGTCACGTTCGGAGGGCTTGAGCACGAAGGTGTTGCCGCAGGCGATGGCCACGGGGAACATCCAGCACGGCACCATCATCGGGAAGTTGAACGGCGTGATGCCGGCCACCACGCCCAGTGCCTGGCGCATGCTCCAGTTGTCGATGCCGCCGCCGATCTGGTCGGAATACTGGCCCTTGAGCAACTGCGGAATGCCGCAGGCGAATTCAACGATTTCGATGCCGCGCATGACTTCGCCCTTGGCATCCGAGAACACCTTGCCGTGTTCGCGGGTGATGAGCTCGGCCAGTTCGTCCTGGTGCTGATCCAGCAGCGCCTTGAAGTTGAACAGGATGCGGGCGCGCTTGAGCGCGGGGGTTTCGGACCAGGCCGGGAACGCGGCCTTGGCGGCCGCGACGGCCAGCGCCACGTCTTCGTTGGACGCCAGCGGAATGGACGAGCAGATTTCGCCGGTGGCGGGGTTGAAACCGTCGGCGTAGCGGCTGCTGCGGCCATCGAAATGCTGGCCGTTGATGAAATGGGGGATCTTCTTCATGGTGCGGGGGCTTCTCTGCGGGATTCTTCAAAACTTCTTGCGGGCGGCACATGGCCGCCCGCAAGAGGTGTCACATCAAGCGCGGCGCGGCCGCGAGGGCTGCGTCGTCATCAGGGTCAGGCGACTTCTTTCAGGATCTTTCCGATCTGGTCGAAGATCTGGCCGATCTGGGCTTCGTCGATGATCAGCGGGGGCGACACGGCGATGATATCGCCGGTATAGCGCACCATCAGTCCACTGTCGAAGCACTTTTGGAAGACTTCGCCGGCGCGTGCGCCGGGAGCGCCCGAGCGTGGCGACAGTTCGATGCCGGCCACCAGGCCCAGGTTGCGCACGTCGATGACGTGCGGCGCGCCCTTCAGGCTGTGCGCGGCTTGCTCGAAGGCGCCCGACAACTTGCGGGCACGGCCGAAGAGATCTTCGCGGCGGTAGATGTCCAGCGTCGCCAAAATGGCGGCGGCGGCCAGCGGGTGGGCCGAATACGTATAGCCGTGGAAGAATTCGATGCCGCCCGCCGGGCCGTTGACGATGGCGTCGTGCACGTCGCGCTTGACCGCGACCGCGCCGGCCGGCACGGCGGCGTTGCTGACGCCCTTGGCCATGGCGATGATGTCGGGCGTGACACCGAAGAACTCGGACGCGGTGGCGGCGCCCAGGCGACCGTAGGCGGTGATGACTTCGTCAAAAATCAGCAGGATGCCGTGCTTGGAAGTAATTTCACGCAGCTTTTCCAGGTAGCCCTTGGGCGGGATCAGCACGCCGGTCGAGCCGGCCATGGGTTCGACGATCACGGCGGCGATGGTGGACGCGTCATGCAGCGCCACGATGCGTTCCAGTTCGTCGGCCAGGTTGGCGCCCCAAGCGGGTTGGCCCTTGGAATAGGCGTTCTGTTCCAGGTTGTGGGTGTGCGGCAGATGGTCCACGGCGGGCAGCAGCGCACCGGAGAAGGTCTTGCGGTTGGTGGAAATACCGCCCACCGAAATGCCGCCGAAGCCCACACCGTGGTAACCACGCTCGCGACCGATCAGGCGGGTGCGCTGGCCTTCGCCGCGCGCGCGGTGGTAAGCCAGCGCGATTTTCAGGGACGTGTCGACCGATTCCGAACCCGAGTTGGTGAAGAAGACGCGGTCCAGGCCCTGCGGCATCAGGCTGGCCACGGCGGTGGCGGCCTCGAACGCCAGCGGGTGGCCCAGTTGGAAGCCCGGGGCGTAGTCCATGACGCCGGCCTGGCGGGAAATGGCCTCGACGATTTCCTGGCGGCCGTGGCCGGCGTTCACGCACCACAGGCCGGCGGTGCCGTCCAGGATCTGGCGGCCATCGGCCGACGTGTAGTACATGCCTTTGGCCGCTGCCAGCATGCGCGGATGAGCCTTGAACTGCTTGTTGGCAGTAAACGGCATCCAGAGATGGGACAGGTCGGGCAAATTGGCGGGGGCGTTCATGGCGGCTCCAGTAGAACGAAACGGCGGCGCCGCAACAGAAGGGAAAGCGCGGCCGCCGGGATTCAATGATTCTGGTCTGTCCCACGAGGAATGAAAATATACGATCTGCGCAAAGCCCGCTAACTGTATAGTCACGAGTGGTTCAACTGTACAGTTATCCCCGTGATCGATTTCCAGCCCAACCGCGCTCGCGGACTGGCGCCCACTCTGGTGGAACAGCTGGTGGCGGCCATCCTGCGCGCCATCGAGGAACAAACCCTGCGTCCGGGTATGTCCCTACCGTCGGTGCGCGAGTTCGCGCGCCAGTACGGCGTCAGCACCTTCACCGTTGCCAGCGCTTATAGCCGGCTGGTGTCGCTGGGCTGGCTGGCGGCGCGGCCGGGCGCGGGCTACCGGGTGGCCTCGCCGGATGCGCCTGCGCGCCGAGGCGAGCCACTGTCCTGGGAGCCCCCGCGCCTGAACGCCGGTTGGTTGCTGTCGGACATCTTTGCCGACCACTCCATCCCCATCAAATCCGGCTGCGGCTGGCTGCCCGGCGAATGGCTGAACGAAGAAGGCCTGCACGTTGCGCTGCGCCACATGGGCCGCGTGCCGGCGATGCGCATCGCCAATTACGGGCACCCGTACGGCTACGCGCCGCTGCGCGAAACCATCGCGGCCAGCCTCAGCGCGCAAGGCATGGAGGTCGAGGCCTCGCAGGTGCTGCTGACGCAGGGCGTCACGCACGGGCTGGACATGGTGATCCGCACCTTGCTGCGGCCGGGCGACACGGTGGTCGTCGAGCAGCCGGCCTACGCCAACCTGTTGCAGCTGCTGCGCCTGGCGGGCCTGCGCGTGGTGTCGGTGCCGCGCACGGTTGATGGCCTGGATTGCGAGGCGCTGGAAGCGGTGGCGGCGCAGCACCGGCCGCGCGCACTGTTCATCAACACCGTATTGCAGAACCCCTCGGGCGCCAGCATCGGCATGGCCAACGCCTTTCGCATCTTGCAGGCGGCCGAGCGCCATGGGCTCTGGGTGATTGAAGACGATATCTCGCGCGAACTGGCGCCCGGCGTGACGCCCATGCTGGCCGCGCTGGACGGCGGGCAGCGCGTGGTCTACCTGGGTGGCTATTCCAAAGTCATCAGCCCGTCGGTGCGGGTGGGCTACGTGGTGGCGCACCGCGATCTGGTGCGCGACATTGCGCGCACCAAGATGGCGGTGGGGCTGACCTCGCCCGAGATCATGGAGCGCATCGTGCACCAGGTGATCCGCGAAGGCCGCTACCGCGCGCACATCGCCCGTACTCGCGAACGGCTGGCCCAGGCGCACGTCGTGGTGGCCGAGCAGATGCGCCAACACGGTTTTGAAATCCATGGGCGGCCCCAGGGCGGGCTGTTCCTGTGGGCCAAGGTGGCGGGCGCCTGGCGCGAACGCGGCGCCAACGGCCTGGCCGAACTGGCACTGAAAGACGGTATCTGGCTGGCGCCGGGGTCTTACTTCGAGGTGGACGAAGCCGACACGCCCTGGGTGCGCTTTAACGTGGCGTATTCGGAAGCACCGGCGTTGTGGCGCTTCATCAGAAACGCGGGCGCGGCGTGAAGCGGGGCGGGAATAGGCCCTATCGCAAGGCCTGACGCTGATACGTCACGAAGTCGTAGTCGTAGCCGTTTTCAGCGGGCTGCGGTTCGCGCGCCGTTTCCTTCCACTGGAACGAGGGCAGCAACGGAAAGAACGCGTCGCCGTCAACGTCGGCGTGCACTTCCGTGGCCAGCACGCGTTGCGCCAGCGGCAGCGCCTGGGCGTAGATCTGTGCGCCGCCGATCACGAACGCTTCGTCTACCTCGCCGCAGGCGTCGATAGCGGCTTGCAGGCTGGGTACGACCGTGGCGCCGGTTGCGGTGAAATCAGGGTTGCGGCTGATGACGATGTTGCTGCGGCCGGGCAGCGGGCGGCCCAGCGAATCCCAGGTCTTGCGGCCCATGATGATGGGATGGCCCAGCGTGCTGCGCTTGAAATGCGCCAGGTCCCCCGGCAGCTTCCAGGGCAGCGTGTTGTCGCGGCCGATGACGCGGTTGGTGGAGTAGGCGACGATCAGGGTAAGGCTGGCGGGCATTCGGGCTGGCTACGGTGGAGGCGCGGCCGGAAGTCGGCCCGCGGAACGGCGTAAGCGTAGCAAATTTGGGCGCTGGTCTGAAGAAGGGCGCTTGGGGCAGCGCCGATGTTTGCGGTTCAGCCCTTTTGCGGTTCAGCCTTTTTTCCGTTCGACCCGCGCCTTTCAGATCTTGCCGTTCGGCCTTGTTGCCGCCGTTCGGCCCTTGGCGCTTCGCCTTGTTTCCGTTCAGGTCGCCGCGTGTTCCAGGAATTCGGTGGCGGGCATCGGCCGGCCCAACAGGAAGCCTTGCAGCGAATCGCAACCCAGCCCCGTCAGGAATTTCTGCTGCGCGGCGGTCTCCACGCCCTCGGCCACGATGCGCAGGTTCAACTGCTGGGCCAAGGCGACTATCGCCGACACGATGGCCGCGTCTTCGTTATCGTTTTCCAGCTGGTTGACGAAGCCGCGGTCGATCTTCAATTCCGTGGCCGGCAGGCGCTTCAGGTACAGCAGGCTGGAATAGCCGGTGCCGAAGTCGTCGATAGAAATGGTGACGCCCAGGCCAGACAGGCGCTTGAGCACGGTCAGGCTGGCCTCGGCGTCGCGCATGGCGGTCGATTCCGTCACTTCCAGCGTCAGGCAGGCGGGCGGCACGTCGTGCCGGGCAAGCGCGGAACGCACCGTTTCGACCAGGCTGGCGTGGGCGAACTGCAAGGCGGAAATATTGACCGCGATGGTCCAGTGCCCCTGGCCGGCGTTGATCCATTCACGCATTTGGCGGCAGGCTTCGTTGATGACCCATTCGCCGATCGACAGGATCAGCCCGGTCTTTTCCGCCGTGGGAATGAACTGGTCCGGGCCGACCAGCCCGCGCGTGGGGTGGTTCCAGCGCAGCAACGCCTCGGCGCCCATGATGGGGCCGGCCGGTGCTTCGTACTTGGGCTGGTAGTGCAGCACGAACTGGTCGCGCTCCTGGGCCAGCCGCAGGTCGTGCAGCAGCTCGATCTGTTCATGCGCGTCCGCGTTCATGGACGGCTCGAAGAAGCTGTAGCCGGTGCCGCCCAGGCGTTTGGCGTGGTACATCGCGGCGTCGGCGTTGGTCAGCAGGGCGTGCGTGTCTTCGCCATCGTTCGGGTAGACGGCGATGCCCACGCTGGAAGTCACCAGCACTTCGTGGCCATAGACCATGACCGGGCGCGCGATGGCTTCGATCAGGCGGTCGGCCACGTTGGCGGCGTCGGTGGGCTCGATGACTTCGCTGAGCACGATGAATTCGTCGCCGCCCAGGCGTGCCACGGTGTCCTGGGTGCGCAGGGCCTGGCGTATGCGCTGGGCCAGATCGATCAGCAAGGCGTCGCCGGTGTGATGCCCATAGGCGTCATTGACGGCCTTGAACCCGTCCAGGTCAAAGAACAGCACCGCGAAATAGCCCTTGCGGCGGCTGGCGCTTTCAATGGCCTGCTCCATGCGGTCTTCAAGCAGGATGCGGTTGGGCAGCTTGGTCAGGGTGTCGTGCAAGGCCAATTGCACGAGTTCTTCGTTGGCTTCGGCCAGCGACGAGGCCAGCGCGGACGTGCGGGCTTCAAGCCGGTTGTCCAGCACGGCCACCACCAGCGCAATCGCCAGCACGCTGAGCGTGACGGCGGTGACGGCGATGGCCAGCCAGCCCGCCGAGATGCCGCCGTCGGCCGCCATGCAGATGCTGCCCGCCGGAAAGCCGGCGGCTTCCATGCCCGAATAGTGCATGCCGACGATGGCGATGCCCATGACGCCCGAGGCCAGCGGGCGCGAAAACGCCACGCGCGGGCCGTCATGGCGCAGGCGATAGGTGATCCACAGGGCGGCGCCCGAGGCGGCCACCGCGATCACGATGGACAGCACGAACCATTTCGCGTCGTAGACGATGCCGGGCGCCATGCGCATGGCGGCCATGCCCAGATAGTGCATCGCGGCAATGCCGGCGCCCATCAGCAGCGCCCCGATAAGCAGGCGGCGCCACGGCAATTCGTCTTTGCAGACGATCCACAGGGCAAACGCCGAACAGCCGACGGCGATGGCCAGGGACAGCACCGTCAATGACAAGTCATAACCCATCGGGATGGGCAGGTTGAAGGCCAGCATGCCCACGAAGTGCATGGACCAGATGCCCACCCCCATCGCAAACGCCCCGCCCGCCAGCCAGTAGCGCGCCGCTGGCAGCCCGTGCGAGGCCCGCACACGATTGGCCATGCCCAGCGCCGTGTATGACGCCAGGATGGCGACCCCTAGAGATACGAGGACGAGCGAAGGGTTATAAGTTCCAACGAGCATTTGTGCGGTCCTGTCCTAAGCGCTTTACTGCCGTCGCGCCGGCCTCAAATCAAATCAATTAGTAGTCAACAGTTGCAATTCCGTCGTAAGACGATTGCTGCTGTCGACGCTGGCGATTTTCGTACTCTCTTGTCGGGAAGGGGGAAGGGGCAAGCAATGCCTGCGGTCGGCGCTGCCGGGCGCGTCGCGGGATCGGCGACAGGCGGCGGGCTCGGCGCGGCATGGGCCGGTCGAACTCCTGGATGCGCGCGTAGTGCCGGACGCGCGTCCGAGGCTAAGGGATGGGTTATACCGAAATCGCGCTTCCAGAAGCTCACCAATCTTCACTTATGGCCGCTGATCGCGGGCGCCCGAGGCCGACGAAGGGGCGGCCCCGGGTGCGTTCCTACACGGCCATGGGCGCGGTCAGGGGAGCGTGATGCGTGTAGCCGGACAATGAAAAGTCGCCGGGCTCGACCTTTTCCAGCCACTCGGGTTCGTAGCGGCCGGTGACGGCAAAGTCGGGAATGCGGTCCGACAACACCAGCTGGGGCGATTCAAAGGGTTCGCGCGTGAGCTGCTCGCGCAGCATCGGCAGGTGGTTCTCGTAGATGTGGGCGTCGCCAATGAAATACGTGAACCAGCGCGGCTTGTAACCCGTCAGACGACCCACCAGGTGCAGCAGCGCGGCGCCTTCGGTCAGGTTGAACGGCGTGCCCAGGCCCACATCATTGGACCGAATGTACAGGCACAGCGAGATCTCGCGGGTGGTGGCGTTGGGCAGGAATTGGTAGAGCAGATGGCAGGGCGGCAGCGCCATTTCTTCGATCTGCGCCCAGTTCCAGCCGTGGAACAGGATGCGGCGGTCGCCCGGGCGTTCGTGGATGGTGTCCAGGCACTGGCGCAGCTGGTCGACTGCTTTATATAGCAGCACCTTGTCCACGCCGCCTTCCTGCAGGTCGGCCACCTTGGTGTAGCCGCGGGACAGCGCGTCTTCAAGCTGGCCATTGTTGCCGGCATCCAGCAGCTTGTAGGCGGGCCACTGGCGCCATTGCACGCCATAGACCGGGCCCAGGTCGTCCGGACCCTCGCGGTACGGGTTGGCCAGCCATTGGCTGTTTTCGTTGGCGTTCTGGTCCCAGACCTTGCAGCCCAGCTCGCGGAATTCGGCCGCGCTGCGCGAGGCGCGCAAAAAGCCGACCATTTCGCCGATGGCGGACTTGAAGGCCAGTTTCTTGGTGGTGACGGCGGGAAAGCCCTGTTGCAGGTCAAAGCGCAGCGAGGCGCCCGGCATGCTGATCGTGCGGATACCCGTTCGGTTCTCCTGCCACGAGCCGGTGTCCAGGATGGATTGAACGAGGTCTAGATATTGTTTCATGGCGGTTCTCAGGCGGCGGCCGGCGCTTCCTGGGTGTCGACGATGTCGACCGAGAAGGTCAGCGCCGCGGTCTTTTCAAGCATGGCCGAAGCCGAGCAGTATTTTTCGTGCGACAACTGCACGGCGCGCTCCACGGCGGCCTGCGGCAGGTTGCGGCCCGTGACGGTGAAGGCGAAATGGATGCGGGTAAAGACCTTCGGGTCGGACTCGGCGCGTTCGGCCTGAAGCTTGACGCTGCATCCGGTGACGGCGTGGCGGCCGCGCTTCAGGATCAGCACCACGTCGTACGCCGTGCAGCCGCCGGTGCCAGCCAGCAGCATTTCCATCGGGCGCGGCGCCAGGTTGTGTCCGCCGCCGTCCACGGCGCCGTCCATTACGGCCACGTGGCCGCTGCCGGTGCTGGCGGTAAAGAGCATGCCGTTGGGGCCGCCCCAGTCAATCGTGCATTCCATTTTGAGTGTCCTTCCGCATTGAGCGCAGTCAATGGTCGATGATACCTGTTGCGTACAATTCCAGGCATGAGAGCCCCGCCCCGCATCAGGGGTGTGTGGCGCCAGTTTGCACAGGAGCCGCCCATGTCCACTGCTTTGTCTCAATCCGGACCCGTTTCCATTCGCCGCCGCATCGGCCCGCTGGATGCCTTGCTGGCCGAGGCCGACCGCGCATTGCGCGTGCTGTCCAACAGCGCCACGGCAGGCCGGCCATATCCGGCCACGACGTCCGACGCGCCGGGCGCGCTGTCCGAGCAGGACAAGCGCCACGCCGCCGGCCTGATGCGCGTGAACCACGTGGGCGAAATCTGCGCCCAGGCGCTGTACCGCGGCCAGGCCTCGGTCTGCCGCGAACCCGGCCCCCGCGCGCTGCTGCTCAATGCCGCCGCCGAGGAAGTCGACCATCTGGTCTGGTGCAACGAACGGCTGACCGAGCTGAACAGCCGGCCCAGCCTGCTGAATCCGGTCTGGTATGCCGGTTCTTTTGCATTGGGCGTGTTGGCCAGCTACGCAGGCGTGCCCCGCAATCTAGGCTTCATGGCCGAGACCGAAAAACAGGTCGAGGCCCATCTGGACGAACATTTACGCACCTTGCCGGTGCAAGACGAACGCTCGCGCGAGGTCGTCCGAAAGATGAAAGACGACGAGGCCGAGCACCGCGCCAGCGCCGAGCGGGCAGGGGGCGTACCGCTGCCGGGGCCTGTAAAGACGGCCATGCGGGCGATGTCCAAGGTGATGACCACCACGGCGTACTGGATCTGAATGCCGGCCCGAATCGATCTTTCAGGGTCTTTAAGGAAATGTTGCACTGCGCCAATTTGGCCGCATCGTGGTGCGCGGTGCACTGAATTGGTGCGCTTTGCGGGGTGGGATTACCCGGAACCGCCAAGGGTAAATCCGCAAGGGGTTTACCCGTTCGGCAAAAACCCTTTTTTGGACCAAGTCGTTGCCAGCTATGGCTCTCCAGGCGGCGGTCGCGAAATTTGCGGCGAAAATGCAACGTCGGATTTGACCTTTTAAAGAGATCAAAAAAATTCTTGCATCGCACAAAAAACCTCGGTACTATTCATTCATCGGATGTTGAAACGCAGTCGGCGCGGTGCAAAACCCCGACAGCACAGCGAGCAGAAAGCCAGCTCCCAACATGCCACGGTTGTCTCCTCCACCCTCCTCCTTTGGTGGATTTAGCCCGAGATCTCACGATCTCGGGCTTTTTTTTGCCTGGAAATAATCCGTCCCTATTTATTGACATTTGCGACCCGGCCCGCGCGGCAAGCCCGGCCATCCTCCCTATGGACGCGTCCGTGTTTTCCCTTGGATATTTCGTATGCGCCAAGGCGGAAAGCTCTACAATCGCCAGCATGAAATCCGTACTTCTGCGCGCACGAACGGCCCCGGCAGGGGCGTTACGTTTCGTGCCCGTGAATTGCACTTCCTTATCCCTCACATATATGGGCGTTACACCTGCCTCCCATAATGGCGGGCCTGTCTCGATAGACCAACCAAAGGTGATCCAGTGACCTGGCTGTATATCTGCGTGGTCGCGTTCATGGTGGGGGGACTCATCGTGTGGTCGGAGCGCTGGCATGGCCGCTTCACCGGCGACAGCGACCTCAATAAACCACAAGCGAACCATTCCCGCGCCACGCCCCGCGTTGGCGGCCTGGCCGTTCTGGCCGGCACGCTGCTGGGCCTGCTGGTGCTTGGCCCGGCCAACATGACCCTGACGTGGCTGTGGCCCGCCTTGTTCGTTGCCGCGCTGCCCGTGTTCGTCGCGGGCCTGCTGGAAGACATCACGAAAGACATCGGCGCCAGCAAGCGTTTGCTGGCGGCTTTCCTGTCGGCGGCGATTGCCTGGTGGCTGCTGGGCGGCGTCAGCCGTGTCGGCATGGCGCCTGTGGACTACGTGCTGTCGTACTGGCCCGTGTCGCTGTTGTTCACCATGTTTGCCGTGGGCGGCTGTACCCATGCGCTGAACATCGTTGACGGCATGAACGGCCTGGCCGGCATGGTCGCCACGCTGATGGCGGTGTCGATCAGCCTGGTGGCCTTGCAAGTGGGCGACGTGCCCATCTTCATGATCGCCGCCGCATTGGCATCCGCCACACTGGGTTTCCTGGTCTGGAATTTTCCGTTCGGCCGCGTCTTCCTGGGCGACGGCGGGGCGTACTTCCTGGGCTTCATGCTGGCCGAGCTGGCCGTGCTGCTGGTGGTGCGCAACCCCTCGGTGTCGCCGTTCTACGCGCTGGCCGTGTTGTTCTACCCCGTCTTCGAAACCGGTTTTTCGATCTGGCGTCGCCGCTTCAAGCGCGGCGTGCCGGTCGACCAGCCGGATGCGCTGCACTTGCACCAACTGGTGTTCCGCCGCCTGGTCCGCGTGACCTTCAGCCGTGGTCGCCGCCATGCCGTGCCGGCGCTGTGCAACGCGATGGCGTCGCCCTACATGTGGGTGCTGGCGCTGATCGGCCTGGTGCCGGCCACCATCTGGTGGGACAACGCGTGGGCGCTTGGCGCCAGCCTGCTGGTGTTCGCCAGCGTCTATGTCTGGCTGTATGCGCGCCTGGTGTCGTGGCGCCGCCCCGGCTGGCTGCTGCTGCCGTCCGTTTTGAAGACCTCGGATTAAGAGTTGAGCGCCCCGGCGATCACCGCCGGGGGCTCGTTAGTCATCGATCACCCGACCATATTTAAGATGCCGTAAACGTTCTACGGTGAAGGGAGAGTTATGTTGCAAATTCAGGATGTGAAACTTGCCGTCGTGGGCCTGGGCTATGTCGGCCTGCCCCTGGCGGTGGAGTTCGGCAAGAAGCGCTCGGTCATCGGGTTCGATATCAACACCCGCCGTATCGACGCTTTGAAGGCCGGCCACGACCACACGTTGGAAGTTAGCGACGAAGAGCTGGCCGAAGCCGCTCAGCTGACCTACACCGCCGACCGCGCCGAACTGGGCAAGGCGAACGTGTTCATCGTGACGGTGCCCACGCCCATCGACGAATACAAGCAGCCCGACCTGACCCCGCTGGTCAAGGCCAGCGAAACGATTGGCGCCGTGCTCAAGCGCGGCGACATCGTCATCTACGAATCCACCGTGTACCCCGGCGCCACCGAAGAAGACTGCGTGCCCGTGCTGGAACGCGTGTCGGGCCTGAAGTTCAACGTGGACTTCTACGCCGGCTACAGCCCCGAACGCATCAACCCGGGCGACAAGGATCACCGCGTCAGCACCATCAAGAAAGTCACGTCCGGCTCGACGCCCGAAGTCGCCGAACTGGTCGACCAGCTGTACAAGCAGATCATCACCGCTGGCACGCACAAGGCGTCCAGCATCCGCGTGGCCGAAGCCGCCAAGGTGATCGAGAACACGCAGCGCGACGTCAATATCGCGCTGATCAACGAACTGGCCCTGATCTTCAACAAGATGGGCATCGACACCGAAGCCGTGCTGCAAGCGGCCGGCACCAAGTGGAACTTCCTGCCGTTCCGTCCGGGCCTGGTCGGTGGCCACTGCATCGGCGTGGACCCGTACTACCTGACCCACAAGGCGCAGTCCATCGGCTACCACCCCGAAATCATCCTGGCCGGTCGTCGCCTGAACGATTCGATGGGCGGCTACGTGGTGTCGCAGCTGGTCAAGTGCATGACCAAGCAGCGCATCCATGTGCAAGGCGCGCGCGTGCTGGTCATGGGCCTGGCCTTCAAGGAAAACTGCCCCGACCTGCGCAACACCCGCATCGTGGACATCGTTGGCGAACTGCGCGACTACAACGTGGAAGTGGACGTCTACGACCCGTGGGTCGACCCGGAAGAAGCCGTGCACGAATACGGCTTGACCCCGGTGGCCAAGCTTGAAGAAGGCAAGTACGACGCCGTGATCCTGGCGGTGGCGCACAACCAGTTCAAGGCCATGGGCGCCGAAGGCATCCGCAAGCTGGGCAAGCCGCAACACGTGCTGTACGACCTGAAGTACGTGCTGTCGCCCGCCGAATCCGACCTGCGTCTGTAAGGATTCCGCCATGACCACGCGATTTGAAACCATCAAGCAAGAACTCGCCGCCCAGCCGCGCAAGTGGCTGGTGACCGGCTGCGCCGGCTTCATCGGCTCGAACCTGTTGGAAACGCTGCTCAAGCTGAACCAGACCGTGACCGGCCTGGACAACTTCGCCACCGGCCACCAACGCAATCTGGATGAAGTGCGCGACTCGGTAACGCCCGAACAGTGGGCGCGTTTTTCCTTCGTGGAAGGCGACATCCGCGATCTGGCCGCCTGCCAGCGCGCGACCGAAGGGGTTGATTTCGTCCTGCACCAGGCCGCTTTGGGCTCGGTGCCGCGTTCGCTGAAAGACCCGATCACCACCAACGAAGTGAACATCGGTGGCTTCCTGAACATGCTGGTCGCCGCGCGCGATGCGGGCGTGAAGTCGTTCGTCTATGCGGCCTCCAGCTCCACCTACGGCGACCATCCGGCCCTGCCGAAGGTGGAAGAGAACATCGGCAAGCCGCTGTCGCCCTACGCCGTCACCAAGTACGTGAACGAACTGTATGCCGACGTGTTCGCGCGTTCGTACGGCTTCGAGACCGTGGGCCTGCGCTACTTCAACGTGTTCGGCAAGCGCCAGGACCCCGACGGCGCGTACGCCGCCGTGATCCCGAAGTGGACCGCCGCCATGATCAAGGGCGAAGACGTCACCATCAACGGCGACGGCGAAACCAGCCGCGACTTCTGCTTCGTCGACAACGCCGTGCAGGCCAATCTGCTTGGCGCGATGGCCTCGCCCGAAGCGCGCAACCAGGTCTACAACGTGGCCGTCAGCGGCCGCAGCACGTTGAACGACCTGTTCGGCTTCCTGGTCACGGCGCTGGGCAACCAGAACGTGAACTACGCCAAGAAGCCGGTCTACGCCGACTTCCGCGCTGGCGACGTGCGCCATTCGCAGGCCGACGTCAGCAAGGCCGGCCGTCTGCTGGGCTACGTGCCGTCGCACACCGTGCTGCAAGGCCTGGAAGTGGCCATGCCCTGGTACACGCAATTCCTGCGTTGATTTGAAAGCACTCGTCCGCAAACTCGGCAACATCCACCCGGACCATCAGCGCATTTTCAAGGGCGCGTTCCGGGTGGCGGTGTTCCTTCTGCTGGGCAAGGCCGCCGGCGCCATCAAAGAGATGGCGGTGGCGTACCGCTACGGCGTCAGCGACGCCGTGGACGCCTACCAATTCACGATGACCATGGCCACCTGGCTGCCGGTCACCATCGTGGGCGTGCTGTCAGTGGTGCTGATCCCCGTGCTGGTGCGCCTGCGCCGCGCGGATGATGCCGAGCGCGACCAATTCATCAAAGAACTGCAAGGCTGGGTTGCCGCGGCCGGTGTCGCGCTGGCGATAGCCACCTGGTTTGCCTGGCCGTACGTTGTGGACGCCTTGGGCAAGGGCTTGCCCGAGCGCGTGCGCGGCATGACGGGCGACCTGCTGGTGGCCTTCGCCCCGGTGTCCGCCTTGCTGCTGATCGCGGGCATCAGTGCCGCGCGCCTGCGCGCGCACGAACGCCACGTCAACACCTTGCTGGACAGCGTGCCCGCCGTGGCCACGCTGGCCTGGGTCATGCTGGCCGTCAGCGCCGACGGCGTGGGCCCGCTGCTGTGGGGCACCTTGGTGGGCTACGCCATCCAGACCGTCTGGCTGGCCTGGCTGGCCGCGCGCGCCGATGGCGGCTTCTGGGGCGCGCCGCGCCTGACGCTGCGTTCGCCGCATTGGCCCGAACTGATGGGCGCGGCCGGCGTGATGCTGATCGGCCAGGTGGCCATGAGCTTTGTCGGCCCGCTGGACCAATACGCCGCCGCCAACCTGGGCGCCAACGCCAACGCCACGCTGGGTTACGCCAGCCGGCTGCTGTCGCTGCTGCTGGGCATCGGCGCGGTGTCGGTCGGGCGCGCCGCGTTGCCCGTGCTGGCCGATGTGCAGGCGCGCGGCGATACCGACCGCGCGCGCAGCATGGCATTGAAATGGTCCGTGCTGATGGTGGGCGCGGGCGCGGTGGCCGTGGCTATCGGCTGGGTGCTGGCGCCCTGGGGCGTGTCCGTGCTGTTCCAGCGCGGCGCCTTCACCGCCGAGAACACCGAGGCCGTGGCGCACGTCTTGCGTTGGGGCCTGTTGCAACTGCCTTTCTATTTTGGTGTGTTGATCCTGGTGCAATTGCTGGCCAGCCAGAATCGCTACCGCATCATGGCCGCCATCGCCGTGGCCAACTTCGCGCTGAAGGCCGTGTTGAACACCGTGCTGGCGCCCAAGATGGGCGCGGCCGGCATCATGCTGGCAACCAGCCTCATGTATGTGCTGTCCTTCGCCTGCTACCTGGTGGTGGCGATGCGCAAGGCTGAACCCAAGGAGGCCGATTGAATGTCGCAAGCCGACTCCGGCCGCGCGCTGCGCGTGCTGCTGTTTATCCATTCGCTGCATGGCGGGGGCGCTGAACGCGTTGCCGCCGACCTGAGCGCGCACTGGGCTGGCATGGGCCGCGAGGTCATGGTCGTAACGCAGGCCAACGCCGACGGCGACGTCTACGCGCTACACCCCAAGGTGCGCCGCGAAGTGCTGAACACGGCGGGCGAGGGCGGCGGGCTGCGCGGCATCTGGAGCAACGTGCAGCGCGTGCGCGCGTTGCGCCGCGTCATCAAGGCATTTCGGCCGGACATCGTGCTGGGCATGATGACCACGGCGTCCGTGCTGTCGGTGCTGGCCGCCTCGGGGCTGGGCTGCCGCGTCATCGCCACCGAACACACCCATCCGCCGTCGCAGACGCTGTCTGGCCTGTGGCAGCGCCTGCGTCGCATGACCTATCCGCGCGCCGCCCGTGTGGTGGCGTTGACCCGTGGCACGGCCGACTGGATCGAACGCCACGTGCCGGGCTCGCGCCTGGCCGTCATCCCCAACCCGGTGCATTGGCCGTTGCCGCGTGCCGAGCCCATGCTGGCGCCCAACCCGGCGCCTGATCGCAAGCGTCTGCTGGCCGTGGGCCGTCTGCACGCCGACAAGGGTTTCGACCTGTTGATCCAGGCCTACGCCACCCTGGCCCCGTCGCATCCGGACTGGGATCTGGTTATCCTGGGCGAAGGCCATGAACGCGGCGCGTTGCAGGCACAGATCGACCAGGCGGGCCTGGGCCAGCGCATCTCGATGCCCGGCCGCGCCGGCAACGTGGGCGACTGGTACGACAGCGCCGACCTGTACGTGCTGACTTCGCGCTTTGAAGGCCTGTCCAACACCTTGCTGGAATCCATGGCCAGCGGCCTGGCGGCGGTGTCGTTCGATTGCGATACCGGCCCGCGCGAGATTGTGCGCGACGGCATCGACGGCGTGCTGGTGCGGCCCAACGGCGATGTGCAGGCGCTGTGCAAGGCGCTGTCCGAAGTCATGGAAAATGACGCAAGGCGCCAGCGGATGGCGCAAGCGGCAACCGATGTGCGCGACCGTTTCTCGGCCGCGCGCGTGTTGCAGCAATGGAAAGAACTTTTTGACGGCGTGCGCGAATCGGGCCGCTAGGCCCTGCGGCACGCCGTTGCTACGGTGACCACGAGAACCTCATCATGTGTGGAATAGTCGGAATTTGGGGCCCCATCGGGAACAAGGAACGGTTGCTGGCCGAAAGCTGCCGCCGCATCCGCCATCGCGGGCCGGACAGCAACGGCTTCTGGGAAGACCCGGAAGCCGAAGTGGCGCTGGGCCACGTGCGCCTGGCCATCCTGGACCTGACCGAAGCCGGCCACCAACCCATGACGTCCGCTTGCGGCCGCTACGTGATGGTGTTCAACGGCGAGGTCTATAACCATATGGACATCCGCAAGCAGCTGGAGCAATCGGCACTGGCGCCCACCTGGCGCGGCCATTCCGATACCGAAACGCTGCTGGCCGGTTTTACCGCGCTGGGCATCGAAGCCACGCTGCAAGCGGCGGTTGGCATGTTCGCCATCGCGCTGTGGGATCGCGCATCGCGCAAGCTGATGCTGGCGCGCGACCGCATGGGCGAAAAGCCGCTGTACTACGGCTATTCGGGCGCCGAGCTGGTGTTTGCCTCCGAGTTGAAGGGCTTGATGCCCATCCCCGGATTCGGCCGCGACCTGAATCGCAATGCGCTGGCTTCGTACATGCGCCACAACTACATTCCCGCGCCGCAATCCATCTACCAGGGCATCAATAAGCTGCCCCCGGGAACGTGGATCGAATTCACCGCCGACGACACTCGCAGCCGCCGCATGCCGGAACCGCGCGTGTACTGGTCCGCTCGTGAAGCCGCCGACGCGGCGGCGCGCGCGCCCTTGTCCTTCGGCACCGATGCCGAAGCCGCCGAGGCGCTGGAAGGCGTGCTGTCCAAGGCGGTCGGCGGCCAGATGCTGTCAGACGTCAGCCTGGGCGCGTTCCTGTCGGGCGGCATCGATTCGTCGACCATCGTGGCATTGATGCAGGCGCAAAGCGCCAAGCCCGTGCGCACCTTCGCCATCGGTTTCCACGAAAAAGGCTACGACGAGGCGCAGCACGCCAAGGCCGTCGCCACGCACCTGGGCACCGATCACACCGAGCTTTACGTGACCGCCGACGATGCGTTGGCGGTGGTGCCGTCGCTGGCCGATATGTACGACGAACCGTTCGCGGATTCCTCGCAGATCCCGACGTCGCTGGTCACCAAGATGGCGCGCCAGCACGTCACCGTGGCGCTGTCCGGCGACGGCGGCGACGAGCTCTTCGGCGGCTACTCGCGCTATTTCCGCGTGAACAACTGGTGGCAACAATGCGAGCGTGTGCCCGCAATGCTGCGCAAGCCGGCCGGCGCGCTGCTGTCCGCCTCGGCCCAACTTCCCGGGCGCGGCGCCTGGCGCGGCAAGGTCGGCAAGCTGGGCGAGCTGCTGCGCACCGATTCGCGCGGGGATTTCTATCGCCACTTCGTGTCGTACTGGCCGGAGCCGTCGCAGGTGGTCAAGGGCGGCGTGGAGCCCGTGTCGGAATTCGCGCGCGACATGCAAGGGTCAACCTTCGAAGCCATGATGAAGCTGGACACGGTCACGTATCTGCCGGACGACATCCTGGTCAAGGTTGACCGCGCGGCCATGGCCGTCAGCCTGGAAACGCGCGTGCCGCTGATCGATCACCGCGTGTATGAATTTGCCTGGAGTCTGCCGCATCAATACAAGGTGCGCGGCAACACGGGCAAGTGGCTGCTGCGCCAGGTGCTGCATCGCCATGTGCCGCAGGCGCTGGTGGACCGCCCCAAGCGCGGCTTTGCCGTGCCGCTGGCCGCCTGGTTGCGCGGCCCCTTGCGCGAATGGGCCGATGCGTTGCTGGACCCCGCGCGGCTGCGCCAGGAAGGCTGGTTCGAACCCGAGCCCATCCTGCGCAAATGGCGTGAACACACCTCGGGCCATCGCAACTGGGACAGCCACCTGTGGGGCGTGTTGATGATGCAGGCCTGGCTGGATCGTTATCGTGCAGCACCGGATCAAGGGGGAACGATTGGGAGTCGTTGACGTATGAGAATTCTGATGTTGGTCAGTTCCATGCACGCGGGCGGCGCCGAACGGGTGGCCGCCACGCTGGTGAATGCATGGGCCGAACGCGGGGATACCGTCACGTTGACGCCCACTTATTCGTCCAAGGGCACGTGCTTTTATCCGTTGTCCGACAAGGTCCAGCTGGCCTGGCTGGCGGATATCGCCGGCACCCGCGCCTCGGGCGCGATGGCGGCGTTCAAGCGCTTGATGGCCCTGCGCAAACACATCCGCGACACCAAGCCCGATGTGGTCGTGTCATTCCTGACCAACGTGAACGTGGCCGCCATTTTGGCCACGCGGGGCCTGGGCGTGCCCCTGATCGTCTGCGAACGTACCAACCCCGTGGCCGAGACCACGACGGGCACCGTGTGGCGCCGGCTGCGCCGGCTGCTGTATCCGCGCGCCGACATGGTGACGGTGCAGGCCGAAGACACCGCCGGCCCGTTCTCGCGCCAGGTGCCGGGCATCAAGCGCCTGGCTGTCATCCCCAACCCCTTGCCCGCGCCCTTGCTAGAAGCGCCGCGCGTGGTGCAGCACGACGGTGACGGCCCACGCCAACTGCTGGCCATGGGCCGCCTGGTGACCGACAAGCGCTTCGATCTGTTGATCGACGTGTTCGGGCAGTTGGCGCCAGCGCATCCCGATTGGAATCTGCGCATCTGGGGCGAAGGCCCGGAACGCGCGGCGCTGGAAGCGCAGGTTGCCAAGCTGGGCCTGCAAGCGCGGGTCAGCCTGCCAGGCCGTACCGAAACTCCGTGGGAAGAACTGGCGCGTGGCCAGGCCTTCGTGCTTAGCTCGCTGGTGGAAGGGTTTCCGAACGTGCTGCTGGAAGCCATGTCGCTGGGCTTGCCGTGTGTGGCCTTCGATTGCCCCAGCGGCCCGCGCGAAATGACGCGCGACGGGCAGGACGCCCTGCTGGTGCCCACCGGCAACCGCGATGCCTTGCGCGACGCCTTGCAACGCATCATGAGCGACCCGCTCTTGCGTCGGCAATTGGGCGACCGCGGCGCGTCCGCCGTACGCCAGCGTTATGCGCTTTCCAGCGTGCTGTCGGAATGGGACGAACTGTTCGACGCGGTGCGGGAGGGGCGATGAGCACCCCGGCATTACATGTGCTGCACGTGATCACCGGCCTGGGCCAGGGCGGCGCGGAATCGGTGCTGCTGCGTCTGGCGACGTACCCGGAAGCGGGTGTGTCGCACACCGTCGTGTCCTTGACCGATGAAGGCATCTACGGCCAGCGCCTGCGCGATGCCGGCGTCGCGGTGCATGCCTTGGGCATGAAGCGCGGCCGCGTCAGCCTGGGCGGTTTCATGGCGCTGCGCCGCTTGATCGCCGACACGCGTCCCGACGTTGTGCAGACCTGGATGTATCACGCCGACCTGATCGGTGGCCTGGCCGCGCGGCTGGCCGGCGTGCGCGCCATTGCCTGGGGCATCCGCAATTCCGGCGAACACCTGGAACGCAGCAGCCGGTCGGCGCGCATCGTCTTGCGCGCTTGCGCGTTGTTGTCCGGCAGCGTGCCGCGCGCCATCGTGTGCGCGGCGCAGAACGCCGCCGAACGCCATGCCGAAAAGGGCTACCGGCGCGACCGCATGGTCGTCATTTCCAATGGCTATGACCTCTCGCGTTATGCGCCGGACGCCCAGGCCCGCACGCGCATGCGCGCGCAATGGGGCCTGTCCGAAGACGCGCCCGTGATCGGCAGCGTGGCCCGCTGGGACCCGTTGAAAGATCACGCCAACCTGCTGCGCGCCGTGGCCGCGCTGGTGCGCGACGGGCGTGACGGCGGCTTGCGCTGCGTGCTGGTTGGACGCGGCATGACGCCCGACAACCCCGAACTGGCTGCCTTGATCGACAAGCTGAACCTGCGCGACCGCCTCATCCTGGCCGGCCCCAGCGACGACGTGCCCGCCGTGATGAACGGGCTGGACCTGCACGTGCTGTCCAGCTGCGCCGAAGGCTTTCCCAATGTGGTGGCCGAGGCCATGGCGTGCGGCGTTTATTGCGTGGTGACCGATGTGGGCGACGCCGCCTACATCGTTGCCGACACCGGCGTCGTCGTGCCGCCCGAACAAGCCGAAGCGCTGGCGCGGGGCATCGAAGCCGCGCTGTGCGATGTCGCCGCGCGGGGGACGGGCCGCGCCGGGGAAGCCGGCCGCGCGCGCGTGCTGGAAAACTTTGATCTGGCACGCATGGTGCAACGTTACATCGCCGTATGGCGCCGTATTTCTGGAGCCAAGGCATGAGTCGCCGCCTGATGTTTGTGGTCAACAACCCCGCGTTTTTCATGTCGCACCGCGTGCCGGTGGCGCTGGCGGCGCAGCAGGCGGGCTATGACGTGCACGTGGCCACGATGGATGGCCCGGCGGTGGCCGACATTCAGGCGCTGGGCATGACGCATCACGCCATACCCATGACGCGCAGCGGCAAGCATCCCTTGCAGGAACTGGGCACGTTGCGCGCGCTGGTGCGCCTGTTTCGCCGCGTGCGCCCGGACGTGGTGCACCTGGTCACGATCAAGCCGGTTCTGTACGGCGGCATTGCCGCGCGGCTGGCCCGCGTGCCGGGCATGGTGGCGGCGATCTCGGGGCTGGGCTTCGTGTTCCTGTCGAACTCATTGAAGATGCGCCTGGTGCGCGCCGTGGTGGCGCGTCTGTACCGCGTGGCGCTGGGCCATCCGAACAGCCGCGTGATTTTTCAGAACGCCAATGATCGCGACCTGCTCAAGTCGCTGGGCGCGGTGCGCGACGAGCAGGTCGTCATGATCCGTGGCGCGGGGGTGGACCTGGATGCCTATCGCGCGTCGCCCGAACCGCCGTCACCGCCCGTCGTGGTCACGATGGTGGCGCGCTTGTTGCGCGACAAAGGCGTGCGTGAATTTGTCGATGCGGCATCGCTGCTGCGCAAGCGCGGCGTGCCCGTCACGATGCAGCTGGTGGGTGGGGTGGACGCGGGCAACCCCACGTCGGCCACGCAAGAAGAGGTGGAGGCCTGGCAGCGCGAAGGCGCGGTGCAGGCGCTGGGCGAACGCTCGGACATCGCTGATTTGTACGCCGCCAGCCATATCGCCGTGCTGCCTTCGTATCGCGAAGGGCTGCCCAAATCGCTGATCGAAGCCGCGGCCTGCGGGCGCGCGGTGGTCACGACGGACGTGCCCGGTTGCCGAGATGCCATCGACCCCGGCAAGACCGGCTTGCTGGTGCCGGTGCGCGATGCCGCATCGCTGGCGGACGCCATCGCGCGTTTGGCGGATGATGCCGTGCTGCGCCAGGCGATGGGCACGGCGGGGCGCGAGCTGGCCGAACGCGAGTTCGATATCCGTCAGGTTGCGCGCGTGCATGTTGAGCTGTACGACGCGCTGGGGCGGCGCGCGGCTGGCGGCTAGCCCAAGGCCGCCATCGACGCGCGGGCAGTATCAGGCAATCCCAGCCCGTGCCATGTCGAGCGCCGGCAGCGTCCCGCGCTGCCGCGCTGTCCGCCTATTGCCGCCGCGCGATCGCGTCGATCCAGAAGCGAGTCGACGGGTCCTGCTGGCTGGGCTGCGGCGAATCCAGCTCGCGCATGATGCCCTTGGCCAGCGCCTTGCCGAATTCCACACCCCACTGGTCGAACGGGTTGATGCCCCAGATCACGCCTTGCGTGAACACCTTGTGTTCGTACATCGCCAGCAACGCGCCCAGCGTGTAGGCCTCAAGGCGCGGCAACACGATCAGCGTAGACGGGCGCCCGCCAGGATGAACGCGGTGTTGCGCGAGCCATCGCGCGCGCGCCGGATCGCTTTCGGTGGCGGACGTTTCCGCCAGCGCCTCGTCAAGGGATTTGCCGCGCAGCAACGCCGAGCGCTGCGCCAGGCAGTTGGCAATCAGCAGTTCGTGATGGCGGGCGTAGGCGTGGTCCGGCTGTTCGCACAAAATGAAATCCACGGGTGCACCCATCGCGTCCTGGTGCATCCACTGGAAAAACGTGTGCTGGCAATCGGTGCCCGACATGCCCCAGATCGCGGGTCCCGTGGGCACGTCGACGGGGCTGCCGTCGGCCGTTGCGACCTTGCCCAGCGACTCCATTTCCAACTGCTGCGCCCACGGCACCAGGTGATACAGCCGTGAATCGTACGGCGCGATCACCAACGAGTCATAGCCCAGCACGCTGCGGTTGACGACGCCCGCCAGCGCCATCTGCACCGGCGCGTTCTCGGCCAGGGGCGCCGTGCGGAAATGTTCGTCCATGGCCGCCGCGCCTGCCAGCAACTGGTCAAACGCGTCGTTGCCCAGCGCCAGCGCGATGGGCAGGCCGATGGCGGACCACAACGAATAACGGCCGCCCACCCAGTCCCAGATCTGAAAGATGTGGTCGGGCAGGATGCCCAAGTTCAGCGCGGCTTCCACGTTGGCGGTAATCGCCACCACTTGCTTGATCGGGTCTGCCACGCCGGCTTCGCGCAGCCAGTTCATGGCCACTTCGGCGTTGGCCAGCGGCTCGGTCGTGGTGAACGATTTGGACGCGACGATGACCAGCGTGTCGTGCGGGTCCAGGCGGCTCATGGCGTCGGCGACGGAATGCGAATCCACATTCGATGCGAATCGCACTTCGCGCCGGGCGCCGCCATGGCGCAAGGCACGCGTCACCAGGCGAGGCCCCCAGTCGCTGCCGCCGATGCCCAGGTGCAGCACGTAGCCGTAGCGGTCGGCACGATCCGCTTCGCGTACAAATTCGCGCAAGCGGTCGCGTTCGGCCTGCACCATCTTGGCCACCGGGGCGGGCGGGTTGGGCGCGCGCAGGGCGGTATGCCAGGCCGCGCGGCCCTCGGTCCAGTTGGCGTGGCCGCCGTCGAACAACAAGGCGCGGGCGGCGTCGAAGTTCTGCTGCGCCAGCAGCGCCTCGGACGCCGCGTGCAAGGCCGGCGAATGCGGCTGGGTGCTCAGGTCCAGCCGCAGGCCCGGGGCGTTGACGACCCTGAGCTGCTCGCCGCGCAGGGGCGCGGCCTTGGCGGCTGCCGAGAATTGTTGCCAGGCCGGGCTGTTGGATAGCGACATGGACGCAATCAGAACGGCAATGTCGCTTCCGGTGCGAGCTTGCCCAGTTCGCGTCGGAAGTCGGCCTGGATGCGGGCCAGCGCCTCGGCGTTTTCCGCCTCGAAACGCAGCACGACAACGGGCGTGGTGTTGGACGGGCGGGCCAGGCCGAAGCCGTCGGCGTATTCCGCGCGCACGCCGTCGATGGTGAGCACGCGGCGGGCGTCGGGGAACTGGCCGTGGTCCTGCAAACCCTTGACCAGGGCGAAGGGCTGGCCTTCTTCCATTTCCAGCTTCAGCTCGGGCGTGGATACATCCTGCGGCAACGCTTCCAGCGGCGCGCAGGCGTCGGCCTGGCGCGACACGATTTCAAGCAGGCGCGCACCGGTGTATAGGCCGTCGTCAAAGCCGTACCAGCGTTCCTTGAAGAAGATGTGGCCGCTCATCTCGCCGGCCAGCGGCGCGCCGGTCTCGGCCAGCTTGGCCTTGACCAGGGAATGGCCCGTCTTCCACATCAGCGGAACGCCGCCAGCGGCTTCCACGGACAGCCCCACGTGGCGGCTGCACTTGACGTCGTAAATGATGGTGGCGCCGGGGTTGCGGTCCAGCACGTCGCGCGCGAACAGCACCAGCTGGCGGTCCGGCCAGATGATCTGTCCGGATTTTGTGACCACGCCCAGGCGGTCACCGTCACCGTCAAAGGCCAGGCCCAGTTCGCAGTCGGTTTCGGCCACGCACTTGATCAGGTCTTGCAGGTTCTTGGGTTCGGCCGGGTCCGGGTGGTGGTTGGGAAACGTGCCGTCCACCTCGCAGAACAGTTCGGTCACTTCGCAGCCCAGCGCGCGGAACAGCTGCGGCGCCACGGCGCCGGCCACGCCGTTGCCGCAGTCGATGGCGATTTTCATGGGGCGGGCGAGCTTCACGCCCGAGGCCACGCGCGCGATGTAGGCGGCGACCAGGTCCAGCTGGCGGCGCACGCCGGCGCGTTCAGCCGGGGCCGAGGCCGCGCCGTTCATGGCGGCGCCCAAGGCCTGTACCTCGTCGCCATACAGGGCGCGGCCGCCCATCATCATCTTGAAACCGTTGTACTTGGGCGGGTTGTGGCTGCCGGTGATGGCCACGCCGGAACCGGTCTGCATGATGTTCGCCGCGAAGTAGACCAGCGGCGTGGGCACCATGCCGACATCCAGCGTATCGACCCCGCCTTCCAGCATGCCTTCCTGCAAGGCATCGGACAGCATTTCGCTGCTGAGGCGGCCGTCGCGGCCCACCACCAGGGTCTGCACGCCTTCTTCGCGTGCGCGGGCGGCCAGCGCCACGCCTAGCGCGCGGGCGAACGTTGCATCGATCAGGTCCGGCACAGTGCCGCGAATGTCATACGCTTTGAAGACGGAAGCGGGAAATTGCGTGTTGTTGTTGCCCACGACGATTCCTTGAAGAAGAAGGTTGCAGCGCTGGTTTTGATGGGTCTAGTGGTAAACCCGTATATCAAAACCCGACCGGGTTAAGCAAGAAAAGTGAATTATCCCCCATCGGCGCATGCGCCTCATCCGACGGGAGCAGTAGGGCGTCTTAAGGGTGGCGCCCGCCCTGAAATGGTGCGTAGCACGTAGCGTGCCGCTTTGATCCGGTGCGCGGGCGGGGGCGGTTCGAATCTGCGACGGGCTGCGGCGGCATGGCCCACAAATTGCTTGTCATGGGAAGGTGATACGCTTGCGCTGCAAGCAGAAAGACCGGGAGAGGCCATGGGTGCCAAAGTTTCTACTGTGATGTCATCGGGGGGCGCCAGCAGCCGGCGCGGTCCTCCCACGGACTACGCCGGGCCGGCCGCGGGCCGTGAACGCCGGCTTGATATCCATGTATTTGTTTCCGAGACGGGCGACATGGTCGCCGGCCGCGCGTGGGAACGCTGCGTCTGGCGCGAGGCCCGCGTGTTGATCGCCGAATGCCCGGCGCCGCATCTGCCGTCTTCGATTGAAACCGCGTTGCGCACCATTGCCGCCGACGTCGCCCGAGACCGCAACTGGCAAGGCATGGGCGCCGTGGCATTTTCCCTGGACGACCGCAGCGGCGTGTTCCGCGTGATTGGCGCCGAAGCGCAACCGCATGCCGGCTCCATCGTGGCCAGCCCTGATGCCGTTGGCGCGCATGCGCTTGAAATGCGTATCGACGGCTGCGTCGACCGCCGCTTGCCCTGCACCCGCCTGCTCGTCTGCGGCGACACGCGGGGCGAGGCATTGCGCCGCGCCTACCGGGCGTTGTCTGAAATGCCCGGCCCGGCCGGCACCGACCGCGCCTTCCTCATGAACCGCATCGCCTCGCGCGCCTATTGTTCCGGCCTGACGGGCACGCGGCTGGATCAGGCCGTCGGCTAGCGCGGCGCTTCAGCCCGCGCCCTTGAACCCCTACAATAGCCCGCACATCCCTAGACCCGTGCCTGGGCGCGCCCAGGCCCCTTCTTGTGCGGCGCCTATGACATTGTTGAGCGATCTTCAGTCCCTGCTGGGTTTCACGAATGTGCTGACCGGCGAGGACGCCGCGTCCTATGTGCTGGACTGGCGCCGCCGTTATCGCGGGTCGGCCCTGGCGGTGATCCGGCCCGGCTCCACTCAGGAAGTGGCCGACGCCGTGAAGCTGTGCCTGAGCCACGGCGTGCCGGTGGTGCCCCAGGGCGGCAACACCGGCCTGTGCGGCGGCGCCACGCCGGACGACACCGGCCGCGCCGTCGTGCTGTCCACGGCCCGCCTGACAGCAGTGCGCAATGTGGATATCGACAACGACACCATCACCGTGGAAGCGGGCTGCATCCTGCAAGCCGTACAAGAGGCTGCCGCGGGCGCGAACCGGCTGTTTCCGCTAAGCCTGGCTGCCGAAGGCAGCTGCACCATCGGCGGCAACCTGGCCACCAATGCCGGCGGCACGCAGGTGCTGCGCTACGGCAATACGCGCGACCTGACGCTGGGCCTGGAAGTGGTGACGGCCGAAGGCGAAATCTGGGATGGCCTGCGTGGCCTGCGCAAAGACAACACCGGCTACGACTTGCGCGACTTGTACATCGGCAGCGAAGGCACGCTGGGCATCATCACCGCCGCCACGTTGAAACTGTTTCCCCGGCCCGTTGCCAGCTGCACCGCGCTGCTGACCCTGGACACGATCGACCAGGCGGTTGAAGTGCTGTCCCGCGCGCGGGCTGGCTTTGGCGCCGCGCTGACGGGTTTCGAACTGATGAGCAACGCCTGCCTACAAGGCGTGGTGCGCCTGTTCCCGCAACAGCGCCTGCCCTTCGAAGGCGACTCCGCCGAATCGCCGTGGTTCGCGCTGCTTGAACTGTCCGATAGCGAAAGCGAGGCCCACGCGCGCGAACGCTTCGAGGCCGTGCTGGGCGAGGCCATCGACGCCGGCTTGATCCACGACGCCGCCATTGCCGCCAACGTCGCGCAAAGCCGGGCGCTGTGGCACCTGCGCGAAAGCATCCCGCTGGCCGAAGCCGAGCTGGGCAAGTCCGTCAAGCACGACGTGTCCATTCCCATCTCGTCCATCGCCGGCTTCGTGCACAAGACCAACGCGCTGCTGCAAGCGCGCTTCCCGGGCGTGCGGCACGTCATCTTCGGCCATCTGGGCGATGGCAACCTGCATTACAACGTCGCCAATGCGCCCGGCCAGACCGAAGCTGAGCTACTGGCCTTGCAAAGCGAGATCTATGGCGTGGTGCATGACAGCGTGCATGCGCATCAGGGCTCCATCAGCGCCGAGCACGGCGTGGGGCAGCTCAAGCGCGACGAATTGCCGCGCTACAAAAGCCCGGTAGAGCTTGCGCTGATGCGCCGCATCAAGCGCGCGCTGGACCCGCAAGGGCTGATGAATCCGGGTAAGGTCCTGCAAGCCTAGCGCGCGCTTGCGCCGCCACTTGCGATCTACTGAACAGGGAGCCCACAACATGGCAGTCAGCCCCGCGGCGGGTGCAAATCACCGGGTGCTGATCGTTGAAGACGATCACATCATCGCCGGCAACCTGTATTCATTCCTGGAGGCGCGCGGCTTCCTGCCCGACGTGGCCTACACCGGCCACGCCGCCCTGGAACGCCTGAAGGCGCAGCGCTTCGATGCGCTGATCCTGGACATCGGCCTGCCGGGCATGGACGGCAACGCGGTGCTGCACACGCTGCGCACCGACATGCGCGCCGACGTGCCCGTCCTGATGCTGACCGCGCGCGACAGCCTGGAAGACAAGCTGGCGGGGTTTTCCCATGGCGCCGACGATTACCTGACCAAGCCCTTCGCGCTGCTTGAAGTCGAAGCCCGCCTGCTGGCGCTGATCCAGCGCGCCAAGGGGGCGACGGTGGACGCGGTGCGCGAATTCGGTCCGCTCAAGTACGACACGCGCAGCCGGGGCGTGCTGGTCAACGGCCAGCCCGTGCATCTGACGCGCAAGGCCAGCCTGATCATGGACGCGCTGATGCGGGACCCCGGCCGCGTGGTCGCGCGCGAAGAACTGGAATCGCTGTTGTGGGGCAACGAACCCCCGTCGTCGGACGCGTTGCGCAGCCAGGTCCACCTGTTGCGCCGCGCGTTGGCGGACGCCGGTTTTGACGGCATCGAAACGCTGCACGGCACTGGCTGGCGTCTGACGCTGAACGGAATATGTCCATGACGCGCGCCACGGGCGGCACATTGACCCAGCGCGTGGTGTGGGCGCTGACTGGCACCGTCGCGCTATTCGTGACGGCGCTGGCGCTGCTGGCCTACCTGACGTTTGACCAGATGGAAGACGACCTGGTCAACGACATCCTGAACACCGAAATGGACCGCCTGGTGCAGCATGCGCGCAGCAGCGACGACTTCCTGCCGCGCGACGGCGTGCGCGAGCTGGGCGGGTCGATGCGCGCCTGGATGAGCGTGGCTGGGCAGCGCCCGGCCGGCATACCCGACGAAGTGATGGAACTGGATAACGGGCTGCACCTGATCGAACCGGAAGCCTATACCTGGCACGTAATGGTGGCCGACACGGGGCGGGGCAAGGTGTACCTGCTGTACGACGCTACCGACAACGAAGAGCGCGTCCATGATTTCGGCTTGATTGTGCTGGGCGTGGGCGCCATCTGCGTCGTGGGCGCCTACGCCTTGTCGCGCCGCGTGGCGGGGGTGGCGGTGGGGCCGCTGCTGGACCTGACCGACCGGCTGGCCACCTGGGCGCCGGGTGCGCCAGACATGGCCGTGACCCGCGATGACGAGGCCGGCCGCCTGATCGAAGCCTTTAACCGCGTGCAGAACCAGGTCGACCGGTCCATCGCGCGCGAGCGAGAATTCGCCGGCAACCTCAGCCACGAAGTGCGCACGCCGCTGGCCGCCATCCGCTCGGACAGCGAGCTGATGCTGCTGACCCAGGCGTTGACGGCCGACCAACGCGAGCGTCTGACGCGCGTGGTGGACAACGTCGACGACGTGATCGTGTGCCTGGAAAGCGCCCGCGCCATGGCGCGCGACCAGCTGCTTCCGCCCGCGCCCGTCGACATCGCCGAATGCATGCAGGACGCCTGGCGCGGCTACGAGGCGCAGGGCGCGCTGGCCGAACTGCGTTTCGACAATCAGATTGCCTCCGGCCATGTGTTGACACTGGATCGCTACGCCTTGTTGACGGTGCTGCGCAACCTGGTGCGCAACGCCGTCGAGCATGCCGCGCCGGCCACGCTGACCGCCACGTTTCGCGCGCCTGACGTGCTGGAACTGAGCGACGACGGCAAGGGCATCGCGCCGGACGACCTGCCTTTCCTGTTCCGCCGCTATTACAGCGGCCGCATGCGCGACACGGTCGCCGCCGGCCAGCACGAGACGGCGCGCGGCCTGGGGCTGGCCATCGCCAAGCGCGTCTGCGACATGCAGGGCTGGCTGCTTACCGTGGAATCGTCGCGCGAGCCGGCATCGCGCGGCACCCGGTTCCTGCTGCGGTTCGACGCGCATTCCACCGCTGTTGCGCCGCAAACACAGACCTGAATTTGACGATTATTCGACCTTCGGGGCGCTAAGCTCAGCGATTCCCCGAACCGTCCCCTGGTCCTTGCCACCATGCCGTCCCCACCGCTGTTCCCGGCGCGTGCGCCCACGCTTGCCTGGTATTTGTGCAGCCAACTGATCGGCGTGACGTTGGCCTTGGCGGCCGCCGCCTGGTGGACCAACGTGTCGGGACTGGATCTGCGCATTGCGCATGCGCTGTTCAGCCCGGTGCTGAACGATTTCCCCCTACACACCAACCGATTGCTGGAAATGCTGGGCCATCGCCTGGTGCTGGTGCTGCCCATCGGCGTGGCCCTGGCCGCTGTCGGTGTGGTCGCCGCCAGCTTTCGCGTGCCGGCGTGGCGACAGTGGCGCGGCGCCGCGCTGGCGCTGGCGGCCACATGCCTGGTCGGACAGGTACTGGTCAATCAACTCAAGCACCACACGACGCTGCCGCGTCCTTACGACCTGGAGACGTTGGGCGGCTACACGCCGTATCCGCTGCACTGGTGGACGTGGGTACGCGCCAGGGCGGGCGGCGCCTTGCCCAGCGGCCATGCGGGCGCGGGGTATTCGATGTTGACCCTGTACTTTTTCGGCTGGGCGCTGAAACGGCCTGCATGGCGTTGGTGGGGCCTGGCGATGGGCGTGTCGGCCGGCGTGCTGTTTTCAGTGGTGCGCATTTTGCAGGGCGCGCATTTCCTGAGCCAGACGCTGTGGTCGGCGACCCTGCTGTGGTTTCTGGCCGCGCTGTTCTTCATGCCGCTGATCGTCAGGCGGCATGCCGGCGGCCGGGCCGATGCGGAACGGCCCGGTCCATCCGGCCCGTCCCGCTTGTCGCGCGATCAGTTAAGCAATACGCCCGGCAGCCACAGCGAGAACGCGGGCACGTAGGTCACCAGCGCCAGCGCGGCCAGCAGCGCGCCATAGAACGGCCAGATCGTTCGCATGACCGTCCCCACCGATACCCCGCCGATGGCGCAACCCACAAACTGCGTGGTGCCCACCGGTGGCGTGTTCAAGCCCAGCGCGCAGTTCAGCAACATGACGATGCCGAACTGAACCGGCCCCATGCCGTACTGCATGCAGATCGGCAGGAAAATGGGCGTGCAGATCAGGATGGTGGCGGCCATGTCCAGGAACGTGCCCAGCACGAACAGGATGATGTTGACCATCAGGAAGATGGCCCACGGGCTGGTCGATATCGAGGCCATCAACTCGCCGGTTTTTTCGGCCACGCCGTAAAAGCTGATCAGATAGCCGAAAGTGGCCGAAATGCCGATCAGCAGCAACACCACGCCCGTCGTCTTCACCGCCTTGCTGGCCGCGCGCACGAACTGGTCCCAGGTCAACGAGCGATACACGAACACCGTCAGCGCCAACGCGTACAACACCGCCACCGCGGCCGATTCCGTCGCGGTGAACACGCCGCTGAGAATGCCGGTGATGATCAGCACCACCACGAATAGCCCCGGTGTGGCGGCCACCAGCGAGCGCAACACGATGTGCCAGCCGGGGAAGGTGCCCGCCGGATAGCCCCGGCTGCGTGCCACGAAATACGCGGCGGCCAGGTTGCACAGCGTCAGGATCAACGCGGGCACGACACCGGCGGCAATCAGCGCGGCAATGGATACTTTGCCGCCCGCCGCCAAGGTGTAGATGATGATGTTGTGGCTGGTCGGCATCAGCGCGCCCACCAGCGCCGCGTGCGTGGTGACGTTGACCGCGTAGTCGGCGTGATAGCCCTCGCGCTTCATCATCGGGATCATCACCGACCCCATGGCCGACACGTCCGCCACCGGCGAGCCCGACACGCCGCCGAACAGCGTGCAAGCCACCACGTTGGACATGCCCAGCCCGCCGCGCACATGCCCCACCAGCGACTTGGCGAAGTTGACGATGCGGTCGGCGATGCCGCCATACAGCATCAGCTCGCCCGTGAAGATGAAAAAGGGAATGGCCAGGAACGAGAACGCGTTCATGCCCGAGGTCATCTGCTGGAACGCCACGGCCAGCGGCAGGTCCTCGACCATGATCGCGGTGATGGACGACAGGCCGATAGCGAAGGCCACCGGCACGCCGATCACCAAAAAGCCCATGAACGTAAACGAAAGCAGTGTCAGCGCCATGCCGGTACCACCTTATGGTTGCGCAGGATCGCGATGATGTGCTCCAGCGAAAAGAGCGCGATCAAGGTGCCCGACAGGGTTGCGGGGATGTACTTCCAGGCGTTCGAGATGCCCAGGTTGGGGATCTTGTAGGCGTGTACCGATTCCGCCAGCACGCCGCAGTTCCAGGCCATCAGCACGCCGAACAGCAGCACCAGCAGGTGGATGAAGATGCGCAAGCGCCGCTGCCCGCCGGCAGGCAGCGCTTCCAGCAGCGACTCGAAGCCGATATGGCCCGCATCGCGCACGCCAACCGCCGCGCCCAGCATGGTGACGTACAGCACCAGCAGCAGCGCCAGGCTTTCGGCCCAGGTGGGCGTGCTGTTGAGCACGTGGCGGCCGAAGATTTGCAAGCTGACCGCGATGATCAGGCAGACCAGCCCGAACACGCTGGTCCACATGCAGGCTCGCGCCAGCAGGGCGCAGCCGCGCGTGTAGGCGTCCAGCGGGCCGGCCAGGGCTTGCGCCCGGCCCACCGCTGCTACACCGGTTTCATTCGTGGGTGTGACCAACATGTCGCCCTCACTGGACAGCCTGGATCTTCGCGACCAGGTCTTTCATTTCTGGCGTGGTGACAAAGCGGTCGTACACCGGCTTCATCGCGCCCTGGAAAGACGCCTTGTCCACGTCCACGATCTGCGAACCCGCCTTCTCGACGATGGCGCGCGACTTTTGTTCGCGTTCGTCCCACAGCTTGCGCATGAAGGGCACCGATTCGCGCGCGGCCTCGCGCAGGATCTTCTGGTCTTCGGGCGCCAGCTTGTCCCACTGGCGCTTGGAGAAGATCAGGATCTCCGGCGTCATGGTGTGCTCGGTCAGCGCGTAGTACTTCGCCACTTCGTAGTGATGCGCGCTTTCGTAGCTGGGGAAGTTGTTTTCGGCGGCGTCCACCAGACCCGTCTTCAACGACGTATAGACCTCGCCCATCGGCATGGGCGTAGCGTTGGCGCCCATGGCCTCGACCATGGCGACGGACAAGTCCGACTGCTGCACGCGGATCTTCATGCCCTTGGCGTCGGCCAGCGTCTTGACGGGCTTGTTGCGCGTGTACATCGAACGCGAGCCGCTGTCGTACCAGGCCAGCCCGACAAAGCCGGCCGCCTCGCAAGACCGCAGGATCTGATCGCCGATCTCGCTGTCCAGCACCTTGTGCAGATGTTCTTTTGAACGGAACAGGAACGGCAGCGACGGCACGCGCGTGGTCTGGCAGATGTTGTGCATGGCGGCGCTGGACACGCGCGCCATGGCCAGCGCGCCCAGCTTGACCTGTTCGATCGAATCGTCTTCGTTGCCCAGCGCGCCACCCGCATAGACCTTGACGGTGATGCGGCCGTTGGTGCGTTGCTTGACCAGTTCGCCGAACTGGCGCACGGCTTGTACGGTGGGATAGTCGTCGGGATGGATGTCGGCTGATCGCAGCTCGGCCGCGTTGGCCAGGGGAACAAGGGTCAGCAAGGCAGCCGCCGCCAGGATGGCGCGGGTCAGGGTGGGGCGCAGCATGTCTACCTCCGGTTGGAGTACGGCGTTTCGTTATGGGCCAGGACGGCCTCGAAGCTCTTCGTGTACAGACCTACGTTGCGTGGGGCGCGTTAATGCCGCCCCGGTCGGGTGCTAGCCGGCGCTTGCGGTTTCCTCCAGGCCCCGCGCGCCGGGGCGCAGGGCAAACACGGCGCCGTCCAGCGCGCCGGGGGCGCCGTCGGCAGGGCGTATCGACGTGATGAAAAGGGTGTCCATGCCCGCGCCGCCAAAGGCGCACATGGCGACCTTGCGAGCGGGAACGGTGTAGGTCTGGTCCAGCCGGCCGTCGGGCGTGTAGCGGTAGACGCGGCCGGCGTCGTTGCCGCAAATCCAGTAGCAGCCGTCGGCGTCGACCGCGGCGCCGTCGGGGCGGCCGGCGGGCAAGGCGGCGATGAACGGGCGGCGATTGTGGGGCGTGCCGCTGTCCACGTCGTAATCAAACGCCCACACCATGGCGCGCGACGGGTGCGAATCGGACAGGTACATCGTCTTGCCGTCCGGGCTGAATGCCAGGCCGTTGGGCACGATCAGGTCATCCACCAGCACGGTCAGGTCGCGCGCGCTGGCGCTATAGCGATACAGGCGGCCGGCCGCTAGCGCGCGGCCCATGTCCATCACCATCGTGCCCGCCACGAAGCGGCCTTGCCGATCGTTGCGGCCATCGTTAAAGCGCATGCCGGGCGCGGCGTGTGCCACCGGCGCGAGCAGGCGCGGGTGGCAAGGTGCGTCGGGCAGCAGCGCGTCGCATTCGTACACGCCGTCTTCCATCCCCAATAGCCAGCCCGCGCCGCGCATGGCGATGCAGCCCGCCATCCGCGGCAGCGCCCATTGCGCGAATTCGCCGCTGGCGGGGGACCAGCGCCACAGCGTTTTGTGGGGAATGTCGGTCCAGGTGTAGGTCTGGTCGCTGGCGCGCCAGACCGGGCTTTCTCCGACGCCGCACAGCATGTCTCCAACGCGTTCGGCGATTGCGGGCATGGGGGCGCCTACTTGGTGGAAACCGGGGGGAAGGGGAACGGGCCGGCCTTGACGAACGCGCCGCCCTGGTAGCGCGCAACCGGATCGTCGGCGGCCAGTGGCGGCTGCGCTTCGACCTGCGCACGGAAGACCTCGGAGGAATCCTTGGGCACAAAGCCCAGCACCTTTGCGGCGTCGTCGCGCCACCAGCTGTCTCGGTTGGCGGACGCGCCATAGACGATCAAGTGCCCGACGTCGGGCGTGAACAGCGCGCGCGTGACCAGGTCGGTCAGGTCGTCGTAGCTGAGCCAGGTAACCAGCATGCGGCGGTCTTTGGGTTCGGGGAACGACGAACCGATGCGCAGGCACACGGTTTCGATGCCGTAGCGGTCGAAGTAAAAGCGCGACAGATGTTCGCCATAGGCTTTGGACAGGCCGTAATAGCCGTCGGGCCGCAGCGGCACGTTGGCGTCCAGTTGCTGGCCCTGTTCGTAAAAGCCGATGACATGGTTCGAGCTGGCGAACACCACGCGCCGCACGCCGTGCACGCGGGCGGCCTCGTACAGGTTGTAGACGCCCTGGATGTTGGCCGGAAGAATGTGTTCGAACGGGCGTTCAACCGATACACCGCCCAGGTGCACGATGGCATCCACGCCCTGCACCAGCGACGACACGGCGGCGGCGTCGGCCAGATCGCACGGGACGGCTTCTTCGCCATCGCCCGCGGCGGCCATGGGCGCCACGTCGGATATGCGCAGCAGGTCGGTGAATGCTTTGAGTCGGGGACGGAGCACTTGTCCCAGGCCCCCGGCGGCGCCGGTGAGTAATAGACGCTGGCAGCGGGTGGTCGCTGGCGGCGGGTTGACGGTTCTGCTCATGTCGCAACGCTCGGTAGAAGGTGCGGAGTGGGAACGTATCTGGTACGTTGTCGTACAACTTGCGCAAAGTATAATTAGCCGCAAATTTCAGCGTCAAGCCTTTGTACTCATTTTCGGATTAACCCTGATGAACGCTCCTGTCGATACTCCTGTCTTGCCGCAGCGTCGTCCCCGGAATCTGGCTCAAGGCTTGGTCGAGAGCATTTCCGAACGCATACGCAGTGGCGAAATCCGCCCTGGCGACAAGCTGCCCACCGAATCAGAGATCATGCGTCAGTTTGGCGTCAGCCGAACCGTTGTGCGCGAAGCGCTGTCGCGCTTGCAGGCATCGGGCCTGGTCGAAACGCATCATGGCGTGGGCACGTATGCGCTGGAGCCCAGTGGCAGCGTCGACTTCCGGGTGGACCCGGCCGACATCGCCACGGTGCGCGATGTGCTGGTGCTGCTAGAGCTGCGTATTTGCCTGGAAAGCGAGGCCGCGGGCCTTGCCGCCATTCGGCGCAGCGACGTGCAGTTGCAGGAAATGCGGCGCGCGCTTGACCTGTTCAAAGCCGCGCTGGACGTTGGCGGCGACACGATCACGCCCGACTTCCAGTTCCATCTGCTGGTGGCGCAGTCCACCGACAACCGTTATTTCGCCGACCTGATGTCGCACCTGGGGTCGGCGATCATTCCACGCACCCGCATCAATTCGGCCAAGTTCGCGCACGAAGACCGCGCGGCCTATCTGGCCCGCGTCAACCTGGAACACGAAGACATCTACAGCGCGATCATGCGCCAGGATGCCGAAGCCGCGCGCGCGGCGATGCGCACGCACCTGAGCAACAGCCGCGAACGCCTGCGCCGCGCCCAGTAGACAGATACGTACCCGACCAGCCCGTACGGGAAGCCGACCGCGCGACGTAGCGCGAAATACGATGTCGTACAACGTTTAAGCGATTGCCGGCCATTGCCGGCCGTCGCGAACCGTTGCGAATCTCCCGGCCGTGTACCCAAAACCGCGTTAATCTTTGCCCGTTTTCATTTCGGACTACGAGACGGCATGGCTTTGCTCGGCATCAACAGCGGCATTCTTTCATCACCGGTGGCGAACGCGCTTCGCCTCTTGCGGAGGGCCGCCGTATGCGTCGCCTGACACTTCGATTCATCCTGGCCGTCCTGGTGCTGCTGACTTTGTCGCGGCTGGGGCTGTCATTCTGGATGTGGGACCGCGTGCAAGCGGCCGGCGGCTTGGGGCCGGTATTGCTGGGCGGGCTGCGCATCGACGTCTGCCTGTTGTCCATGGTCATTGCGTTGCCCGCGGTGCTGTCGCCGTGGTTTGGGCATCGCCCGCTGGCCGCGACGATTACCGCGTGGTGGTTCCGCGTCTGGTGGATGCTGTATGTGCTGCTGGAAGTGTCCACGCCGCAGTTCATCGCGGAATACGACACGCGGCCGAACCGGCTTTACTTCATTTACCTGCTCAATCCCAAGGAAGTGGGGTCGATGCTGTGGCAGGGCTACAAGGGCGTGCTGCTGGCGGCATTTGTGGTGCTGGTGGTGGCGGCATGGCTGGCGTTCAAGCTGTTTCCGACGCGTTCGCGCGATGGATTCATGGCGTGGTGGAAGCGGCCGATTGCGTCCTTCGTGATCCTGGCGCTGGTGGTGCTGGGCGCGCGCGGCACGCTCGAACACCGGCCCATCAACCCGGCCAAGGTGGCGTTCAGTTCAGATTCCATGGTCAACGCGTTGGCGCTGAATTCGCTGTACAGCGTGTTCGACGCGGCCTATCGCATGCGCGACGAACGCTCGTCGGCCGCGATGTATCCACGGATGCCGGTGGACCAGATGAACGCCATCGTGCGCGCGAAAGCCGGCCTGACCGGGGCGCCGCTGGATGCGCGCTATCCCAGCCTGCACGAACAAAAAGCCACGGTGCGGCGCGACAAGCCGCTGAACGTGGTGATCATCTTGCAGGAAAGCCTGGGCGCGCAGTACGTGGGCAGCCTGGGCGGGCGCGACCTGACACCCAATATCGACCGCCTGTCCAAGGAAGGCTGGATGTTTCATCGCGCCTACGCCACCGGCACGCGCTCGGTGCGCGGCATCGAAGCGGTAACGGCGGGCTTCCTGCCCAGCGTGGCTGACGCGGTGGTCAAGCTGCCACGTTCGCAAACCGGCTTCTTCACGCTGGCGCAGGTGCTGGGCAAGCACGGCTACCACTCGCGCTTCGTGTATGGCGGCGAGTCGCACTTTGACAATATGCGCGCGTTCTTCCTGGGCAACGGCTTTGATGAAGTGGTGGACCGGCCCAAGTTCGTGAACCCGGTGTTCGAAGGGTCATGGGGCGCGTCCGACGAAGACATGTTCAATCAGGTTGACCGCCTGCTGCGCGCGGATGGCGATAAGCCGGTCTTCACGCTGGCGTTTTCGGTGTCGAACCATTCGCCGTGGGAATACCCCGAAGGTCGCATCAAGCCGGTGGGCGACCCGGCCACGGTGGATAACACGGTGCGATACGCCGACTGGGCGTTGGGGCAGTTCTTTGAAAAGGCAAAGCAGGCGCCGTACTGGGACAACACCGTGTTCCTGGTGATTGCCGATCACGATTCGCGCGTGTATGGGTCGATACCGGTGCCGGTACGCCACTTCCAGATCCCCGCGCTGTTCCTGGGCGCCGGCATCGCGCCGCGCCAGGACGAACGCCTGGTCAGCCAGATCGACATGGCGCCCACGCTGCTGTCGTTGATCGGGCTGGACAACGTCAACCCGATGCTGGGCGCCGACCTGACGCAGCGCGATCCGAACCGCGCAATGATGCAGTACGCCGACAACTTCGGCTATTTGCAAGGTGACAAGCTGCTGGTGCTGGAGCCACAGAAAGCGCCGCGCGAATTCCGATACGAAGCCGCGCCGGTGGGCAAGGACGAAGTCTATGCGCCCGTCGAGCCCGCGGACCCGGCCTTGACCGAAGAAGCGCTGGCGCATGCGTTGTGGGCAAGCTGGGTTTACCGCGAAGAAAAATACCGGCTGCCTTGATGGCGCGTTGAAGCCCTGATGCCTGGGCAACGACGGCATGAAATAACGAAAGGCCGCCCGGTAAACGAAGCGGCCTTTCTTGTTTTTGACGATGTGCCCCGCGCGGCGCAGCGCGCGCGTGATCGCTTGCGCCGCGCGGGGTTTGCGTCGGAGTTTGCTTTACAGCTTGGCCGGCAACACCACGCCGGAGGCTTCGCCGAAACCGATCTTCGGATAGCCCGCCTTCTGGCATGCGGCGCGCATGATGATCTGGTCGCCGTCTTGCAGGAACGTGCGCTTTTCGCCCCAGGGCAGGTCGATCGGCGTCTTGCCGCCTTGGCTCAATTCCAGCAGCGAACCGGCTTCCGACGGCTGCGGCCCGGACAGCGTGCCCGTGCCCAACATGTCGCCCGGTTGCAGGTTGCAGCCGTTCACCGTGTGGTGCGTGATCAGCTGCGCCACGTTCCAGTAGGCGTCGCGGAAGTTGCTGCGCGACAGCGTGACCGGCGGCGCCTTGGCCTCACGCGACTGCGCGGTGGTCATCAGCACTTCCAGCTGCACGTCGTAGGCGCCCTTGGCGCGGTTCGCGTCCGAGGCCAGATACGGCATCGGCTGCGGTTCAGCCGGGCCACGGTTGTACTGCGTGCGGAAGGGCTCCAGCGCTTCCATCGTGACGATCCACGGCGAAATCGTTGATGCGAAGTTCTTTGACAGGAAGGGGCCCAGCGGCTGGTATTCCCAAGCCTGGATGTCGCGCGCGGACCAGTCGTTCAGGATGCACAGGCCGAAGACGTGCTGGTCGGCGTCGGCCAGGTCGATGCGGTCGCCCTGGGTGTTGCCGGTGCCCACGAAGATGCCCAGCTCAAGCTCGTAGTCCAGGCGGGCGCACGGGCCGAACTGCGGCGTGTCGCCTTCGTTGGCCGGGCGGGTCTGGCCCACGGGGCGCGGAAACTTCTGGTCGACGCCGATGCTGGATGCGCGGCCGTGGTAGCCGATGGGCACCCACTTGTAGTTGGGCAGCAGCGGGTTGTCGGGGCGGAATTGCTTGCCGATGGCGGTGGCGTGGTGCACCGAGATGTAGAAGTCGGTGTAGTCGCCGATGCGCGCGGGCGTGGTGTGCTCGGCGTCGGCTTGCGGCACCAGCAGCGGTTCGACGGTGGCGCGCAGCGCGGCGCCGTCGCGCAAGGCACGCGACAGCGCCAGGCGCAGGGCGCTCCAGTGGGCGTGGCCCAACGCCATCAACGCATTCAGGCTGTCGCTGTTGCAGGCGGCCAGGGCGTCGGCGGCCAGGCCTTCAAATGGCTTCTGTGCGGCCAGCGCGGCCAGGTCCAGGATTTGGTCGCCAATGGCCACGCCGGGGCGGAACGATTCGTTCGTGCCCTTGCGGCGGAAGGTGCCATAGGGCAGGTTCTGCACCGGAAAATCGGACGTGCCGGTGTTGGCGCTGGCAACCCAGCTTTTCAAGGACGGGTCGTGGGTTTCGTTGATGGTGGTGGTCATGGCTGCGTGTCTCGTTGATGTGTGTGTGGATGGCCGTAAACCGGAGGAACGCCGGCGGGTGTACGCCAAAAGCAAATGCCAAAATCAAATACCAAACGGCGATGCGCTTGCGCGCATCGCCGTGAGCGTGGATCAGCGGGGGGTCGCCGTCACGCCTTGTTCGGGTTGAAGTGCTTCACGATGCCCTGCCAGCAGCGGTAGTAGTCGTTCTGCAATTGCCCTGAGGCCAGCGCCTGCGCGGTCGGACGGATCACCCGGCGCGTTTCAAACATGAACGCCATCGTATCGCGGATGTAGTGCGCGCTGTGCGTATCGGCGTGCGAGGCTTTTTCAAACGTTTCGGCGTCGGGGCCGTGACCGCTCATGCAGTTGTGCAGGCTGGCGCCGCCGGGAGCAAAGCCTTCGGCCTTGGCGTCGTACACGCCCTGGATCAAGCCCATGAATTCGCTGGCGACGTTGCGGTGGAACCAGGGCGGGCGGAAGGTGTCTTCCATGGCCAGGATGCGCGGCGGGAAAATCGCGAAGTCCATGTTGGCCGTGCCCGGGGTGTCCGACGGCGCGGTCAGCACCGTGAAGATCGACGGGTCCGGATGGTCGAAGCTGATCGATCCGACCGCGTTGAAGTGGCGCAGGTCGTACTTGTACGGGGCGTGCGTGCCGTGCCAGGCCACTACGTCCAGCGGCGAATGGTCGATCGGGGCGCGCCAGAAACCGCCGGTGAATTTGGCGATCAGTTCGAAGTCGCCTTCGATGTCTTCGTACCAGGCCACGGGCGTCTTGAAGTCTCGGGCGTTGGCCAGGCAGTTAGAGCCAATCGGGCCAAGCTCGGGCAGGCGCAGCGCCGCGCCGAAGTTCTCAAGCATGTAGCCGCGCGCCTCGGCGTCCAGCAGCTCGACGCGAAAGCGCACGCCGCGCGGGATGACGGCAATTTCCAGTGGTTCCAGGTCGATCAGGCCCAGCTCGGTGGCCAGGCGCAGGCGGCCTCGTTGCGGCACCAGCAGCAGTTCGCCATCGGCGTTGTAGAAGTAGCGGCCTTGCATGGACTTGTTGGCCGCGTACAGGTGGATGGCGACGCCGCCCTGCTCGTCGGGGCCGCCGTTGCCGCCCCAGGTTTGCACCCCTTCCAGGAAGTCGGTCGGTGCATCGGGAATCGGCAACGGGCTCCAGCGCAGCTGGTTGGGCGTGACCGGGCCGTGGCCGAACGTGCTTTCCCAGCCGGCGGCGCCAGCAAACGGTTCAAACGGTTTGTGCTGCGCGCCCGGGCGAATGCGGTACAGCCACGAACGGCGGTTTTCATTGCGGGGGGCGGTGAAGGCGGTGCCGGACAGTTGTTCGGCATACAGGCCATACGGGCATTGCTGGGGCGAATTGCGCCCCACGGGCAGCGCGCCGGGCAAAGCCTCGGTGGCGCAATCGTTGCCGAACCCGGTCAGGTATTGCAGTTCCATGGAATCCTCCTGTGGCGGCGCGGTGCATGGCCGCGCGTTCGGTATGGGGTGCCGCCGTGCAAACCGGCGGCGATTCGTCATTGTCGGAAAAAACCCCCGATACGGCTACGGGAATGCAAAAATACAGACTATAAATTTTGTGAATAGTAGAAAGGGGGGCGGCATGGCCGAACTGCGCAACGTCGATTTGAATCTGCTGATCTTGTTTCAGCACTTGCTGGAAGATCGCAGCCTATCGGCCGTGGCGCGCCGCATGGACCTGACGCAGCCCGCCGTCAGCAACGCCCTGCGCCGCTTGCGCGACGCCTTTGGCGATGAGTTGTTCGTGCGTACCGGCCAGGGCATGCTGCCCACGCCGCGCGCGCAGCGGCTGGCCGGCCCGGTCAGCGAGGCGCTGACCATGCTGACGCAGGCGTTGCAAGACCAGGACGTGTTCGATGCCGCCACCAGCAGCCGTCGCTTTCGCGTGGCGATGACGGACGTGGGCGAAATCCACTTCATGCCGCGCCTGATGGAAGTCTGCGTGCAGGTGGCGCCGCAGGTGCGCATCGACTCCGTGCGGGTCCAGGGGCCGGACCTGCCGCGCGAGATGGAGTCCGGCCGTGTCGATCTGGCGATTGGCGCGTTCGATGAAATGGGCGCGGGCACATTGCAGCGCATGCTGTTTCGCCAGGGCTACGCCACCTTGTTCCGGCAAGCGCACCCGACGGCGCACGCGGGCATGGGCATCAAGGCATTTCGCGCCGAGCGCCACTTGATCGTGTCGCGCGCCGCGCCTTACGGGCAGGTGAACCAGTCGATGGAGCGCGCGGGCATCGTGCTGGCCGAGCACTTCAGCGTGCCGCATTTTTCGGCGGTGCCGTACATCGTCAGCGCAACGGATCTGCTGGCTACCGTTCCCGAAAAACTGGCCGCCAGCGCCGCGCCGCCTTTCGGGCTGCGCTTCATGACGCCGCCGGTGAAAGTGCCCGCGCTACAGACGAATCTCTATTGGCAACGCCGCGTTGACCGCGACAGCGGCAATCAGTGGCTGCGTGCGCTGATCGTGGATACGTTCGGCGTGGGCGGCGGGCGGTAGGGGGGACGTAGCCGCGCGCCGCCGCACGGGCGGCGCGCGGCTACGCGCGTTCCACTACCGACGCGCGGGCCTGCTGCAAGGCCTCGCGCAGCAGCGCCACGTCGCCCAGGTGGTTGGCCAACAGCAGGATCAGCGCCGCGTTCAGCTCCTGGCTTTGCTCGTTGCTCAGGTCGCGGTGCGTTTCGATCAGCGCTTCGTAGAAGTCGTCGGGCGAGCTCAGGTTGGTTTCGGTAATCAGCATGATGGGATGACCTCTTGTTTCACGCGTGGCCCGTGGCCCGCTTGACGGCGGCGGCGACCGCGTCGGCGTTGAAGGCGCGCCAGCGCGCGGCGATGTGCTGGTCGGGGCGGATCAGGTAAGCCGTGCCCGATTGCGCGTCGTAACGCTTGGCCAGGCAACCTTCCGCGTCCGTCACCACGGGCAGGTCGGCAGCCAGGCCCGAGCCATCGCATTGCGCATCCAGCACCAGCACCGTCTTGACGGGCACGGGGCCCATGCGCATCGCCAGCAACGCGCGCTGCGTGTCGTCGTCCGGCAGCGCGTTGCCGCAGAACACGGCCAGCACGAAGCCGCCATCCAGCTGCGCCAACCACCAGTCCTTGTCGCCGTGCTGCGTGACCGGCGCATCCAGCGCGACGGCGCCGGGCACCATGCGGCCCGCGAATGCGTCCGTGTCGGGCGTATTCAGCGGCGACGCGGCATACGTTGCGGGTAGGGACAAGCGGCCGCTATTGACCAGGGAACGGGCGAACGGATGCGTCTTGGCCAGGTTCAATACGGCATTGCGGAAGCTGCGGCTGATGTCGCTCTTGGGGGTGATGAAATCCGTGGCGCGCGACGAATTCAGGATGTTCTCGTCGGCCGCGTATTCGCGTTCAACGCTGTAGCTGTCGACCAGTGTGTCGGGGGCCAGGCCCGCCAGCACCAGCTTCAGTTTCCAGGCCAGGTTTTCGGCATCCTGCACGCCGCTGTTGGCGCCGCGCGCGCCAAAGGGCGAGACACGGTGCGCGGAGTCGCCCGCAAACACCACGCGCCCGTGGCGGAACTTGTCCATGCGTTCACACGCAAAGGTGTAGACGCTGACCCATTCCAGATCGAATTGCGCATCGGGCCCGAGCAGCGCGCGGATGCGCGGCAGCACGTTTTCCGGTTTGACGGCTTCGACGGGGTCGGCATTCCAGCCCAGTTGGAAATCGATGCGCCAGACGTTGTCCGGCTGGCGGTGCAGCAGTACGGACTGGTTCGGATGAAAGGGCGGATCGAACCAGAACCAGCGCTCGGTCGGGAAGTCGGCTTTCATCTTCACGTCGGCGATCAGGAAGCGGTCGCGGAAGATGCGGCCATGGCTTTCCTGGCCGATCAGTTTGCGCACGGGCGAACGCGCGCCGTCGCAGGCGACCAGCCAGTCGGCGTGCAGCGTGTAGGCGCCTTCGGGCGTGTCGATGGTCAGGGTGACGCCGTCGTCCGTCTGCGTGACGCCGGCGACTTTGTTTTTCCAGCGCAGGTCGATGTTCGGTTCCTGGCGGGCTTGTTCGTACAGATAACCTTCGGCGTAGTACTGCTGAAGGTTGATAAAGGCGGGGCGGCGATGGCCGGGTTCGGGCAAGAGGTCAAAGCGCCACACTTCCTGTTCACGGAAGAACACCTTGCCCACGTTCCACGACACGCCCTTGTCGATCATGCGCTGGCCAACGCCCAGACGGTCCCAGATTTCCAGCGTGCGCTTGGAAAAGCAGATGGCGCGCGACCCGGTGGACAATCGGTAATCGTCGTCCAGCACCACCACGCGCACGCCCTGGCGCGCCAGGTCCAGCGCGGTGGTCAGGCCGACCGGGCCGGCGCCCACCACCACTACCTGATGGCGGGGGGGCGTGCCGGCGCTTTGGTCGGCGTGCTTTTCATAGGCGAACTCCATCGCCTGAAAGTCGATGTCTCCCACGGTTGTCTCCTGTGTGGGTCATTTTGTTTTTATGCGCGTAGCCACGCGCCGCCTTGCGACGCGCGCCTTCGGTTCTTGCTGCAATCAATCGGGCCGGGGCTGCCGGCCCGCCGGGGTCAGCCTTCCAGCTGCGCCCACATTTCCAGGTCGCGCTTGTCGGTCCAGATGCGCGGGTGCGTGTGGCCCGAGGCTTCGTCATAGGCGCGCGACACGTCGAACGGCATGCAGTGGTCAAAGATGACCCAGTCGCTGTAGCGCGGCTTCATGAAGTCGTAGACCTCGCGGTAGATCGTCTTCAGATCCTTGCCTTCGGCCACGCCGCGGTTCACGGCGCCGTACAGGTCGGTCAGGAACGCGCGGGTGCCGGCCAGGCCCTGGCGCACTTCGGTGGCGTTCTTAAGCGCGGGGCCGCGGCCGGGCACCATCTTTTCGGCTTCAAAGCCCGACAGCGCGTCCAGCGTGGTGGGCCAGTCGCGGAAATAGGCGTCGCCGCAATACGGGGTGGATTGGTATTCGACCAGGTCACCGGCGAACAGGATCTTCTGCTGGGGCAGCCAGGCGATGGTGTCGCCCTTGGTGTGGCCACGGCCCACTTGCAGCAGCTTGACTTCCAGGTTGCCCAGGTTGACGGTCATTTCGCCCTTGAACGTCATCGTCGGCCAGACCAGGCCCGGCGGAATCGATTCGGCGTTGCGGAACAGGCGGGGGAAGCGGCCGATTTCGCTGGCCTTGTCCTGTTCGCCGCGTTCGACGATCAGGTCATAGGTGTCGCGGCTGGCCAGGATTTCCTGGGCGTTGTAGGCGGACGCGCCGAACACGCGCACGGCGTGATAGTGCGACAGCAGGATGTATTTGATCGGCTTATCGGTGACTTCGCGAATGCGGCGGATGACGTCTTGCGCCATGACCGGGGTGGCCTGGGTGTCGATCACCATGACGGCCTCGTCGCCGATGATCACGCCCGTGTTGGGGTCGCCTTCGGCCGTGTAGGCATAGGCGTTGTCAGACAGTTTTTCGAACGAGACGACCTTGTCGTCCATGTCGGCGTGCGAGGCGAATTGCTTGCTCATGGAGGCTCCTTCCACTGTTATAGGAATAGTGTGTGGAAGGAATATAGCGTGGCGTTAGTGTTTGTGCAATACGTTTGCTATAAACAAATGGCCGAGGGCATGCAGGGATTTCCCCAGGGATTTCAGGGCCTTAGAGCTAATTCCTTTGGCATTTCGGGCAGTAGTACGTGGCTCGTTGGCCTTGGACGAACCGCCGTATCGGGGTTTCGCACACGCGGCAGGGGCGGCCTTCGCGTTCATAGACGGCGGCGTGTATTTCGAAGTACGCACCGGGTTCACCGGTGGCGCCCACGTAGTCCCGCAGCGTGCTGCCGCCAGAGGTCAGGGCGTCGGCCAGCGTGGCGCGCACCATGTCGGCCAGCCGTTCGCAGCGGGCCAATGACAGTTTGTTGGCAGGGGTCTTGGGGTTGATGCGGGCGCGGAACAGGCTTTCGGACGCGTAGATATTGCCCACGCCCACCACCGCCATGCCTGCCAGCAGCACTTGCTTGACGGCGGCGCCATGGTTCTTGAAATGCCGGTGCAGCCAGGCGCCGTCAAAGCGCGGGTCGAAGGGCTCGATGCCCAGCTTGGCCAGCAGCGGATGCGCGTCGATGGGGCCGTCGGCATGGTCGTGCCACAACACCGCGCCAAACCGGCGGGGGTCGTGCAGGCGCAGCACCGCGTCCTGGAAGATCCATTCGACATGGTCGTGCTTGCGCAGAAATTCACCAGGGGCCACGCTGCGCAGCGATCCGGACATGCCTAGATGCACGATCTGGGTGCCGTGCTCGAACCGCAGCAGCAGGTACTTGCCCCGGCGGGCGCATTCCAGCACGTCGCGCCCGGCGATCAGCGTCGGCAGGTCGGCGGGGATGGGCCAGCGCATGCGGGCTTCGTGGATGACCAGTCGCAAGAGCGTCCGGCCGGTGATGACGGCGTCGATTCCTCGACGCGTGGTTTCGACTTCAGGCAGTTCCGGCATGAGCCAGTGTAAGATCATCAATTGCGTGTACGAAGATTGTGCCATCAACCGGACGGGCCGCGTGAAGTCGTCTTTCAAACAAATGAATATCGGGATCGCCGTGTTGGCGCTTGCGCTGGCAACAGGTTTTTCGCTGCCGGCCCAGGCGGCCGACAGCCGGACGCGTGATGCGACCGGGCCTCGCATGGCCCCGCAGAACCGCCAGCCGGAAACCGAGGTGATCCGCCTGCGGCCGGGTCAGTTGCCCTATGTCTCGCTGACCGCCGACATCTTCTACCGCGTCCTCGCGTCAGAAATCGCCGCCCAGCGCGGCATGTACGGCACGGCGGCCACCACCATGGTCGGCCTCGCCCGCGACACGGGCGACCCTCGCCTGGCGCGACGGGGCCTGGAATTCCAGTTGGCCGGCGGCAATCTTGCCGGTGCGCTGGACGCCGCCCGCGTGTGGGCGCGCCTGTCTCCCAACGACGTCGAAGCCAGCTCCACCGAGCTTGCCCTGGCGGCTGCCAACGGCCAGACCAAGGGCCTGGCCCAGGCGCTGCGCAACCGCATCGACGCCTCGCGCGACAAACCGGCCGCCATTGGCCAGGCGCTGGCCGTGCTCAGCCGCCTGAACGACCGCCGTCTGGCGCTGCGCATCCTTGACGAATCCCTGAGCGACAGCGTACGCAAGCTGCCTGCCGCCCACCTGGCCCTGGCCGACGTGGCCTCGGCCGCTGGCGACTACGAACGCGCCACGCAGGAATCCCGCGCGGCCCTGGCCGGCGACCCGAAATCCGAACCCGCCGCCCAGCGCCTGCTGGAATACGGTTCCAAGGTGGACCCGCAGCGCGCCCAGGCCGAGGCCCGCGCCTATATCAACCGCAATCCCAACGCCCGCAAGGTGCGCTTGATGCTGGCGGGCCAGTTGGCCGACAGCGGTGACTACAACGGCGCGCTGTCCGAACTGCAAGCCATGTCGCGCCGGTCGCCGGAAGACTTCGACTTGCTGTTCATGCAGGCGCAACTGGCCTACAAGGCGGGCCAACTGCCGCAAGCCAAGACCTTGCTGCAACAGTATCTGGACGTGCAGCAGCAGCGCCAGCGCGCCACGGTGCCGGGCGCAACCGATGCCGGCGCCGCCGCGGCCGACGCGCACGTGCTGCTGTCGCGCATTGCCGAAGACCAGGGCAACTACGACGAAGCCATCCGCGAACTGGGCCGCATCGACGACCCGACGCTGCGTTATTCCGTGCAGATGCGTCAAGCCGCGTTGCGCGCCAAGAGCGGCCGTGTGGACGATGCGCTGGCCATGATCGACGCCGCCGGCCCGCAAGACGAAGAAGAGCGCACGCTGGGCGTCTTGACCAAGGCGCAGATCCTGCGCGACGCGGACCGCGTGCCGCAAGCGGTCAGCACCCTGGAAGCCGCCGATCAGGCGCTGCCGGACACGGTCGAAATCAAATACGAACTGGCGATGCTGTACGAACGCCAGAACCGCCTGGCCGATCTTGAGCGCATGCTGCGCCAGGTCATCGCGCTGGATCCGGACCACGCCCACGCCTACAACGCATTGGGCTACACGCTGGCCGACCACAACCAGCGCCTGCCCGAAGCGCTGGACCTGATCACCCAGGCGCTTGAACTGTCGCCCAACGACCCGTTCATTCTGGACAGCATGGGCTGGGTCAAGTACCGCATGGGCGAATCCGAATCCGCCGCGCAGTATCTGCGCCGGGCTTACAGCGTGCGCCCCGAGGCCGACATCGCCGCCCACTTGGCCGAAGTGCTCTGGAGCCAAGGCAAGCGCGATCAGGCTATTGAACTGCTGCGCGTGGCGCTGATGAAAGACCCCAAGAACAAGACCGTCCAGGACGTTGTCCGGCGGCTGGGAGTCAATCTGTGATGGCTTTGGCATTGCGACGCCTGCCCGGCATGGTTGCCTGGCTGCGCCTGGCGTTCTTGGCGTTGCTGGCGACGGCGCTTGCCGCCTGCACCACCACGCCTAAACCCATTGAAGGCGCCAGCGCCGACGCGTTCTCGCGCATCGGCCGCTTTGCGATCACCGTCAACGAAGAAGGCGGCAAGCAAAACGCCGTGCAGGGCGGGTTTTCGTGGTCGGATGACGGCCAGCGCTATGTGCTGGACCTGACCAACCCGCTGGGTTCAACCGAAGCGCGCGTGCAAGGGCGGCCCGGCGCGGCCACCCTGACCAAGGCCGACGGTACCCGCCTGGAAGCCGATAACCCCGATGCCCTGGCCGAAGAAGCCCTGGGCAGCAGCATGCCCGTGTCGGGCTTGCGTGACTGGCTGCGCGGCAAGTTGCCCGCCGACCCGGAAGCATCGGACATCACCCGCGACGACCGGGGCCGGCCTACCGCCTTCGAGCAAGGCGGCTGGCGCGCCAACCTGTCGCGCTACGACAACCTGGGCCCGCAGATGCTGGTGTTGCAACGCCAGGAACCGGGTCGCCGCATCATGGTTCGGCTGGTGGTCAACCAGCCCTGAGTCCGGGTCTGTTTGCACGAGGCCAGTCGGCCAGTCGGCCAGTCGGCACGCCGGAAGCTCGGCAGGCCTGCGAGCTTGCCACTCAGCGCGCGACGGCCTGGGAGCTGGGCTCGGGGTTGTCTCGGACCAGCGCCCGGTACAGGCTGGCCATGTAGCACAGCAAGATCACCGAAAAGGGCAGGCCGCACAGCACGACCGCGGTCTGCATTGCGTTGAAGTTGCCGGCCAGCAGCAGCCCCACACCCAGCATCGTGGTCAGCGACGCCCAAAATACCCGCAGCCAGATGGGCGCATCGTGCCCGGCGTCCGCGTTGCGCGCGGACAGGTTGGCGATCATCAGCGTGCCGGAATCGACCGGCGTCAAGAACAGCATGAATGACATCACCACGCCCACGCCGGCCACCCACTGCGTCAGCGGCAGGTATTCCATCAGCGTGTAGAACGCCATGGGCGGGTTGGCCAAGGCCATGTCGCCCAGCCCCGCCGCGCCCTCGTTCATCACGAGGTTGATGGCGGTGTTGCCGAAGATGGACAGCCACGCCAGCGTGAAGCCCAGCGGCACCAGCATCACCCCAAAGATCAATTCCCGTATCCGCCGACCACGTGAAATACGCGCGATGAACATGCCGACAAAGGGCGCCCAGCCTATCCACCAGGCCCAATAGAAGATGGTCCAGGAACTGGTCCAGCGCACGGCTTTCATGTCGTACAGGTACAGGTCGAAGCTCTTGCCCAGGAACGCGTTGAGGTAGTCGCCCAGGTTCTGCACCATGCCGTCCAGCAGCAAGCGGGTGGGTCCGGCCAGGAACACGAACAGCAACAGCAGGCACATCAGTGCGGTGTTGACGTTGGACAGCACGGCGATGCCGCGCTTGATGCCCAGCGCGGCCGCACCGGTGGCCACGACCATCATGATGATGACGATGGGCACCTGGGCGGCAGCGGTGTTCGGAACGTTCAGCAGGTAGGTCAGCCCGGCGTGCAGCAGCAAGGCGCCCAGGCCCAGATTGGTGACCATGGAGACGATCGTGGCCAGCACGCCGAACCCATCCACCGCATGGCCGACCGCTTTGGGCAGCGGTTTGTCCGACAGCCCCTGCAAGGGCGAACGCAGCGCCAGCGGCTGCTTGTGGCGATACGCAAAATAGGCAAGCGCGGTGGCGGTCAGGGCATAAAGCGTCCAGCCGTGGATGCCCCAGTGCAGAAAGGTCAGCGTCAACGCGTTACGCGCCGCGTCCTGCGTGCCACCCGCGCCGGTGGGCGGCAACAGGAAATGGTCCAGGGGCTCGTAGACGCCGTAATAGACCAGCGCGATACCGATGCCGGATGAAAACAGCATCGACACCCAAGACAGATAACTGAATTCCGGGGACTCGTCGTCATCGCCCAGGCGCAGCGCGCCGTGGCGCGACAGGGCCAGCCACAGGGCAAAGCCCACGCTGACGGTCATGGCCAGCATGTAGTACCAGCCAAAGTGCGATGCCACCAGCAACTGCGCGGCTTGCAGCCATGCCTGCGCGGCATCGGGCTGCCAGATGAGCAGGGCGCCGAACCCCAGCACCGAGACGGCCGCGCTGAGGAAAACGATGGGATTGGTATGCGCCAGCCAGCTGCGCCGGACCGGTGCGCTTGCCGATGACCGCGTCGAAGTGATCCGTTCATGCCGCACCGCTGTCTCCCCGTGTGGTGATGCTGCCTGGTGCTACCGATGAGTCGTTGTTCGCGCTGTTCGTGCTGTGCGCGTGCTTGCCGTCGATGTGTGTTGCCAGCGATGTGGCCGTCGGCGATGTGTCTGCGGCACCTTACCGTTTTTATATTGAACGATCAATCAATATAAATTAGACTCGACCGCACTCCGCCGACAGCTAGTTACCGTCATTGCCGTCGGCCGTTCTCGTCGCTTTCTTCATGTCACCCAGGAACTCCGCGCAACATGCCAAAAGTCGGAATGCAGCCCATCCGTTGCAATCAACTTATTCAGGCCACGCTTGAATCCATCGACCAGGTCGGCCTGGCGGAAAGCTCCATCGCGCACATCGCCCGCGCGGCCAAACTGTCCACCGGCATCATCAGCCACTACTTCGGCGACAAGGACGGTTTGCTGGAAGCGTCCATGCGGGAATTGCTGCGCAACCTGCGCGATTCCGTATCGCGCGCGCGCGTCGCCGCCGCGTCAGACGCCCGTGCGCAACTGCACGCCATCATCGACGGCAACTTCGTGCCCACGCAGGTCTCGCGCAGCGCGATGCGCGCGTGGCTGACGTTCTGGGCAGCCAGCATGCACCAGCCGCGCCTGGGCCGCCTGCAACGCGCCAATGACCGCCGTCTGCATTCCAACCTGTGCTGCCAATTCCAGCGCGTGCTGCCGCTTGCCCAGGCGCGAGAAGCCGCGCGCGGCCTGGCCGCCATGATCGACGGGCTGTGGTTGCGCGGTGGTTTGATGGGCGCGGATTTCGCGGGCGAACAAGCGCGCGCCGTCGCTTACGACTATGTAGACCTGCTGCTAGCTCGCAGCCAATTCGTGGGGCAGCCGGCCTTGGGCCCACCCTCACTTTGACAATAGGACGGACTCCCATGCCTTTGCCCATCCAGCAACTCTACATCCACGGTCGGCGCACCAACGCCATCAGCAGCAAGACCATCACCACGGTGAACCCCGCGAACGGCGCGGTGTTGGCGGAAGTGCAGGTGGCCGCCCGCCAGGATATCGACCGCGCGGTGGCCAGCGCGCAAGAAGGGCAGAAGGCATGGGCGGCGCGGTCCCCCGCCCAACGCGGCCAGGTACTGCTGCGGGCTGCGCAGTTGCTGCGCGAACGCAATGACGAGCTCGCCGAATTGGAAACGCTGGATACCGGCAAGCCGCTGTCCGAAACGCGCACCGTGGATATCGCCACGGGGGTGGACGTCATCGAGTACTACGCGGGGATGGCGGCTGCTGTGCAAGGCATCCAGGTGCCGCTGCGCGAGTCCAGCTTCTTTTACACGCGGCGTGAACCGCTGGGCGTGATCGCGGGCATCGGCGCGTGGAATTATCCGGTTCAGATCGCCATGTGGAAGTCGGCCGCCGCGCTGGCCACGGGCAACGCAATGGTGTTCAAACCCGCCGAGATCACGCCCCTGACGGCGCTGCGGCTGGCCGAAATCTATACCGAAGCCGGCGTGCCCAATGGCGTCTTCAACGTGGTGCTGGGTAGTGGCCGTGACATCGGCGACTGGCTGACCGGCCACCCGGGCGTCGCAAAAGTGTCCTTCACGGGCGGCGTGGATACGGGCAAGCAGGTCATGGGCGTGGCGGCGGCATCGCTCAAGAGCGTGACACTGGAACTGGGCGGCAAGTCCGCCCTTATCGTGTTGCCCGATGCCTCGGTTGAACGCGCCGCGGACATCGCCATGATGGCCAATTTCTTCAGCTCGGGGCAGGTGTGCACGAACGGCACGCGCGTCTTCGTGCACCGATCGCAAAAGGCGGCATTCGAAGCCGCCGTGCTGGAGCGCGTGGCCCGCATTCGCGTTGGCGACCCCTTCGACCCCCGCACCAACTTCGGTCCGCTGGTCAGCGCCGCGCACATGGACGGCGTGCTGAGCTGGATTGAAATCGGCAAGCGCGAAGGCGCCACCTTGCTGGCCGGCGGCGTGCGCTTGACGGACGGCGTGCTGGCCAAGGGCGCGTACGTGGCCCCCACCGTGTTCACCGACTGCGACGACAGCATGGAAATCGTGCAGGAAGAAATTTTCGGTCCCGTCATGACCATCCTGTCTTTCGATAGCCAGGACGAAGTCGTGCAGCGCGCCAACGACAGCCGCTACGGCTTGGCGGCGGGCGTGGTCAGCAGCGACCTGGCTGCCGCCCATCGCATCGCGCATCGCTTGCAGGCGGGCATTTGCTGGATCAACACGTGGGGCGAATCCCCCGCGCAAATGCCGGTGGGCGGATACAAGCAGTCGGGCCTGGGCCGCGAAAACGGCCTGGAGGCGCTGGCCCAATACACGCAAACGAAGTCGGTCCAGGTCGAACTTGGCGAGTTCGCCTCGGTGTTCTGACGGCGCCGTCGCACATCGCACCGGGCGCCGGGCGTAAGGCCGGGCCGCCCGCTTTCTGTACGTGTTGGGGGGAAGGGCATGTCGATCAAGCGGGAGTACGACTACATCATCGTGGGCGCGGGATCAGCGGGTAACACGCTGGCTACGCGGCTGACCGAGGACCCGGGCACCACCGTGCTGCTGCTGGAAGCGGGCGGGCAGGATCATCGTTTCGATTTCCGCACGCAGATGCCGGCCGCACTGGCCATGCCCTTGCAAGGCAGGCGCTACAACTGGGGCTATCAAACCGACCCCGAGCCGCACCTGAACGGGCGCCGGCTGGACTGCGGTCGCGGCAAGGGCCTGGGCGGGTCGTCATTGATCAACGGCATGTGCTACATCCGCGGCAACGCGTTGGACTACGACCATTGGGCGCGCGTCGAAGGCCTGGCGCATTGGGATTACCTGTCGTGCCTGCCGTACTTCAAGAAGGCAGAAAGCCGCGACGTGGGCGCTTGCGATTATCACGGCGGCGCCGGGCCCGTCAGCGTCACCACGCCCAAGCTGGACAACAACCCGTTGTTCGATGCCATGGTCGCGGCGGGCACGCAGGCGGGCTATCCGCATACGCCTGACATGAACGGTTATCGGCAGGAAGGCTTCGGCCCCATGGACCGCACCGTGACCCCGCGCGGGCGTCGTGCCAGCACGGCACGCGGCTATCTGGATCAGGCGCGCGGGCGCGCCAACCTCACCATCGTGACGCGGGCGTTGACCGACGTGATTCTATTTTCGGGCCAGCGCGCCGAAGGCGTGGCGTGGGAGCAGCACGGCCAGCAGCACCGCAGCTTTGCCCGCCGCGAGGTGCTGCTGTGCGCGGGCGCCATCGCGTCGCCGCAAATCCTGCAACGGTCTGGCGTGGGCGCGGGGCAGTTGCTGCGCCGCCTGGGCATCGCCGTGCGCCATGAACTGCCGGGTGTGGGCGAAAACCTGCAAGACCACCTGGAGCTTTACGTGCAGGTTGAATGCAAGCAGCCCGTGTCGCTGGCCCCCGCGCTCAAGTTGCGCAATCAGCCGGCGATCGGTGCTGAATGGTTGTTGATGGGGACGGGCATCGGCGCCAGCAATCAGTTCGAAGCCGGCGGATTCATACGCAGCCACGACGATTTCCCGTGGCCGAACCTGCAATATCACTTCTTGCCGGTGGCCATCAATTACAACGGGTCCAACCCGATCAAGGCGCATAGCTTCCAGATGCATGTGGGCTCCATGCGTTCGCCCAGCCGGGGGCGCGTGCACGTTCGGTCGCGCTCGCCGCACGACCATCCCAGCATCTTGTTCAACTACATGTCGCACGCGCAGGACTGGCGCGAATTTCGCGCGGCGCTGCGCATCACGCGTGAACTCTTCGCGCAACCCGCGTTGGCGCAATATGCGGGCCGCGAGATTTCGCCGGGCGCTGCCCTGCAAAGCGATGCGGACCTGGATGCCTTTGTGCGCGCGCAGGCCGAGACCGCGTATCACCCGTCTTGCTCGAACAAGATGGGGGCGTCGTCGGACCCGATGGCGGTTGTGGACGGCTACGGGCGCGTGCACGGGCTGCAAAACCTGCGCGTGATCGATGCGTCCATCATGCCGGACATCGTCACGGGCAACCTGAACGCGCCGGTCATCATGATGGCTGAAAAGCTGGCCGACCACCTGCGTGGCCGCGAGCCGCTGCCGCGCGCCAACGTGCCGTACTACACGGCGCAGGGCCCCGCGCGTAGCTAGAATGTGGGCTTGTCCCGCACCGGTTGCCTGATGTGACTCTGTACGACGTTCCCGCTCCCGCCAAGCTGAATTTGTTCCTGCATGTGGTGGGCCGCCGCGCTGACGGCTACCACCTGCTGCAAACGGTCTTCCGCTTCATCGACCTTTGCGACACGCTGCATTTCGACGTGCGCGCCGACGGCATCATCAGCCGCGCCACCGAGCTTGCCGGCGTGTCGGAAGCCGACGACCTGACCCTGCGGGCCGCGCACGCTTTGCAACGCGCCACCGGCACACGCCAGGGCGTGCAGATCGGCCTTGAAAAACGCATTCCACAGGGGGGCGGGCTGGGCGGCGGCTCCAGCGATGCGGCCTCGGTGTTGATCGCATTGAACAAGCTATGGAACACCGGCCTCACGCGGCGCCAGCTGATGGACCTGGCCTTGCCGTTGGGCGCCGACGTGCCGGTATTCGTGTTCGGGCAATCCGCTTTTGCCGAAGGCGTGGGCGAAGCACTGACCGCTGTGACGCTGCCTGAACGCGCGTATCTGGTAGCGCAACCTGACACCAGCGTGCCCACTGTTGGCATATTTTCGGCGCCCGATTTGACAAGGGATTCTTCTTACATCACAATAGCGGACTTTCTTGCTTCGCCAACTTTTTCCTTCGGGAAAAATGACTTGGAGCCGGTGGTTCACCGTCTTTATCCTGAAGTATTCAGGGCATCGCGGTGGCTTGCAGAACAGGGTTATCCTGTACGCATGTCGGGATCAGGCGCATGTTTATTCGCCGAATTCTCAGAACTCTCCGAAGCCGTTTTGGCGAAAACAGAAATATCCGCTATAATGCGCGGCGCTGTTAAAACAAACAGCACAACGCATCCACGGTTTCGGTTAGTGCAGGCTTGTACTGGTTTAACTGAACATCCGTTGCGGAATTGGATTGCAAGATAGTTGGGGAGTCGCCAAGCTGGTTAAGGCACCGGATTTTGATTCCGGCATGCGAAGGTTCGAATCCTTCCTCCCCAGCCAACCGAATACATAAAAAAGCTGTTGAACACGCCTGTAAGACACTGGCCCGGGTTCAGCAGCTTTTTTATTTTCCGGATTCGCTGGTGTTTTCACCCCGCATCACTCGTTAGTGTCTTACAACGACCATCGCATCATCCATCATGGCAAACGATAGCTTCATGATCTTCACGGGCACGGCCAACACTCGGCTGGCCGTGGACGTAGTCAACCACCTCGATATGTCCCTGGGCAAGATGACCGTCGGTCGCTTCTCCGACGGCGAGGTGATGGTCGAAATCAACGAGAACGTGCGTGGCAAGGACGTCTTCGTCCTGCAACCCACCTGTGCGCCCACCAATGACAACCTGATGGAAATCATGGTGATGGTCGATGCCCTGCGCCGCGCGTCGGCCGGCCGCATCACCGCCGCGATTCCGTACTTTGGCTATGCCCGCCAAGACCGCCGCCCGCGTTCGGCGCGCGTCGCGATCTCGGCCAAGGTTGTGGCCAACATGCTGCAAGTGGCTGGCGTTGACCGCGTCCTGACAATGGACCTGCACGCCGACCAGATCCAGGGTTTCTTCGACATCCCCGTGGACAACATCTACGCCGGTCCGATCTTGCTGGGCGACATCTGGCGCCGCAATTTCTCGAACCTGGTCGTGGTGTCCCCGGACATCGGCGGCGTGGTTCGCGCCCGCGCGCTGGCCAAGCAGCTGGAAGCCGACCTGGCCATCATCGACAAGCGTCGTCCGCGCGCCAACGTGTCGGAAGTGATGAACATCATCGGCGAAGTCGACGGCCGCACCTGCATCATCATGGACGACATGGTCGACACCGCCGGCACGCTGTGCAAGGCGGCCCAGGCCCTGAAAGACCGCGGCGCCGGTGCCGTTTACGCCTATTGCACGCACCCCGTGCTGTCGGGCGGCGCCATTGACCGCATCGAAGCGTCGGAACTGGACGAACTGGTCGTCACCGACACCATCCCGCTCTCCGAGCAAGGCCAGGCCAGCGGCAAGATCCGCCAGCTGTCGTGCGCCGCGCTGCTGGGCGAGACCATCCTGCGTATCTCGAACGCGGAATCGGTCAGCTCGCTGTTCGTCGACTGACGCGATTCGCGTCGGTCAGGCCACAGCCTACCTTTAGTTTTTGCACCTTGCTGGTCGCGGCAAGGCGCAATCAACACGGCGCGCATGTTGCGCGCCGTGCCGTTAACTGGTGAAGCCTCTTCACCTTATTTTGTTTTTGGAGTTTTCCATGAAATTCATCGCCACTGCGCGTAGCGTCCAGGGTTCGAGTGCGAGCCGCCGCCTGCGCCGCGCGGGCCGCGTTCCCGCCATTGTCTATGGTGGTACGGCTGCCCCCCTGAACATCGAACTCGACCACAACGAGATCTATCACGCCCTGCGTAAGGAAGAATTCCACGCATCGATCCTGCAAATGCAGCTCGAAGGCTCGAAGGATGAGCAAGTGTTGTTGCGTTCGGTTCAATGGCACGCCTACAAGCCGCAAGTCCTGCACGTGGACTTCCAGCGCGTGGACGCCAACCAGGCTCTGCGTACCAAGGTGCCGCTGCACTTTGTCAACGCCGAAATCTCGCCCGCTGTGAAGCTGGCCGGCGCCATCATCAGCCACGTGACGACCGAACTGGAAATCACCTGCCTGCCGAAGGCTCTGCCGCAGTTCATCGAAGTTGACCTGACCAACATCCTGGCCGGCGCTTCGATCCACCTGGCCGACATCAAGCTGCCCATGGGCGTGACGTACGTGCCCCACGGCGGTGAAGACAACCCGCTGCTGGCTGCCGCCATCGTCAAGGGCGGCGCTGCCGCTGCCGACGAAGCCGAAGAAGCTGCTCCGGCTGCCTAAGTCTGCTGGAAAGCCTTCGGGCTTTCCGCGGCTTGTGCCCGAAACCCTGCGTGTGCATTTGCATGCGCAGGGTTTTTTGGTTTAAACACCCTCCATCATGTCTATTCCCATACGCCTCATTGTGGGATTGGGTAACCCCGGTCCCGACTACGAAACGACCCGGCACAACGCCGGCTTTTGGCTGGCCGACCATCTGGCGGACGATCTGCGCACTTCTTTTGCGCTTGAAAAATCTTTTTTCGGCATGGTCGCCAAGTCGCGCCTGGGGGCGGACAACGTGCTGCTGCTCAAGCCCATCACTTATATGAACAAGTCGGGCCAGGCTGTTGGCGCCTTGGCGCGCTTCTACAAGCTGGCGCCGGAACAGGTGCTGGTGTTGCATGACGAACTGGATCTGCTTCCCGGGCAGGTCAAGCTCAAGCAGGGCGGGGGCCATGCGGGCCACAACGGCCTGAAGGATATCCAGGCCGTGCTGGGCAGCCCGAACTTCTGGCGGCTGCGCATCGGCATCGGTCACCCGCGCACGCTGGGCTTGGCGCAACAGGTTGCCGACTTCGTGCTGCACCCGCCGCGCCGCGACGAGCAAAAGGAAATCGAAGCCGTCATCGACCGCTGCCGCGCCGTCGTGCCGGCGATGCTGGCGGGTGATTTCCCGCTGGCCACGCGCCAATTGCACAGCGGCAACGTCGCGGGATGAGCCACCCCGCACCGTCCCAGCCCGACGCCAAGACCCGCTTTCGAACAGAAGTCGCGGATTTCTGGCGGTATATCCGGCACCCACGCTCGCTGTCGCGCGTGCCGGGCCGCGCGGCGGGCAGTGGTTTGCTGGCCGACTGGTGGCCGGGCATACGCCCCGGGCGCCTGTTGGCCTGGGCCGGGCTGCTGTGGGCGCTGAATCTTTTCGCGCTGGGCCCCGTTGCCGTGATGGCCGCCGGCTTGGGCGGTGCCACCCACCGTATCGACCCCACCAACCTGCCGTGGCTGACGGCAGTGATCTGGGCGCCGCTAGTCGAAGAAATGTTGTTCCGCTATGGTCTGCGCCGACCGTTGCAAGTGCTGTGGCTGGTGCCCGCGCTGATGCCGGTCGTGCTGTATGGCCCGAAGCTGTGGACGGGGCTGCTGCTGGCCGCCTTCGTGATCCTGGCATGCTGGGGCGTGCGCCAACGCGCAACGTTGCTGACGGGGTGGGACACGACGTGGCGGCGCTATTACCTGAAGCACTTTGGCCTGGTGTTTCACCTGGTCGCGCTGACGTTCGCGGCGGTGCACCTGACCAACTTTGTCTATAGCAAGACGCCGTACTGGCTGATGCCGCTGCTGGTGCTGCCGCAGTGGCTGACCGGGCTGGTGCTGGGCTGGATGCGCGTGCGTCGCGGCATCGGCGCGGCCATCCTGCTGCACGCCACGTTCAACGCCGGCCCCATTTTGATGATCTGGGCCGTGATGCGCTGGGCGCCGTCCATCGCCCAATAGCGGGGTCGCATCGCCGCGCAGGCGAAACTGCCACGGGGCGCACCCGGGGTAAACTAGAACGTTAACGATCAATACCGTACTTACACAGGATTCCCATGGCTCTGCAATGCGGCATCGTCGGCCTGCCCAACGTTGGCAAATCGACTCTCTTCAATGCTCTGACCCGCGCCGGCATCGCCGCCGAGAACTATCCGTTCTGCACCATCGAGCCCAACGTCGGTGTGGTCGAAGTGCCGGATCCGCGTCTGCAAAAGCTGGCTGAAATCGTCAAGCCCGAGCGCATCCTATCGGCCACCGTCGAATTCGTGGACATCGCCGGCCTGGTTGCCGGCGCCAGCAAGGGCGAAGGCCTGGGCAACCAGTTCCTGTCGCACATCCGCGAAACCGACGCCATCGTCAACGTCGTGCGCTGCTTCGAAGACCCCAACGTGATCCACGTGGCCGGCAAGATCGACCCCATCGCCGACATCGAAGTCATCGAAACCGAACTGGCACTGGCCGACATGCAAACCGCTGAAAAAGCGCTGCTGCGTCACCAGAAGACCGCCCGCTCCGGCGACAAGGAATCGCAGCGCATCGTGGCCGTGCTGGAAAAGTGCGTGGCGCAGTTGAACGAAGCCAAGCCGATTCGCGCGCTGGACCTCAGCCCCGAAGAACAGGCCGACATCGCCCAACTGTGCTTCATCACCGCCAAGCGCGCGATGTACGTGGGCAACGTGGCCGACGACGGCTTCACCAACAACCCGCTGCTTGACCGCCTGACCGAATTCGCCGCCGCGCGCAACGCACCGGTCGTCGCCATCTGCGCCGCCATCGAATCCGAAATCGTCGACCTGGACGACGCCGACCGCCAGGCCTTCCTGTCCGACATGGGCATGGAAGAGCCGGGCCTGAACCGCCTGATCCGCGCCGCCTTCAAGCTGCTGGGCCTGCAAACCTACTTCACGGCAGGCGTGAAGGAAGTGCGCGCCTGGACGGTGCCCATCGGCGCAACCGCCCCGCAAGCCGCCGGCGTCATCCACACCGACTTCGAACGCGGCTTCATCCGCGCGCAGACGATCGCGTACGAAGACTTCATCACGTACAAGGGCGAGCAAGGCGCCAAGGAAGCTGGCAAGATGCGCGCCGAAGGCAAGGAATACATCGTGCAGGACGGCGATGTGATGAATTTCTTGTTTAACGTCTGATCGACGTCTGAGGCTCGACGGCGGTATGAGCGATAAGCCCGCATCCCTGGTGCCCGCCTGAAGGTTACGACCACTGGCTGGGTGAGCTGAAGATCCGTATTCATACGGCGCAGCAACGGGCCGCTCAATGGCGCTGCTGGACAAGCTGCCCAGCCCGGAAGGCCGTAAGTGGTATGCCGCCAAGGCCATCGAGCACAATTGGTCGCGCAACGTGTTGGTGATGCAGATCGAAACCCGCTGGAATTGGGCGCGGGCTTCGCCTTTGTCGGCCGCCAGGTGCTGCTGAATGTAGGGGGAGATGAATTCTTCATTGACCTGCTGTTCTACCACCTGAAGCTGCGTTGCTATGTGGTTATCGAACTCAAGGGTGGGAGCGCGAACTGGGCGGTGCGGATAAATAAGCAGCGCGGCGAAGTTCAAGTCCCGCATCACCCCCCCGCCTTATCCCCTATCCCCCGCCGCCCTCAAGAAATTCGACTCCAGCACGCTCAGCACCCGGTTCAGCGTGTCCACATCCGCCGCTGACAACCCCTTCAACGCCTCTTCGAAAAACGCTGCCCGTTTAGGCAGCGCTTCGTTCACCACCGCCTGCCCAGCGGCCGTCAGCGTGGCATTGGTCAGCCGGTTGTCCTGGGCATCCACCGCGCGCGAAATCCAGCCCAGCTTCTGCATCGCCTGCAATTGCCGGGTCAGTGATGCCGGGTCCAGCCGGCAGCGTTCGGCCAGGTGCTTCTGCGAACACTGTCCGTTTTCATGTAGGGCAAGCAGGATGCGCCAGCGGGGCAGGGCGTGGCCTACCTTGCTGCTGAACGCGCTTTGCATGACGCGGTACGTCTGCCCCATGTGCTGGATGACTTGCAGGCCTTGTTGTTGTCTGGGCAAAAGCTATTCTCCGACACCGGCGGGCTCCGCCTTGGTGGGGCGGGCCAGTTGCACCAGCGGCACGCGTCGCACGCACCAGAGCGCGAAGATGGCGACGGCCAGCGCGATGAGCTGGCCTTCATGGATGGCGCCCACCAGCGCGACTCGCGCGATCTCGATCAGCGACGTGCCGTCCTGGCCTTGATGCGCCAATTGTGCCAGGAACTGTGTCTGGGCTGCGGGGTTCACCAGCATCTGCGGGTCGTTCAATTCAGGCAGCCATTGCGCCGACGCTCCGCGCAGCGTGGACTCGACGCCGCTGAAATAGCTGTGGCTGACCATGGTGCCCACGACCGCCGTGCCCAGCATGCCGCCGATCATGCGCAGCGACTGCAACAGCGCCGTGGCGATGCCCAGGTGCGTGCGGCCCGCCGTCTGCTGCGCGAACACGGTCAGGTTGGGCATGATGAACCCCATGCCCAGGCCGGCCATCAGCATGTACGCGCCAATCAGCACATGCGACGTGTAGTTGTGCGTGGTGACGATGCCCATACAGGACAGCGCCATCAGCAAAAAGCCCGCATACAGCATGCGGTTGGGGTTACGGATACGCGTGATGATGCGGCCGTTGATGATGCTGCCCACCGTGATGAAAACGACCATCGGCGTAATCAACAGCCCCGCGTCCTGCGGCGACAGGCCAAAGCCGCCTTGCAGCAGCAAGGGCGCGTAGAACAGCAGCGAATACATCGTTACGCCCACCAGCAGCGCCAGCGTGAACAGCGTGGCCAGGCCGCGATTGCGGAACATGTCCAGCGGCAAGAGCGGATGCGGGCAACGCTTTTCCCACCAGATCAGCAGGCCGAACGCGGCAATGCTGCCCGCGCCCAGCAGCACGATGGGGCCGCTGAACCCTTCCTTGGGGAGCAGCTCGACCAGCAGTTGCAGGCTGCCCAGCGCCAGCGCGATCAGCAGCGCGCCTTGCCAGTCCAGCCGCACTTTGCCGGACGTGTGATTGCGCAGGTGCGGCAGGTAGCGCGATACGAACCACAGGCCCAGGATGCCGATAGGCAGGTTCACGTAGAACACTGATCGCCAGCCATAGTGCTCGGTCAGCGCGCCGCCCAGCGTGGGGCCGACCGCGTTGGCGATGCCGAAGGCGGAACTGAGCATGACCTGCCAGCGCAGGCGCACGTGCGGGTCGGGGAACAGGTCGGGGATCGAGGCGAACGCGGTGCCCACCAGCATGCCGCCGCCGATGCCCTGCAAGGCGCGCGCCAGCACCAGCGTCAGCATGCTGTCGGCCGCGCCGCATAGCGCCGAGGCCAGCGTGAACAGAATGATGGCCGCCACCACGAACGGCTTGCGGCCGTAGTAATCGCCCAGGCGGCCGAAGATCGGCACGGTGATCACCGAGGTCAGCAGGTACGACGTGGCAACCCATGCATACAGTTCAAAGCCCTTGAGCTCGGCCACGATGGTGGGCAGCGCGGTGCCCACCACGGTCTGGTCGATAGCGACCATCATCATGACGAAGCACATGCCCAGCATGGCCAGCAGCGTCTGCCGGAAGGGAAGCACCTGGCCGGGCGAATGCGGGGTGCTGGGAGTGGGGGCGGGCATTGTTGGATGTATCAATGATTGATGGATCAATCATTCTAGTCCTACAATCCGCCGGACAGAAAATTGTCAGCTTCAAGGCGGGGCGGACGGGTCTCGTGACCCCACTCCGTTATTAATTCCATCCATGACTTATCGCGTTTTTGGTGTCATGGTCTGACAAGGCCGCTTTAAGGCGGCCCGATTTGTTACGATAGCGAAATCTGCACGTTGGTGATTCCAACGTCTTCAGCACGCCTTCCTTGGTAGATCCTCTTTCCAAACGCCGCGGCCACAAGCTTCCGGCAGGAGCGAGGGCTCGCCCTGAAAGGCAGACAGCTCCAACTGGCGCGTGGGTTTTCCGCCGCTACAGCACCATCCCCGCGCGTTGCGCGGTGGGCGGCATCCAAGAATTTCCAGTCGAGGTACCGACGGGGCAGCAATGAAAACGTGGTTCAAGCGCATTTTGATAGGCCTGGTTGTGTTGGTTGTCGTGGCCGTCGTTGGCCTGGCCATCTTCTTGCTGACATTCGACCCCAACGCGTACAAGTACAAGCTGGAAGAGCTTGTGCAGGAACGCTATCACCGCACATTGACGATCGACGGCGAGATCGAGCTATCGCTCTTTCCGCGCATCGGCTTGTCGGTGCAGGGCGTGTCGCTGTCCGAGCCGAACAGCACGGACACCTTCGCTTCCATTGAAAGCACGCGCCTGGCGGTTGCCGTCTGGCCGTTGCTGTCCAATAGCTTCGTGGTCGACCACGTGGCCATCAGCGGCCTGAAGGCCCGGGTGGTGCGCGGCAAGGACGGCCAATTCAACTTCAGCAATCTGGTCGGCGGCGCGTCCACCGTCACCACCGCGCCATCCAATCCGGCAGAAGCCCTGGTGGGCGCGGCGCAGACGGCGGCCCAGGCCATCACCAGCGGCACCTTGCCTGCCAACCGCAACAACATGCAGATCGATATCGCCGGCCTGGACTTGAAGGACGGCGAAGTGCAGTTGCAGGACGAGATTTCCGGCATGGCGGTGGCGGTCACGAAGATCAACGCCAATACCGGCCGCGTCACGTTCAACCAACCCTTTGATGTACGCCTGACGGCGCGCGTGGAAGGCGGCAACCCGCGCGTGGACGCCAACCTGACGGGGCAGGCCCTGTTGACGCTGGACCCGTCCGCCAAGCGCTACGCGGCACAAAAGCTGGACCTGCGCATGGACGGCAAGTTGCCCGGCGCCGAGGCCAAGAGCCTGGCCGTGCGTGGCAACCTGGCCTTCAACGGCCAGAAATCCGCGCTGGACGTGGCGGGCCTGGAAGTGGTTTTCCAGGGCGACATCACCGACCCGGCCGCGCGCGCCACCAATGTGGAAGCCAGCGTGGCCATGCCCAAGCTGGCGATCGACCCGCACAAGAGCCAGCTGCAAATCGAAAAACTCGCCGTGCGTGCCAAGGGCGGCTCGGCCGACGGCCCGTTTGAATTCGCCGTGGACGCGCCCGCGCTGAACATTTCGCCCACGTCGGCCACCGGTGAAGCGCTGACCGGCCGCGTGCGCATCAGCGGCCTGGATGCCAGCTTTGGCCTGAACGGCATCAGCGGCAACGCCGCCGAACTCGACATCAAGGAAGCCAAGCTGGACAGCACGTCCAAGAATGGCGACCGCGTCGTGAAGCTGAATTTTGCATCGCCGCTGACCTTGAACCTGTTGCAACGTAGCGGCGGTTTGTCGGCGCTGCGCGGCGACGTCAACATCACCGACCCGGGCTTGCCCAAGGGCAGCTTGCAGATTCCGGTGATCGGCAGCCTGAACGCCGACCTGCTGAAAGACCAGGCCAGCAGCAAGATCAACGCCGTGCTGGAAGGCGGCAAGTTCGACCTTAGCGCCGACATCACCAAGCTGTCGCAAACGCCTGCGGTGAAGTTCGCGCTGGTGGTGGACACGCTGGACCTGGACAAGCTGGTGCCGCCCGTGGTGGCCGCGCCGCCCAAGCCCCCCGCCGATGGCAAGAAGGATGATTCCAAGCCCGCCGCGCCACCCGCGCCTGCCGCGCCGGTGGACGACACCATCGACCTGTCCGGCCTGATCGGCCCCAGCGTCAATGGCACCTTGAAGGTCGGCAAGCTGGTGGTGCGTGGCCTGAAGGCGGATGAAGTGGCCGCCGTGGTCAAGCTGGACAAAGGCAAGCTGGAAATCTCCAGCCTGACCGCCGGCCTGTACGGCGGCAAGCTGGCGGGCGCGTTGTCGGTGGATGCGGCGCAAGGCAACCAGCTGGCCAGCAAGATGTCGCTGGCCGGTATCGCCATCGAACCGTTGTTGATGGACCTGGCCAACCGCAACGTGCTCAGCGGCACGGGCAGCCTGGCGCTGGACTTGAAGACGGCCGGCGCCAATGCCTACGCCATGAAGAGTGCGCTGGGCGGCACGATGCAGGTGCGCCTGCGCGATGGCGCGGTCAAGGGCATCAACCTGACCGAGACGCTGCGCGAACTGAAGGCGGCGTTCAAGCCGGAATCGCAAGACGAAACCGTGCCCGCCGACACCAGTAAGCAAACCGAGTTTTCGGAAATGGACGCGGACCTGGCCTTCACCAAGGGCGTGGCGGCCGTCAAGCGCCTGAACATCGTGTCGCCGCTGCTGCGCGTGACGCAGGGCGATCCGGCCAACATCGACTTCGTCAAGAGCGAGCTGGACCTGGTGGCGCGTGCGCGCGTCGTCAACCCGGCGGCCAACCCCGAAGGCCAGGAACTGATCGACCTGAAAGACGTGACGATTCCCGTGCATATAAAGGGCCCGTTCGACAAGCCCACGTACACGCTGCTGTGGAAAGACGCCATCGGCGCCATCCTGAAGCGCAGCCTGGAAAACAAGCTGCGCGACGCCGTCACGGGCAAGAACGGCAACGGCGCGGCCGTGGACAAGGCCCTGAAAGGACTGCTAGGTAAATGAGCTCCGATAGCTTTCAACCCATCGCGCAATGCGGCGTCACGGCCCAGCCGGCTGCCGCGGCCTATCACCGCCAATGGCTGATCGCCAACGATTCCGGCCAATGGCTGAATCGTGAGCTGTGCCCACGGCTGGCCGACGTTGCGGTGGAATTGCGCCTGGGCTACCTGGTGTTGAAAGCGCCGGGCATGCTGCGCATGGACATCCCGCTGGACGTTATCGAAGACGACGACAGCGTGCGCTACAGCATGAAGGTGGGCGACCAGACCATCGATGTGATCGACGAAGGGGAACTGGCCGCGGCCTGGATCTCGAACTTCGTGCAGGTGCCCTGCCGGATCATGAAGGTGCACCCCGACACGCCCGTGGCCTCCTGGCCGGACTAAAGGGCAGCGCCCTTACTGACGCCGCTTGAACTCGAACGCGGCATGGGCCAGCAGGCCCGCCACCAGGCCCCAGAAGGCCGACCCAATACCCCAGAAACTGAAGCCCGACGCCGTTGCCAGCAAGGTGATGAGCGCGGCTTCGCGTCGTTGCGGGTTGACCATGGCGGCCGACATGCCGCCCATGATCGTGCCCAACAGCGCCAAGCCCGCCAACGCGGCCAGCAGGGCGGCGGGCAGGGCCTGGAAGAACACGGCTACCGCGCCCGCCACGACGCTCAGGCCCACATAGCCCAAGCCGTAGGTGGCGGCGGCGATGTAGCGCTTGGAAGGGTCGTGATGCGCTTCGGGGCCGGTGCAGATGGCGGCGCTGATCGCGCCCATGGTGACGCTGTGCGCGCCAAACGGCGCGGCCAGCAGGCCCAGAAAGCCCGTGGCGGCCACGATGCGCGAGGCTGGTGGCCGATAGCCCGCCGCTTGCAGAATCGCCAAGCCGGGCAGGTTCTGCGATGCCATGGCCACGACGAACAGCGGAATGCCCAGGCTGACGGCGGCCTGGGCGCTGAACTCCGGCGTGGTCCAGACGAACTGCGTCAGGCTCCAGTCCAGCAGGTCCAGCCGAATCATGTCCAGCGCGAAGGCCAGCGCAATGGCAACGATCATCACCAGCAGCACCGCATAGCGCGGCGCCCAGCGTCGGCACAACAGGTACGTGGCGCACATGGCCAGCACCAGGCCGGGCTGGTTGGCAACGTTGCTGAAGATGCCCATGCCGAAGTTAAGCAGCACGCCGGCCAGCATGGCGGCGGCGATTTCACCGGGAATGCGGCGCAGGATGGGGTCGATCCAGCCGAACAGGCCACAGGCCAGCGTCAGGCCGGCCGCCAGGATGTAGGCGCCGATGGCTTCATTGAACGGCACGCCCACCAGCGCGGTCACCAGCAGCGCCGCGCCGGGCGTGGACCACGCCATCACGATGGGCAGGCCGGTGCGCAGGCTGTAGAACGCGCCGCCAAATCCGAATGCCAGGCTTAGTGAACCGATCCACGACCCGATGCGCGCGGCGTCCAGCCCGGCTGCGTGGCCCGCTTGCACCATCAGCACGGCGGTGCCGCCGAAGCTGACCAGCACCGCGACCACGCCGGCGGCAATCGCCGATGCCGAGACATCGCGGCGGGCTTGGTGGGAACCAGGGGGAAGGGGAATGCCGTGTTGCGTGGCGTCGCTCATGCGGCACCGGTCAGGCGGCGGTACTTGGCCATGAGCTGCTCTTGGCCTTCGTTCCACTGAGGGTGCAGTTCAATGCACTCTACCGGGCACACCACCTTGCACTGCGGTTCGTCGTGATGGCCGACGCACTCGGTGCATTTGTCGGGGTCGATGACGTAATAGTCATCACCCATGGAGATCGCGTCGTTCGGGCACTGGGGCTCGCAAACGTCGCAATTGATGCATTCTTCGGTGATGAGCAAGGCCATGGTGGGCAACGGTGTAAAGCCGGGGGCGGCTGCCATTGTACTGCCGGCCCGCCCAGCGCAAGAAGGGCGCGAATCGCGCCCTTCGGGATGGTGCCGTGCCGGTGGATCAGCCCGGCCAGGATTGCTCGCGGCGTTCCTTGGCCTTTTCCTGCAACCAGCGTTCCACGGACGGGAACACAAACTTGCTGACGTCGCCGCCCAGCTGGGCGATTTCGCGCACGATGGTGCCCGAGATGAATTGATATTGGTCCGACGGCGTCATGAACAGGGTTTCGACGTCGGGCAGCAGGTGGCGGTTCATGCCGGCCATCTGGAATTCGTATTCGAAGTCGGACACGGCGCGCAGGCCGCGCACGATGACGCGCCCGTTCTGGTCGCGCACAAAGTCCTTCAGCAGGCCGCCAAAGCTTTGCACTTCCACGTTGGGATAGTGGCCCAGCACTTCGCGCGCGATTTCAACGCGTTCGTCGATGCTGAAGAAAGGCTTCTTGTTGCGGCTGTGGGCGATGCCCACCACGACCTTGTCGAAAAGCGTGGCCGCACGGCGGACCAGGTCTTCGTGGCCCCGGGTCAGCGGGTCGAAAGTGCCGGGATATACAGCGATGATCATGCGAGCTCCGTACCGTTATTAGTGGTGTACACCATCCTCCGAAGCTCGGATTATTGATCTATTTCCGCAATGCAGCAAATTCCAGCAGATGGTAGTGGACCGCGCCTGCCTTGTCCTGCCGCAAGATCTGGAAACCTTCGGGAGCTTCGATGGCCGTTTCCGCCTCGACGTAGACGAGTCCGTGCGGGCTCAGGATACCGGGCAGAATCGGCCAAAGGCGCGGCAGCCAACCCTGTCCGAAGGGCGGATCCAACAGGATGAGGTCAAAGCGGGACGCATCCATCCGTTCGGCGACCTGCATGGCGTCGCCCACGTGGATGCGTATCATGTCGGCTTTGAGCTTGTCGCGCAGTGTCCGCAGCGCGGACGCGGCGGTCTTGTCCCGCTCGACCATCTGCACATGCGCCACGCCGCGAGAGGCCGCCTCGAAGCCCAGGGCGCCGCTGCCGGCGAACAGGTCCAACACCTGCTTGTCGGCGAACTCGCCGGCCCAAAGATGATTCAACCAGTTGAACAGCGTTTCGCGAACCCGGTCGGGCGTGGGGCGCAGCGTCTCCACGTCGGGAACGGCGATGGGGGTGCGCCTGTATTGGCCCCCGACGATACGAATATACTTGTGACCCATGTTTAGCCGCTTCTTCAAGAAAAAAACCCCTCCGCCCGCCGCGCCGGCCCAGCCCGCGCCGCCGCCTGAGGTCGTGGACGCCCCGGTTGCGCCCACGGAACCCGTTGCCGCGCCAGTCAGCCCGGCGCCCGTGAGCCCGGCGCCCGTCAGCCCGGCGCCCGCGCCGATTCCCGCTCCGGGTACCGCGCCTGCGCCTGCCGCGCCGTCGCCGCAGATTACGCCCCCGGTATCGCCCGCAGCGCCTACGGTGGCAACGCCGGCCGTCCCGAGCGCGCCGGCTGTCTCGTCTACACCGGCTACACCGCCCGCGCCCGCCGCCGAATCCGTGCGTGCCCCGTTGCCGATGTCGGCGCCGACGGTATCGTCCGCGCCTGCACCGGCTGCCGCGCCTCAGACCCCTTCGGCATTCGCGCCTGCGCCCGCAACGGCGCCTTCCGCCGCACCAGCACCAGCCCCGGCACCAGCACCAGCCCCGGCACCGGCACCAGCAGCAGCACCAGCGGCCGCGCCAGCGCCGGTTGTGCCGCCTGCGCCGATCGTAACGCCTGCACCGGCGCCCGTGTCGACGCCGACGCCCGCACCCGCCCCGGCCCCCGAAGCGCCCAAGAAATCCTCCTGGCTGTCGCGCCTGAAGCAAGGCTTGTCGCGCACGGGGCAGAGCATTGGTGGCATTTTCGTCGGCGTGAAGGTCGATGAAAACCTGTTCGAGGAACTCGAATCGGCGCTCATTATGGCCGATGCGGGCCTGGAGGCCACCGAGAAGCTGCTGACCGCGCTGCGTGCGCGGGTCAAGAAAGAGCGCATTGAAGACCCCGCCAAGGTCAAGACCGCACTGCGTCAGTTGCTGGCCGACCACCTGCGGCCGCTGGAGCGCGGCTTCAACCTGACCAGCGCCAAGCCGCTGGTGGTGATGATCGCCGGCGTGAACGGCGCGGGCAAAACCACGTCCATCGGCAAGCTGGCGCACACGTTCCAGCGCCAGGGCGCCAGCGTGCTGCTGGCAGCGGGCGACACCTTCCGCGCTGCCGCGCGCGAACAACTGGTGGAATGGGGCAGCCGCAACAACGTCAGCGTCATTTCGCAAGACGGCGGCGACCCGGCCGCCGTGGCCTTTGACGCCGTCAACGCCGGCCGCGCGCGCGGCATGGGCGTGGTCATGGTGGACACGGCGGGTCGCCTGCCCACGCAGCTGCACCTGATGGAAGAACTGAAAAAGATCCGCCGCGTCATCGGCAAGGCGGATGCATCGGCGCCGCACGAAGTGCTGCTGGTGGTGGACGGCAACACCGGCCAGAACGCCTTGGCCCAGATCCGCGCCTTTGATGCCGCCATCAACCTGACCGGCCTGGTCGTGACCAAGCTGGACGGCACCGCCAAGGGCGGCACGCTTGCCGCCGTGGCGGCGGGCAGCCAGGGCGTGCGTCCGATTCCGGTGTACTGGATCGGTGTGGGCGAAAGCCTGGAAGACCTGCAACCCTTCGTCGCGGACGAATTCGCGGGCGCCTTGCTGGCGGATTGACCCGGCGCTGATACGGCGCTGATACGGCGCTGATCCGGCGCTGATCCGGCAGCCGATCGCTCGCCCGCCGGACCGCAAAACGGGACGACGCCCAAGGCGCCGTCCCGTTTTATTTTCAGCTGTCCAGCTGCCCCATCGCCGGGTCGCTGATGCCGTGCTTGCCCGTTTCCATGCGGCCCGCAAAGCGCCGCTTGAATGCCGGGTAGGTGTCGCAGCCCACCGTGAAGTCGTACCACTGGCCGCTGCTGGTGACCGGCCAGCTCAGTTCGCCGACCTGTCCCGCCGCCACCGTTGCCGTCCACGGGCCATCGTTGCGGTAGGCCATGGCTTGCACCGTGAAGACGCAGTCCTGCGTGCCATTGTTGTGCAGCTTCACCTGCACCTGGGCGTCGTCGCACGGCACGTAGCAAACCTGGATTTCGGGCTGTGCGCCGGCCGCGCGCATCAAGTCGCCCGAGAACGAACGGTGGTAGCCGTTGGGGCCCAGCACCCACAGATCGTACTGGCCGCTGTCGCCCGACACGTCCCAGACGTCATCCAGCGATTTGCCCGCTTCGACCACGTAGCGGCGCGGAATGCGGTCCAGGTGCAGCTTGTCGTACACATGAAAGACGGCTGCCGTTTGCGCACCGCTTGCGTTGGCGAACAGTAGCTGCACGCGGTTCTCGCGGGCTTGCTCGCGCGCGCTGGTGTGCAGCTCGTACGGCAGCGCGCGCGACGGACGTGTGCCCGAGGCCTGCGGGGCCAGCGTTTGCTGCGTGGGGATGGCGATGGCCGGCTGCGCTTCCTGCCAGGTCGTCAGTCCGTCGGCGTCCGTCTTGGTCGTGCGGCCCGACAGGGTCGGCAGGCGGGCGCTGTTGGGCGTCACGAAGTCCAGCGTGGTGGTCAGGTCGCCGCACACGGCACGGCGGAACGCGCTGATGTTGGGTTCCACGACGCCAAAGCGCTGTTCCAGAAAGCGCAGCGCGGAGGTGTGGTCAAACACTTGCGAATTGACCCAGCCGCCCCGGCTCCACGGTGAAATCACCCACATCGGCACGCGCATCCCCGGCCCGAACGGCTTGCCGTCGGCGGTCAGCTGCTTGGGCGTGGCGGGCGGGTAGTCGAAATACTCGAACGCCATTTGCGCGTCGGTCAGCGTGGACTTGCCGGCCAGCGTGCCATCGTCGTTGCGCGACGGCGCCGAGGGCGTCGGCATGTGGTCGAAGAAGCCGTCGTTCTCGTCGTAGGTCACCAGGAACACCGTCTTGCTCCAGACCTCGGGCGACTGTGTCAACGCGTCCAGCGCGGCCTGGATGTACCACGCGCCCTTGGCGGGGCTGGACGGGCCGGGGTGCTCGCTGTAGGCGGCCGGCGGAATGATCCACGACACTTCGGGCAGCGTGCCGTTCGCGACGTCGTCGCGCAGGCTTTGCAGGAAGCCGCCGTCGGCCATCGTGTTGCCAAAGCCCTTGGCCAGCGGGCTGTACTGGTCGTCGATGGCCGGGTTGTACGCGGGGCCGCCCTGATTGGTGACGCGGCGGTCCGCCGGCATTTTTTCGATCTCGGCGCGCCAGTGCCGAAAGCTCATCATCTCGTTGCAGCCGAAGTTATCGGGGATGTTCTGGTAGACCTTCCAGCTGACGCCGGCCGCTTGCAGGCGGTCGGCATAGGTGGTCCACGTCCAGCCTTCGGTGGACGGGCCCACGTCGGCGCCGTCGTTCCATTCGTTCATCACCACCGACACGTTGTCGCCCGACGGGCCGTTGGTGCCGGTCCAGAAAAACAGGCGGTTCGGGATGGTGCCGGCGTGCATCGAACAGTGGTAGTTGTCGCACAGCGTGAAGGCGTCGGCCAGCGCGCGGTGGAACGGCACTTCGGCGGTTTCGTAGTAGCCCATGGACAGCGGCTGCTTGGCGCTGGGCCACTTGTTCATGCGGCCGTGGTCCCACGCAGCCTGGCAATTGGGCCACGAGTGCGGCGTGCTGCCGGCGCGTTGCGCGTTGCCCTGCGCGGCGTCCAGGTGATAGGGCAATTCCTCGGTGCCGTCGCTGCGCGTCTGGTGGAATACCGATTTGCCGTTGGCCAGCGGAATGGGAAAGCGGTCGCCAAAACCGCGCACGCCGGGGAAGGTGCCGAAGTAGCCGTCGAAGGAACGGTTTTCCAGCATCAGCATCACGACGTGCTTCACGTCCTGAATCGTGCCGGTGGCGTTGCTGGCTTCAATGGCGAGCGCCCGGCGGATGCTGGGCGGAAACATCGACAGCGCGCTGACCGCGGCGGTGGCGCCCACGGTGGTCTTGAAGAACTTTCGTTTGGATGCGTCGAACGTCATTGGCTTGTCTGTCCTGGTGATCGATGGGAAACGGGCTCAAGGCGCGCAGTGCACCGCGCACGCGGCAGGGGGCGCGGGCGGGGTGGGCGTCGTGGTGGGCGGAGCAGGAGCCGGTTCGTCAGAGTCGTTGTCGTCGCCGCCGCAAGCGGACAGCGCGAACACCAGCGACAAGGCGCATAAGGCCGCAAGGCCTCGTCTTGCATGGGCGAGCAAGGGGGATTGGGTTTCCATGGTTCGGTCGTTGAGGATGGGCTGACGGCCCGCAAGGGCCGTCGTGCCGTCACACAGGACGAATGTCGGGCGGGATGCTGCGGGCCACGAATGCGACCGGCGCAGGGCGGCCGGGCGACAGCGATCCAGTATTGGTGTCGCGGATGTCGACAAATTGACAGCAAGCTGACCCGTTGCTGACTCTGGCCCTTTTTTTGAAACGCCTTGCTAGATGCGTGTCCAGGTGCAAGGCGCGCGGCCAATTGTCGCGAAGATGCGGTACACGGGCCGAGGCGCCGACGCACCCGTTGGGCACTGCCCCGCAACCGATTCGCGCACGCAGGGGCCACAGCGCCGACGCGCGTGGCGCAGCCGCGCGCGGCCTGGCCTAGCGCCAGAAAGGCTTGCTTTTCGCCAGGGCGTCGAAGGCCTTTTGTGCGTCCACGGCCAGCTCTTCAAGGCGCGCGCTGATCCAGCCCAGCGCGAACCAGGCTTGCGGATGCGTGGCGGTGCACGACTCGTAATAGTCCTTGGCGACGGCCAGGTCATTGATTTCGCCCAGCACGTCCTGCACGCGGGACAACAGCTTGCGATAGCCGCGCAGCTTGGCGGCCGGCAGCAGCGATTCGGCAAACGCCAGGCTGTAGCGCAGCCGCTTGCCACGCTTGCGCAATTCATGGCGCGTGGGGATATCCAGTTTGGCGAACTGCGTGCCCTGTTCCGCCACCTTGCTGTGCCAGCGGTGCAGGCGCCGCGCCAGCTGCTTGCGCAGGTGGTGCGGGTCGGGTTCGGGCGCCAGCATGGGGATGATGGTCGGCTTCACGCTGGTGGCCGCCAGGCCGCCTTCCAGCCGGATGGCCGGTTCGGGCGCGGCATCGCTGGGCGTGCCGTTGGCCACGGCCTGCGCGCCCCCGGATGGCGACGCGGGCGGCACATCCAGGCTCCATTCCAGCAGCTCCAGCAGCCAGGCCTGAAACGCCTTGCCGGCGGCAATCGTCCGCGCGTCCTGCTCAGGCGGCGCGGCTTCCATCGGAATCACCGGCATGCCTGCGTGGATCAGCGCGGGCGCCACCGTTTCGTTCAGCACGTCCTGGTCGCGGTTGGCGCCAAAGGCGGCAAAGTGCGTGCGCACGCCTTGCAGCAGCGTGTCCGGCACCGGCGCGACCCAGCCGTCGAACAGCTTCCAGGCCGAGCGCAGGCGGCGCACGCCCACGCGCAGCTGGTGCACGTGTTCGGAATTGCCGGCGCGGTAGACGCCTTCGGTATCGACTTCGGCCAACACGGCGGCGTTGCGCGCGATCTGGTCCAGGCATTCGGCGGCGATGCGGCCCAGGGCTTGCGGGGCCGTCATGTCTTCGCGCAGCTTGACCGGGGCCGCGCCGCGCGGTGCCCAGAATTGCGCAATGGCTTGGGCCCGGCGCGCTTCCAGATCGTCGCCCGGGTTGGCGTCTTCAACGGCAAGCTTGTGGGCCAACTGCGCCAGCGCGTCGCCGCGTTCGGACTTGCTGCGCGGGTCCAGCACCAGGCTGTGGCGCTGTTGCCAGCCACGCGCCACCGCGAAGATGGCGGCGGGGCGGCCCGACATCAACTCGAATTCCAGTTCGGAAATCGGCAGCTCCAGCGCGCCCGCGCGCAGGATGCCGGTGTCGAAGGCCAGTTCGACCGTGCCGTAACGGGTGCGGACCTTGCGCAGCAGCCGCAGCACGTCGGTTTCATAGCGCAGGCCCAGTTCGCCCTTGATTGCGGCCAGCGCCTCTTCGACTTCGGTACCGGCATAGACGGACAGGTCCAGCACGGGGCCGGGGCGGGGGTGGTTCAGTTCGATGCGCGTAATGGCGTTGATGCCGGGCATCTTCAGGGTCTGCACCCAGTCCGGGCCTTCCTGACGCAGCCGGATGGCAATGCGCGCCCGCGCCAGTTCGCGTTCGGGCGTGTCGAAGTACATGGCGTGCAAACGGATGCGCGTGGCGTCGCGTTGCTTGACTTCGTTCTGGACGGCCTGGCGCGTCGCGGCGGGCACGTGCAGTTTCAATTCCTGTTCCGACATGGCGGTGGGTGTCCGACGGCAAAAGCCGAGATCTTAATCAAGCAAAGGGGCGGATTTGATGACGGTTCATATTTTGGTCACATCGAGCATAGTCGCCATTCGCGGTGCACAACAAGCCACTGTTGCCCGGTCAAAAGAAAAACGCCGCCTTTTTTCAAGGGCGGCGCCAAGGAGCGCTGGTCAGGGGAAACCGACAAGCGTAATCAGGAAGCAGGGCTTACAGGATGCGCTTGCGCGCCTGCGTGATGATGATTTCGGCCAGCACGACCACCACGAAGATGGCGGCCAGCACCAGCGCCACGCGATCCCACTGGAACAGGTTCAGCGCCGTATCCAGCGCCATGCCGATACCGCCCGCGCCCACCAGCCCCAGCACGGCGGATTCGCGCACGTTGATGTCCCAACGCAGCAGCACGATGGACCAGAACGCCGGGCGGATCTGCGGCCAGTAGGCATACCAAAGCACGGACGCCTTGCTGGCCCCCGTGGCGGTAACCGCTTCGATCGGCCCGCGCTGCGCTTCTTCGATGGCTTCGCCCACCAGCTTGCCCACGAACCCGATCGAGCGGAACGCAATCGCCAGCGTGCCGGCCAGCGCCCCCGGTCCGAAGATGGCGATGAACAGCAGCGCCCATACCAGCGAATTGACCGAGCGGCTGGACACCAGGATCAATCGCGCCAGCATGTTGATGGTTTTGCTGGGCGTCAGGTTGTTGGCCGCCAGCAGGCCCACCGGCACCGCCATGAAGACGGACAGGATGGTGCCCAGAGTGGCGATGTGCAGCGTTTCGATCAGCGCGTTGTGCACGCCGTCCGGGTAGTAGGCCCAGTCGATCGGCCACATGCGGCGGAACAGGTCGGCCATCTGCTCGGGCGCGTCATACAGGAATTCCGGTATGACCTCCACGCCGCGTATGGCCTGCGCGATGGCTGCCACCACCAGCAGGTACAGCGCAAAGCGCAGCAGCCGCTGGCCCATGCTGTAGCGCTGCCACACACGCGGCGAGCCGGGCGGATTCAGGCTTGAGGCGTGGGCGTTCATTCTTCCACCTCCGCCTTGCGGGCCACCGGCGGTTTGCCGGTACCGATGCCTCGCGCGCCGGCAAAGCGGCCTTGCAGGATGCGGTCGAACCCCAGGTTGTCCAGGAATACAGCGCGCACGAAGCCCGCGATGATTTCGCCCAGCATGATGATGGCAATCAAGGTCAGCAGGATGGCGCTGACGAAGTCGTAGTCAAAGCGCTGGAACGCCGAGAACAGCGTGCCGCCCACGCCGCCCGCGCCCACGATGCCCACCATGGTGGAGTTGCGCAGGTTTGAGTCGAACTGGTAGGTGGCAAAGCCGATAAAGCGCGCGAACACCTGCGGCAGCACGCCAAAGATGATCACGTTGGCGAACGACGCGCCGCTGGCGCGCACCGCTTCCACCTGCTTGAGCGAGATCTCTTCGATGGCCTCGGTGAACAGCTTGCCGATGAAACCGATGGACGCCACCGTCAACGCCAGGATGCCCGCCAGCGCGCCAAAGCCCACGGCCTTCACGAACAGGATGGCGACGATGACCGGGTGCAGCGCGCGGCACAGGGCCACCAGCGAACGCGCGGGCCAGGACACCCAGGCGGGCATCATGTTGCGCGCGCCTAGCAGGCCCACGGGCAGGGCGAACAGAATGCCCAGCACCGAGGCCAGCACGGCAATTTCCAGGCTTTCGGCAATGCCCTTCCACAAGGTGGCGGGCTTTTCGAAATTGGGCGGAAACATGCGCGAAAGAAACGTCGACGCGTGTCCCATGCCGGTTTCAAAGCGCGCCCAGCTGAAATCCAGCTGCGCGCCCGCATAGAGGGTGTAGATCACCAGCAACACCAGGCCCGCCTTGGCGCGCCCGGACATGGCAAAGGGGCGGCCGCCCCGGGGGTGCGTCATTCCAGCCAAGACTCGCCTCCGTAGATGGTCTTGAGCATGGTGGCGTCCAGCCCCTGGCCGTCGCCGTCGTAGACCACGTGCCCGCCGGACATGCCGACGATGCGCGTGGCGTAGCGGCGCGCCAGTTCCACGTCGTGGATGTTGACGATGACGGGGATGCCGGTGGCGCTGCCCTGGTCGGACAGCAATTCCATGATTTCAACGGAGGTCTTCGGGTCCAGCGACGAGGTCGGCTCGTCGGCCAGCAGCAGCTGCGGGCGCTGCATCAGGGCACGGGCAATGCCCACGCGCTGGCGCTGGCCGCCCGACAGGGCATCGGCGCGCTGGTCGGCAAAACCGGCCAGCCCAACGGTATCGAGCAGCTTGTAGGCGTGCTCGATGTCTTCGGGCTCAAAGCGGCGCATCCAGGCCTTCAGCGCCGAGGTATAGCCCAGCCGGCCCGTCAGCAGGTTTTCCATCACGGTCAGGCGTTCGACCAGGTTGTATTCCTGGAACACCATGCCGATGCGCCGGCGGGCGCGGCGCAGCGACGCGCCACGCACGCGGGCCAGGTCCACGGCGCCTTCCTTGGACTGCAACACGATCTCGCCCTGGGTGGGTTCGATCAGCCGGTTGATGCAACGCAGAAGCGTGCTTTTGCCGGTGCCGGAAGGGCCGATGATGGCGGTCAGGCCCTGGCCGGCGATTTCAAGGTTGATGCCATTGAGAACCGGCCGGCCGGCCCGGTATTCCTTGACCAGGCCGGAAATGCGTAGCGACGTCGTCATGCTGGATTACTTCTTGCTCTTGGCGGATTCGCGGTCGTAGGCGGCGCGGTTGAAGCTTTCGCCACCCGATTCAGCCACCTGGCGGACGATGGCCCAGTCCTTCTGGTAGGTCACCGGATAGAAGCGGTCGGCGCCATCGAAGGCCTTGGACATTTCCGCGGGGAAGCGGTAGTCGTAGAAGCACTTGAGCATCTGGTCGCGGAACTTGGGCTCCAGGTCATGCGCGTAGGCGAACGACGAAGTCGGGAATTTTTCGCTACGGTAGATGACGCGGAAGTCGGCTTCCTTGACCTGGCCGCGTTCAACCATGCGCTTGAACACGTCCGACGCCACGGCGGCGGCGTCGTAGTCGCCGGAATTGACGCCCATGACGGACTGGTCGTGCTTGCCCGAGAAGATCACCTTGTAATCCTTGTCCGGCGTCAGGCCTTCCTTGGGGAACAGGGCCACGGGCGCCATGTGGCCCGAGTTCGACGACGGCGCGGTGTGCGCCAGCTTCTTGCCCTTCAGGTCCGTCAGCTTCTGGTAGGGGCTGTCTTTTTTGACGATGACGATCAGGTTGTAGCCCTGGAAGCCGTCGGCATAGCCTTTGACGGCAAACGGCACCGCGCCGGCAATGTTCACGGCGAAGGCAGTGGGGCCGGTCGAAAAGCCGCCCACGTGCAGGCGACCCGAGCGCATGGCTTCGATTTCAGCGGCGTTGCTTTGCACCTGATAGAACACAACGCGCTTGCCCGTGCATTCGGACAGGTGCTTGGTGAAGGGCTTGAAAATGTCTTCGTACACCGCCGGGTCTTCCACGGGGGTGTAGGTGAACACCAGGGTCGACGGCGTCTTCTGCTTGGATGCATCGGCGGGCGTGTCGGCCACCAGATCCTTGTTGGCGTCGCAGTACATCTGGTCCAGATCGCCACGGTTCGAGCAGGTATCGGCGGCGTTGGCGGCGGAACCGCCAACGGCGAACGCGGCCAGGGCGGCCGCTTGCATTAGACGCATCGCGTGCATGGTTTTGTCTCCTCTTGGGATGAATTTGAATATTTCCTGAATTCAAACACACAAGAGGGGACAGGCACACCTGGGAAAGTCCCTGCCTTTCTTTTCGGGATTTGTTCGAGTTGTTCGCTTTATGTTCGTTTGTTTGCGAACGCGGGCAGGGGGATCAGCCCCGATAGCCCAGCTTGCGCGAGATCTCGTGCGCGCAGGCCAAAAGCGGTTTGGCAATCGTGCCGTCCCACGACACATCGAACAGCCCCGTCGGGCCCAGGCTGGTCAGTGCCAGCACGATGTTGCCGGTGTTGTCGAACACCGGCACCGACAGCGCATCTACGCCCGGCAGCGGGTTGCCCAGCGCGCGCGCCATGCCGTGCACGCGGATGTCGGCCAGCTGGGCTTCGATATTGGCGCGCGACGCCTTGCGCGGCGGCGGCACGCTGGCGATGACGGCGGTGTCGCCTTCTTCGCGCGCGATGTAGTGTTCGCTGACCTTGGGCGGCAGCCACGCCGCGAACACCAGCCCCGTGGCGGTGTGCAGCATGGACATCACCGTGCCCTTGCGCATGTTCACGTGCACCGGGTAGCTGGCTTCGGTCATGTGGATCATCGTGGGGCCGTGCGAGCCCAGCACGGCGATGCCCAGCGTGTGGCCGATGTCCGATTGCAGCTTGGCGATCTCCGGCATGGCGATGCGCACCGGGTCCAGCCGTTGCAGGCTGACCAGCCCCATCTGCAAGGCGAAGGGGCCAAGCTCGTACTGGCCGGTAACGGCATCCTGCTGCACCAGCCCCACGCGGATGAAGCTGACCAGATAGGGGTGCGCCTTGGCGGACGTCATGCCGGCGCCCGCCGCCAGGTCGCGCAGGGTCAGCGGCTTGCCGGCGTCGACCAGGGCGGACAACAACGGCACGCCCACTTCGATGGACTGGATGCTGCGGCGGCCATCATTGGCGGGCGCCGCGGGGGTCTTGGAGGTGGCCACGGTGTGTCTGCTTTTATGCCGATCGGGCTGGGGATGATTGCGCGGCCTGCGGTTGCTGGCGCGCCGCCAGCAGTCGGTTGGCCATTTCGACGAACCCGGCGCCGCCGTGATAGGCGGCCACGAACGCGGGGCGGTCCTTCAAGCGGTGCAATTGCGCCTGGATGTTCGCCACGCCCACCGAAATCGGAAAGTACGCAAACATGGGCTCGTCGTTGGGCGAATCGCCGATGAACAGCGTGCTGTCCAGCGCGTCGGCCACGTCCTGGCCGAATTCCCGCTGGAACATCGTGCGCGTCATGGTCAGCTTGTCGTAGTCGCCAAACCAGCCGTTCACGTGGATTGAGCTGACCTTGGCCTGCGCCCCGGCGTCCTGGAAGATCTGGACGATCTTGCTGACGGCCGAATCGGGCAGGGCGGGCACGTCTTCGCAGAAATCGATGGCCAGGTCGGCCACGCGGTAGTCCTGGTCGCTGGCCACCGCGCAGCCCGGCACCTCGGCCAGCACGCGGTCGCGGATGGCATCCAGGCGCTTGCGGCTGGCTTGGCGCGAGGCGGCGTCCGTCCAGTAGTGGGTCGTCATGCGGCGGGCCTGGCGGTCATACGCATAGTAGAACGCGCCGTTTTCCCCCACCACGGCGCGCACCGGCCACATGCGCGCGATATGGTCAGACCAGCCGGCCGGGCGGCCGGTGATGGGCACTACCTGGATACCAGCCGCCTCCAGGCGTTCCAGCGCGGCGTAGGCGTCGGCCGGCAGGCGGCCTTCGGTGGTCAGCGTGTCGTCGATGTCGGTCAGGACGACGCGAACCGCCGCCGCCACGGTCAAAGGCATGGCCGCAAGGGCTTGCATGAGGTTTTTCCTTCGAGTTTTAAGGGGGATCTCCGGGCGAAAGTTTAACCGTATGACCCCCGCCGAACGGGCTTCTTGCAGACCAATAGGGGTTCTGGGCCCAGGGGCGGTAAAATCCGGGCTTTCCCGCCTGGTTTGCGTGCCCGCCATGTCCGTCCAGTTGTCCTCTTTGCCCGGCTCCGAGCCGGAATCCTTCGGTATCGCTTCGGTTGCCGAGATCATCGCCGAGCTTCGCGCCGGCCGCATCGTCATCCTGGTTGACGAAGAAGACCGTGAAAACGAGGGCGACCTTGTCATGGCCGCCGAATTCGTCACGCCCGAAGCCATCAACTTCATGGTGACCCACGGCCGCGGCCTGGTCTGCCTGACCCTGACCGAAGAACGCTGCCGCCAGCTGGAGCTGCCCATGATGGCGGCCCGCAACGGCACGCGCTACGGCACCAACTTCACACAGTCGATCGAAGCCGCCGAAGGCGTTGAAACCGGTATTTCGGCCGCCGACCGCGCCCGCACCATCCAGGTGGCGGTGGCGCGCGATGCCAAGCCGTCCGACCTGGTCCAGCCCGGCCACATCTTCCCGGTGCGCGCGGTGCCCGGCGGCGTGCTGGTGCGCGCCGGCCACACCGAAGCCGGGTGCGACCTGACCGCCATGGCCGGCCTGACGCCCGCCGCCGTCATCTGTGAAATCTTGAAGCCCGACGGCACCATGGCCCGCTTGCCGGACCTGGTGGAATTTGCCCGCCAGCACAACCTGAAGATCGGCACCATCGCCGACCTGATCCAGTACCGCAGCGAACACGAATCCATCGTCAAGCGCGTGGGCAAGCGGCCCATGCAGACCGCCTGGGGCACCTTCGAGGCCGTGGCCTACGAAGACGCCGCCACCGGCTCCGCCCACTTGGCGCTGGTGCATGGTAACGTTTCTCCCGACGTCGAAACGCTGGTGCGAGTGCATGAACCGGCTTCCGTGCTGGACGTGCTGGACACCGGCGCCAGCCCGCATAGTTGGGGCGTGGCGAAGGCCCTGGAAGCCATTGCCGCCGCGCCGGCTGGCGTACTTGTCTTGATGAATTGCCAGTCTTCCACCGAACACCTGTTTGGCCAGATTGCCGGCTGGAGCGACCCCAAGGCCCAGGCCGACGCCGCCGCCAGCACCGACCGCTTCGGCTTGCGCACTTATGGCATCGGCGCGCAGATCCTGCGTGACCTGAATGTTGGCCAGATGAGGCTCCTGGCCCGGCCCCGCAAGATGCCCAGCATGGCGGGCTTCTCCCTGACCATTACGGGTTACGATTGCGACCCGCAGAATACTCCCGCAACACTTAAGGCCGACACATGAACCCTTACATCCTTACCCCCGACCTGAACGGCGAAGGGCTGCACATCGGCATCGTTCGCGCTCGCTTCAACGAAGAAATCGGTCAGGCCGAACTCGAAGCGTGCCTGAAGGAATTGGCCGAGCTGGGCGTGGACGAACGCGACGTGATGGTCACCACCGTCCCGGGCGCCCTGGAACTGGGCGTGGCCCTGTCCCACATGGCCGAAACGTTTGAATTCGACGCTTTGATCGCGCTTGGCGCCGTCATCCGTGGCGAGACCTATCACTTTGAAGTGGTCAGCAATGAAACGGCCACTGCAATCACCCGTATCTCCCTGGAAACCGGCATCCCCGTCGCAAACGGCGTCTTGACCGTCGACACCGACGAGCAGGCGCAAGCCCGCGCCGCCGGCAAGGGCCGCGATTGCGCCCAGGTGGCCGTTGAAATGGCCAACCTGGTGGCGGCGCTGGAACCCGAGGAAGAAGACGAAGACGAAGACGACGAGGACGAAGATTTTGACGACGAAGAAGACGACGACCAGCGCTGATAGCGCGGCGCAAGCCCGCGCCAACGCGCGCAGCGCACGCCGCCGTGCACGCGAATTCGCGCTGCAAGGCGTTTACGCGTGGCTGCTGCGCGGCGGCGAAGGCACGCAGGACGCCGGCGAGATCGACGCCCATCTGCGCGACACCGAGGATTTTTCCGAGGCCGACGCGCAATGGTTCAAGACCTTGCTGCATGGTGTCCTGCGCGAAGCCCCGGCGCTGCGCGAGCGTTTCACGCCCTATGTCGACCGCCCGCTGGCCGAGTTGTCGCCCGTTGAGCATGGCATCCTGTTGATCGGCAGCTTCGAACTGATTCATCATGTCGAAGTGCCGTACAAGGTTGCCATCAACGAAGCCGTTGAACTGGCCAAGTCGTTCGGCGGTACCGACGGCTTCAAGTTCGTCAACGGCGTGCTCGACAAACTGGCTGCCGACGTGCGCGCCAACGAGGTCCAGGCGGCGGCGCAGCAGCGACGCTGACCTCGCCTGATGGCCTCTTAAGGGGTCAGGCGCGGGCTGCCCTGCGCGCATCGTTGTACGGTGCGCCAGGCGTGGTCCGCGCCTGACCCCTTTCTTATGTGTTTTCCAGCCGGCCGCCGGCCGGCGTATCGGAGTTGCCGTGGCGTCCGAATTTGACTTGATCGCGCGCTATTTCACCCGCACCGCGCCTGTGGGTTTGTTGGGCGTGGGCGATGACTGCGCGTTGTTTCCCGTGCCGCCCGGCGAGCAGGTCGCCACCAGCACCGACCTGCTGCTGGAAGGCCGGCATTTCTTTTCCAACGTGGACCCGCGCGCCCTGGGTCACAAGGCGCTGGCCGTGAACCTGTCCGACCTGGCCGCCATGGGCGCGCGCCCGATTGGGTGCGTGCTGGGCCTGGCCTTGCCGCGCCTGGACGAACCCTGGCTGGCTGCTTTCGCGGATGGCTTCCATGCACTGGCCGATGCCCACGGCTGCCCGCTCATCGGTGGCGACACCACCCGCAGCGCGCACGATCTGGCCATCAGCGTGACGGTGTTCGGTGCGGTGCCCGCCGGGCAGGCATTGCGGCGTGACGGCGCGCAGGCGGGCGACGATATCTGGGTGTCGGGCGAACTGGGCGCGGCGGATGTGGCCTACCGATTGCTGGACGGCCAGTATCCCGCCAACGACGCCTTGCTGGCCGCAACCCGCCCCGCGCTGGAATGGCCGCAACCGCAGGTGCCGCTGGGTCTGGCGCTGCGCGGCATTGCCCGCGCCGCCATCGATCTGTCGGACGGCTTGCTGCAAGACCTGGGGCACATCCTGGCCGCCAGCCGCCTGGGCGCCAACCTGGAATACGCCCGCATGCCGGTGGCTGCCGCCTTGGCGGCGCTGGACGATGCGCCGCGTCGCCGCGCCGTATTGGGCGGGGGCGACGTCTATCAGCTGTGCTTTACCGCGCCCGCCGCGCGGCGCGAGGCCGTGCAACAGGCCGCCGATCAGGCGCAAGCGCGGGTGACGCGCGTTGGCCACACACTGGCCCAACCCGGGCTGCGCGTGTTGGATGCGCAAGGTCAGCCGCTGGCCGACCTGCCCGCCGGCTTCGATCATTTTCCGGCGGCTTGAATGTGAATAGCCGATTCCGGTTTCCGTTTTCCTTTCCCTCTTTCAAGCGGCCCAGGCACCATGTCCTCTTCCGATAAGTCCTCCCCGTCCATGCGCGAACGCTCGCGGGCTGCGTATCCCACGCTTGGGTGGGTGTGCCGTGACCCTGGCCGCCTGATCGCCTTTGGCCTGGGCAGCGGCCTGATCCGGCCGGCCTCGGGCACGTGGGGCACGCTACTTGCTTGGGGCATCTGGGTTGCCGCCGCGCCCGCGGCATCCGACCTGGCGATTGGCGTGTTCCTGGCGTTGGCCTTTCTGTATGGCTGCTGGGCTTGCCATCGCGTAGGCCGTGAACTTGGGCAGGCCGATCATGTCGGAATGGTCTGGGACGAGATGGTGGCGTTTTGGCTGGTGCTGTGGCTGACGCCGGCGGGTTGGTTGTCGCAGTTGCTGGCGTTTGCGCTGTTTCGCACGTTCGACATCGTCAAGCCGCCGCCCATCAAGTTCTTCGACGCCCATATCAAGGGTGGCTTTGGCGTCATGTGGGACGATATCGTCGCGGCGGGCTATGCCCTGTTGGTCATGGTGCTGGTCGCGCGCACAGGAGTCTTGGGATGAGCGAACTGCAAGGAAATACCCGTTCGAATCTGTCGGCGGCGCAGTTGTCGGAAGCCACTCTGGCCGGCTTGGCCGAACGGCTGGGCGACGCAATGCGGCGCCATGGCTGGATGCTGGGCACGGCGGAATCGTGCACCGGTGGGCTGTTGGCAGGCGCGATGACGTCGGTGGCGGGTTCCAGCGATTGGTTCGAACGCGGCTTCGTCACCTACAGCAACGATGCCAAAGTGACCGAGCTGGACGTCTCGCCCGACGCGCTGCATCACTTTGGCGCGGTCAGCGAACCCGTGGCGCTTGAGATGGCCAACGGCGTGTTGCTGGTTGCGCCCGCCGCGCACGTGGCCGTGTCCACGACAGGCATTGCGGGGCCGGGGGGCGCCACGCCGGGCAAGCCGGTGGGCATGGTGTCGTTTGGGTTTGCGATGCGGGTGGGCGACGGCATCACCAGCCGCGCCGCCACCCACGTGTTTCCTGGCGACCGTACGCAAGTGCGTCAGGCCGCCGTGGAGTTTGCGTTACGCGGCTTGCTGGAATTCGTGGGGGCTGATCAGGAAATCAACGCACTGCGTTGATGGCGTCCCTCAGGCCCTTGGCGGCCTGGCCGGCGGCTTCGCGCCAGTCGTCGCCGCCGCTGGCGTAGATGATGGCGCGCGATGAGTTGATCATCATGCCGCTGCGCGCCGCGTTGGCGCCGGCGTTCACCGTGGCGGTAATGTCGCCGCCTTGCGCACCGATGCCCGGCACCAGCAGGGGCAGGGCGTCGCCGATGCGCTGACGCACCGCCGCCAATTCGTTCGGGAACGTGGCGCCCACCACCAGGCCGCATTGCCCGTTGGCGTTCCACTTGTCGGCAACCAGACCGGCCACGTGCAGGTACAGCGGTTCGCCGTTATCCATCTTCAAGAATTGCAGATCCGAACCGCCCGGGTTGGACGTGCGGCACAACACGATCACGCCACGGTCGCGCCACGCCAGGTAGGGCTCGACGGAATCCAGCCCCATGTACGGGCTGACCGTCAGCGCGTGCGCCTGGTAGCGTTCGTACGCCTCACGCGCATAGTTCTCGGCGGTGGAACCGATGTCGCCACGCTTGGCGTCCAGCACGATCGGCAGGTCGGGATGCTTGTCGCGGATGTGCTGGCACAGCGCTTCCAATTGGTCTTCGGCGCGGTGCGCGGCAAAGTACGCAATCTGCGGCTTGAAGCTGCAAGCGTACGGCGCGGTGGCGTCGACGATGTCGCGGCAGAACTGGAAGATGGCGTCCGGCTTGTCCTGCAATTCGCGCGGAAAGCGTTGGGGGTCGGGGTCCAGGCCCACTTGCAGAAGCGAGTTGCTGGTGGTCCAGGCGTGTTCGAGTTTTTGCAGGAAATTCATGGGGAGTTCAGTGCAGTTTGACCCGGGGGCGCGTGCGCCGCATCAGCAGGCGAGCCAGGGCAAGGGAGGCCGTGCGCGAAATGCCCAACACCGCTTTGTGGTGCATCAGGTGCAGGCTCATGTACATCAAGCGCGCCAGTGTACCGCTTACGAACAGTCCCCGTCCGGCAAGCTTGCCCATCAGGCTGCCCACGCCGGCGTCCTGCCCCAGTGACACCAGCGAGCCGTGGTCCTGGTAGACGTAGGGCTCGGTGGGTTCGGCTTTGTGGCGCAGGCGGGCCGTCAGCTTCTTGGCCAGGTAGTCGGCTTCCTGGTGCGCGGCTTGCGCGCGGGCCGGCACGCTGCGGCCGTCGCGCCAAGGCGCCGAGCAGCAATCGCCCAGGGCCAGGATGTTCGGGTCCGGCGTTTCCAGCCGTTCGTTCACTTCCACCTGCCCCAGCTTGTTCAGCGGCAAGCCCAGGTCGGCCAGCAGGGTCGGGCCTTTGATGCCGGCGGCCCACATGCACAGCTGCGCGGGGAATTCGCGGCCATCGGCCGTCTTGACGCTGTGGCCGGTCACTTCCGACACGCGGCAGGCGGTTTCAACGCCGATGCCCAGTTCGGTCAGGCGGTGGGTGGCGGCCTCTGAAATCTTTTCCGGCAGCGCCGACAGAATGCGTGGCGCGCCTTCCACCAAGGTAATGGCCAAGTCGCGTTCGGCACGGAAGTTAGGCAGGCCGTAGGCGCTGACGACGTGGCTGGCTTCCGTCAGTTCCACGGCCAATTCCACGCCGGTGGCCCCGCCGCCCACAATCACCAGGTCCAGCCGGGCGGACGGGTTGTGCACCTTGGCCTGGTCCACCAGCGCCATGGCCTTGAGCATGGTCAGGCGGAACTGTTCGGCGTTTTCGGTGGTGTCCAGCGTGACGGCGTGTTCAGCCGCGCCGGGCGTGTTGAAAAAGTTGGACGTGCTGCCCAGGGCCAGCACCAGGGTGTCGTACCCGAGTTCGCGGCGCGGCAGCACTTCCAGGCCCTGCGTATCGTTGACGGCGTCCACCACGATCTGGCGGCGCTCGCGGTCCACGCTGACCAGGCGGCCCTGCGCGAACGAAAAGCCGTTCATGTGGGCCAGCATCAGGTAGGACAGGCCTTCCTGGTGTATATCCAGGGTGCCGGCGGCCGCTTCATGCAGCGACGGCTTCCAGATGTGGAAGGGCCGGCTGTCGACCAGCGTGATGTGCTGGCGGCCGTGGACCCGGCCAAGTTTGGCGGCCAGTTCAAGGCCACCCGCACCGCCGCCGACGATGACAATGCGTTCAGAGCGTGTTGACGTCGAATTAGGCATCATGGCTCCCAGTATAAAGACGGCCGCATCCCCCACGGGATGCTGACCGTTTCAATGCATGACGAAACGGCTGATCGCCACGCCGATCCAGACGGCGCCTGCAAAAATCAGCAGCAACATGACCGCCGCGCTGCCCAGGTCCTTGGCGCGGCCCAGCAGCGGGTGGCGTTCCACGGACAAGGCATCGGCCAGCGCCTCGATGGCGGAATTAAGCAGCTCTGCCGCCAGCACCATCACCACCGTGCCCACCAGGAAGAACACCTCGACCGTGGTGCGGCCCAGGAAGAACGCGGCCGGGATCATCAGCACGGCCAAGGCCAGTTCCTGGCGGAACGCCGCCTCGTATTTGACGGCCGCCTGCAAGCCTTGCCACGAGTAGCGCAGCGCATTCAGGATGCGGCGCAAGCCGCCGGAGCTTTTGAAGGGCGAGTGTTGCGGGTCGTGGGTCATGTGCGCGAAGGAAGGCCGGGTGTGGCGGCTTTTTAACAGATATGGGTTGCCCGCGTGACGCGGCGCGAACCTATGGGCAAACCCTAATTGTGACGCATGGCCGGCAGGCGCAGGATTCTGGTCAATTGGTAAGGCCACTTTACCCGTCCGGTTTCACCCCACCCACCATGCCGATCCAGACCATCGAGCCGCGCCGCTTGTACCGCCAGATCGCCGACCAGCTGCGTTTGCTGATCGAAGCGGGCGAATTTCCCGTGGGCGCGCGCTTGCCGCCGGAGCGCGACCTGGCGCTGAAGCTGGGCGTGTCGCGCCCGTCCGTGCGCGAGGCCTTGATCGCGCTGGAAGTCGAAGGCTGGGTGGAAGTGCGCATGGGGTCGGGCGTGTACGTGCAAAGCCTGTCGGGCTCGCCGCGCGCCAGCCTGACCGCCGAAAGCCCCCTGGAAACCATCCGCGCCCGCTGGACCATCGAAGGCGAACTTGCCGCCCAGGCCGCCCGCAGCCCCACGCCGGCGCTGGTCGACGGCCTGCTGGAAGCCGTGGGCGCCATGGAAGACGAAGCCCGCGCGGGCTTTGTGCCCATCCGCGGCGACCGGCTGTTTCACTTGCGCGTGGCCGAAATGGCCAACAACGCCGTGCTGGTGCGCGTGGTGGGCGAACTGTTCGACGAACGCCACAACCCCCTGTCCGTGAAACTGGGCGACTACTTTGAAAACCCGGACAGCTGGGCCGTCGCCATCACCGAGCACCGCCGCGTCATCACCGCCATCGCGGCGGGCGATGAGCCTGCCGCGCGCGCGGCCATGCATCACCATCTTTCCTGCTCGTTCGACCGCTTGACCGCCAGTTGGCCGGGCGCGGCCGAGACGATGCGCATCGATAGCAAAGAACCGGCGGCGTCCTGACGCCACCGGGGTTCTCACAGTCGCAGTCGCAGTACCAAGGTGCACCACGTATGTGAAATTCCGATGTGAAACATAAGGCGGGTCGGCCACCCCATCCTGCGCCGCGCCCGCTACCTCAAAGAGAGGAGACAACATGAATAAAGGCAACGCTATCAAAGTGCTGTTTGCCGCCGTCGCGCTGGCCGTCAGTGGCAGCGCGCTGGCGCAAACCAAGTTGAAATGGGCGCATGTGTACGAGACGTCCGAACCCTTCCATACCTCGTCGGTGTGGGCGGCTCAGGAAATCGAAAAACGCACCAACGGCCGCTATCACATCGACGTCTATCCCGCCTCTCAGTTGGGCAAGGAAAACGACATCAACCAGGGCCTCACCCTGGGCACGGTCGACATGATCATTTCCGGCTCCAGCTTCGCCGCCAAGAGCTTCCCGCGCATCGGCGTCACCTACTACCCCTACACCTTCCGCAACCCCGAGCACCTGATCGCCTACACCAAAAGCGACATCTACAAAGAGCTGACGGGCGGCTACGACCAGAAAAGCGGCAACCACATCGTCGCCACCACCTACTACGGCACGCGCCAGACCACGTCCAACCGCGCCTTCACCAAGTGCTCTGAAATGAAGGGCATGAAGATCCGCGTGCCCGACGTGGCCGCCTACCTGGCCATGCCGCGTGCCTGTGGCGCCAACACCGCGCCCATTGCATTCGCCGAGGTCTACCTGGCCTTGCAGAACGGCACCGTGGAAGCACAGGAGAACCCGCTGACCACCATCGAGGCCAAGAAGTTCTACGAGGTGCAGAAGAACATCGTGCTGACCGGCCACATCGTCGATCACCTGAACACGGTGATCTCGGGCAAGCTGTGGAAGAGCCTGTCCGACGAAGACAAGAAGATCTTCGCCGAGGTCTCGCAGCAGGCGGCCGAAAAGGCGTCGGCCGAAGTGGCCGCCAGCGAAAAGAAGATGGTTGAAGTGTTCAAGAAACGCGGTCTGAACGTGGCCGAAGTCAACATCGACGACTTCCGCAAGACCGTGCTGGAGAAGGTGCCGTTCGAGCAGTACGGCTATCAGAAATCGGATTGGGAAAAGATCCAGGCGGTGAAGTAAGTCCGGGTAGGCCCCCGGTAAGCGCCCGCGTGGGCGGGCCTTGCCGGCCCGCCCCACCTTACCCATTCCGATCAGGGGAACGTCATGCACTCCAACGCGAAAGCGGCGCCGATGGCGGCCGTAAGCCACGGCCCGACGCCGCCGCACAGCCACGCAACGTCATCTTCCGGCCCGCACCAGACCAGCGTGGACGACATCGTCCATAGCTTCGAAGAGGCCGACCAGCACGAAGTCAGCCTGGCGGGCTATCAGCCGGAAGACTGGATCTGCCTGGGCATTTTCTGGGTAATGTCCGGCCTGGTCTTTCTGCAATTTTTTTCCCGCTACGTGTTGAACGATTCGTTCGCGTGGACCGAGGAATTGGCGGTGTACTGCCTGATCGGCGTGGTGTTTCTGGGTGCCGCCATGTGCGTGCGCGCCTGCCGCCACATTCAGGTCGACTTCCTTTACCGCTACCTGCCCAAGCCGGTGGGGCGCGTGCTGGCCACCGTCATCGACATCCTGCGCACCGTGTTCTTCGGCTATGCCGTGTGGCTCACGTATCGCTACATCGTGCTGGTGGGCGACGAGCCCATGACCACGCTGTTCTGGAACAAGTCCTATGTGTACTGGCTGGCCCTGGCGGGCTTTGCCATGATGTTCGTGCGGTCGATGCAGGTGTCCGTGCAGAACTGGCGACAAGGCTATTCCATCCTGGAAAATCCCGCGGCCTACGAGTCGCAGGATTGATCCGACACGCCGGGGCTTGGCCCCTATGACGTTGCAGTGCCTTTCCAGGAGCATGCCATGGGCACATTGATTGGAACCTTTCTGCTGTTGATGATTCTGGGCCTGCCGGTGGCGGTGTCCATGGCGGGCGCGTCGCTGTTGTTCGTGCTGATCTCGGGCAGCGTGCCCGACGTGGTGGTGGCGCAGCGCATGATCGCCGGCGTGGAGTCGTTTCCGCTGCTGGCCGTGCCGTTCTTCATCCTGGCCGGCAACCTGATGAACATTGCCGGCATCACCGGCCGCATCTACAACTTCGCGGTGGCGCTGGTGGGCTGGATGCGCGGCGGGTTGGGGCAGGTCAACATCATCGGCTCGGTGGTCTTCGCCGGCATGTCGGGCACCGCCATCGCCGACGCGGCGGGCCTGGGCACCATCGAAATCAAGGCCATGAAAGACCATGGCTACGAAACCGAATTCGCCGTGGGCGTGACCGCCGCGTCGGCCACGCTGGGCCCCATCATTCCGCCGTCCTTGCCGTTCGTCATCTACGGCATGATGGCCAACGTGTCGATCGGGTCGCTGTTCCTGGCGGGCCTGATTCCGGGCGCCGTGTTGACGATATTGATGATGCTGACCGTGGCGTACTACGCGCGCCGCAACAACTGGGGCGGCGACGTCGCCTTCAACTGGAAGCGGTTGGCCGGCGCCGGGCTGGAAGTGCTGATCGTGCTGGCGTTTCCTTTTTCGATCTGGCTGATGACGCTGGCCGGCGTGTCGCCCAACGTGGCCACGGGAATTTCATTCGTGGCATTGCTGGTGCTGGACTGGCGCTTCAACTTTTCGGCGGTGATGGCGTTGATGGCGCCCGTGATCCTGATCGGCGGCATGACGCTGGGCTGGTTCACGCCCACCGAAGCGGCCGTGGCGGCGGTGATCTGGGCGCTGTTCCTGGGCCTGGTGCGCTACCGCTCGATGACGCTGCGCACGCTGGCCAAGGCCACGTTCGACACCATCGAGACCACGGCGTCCGTGCTGTTCATCGTGACGGCCGCGTCGGTGTTTGCATGGTTGCTGACGACCACGCAAGCGGCGCAGGCGCTGACCGACGCCATCCTCAGCGTGACGCAGAACAAGTGGGTGTTCCTGCTGATGGCCAACGTGTTGATCCTGGTCGTGGGCTGCTTCATCGACACCATCGCCGCCATCACGATCCTGGTGCCCATCCTGCTGCCCATCGTGCTCAAGCTGGGCATCGACCCGATTCACTTCGGTTTGATCATGACGCTGAACCTGATGATCGGCTTGCTGCATCCACCCATGGGCATGGTGCTGTTCGTGCTGGCGCGCGTGGCGCGGCTGTCCGTTGAACGCACCACCATGGCCATCCTGCCGTGGCTGGTGCCGCTGTTCGTGGCGCTGATCGCCATTACCTACATCCCCCAGATCACCCTGTGGCTGCCCACCGCAATGGGCATGGCCGGCAAATAAAAAAGGACGCACTCATGTCGGAAAGACTGCAAGGCAAGACCGCCATCGTCACCGCCGCCGGCCAGGGCATCGGCCGCGCCGTGGCCGAGGCGTTTGTGCGAGAAGGCGCCAACGTGCTGGCCGTGGACATCAACGCGGCCGCGCTACAGACGCTGTCGGGCTGCCGCACGCAAGTGGTGGACGTGACCGACGGGCGCGCCATCACCGCGCTGGCGCAAGACGCGGGGCCGGTCAACGTGTTGTTCAACGGCGCGGGCTTCGTGCACGCCGGCACCATCCTGGACTGCGACGAGGACGCGTGGGATTTTTCTTTCAACCTGAACGTGCGGTCCATGTATCGGCTGATCCGAGCGTGCCTGCCGGGCATGCTGGCGCGCGGGGGCGGCTCCATCGTGAACATGGCGTCGGTGGCCGGCAGCATCAAGGGTGCGCCCAACCGCTGTGCTTACGGCGCCACCAAGGCCGCCGTCATCGGGCTGACCAAGGCGGTGGCGGCCGACTTCGTGGCGCAAGGCATCCGCTGCAATGCGATCTGCCCGGGCACCGTCGAATCGCCTTCGCTGCACCAGCGCATTGAAGCGCAGGCCGCGGCTAGCGGGCAGACGATTGCCGCCGTGCAGGCCGCGTTCACCGCCCGTCAACCCATGGGCCGCATCGGCCGTACGGATGAAATCGCCGCGTTGGCGGTGTATCTTGCCAGCGACGAATCCGCCTTCACCACGGGCACCACCCAGGTGATCGACGGCGGCTGGACGAACTGAAGCTTTCCCTATTTCCTCTTTCCTATTTCCTATTTCTATTTCCTATTTCCATTTCCGCAACAAGGAACCGATATGAAACTTATGCGCCATGGCCCCAAGGGCTCTGAGAAGCCCGGTCTGATCGACAACCAGGGCAAGGTGCGAGACCTGTCCTCCGTATTGCCCGACATCACCGCGCAAACGCTGACGTCCGCGCGCCTGGCCGAACTGCGCGCGCTGGACGCGTCCACGCTGCCGCTGGTGGCCAACCCGGGCCGCATCGCGCCGCCCTGGAGCGGCATGGGCAAGTTCATCTGCATCGGCCTGAACTACGCCGACCACGCCGCCGAATCGGGCCTGCCCGTGCCGGCCGAGCCCGTCATCTTCATGAAGCCCACGTCGGCCGTCGTCGGCCCCAACGACCCCGTCGTGCTGCCGCAGGATTCCGTCAAGACCGATTGGGAAGTCGAGCTGGGCGTGGTCATCGGCGAAAAGGCGCGCTACGTCAGCGAGGCCGACGCCATGAAGCACGTGGCCGGCTATTGCGTGGTCAACGACGTGTCCGAACGCGAATACCAGATCGAACGCGGCGGCACCTGGGACAAGGGCAAGGGCTGCGACACCTTTGGCCCCATCGGCCCCTGGTTGGCCACCGCAGACGAAATCCCCAACCCGCAAGACCTGGAGATGTGGCTGGAAGTGAACGGCAAGCGCTATCAGAACGGCAGCACGCGCACCATGGTGTTTGGCGTGGCCCAGCTGGTGGCGTATGTCAGCCGCTTCATGACGCTGTATCCGGGCGACCTGATCAGCACCGGTACGCCGCCCGGCGTGGGCATGGGGCAAAAGCCCGCGCCCGTGTACCTGAAGGCGGGCGACGAGATCAAGCTGGGCATCGCCGGCCTGGGCGAGCAGCGCCAGCGCGTGCATGCCTGGGACCCGGCCTTGATCGACGGCTGAACGCTCGTCTGCCCCGCACCCCTTACTTTCCGGAGTCTTCATGTCCCACAACGATACGGCCGTCATACGCATCCACCCGGCGGATAACGTGGTGATCGCCCGGCGCCAGCTGGTCAGCGGCACGCGGCTGGAAAGCGAAGGGGTGACGGTGCAAGGGCTGGTGCCGCCCGGCCACAAGGTGGCCGTACGCGCCATCGCGGCGGGCGAGCCGGTGCGCCGGTACAACCAGATCATCGGCGTGGCGCGCCAGCCCATTGCGGCCGGGCAGCACGTCCACACGCAGAACCTGGAATTCTCGGCGTTCCAGCGCGACTATGCGGTGGGGCAGGGCGCGCACCCCACGGATTACGTGGCCGAACCCGCCACCTTCGATGGCATCGTGCGCGCCGACGGCCGCATCGCCACGCGCAATTACATCGGCATCCTGACCAGCGTGAACTGTTCGGCCACGGTGGCGCGCGCCATCGCCGACCACTTCCGCCGCGACATCCATCCCGATGCGCTGGCCGCCTGTCCGAACGTGGACGGCGTGGTGGCGCTGACGCACGGCGCCGGCTGCGCCACCGGCAGCGAGGGCGAACCCTTGAAGGTGCTGCGACGGACCCTGGGCGGCTATGCACGCCATGCCAACTTCGGCGGGCTGATGGTGGTGGGGCTGGGCTGTGAAACCAACCAGATCGGCGGCTTGATGGAACAAGAGGGCCTGCGTGAAAGCGGCCTGCTGCACACCTTCAATATTCAGGACACAGGCGGCACGCGCAAGACGGTGGCGCGCGGCATCGAACTGGTGGAACGCATGCTGGAGCAGGCCAACCAGGTGCAGCGCCAGCCCGTGCCGGCCAGCCATCTGACGGTGGGCCTGCAATGCGGCGGCTCCGACGGCTATTCGGGCATCAGCGCCAACCCCGCGCTGGGCGCCGCCGTGGACCTGCTGGTGCGCCACGGCGGCACCGCCATCCTGTCGGAAACGCCCGAGATCTACGGGGGCGAACACTTGCTGACGCGTCGCGCGCAAACCCCGGCCGTGGCCGACAAACTGCTGGCGCGCGTGCGCTGGTGGGAAGACTACTGCGCCCGCAATGATGCCGAGATGGACAACAACCCGTCGGCCGGCAACAAGGCGGGCGGGCTGACGACCATTCTGGAAAAGTCGTTGGGTGCCATCGCCAAAAGCGGCACCACCAACCTGACCGACGTGTTCGAATACGCCGAGCCCGTGCGCTCGCGCGGGCTGGTGTTCATGGACACCCCGGGCTATGACCCCGTATCGGCCACCGGCCAGGTCGCGGGCGGCGCCAACCTGATCTGCTTTACCACCGGGCGCGGCTCGGCGTATGGCTGCGCGCCCGCGCCGTCGTTAAAGCTGTCGACCAACACCGCGTTGTGGCAGCGCCAGTCCGACGATATCGACATCAATTGCGGCGAAGTGGTGGACGGCGCGCAAAGCGTGGCGCAGATGGGCGAACGCATCTTCCAGCTGATGCTGCAAACCGCTTCGGGGCGGCGCACCCGCAGCGAAGAACACGGCTATGGCCAGAACGAATTCGTGCCGTGGCAGCTGGGCGCGGTGATGTAGGCGAACGGCCCGCGGATACCGGCGACGAGGATCATGATGATGGTGGTGTTGCATTTTGTCACTGTCCGGGCATCGAACAATTCTGCGTCTGGGGATATCCTCACCCGCGCGCCGACTGGCCGGTCATCCGACAGGTGCATGGCGCCTCCCGCCCCTGGTCAACCATGCTTGAACGTTTGAATACGGAGTCGTTGCCGCGTCTGCCCGCAGACGTGGAAAAACCCATCTATGACCGCAGCCGGCTCACGCCCGGCATCGTGCATCTGGGCTTGGGCGCCTTTCATCGCGCGCATCAGGCGGTGATGACGGACCTGGCCATGGAGGCCAGCGGCGATCTTAGCTGGGGCATTCTGGGCGTGTCGTTGCGCCGGCCCGACACGCGCGATGCGCTGACGCCCCAAGACGGCTTGTACACGTTGGCCCTGCGCGACGGCGGCCCCGACGGCCAGGCGCGCGAGCAGCTGCGTGTGGTGGGCTCGGTGCTGCGCGTGATGGTGGCCGAAGAAGACCCCAACGCCGTGCTTGAGCGGATTGCGTATCCGCAGACCCGCATCGTCAGCCTGACCGTGACCGAAAAGGGCTACAGCCACGAGCCGGCCACGGGACACCTGCGCTGGGACGATCCCGACATCCTGCACGACCTTGAAAACCCGCATCGTCCGCGCAGCACCATCGGCATTCTGGTCCATGGCCTGGCGCTGCGCCGCGAGCGCGGCTTGCCGCCCGTCACGTTGATGTCCTGCGACAACCTGCGCGGCAACGGCGACCTGCTGCGCAACCTGGTGCTGGCCTTTGCGCTGCGTGTGGACGTCGCGCTGACGGGCTGGATCGACAAGCACTGCACCTTTCCCAATTCCATGGTGGACCGCATCGTGCCGGGCACGGATGACGATGACCGTCGGCGCATCGCGGACAAGCTTGGCGTGCAAGACGCCTGGCCTGTGGTGGGCGAGCCCTATCTGAATTGGGTGATCGAAGACAAGTTCGCCGCCGGCCGTCCGGCTTGGGAAACGCAGGGCGGCGCCACCTTCGTGCGTAACGCCGCGCCCTACGAACGCTTGAAGCTGCGAATGGTGAACGGCCCGCATTCCGCCTTCGCCTACCTGGGCGCGCTGCTGGGGCACCGGACGGTCAGCGAGTCCGTGCAGACGCCCGCGCTGCATGCGTTCGTGGACGCCATGATGCGGCTGGAAATCGCGCCTACGTTGAAGGGCATTCCGGACGGCGGGCTGGAGGAATACCGCCGCCGCTTCCTTGAACGGGTCGCCAACCCTGCGCTGCCGCATCCGATCCCGCAAGTGGCGATGGACGGCTCGCAAAAAATCCCGCAGCGGCTGCTGGAAACCATACGCGACCGCTTGAGCGCGGGCGACGACATCCAGCGCCTATCCCTGGCAGTGGCCGCGTGGCTGCATTATCTGCGTGGCGAGGACGAGCAAGGCGGGCGCTACGCCATCGACGACCCGCTGGCCGCGCGGCTTGCCAAGCTGCTGTCGCGCGCCGAGGTCGCCGCCCGCGCGTCCGCGCCCGCGCAATCGGCGCACCGCCGCGCGATGGTGCTGGCGGGATATAAGCCGGTGTTCGGCAACCTGGGCCGCGTGCCCGACTTCGTGGCCGCGCTAAGCACGCATCTGGAAAACCTGCGCCAGCATGGCGTGCTGTACGCCGTGCAAGCCGCTACCTGAGGAGAGCGCCGCATGTCTGGGCAAAGCCGAGTGGATGCCGATGAATGGGAACGCTGGGGCAGCGCCTGCCTGCACGCACAAGGCTTCAGCGATGAAGACGCGCGCTGCCTGGCGGCCAGCTTGGCGCAGACCAGTTTGTGGGGCATTGATTCGCACGGCATCGCCCGGCTGCCGCACTACCTGAACCGCGTCGCGCATGGCTCGATCGTGCCGCGCCCCGCCATTCGCATCGACCGGACCGGGCCCGGCACGGCGCAGCTGCACGGCGGGCAAGGGCAGGGCATCATCGTGGCGCACCGGGCCAACGCGCTGGCCATTGAGCTGGCGCGCGAAGCGGGCATCGCCGCCGTGGGCGTCAGCGATTCTTCGCATTGCGGCGCCGTCGGCTTGTACAGCCGCGCGGCGGCACGGCAAGGTTTGATCGGCATTGCGTTCACCCATTCGGATTCGATTGCCGCGCCGCATGGCGGCCATCAGCCGTTCTTTGGCACCAACCCGATATCGCTGGCGTTTCCGCGCGCAGGCGCGCAGCCCTTGTGTCTGGACATGGCAACCACCGCCATTCCGTGGAACCGCGTCATGAACGCGCGCCGCGATGGCGTGGCGTTGCCGCCCGGGGTGGCGCTTGATGCCGCCGGGCGGGATTGCACGGACGCAGACGCCGTGCGCGCCCTGCGGCCTTTGGGCGGCGAAGAATACGGCTACAAGGGCTACGGCCTGGCGATGATGATCGAGCTGCTGTGCGGCCCGTTGAACGGCAACCCGTTCGGCCCGCATATCTCGCCCATGTATGAACAATTGCAGCGCCCGCGCGAGCTGGGCGCGTTCTTTATCGTGATCGATCCGGAGCGCTTCGCGGGTGGCGCGGCGCTGGCGGGCGTGGTGGCGGCAATGGCGATGGAACTCTCGGCGCAACCGGGCGCGCCGCGCATGCCGGGCGACCCTGAAGCGGCGGCCGAGGCCGCGCGCCGGCAAGACGGCATTCCCGTGCCGCCCGCCTTGTGGGCGCAGATGCAGGATTGGAGCCTGCGCCTGGGCGTGCCGCTGCCCGCGCAACGTGTCTGAGCAAGCGGACCTACACCCCCAGGTACTGCAACAGCCGGGGCTCGTCATCCAGAAACGCTTGCGATGATCCCGTCCACGCCACGCGCCCCTTTTCGACAATGGCGTGATGGTCGGCGGTGGCCAGCAGCGGCTCCAGGTTCTTGTCGATGCACAGCACGGCCAGCCCGGTCTGCTTCAGGCTGTCCAGCGCCTGCCAGATTTCTTCGCGTACCACGGGCGCAAGCCCTTCGGTGGCTTCATCCAGAATCAGCAAGCGCGGGTTGGTCAACAGCGCCCGCCCGATTGCCAGCATCTGTTGTTCGCCGCCGGACAAATGGCTGCCCAGATGCCGCGCGCGTTCGGCCAAGCGCGGAAACAGCGCGTACACCCGGTCCAACGACCACGGTTGCGCCAGGCCCTGGCGGTTGTGCGCGGTGGCAATCAGGTTTTCGCGCACGGACAAGTTCGGGAAGATATGCCGCCCTTCGGGCACCAGTCCGATGCCGCATTGCGCCACCTTGTAGGACGGCAGCCGGCTGATGTCCTGGCCATCAAAAACAATGCTGCCCGTGGTGGCGCGCGCCAGGCCCATCACGGTTTTCACGGTGGTGGACTTGCCCATGCCGTTGCGGCCCAGCAGCGTCACGAATTGGCCCGGCCCAATGTCCAGGTCGATGCCGAACAGTGCCTGGCTGGCGCCATAGTGCGCCGTCACGCCGCGCAGCGATAGCAGGGGGCTCATGCGGCGGCCTCCTGCTTGCGGCGGGCGCTGGCGCGTTCGCTGCCCAGATAGCATTCGCGCACGTGCGGGTCGTTGCGGATCTGGTCGGCCGTGCCGCAAGCCAGCGCGCTGCCGTAGACCAGTACCGTAATGCGGTCTGACAGCGCGAAGACGGCTTGCATATCGTGTTCCACCAGCAAGATCGTGTAGCGGCCGCGCAGCTGCAACAGCAGGCGCGTCATGGCTTCGGATTCGTGTTGGCTCATGCCCGCCATGGGCTCGTCCAGCAACAGCAGCGACGGCTGGCACGCCAGCACCATCGCCAGCTCCAGTTGCCGCAGTTCGCCATGTGCAAGCTCGGCTGCCGGGGTGTTGGCGCGGGCCGATAAGCCGGCCAGCGCCAGCGCGTCGCGGGCCGGCTCCGTCAGCGCGGGCGTGCCCCGCACGGGCTTGAAGAAGCGAAAACTGTGGCCACGCCGCGCCTGCACTGCCATCGCCACGTTTTCCAAAGCGGTGAACGGCTTGAACACCGAGGTGATCTGATACGAGCGTGCCAGCCCCTGGCGTACCCGCGTGTGCACGGGCATGCGGGTAATGTCGCGGTTATCCAGCAGCACGCGCCCGGCGTCGGGGCGAAGTTCGCCGCTAAGTTGGCCGATCAGCGTAGTCTTGCCCGCGCCGTTCGGGCCGATCACCGCATGCAATTCGCCCGCTTGCACGTCCAGCGACAAGTTGTCCGTTACCGTCAGTCCGCCATAACGCTTGACCAGGTTTTCAACACGCAGCGCGCTCATTGCGGTTCTCCGGAAGGCTGGCCCAGCGGCGCGGCGGGGTGACGACGCCAGGGCGTGTCGGGCAAGCTGCCATACACGCCGCGCCGCGACACGAGCACCACGCCCACGATCAACAGCCCCATGATCAGCATCCAATGCCCGGTCAACAGCTTCAGCCCTTCTTCCAACAGCAGGAAGGCCAGCGCGCCGACAACGGGGCCGAACAGCGTGCCGATGCCGCCCAGCACCACCATCACAATCAATTCGCCCGACGTGGTCCATGCCAGATAGGACGGCGATACGTACATCGTGAGGTTGGCCAGCAGCACGCCCGCCACGCCGCAGATCATGGCCGACAACACGTAAGCGGCCAGCCGGTAGCGCAGCGTGGGAAAGCCCAGCGCGCGCATGCGCCGTTCGTTGGCCTGACAGCCGCGCAACGCCATGCCGAACGGCGCGTGGATCAGCCGATGCATCAGCGCCAGCACCAACACCAGCATGCCGAAAGCCGCGTAGTACAGCGCCAGCGGCGTATCCAGCCGGAACGCGCCGAAGTCACTGCCCGCAAACAAGGACATGCCGTCGTCGCCGCCAAAGCCGTCCAGCCCTGTGGCCAGAAAGTAGAACATCTGCGCGAACGCCAGCGTAATCATGATGAAGGCGATGCCCGAGGTGCGCATCACGACGAACCCGCTGACCAATCCCACCACGGCGCACGCGCCCAGCGCTCCCGCCAGATGCAGCCAGCCGCTTTCGATACCGTAGTGCGACATCACCCCCACCGAATACGCGCCCAGGCCCAGGTACAACGCATGGCCAAAGCTGACCATGCCACCAAAGCCCAGCAACAGGTTCAGGGCCAGCGCCGCCACGCCGTACACCAGCACGCGGCCAAACAAGGCCAGCAGGAAAGGTTCGCCCTGCCAGTGGGCATACACCGGCACCAAGGCCAGCAGCACCAGCAAGGCGGTGGCAACCAGAAAGCGTGCGGACGGAATGTGCATGCGATGCCCCTTATCCATGCTTGACGGGAAACAGGCCCTGCGGCCGCATGGCCAGCACCAGCGCCATCACCACGTAGATCAGCATGGACGCAATGGCTGGCCCGGCGGCATTGGCCGCGGCGGGCGGCAGCGTGGCGCGCAACAAGGTGGGCAGCAGCGCGCGGCCCAGCGTGTCGATCAGCCCCACCATCAACGCCGCCAGAAACGCGCCGCGCACCGAGCCGATGCCGCCGATCACGATCACCACCAGCGTCAGGATCAGGATGGGTTCGCCCATGCCCGTCTGCGCCGACAGGATCGGGCCTGCCATCAAGCCCGCCAGCCCGGCCAGCACGGCGCCCAGCACGAACAGCAAGGTGTTCAGCCGCGCAATGTTCACCCCCAGCGCGCCCACCATCATGCGGTCGGTGGAACCCGCGCGGATCAACATGCCCAGCCGCGTGCGGTGGATCAGCACATAGCAGCCGCCGGCCACCAGCAAGCCCACCACGATGATCAAAAAGCGGTACAGCGGATAGGTCACGCCCAGGATGTCGATGGTGCCCGACAGCCACGACGGCAGCCCCATGCTGATGGGCGCGGGGCCCCAGATGATGCGGGTCAGCTCATTGAAGAACAGGATGAAGCCGAAGGTGGCCAGCACCTGGTCAAGGTGGTCGCGCGGATACAGCCGCGCCAACGCGATGCGGTCCAGCAGCAGGCCCAGCGCCGCCATGCCTGCGATGACGGCGGCGCCGGCCAGCAGAAACGACCCGGTGTGGCGGAACACGGTGGCCGCGATGAACGCGCCCATCATGTACAGCGACCCGTGCGCCAGGTTGATGAAGTTCATGATGCCGAACACCAGCGTCAGGCCGGCGGCCAGCAGAAACAGCAGGATGCCAAGCTGCAAGCCGTTCAAGGCCTGCACAAGCAGCAGCGTCGCGGACATGGTTGTCACCTTTGGCGCGGGGCCGGCGCGGCCCTGCGCATCACTTCATTACGCATTGCGCGGCGTACTGGTCGGACACTTTGGACAGGTCCGCGAAGATGGGGCCCTTGTTCACGAACGCCACTTTGCCGTCCGCACCGGCCTGCACGTCGGCGCGGAAAAATCCGGCCACCGGAAAGTGATTGGGCTGATAGCGGAATTCTCCGCGCACCGAGGCAAAGTCGGCCGCTTCCAGCGCCTTGCGCAACGCGTCCTTATCGTCGACCTTGCCGCCCGTTTTCTTTAACGCCGAGCCGATCAGCTGGGCCGCGTCGAACGATTGCGCCGCATAGCTGGACGGTTCGCGCCCGTACTTCTGGCGAAACGCCGCGGCAAAAGCCTTGTTGGCGCCGTTGTCCAGGTCCGGCGAATACGGCACGTTGGTCACCGCGCCCAGCGCATCCTGTTGCAGCGCGGGCAGCGTGGCCCCGTCGATGGTGTCCACCGACAACAGCGGTATCTTGCCGAACAGCCCGGCCTGCCGGTACTGCTTGATGAAGTTCACGCCCATGCCGCCAGGAAAGAACACATACGCCGCGTCCGGCTTGGCGTCCGCCAGCGCCGCCAGCTCTACCGAGTAGTCGGGCTGGTTGACCTGGGTGAAGACCTCGTTGGCAATCTGGCCTTTGTAGAAGCGCTTGAAACCGGCCATCGCGTCCTTGCCCGCCTGGTAGTTGGGGGCAAGCAGGTAGACCTTCTTGAACCCCATCTGGTTGGCCATTTCGCCGCTGCCTTCATGGCGCTGCGTGTTGTTCCAGGACGTGGAAAAGAAATAGGGCGAACAGTCCTTGCCCGCCAGGTTGGTTGGCCCCGCGTTGGACCCCACCAGGAACACGCCCGCGCTGGTCACCGGCCGTACCACGGCCAGCATCACGTTGGAATACACCACGCCGGTAATGATCGGCACCTTGTCGCTTTGCACCAGCTTGCGCGCGGCCTGCACGCCCACCTCGGGCTTGAACTGGTCGTCTTCCTTGATGACCTGCACCGGCACGCCGCCCAGCTTGCCGCCGCCCTGGTCCACGGCCAGCATGAAACCGTCCAGATGGTCCTGTCCCAGCACGGAGCCGGGGCCGGTCAATGTGGTCAACAAACCAATCTTCACGTCGGCCATCGCGGCGCCCGACAGGGCCAGGCCCAGGGCCGCGGCGGCGGCCAGTGTGGTGGTGCGTTTCATGTTTTTTCCCTTGAGTTGCCGTGTGTCACGGTCGTGGTCTCTTGCCCCGCGCAGGGGTTACGGCTGCAATCCAAAAAACGTCATCGTGTTGCGAAACAGGATCTTTTGCTGCACCTCGGGCGCGAGTTCCGCGTGCGCCACCAGGCGGCCCACTTCCTGTTCGCCCAGCGGGTAGGGGTAGTCGGAACCCAGCAGCACGCGGTCTTCGCCCATCACGTCAATCAACAGGCGCAGCGAACGCGGGTCGAACACGGCGCTGTCGGTGTAGAAGCGGTCGGTATAGGAAGAGGGCAGGCGCGGGCAGTCTTGCCGGATGATGTCGCGGTGCCGCCAGGCGTTGTCCACGCGGCCCAGCAGGTACGCGAAGCTGCCGCCGCCGTGCGCGAAGCACAGCTTCAGGCTGCGCGGAATGCGCTCGAAGGCGCCGGACAAAATCAACGACAGAATGCCCAGCTGCGTTTCGGCGGGCATGGCCACCAGCCAGGGCAGCATCCATTTCTTCATGCGGCCATCGGTCATCATGTCCCACGGGTGCACCAGCACCGGGATGTCGTGGTTGGCGCAGTGGATAAGGAATTGCACCAGCGTGTCGTCATCCAGGTCGCGCGGGCCGACGTGGTTGCCGATCTGTACACCCAGGTGGCCGGCGGCGCGTGCGCGGGACGCTTCTTTGCAAGCCAGGTCCAGGTCTTGCAGCGGCACCTGCGCCAGCGCTTTCAAACGCGCGGGCGCATGGGCGCAGTGTTCCAGCGCCAGGTCGTTCATGCGGGCCGCCCAGTCGGCGGCAAGTTGCCCGGGGTAGGTGTAGCCGAACATGATCGGCGTGGCGCACAGGATCTGCACGTCCACGCCATGCCGATCCATCTGCTCGATGCGCAGCGCCGGGTCCCACAGCGTGGCGTCCACCGGTCGGAACTCGCGATCGCCCGCCATGATCTGGCCGGTGGCGCCGTCGGCGTCCGGGCGCAGCCAGGGCGCGTGCACGGGATCAAGCGCCGCCGCTTCCTGCCGCGTGATCGGCGGAAAGAAATGGGCGTGCATGTCGATTTTCTGAATCATGGATAACGGCTTCGCAAGAGTTGGGGTGCTAGGCGGGCACGGCTTGTCCGGTGGGGGCGTGGCCTTTGCCGGGATGGACCTGGCCACAGCCGGGGCAGGTGCGCTTGTCGGTGCTGTCGTAGAACGCCTGGAATAGCGGTGGCAGGTCGGTGACGATGCTTTTCAACTGCACTTGAACCCGGTGCACCAGGTGGCCGCAATGCGGGCAATACCATTCAAAGCCATCCAGCAGGCCCACGGGGCGCTGGCGTTCAATGACCAGGCAGGCGCTGTCGGCTTCGGGGCGTTGCGGCGAATGGCGTACATGCGGCGGCAACAGGAAGATGTCGCCTTCCTTCAAGTCCACACGTTCGGGCTTGCCGTCTACCCACAGCGACAACCAGGCGTTGCCGCGAAATTGGTAGAAGAATTCTTCCAGCGGGTCGTCGTGATAATCGGTGCGGTGGTTGGGGCCGCCGACCACGGTGACGATGAAGTCGGCGTCTTGCCAGATCTGCTGATTGCCCACGGGCGGCTTGAGCAGATGCGCGTGATCGTCGATCCAGCGCTGGAAATTCAACGGCGGGCCGTAGGCGGGCATGAAGATCTCCGGGGGAGGCTTGGTTTGATGAAGTCTAGGGGGCGAGCGCGCCGAGGGAATAATAGAAATTGCGCGGTTGGATATGCGGCTTATCTATCGCGGGGTTTCCCGTAGGGAAACGGGCGCGCCTGGCCCGCGCGCGTTATCCGCGCGTTATCCGCGCGATATTCGCGCGATATGCGCGCGTTATGCGCGGCGGGCCGATGCCGGTTCGCGCTGCGCCGTGATGGCTTGCAGGTATTGCACCAGCCGCTGGCAAGCGGGCGTCATCGGACGATCGGCGCGCACGGAATAGCCCACGTCGCCAAAGTCTCCGAACACCGTCGTAGGCAGGCGCGCCAGCAAGCCCATGGACAGGAACTGCGCTGCCGCGTCGTAGGGAATCAGCGCCAGCGCGTCGCTGTGCATCAGGATGCCGATGTTGGTCAGCAGCGATAGGGATTCCACGTGGCGCGCGGGCAGGCGCAGGCCCGCGTCGAAAAACGTGCGCTCAACCGAGGCGCGCAGGGGCGAGGTGGGCGCGGGCAGAATCCAGATGTGGTCGGCCAGGTCCGCCAGCGTGACCTCTTGCGCGGCGGCCATGGGATGCTGCGCGCCGACCACCAGGCACAGCGCTTCGCGATAAAGCTTGTGATGGTCGACCGCCACGCCCGATATCGACGCCATGTCGGCGCCGGGCAACCTGCCCACGACGATGTCGACGTCGCCCGTGGCCAGCGCGGGCAGCAACTGCGCCGACGGCCCTTCGCGCACGGTGACCTGGATGCCCGGGTGGTCGGTCATCATGCGGGCAATGGCTTCGGGCAGCAGCTTGGCGGACGCGGCGATCAGCGTGCCCACCACCACGTGGCCGCTGGCGCCGCCCAGTACCGCGTCGATGTCGTCGGCCATGTAGCGCACCTCGGCCAACATGGCATGCACGCGACGCCCCAGCACCAGGGCAAGCTCCGTGGGCGTGACGCCCCGGTTCGACCGTTCGAACAAGGTCGCGCCAAAGAAGGCTTCCAGGTCGTGGATGGCCTTGGTGACGGTGGGCTGGGTCAGATGCAGTTCGCTGGCCGCGCGCGACAGCGACCGGCGCGCCAGCACGCGTTCAAAGATCTGCAATTGATGCAGCTTCAGCTTATGGCTGAGCGCATTGGGCGTGATGCGGAAGTTCGACATGCTTGGAGGCGCCCGCCTTGATTGAAATCAGCAAGTGCGGGTGCGGCAACGGATGCACCGCAGCGCGTGTGCGGGCGGGGCCATCAGCGTCGAAGAACTCGCGGTAGACGCGATTGTATCTACCGGTCTAGGGTTGTGGGGGTGCCGCCGGGGCCGGGTCCGACACGGCAGGCTTCGCGGCATCGCCGAAGCGCAGCGCGAATTGCCGCGTGAACACCGCGCCAAAGAAGAAGATCTGCGCGGAATAGTAGATCCACAGCAGCAGGGCGATCAGCGAACCCGCCGCGCCATAGGCCGACACGGCCGCGCCCCGGCTCAGGTACAGCCCGATGCCCCATTTGCCCACCAGGAACAGCGCGGCCGTCACGATGGCGCCGGGGATCACGTCGCGCCAGGATATCTTTGCGCTGGGCAGCAACTTGAAGATCACCGCGAACAGCGCGACCACCACCGAAAACGAAAACAGCGTCGATGCCCAATCCACCACCCTGGCGACGGTGGATGCCATCCACAGATCGCCATACAGCTTTTGCGCAGCGCCCAGCGCGGCATTCACCGTCAACGACACCAACAGGAACAGCGCCAGCACCAGCACCAGGCCAAACGACAGCATGCGGCTGCGCACCATGCCCTGGATGCCGCCCTTCTGGTTAGCGGGCACTTCCCACAAATCGTCCAGGCTGGCCTTCAGTTCGGCAAAGGCGGTGGTGGCGCTGAAGATCAGCACAAAAATGGAAATCAGCGCGGCGATCCACCCGCCGCCGGATTCATGCGCGCTGGCCAACACCGTCTGGATGACTTCCGCGCCGCGTTCGCCGGTCAGGTCGCGCATCTGCAAGAAAAGCTCTGACCGTACCGCGTCTTCGCCATAGAACGCGCCGGCCACGGCGATCACCAGGATCAGCATCGGCGCCAATGAAAACACCATGTACAACGCCAGCGCGGCGCCCTTGCTGGAGGCGCGGTGGTTTGACCACTGGTTGGCGGAGTCCATCAGCAGCCCGCCGATCTCGGACGGACGCAAGGCTCGCAGGCTCTGGGGTAGGCGCATAGGGCTGGGGCGGCGTGGGCGAAGGAATCTTCATTGTAGGGACGCATGCGCCTGGGGGAAACCGCGAGTTTGTGCGCAAACGTGTTCGCGCCGGGAGATAACGGGTGCGCTGGAAACAACAGGCAATGTGTACGGTGGCCGGCCGCCGAATCCGTCGTCGGTAGCGGGCAGGAGCGCACAACAGGATGGGCGCACAAAAAGAAAAACCCCCGGGGCGAAGGTCCGGGGGTTTTTCAGATACTGCATTCCCCGGTTTTGACGCCGGGGAGGCCGTGCAAGGAAAGCGGGACTTAGAAGTCCATGCCGCCCATGCCGCCCATGCCACCCGGCATGGCCGGGGCAGCGGGCTTGTCTTCGGCCAGTTCGACCACGGCGGCTTCAGCCGTCAGCAGCAGGCTGGCGACGGAGGCAGCGTTTTGCAGGGCGGTGCGGGTCACCTTGGTGGGATCCAGAACGCCTTGCTCGACCAGGTCGGTGTACTCGCCGGTTGCAGCGTTGTAGCCGTAGTTGCCCTTGCCGTTCAGCACGTTGCTGACCACGACGCTGGCTTCTTCGCCGGCGTTCGTGACGATGGTGCGCAGCGGTTCTTCCACAGCACGCAGGATCAGCTTGATACCGGCGTTCTGGTCAGGCGTGTCGCCCTTCAGTTCAGCAATGGCTTGCTTGGCGCGCAGCAGTGCAACACCGCCACCAGCCACAACGCCTTCTTCCACTGCGGCGCGGGTAGCGTGCAGGGCGTCTTCGACGCGAGCCTTCTTTTCCTTCATTTCGACTTCGGTGGCAGCGCCAACGCGAATCACGGCAACGCCGCCGGCCAGCTTGGCCACGCGTTCTTGCAGCTTTTCACGGTCGTAGTCGGACGTGGCTTCTTCGATCTGGATACGGACTTGCTTGACGCGAGCCTCGATCGACTTGCTGTCGCCAGCGCCGTCGATGATCGTCGTGTTTTCCTTGCCCACTTCGATGCGCTTGGCTTGGCCCAGTTCAGCCAGGCCGGCCTTTTCCAGCGACATGCCGGTTTCTTCGGAGATCACCGTGCCGCCCGTCAGGATGGCGATGTCTTCCAGCATGGCCTTGCGGCGGTCGCCGAAGCCCGGAGCCTTGACTGCGGTGGTCTTCAGGATGCCACGGATGTTGTTCACAACCAGGGTGGCCAGCGCTTCGCCTTCGACGTCTTCTGCAATGATCAGCAGGGGACGGCTCGACTTGGCAACTTGTTCCAGCACGGGCAGCAGGTCACGGATGTTGCTGATCTTCTTGTCGAAAATCAGGACAAACGGATCTTCCAGCACGGCAACTTGCTTTTCCGGGCTGTTGATGAAGTAGGGCGACAGATAGCCGCGGTCGAATTGCATGCCTTCGACGACGTCCAGCTCGTTTTCCAGCGACTTGCCGTCTTCGACGGTGATGACGCCTTCCTTGCCAACCTTGTCCATCGCGTCAGCGATGATCTGGCCGATGGAGGCATCGCTGTTGGCCGAGATCGAACCGACTTGAGCGATTTCCTTGCTGGTCGTGACCGGCTTGGATTGCTTCTTCAGTTCAGCCACGGCAGCGGCGACAGCCTTGTCGATGCCGCGCTTCAGGTCGATCGGGTTGAAACCGGCGGCAACGTACTTCAGGCCTTCCATGACGATGGCTTGAGCCAGCACGGTGGCGGTCGTGGTGCCGTCACCGGCGTTGTCGGAGGTCTTGGAGGCAACGTCCTTGACCAGTTGTGCGCCGATGTTCTCGAACTTGTCCTTCAGTTCGATTTCCTTGGCGACGGACACGCCGTCCTTGGTCACGGTCGGGGCGCCGAACGAGCGCTCCAGCACGACGTTGCGACCCTTGGGGCCCAGGGTGGTCTTAACAGCGTTGGCGAGAACATTCACGCCGCGGACGATACGCACACGGGCGTCGTCACCGAACAATACTTGCTTGGCAGCCATTTCTTAGCTTCCTTCGAAAATTCGTTTGAGGCGGGGTTTACTGAACCACGGCGAGGATTTCGTCCTCGCGGATGACGAGCAGTTCTTCGCCATCAACCTTCACGGACTGGCCGGCGTACTTGCCGAACAGAACCTTGTCGCCAGCCTTCAGGTCGACCGGCAGGATCTTGCCGTCTTCGGTCTTCTTGCCGGGGCCGACGGCCACGACTTCGCCCTGATCAGGCTTTTCAGCGGCGCTGTCGGGGATGACGATGCCCGAGGCAGTCTTGCGCTCGTTTTCGAGGCGTTTGACGATCACGCGATCGCCCAGGGGACGCAAGGCCATGAGGAACTCCTGTTTACTTGATTGAAAGTGAATGATCGGTTAGCCCCGGGAGGGCTGTTAGCACTCACCGGTGTCGAGTGCTAATTATAGGGATGATGTTGCAGGGTTCAAGGGGGGGAGGGGAGGCTGTTACATATTCGGGGGGGTGGGCTGGACGATGGCCAGACCAGGCCGCCAATTGTCACTCGCGATCCACCATTTGAGATTCCGGCCCCCATGAGCCGGGCGCCGAACACTTCCCTGCTTGATCACCAAGGCGCTGCCGCCACAGAATGAACACGTGTTCATTTTGTGTTGGACGGGGTTGGAATTCTGGAGACACCATGTATATCAGCGAGCAACTGCTCAATCCTGATGAGCGCCGACTGCGCTTGTCGACTCAACTCGGCGTTCAAAGCGTCGTGCTCGACAACCGTGGCACCGAGCTCGTGTCAGCCCGCGGCGGTGTCAGCAAATGGGACGCCGCCAAGCTCGCCGCCTATCGACAATGGGTTGAAGGTTTTGGCCTGAAGCTGGATGTCTTTGCATTGGATGTGGGTTCCATTCTTCTGGATTCGATGATCGACATGGATAGCGCCAAGCGGCAGCGCGCAACCCTGGCCGACAACATCCAGAAGGCGGCGGATGCGGGCATCACTTGTCTTAAGTACAACGTCCAAATGGTAGGCATCACGCGCACGGGGTTGAAGCCCGGGCGTGGCGGCGCTCGGAACTCCGGATTTGTCTACCGGGAATACTCGCCAGAAAACGATCGCAAGCACTCCTACTGGGGCGTCGGGTATCCCAGCAATCAAGAGGAAGGCGGGTCGGAGTCGGCGCTGCTGTGCGGCCAGAAGATGGCGCGTGTAGTGCCGCCGGTGACCGAGCAGGCTGGCTGGGACGCCATCGAATTCCTGGTTGAAGGCTTGGTGCCTGCGGCGGACAAGGCCGGTGTGCGGCTGGCCTGCCATCCGCACGATCCGGCGTACCCGGTCGGGGGCCTAAACGGGGTTGAGCATGTAGTCGGGTCGGCCGACGGCTTGCGCCGCTTCCTGGCCTTGTCTCCCAGCAAGAACCACGGGCTCAATTTCTGCCAGGGAACGGTTGCCGAGATGTTCAAGGAGCCCGCCAGGCACATGATCCCCGTGATCGAAGAGTTCGCCTCCACCGGCCGCATCTTCATGGTCCATTTCCGCAATATCCGGGGCGGCTACCTGGATTTTCAAGAGGTCTTTCCTGACGAGGGTGATGTCGACATGCTGGAGGCCGTGAAGGCGTACCAACGCGGAGGGTACGCCGGGCCATTGTGTCCCGATCACGTGCCCGTCTCCGACATCGATGAAGGGCGGGAACGTTTCATGGCATTCGCGCTGGGCTACACGCGCGGCCTGTTGCAGGCCGCCGGCGTGTGGTCGCCGCCGGGGCGCTGAATCGCCATGGCCGAAGCCAGAAAGTTGAGCAGCCAGCGGTGGCTCGCGAACGATGATTTCCGAACCTTCAACCACCATAGCCGGTTCATGCAAATGGGCTTCGAGCGAAAAGATTGGGAAGGCAAACCGATCGTCGCCATCGTCAATAGCTGGTCGGAGTTCAACCCCTGCCATATGCACTTTCGGCAGCGCGTCGATGACGTCAAACGCGGGGTCTTGCAGGCAGGCGGCTTTCCGCTGGAGATGCCCGCCATGTCGCTGAATGATGCGCTGGTCAAGCCCTCGGCGCTGCTCTACCGCAATCTGATGGCGATGGAAATCGAAGAAATGATTCGGTGCTATCCGGTTGACGCCGTGGTGCTGATGGGCGGTTGCGACAAAACGACGCCGGCGATGCTGCTTGGCGCCATCAGCGCCGGCGTGCCTGCGGTGTTCCTGCCCGCGGGTCCCATGCTGCGTGGCCATTCTCGCGGCAAGACGTTAGGCTCGGGATCGGATGCGTTCAAGTTCTGGGACGATCGCCGTGCCGGACTTATTACCCCCCATGTGATCGTGCTTCGCAATGCAGGCCCGAAGGGCGGTCCGGGCATGCCTGAATGGGGCATGATCCCCGTGCCGCTGAAGCTGGTCAGGCAAGGCGTGCGCGACATGCTGCGCATCAGCGACGCGCGCATGAGCGGCACCAGCTATGGCGCATGCGTCTTGCATGTGGCGCCCGAAGCGTATGTGGGCGGCCCGCTGGCATTGGCGCAGGCGGGCGACATCATCGCCATTGATGTGCCAGGCCGACAGATCCGGCTGGAAGTCAGCGACGACGAATTGTCTCGCAGGCGTGCGCAATGGCACGCGCCGCCCGCCCGATTCGGCAGAGGCTACGGCAAGATGTTCACCGACCACATCCCGCAAGCGGATCAAGGCTGCGACATGGATGTGCTGCTGACGCAGGCCGGCGAATGCGCCGGCGAGCCAGATATTTTTTGAGTTCTTCCTGCTCAATTCCAGAGTCTGAGACAAAGGCACCTGATCGCCTGCACGCCGCCTTGAGCGCGTGGAGGCGTCGGTACACACTCTGAACCTAGCACCGGGCGCGGTCCTGCGCGGTGTGCATTTCCCGCAATGCGCACGGTCTGCCCCCAACAAAAATAATCTGGAGACCTAGACATGTTGCGTGCGCGCCAGCGCTTTCTCATTCTCGCTTTGATCACGATCGTACTTGCCTTTAGCACGGGCGATCGCGCGACCTTGTCTGTCGCTGGTTCAGGCATGTCCAAGGAGCTGGGTCTGTCTCCTGTGCAGATGGGATGGTTGTTCTCGTCTTTCGCATGGGCTTACGTGCTGGCACATGTTCCTGCGGGGTGGCTGGTCGACAGGCTCGGCGCCAAGCGCACCGTACTGGGCGGCCTGGTGCTGTGGTCGGCATGCACGATGTTCATGGGCGCCGCCGGATGGTTTGCTTCCGCGTTCGCCGCGTTGCTGGTTCTGCGCTTTCTGCTGGGCACGTTCGAGGCCCCGGTGGGTCCCGCCTCGGGCCGTGTGATCGCCGCTTGGTTTCCCGCGCAGGAGCGCGGCGTGGCCGGCGCCATCTTCAACAGTGCGCAGTATCTGTCGTTGGCCCTGTTCACGCCGTTGATGGGCTGGTTGGACCATATGTTCGGCTGGGAACATGTGTTTTCGGTCATGGGCGCGCTGGGCTTGTTGCTGGCGCTGCTGTGGTGGCGCGCCTATCAGGTTCCAACCGAACACCCCAAGCTCACCGCCCAGGAATTGGAATTGATGCGCAACGGCGGCGCACTCGTTGATCTGCCGGCCCATGGCGTGGCCCCCTCCACGGACGGCGATGTGCAGCCCGATGCGGACGGCATGGTGCAGCGCACGCCCAACCTGCTTGATCTATTCCGCAGCAGGATGTTGACGGGCATTTTCCTGGCGCAGTATTGCATTACCGCCATCACCTGGTTCTTCGTGTCGTGGTTTCCGACCTATCTTGTGAAAGAGCGCGGCATGAGCATTCTGACAGCGGGATTTGTGGCGTCGTTGCCGGCCATCGCCGGCTGCGTGGGTGGCGTGCTGACGGGATTTGTGTCGGACTGGCTGCTCAAGCGCACGCAGTCATTGACGATCGCGCGCAAGGTGCCCATCACCATCGGCCTGCTGCTGACCTCGGTCATGATCGGCTGCAACTACGTTGATACCGACTGGATCGTGGTGGCGCTGATGTCGCTGGCCTTCTTTGGCAAGGGCTTCGGATCATTGGGCTGGACGGTGGTGGCCGATACTGCGCCCAAGTCGATGATCGGTTTGACTGGCGGCGTGTTCAATGCGGTCGGAAACACGGCGGGCATCACTACGCCCGTCGTGATTGGCTACATCCTGGGCACGACGGGTTCGTTCCACCAGGCCTTGGTGTTTGTGGGCTTGCACGGTGTAGTTGCCGTGGCGAGTTACTGGCTGCTGGTGGGCCGCATCCAACGCTTTGAGCCCAAGCGCAGAGCGCCGGCGTTGCGCGAGATTCACGCCCGTCCATCAAACCCGTGATGGGGTATTGGGGATCAGGCGCTGTCGCGCACGACAAGCGTGAATCCCAGGTCGTGAACGCGCTGGCCATCGTTGGATGCGCCGCGCAGGCGGCGCGCTAGCAAGTCGCCTGCGTGCTCACCCAGCGCGCGGGAATCGATCCTGATGGTTGTCAGCGCCGGGACGCTGGCGATGGCGACTGGCAGGTCTGAAAATCCGGCGACGGCAATGTCCTGGGGAACGCGCCAGCCGTGGTTTCGGGCCGCCAGCAGCGCGCCTAGCGCCAGGGTGTCGTTGCCGCAAAACACACCGTCAAGACCGGGATGCGCATGCACCAATGCTTCCAGACCATGAACGCCATCCTGGATGCTGGAAGGCGGCTTGACGAGGTGCTTATGAACGCTGGAGACGCCAGCTGCTGTCGCGGCTTCCCGGAACCCGCGCAAGCGCTGCGCGGAACGGGGTTCATCCGCGCCGATGAATCCCAGCTGCTGGCAGCCGCGGCCTGTCAGATGCCGGGCCATTGTGGCGCCGGCGTCCGCATTGGAAAAGCCCACCACGGTGTCAATCGGCGTATCGATCAAATCCCAGCATTCGATCACCGGTATGCCCGAACGTTGCAGCTTCGCTTGCACGGCAGGCAAATGCTGCGTGCCGGTTACGACGATGGCGTCGACGCGCCGGCCAATAAAGGCGTCAACCAATCGCTCTTCTTCATGCGGGTCGTATCGGGTCTGCCCAAGCAGCAATTGATAACCTGCTGCCGACAAGCGGGCCGACAGACCGTCCATCGTGTCGGCGAACCACGCATTGGATAGGGTGGGCACCAGGGCGCCGACAATGCGTGAACGGCGTGACGCCAGCGTGCCAGCATTCAGATTGGGCACGAATCCCAGGCGGGCGATCGCGGCCAGGACAGTGGCGCGCGTTTTGGGGGCTACGCTGTCCGGCGCATTGATCACGCGCGAGACCGTCACCCGCGCGACGCCGGCTTCGCGGGCGACGTCAGCCATCTGGACGCGGGTTGCGGCGTGCGTCATGTGCTGCTCCGTTCAATGACCTCGAAGCCAAGATCGGCGAATTTCGCGCCGGGCGCGGAGTTGCCCAAACGGGCCATCAACATCTTTCCGGCCCGTTCGCCCATCTCTGCACGGCGGATCCGGATGGTCGACAAGGCGGGAGAGGCCGCCCGGGAAATCGACAGATCGCCAAAGCCCATGATGGCAAGCCGCTCGGGGACCGGCAGGCCGTTTTGCCGGCAGGTGAACAGCAAGCCTGCCGCCAGCAGGTCGTTGTTGCAGAACACCGCCGTGATGTCCGGGCGGCGTGTCAGCATCTGTTCCAGACAGGGTCCGGCCGCGTCGATCTGAACCGGAGGCGGGATGAGCGCCGCTTCGATATCAGGCAGGTCGGCGGCCAGCGCTTCCGCGCGAAAGCCTTGCAGGCGTTGCCGGGACCGCGCCTCATCGGCGCCAATGAATGCCAGCGTGCGATGACCTCGATCAATCAGATGGCGCGCGGCGGCGCGTCCTGCGCCTGCATTCGAAAACCCGACGGCCATATCGATCAGCGTGGTGTGCCCCGGGCCCGGTAGGCCCCAGGTCTGCACGACGGGCACGTTCGCGCGTTGCAGTTTCAGGCGCAGCGCTTTGGGCTGCGAAAAGCCGGTCAGCACCAAGCCGTCGACGCGGCGGCCCAGGAACGTATCCACAAGCGCTGCTTCCACCTGTTTGCTGTAGCCACTTTGGCCTAGCAACAATTGATATCCGTCTCCGGCCAGCGTATGCGTCAACGCTTCGATCGTTTCGGCAAAGACCAGGTTGGATATCGTTGGGACGATGGCGGCGACGATGCGGGAACGGTTGGAGGCCAGACTGCCCGCCATCAGGTTGGGCACATAGCCCAGCAGGGCGATTGCGCGGCGCACGGCCGCCAGCGTATCGCGAGACACCTTTTCGGGGGTATTCAAGGCGCGCGAAACGGTGACGAGTGAGACGCCCGCCTCTCGGGCGACGTCGCTCATGCGGGCATTGCCGGGTATGTGAGGCGAAAGTTCCAAAGTGTGGGACGCGAGGCGATGTCGATAAAAGGGGTGGATTGCGAAATCCGGACAGGCGTTCAAAATGAAAGCGCTTCCATAATTCTATCCATAAAAAGCGGCTACGACCGCACAGGAGACAAAGCATGAGCCGTAGATCTCTATTCACCGCGCTATGCCTGGTGGCCAGCATGGTGACACTGCCTGGCGCTGCTTGGGCGCAAGCTGACTATCCGTCGCGTCCCGTGAAAATTGTCGTGCCCTTTCCTGCTGGCGGCACCAGCGATCTGATGGGCCGCTTGATTGCCGATGTGCTCGGCCGCGAGCTCAAGCAGGCTTTCGTCGTTGAGAACAAGGGGGGCGCCGGAGGCGCGATCGGCACGGAGCAAGTGGCAAGAGCGCAGGCCGATGGCTATACGCTGCTGTTGTCGGGGATAGGCAGCAACGCCATTATTCACGGCTTCACGCCAAAGCCGTCGTATGACTCGAACAGCGACTTCGTTCATATTTCGCAATTGGCGGCCGGGCCGAATGTGCTGGTCGTGAACCCCGCCTTTTCTGCGAAGACCTTTCAGGAATTTATTGCCTGGGTTAAGGCACATCCTGGCAAATTCGACTACGGCCAGGTCAATGCGTCATCTGGTCACGTGACGACCGAATACCTGAAGCAGGTGGCGGGCCTGGACATGGTGGGCATCCCTTATAAGGGGGGTGCGCCCGCGTTGAACGATGTGCTGGCTGGCCAGATTCCCGGCATGTTCACCAATCAAGATGCGGTGTTGCCGCATGTGAAAGCGGGAAAGTTGCGGGCATTGGCCGTGACCAGCATCGAACGTAACCCGCTGTACCCCGATGTGCCGACCGTGGCCGAGTCCGGCTATCCGGGTTTCAGCGCCGTGTCGTGGACAGGGTTGTCCGCACCCAAGGGCACGCCCGCCGCTGTCGTCGCCAAGCTGGAGGCGGCGATGGTCAAGGGGTTCTCTGACCCCGCCGCGCGTGTAAAGCTCGAAGCCAGCGGCTTCGTCGTCGTGGCGTCCCGGTCGGCCGATTACAGCCGATTTGTACAGAAAGAAATCTCGCGCTGGGAACAAGTCGTTCAGAAGGCTGGCATCAAGCTCAACTGAGCAGGCCCACATTTTCGTTGTCCTCTATCCGGAATTGATCAAATGAAAGCTGTCCAATCCAACATCGTGTCTTATGCCAAGGCAGACGCCAACGTGCGCACCGCGGCCGAGAGCGGCGACCGTATCGAATGGATCAAGGTATCGCTGGTGTATCTGCCGCTGGCGACGCCCGTCAGTGACGCCAAGGTGCTCACAGGCCGGCAGAAGCCATTGACCGAGATCGCGTTCATCTTTGCCGAGATCCGCACGCGCGACGGCCATGATGGCATCGGCTTCGGCTATTCGAAGCGCGCCGGTGGTCCAGGCATGTATGCGCACGCCAAGGAAATCGCACCCAACCTGTTGGGCGAAGACCCCAGCGATATTTCCAAGCTGTTTACCAAGCTGCTATGGGCGGGCGCGTCCATGGGCCGTAGCGGCCTGACGACACAGGCGATTGCGCCATTCGACATTGCGCTGTGGGACCTGAAGGCCAAGCGCGCGGGTCTGCCGCTGGCCAAGCTGCTGGGCGCGCATCGCGATTCGGTGCAGTGCTACAACACGTCGGGCGGTTATCTGCATACCCCGCTGGACCAGGTGTTGAAGAACGTGCAGATTTCGCGCGAAAGCGGCATCGGCGGCATCAAGCTCAAAGTGGGGCAGCCTGACCTGGCGATCGATGTCCAGCGCGTGGGCGAGGTGCGCAAGCTGCTGGGCAACGACTTCCCGCTGATGGTCGATGCCAACCAGCAATGGGACCGGCAGAAAGCGACGCGCGCTTGCCGCGCTTTTGAAGACTTTGATCTGACCTGGATTGAAGAGCCCCTTGACGCGTATGACTTCGAGGGCCATGCGCAACTGGCGAACCGCTTTGATACCGCCATTGCTACGGGCGAAATGCTGACCAGTGCGGGCGAGCACGCTCAGTTGATCCTGGCGGAAGGCAGTGATTTCATTCAGCCAGATGCCCCGCGCGTGGGCGGCATCACGCCGTTCCTGGAAATCATGGCGTTGGGAGCGTTCAAGGGCCGCAAGCTGGCCCCGCATTTCGCCATGGAGATTCACTTGCACTTGGCGGCCGCCTATCCCATCGAGCCGTGGCTGGAGCACTTCGAGTGGCTGGGTCCGATGTTTAATGAGCAGATGCACTTGAAGGATGGCCGCATGTACGTGTCGGATCGTCCCGGGCTGGGGTTCTCGTTGAGCGAACAGGCGATTGCCTGGCGCGCTGACTTCGAAGAGTTCGGCAAGCGTCCGTAGCGATCGAAAGGGCCGACAATGCCGGCCAAGTAAAAAGCGCGCCAGTCTCTCGGGACTGACGCGCTTTTTTCTTGCCTTCTTAGGTGGGCTAGGCTTGTTTGAACACACCATTCACAAGCCGCCAGAGATTCAGCGGATTGTCCGCCAGCAGCTCAGCGGGCAGCAGGGCTTCTGGCACGTCCTGATAGCAAACTGGGCGCAAGAATCGGTCGATGGCCTGCGCGCCTACCGAGGTATACATCGCGTTGGTGGTGGCCGGGTAGGGGCCACCGTGAACCATCGCGTGGCAGACTTCCACGCCCGTCGGAAAGCCGTTGACCAGGATGCGGCCGGCTTTGCGTTCCAGCATGGGCAGCAGCGTGCGCGCCAGCGGATGGTCGGACTCGTCCAGCAACAGGGTAGCGGTCAGTTGGCCCTCAAGATGCTCGGCGACTCGGTGCAGGGTGTCTTCATCCCGCACCCGGATGAGCAACGCAGCGGGCCCGAAGACTTCGGCCTGTAGCGCTTCGTTCGCCAACAGGTGCTCGGCATCGCTGAGATACAACGCGGCCTGAGCGGCGTTGGGGCGCCCTTCGGATGAGAGACCTGTCGCCACGGTGGATACCCCATCGGCAGCTTGCCACGCCGCCTTGCCCGAGCAATACGCGTCGTGGATGCCTGGGGTCAGCATGGTCTGAGCGGGCTTCTTGCCCACTGCCCGGGCAGCGGCGGCGACGAACGCATCCAGGCCGGGCCCGTCCACTGCCAGCACCAGGCCGGGGTTCGTGCAGAACTGGCCGGCGCCCAGCGTCAAGGAATCTGCGAACGCGCTGGCCAGTGCTTCGGGACGGGCGGCCAAGGCGCCTGGAAGCAGAAACACGGGGTTGATGCTGCTCATCTCTGCGTACACCGGAATCGGCTCGGTGCGTTGCTGCGCGATACGCTGCAACGCCAGCCCGCCCTGGCGGGACCCCGTGAAGCCGACCGCCTTGATGGCGGGATGGGCGACCAACGATTCTCCCAGCTTGCGTCCCGATCCGATCAGCAAAGAGAACACCCCCTCGTGCAGTCCCAGCCTGGCAACCGCTTGTTGAATGGCTCGGCCCACCAGCTCCGAGGTGCCCAAGTGCGCCGAGTGGGCTTTGACGATCACGGGGCAGCCTGCCGCCAGCGCGCTGGCGGTGTCGCCGCCAGCCACCGAAAATGCCAGCGGAAAATTGCTGGCGCCGAAGACGGCGACGGGACCCAGCGGCAGTTTGGACATGCGCAGGTCGCTACGGGGCAGCGGCTGCCGCTGCGGCAACGCCGTGTCCAGCGTGGCGCGCAGGAAATGCCCCTGGCGGACAACGCTTGCGAACAGGCGGAGTTGTCCGGTCGTGCGGCCGCGTTCTCCTTGCAGCCGAGCAACGGGCAGGCCCGTTTCTGCATGCGCCCGTTCAATCAGGGTGTCGCCCAGTGCCTCGATGTTGTCGGCGATGGACTCCAGCAAGGCGGCTCGGGTCTCCATGGGTTGCCGTCGATAGGCGTCGAAGGCCTGGGCCGCCAAACGGGCGGCGCGATCCACGTGCGCGGCGCCGCCCAGGCCGAACGGGGGAGTCGGAATCGCCTGATTGGTTGCCGGATTGATGGCGTGGGCGACGCCTCCGCCGCCCGTTACGTCGGATGCTCCGATGAGCATGCTTCCAGACAGTGTCATGTTGCGGTCTCGCATAGGTTTCAGCGTCGCCCTACACCGTGTAGTCAACGGCGGCCCATTCGAAGTACGGCTTCAAATCAGCCACCAATGCGACATGCAGCGGGTGGAACAGGTAGGCATCGAGCTCGGCTGCGTTGTCGACTTCGGACTCCAGGATGTAATCCCAGCTGATGGGGCGCGTCAGTTCGTTGGCGGCAACGCGCCAGAACCGTATCGCCGGAATGTCGGCGCCCAAGGCGCTCATGCGCTCGGCCAGGCGCGCTTCAAGCGCCGCATCACGCTCGACGCCGGGACGCCTGCGGAACAAGACAATGTGCCGGATCATGTTGCTGCCTTCGTGGCGCTTTGCAGGTGATAGCCCCGATCGGCATAGTCAAACGCAACCAGTTCATTGATGCGGGCAGACGGGTCAGCGGGCGAGGCGTAGTAGGCGCGGATCTCTGAGATTTTTCCCGTCTCGGGATCAAAGTCGTACCACTCCGCGCCGCGCAGGGCCGTGCCGCTTTTGTTCTTCCAATGCGTCCATTCGATCATCGCCTCGGGCGTGTCGTGGCTGACGATGATGCGTTCGATGGTCCACTGGGAACCCAGCGTTTCGACACACCACACCCATTTCCTGGCGATGGTGTCGGCGGTGCGCCACGGCACTTCCGGCAAGCCGGCCGGGAAGTAGTGGACGGCGTCGGGGGTGAAGCAATCAACCAGCGCGTCATAGTCGGCGGCATTGCAGGCGTCGAAATAGCGGCGGATCAGCGCGGCGTGGTCTTCGGGGGTAAACGTTTTGCTCATGAGTGCATCCTGAATGCGGCGTGATCAACGGCTGCCTGCGGGCTTGGCGGCGGGGATCGCGGGGCGGCCGTCAGCGACCCATTGCTTGAATTGCGCGCGCGTGGCGTCGCTGGGCGGATACAGGCCCCACAGCGGTTCGCCGGCTTGCACGCGCAAGGCCAGATACGCTTCGATGTCGTCACGCTTTTCACACAGGTCCGCCATTTCTTCGGCCAGATGCGCGGGGATGACGGTGATGTTGTCGCCATCGCCATGGATCACGTCGCCCGGATAGATCGCCACGCCGGCGCAGCCGATCGGCACTTGCAGATCCGCCACATGGTGGTAGCTCAGCCGAGTGGTCGCGGTGACGCCGGTGCTCCAGATTGGAAAATCCATCTGGCTCAGTTCGGTGCCGTCGCGAAAGGTACCGTCCGTGATGACGCCGCGCGCGCCGCGCATCATCATCCGCGTGATCAGCATATTGCCCATGGATGCGGCACGGCCGTCCTTGTTGCTGTCAATGACAAGCACATGGCCGGGCTCGATCTGCTCGACGCCCACCCATTGCAGGTTGTCCGCCGAGGGCGACGTAGTCAGGTTGCCATAGACGTCCACATCTTCGCGCGCGGGAATGAAGCGCATGGTGTACGCGCGGCCGGCAAAGGGTTTGACCTTTTTGTTCAGCGGCGTCAAGCCGTGTAGCACCGGCTGACGCAGGCCCTTGATATACAGCTGCGTGGTCAGCGAGCCGCTGGTTGCACGGGCCAGACGGTCCAGGACGGAGTCGGGAACATAAGGGGCCGGTTCGCGCTGGGGAATTACGGCCAAGGGGGGAGGGTTTGAGACGCTCATGGTGCGTGGCTGTCGCTTTACGTGAAGGGAAATCGGCGGTTTGTCCCAAATGGTGGAACATCCGGGGATGAACGCCCGCGCCGTCACGGCGCGGCATCCGTTCACGAAATGGTATTGAAGTTGCGGCGAACTTAATATGGAGACCAACAGCGCGCGAACGTCAAACTTGGCGCTTTTTTCCACATATTGAGACTTGCCCGGATGACAGCAAATACTGGTGATGGAACTGGCTCTTTGGAGAAAGCCATCGACATGTTGGAGGCGGTGGGCGCGGCACCCGATGGCTTGAGCCAGACCGATCTGGCGGCGCAGTTGGCGTTGCCCAGAACCACCACGTACCGCTTGCTGGCAACGCTGGTGGCGCGCGGCATGTTGCGCCGTGACCCGCTGCGCAAGGTCTATCGGCTGGGATTCCGCTGTTTTGAAATGGCGCGCCAAGCCTATACGATGCCGGACTTGGCCGCCGCCGCCGCCTTGGAAATGCGCGGTCTGCGGGACCTGACCGGAGAGACCTGCTATCTGGCGACGCTGGACGGCCTTGAAGTCATTTCACTTGAACGCTGCGACGGTGCGCATAGCGTGCGATCCGCGGCGGTGTTGGGACAGCGCAAGCCGGTGCATTGCACCAGCCAGGGAAAAGCGATTTTGTCCGTCATGCAAGCCGCGCCACGTGAAGAAATTGTCCGCGACATGACGCTGAGATCGTTCACCCCCCACACAATCACCGACCGGAGGCGTCTGAATGCGGAATTGAAGATCACCGCAGCCCGAGGCTACGCCATCGATGACGAAGAAATCGTGCTGGGCGTGCGCTGTGTCGGGGCGCCTATCGTGGACGCATCCGGCGTGGTGCGGGGTGCCATCAGCGTGGCGGGGCCTGCCTATCGGCTGACGCGCGCCCGAGTGGAATTGCTGGGGCCCGAAGTGGCTCAAGCGGCCCGCCGCATTGGTGCGCAACTCGAAACCGTGAAGCCGCCTGCGGACGGAACTGCCGCAGTGGCCATCGCCGGGCCTTGGGCGTTTCATGGCGCGCATCCGCAATGGTGCCCGGACCGCGAGAGTCTGGTTTGGGCCGACGTGTTAGCGCCGTCGGTACGGCGCCTGGACATGTCGTCCAGGCCGCCGCGCGATGAGCTCGCCTACCGGCTTGAAAATCCGATCAAGGGCCTGTTGCTGGACGCGGACGGAATGTTGGTGGCGGGCGGCAACAGTGCGGTACGCATCGCGCAAGACGGCACGATCAATCCGCAGGCCGCATGGCCGGGCGCAACGTTGATGGCGTTGTGCCAAGGCGGTAATGCCGGCGAGGCCTGGGCGGCGTTCGAACAGGAGGAAGGAGCAGGCTGCGTGGTAGGCATGATCGCATTGCCCACGGGTCGGTTTGAGCCCCATTGGGCCATCGCTGAACCCGTGCAGGCCTTGCAGTGGTGCGCCAAGGAATGTGAGCTTTACGCGGTGACGCCCGCGTCCGGCGCCATCCTGATTTTGCAACCGGGCCATGACAGCGTGCGCCGCCTGGCCAGCATGCCCAAAGGCTCAGGACTGCTAAGCGGACTTGCGCTGGACGCCGACGGCGGCATCTGGACCGCGCTCTGCGACGGCTGGAGCGTCGTGCGCTTCAGCCGGGATGGGCTGCTGGATCGGGTGGTGGGCTTGCCGGTGCCTTGCCCGACAGATCTGGCGGCGGCTGGTGCGCGCATGATTGTCACGACAGCGCGCCAGCAAGTCGCCCTGGACACGTTGGCCAAGGCGCCTTTGTCCGGATGCCTGTTTGAGTTTCCGCTTTAGGCAACTTCGTACGCGAAGCTTTTGGCAGTAGGCACCGGCGACCCGCCACCTGTCTCCTCCGCATGAACGCCGGATTTCGTAACCGCCGCGCGGCTTTTTGTTTGTGCTTTCCCGGTGCTTCTCCGGTGCTCTTCCCGGGGCGGGCACGGTAGGTCCGTCGTGTCAAACCGCATACGTCACCCGGTGCGCCTCGGTCGGCAACGGCAGGTCCCAGCGGTGCAGCATGCTGGTCAACGTCTTGTTCGATAGCGATGTGTCGCGCCGAGTGTTCCGGCGCAGCAGCTCGGCGCGCGGTTGTTCCAGATAGACCAGTTCAACTTGCGCATGATACGAATACAGCAGATCCAACGTCTTCTTGCGCATCAGCTCGCTAAGGTGGGTGGCGTTCCAGACGAAGGGCGCCTTGCGCCGCAGCAGTTCGCGGGCACGGTCGATAGCCAGGTGCGCCACCATGCCTTCGTTCTTGCCGTGGCGCAGGCCCAGTTCTTCTCGCGCATCGTCGAACGAAATCACCGGCAACTCGGGATGATGCCGGCTTACCCAGATGTTCTTGCCCGACGCGGGCAATCCGGACATCACAATCACCCGCGATCCAGGTTCCTGGAACAACGGGTAATCGGGATGCACGTCGGCGCCGCGAAAATAGCTGACCGCGGTATGGGCATCGGCGAATGCGCGTGGCTGACCAAAGCACCGTTCGTCGCGCGCCAGCTCGCAGAACAACGCGATGTTGTCCAGCACGCGCTGACCGTCCGGGCAGATGCGTCCGCGCATGTCGGCTTCGGCCAGCATGGCCAGCAATGGAATGTCGACGTGCCAGGACAGTTCACGCACGATGAACTCGGGCGTCTTGCCGCGACGCGAGCCTTCCAATGCGAAAAACGGCACCTGATGGACCGCGATCAACCGGCACACGGCCTCGCGCACGGCAAAGGGCACGCCTGCATCCCACAGCGCAATACGCGCGTCGATGGCGCCCTTGCGGGAGTGGCCGGGCTGGCCGATGGCGCCGGTGACCGGGTCGATGACGGTCGTGCTGTGCTTGGCGATGTCGTGCAGCAGCGCGGCAAGAAATACGATTTCCTGGTCGGCCCGATCCGCCGTTTGGTATTGCGGCAATGCCAGCAGCGCTTCCACCACCATTTTCGTATGGGTCCAGACATCGCCCTCGCCGTGATAGCGCGGGTCTTGCGGCGTGGTCTTGGCCAGCTCCAGCGCGGGAAATGCCGCCAGGCAGGCATTGAAATCCGGCGCCTTGCCCGGAGCAGGTGTAAGTGCCCGCAGTGCTTCGTATTGCATGATCTATTCCTTATTGTCCGGCGGCGCCGCGCAGCGTGTCCCAGTCCACCGCGAGACGCGGCGCGTAGAGATCAACGCCGGGCGCCAACTGGTTGGGCACGTAGGGCTGCTCGGAATGATGTTTGTCCGAATCCAGAATGGCTTGAACGAAATCTCGTCTTACCCACTTGTAGCGGGCGATCGTCCTGCCGTCGGCTTCCACTTTGACGTACAGGCCTTCCGAGAGGTCCGATTTGTCGCATTGTTTCCAGGCGCGCTGCAGGTCCAAGCCTTCTCGTTGCACGGTGGCTTCAAAAGCCTTGCGCCAGTCTGGCGTCTTGGCCAGCGACGGCCGCAGCAGGGCCTTGAGCGTGTCGAGCCTGGGTGGCGCCACGCCTTCATACAGGACGGGCACCGACAGCACGGGGCCATTGGCCAGCAAGACGCGGCGCGCCTGGGTGGACAGGAATTCGCCGCTGTGACGATCCAGGACATCGAACTCAAAAAAATGATGCGGCAAGGCGTCGTAGAAAACCGAGTGCTTCTTCGACAGCGTTTCGCCATACATCACGTAGCGATCCTCCAGACGGTCAAGCAGCCAGTCGGTGTGCGCCGCGGCCCAGGCTTTTACGAAACTGAATTGCCGTTCGCGTCCGCCTCCCACCAGGTAGTGGCCGCGCGATTGCAGCAGCAGTTCGCCAGATGGGCTGAAGCTGATGCCGGTGTTCGCGCCGTCGAGCTTTTCTTCGACGACCAGGTGCAGGCCGGCCAATTGACGGTACGGCACGTGGTCGTGGCCTTCGTCGCCGTCTTGCAGGCGCGAGCCTTCCAGGTGGGGAGTGCGGGGATAGCGAAACAGGTCCAGCGATTGCGCGTAAGCGCAGAAATCTTGCGTCATGGGATCTTCTCCAGTGTGATGGAAAAGCCGACGACGCAGTCTGGACGGGAAAGGAAAGCGAGTGGGTGTGTGCTTCCTGGAACCGCGCCTGGACCCCATGGCGTGCGCTCAAGACTCAGGCGTCGAGCAGCACGGGGCGCGCAGGCAGACCGCGATTACCAGGGCGGTAGTCGTCGGCGTTTAGGCGTAGTGACGGATGGCAGACACGGTTGCACTCAAATGGAAAAGCGGGTTGAAGAAGAGGCGGGATCCTAAGACATCGAAAAGGGTTTTGTCAATGCGAGGCATGACGCGGGTGATAGACGTTTACTTGGCTTGCGCGTCGCCAGCGATCTTCCTGGCCGTCAGCGTCACGGTGAAAAACTCGTTTCGCTTTTCGGCCGAAACGGTATCCAGCTGGGGCGTTCCGTAATCGGTATGTTGCCCGCCCTCGAATCGAGGGTAATACCCTTTCCAGAAATAGCGCGCCTGGGTACCGCCCGCGAGCATTTTTTCCGCGGGCAGCCCGGCTACGAATCGCGTATCGGCATTATCCGTCCGCGCTTGCAAAGCGACGCGCGCTTCAGTCAATGCCCAATGGCATACCCCGCGCCCGTAATAGTCCTCGTCGAGCAGCATGTCGGCATACACGGTGCCCACGTACTCGGTGGCGGATATACGGGAAAGGCGGAACGGTTCGTGGCTGGACAATGTCGGCACGTGGCCGGACAGGGCGTTGGATTTTCCACAGCGGGCGCCGTTGCTGGCGTCGAACTGCACAGTGCCCTCTGCCACCGTAAACGGCGATTTGCCGTCGCCCGCGCTTGATAGATCGGACGCATTGGCAAGTGTGAGCCGTATCTCATAAGCCTGCGTCGCAGCGGGGTTCAGCTTGCGCAGCGGTGCCTTCGTCGTGCTATCGGCGTAACCGGACCCGCACCCGGCGGTGGCCAGCAGGGCTAGCGTCGGCAAAGCCCAACGTAAGGCCGGCGACGAAAGATATCGAAGGGCGCGCGACAATGTCGATGTTTCCTATGGGAGGCATTTATTGTCGAAGTTTGCCACGAAATTGAGCGTCGGCTTCTGCATCGCGGATCCGATTACCGGCGTGCGCATGCTGGATGGGGCCGATGAGCGTTTCGCGGGGCGCACCGTGACCTTGCGGGCCGAGCCCTACCTGCCTCAAGGGGCTTGCCGTAGTGGAACAGGATGCCCGTCATCGAACCGCCACGGATTCGAATTGAGGGGGCTGCCAGCCGCCGCCAAGCGCCTTGAACACCGAGATGGCCGCCCGTGCCGAATCGGTCTGCGCTTGCGCTCGGGCATCCGAAGCCTGCAACAGCGTTTCGTCTGCGTGCAGGACATCGATCAGGCTGGCTGTGCCTTTCTCGTAGGCCATGAATGACGACTGACGCGCACGGGTCAGAGAATCTTCGCCACCGGCAAGCGTCGTGGCTTGCGTCTCGCGGTTGACCAGGGCGGAGAAGGCGTTCTCGACGTCTTCGGTGGCGCGCAGCACGGACTGGCGGTAGGCCGCGAGGGCTTCTGCTTCCTGTCCCTTGGCCTGATCGATCTGCGCGTTGATACGACCGAAGTCGAAAAGCCGCCACCGTAGACCTAGAACCGCCGCCGACTGGCTGGCGCCGCTGGAGAAAAGGTTGCCGCTGGAAATGGATGCGGCGCTACCCAGCAAGGCACTCAGGGAGAATTTTGGGTAGTACTCGGCGATAGCCACGCCAATGCGCGCGCTGGACGCGGCAAGCCGACGTTCTGCCACGATGAGATCGGGCCTGCGCCGTAACAGATCCGCGGGCGTCCCTGTGGACGCGATCCGCGGCGCCTTGGGGATAACTCCGGTGGCCGCCAGTTCCGAGCGATTGGTGCCGGGCGGGGTGCCTAGCATTACGTCCAGTGCATTCATCGCGGCGTCCAAGCCGGTCTGGATTACGGGAACCGTTGCCAGTACCTGGGCGAGCGAACCCTCGGTCTGCCGAACCTGGTACTCGGCGGCAAGGCCCTTGCTGTGTAGTAAGCGAACCTTCTCCAGTAACCCACGTTGCGTCTTCACCTGGTGGCTCGCAATGTCCAGGCGCGCCTGCAATCCGCGAATGGTGATGTAAATGTCGGCAGTCTGCGCGGCGACGGCCAGTCGTGTAGCGGCAGCACCCGCCTCGGATGCCTGGTATTCGGCCATCGCGGCCTGGCGTTCGCGGCGCAACCCTCCAAACACGTCCAGTTCCCAGCTTGCTCCCAGGTTGGTCTCGTACGAATTGCCGTACCGGTCAAAATCCGGGGTGGCGTTCAGCACCTGCCCGAGCGGAGTTTCAATAGACTGATAAGAACGTCCTGCTTGGCCATTGATATTCCCGGTGGGCAATAATGCGGCTGTCGCAGCGCCGAGGCCGGCGCGCGCCTGAGTCACCCTGGCCAAGGCCTGGGCCAAATCCAGGTTCTGCTCAAGCGCCCTTGTGACGAAGTGACTCAGTACTGGGTCTCCAAAGCCCTCCCACCAGATCGCAAGGCTGGCGGGGGTCGCTGCTGCCCGATTTTCGACGGCGCGCTGGCCCATGTAGTGCTCTGAAAGGGGAGTCTCCGGTCGGTGATAGTCCGGACCCACCGCACAACCCGTCATCAGGCAGGCGCTCATGACGAGGGCGAGAGAGCGAGGGGAAAGCATGCGGGATCCTTGAATGAGCAATCTGAGGTGACGATATTACTATATGGTCACTCGTTGTCAATCACAGTTCGTCAGGCTAAGCTAATTAAATGACTGAAAACGGCACTACCACCCACTCGCGTGGGCCTTCGGAGCACAACGTACGCGACCAGATCGTCGAGGCGGCGACCGAGCACTTCAGCCACTACGGCTATGAGAAGACCACGGTGTCCGATCTGGCCAAGGCGATTGGATTCTCCAAGGCTTATATCTATAAATTCTTCGACTCGAAGCAGGCGATCGGCGAGGTGATTTGCTCGAACCGGCTTGCGATCATCATGCAGGTGGTTGACTCTGTGATCGCTGATTCGCCCACGGCTTCAGAGCGATTGCGCAGGCTTTTCCGCGCTCTGACCGAAACCGGCAGCGATCTTTTCTTCCATGATCGCAAGCTCTACGACATCGCTGCCGTTGCCGCACGCGACCAGTGGCCTTCCGTGCGCGCCCTGGAGGCGCATTTGCGTCAGGTGATCCAAGGCATCCTTCTAGAGGGGCGCGAATCCGGCGAATTCGAGCGCAAGACGCCGCTGGATGAAGCGTCCAACGCAATCTATCTGGTCATGCGGCCTTATATCAATCCCGTACAGCTTCAGTACAACCTCGACATGGCGACTGAGTCGGCAGTGCAGCTTTCCGCCCTCATCTTGAGGAGCCTGTCGCCCTGAATGTGTAGTGACTGTTGACTTTACTGGTCACTAGTTTGAGAATGCGGTTCCTGTTCTACTCATTTAAGTAAGGGAACCCATGCTTCGGCTTCGACCTGCCACTATTGCCGTTTGCTTGCTGCCTTTCGTCTTGACGGCGTGTGGCGAGTCCTCCAAGGCCGACGATCCACGCACGCGCGCGCCACTCGTGAGATCGACAGCGGTCCAACATTCTTCCGACATATCCCGTTCGTTCACCGGCACTGTCGCCGCCCGGGTGCAGAGCGACTTGGGCTTTCGCGTTTCGGGCAAGGTCCTAGAGCGTCTGGTCGATACTGGACAGACCGTCAAGCGCGGTCAGCCCCTGATGCGGCTGGACCCCATTGACCTGGGCCTTCAGGCGCGCGCACAGCAAGAGGCGGTGACGGCCGCGCGGGCACGCGCCAAGCAAACCGCCGATGACGAGGCGCGCTATCGTGATCTGGTCGCGGCCGGCGCCGTGTCGGCATCGGCGTATGACCAGATCAAGGCAGCTGCCGACTCGGCAAAGGCGCAGCTCAGCGCCTCCATCGCACAGGCCGATGTGGCCCGCAATGCCTCGGGCTACGCCGTGCTGCTGGCCGACGCCGATGGTGTGGTTATGGAGACATTGGCCGAGCCCGGGCAGGTCGTCAGCCCTGGGCAACCCGTGGTTCGACTGGCGCGGGCTGGCCAGCGAGAAGCGATCGTGAACCTGCCGGAGACGCTGCGCCCGCCTCCTGGATCCACCGCTCAAGCGACGTTATATGGCAGCAACGCCGGTGCGGTATCCGCCAAGCTGAGGCTGTTGTCTGAGTCGGCGGACCGCCTTACTCGGACGTTCGAGGCGCGCTATGTGCTGGAAGGCGCGCTGGCTAATGCGCCACTGGGCGCGACGGTCACTCTTGATATTCCCGACGGGCCCGCCAACAAGCAGGTGCTTCAGGTGCCGATCGCCGCCGTTTACAACGCCGGCAAGGGAACGGGCGTGTGGGCTATTGCGGGCAACCCGGCCATAGTGACTTGGCGACCCGTGGACGTCTTGAGCCTGGGCGATGATGCTGCGCGCGTGTCCGGCGACCTGAAAGCCGGCGAGCAGATTATCGCGCTGGGTGCCCATCTGCTGCATGAGGGCGAGCAGGTTCGGGTGGCGTCTCAGGACGTTTCCAGCGTAGCGGGGAGCCGTCCATGAGCGAGGGACGTTTCAATCTATCCGCGCTTGCAGTTCGTGAGCGCTCGATTACGGTATTTCTGATCTTTCTGATTGCGATTGCCGGGACCTTGGCGTTTTTCCAATTGGGCCGCGCCGAGGATCCGCCCTTCACCGTCAAACAGCTGACAGTCATTACCGCGTGGCCCGGCGCCACGGCGCAGGAAATGCAAGACCAGGTGGCCGAGCCGCTCGAAAAGCGCATGCAGGAACTGAAGTGGTATGACCGAACGGAAACCTACACCCGTCCGGGCCTGGCCTTCACCATGGTGTCTCTTGCGGACAAGACGCCGCCTTCCGAAGTCCAGGAGGAGTTCTATCAGGCGCGCAAGAAGCTCAGCGACGAATCGGGCAAGTTGCCGGCCGGTGTTATCGGGCCGATGGTCAACGACGAGTTTTCGGATGTGACCTTCGCGCTCTTCGCGCTTAAGGCAAAGGGCGAGCCGCAGCGGCTGTTGGTGCGAGATGCCGAATCGCTGCGACAACGTCTTCTGCACGTGCCTGGTGTTAAGAAAGTCAACATCATTGGCGAGCAAGCCGAACGTATATTTGTCTCGTTTGCGCATGACCGTCTTGCGACGCTCGGGGTCTCGCCACAGGATATTTTTTCTGCCCTGAACAGTCAGAACGTACTTACCCCGGCCGGCTCCATTGATACCGAAGGGCCACAGATTTTCCTGCGGCTTGACGGGGCCTTCGACAAACTGGAAAAGATCCGCGATACGCCCATCGTAGCTCGCGGACGCACGCTGAAGCTCTCGGATGTAGCAACCGTCGAGCGCGGGTATGAAGACCCGTCGACGTTCCTGGTGCGCAATAACGGCGAAGAAGCCTTGCTGCTGGGCGTCATCATGCGCGAGGGTTGGAATGGCTTGGATCTCGGCAAGGCGCTCGATGCAGAGGTAGTCAAAATCAATGAGGACATGCCACTGGGCATGACCCTGACCAAGGTCACCGATCAGTCTGTCAACATCAGCTCGGCGGTCGACGAATTCATGGTCAAATTTTTCGTCGCCCTGCTGGTGGTGATGGTGGTGTGCTTTGTCAGCATGGGCTGGCGCGTAGGCGTGGTCGTGGCGGCGGCTGTGCCGCTGACGTTGGCGGTGGTCTTCGTGATCATGGCGGCCACGGGCAAGAACTTTGACCGCATAACCCTGGGTTCTCTGATTCTGGCGCTTGGCTTGCTGGTCGATGACGCCATCATTGCCATCGAAATGATGGTCGTGAAAATGGAAGAGGGCTACGACCGGATCAGAGCCTCGGCATATGCCTGGAGCCACACCGCCGCGCCAATGCTCTCTGGCACACTGGTCACCGCAGTTGGCTTCATGCCCAACGGCTTTGCCCAGTCGACGGCGGGCGAATACACCAGCAATATGTTCTGGATCGTGGGCATTGCCCTGATCGCCTCTTGGGTCGTCGCCGTGGTGTTTACGCCTTACCTCGGCGTGAAGATGCTGCCGGAGATAAAGAAGGTCGAAGGGGGGCACGCGGCGATTTACGACACGCCTCGCTACAACCGCTTCCGCAGGGTGCTGACCCGGGTCATCGCCCGCAAGTGGCTGGTGGCAGGAACGGTAATCGCGGCATTTATCGTGGCGATCGCCGGCATGGGCGTGGTCAAGAAGCAGTTCTTCCCAAACTCTGATCGTCCGGAAGTACTGGTAGAGGTGCAGATGCCTTATGGCACCTCCATTGAGCAGACGAGCGCCACCACGGCGAAGATTGAAGCGTGGCTGCAAAAGCAGGAAGAAGCGAAGATCGTCACCGCGTATGTCGGTCAGGGCGCACCGCGTTTCTATCTGGCCATGGCGCCTGAGCTGCCCGATCCCTCGTTTGCGAAGATCGTTGTGCTTACCGACAGCCAGGAGGCGCGGGAAAAGCTCAAGCTGCGCCTGCGCGAAGCCACGGCTGACGGACTTGCGCCGCAAGCCCGCGTGCGGGTCTCGCAGCTTGTGTTCGGCCCGTATTCGCCATTCCCGGTGGCCTACCGTGTAATGGGACCTGACCCGTCCACGTTGCGCGATATCGCCGGCCAGGTGCAGCAGGTAATGCAAGCCAGCCCCATGATGCGCACGGTCAATACTGACTGGGGCCCGCTAGTGCCGACACTGCATTTCTCGCTGGATCAGGACCGTTTGCAGGCCGTTGGGCTGACGTCCTCGGCCGTCGCCCAGCAGTTGCAATTCCTGCTTACGGGTGTGCCGATCACGTCCGTTCGCGAAGACATTCGTTCGGTCCAGGTGATGGGGCGCGCAGCGGGCGATATCCGACTCGATCCGGCCAAGATTGAAGGTTTTACCCTGGTGGGTTCCGCCGGCCAGCGCATTCCTCTGTCTCAGGTGGGGGAAGTCGAGGTTCGCATGGAAGATCCCATTCTGCGTCGCCGCGACCGCACGCCCACCATGACGGTAAGGGGTGACATTGCCGAAGGCCTACAGCCGCCGGACGTTTCCTCGGCAATCACCAAGGACCTGCAACCGATCATCGACAAGCTTCCCAATGGATATCGGATCGAGCAGGCCGGGTCGATTGAAGAGTCCGGCAAAGCCAGCACGGCGATGCTGCCTCTGTTCCCGATCATGATCGCCCTGACGCTGCTGATCATCATTCTGCAAGTGCGTTCGATGTCGGCCATGGTCATGGTTTTCCTCACTGCGCCGCTCGGTCTGATCGGTGTGGTGCCGACTCTACTGATCTTCCAGCAACCGTTTGGGATCAACGCACTGGTGGGCCTGATCGCTCTGTCCGGCATCCTGATGCGGAACACGCTGATTCTGATTGGGCAGATACACCACAATGAGAACGAGGGGCTGGACCCGTTCCATGCGGTGGTTGAAGCCACGGTGCAGCGCTCGCGTCCGGTGTTGCTCACCGCCCTGGCAGCCATTTTGGCCTTCATTCCGCTCACGCATTCGGTGTTCTGGGGAACGCTGGCCTATACCCTGATTGGGGGCACGCTGGGCGGCACGATCATGACGCTCGTCTTCCTTCCGGCGATGTATTCGATCTGGTTCAAAATTCGCGCGGAGCAGGGCGGAAAGATCGAAGAGGCTCAGCACGCATAATGCGGGCGGCGGGAGATGGCGTTATTTGGTTTCCCGCCCCGCCCTCGTTACAGCAAAGCCATGGCGCAACGCTTTCGCGCCGGGCGTCTTGAATCAAAGACTCATCCGAAAAAGCAAGAACCGTTTGGTCGCCTGTTGCCGTACCCAACATGAGGTATGGATTATTCCTCTGCCGGCAAGTAGCGTGAAGCGCGTCGCTGCGCGCATTGCGTCGGTTGCCAACCGATCCGACCGGGGTTTCAGGGCATATTACTTTTGGTGGTTTTCTCGTTGCGTGGCATGTTTAAAAGCGTTAAGTAGCGGTCGCTCGTATTCCCGGGTATCCGACTGTCTTGTTCGCCTTTATTCTGACGCTGTGCATACGGGTAGGCTCGATATGAATCGAAGCCGCAGCGTATTTATTGCGCATGTTCGACGAGTATGGTGGTGAACTTCCGTAGGTCGGCAGTCCTTCGATATCGAACGGGGTCATACTGTGATCACATCGCTGCCAAGTCCGTCTGAAGCCGTCAAGAAAGCGGTAAGCACAATTCAGATCTCGGTTGTCGTCCCGTTCTTGAACGAACAGGACGTCTTGCCCGTCTGTTATGCGAAGCTGAAAGGGATTCTTGGAGGGCTGGCCCAACCCTACGAAATCGTGTTCGTGGATGATGGAAGCACGGACAACAGCGTGGAGCTCGTGGCTGCGCTGATTCGACGGGATCCCAGGGTGCGAGTCGTGCGCCTGAGCAGAAACTTCGGAAAAGAAGCTGCAATGAGCGCAGGGTTGGCGCATGCCCGCGGTGAGGCCGTGATTATGTTGGATGCCGACCTGCAGGATCCTCCTGAGCTCATTCCAGATATGGTAAGGGCTTGGCGCGACGGCTTCGACATCGTCTCCATGCGACGACGCAAGCGCGAGGGGGAAGGTGCCGCGAAGCGGTTGTCTGCGTATGCGTTCTACCGGATCCTGAGTCGTATGAGCCGTTCGCGGATACCCGCAGACACCGGTGACTTTCGCCTTATGAGTCGAAGAACGGTAGAGGCCCTGCTTCAAATGCCGGAGCGGTGCCGCTATATGAAAGGTCTGTATTCCTGGATCGGATTCCCGACCAAAGTCATCGACTATGACCGCGCGCCCAGGGCTGCCGGCAAGACAAAATGGAACTACTTCGCCCTGTTCGGGCTCGCCCTTGAAGGAATCACCTCCTTCTCAACCGCTCCGTTGCGGTGGGCGACGGGGATAGGCGCCGTTGTGGCATTGGCAGGCGCCGCATTTGGGTTTTGGATTATCTTCAAAACCATGATGTTCGGTGATGACGTACCGGGCTATCCGTCACTGATGGCCATGATTACGTTGCTGAGCGGAATTCAGCTTTTGACTATCGGCCTGTTGGGCGAATACGTCGGCAAGGGGTACTTGGAAAGCAAGCAGCGTCCCGTCTTCGTCGTACGCGACGTGCTCGATTACACCACTGAGACCCACTCGCATTACGCCCCATTCCGAGAAAAAAATGCAGTTGAAGGCTAACTGGTTTTTCTGGGGGCTGGCAGGCATCGTCATCGCTCGGCTGTTTTCAATGGCGGCAGTGCCGCTGATGGATCCCTCAGAGCCGAGATACGCTGAGATCGCCCGTCTTATGGTCCAAACCGGCGATTGGATAACGCCTTGGTTTGAACCTGGAGTGCCGTTCTGGGGCAAGCCGCCGCTGTCGTTCTGGAGTCAAGCCCTGGGGATGCGAATCCTTGGGGAGTCGGAGTTCGCGGTTCGATTGCCGTCATTCCTTGCCATGGCCGCGCTGGCAGCCTTGCTTTACCGAGCGGCCACCCTCCTTTTCAGTCGAGAGACAGCGCGATGGGCCACGCTCATGCTCTCCACCATGCTTCTACCGCAGGTCGCGGCCGGCGCAGTACTGACGGATCCGTTCTTTGCGCTGGGAGTCACCTATTCAATGTTGGCGTTCATTGTTGCGCCAACGACGCCTACCAAGTTCTGGCGCTATGGCTTCTTCATAGGCTTGGCGATCGGTCTGTTGTCGAAAGGGCCCCTGACGTTCGTCCTCGTTGGGTTGGTCGTAATACCTTGGCTGGCCATCTACCGCGAGCGCACGGTGCATCTGACCGTTCTTCCGTGGTTCACCGGTACGCTGGTCATGCTCGTGCTGACGGTTCCCTGGTACCTCTGCGCAGAGATAAAGACCCCCGGATTTCTCCAGTATTTTTTAGTGGGCGAGCACTTCCTGCGATTCGTGGATGCGGGCTGGCAGGGAGATCTGTATGGGACGGCGCACAAGAGCGCCTTGGGCAGTATCTGGTGGCAGTGGCTGCTGGCATCCTTGCCGTGGGGAATTATGGGGGGCCTGCTGGCTGTTTGGATCGGTGCCAGCGCCTCACGCAGGTCCAAGGCATTCGAGGTTCATAAGTCTCCTGTCGTCGGATACCTGGCACTGTGGGCCATTGCTGCTCCCGTCTTCTTCACCTTCTCGGAAAACATACTTTGGACGTATGTGCTGCCAAGCTTGCCTGCTCTTGCACTACTTATTTCGATATACGCGCAAGCGTTTCTTCCCGCAGGCAATGCACCACCCTTGAGTCGGATTTTGATCGGGGCGGCAGGTCTGGTGCCCATAGTGGCAATTAGTCTCGGGGTGATCTCGCTTATGGCGCCCACCACACTGATGACCGAGAAGGAATTGGTGGCTGTCGCTCGGTCTCAAATGAGCGATGGCAAGAAGCTCTATTTTGTGGACAGCCGACCTTTCTCGGCACGCTTCTACTCGGACGGCAAAGCCGAACTTATCGCCCTGGGCGAGCTGGAAAATCTGGCGCTGCAAAAGGGGGAATCGGCTATCGTCGCCATCCCAAAAAAAAAGGAGTCTTCAATAGCAGGAAGCGTTAGAGCCCGATTGGTGGAGATGTATAAAAGCCGGCGCTATACGCTTTACAGACTCAATGGCTAGGCTTTTTTCAGCCGTAATGGGAACGTCGATATGACCGGGAAATTAAGGGCTGTCCCATTACAGTACTGGACCCGTCATTTCTCCTCGACGGCCGCAATGACCGCAATGACCGCAAGACTGCGGGTAGCGATACTGGTTGTCCTGCTCTCTGTTTTCGCGGCCCCTGCACAGTCTTGCGACAGCATGCCCTCGTGGGCGCGGTCCGCCTGCAACCGGCTTGACCAGATCTGGACCGAAGGCGGAAACGATCTCTACATCAGCGGATATACGTGGCACAACCGCGCCACGTACAGCAAAGAACAAATCAACGGCTTTAACGAATTAGCCTGGGGCGGCGGATACGGTCGCAGCATCTACGACGAAGACGGTGATTGGCAGGGCCTGTACGCCATGGCCTTTCTGGACTCACACAGCAAGGTCCAACCCGCGGCAGGCTATGGCTTCCTGAAAATCGGCCAGGTCAGCGAGAATTTCCGACTGGGGGCGGGCTATACCGTATTTCTGACCGCGCGCCAGGACATCATGGGTTATGTCCCTTTCCCCGGCATCCTGCCACTGGTCAGCGCGAGCTACAAGGGAGCCATGCTCTATGCCACCTATATCCCAGGTGCAAGCGGCACGGGTAACGTCCTTTTCATATTCGGCCGCTGGCGCTTCTAACGCCTCGGCCCAGCGCCCCGCCACGGACGGGCAGATTTGCCGGGCTTGAATTTGCAGGTAGCGGACTGATGTCGTTTCGATAGGGCCCCTTGGGGGCCGCCGTGATTAATTCACTGGCTCTTGCGGGCCGAGGCGGGACGATGATAAAGCGCATGCTTGGATGTCTGGTTGGCGGGCTGCTTTACGCCGGATCGAGTTTTGGCGCGGACCAGGTTGATACGCCTGTGTCCGACGGTCGGCGATCAGGCGAATGGGAATTTTCAGTCACGCCCTATGTCTGGGCACCGGCGCTGTCTGGAAAGGTGTCTCATCGACGGTTGCCGGTCATCGATGTAGACACGAGCTTTGATCAGATTCTCGAAAACCTGGATTTCGCGGCCATGCTTAGCGGCGAAGCACGTAAGGGCCGGTACAGCCTTTTCGGCGATTTGATTTATGCAAAGGTCGGCGCTCAGGGCGACACGCCCCGTGAGGTTGTGGCAACCACTGCGGACGTCCACAGCAAGACCTTCACCGGTCTACTGGGCGCAGGGTATTCGGTCCTGGATCAGTCACCTCACAGCCTTGACGTCGTGGCCGGTTTACGCGTTTGGTCGGTAGACACCGACATCACGCTGAAGGGCGCACGCCTGAATGGCAGGAAAAGCAGCGATGGCGCCACGTGGGTGGATGCCGTCGTAGGGGTGCGGGGCAACTACGTTTTCACTACAAAACTGTACGCGACGGGCTGGGGCCTGGTAGGCGCTGGCGGCGCGAATGCGGATTGGGATGTTGGAATCGGCATGGGATACAACTTCAGCAAGAGCGTCTCAGCGACTGCCGGCTACCGCGCTGTGGGCGTGGATTACAGCGCCGGCGGCTTTAAGTTCGACGCTGTGCTGCACGGCCCAATGGCCGGCTTGACCATTCGTTTTTAAAGGCTGCTTGTCAGACTCGCTTCGACTCGCCCTGTCGTCAGTCAGTGGCGAGCCGATTCACCCGCTGGACTTAACAGATGGAATTAGAGCCTCATGGACATCAAACTACCAAAAGCAGTTTGTCGCGCGATGCTGGTGATTGCGTCCTTCACATCGTCCTATGCCTGCGCGGAAATCAGTCTCTCCGAAACGCGGGCCATCGCGGAGGAAGGGTACATCTACGGTCTTCCTATTGTGATGAACTACGCGATCATGTACGAGTACGCGGTCGACAAGAGCTCGAGCCAGTACAAGGCTCCGTTCAACCAGATTCGCAGCCTGCACCATGTCGCGACCTACAAGGACACGGCCATTATCTCGCCGAACAGCGACACGCCGTATTCCATGATGTTCATGGACCTACGCACCGAGCCGATCGTTTTATCGGTACCGGCAGTGACTAAGCCTCGGTACTACTCGGTTCAGCTTATTGACGGCAGTACCTACAATTTCGGCTACATCGGAAGCCGTTCCACCGGGGACGAGGCTGGCGATTACATGGTCGTTGGCCCCGATTGGAAAGGCGTAATGCCTCCAGGCATAAGAAAGGTTTTTCGATCCGAAACGCAGCTTCCCTTCGCGGTCTTTCGGACTCAACTGTTCAACCCGGCCGACATGCCCAACGTCGTAGCGATTCAATCGGGCTACAAAGCACAGCCGCTTTCTGCATATCTCAAACAGCCGGCGCCTCCTGCCGCGCCCGCCATCGACTTTCCAAGAATCAATAACGATCTGGCAAAGACCGACTTTTTCACATACCTGGGTTTCGCCTTGCAATTCGGCCCGGCCGCGCCGGAAGAAGTGGCAATTCGTGCGAAGCTTGCTCGTCTGGGCATTGGCGCCGACAAGAAGTTCAGCTTCGAACAGCTGTCCGCCGAGCAAAAGAGCGCCGTCGTCCAAGGCATGCAAGACGGGCATGCCAAGGTCGAAAATGCTATCAAGAATCTGGGCACGAAGGTCAATGGCTGGAACATCGTGGAGGCCGGCGGCGACAGCGCCTTCTACCACGGCGACTGGCTGAAGCGGGCCGCGGTGGCGCAGGCGGGCATATATGCCAACGACGCTGCGGAAGCCACTTACCCCCTGACCACGACGTTGCCCGATGGCGAGCCGCTGGATGCTGGTAAACACAACTACACCATTACCTTTCGCGAGGGGCAGCTGCCGCCGGTCAATGCTTTCTGGTCGGTGACGATGTACGACGGCAAGACGCAGTTGCTGATCGAGAACTCCATCGATCGGTACCTGATTAATTCGCCGATGCTCTCGACCATGACGAAAAACGCGGATGGCTCGCTGACGCTGTACCTTCAGAAAACGTCACCCGGCGCGGACAAAGAGAACAACTGGCTGCCGGCACCAAACGATCTCATGTACCTGGTCATGCGCCTGTACTGGCCGAAGACCGAGGCGCCTTCCATCCTGCCTCCCGGGAATGGCACGTGGAGTCCGCCCCAGATCGTCAAGGTGATGTAGCGCATTGCACTGAGCGACTCCCGACTACAGGAACCCTATCCATCTGCCCGCTACCAGGCAGCCCGTCCATAGCAGCAGCGAGACGGCGGCCTGGCAGCGCAGCGCGGTGGACGCGGGGCCGCCTTGTAGCACCTGTCCCCATGCCCCGCTCCGGCGCACCAGCCAGGCGTTGATAAGCCCCGCGCCCAACAGGCCCATCTTCACCACGAATGCCGGATTTTCCAGGTATTCCTGCGCCCGCACGGTGAACAGCGTTGCACCGGTCAGTATGGCCAGCGCAAGGCCAACCGAGGCGGTGCGCGCCAGCACAGGCGCCAGAAGCGCCAAGGATGTGGGCTTGAGCACGCCGAGCAGCCGCAGGTCCAGCGGAACGATCGAACCGATCAATAGGCCGATGGCGCCGATATGGGCGGCGTTGACCAGAAGATAAAGCGTTCCGGATCGTCGCAGCCACAGCGCCGGGGGCAGGGCCGTCAGCGCGTCCAGCGCCAGCCGCAGCGGTTCAGGCATGGGTGAAAGCCGTGGCTCAGGGTTTCTTGATGCGGCTGGGATAGATGTCGTAGGTCTTGCCGCCCACCGTGACCTGGACGGCCTTCATGCGCCTGTTGCCGGCGTCCTGGTCGCGGTTGCCAATGGCGGTGATGGCGTCGCCCGGCTTGGCGGAACCCTCGACGAACCCCGCTTCCTTCGTCTGGGTGGGATTGCCCAGCTCGACCACCCAGACGCCATCATCGGCTCGCACCTTTAACGTGGGATGGGGCGGCGCGACCTGCACCTGCTCGACCGTGCCTTGCAAGGTCATCTGTTCGGATTCCGCCCATGACCAACCGTGATGCGCCATGGCCGTGGGGGCCGCTGCGCACAGCGCGGACAGCGCCAGCCCTGCAAATAACGCGCGCTTCGATAGCTTCATGTCGATGCTCCTGGGTTGCGGTGGGGCCGTCGCCACGGCCCGCGCTGGGGCGTGGCGGCCAGTGAGCAAAGCATACCTCTAGAACCGATAAGCCAGCTTCAGCGAGCCCGAATGGCTGTTGCCTCGCGACGCGAACTCGCCGTCGTATTGCAGCCTGAAGTCCAGCGCATTGGCGTGCGTGACCTGGAAGCCCGCGCCGATGCGTCCGACCACATTGTCGGTGGGCATCGTGGTGGTGAAGCTTCCCGCGCTGTCGGGGGCGCCCGCGAGTTTGGACTTGGTTTTCCAGCCGTCTTCCGACAGCAGCGACACGCCTGCGTAGGCAAACGGCCGCAACACGGCGCCCTGCGGTAGCTCGCTCGACGACCTGAAGATCGCCATCGATTCCCTGGAAAGCACCGATGCCGACCTGTTGGCCTTGTTGGGGGCCTTGCGCTTTCGATTGGGGCCGAGGTTGACCGGGGCTGGGATCGCGCTGCGTTGGCGGATGAGCGATCTGCCGCCATTGCAGTGGCTCGACGCGCAAAGCGCGCTACACGTGCTGCGTATCCTGCAAGAGGTGCTGACCAATATCGTCAAGCACAGCGACGCGACGGAGATCACCGTGACCACCGCCGAAGCGACGGGGGCCGTGGGCGGCGCGGAAGAGATCGGCGTGTGGGTGTGCGTGCAGGACAACGGCCGACCGTTCATGCCACCGCCGCCCGAGGTGGCATTGCCGGGGCGGCGGGGCGTGGCGAATATACGCAATCGCGTGACGGTACTTGGGGCGCGGTGCGCCTGGCAGCCACTGCCGGGCGGCACGCTGTTCAAGCTGTGGCTGCCCTTGTCCCAGCACTACGGTCAGCAGCAGAAAAAAAGCGGCCAGAGTCTCGTGGCGAACTAGGAGCCAGGGGCCAGGCCCCCCAATCAATTCGCCGTGATGTTCGCGGCCTTGACGACCTTGCCCCAGCGGTCCAGTTCCGACTGGGTATACGCGCCCAGTTCCTTCGGCCCCATGAAAATGGCTTCGGCGCCTTGTTCGGCGGCCTTCTGGCGGAAGGCGTCGGTCTTCATGATCTTCTGGATTTCACCGGCGATCTTGTCGACGACCGGCGCGGGCGTGTCCTTGGGCGCGTACATGGCGAACCACGATGACACGATCAAGTCCGGGTAGCCGGCTTCGGCGGCGGTGGGCACGTTGGGCAGGGACGGCAGGCGGGTGTTGCCGGTGACGGCCAGTGCGCGCAGCTTGCCGGCGGCGATCTGGCCCAGCAGCGGCGGGGGCGTGGTGATGGTCATGTCCACGGCGCCGCCCAGCAGGTCGTTCAGCGCGGGGCCGGTGCCCTTGTACGGGATGTGCGTGATCTGCGTGCCGGCCATCTGGTTCAAGAGTTCGGTGGCCACTTGTTGCAGCGAGCCGTTGCCGGATGACGCGTAGTTCAGCTTGCCCGGGTTGGCCTTGGCGTAGGCCACCAGTTCCTTGAGCGAGTTGATGGGCAGGTCCGGGCGCACCACCACGACTTGCGGCGCCGACAGCACGTTGGCGACGGGGGCAAAGTCCTTGATGGGGTCCCAGCCGGCGGCAGGCGTCACGTGGGGCGTGATGACCTGAAAGCCCGAGTATTGCAGCAGCAGCGTATAGCCGTCGGGCTTGGCGCGGGCGACTGCCTGCGCGGCGATGCCGCCGGAGGCGCCCGGCTTGTTCTCGACGACGACGCTTTGGCCCAGCGCCGTGCCCAGGGGCTGGGCGATCAGGCGGGCGGCAATGTCGGTGGTGCCGCCGGGCGCGGCCGATACGATCAGCGTGATGGGGCGATTGGGAAAGTCCGCTTGCGCGCTGGCTGCGCTGGCGCCGAGGGCTAGCGCGGCGGCGATACCGGCGCGCAGAAGGGTGGGCAGGCTGGGCAATGTCATGGGATGTCTCCTTGCTTTTTTATAGGTGTGGTCAAAACAAACGGATGAAACGGTTGCGCGTTTTGGGCCGCGCCGCGTCGTACTTCACTGCATCACTGCTACTGCGGAAATCTCTCGGCCAGCCAGGCGGGCGCGGCATGCGTTGCCAAACGTGGCCCTGCTTGCAGCAAGGCGTTGCTCAGGTCGCGCTGCACCAGTGCGGGCAAGCCGCGCACGATGGCCAGCAAAGGCTCCAGCGACACGCCGGTGTCCACGCCCATGCAGGCGAACATGTGCACCAGTTCTTCGGTGTTGACGTTGCCGCTGGCGCCGGGTGCGTACGGGCATCCGCCCAGGCCGCCGGCCGCCGCGTCAAAGCGGGTGATGCCGGTTTGCCAGGCGGCCATCGCGTTGGCCAGTGCCATGCCGCGCGTATTGTGCAGGTGCACGGTCAGAGCCACACCCGGCAGGCGCGCGGACGCCTGTTCGCACAAGGCGGCCACTTGCGTCGGATACGCCATGCCGGTGGTGTCGCACAGCGTGATGCCGGTGGCGCCCGCGTCCGCCAGCCGTGCGGCCAGGTCCAGCACCTGGTCCACGGCCACGTCACCGTCAAACGGGCAACCGAAGGCGGTGGACAGCGACACGTTGCACGGCGTGCCGCTGCGGGCGGCGGCGGCCAGCACCTGCGACAGCTCCGCAAGCGACTGATCGCGCGTCATGCGCAGGTTGGCGCGGTTGTGCGTCTCGCTGCACGACATGACCAGGTTCATCTCATCCGTGCCCGCTTCCAACGCGCGTTCCAGCCCGCGGATGTTGGGCACCAGCGCGGTATAGATCACGCCGGGGCGGCGGCGGATGCGGCGCATCACCTCCGTGGCGTCGGCCAGCGCGGGGATGGCCTTGGGCGAGGTAAAGCTGGTGACTTCGATGCGCGCAAAGCCGCAGTCGGACAGGGCGTCCACAAAGGCGACCTTGTCATCGGTGGCGACCAGGTTTTTTTCAATTTGCAGGCCGTCGCGCGGGCCGACTTCGTTGATCTCGATCTTGGCGGGGCCGGCGCTCATGCAATCACTCCCTTGGCGCGCAGCGCGTCGCGTTGTTCGTTCGACAAGCCCGCCTGCGCCAGCACGGCATCGGTGTGCTCGCCCAGCGTGGGCGCGCGTTCGCGCACCGCGCCGGGGTTGGTGGACAGATACGGAAAGACGGCCGGCATTTCCACTTGCACGCCGGCGGCCGATTGCACGGTGGTGATGGCATTGCGGGCGCGGTAGTGCGGGTCGGCGGCAATGTCCGCCACGGAATAGATGCGACCGGCCGGCACGTCGGCTTCGCGCATGGCGGCCAACACGTCGTCGATCAGCCGGGCCTGCGTCCATGCGCCGATGGCGGCGTCGATCTCGGCAACCCGGCGGGCGCGGCCGTCGTTGTGCGCCAAGGCCGGGTCCTGGCCGAGGTCGTCGCGGCCGATGCGCGCCATCAGCCGGGTGTAGATGGCGTCGCCATTGCCGGCGATCAGCACGTAGCCGTCCTGGCAGGGATAGGCGTTGGACGGTGCAATGCCCGGCAGCGCGGCCCCGGCGGGCTCTCGTACGGCGCCGAACACGGAATATTCGGGGAGCAGGCTTTCGCTAAGGTTGAACAGGCTTTCGTACAGCGCCGCATCGATCACTTGGCCGACGCCGCCACGCGCATCGCGCTGGTACAGCGCCATCATCACGCCCAGCGCACCATGCAGGCCCGCGATGGTGTCGCCCAGCGACAGGCCCGCGCGCACCGGCGCGCGACCCGGCTCGCCGTTCAGGTAGCGCAACCCCGCCATGGCTTCGCCGATGGCGGCAAAGCCCGGTTCGCGCGCCTTGGGGCCGGTCTGGCCGTAGCCCGAGATGCGCAGCATGATCAGGCGCGGATTCAGCGCATGCAGGGCTTCCCAGGACAAGCCCCATTTTTCCAGGGTGCCGGGGCGAAAGTTCTCGATCAGCACGTCGGCCTGTTGCGCCAACAGACGCACGATGTCCTGGCCTTCCTGCTGGCGCAGGTCCACACACACCGACTGCTTGTTGCGCGACTGCGCTTCCCACCACACCGACGTGCCTTCGTGCAGCAAGCGCCATTTGCGCAGCGGGTCGCCCTGCCCAGGGGGTTCGATTTTGATGACCTGCGCGCCAAAATCCGCCAGGGTCTTGGCGGCGAACGGCCCCGCTATCAGTTGGCCCAGCTCCAGCACGCGGATGCCAGCAAGAATCTGCCCAGCCATTTCGCCTCCTTGGCAACGCTTGATATTGATGATTGACAGGCGGCAGTGTGCCCGCGAAGCGGCGGGAAGCGGAATGGACAATCGGGGAAAGGGGTATTCCTGGAACGAGAAACCCCGGGCAAACCCGCAGCGGCAGCCGCCTTCTTTGTCGCCGCCTTCTTGATCGCCGCCTTCTTGATCGCCGCCTTCTTGATCGCCGCCTTCTTGATGCCGCCTTAGTGGTCGCCGCGCAGATGCGCCAGCAACAGGCGGGCGCCCACGGTCAGCGTGTCGGCATCGCGCACGCCCAGCAGCAGCCAGCGGCGCGCCCATTCGTCGGTCAGCGGGATCAGCTTGAGCGGCATCGAGCGCGCATGCGGCTCGGCGGCGATGCGCGGCAGGATGCCCACGCCGCCGGTGGCCGTGACCATGCGGCAGATCGCGTCAAAGCTGCGCACCTGGATGCGCAGCCGCATTGCCCGGCCCAGGCGACCGCTTTCTTCGGACAAGCGGGTGGCCAGCGACGTGGCGGGCGGCAGGCCCACGTAGTCGTAGGCCAAGGTCTCGGCAAACGCCACCTGCACCTCGGCGGCCAGCGGATGGCGCTGCGGCACGATCAGCACTAGTTCATCCAGCCGATACGGAAAGGTCGACAGCCCCTCGGCCGCCGTCCGGTCGGCGAATACGCCGATATCGGCGCGGTTCTCCAGCACGGCGGTGACGATGTCGCTGCTGTTCTGCTCTTCCAGGTCGATGCGCACGGCCGGGTGCCCGTCCATGAAGGCGGCCAGGTCTTCGGGCAGAAACTGCGTCAGCGACGAGGTATTGGCGGCAATCCGAACCTGCCCGCGCACGCCTTGGGCAAAGTCCGACAGCGCGCCCGTCATCTGCTCGACTTCCTGCAACACACGAAGCGCGTGGACCAGGCAGGCCTGGCCCGCGTCGGTCAGCTCTACCCCGGCGGCGTTGCGGTACAGCAGCGCGGTGCCCAGGGCGGCCTCAAGGTCGGAAATGCGTTTGCTGGCCGCCCCAACCGCCAGATGGGACTGGCGCGCGCCGGCCGAGATGCTGCCCTGGCGCGCAACGGCAACAAACAAGGCAAGGGTGACGAGGTCGATGCGGGCAAGGTTCATGGAAAAATCGGGCACGGATAGGCCAGGGCGGGCGGCGGGCGCAAGGCGACTGCCGGGGTGCCAGGGCAATAATTATGTCCGAATTTTTTCTTCCCGCCCGTTGCGGCTCAACCGGGTGTTGCGCCGCCGAGGACGGTCCTCGGCCCTTGGCCCTTGGCCTGGGCCTTGGGCCATCAAGGCTGGAAGAACGCCGTGGGCGTCATCAGCCGGTTTTCCTGGCGGATCAGATAGCCAGCCTCGGCGCTCTTGGTCAGGTAGCCGGCCCAGGCGGGGTCTTTTTGCAGCGCCAGGCGCTTGGCTTCGCGGTCGGCGGCGCTGTCATAGACCCAGATGTGCATATAGCTGTTGACGTCGCCCGTCTCGGTCTGCATGTAGGCCAGCGGCTTGCCCAGGTGGCGGCTTTGCACCGCATAGCCGTGCTCTGCATAAAGCGCCAGGTGCTTCTTGATGGTGCCGGCGCGGCAGGTGTAGGTCCGTACGTCGTAAAGCATGGTGTTTCCTTTGAGGGGTTGCGATGGGGATTGCGAAGGGGATTGCGAAGGGGGCAACGCGGGCTGCAACGCGCGTTGCAACGCGCATTGCAGGACCTGATCGGTCGTCAGTCCGCCGTGGCGCCGGACTGTTTCACCAGCACGCTCCAGCGATCGACTTCCTGGTTCACGTACTGCTGGAACGCGGCATGGCCGTCGCCGACCGGGTCGGCGCCCAGCCCTTTCAGCTTGTCCTGCACGGCGGGGTCGGCCACGCCCTGGGTGATGGCCTGCGACAACTTTTCCACCACGGGCGCGGGCGTGGCTGCCGGCACGAACAGGCCAAACCAGGACCGGGCGTTCATGGCGGGGTAGGACGTTTCAGAAAACGCCGGCACGTCCGGCAACGCCGCATGGCGCTGCTTGCCGGTGACGGCGATGGGCCGCAAGCGGCCGGCCTGCACCTGCGACAGCACTTCGGGCAGATTCGCGAACATGATCTGGACCTGGCCGCCCATCAGGTCATTCAGCGCCTGCGAGCCGCCCTTGTAGGGCACATGCGTCATCTGCGCGCCGGCCAGTGAATTGAACTGGGCGCCCGCCAGGTGCGATGCCGTGCCCGTGCCGCCCGAGGCGTAGTTCACGCGGTTGCCGCTCGCCTTGGCGTAGGCGGCCAGTTCTTCCGGCGTCTTGGCCGGCACCGACGGGTTCACCACCAGCAGCAAGGGCACCGACGCCAGGTTCGACAGGCCCGCGAAGTCGCCCGTCAAGCTGTAGTCCAGCTTGTGATACAGGGTGGAATTGATGGCATGGCTGGACGTGGCCATCAGCAGCGTATAGCCGTCCGGCTCAGCGCGCGCCGCCATGACGGCGCCAATGTTGCCGTTGGCGCCCGCTTTGTTTTCCACCACCACCGGCTGGCCCAGGCGGGTGGACATGGACTGCGCCACGGTGCGCGCAATCACATCGGTGGCGCCGCCGGCGGCGAAGGGCACGATGATGCGCAAGGGCCGCTCGGGGTAGGCGGAGGCGGTGTCGGAGGATGCCGCGAACGATGCAGCGCCAAGGGTCGACGCGGCCAGCATCGCGGCCACGGCCAGCCGCCGCAGGGCGGGCAGGGGGGTATTCATAGTCTCTCTCCAGGTGTGGATATTTTTTATGGGGTCGCCGCGCGCCGTTCTTGCGACTGCTGCGCGGCAATCCGATCCTGAACGTCAGGAAGCGGCAAGCTGCGCTTGTTTGCGCAGGCTCGTCAGGGTGGCCCGGGGCGTGATCACCTCGGGGTCCAGACAAAGTTCGATCAGATAGGGCGACCCGCTGTCCAGCGCCCGCGTCAAGGCGGGCGCGAAGCCTTCGTGGCTGTCCACGCGTTCGGCCGGCACGCCGAACGATTCCGCGTAGGCCACGAAGTCGGGGTTGCAAAGGTCCGTGCCGATGGTCCGGCCCGGGTAGTTCTTTTCCTGATGCATGCGGATCGTTCCGTACATGCCGTTGTTGAACACGATGAAGACGATGGCCAGGCGGTGCTGCTTGACGGTCGCAAGCTCCTGCGAGGTCATCAGAAAGCAGCCGTCGCCCGCCAGGCAGACAACCTGCCGTTCGGGGTGGCGCAGCTTGGCTGCAATGGCGGCGGGCACGCCGTAGCCCATCGCGCCGCTGGTGGGCGCAAGCTGGGTGCGCGGGTGGCTGAAACGGTAATAGCGATGCGCCCAGGCGCTGTAGTTGCCCGCGCCGTTGGTCAGGATGGCGCGCGCGTCCAGCCCTTCGCGCAGGGCAACGATGACACGCGCCGGGTCCATGGGCAGATCGGTGGCGGGCGGTTCCGTATAGCGCTGGTAGCTCTGGCGCAGCCCCTCCAGCCAGCCGCGCCACGGGGCGGCGTCCACCGGCTCCAGTGCGGCGGCTGCGTGGGCGAAGGCGTCCAGGCCTGACGGTATCTTCAGGGTGGGCTGATACACCCGCCCCAGCTCTTCGGGGCTGGCCAGCACATGGATCAGCGTCTGCCTGGGCACGGGAGATTGCAGCAGCGTATAGCCGCCCGTCACCATTTCACCCAGGCGCGCGCCCACCGCCAGGATCACGTCGGCGTTGCGCACGGCGTCAGCCAGTTCCGGGTTGACGCCTATGCCCACCTCGCCCACGTATTGCGGGTGGTGGTTGTCGTACAGATCCTGCCGGCGAAACGAGCACGCCACCGGCAGGCCATTGCGGCCGGCGTAGCGGGCCAGGGCATCCAGGCCGGCGTCGGTCCACCCGGACCCGCCCACTATCATCAGTGGCCGCTGCGCGCGGGCCAGCAGGGCGCGCATGTCGGCCAGCGCGTCGGGCGCCGGATGCGCCTGCGGAAACTGGATCGTGCCGCAGTCCTGCGGCGCGGCCAGTTCGGTGAGCATGTCCTCGGGCAACGCCAACACCACGGGGCCGGGCCGGCCAGACATCGCAACCGTGAACGCGCGGTTCAGGTATTCGGTGACGCGCGCGGCGCTGTCGATCTGCGCCACCCATTTGGTGAACTGGCCGAACATGCGGCGGTAATCGATTTCCTGGAACGCCTCGCGCTCGACCATGTCGTTGCCCACCTGGCCCACCAGCACGATAAGCGGCGTGGAGTCCTGAAACGCCGTCTGCACGCCGATGCTGGCGTTGGTCGCGCCGGGGCCGCGCGTGACCATGCAGATGCCCGGTCGGCCGGTCAGCTTGCCGTGCGCCTCGGCCATGAACGAGGCCGCGCCTTCGTGGCGGCAGGACACCAGGCGTATCCGCTCGCGTTCCGTGTACAACGCGTCCAGCACGTCCAGATAGCTTTCGCCGGGCACGCCGAATACCGTGTCCACGCCGTGTTGCAGCAGCGCGCGCACCACATGCTGGCCGCCCGTCATCAATGTTGGGGTGTCGTTCATCGCAGTTTCAATCAGGCCGCAAGGCGGCGGGTTTGGGTCTGGATGAACTGTACGCAGCCCGGCGGCGGGCGCGTTAGGACAGATCAGAGCTTGTATTGCACTTTTTCGCGCCTCTGCCCGCGCGGCCGTCAGCCGATGGGGCGGTCGTACTTCTTGCGGAAATCGCCCGCGGTGCTGCCGGTGTGTTTCTTGAAGAAGCGGGCGAAGTACGAGGGGTCTTCGAAGTTCAGCTGAAACGCAATTTCGGCGATGCCAAGGCCCGTATTGCTAAGCAGGCGCTTGGCCTCAAGCGCAACGCGCTCTTGCACCAGCTGGCTGGCGGTGCGCCCCACGCTGCGCTTGACGGCATCGTTAAGCTGGCGTTCGCTGACGCACAGCGCGTCGGCGTACTGGCGGATGGCGTCGAAGTCCAGATAGTGTTCTTCGATCAGCATGGTGAACCGCTTGGCCAGCGAATAGCTGGGGCCGGCGGTGGTCTCGCGCTCGTCGGCCGGGTACAGGCGGCGCAGCTGCGTCAGCAGGATCAGCAGGTACGAACGCACCACGTCAAAGCGCCCGGTCTGGCGGTCGCGCGTTTCGCGTTCGATTTCATTGAGCAGCGGCAGCATGCCGTCGTGCTGTTCGCGCGACAGATAGATGGCCGGCGAGCCGCCCGCCAGGTGAAAAAAGGGAAACTTGGCGATGTCGTCCGCGCGCGGGAACATGTGGGCGAAGAAGTCCGTGCTGATATTCAACACGTAGCCGCGCGGCTTGACGGACGAGGTCCAGGCGTGGATCTGGCCGGGCGACAGGAAAAATACCGAGTGGTCGCGCACCTCGTGCTGCTCGAAGTCCAGCATGTGGGTGCCGCTGGCCTGGCTCATCCAGAGCAAGTGGTAGTAGTTGTGCCGGTGCAGGAAGCCGCGCGGGATATCGTCGCGGTCCTGCAGGCGCACAAGATCGAAATAGAACGAACCCTCGCCCGAGAAATCGGAGGTTTCAAAGGTGGGGAAGGGTTGCGCGTTGGGCGTTTGCGGGCCTGCGGACAAGCGGGAAGTCTCCTTGGCGGCGCGCGAGGCGGCTCGATTTTTTTGCCATGATATCGCCAAACGTGCCCAGCCGCGGTTGCCGTAAACCCGGTATTGCCCGCTCCGGGGTTGCCCTACGACCCTTCGGGCAGTTTCGCGATCACCTTGATCTCGAAGTCAAAGCCGCTTAACCACGTTACGCCCACGGCTGTCGCGGTGGGATACGGCGCCTGGCCCCAGTATTGCGGCACCACGTCGGTCCAGATCCGTTCGAAGTGCGATTGCGGGTCGACCATGAAGACGGTCACATCCACCACATCGTCGAACGTGCAGCCCGCCGCTTTGAGAATGGCGTTCAGGTTGTCAAACGCCAGCCGCACCTGCGCATCCAGCTCGGGCTCTGGCGTGCCGTCCGCACGGCTGCCCACCTGCCCGGATACGAAGAGAAAGCCATCGGACCGGATGGCAGGCGAATACCGGTGGCGCGCGTACAGCGCGTGGCGGTCAGGCGGAAAAACGGGGTCTCGCGTCGTCATAGAGAACTCCTTGAATCGGGCCGGCATGGCCCGTCGTTAGCGATGGGTTCACTGTAACGACGCGCCCACGGCCGATAAACGCGCAAGCTTGTCCATCACTGTTTGTAGAATCCAAACATTCTTCAACCGGCGGGGGCCGACGATGGACCGTTTCGATGCAATGCAGGCGTTTGCCCGCGTGGTGGAGGCCGGCAGCTTCACCAAGGCGGCCGAAACGCTGCACATCAGCAAGACCACCGTGACGCAACTGGTGCAGCAGCTTGAGGCGCGCCTGCGTGTGCGACTGTTCAACCGCACCACGCGACGGGTGAACGTGACCGCCGACGGCGCGGCCTATTACGAGCGCGTCATCAAGCTGCTGGCTGACATGGATGATGCCGAGACCAGCCTGTCGGTGGCCTCGGCCTTGCCCCGGGGGCGCTTGCGAGTCGACGTGCCCAGCCCGCTTGCCCGCATGGTGCTGATCCCCGCGCTGCCGTCGTTTCACGCGCAGTATCCCGACATTCAGTTGGACATGGGCGTCAGCGACCGCATCGTCGACGTCATCGCCGACAACGTGGACTGCGTGGTTCGGGGCGGCGAGCTGACCGACCTGTCGCTGACGGCGCGCCGCGTGGGCGATCTGCAGTTGGCGGTGTACGCCGCGCCCAGCTACCTGGAGCGCGCCGGCCACCCCACGCATCCGCACGACTTGGAAAACACGCATCACCGCGTGGTCGGTTACCTGTGGCAGCGGCTGGGCAAGGCGTTTCCCTACGCCATGCATCGCGGCGACGAGCATGTACGGGTGCATGGGCGCTATGTGTTGGCGGTGGATGACGGCAACGCGTACCTGGCGGCGGGGCTGGCGGGGATGGGGGTATTGTGGCTGCCCCAATACATGGCCGAGCCGCATGTGGCGACGGGCGAATTGACCCCGCTGTTTCCGGACTGGCGGCTGGACCCGATGCCGTTGACCATTGCATTTCCGCCCAACCGGCACGTCAGCACGAAGCTACGGGTGTTCATCGATTGGGTGGTGGCGCTGATGGGGCAGTACGCACCGGCGGCCGGCGCACCGGCGGCAGGGGCACAGGCGGCAGGGGCACAGGCGGCAACGAAGGCAACAGCGAAGGCGGCAACGAAGGCAGCGACGCGATCAGAGACGCAGAATAGGAACGATCCGCCGAATTGATCGCCCCGACATCACAAGCCTGTATCCCTGCTTAAGGGCGCGAACAAGCTCAACCCTGCGCGCGCCGAGGCAGCCAGCGCCAGAACACCCCGGCCGCCACCAGCCCCAGCGTGCCCACGCCGAACGATGCGCCGCCCAGCGATACCAAGGCGGTCAGCACCGACAGTGCCACCGGCCCGCCGCTGGCGCCCAGGTCCGCCATGAAGCGCCAGATGCCCAGGAACTGCGTGCGCGCGCCGGGCGGCGCGGCGTCGGCGCCCAGCGTCATCACAATGCCGGACCCGATGCCGTTGCCAAAGCCCAGCAGCGCCGACACCAGGATGAAGCTGGCCACGCCGCCGGTCAGCGGGATTGCCATCAGGCTCAACCCCATCAGCAACGTGCAGGGCAGCGCCACCCACAGGCGGCCGCGCTGGTCCATCACCTTGCCCGCCGGATAGAACACCGACATATCCACCGCGGCCACCAAGCCGTACACCAGCGACGTGGTGGCGGCATCCAGGCCCAGATGATCGGCCCATAGCGGGATCACCACCTGGCGCGACGCGCGCAGCGCGCTGATCAGCATCACGCCCACGCCCAACGTGGCATACACGCCGCGATGGTCGCGCGCCACCTCGCCGATGCGGGCACGGGGGCCGCCCTTGTGCGCGCTGCCCGAGGGTTCGATGTCGGGCGCCTTGATCGCGATAAGCCCCGCGCCCAGCATGGCGCAGATGGCAATCCAATAGGCGCCGTCCAGCCCCACGAAATGGATAAGCGCCGCGCCCGCGAAGGGGCCGATAAAGGTGCCGATCCGCGTGGTGCCGCCCAGCGTGGACAACGCCCGCGCGCGATAGGCCAGCGGCACGACTTCAATCATGTAGCTCTGGCGCGCCAGCTGAAACACCGACTGCGCGCAGCCCTGCATCAGCATGGCCACCGCCAGCACCCACAGGTGCGGGACGCCGATCACCAGCGCCAGGCCCATCACGCTCAACAGTGCCGCGCCCGCCATGGCCCGCTTTTCGCCGAAGCGTTCGGTGATCAGGGCGGACGGAATGTTGGACAGCAGCGAACCCACCCCGATCAACGCGGCGATCAGGCCGGCAGTGGCCACCGACGCGCCGTGGTCGCGCGCGGTCAGTGCGATAACGGGAAGGATGGCGCCGTTGCTGATGCCGTAGAGCAGCGACGGGCCGAACGCCGGAACGGCGATGCGCTTCAGATTGAACGAATCAGATTGCGACATGAAGGAACGGTGGGAACTTGGCCGTCTGCCGACCACCTTGCGCGCTGGCGCGGGGCTGGCCCGGCGACCATGGATGCGGGATTCCGAGAGTGTAGCGGCAGCCCTGCGCGGCTGCCTGTCAGGCGGCTGACAGTGGGGCTGAAAAGCGGACTGAAGAGCGGACTGAAAAGCGGGCTGAAAAGCCGGCCGACAATCGTGCTGACGGCCGGCAGACGCAGACGCGCGCCGGTCACGCCCAACGGCGCTCCGATCAATCGGGCTTTGACGCCTCTGTCTCGGTACCGGACTCGGCAATCATGCGCAGGCATTTGACGAACAGGCCACGGTATTCCTCGGGCAGCCGAGCCAGCAATTGGTCTTCCACCACCACATCGCGCGGCATCACCCTGCACAGCAGCTCCAAGCCGGCCGGCGCGACATACAGCTGGTAAGCGCGGGCATCCGTGGGTGACGGCCGGCGTTCTATCAGCCCGCCGCCATGCATGCGCCTGACCATTTCAGCGACGGTGTTGCGGTCCATGGCCAAGCGCTCCGCCAAGGAATTCTGGCTAAGGCCGGGCTCTTGGTAAAGCAGCACCAAGGCGGCCTTTTGCCGGGGCGTTACCCCTTCGCCCGCAAACGTCGCCGCGAAGATTTCCTCGGCCTTGAAGTGCGCGCGCCGCAGCAGATGCGACGGCACCTCTTCAAGGCGGAAATTTCGCAGCAGGGATTCGACTTGCGCTTCGGCGGCCGATAGCGAAACGCCCGCCGGCGCTGACGTGCGGGCGGACGTGAGTTGGGCTGTCTTGGAGGTAGGTGATCGGGCCATTGTGATGGAGTTTTCTACGGTCGTTGTCGCGATTAGGATGGGTCCCTGCGTAGTTACAATAACACGTACACGTACAAGATAAGCATGTCTCAAACACTCATCTGATCATTTTCAGGCAATGAATATAGGGTAATTACGCGTTTCTTGCCGTGTCGCTCCGCCCTACGATAGTACGCATACGTCTTATAAAGCCACCCCGCCGGATGCCGCGACCGAGGTGGGCTTCAACTGTCAAGGTAAGGAGCTTCACCATGAGCGAAGGTCAAATTCTTTCCGGCTTCCTGGCGCCCCATCCGCCTCATCTGGTCTATGGCGAAAACCCGCCCCAGAACGAGCCGCGCTCGGAAGGCGGCTGGGAGCCGCTGCGCTGGGCGTATGAGCACGCACGCGAAAGCATCGAACGCCTGAAGCCCGACGTGCTGCTGGTCCATTCCCCGCACTGGATCACGCAGGTCGGACACCACTTTCTTGGCGTGCCCAGACTGGCGGGACGATCCGTTGACCCCATCTTCCCCAACATCTTCCGCTACGACTTCGGCATGGACGTGGATGTCGAACTGGCCGAGGCCTGCTGTGCAGAAGCCGCCAACCTTGGGCTGGTCAGCAAGATGATGCGCAACCCGAAATTCCGTCCGGACTACGGCACGATCACCACGCTGCACATGGTGCGGCCGCAATGGGACATTCCCGTGGTGGGGATATCCGCCAACAACACGCCGTATTTCCTGAACACCAAGGAAGGGCAGGGCGAGATGGACTTGCTGGGCCGGGCCACGCGCGAGGCCATCCGCAAAACCGGACGCCGCGCCGTCCTGCTCGCCAGCAACACCTTGTCCCACTGGCATTTTCATGAAGAGCCGGAGCTGCCCGAAGACATGACCAAAGAGCACCCCGAACGCTATGACGGCTACAAGTGGGACGTGCGCATGATCAACCTGATGCGGCAAGGCCGCATGCAAGAGACCTTCCAGCTGTTGCCGCAGTTTATCGATGAAGCGTTCGCCGAAGTGAAGTCCGGCGCCTTCACCTGGATGCATGCCGCAATGGGTTATCCCGAGCTGGCCGGCAAGTTGCATGGCTACGGCACCGTCATCGGCACCGGCAACGCGGTGATCGAATGGAACCTTCACGACGCGGGCCTTTCACGCCTGGCGCCGGCTGCCCAGGCCGCCTGATTGCACCGTCTGCATAAGAAAAAGGGGAATGACATGAGCATCGTATCCGCGTTTCTTGTACCGGGCAGTCCGCTGCCGCAGTTGCGCCCCGACGTGGCGCCGTGGGGCCGCCTTCGAGACGCCTTGGCGCAAGCAGGCAAATCGCTGGCCGAATCCAAACCCGATTGCGTGCTGGTCTATTCGACGCAATGGTTCGCCGTGCTGGACCAGTTGTGGATCACCCGGGCACGCAGTACCGGCCTGCATGTCGATGAAAACTGGCACGAGTTCGGCGAGCAGGCGTTCGACATCTATTCGGATGCCGCCCTGGCGCACCGCTGCGTGCAGGCTTGCAATGACGCCGGCATCAAGACACGCGGCGTCGACTATGACCAGTTTCCGATAGACACGGGCACGATCACCGTGACCACGCTGATGAACTTCGGTACGGCCGCGCTTCCCGTCGTCATCGCCGCCAACAATCTTTATCACAGCCCCGAGCAGACCGAGCAGCTGGGCGCCATCGCCGCGTCCGCCTTGCAGGACAAGCGTGTGGCGGTGGTGGGAATCGGGGGCCTGTCCAACAGCATGTTCCGCGAAACCATCGACCTTCAGGAAGACCACATTCTTTCCGACGCCGATGACACGTGGAACCGGCGCCTGCTTGCCCTGATGGAAAGCGGCGACGTCCAAGCCCTGCGCGCAAGCCTGCCCGACTATGCCAAAGAAGCGCATCCGGACATGGGCCTCAAGCAGTTCCATTGGCTGCTGGGCGCGATGGGCGGAACTTTCAAGCAGGCAATCGTGCATGGGTATGCACCGCTATACGGCAGCGGCGGCGCTGTCGTGGAGTTCAAGCTCCAGTAGCGTGTTTCCGAAGGGCCGGCCAGGCCAGCCCTTATTTGCCAAGGAGCAGTCGTGTTCAAGCAGTACAGAAATTTCATTGATGGCCGGTTCCAAGACAGCCAGAAGCGGTTTGCCGGCATCAACCCGGCAACGGGCGTTCGCTTTGCCGAAGTGCACGAGGCCACGCAAGCGATGGTCGACGAGGCGGTCGCGGCGGGCCACCGGGCGGTACGCAGCTGGGGCGCCACGTCGGTTGCCGATCGTGCCGACATGCTCTACCGCATCGCCGACGAGATCGATCGCCGCGCGGACGACTTCCTGGACGCCGAAGTCAGCGATACGGGCAAGCCGGTGTCGCTGGCGTCCAAGCTTGATATCCCGCGTGGCGCGGCCAATTTCCGTATTTTTGCGGACATCCTGAAGACCGCCCCGCTGGAGACGTTTCGCACCGAACTGGCGGGCGGCGCCCACGCCATCAACTACGCCGTCAGAAAGCCGCTGGGCGTGGTGGGCATCATTTCGCCGTGGAACCTGCCGCTGCTTTTGTTCAGCTGGAAAGTCGCGCCGGCATTGGCGTGCGGCAATGCGGTAGTGGCCAAGCCCTCCGAAGAAACACCGGGCACCGCGACGCTGCTTGCCGAAGTGATGCAGTCGGTGGGCTTGCCCGACGGCGTGTTCAACCTGGTGCACGGCTTTGGCCCGAACTCGGCGGGGGAATTCATCACCCGGCATCCGGACATCAGCGCCATCACATTTACCGGTGAATCAAAAACCGGCACGGCCATCATGCACGCCGCCGCCGCCGGCGTGAAGCCGGTGTCGTTCGAGCTGGGCGGCAAGAACGCGGCCATCATCTTCGCCGACTGCGACTTCGAGAAAACCGTGGAAGGCATGGCGCGCGCGGCGTTCTTGAACAGCGGCCAGGTGTGCCTGTGCTCCGAGCGCATCTTCGTCGAGCGGCCCATCTACGACCGCTTCGTGGGCGCGCTTGCGGAACGCGCCCGGCGCATCAAGCTGGGCGATCCCACGGACGCGTCAACCGACATGGGGCCAGTGATTTCGGCCGCCCATCGCGACAAGGTGCTGAGCTACTACGCGCTGGCGCGGCAAGAGGGCGCGCAGTTCATCGTGGGCGGCGGCACGCCAAGCTTCGGCAATGCGCTGGACGGCGGCTTCTGGGTCGAGCCCACCTTGATCGCCGGCCTGGCCGATGACGCCAGATGCGTGTCGGAAGAAATATTCGGCCCCATCGGCCACGTCACGCCGTTTGATTCGGAAGCGGAAGTCATCCGGCGCGCCAACGCGACGCCGTATGGGTTGGCGGCCACCATCTGGACCAGCAACGTCAACAAGGCGCACCGCGTCGCGCAGTCCATGAATGTGGGCGTCGCCTGGGTCAACGCCTGGTTCCTGCGGGACCTGCGCACGCCCTTTGGCGGCAGCGGCCTGTCGGGCATCGGCCGCGAAGGCGGGCTGCATTCCTTGAACTTCTACTCCGAACTCACCAACGTTTGCATTCACGTGGATGCACCGGACGCCGTCAATGACTGAGAAACCCATGGCCCAAAGCAAGCTGTCATCCACCGTCGTCCAAGGGCGCGCGCAGCCACGCGGCAAGTTCCCGCACATCAAGCGTGCCGGAGACTTTCTCTTTGTATCGGGCACCAGTTCGCGCCGCCCCGACAACAGCTTTGCGGGCGCCGACGCCGACGCCATGGGCGTGCTGGACGCCGATATCCGCGCGCAGACGCGCGCCGTCATCGAGAACATCAAGGCGATTCTTGAAAGCGCGGGCGCCAGCCTGAAAGACTTGGTCGAAGTCTCTACGTACCTGGTCGATATGGGCGACTTCAAGGGCTACAACGAGGTCTACGCCGAGTACTTCGACTACGACGGCCCCGCCAGAACCACCGTCGCCGTGCACCAGCTGCCGCATCCGCTGCTGCGCATCGAAATCAAAGCCGTGGCGTACAAGCCGATGGATTCCAACGCATAGGCGCCGGGGGAAATATGCCGACCTTGTATCGCGATTTCAAGACGCAGGACGAGATAGACGCTCAGTACGACGTCGAGAAATCCGTTCCTGATTTCATGATCTATGCCAAGCACTACGTCGCGGAAAGCGAGCACGTACGACAGCGCCTGCCTGCGCACCTTGACGTCCCTTACGGGCCGACGCTTGACGAGACCGTGGACATTTTTCCGGCTGCGCAGGCCGGCGCCCCTGTGTTCGTCTTCATCCACGGCGGCGCATGGCGCATCCTGAGCAGCAAGGAGTTTTCGACGGTGGCCAGCGGCCTGAGTGCACGAGGTTTCACTACCGTCGTCGTCAACTACTCGCTTTGCCCCAAGGTCAGCATCGACGAGATAACGCGGCAATCACGCGCGGCGGTGGCTTGGGTGATCCGCAACATCGGACGTTTTGGCGGGGACCCCAAACGCGTCGTGCTGGGGGGGCATTCCGCCGGTGGCCATCTGACCGCGATGTGCCTGCAAACGGATTGGGAACACGAGTACGGGCTGCCTCGGGACCCGCTGGCGGGTGCGGTCATGGTCAGCGGCGTGTTCGAGATCGAGCCGTTTCGCTGGTCGTCGATTCAGCCGATGCTTCAGATCGACGATGGCGTCATACGCAGAAACTCGCCGCAGCATCGTGTGCGCGCCTGCGCCACGCCCGTTCTCATCTCGTGGGGTAGTGACGAACCATCGGAATTCGCCAGGCAGTCGCAGGATTTCGCGCGCGTGTGGACGCAGGCGGGAAACCAGGCACAGACCCTGATGCAGGACGGCAGAAATCACTTTGACGCAATCTACGGTTTCGAAGATCCCAACCATCCGTTAACGGAATGGATAGCAAATGTAGTGACACGCTGAACCGCAGCGGTTCGCGTCATCGAATATTCCTCCACGCAGTAGAAACACGCTAATCAACGCGGATCGCCATGAGCTTTACCAATCTTGCCCCACAGCCTCCGCTGTATCCCGCCGAAGCCGAGGACTACGCCCGCGCGGCGTTGGCGCTTTCGGCTGCGGCGGTACAGCGCTGCGAACGCATCGCCGACATTCAGTACGGCGACACTGCTGCGCACAAACTTGACGTGTACCCAAGCCGAAAACAAGCGGGGCAACCCAGCCCGGTCCTGGTCTTCGCCCATGGCGGCGCGTGGACGAATGGCTACAAGGAATGGGTGGCGTTGATGGCTCCTGCCTTGGTCGCCGCGGGCATTACGTTTGTCTCGATATCGTATCGACTCGCGCCAGGCTTCAAATGGCAGGCGCTATTGGACGACTGCCATGCCGCGCTGTCGTGGGTGGTTCGGAACATTCACGAGTATGGCGCAGACCCCGCTCGCATCGCGGTGGGAGGTCATTCCGCCGGTGGTCATCTGATGACGCTTGCCGCATTAAGCGCGCAAGGGCTGCACCGCCACGGCATTCCCGCGTCGTCGATCATTGCGTGCTTGCCCTTGTGTGCGCCGCTGGATATCCGGTATCCCGAACGCACGCCGGGCAGCGGCGAAGAGCGCACGCATCAGAACCTGCTGGACGACGTATCGGAAGCCGAATCGCCAAGCCCCGTGTGTCGGGTGAATCAGGACACGCCGCCGATGTTGCTGGCGTACGCCCGGGAGGACCTGCCTCGCATCATCAAGGGCAATAAAACGATGGAAGCCGAGCTGCGTCGGCTGGGTCGGCCCGTTGAAACCATGGTGTTAGCGGGAGATCATTTTGCGCCGGCGATCGCGGCAGGGCAGGCGGACTCGCCCTGGATGAAGCGCCTGATTCAAATCATGCAGGGATGAGCCCTGTTTAGGAAGACCCGGAGAATCCGATGAAAATTTCCCAATGCTTGGCGCTGTTGGCCCTTACCTTGTCGACGGCCGTGCAGGCGCAGTCCTGGCCGAACAAGCCCATCAAGCTCATCATTCCGTATGCTGCGGGGTCCGGCCCCGACGTGGCGACGCGTCCCGTCGCCGAACAGATCGGGCGAATACTGAAGCAGCCGGTGATCGTGGAAAACCTGGCCAGCGCGGGCGGCATCGTGGGCACCCGCACGGTGGCCAAGGCGGCACCGGACGGGTACACGTTCGGCTTTGGCAACAACATCACCTTGGCCGTCAATGCCAGCTTCTATCGCAGCCTGCCCTATGACCCGATCAAAGACTTCGCACCCGTCGGCTTGCTGTTCGACAACCCCTATATTCTTGTCGCCGGCAAGGACTTCAAGCCGAATTCAATTCAAGAGTTCATGGCCTATGTGAAGCAGAACCCCGGCAAGGTGAACTTCGCCTCGGGAACCGGGGTGGGCTCGGGCAGCCACCTGACCGGTGAAATGATGAAAGCGGTCGGCGCCCTGGATATCACGCACGTACCGTACAAAAGCGGGTCGATGGCGCTGTCCGACGTGGTCAGCGGCCGGGTCGACGTGATGTTCGATAACGTGAACGGTGTCCAGCAGTTCATCAACAACGGAACGTTGAAAGCGTTTGCCGTCACCAGCCCCAAGCGCCTGCCCACCATGCCCAACGTGCCGACGATGGCCGAATCCGGGTTTCCCAACTTTGAAGCGGTGGCCTGGGGCGGCATCGTGGCGCCCAAGGGCACGCCGCAGGCCATCATCGCTCGCATGAACGAGGCCATCGGCCAGGCGTTGAAGACGCCCGAAGTTGTGCAAGCCAACGCCGCGATGTCGCTGAACCCGATCAGCTCGACGCCGGAAGCATTTACGGCATTCATCGCGGCCGAAACCAAACGGTGGGCCGAGACGGTCAAGGTGTCGGGGGCCAGGGCAGAGTAGGGGTGCGAACGCGGGTGGCGAACGCGGGGAGCGAACGCGCCGGGGGACTGCCTATCGCGTCGCCACAACGACGTGCGCCTGGATCTTGCCCGTGATGCCAGCCGGGCCAAAGCGGTCTTCAACCGCCGAAGCGGCAACGTCCGTTGCCTTCTCCAGAATGCCGGCGTCGCGCGCTTCCAGTTCGGCACGCATCGGCGTGCCCTGGCAATAGGCGACGGCGACGCTGCGGGGTGACTCGCCGAGGCTTTGCATGGCCATCGTATCGAAGGTGATGGCCCCGGTAAACCCGCCCGCCGCCAGCGCGCCGCGGATCTGCGCCTGGTCGTAATAGCCGTGCGGCACTTTCACCATGAACCGGGGCGGGTCTGCCGGGAACAGCGTTGCCATTGCCTGCGTGACGCAGTCGGCGAATTCGTTGTCTTCTATGCGATCCCAGACGTTGAACAGGAATGTGCCACCTGGCCGCAGCACCCGGTACGCTTCGGAAAAAGCCCCCGCCTTGTCCGGAAAGAACATGGCGCCGAACTGGCATACCACCGCATCGAAAGCGCCATCGGCAAAGGGCAGCTTCATGGCATCGGCCTGGCGCCACGTGACGGGGCGGCTCGTGCCCAGGCTCATGGCATGTTCCAGCATCGGCTGGCTAAGATCGGTCGATACGATGGAGGTGCCGGCGGGCAGTTGGGCCGCCAGATGGCGTGTGACCGCCCCGGTGCCCGCGGCGATTTCCAGCACGGATGACGGGGCCAGGGCCGCGACTCGCCGCGTTATGTCCCGCGCATATCCGTCGAAAATCATCGGGACCAGATACCGCTCGTATAGCTGGGGAATGGGTCCGGCAAAGGCGCGTTCGCCACTGGACGTGTTCATGATGATCGACTCCACAATAGGTCGATAAGGCCGCCCGAAGTTGTGGGCGGCGCGGTTGCCGCTGTGTGCGACGGCGTCATGCCGCCCGCCTTGTAGTGATGGCTTTACGCGCATGCATGAACACCAACGATAGTACGCCTGAAAACCCCATTTCCGATGCGGCGTGGGCCACTTTCATGGCGTTGCCACCCTCAAGAAGGGGGCGCCGAGGCGCCGTTTTATTCGGTGTATGCTTGCCGGGCAAAAATGCCCGGTAGCCATTGCCATCCGGTCCGTTATCTTCCGATCTCCTCTTGTCCCGACACCATGATCAAGGCCTTGTTAGTTGAAGACGATCCGAAGCTCTCGCGCCTGATTGCGCAGTTTCTGGAGCAACACGGTTTCAAGGTCGCCCAGGCCTATCGCGGTGACCAGGCGGTAGAGGCGTTTCGGCGCCATGACCCGGCCATCACCATCCTGGACCTGATGCTGCCGGGCCGCGACGGCTTGCAGGTTTGCCGCGACCTGCGCGCGTTTTCTTCCGCGCCCATCCTGATGCTGACCGCGCGTGAAGACGATCTGGACCAGATTCTTGGGCTGGAGTCCGGCGCGGACGATTACGTCATCAAGCCCGTGGAGCCGCGCGTGCTGCTGGCCCGCATTCGCGCCTTGATGCGCCGCCGCAACCAGACGGACGCGCAGCCGGATCAACTGGCGTTCGGTCCGCTGTCGATTGACCGCCAGACGCGTTCGGTCGCCCTTGCCGGGGTGGAAGTCGATCTGACGACCATGGAATTCGAGATGCTGTGGGCATTGGCCAGCCAGGCCGGGCAGGTGCTGACGCGCGACGATCTGCTGAACGCGGTGCGCGGCATTGAATTCAATGGCCTGGACCGCAGTGTGGACGTGTGCGTCAGCAAACTGCGCCGCAAGCTGGACGATGACCCGCGCGACCCGGCACGTATCAAGACCGTCTGGGGCAAGGGCTACCTGTTTTCTCCGAAGGCGCACGAGCTCGGCGATGCTTAAGTTCGTTCTGCGCATCTTCGTGGTGCTGGCGATCGGTTTTGTGCTGTCGAACGAAGTGGTCGATCGGGTGGCCAATTACCTTTTCGAGCCCGAGACCGCGAACTACACGCGCGAAGCGGTGCGCGGGCAGCTGCACAGCCTGAAGCTGGAATTGGCCAATGTGCCGCCCGAGGCGCGCCGCGACTATGTGCGCGATACCCTGGCCCCGCATTACGGTCTGGCCTTGCGGGTGATGGACCCGGCCGACTACAACTCGCCCGACTTCGCGCTGACTGACGACGAGCGGCGCACCATCGAAGCGGGCGGCTTCTTTCTGCGTGACAAGCAGATGAGCTTCGTGTCCGCGCTGCCTGGGCCGGGCGCGCAGTGGTTGCTGGTCAAGATGCCGCCCGAGCCGCTTGTCGGCACCTGGGTGATCGTGGCCATCTACACCGCGCTGGGCTTGCTGCTGTGCGGCTTCATGCTGGTGTGGGCGCTGCCGATCTGGCGCGATCTGGAAGCGCTGAAGACCGCCGCGCACCGTATGGGGCAGGGCGATTTGCAGGCGCGCGCCCGCCTGTCGCGCTATTCCAGCATCCGTGGGCTGGGCGATACGTTCAACCAGATGTCGGATCGCATTGCCGCGCTGATCAGCAATCAGCGCGAACTGACCAACGCGGTGTCGCACGAACTGCGCACGCCCATTGCGCGGCTGTCGTTCGAGCTGGACATGATCGACCGCGAGGCGGACCCCCAGGCGCGCAAGCGCTTGGTCGAGGACATGAAAAGCGACGTGGCCGAGCTGGACAGCATGGCTTCGGAACTGCTGATGTATGCGCGCTTGCAGCACAAGAGTGCAGACGTACCGTTACAAGCGCAGGACGCGCGCGGCTGGCTGGATGCCGTGGTGCAGCATGCCGCGTTCGAGGCCGAGCTGCTGGGCGTGCATTGCGAGGTGACGCGGTGCGACTCGGATGACGTCCACCTGCACCCGCGCTACATGACGCGCGCCTTGCTCAACCTGCTGCAAAACGCGATCCGGCACGCGGGCGAACGGGTACAGGTGGGGCTGACCAGCCCGGCCCCGCAGCACTATGTGCTGACGGTGGACGACGACGGACCCGGCGTGCCGCCCGCCGACCGCGAACGAATCTTCGAACCGTTTATCCGGCTGGACGAAAGCCGGGCGCGCGACACGGGCGGCACGGGGCTGGGACTGGCCATCGTCAGCCGCGTGGCGCACTGGCACAACGGCATGGCCCAGGTGGCCGACAGCCCCCTGGGCGGCGCCCGCTTCGTGATCAGCTGGAACGCCGCCTGACCTGGCGCGGCCCGACCGAACGCTACCCGACCGAACGCGCCCCGACCGAACGCGCCCCGACCGAACGCGGCGCGACCGAGCGCGCCGCCGACGAGGTCGCGCGCGTCACGACAAAGATCTTCACAAACTCCATACAAAGCGGGAAAGATCCCGCGACGCGGCATGGATAGCATCACGGCATTCCTCTTTCGCAGGGTATGCGTCCTCCATGTTTTCGCTAAGCCGCCTGGTCGCCATCGGATCGCTGTTGCTTGCCGGCGGCGGTTGCCAGACGCTGCCGCCCGCCGCGCCCGCCACGATCGCCAAAGGCGATTACGCGGCGGTCGTGAGCTACCTGACCCAGCGCATTCCCTACGACATGGCCCTGACCAAGGTGCCCGGCGTGTCGATCGCCATCGTTGAGGACCAGCGCATAGTCTGGAGCACGGGCTTTGGGGTGGCGGATGCGTTGCGGCACCGCCGCGCCACCGGGGACACGCTGTATCGCGTGGGCGCCATCAGCAAAATCGTCACGGCGGCCGGTGTGCTGCATGCCGCCGACGATGGCCGGCTGTCGCTGGACGCGCCGGCCGCGGGCGCCTTGCCCGATTGGCACGTCGAGCCGCGCCGCAACGCCATGCAGTGGATGGGCGCCGCGCCTTACACGGCACGAAACTTGCTGAACCTGCACCCCGGCACGCTGGAGGACACGATGGGCCGCGCCCGCGCCGACATGGCTTACGCCTTGTTGGGCGACATGGTGGCGCACGTGGCCGAAGAGCCGTTCGACGCCTATGTGCGCCGCACAATTCTTCAACCCTTGAACATGCCGCGCGCCGGGTTTCGACCGCACGAGCGCATGCTGGAGCAACGCGCGGTGGGCTACCGGCGCGGCCGGCCTTGGCCGGAAGCGCCACAGCCCAACGAGGCGGCGGACGGGTTATGGGTCAGCGCATCCGAGATGGCGCGCTTTAGCAGCATGTTGTTCGCGGGCGGCGCTTACGGAAGCCGGGCTGCGGGAAATCCCGGAGGCAGGGCCGAAGTCAATGTCGACGTCAGCGCCGCCGTCAGCGCCGACGCCCGGCGCGTGCTGACGGTGCAATCCGCGCAAACCCTGTTGGGGCTGCAAACAGTGGCGGGCGACGGGCTGGACCTGGATTGCCGATTCGCCTTGTCGTGGCTGGCCGCGCCCTGTGACGACAACGTGGTCACCGCCACGTCCCTGCGCGAACACAGCGGGGCGACGGAAGCGTTTCATTCGCGCTGGGTGCTGGCGCCGCAGGACAAGCTGGCGGTGCTGGTCATGGGCAATTCGGATTCCAGCGAGGCGCTGGTGGCGGCGGTGGCCACCCTGGCGATGCGCATGATGCGCCAGGCCCGGCAGGGCGCCGGTCCGGGGTGAAAAACGTACGTGTGGGCACGCGGCGCGTCTGATAAATTGTGTAGACGTTTTAAGTGCCCTCGTACCTTTCTTTACAAAGGTTAATGAGATCCGAGAACTTTTCCGCTCTCGTCTCGATACATTGCCGCCTGCGGCCAATCGGCCGCTTTGACAAGCATGGAGGACGCCGATGTCGGAAATCGTGGTGTATGTCAGAAGCCAGCAAAAGCTGGGCGACCAGATCGTTGCCATGCCAACGCTATATCAGCTGAAAGAATGGTGGCCGTCTCGACGAATCAGCGTGGTTGCGCGTGACGATGTGGGCGCGTTCTACCAGGCGCTGCCGTGGGTGGATGAATTCGTGCGCACCTCGACACTTGGCGGCTATCTGCGCTGCCTGAAAAAAGAGACGCAGGTGTCCGTCAGCCTGCATCACAGCAGCGAACGTTTCGGCCTGGTCAATCTGCTGCGCTTGCCGCCCATCCGCCTGGGCTTTCGCCACGGACGGCTGACCGACATCGTGTGGACGCATTGGCACCGCAAGAACATCGCCGAATATATCGGGCAGGCCAACTTGAACATGCTGGCTTCCTATCGTCCCTTTGACGTTGAACGCGTGCCGCGCGCCTGTTTCGAAGCGCTGGCGGGCTCGCATTTGCGCACCGCGCAAAGTGCCGATGTGGTGATGATTCCCGGCGGCGGCTCGGGCGCGTTCAAGCGATGGAGCCTGGCCAACTATGTGCAGTTGGCAGACGGCCTGAAGCGCGTGATGGGCGAGGGCGCCCGCTTCCTCTTCGTGCTGGGCCAGCAAGAGGCCGCTGAACGAGACGCCTTGCAGGCGATGCAGCGGCCGGACTTTGCGGTTGCGTATTGCCGCACGATTCCAGAGCTAAGCGCCATCATGCTGCGCGCGCGCCTGGTGGTCGCCAACGACTGCGGGCCCTCGCATATCGCGCAAGGCGCCTGTGTGCCCTACGTGGGCATTTTCAACGAAACGAATCCTGAATGGTTCTGGCAGCGGCCCGGCTCGGCCGCTGTGGTGCCGCGCCGCCCTCAGGACGGCATCAACGCCATCACGCCCGACGAGGTCCTGGCTGCCTGCCGCAACGTACTGGAGCATCATGCGCATCCTGCACACGCTGGCTGAACCAAGTCTTGGCGGGCTGGAATTTCGCACGTTGGAACAGGCAAGTTGGCTGCAAAGGCATGGCTACGACGTAGCTATCGCAGCGCCCTCGGGCAGCGCCGTCAGTGGCGCGGCGCGCGAGCGCAACCTGACAACTGTGGATATCGACTTCAAGCCGGCGTACGCGCCGTCGACCGTGCTGGCATTGCGCCGCGCGGTGAAGGCATTGAATATCCAGGTGATCGACAGCCACAGTCGCGTCGACGGTAAAGCCGCCGCGCTGTGCCGCGACCTGTGCGCGGTGGTTCGAACCCGGCATTTCGCCAAACCCATGCGCACGTCGCCACGCCGGCGGCTGGAATGGCGCTTCGGCTGCGATCACGTCATCGCCACCAGCAACGTGGGCAAGCAGGAACTGCTGGCGGCGCGGCTGTTCCGCGACGACCGCATCAGTGTCGTGGGTGAATGGGCGGGCGACGAGTTCTTCCGCCAGGCCGAAGACGCGGACGCGTCATTGCGCATCCGCCGAGGCCTGGAAATCCCGGCCCCGGACGAGGCATACGTCATTGCCACCGTGGGCATGTTGCGTCCCGAAAAAGGCCAGGCCGATCTGCTGCGTGTGGTGCATCGACTGCGCGCCCTGGGCGTGCCTGCCGTGGCGCTCGTCGTGGGCATGCCGACCGCCGCCACCCGCGCCTATGCGTACGAGCTTTACCGTTTGGCGATAGAGCTGGGCATCTCGGACCACGCGGTGTTCGCCGGACACCGCACCGATGTGCCCGACATGATCCGGGCGGCGGACGTGGTGCTGGTGCCCTCGGCAACGGAAGCCTGGTCGCGCGTGGTGCCCGAGGCTTACGCCATGGGCCGGCCCGTTGTCGCCAGCGACGTCGGCGGCCTGCCCGAAATCGTCGTGCCCGGCCAGACCGGCTGGCTGGCCGCGCCGGGTGACATCGCGGGCTATGTCGACCGCATCCTGCAAATCCGACACAACGCCGGCGATGCGCAGGCGGTCCTGACCCGCGCCCGGACGTACGCCGAGACGAATTTCCGACTGAGCGAAAAGATGTTCCACACGCTGGACGCGTACCGCCGCGCCATGGAACCGGGCTTGCGCGCGGGTGCTTGCCGTTCGCCGTCAGCCGTGTGCGCCGTCCCGGCCTATATCGAACCGTTGGAGCAACAGGCGCACGACTATTTGTTGACCGGCACAGGCGCGCGCGGTCGCACGGGCATCCTGCTGGTTCATGGCCTGGCGGGCACACCGGAAGACATGCGTGCGCTGGCGCTGGGGTTGCACCGTCGCGGCTACACCGTGCTGGCCGTCAAGCTGGCCGGTCATTGCGGCACGCTGGATGAACTGGTGCGCACAAGCTGGCTGGATTGGCTTGCAAGCGTGCGGCGCGGTGCCGACCTGCTGGCAAGCCGCGTCGACCACCTGGTGGTGGGCGGACAGGCGGTCGGCGCCATGCTGGCGCTGGCCTTGGCGCAGGAACGCCCGCTGCACGTGGCCGGTGTACTGGCGTTATCCCCCGCGTTCCGTCACGACGGCCCAGGCTTGCGGCGCTACGCGAGGCTGGGCTTGCTGTTGCCGCTTTTGCAAACGCTTTTGCATACGCTGCGCATCGGTCGCCATCGCGTGATTGCGAACCGCGACGCGTCGCTGCCCCGCATCCCCTGGGGGTCGCTGGCCCAGGCGCGAAAACTCGCGGTGTCGGTATGGCGACGGATGCATATATTGCGCGCCCCGTGCCTCGTTTTGCACGCGCGCAACGATGACATCGCCTCGGTCTCGAACGCCTTCGACATTGTGAACCGCGCCTGCAACGCAAACGTGTCCCTGCATTTGCTGGACGACAACCGCAACGCAATGACCCCGCTTGCCCTCGAACGCAACGACGTGATCACGCGGGTCGCCGCGTTCGTCAACGACATCGTGGAAACGCCGGCGGGTCAGGAGGCCGTCAATGTGGCGTGACGGGCGTTATGTTGCTGACCAACGCACGCATTGGCGGACCGCTTTTCCAGTTTGAGCCGCGAGAGGTTAGAAGGATTCTGGTCGCGCATGATGAATTGCGCGACGAGACCCAGGGGGCGGCCGTAGAAAGCGGCGCCCGCAAGCGTGCCCCTGTCGCTCCCGGTCAATCCGCGTGCGCGCGTTGTCAATTCCCCCCGAGCGGGCGCCCCTAAGATTCCCTGCATCTCCCCGTGCAGGCACTCTGACAGGCATCCGGCCCCGCTCCCCATGATTACGCTCTACGACCATCCCCGATCCGGCAATTGCTACAAGGTGCGCCTCTTCCTGGCGTTGATCGCATTGCCCTATCGGCGTGAGTTCATGGATGTGCTGGCGCGCAAGAACCAGACCGAGGCGTTCGAACGCATCAGCGCGTGGAGACAAGTCCCGGCGATCGATGACGACGGTCTGGCCGTTTGGGACAGCCACGCCATCCTGATGTACCTGGCGCAGAAACACGCCCCGCAGTGGCTGGCGCCGCTTCCTCATAGCGCGCAGATGCACGCGTGGCTGTCGGTGTCGGCCAACGAAATTGCCAACAGCTTGCAGCCGTTGCGGCTGACCAAGGTGGTCAGCCATGCCGAGGCCGCGCATCACCTGGGCGTCAGTGAAGCGCTGCTTGATGTGCAGGGGCTGAAGCAGCGGACGGATCGGCTGTTGCACCAGCTGGAAAAGCGCCTTGGCGTCAGCCCTTGGCTGGCGACCGTACGCAGCGTCGCGGACATCGCCTGTTATGGCTATCTGGCATTGGCAGAAGAGGCCGGCATCGATCTGGACGGCTATCCCGCCCTGTCGGCTTGGCGCCGGCGCATCGAAGAACTGCCGGGTTACGTCGCGCCACAACACACCAACACAAAACACACTGGGGAAAAACATGGAAGCGATCTCTCGACCTGACGTGAACGTAGGGGCTGAAGAAAAGCCGAACCTGCTTCGAATCTCTGTGGCCACGGTCGTGGGCACAGCCGTTGAAGCGTTTGATTTTCTGGCGTACGGCACCGCCGCCGCACTGGTATTCAACAAGCTGTTCTTCCCGCAGTTCGACCCCTTGACCGGCACGCTGGCGGCGTTTGCGGCCTTTGCCAGCGGCATGCTGGCGCGGCCCATCGGCGGGATCCTGTTCGGGCACTTCGGGGACCGCATCGGGCGCAAGTCCATGCTGACGCTCAGCCTGCTCATGATGGGCATCTGTACGGTGCTGATCGGGCTGTTGCCCACCTACGAGCAAATTGGTGTGTGGGCGCCGATCTTGTTGGTGGCGCTGCGCATCGGGCAAGGCCTGTCGTTTGGTGGCGAACTGGGCGGCGCCATGCTGATGGCCGTGGAACACGCACCACCGCGATGGAAGGGCTTGTTTGGCAGCCTGCCTTTGGTGGGGTCGCCGCTGGGCATCCTGTTGTCGGTGGGCGCCTTCGCCCTGGTCACGCGGCTGCCTGAAGAAGACTTTCTGTCGTGGGGCTGGCGGCTGCCGTTCCTGGCCAGCGCGGTGTTGATCGTGGTCGGGATATTGATACGCCGTGGCATCGACGAGTCGCCCGATTTCGCCCGCGTCAAGGCCGAGCAAACGCAGGTCAAACTGCCCGTGGCCGAATTGCTGGGCAAGCATGGCAAGGCGTTGTTGCTGTGCGTGGGATGCAAGCTGGCCGAAGTGACGTTGATCTACACCTTTCTTGTTTTCTCGGTGTCGTATGCGGTATCGACGCTGGGCTTTAGCCGATCAGACGCGCTGCAAGCGCTGCTTTACGGCGCGGCCGTGATGACGTTCACCATTCCCGTGTTCGGCATGTTGGGCGACCGCTTTGGCGCAAGACGCGTTTGCGGATGGGGTGGGCTGTTGCTGGCCGTGATGGCAGTGCCGATTTTCATGGCCGTGGGCAGCGGCTCGCTGTTTGCTTACAGCGTGGCCGCGTTCGTCGCCATGGCTTTGAACTACGCCATGATGATTGCGCCCCAGTCCAGCCTTTACGCCGCCCAGTTTCCGCCAGAGCTGCGGTACTCGGGCCTGTCGATCGGCGTGCAGTTTTCCGCCGCAATCGGGGGTGGCCTGGCACCCATGGTGTCGGCAATGTTGGTGGCTCGGTTCGACAGCATCGTGCCCGTGGGCGCGTACCTGGCGGTGCTGGGCGTCGTTGCGGGCACGTCGGCGTTCTTGATGAAGCCCACCACCCGGGCACGCTCCGCGCCCTGATCTTCAGCCGGCCGTTTACTGATCCCGCTCCAGCGCCGCCGCACGATATTTGTTCGGCGGGCTGCCGAAGCGTTGCTGAAAGCATCGGCTGAAGTGGCTGGCGTCCTGAAACCCACAGGCCAGCGCAATGTCCTTGACGGGGACATGCGCCCTGCACGGATCTTCCAGTGCGCTGCGGGCCAGTTGCAGCCGGCGCTCGCGCACGTACTGGCCATACTGGATGCCGCGCATCTGGAACAAGCGATGCACCCAGCGGCTGGAAGCGCGCAGCGCGCGCGCCACCGCTGCCACGGACAAGTCATTGTCGGTGATGTGCGTATCCACGTAGCTGGTAATCGCCTGCCAGCTTTCGATGGGGCCGCGCTCGGTGGTCGGCAATTGCTCCAGCGCCTGGCTGGTGTAGATGGCCGCCAGCAAAGAGATCAACGCCTGTTCCGCAAACATGCTGGACGTGGGGCTGACGGCGTCGGGCTGCTCAAAAAAAACATGCCCCAGGCAGTGGTGCGCTGTGCGCACCATCGGCAGTGTCGACGCCGCGCGTTGCGCCGTGAACTGCGAGATATCCTGCAAGTGCATGCCCAGCAGGTTCAACAAGGACCCCTTGATCACGACCAGCCTGGAGTCCGTCAGCATGCGCACTTCGGAAGGCAGGGCGGTGGTACGAAAAATGATGTCGCCCGTTTCCACTGGCAGGCTCGCGCCGTTCTGGCTGATGGTGCCGTGTCCTTCGATGATGAAGCTGGCCAGGAATTCCGCCCGCAGCGCATCGGCCGCGTGTTCGGCCCGGTGCTGCACCGTCATGGGGGTGGATTCCAGGTTCACGGCCAGGCCGCCCGCGCGCAGGCGGCATGCCTGCAAATGCAGACGCGGTTGCAGGGTCAGCGGCAGGAAGTCTCCCGGCAGCACCAGCTTGTTCAGCCGCGCCTGATAGCCGGACAGTTCGGCCTCGTAAAAGGGACGAAAACGGGGGGCGAAATTCAGGTCCGGCTCTTGCTGGGAAGCGGCAGGCGGAAGCGGTTGGGCGGCTTGCATGTCGATGGATGAACCCGACTTTCTGGGCGGGCCAAGCGCCCGCGAAATCATTGTATCGACGCTGATCGCGCACGCACCTGCCGTTTACCCTAGGCCCTGGCACTCTCGGACAAGCCCTGTGCAGTTGGGGGCAAGGCCCGGAAAACCCCTGCCGGATGTAATGGCAAGGGTGTGCCAACCGGCAAGGCATCAGGAGATGAGTGTGGATGACAAGGCAATGCAGTCCGACGCGTTTTTCAAGCGCTCGGCCGACAAGCTCGATTTCGGCAACTGGAACGTGCGGGAAAAAATCGCCCTAAGCTGCCGCATCCTGGCAAGGGAAGGGCACTCGGAGACGCTGGCAGGGCAGATCACCGTGAAGAACGATGACGGCTCCTACTACACGACGGCGCTGGCCCAGGCTTTCGACGAGATCCGCCCGGACACGGTGATTCGCATCAACGACGACATGGACGTGCTGCAAGGAGAGGGCACGCCCAATCCCGCCGTGCGGTTTCATTTCTGGGTCTATCGCAACCGGCCGGATGTGCGCTGCATCGTGCATACCCACCCGCCTTATGTGTCGACCCTGGCCATGACCGGGCGCCCGCTGGTGGTGTCGCACATGGACGCGACGCCGTTTCACAACGACTGTGCGCATCTGAAGGAATGGCCGGGCTTGCCGATCGCCGACCAGGAGGGCGAAATCATTTCCGCCGCCTTGGGCAAAAAGCGCTGCGTGCTGTTGGCCAACCACGGGTTCCTGGCGGCCACCGGTTCTGTGGAAGAAACGTTGTATCTGTCCGTGCTGATCGAGCGCGCCGCGCGTAATCAATTGCTGGCCGCTGCCGCCTACGGCGAGGTGAAGCCGGTGGACGATGCGCTGGCGGCCGAGTCGCACGACTTTCTGCTCAAGCCCAGCATCGTGCGAGCCAGCTTCGCCATGTTTGCGCGTCGTATCGAGCGGCAGGGCATTGCGCAGGCATACGCAAAGCCCTAGGCGAAAGGCAACAAGACCGCAACAAGACCGCAACAAGACCGCAGCGAAACAGCCCCAAACCAAAGGGCCGCCCCAAAACAAAAAAGGCCGGCCGCAAAGAGCGGGCCGGCCTTTCTGATCCACCACGACACTGCTTACGCGTCGGCGGCGCTTTCCTCAACCGCAGCCGTCGGCTGCACCTGGTTAATCAGCGCGGGCCAGGTGTTGATCGACAGCAGGTGGCAGTACACCAGCGGCAGCCAGCCATTGGCGCGCCAGCGCAGGAACTCGTCGTCCGGCAGCTTGTTGAACTTGGCTTCGTCGATCACCTTGAAGCCGGACATGGCCAGGCGCTGGCCATCGGGCAGGGTGATGTCGGCGCGGTTCTCGATGAGCAGATCGGCGGCGGCCAGGGCCTGCGCGAACTCCATCGTGTAGGCGTGCTGGTTCTGGTAGTCGCGGCAGAATTCCAGCGCGCTGCGGGCCAGGTCCGTGGGCTCACCAACTTCGTCGAAGAACGGATTGTCGCGGCCTTCGACCACCGAGGCGGCCTTCTCGTCGACGCACAGCGTGAACTGGCTGCGGTCTTCGTTCTCCATGAAGATGAAGGGATAGCGGCGCACGTAAGCCGGGATGTAGGTGCCGGCGCGCCATTGGCCGTCGGCGTCGACGAACAGGTTTTCCTGGCCGCGCACGCCCAGCACCGCGACGGGCGTGGGCTGATCGCCGTCAGTGAAGACAATGGGAAAGTGGCGGCAGGCGGTCGGCAGCTCGGTGGCCACCAACGGCACGGCGTTGGTGGTGGCGGCATAGGCAAAGCCAGTGTTGCCGGCCAGCGACAGGTTGGCGTGCACGCCGGCAGCCAGGGGACGGGGTTGTTCGTAGAACAGGGGAAGCGAAGTCTGCGTAGTCATGGTGTCGAATCAAAGAGTGCGGGATTGCGCGTCGTTGTCGCGACGCTCGTCGTCGGAAGACGGGCTGCCTTCGGCGACGGGTTGTTGCGGGTTGGCGGCCGGGGCTTGCAGTACCGACGTGTTGCCGTTCGGCACGTTCAGCATGGCGTTGTCGCCGGAAGGCAGTTGCCAGTTGAAGGTGGCCGAGGCCACTTTCAGCACCTGCGGATCGGCGTAGGCGCCCAGCGGGTCCGGGCCGAAACTATCAGACGGGACCGTACCACGGAACAAAGATGAGGCGGTAGGCGTGGTCGGGATGACCGGCTGCGGCGCGGTGATGGCGGACAGGCGGTCGATGACGCCCGTCGGACCCCACGTGGTGCCGTTCAGGTAGTACGGCGAGCCCACCAGCGAGCTCTTGATGGAAGCGGCCGCCACGGCGCCCGTCTTGCCTCCTAGCGTGCCCCACACGTCGGCCGAACCGGCGGTCGGAACGGTCAACGAGGCCACGTTCAGCTTGTGGCTGAGATCGGCGTCGTTCAGGCCGATGCGCAGCGCGCCCAACGGGCCGGCGGCCAGCGTCAACGCCGTTTGCGGGCCCATCAGGCCAACGGCGGTGATGTCGCCGTTGGTGCTGATGGTGGCATTCGCGCCTTGCAGCGTGGCGGGTGCGCCCAGGTTGATGGGGCCTTGGGTCACCAGCAGTTGCGCGGGCAGCGTCAGCCCGGCGCCGCCGGTCTGCGTGAAGCCCGTGGCGGCTTTCACCGTCGAGCCGGCGGCGAACGTCGTCGTGCCGGTCGGGTCGGTGTTGGTGATGCGGATCGAACCCGTGTCGGCGGTGACGTCCTTGCCGAACGCGACCTTGCCGCCCTTGATGTCGATGCCGTCGGGACCCGAGGCGCGCACGTTGCCGTTGTAGCTGGCGGACTTGGCCTCCAGCTGCTGCACGCGGTAGGCGCTGACGTCACCGTTGAACACGATGGTGTCCACGGCGCGCAGCGTCAGCGAGCCCAGGCTGGTGGCGTCGCCCGCCACCAGCACGTTCTTGCCCGCGTTGATGGCCAGGTTGTTGCCGTTGCCGTCCAGCTTGCTGCCCAGCACGACCGAACCCGTGGTGCTGGTCAGGTCGCGGTCGCCGGTCAACGTCACCGCGCCGGTGTAGACCTGGTCGCCGGTCGTGACGACCTTGCCCGGGCCCATCGTGGTGGTGCCTTCGATCGCCAGGCCGCGCAGCGGCGTTGTCGCGCCGATGTCGCCCTGGATGTCGGCGTTGCCGGCAATGATCAGGCCTTGCTGGCCCGACTCGGTGCCGTCCACGCCGGCCTTCAGTTGCACGTTGGTGCCGGTCAGCGTGGTGTCCACGCCGGACAGGATCACGTGCTGGCCATACTGCTGCGAACCCGTGGTGTCGACCGAACCGCCGTTGATCAGCAGGTCGCCGTTGCCGCTGGTTTGCAGCGACGCGGTGCGGACCGGGCCGTCCAGAACGGTGTCGCCCGACGCATTGATCGTCAGGTTGCCCAGGCGCGAACCTTGGCCGACGGGGCCGGCAAATTCGACGTTGCCCTTGTCCGCCGACACAGTCATGTCGTGCCCGCCGTCAACGGCGTCGTTGAAGCGAATGTCGCCGTCGCGGCTGGCCACGGTGACGTCGCCGCCCAGCGTGACCGCGCCTTGGTACGACTGGTCGCCCGTGGTCGCGATGCTGCCTTGGCCCAGCGTGGACTTGCCGTTCACCGTCAGGCCGGCCAGCGCATTCTGTGCACCGATCGGACCCTTCAGCACGGCGTCGCCGTCAATGGTCAGCTCATGCGAGCCGTCGGCGCCGCCCAACAGGCCCACCGTGCTGCCCTTCAGGACGGTGTCACCGCCCAGCACCACGCGTTCGCCGTAGGACTGCGCACCGGTCGTATCGACCAGCCCGCCGTTGATGCCGATTGTGCCGCCCACGTCCGACGTGACCGATGCCGCGTACACCGCGCCGTTCAGCGCGGTCGCACCCTGGCTGGCGATGGTGATGTTACCCAGTCGGCCACCCGCGTCGTCGCCCACGGCGTCCGTAAACGTCACATTGCCCGCACCGGCCGACAGCGACAGATCGTGCCCGCCGCCCTGGCTGCTGGCCACCTTGTCGTTGAACGTGATGCTGCCGCCTTGGGTCGTCAACGCAACGTCGCCGTCAAGCGTGACCTCGCCGTTGTACGACTGCTTGCCGGTCGTGCCGATGCTGCCGTCCAGGCTTGACGTACCGTTCACCGTCAGACTCGCCAGCGCGTCCTGCGCACCGAACGCGCCCTTGAACACGGCGTCGCCGTCGATGGTCAGGTCGTGCGGGCCGTTGCCGCCACCCAAGAGGTTGACGCTGCTGCCCTTCAACACCGTATCCGCGCCCAGTGAGACCCGTTCGCGGAAGGTTTGCGTGCCCGTCGTGTCGACCAGGCCGCCGTTGATCGCGACCGTGCCGGGGGCGTCCGTCTGCGCGGACGCGGCGTATACCGCGCCGTTGAACGTGGTCGCGCCGGCGGTGTTGGCCGTCAGGTTGCCCAGGCGTTGTCCCGCGCTGCCCACGGCGTTAAAGCTGATGTCGCCCGCCGCTGTCGAGTTGATCACGACGTTGCGGCCGCCGATCAGCGCGCCGTCGAATGTGACGTTGCCGGTGGTGGTGGACAGCGACTGGTCGCTGCCCAGCGTGACGTCGTTCTGGTAGTGCTGGCTGCCGGTGGTGGCGATGCTGCCGGTGGTCAGCGTGGCGGGGCCGTTGACGGTCAGGCTGGCCAGCTTGGTGTTGGCGCCGATGGCGCCGGCCAGCGTGGCCGGGCCGTCCACAGTCAGCGCGTACGCGCCGTCTACGCCATCGGCCAGCGTGACGCCGCTGCCGCTCAACGTCGTGTCGGCGCCCAGCACCACAGCGGCGCTGTAGGACTGCATGCCGGTCGTTGTGACGCTGCCGCCGTTAAGCGCAGTGACGCCGGTGCCGACCTGGTTCAGCGATGCGGTGTTGACCGCGCCGCCGTAGGTGGTGGCGCCGGCCGTCAGAACGGTCAGCGCGTTCGCGCCCGAGACGTCGCCCGTGAACGTAACCGCGCCGTTGCCCGTGTACACGTTGACGCCGCCAGCCAACACGGTGTCGCCATCGACGCCGAAAGCGCCGTTGCCGGTGGTGTACAGGCCGCGCAGCGTGGTGTCGCCGTTGTACTGCTGGGCCCCGCTGGTCGCGACGTTTTGCAGGCTGATGTTGGCGCCGTCGATGCTCAGGCCGGCCAGGTTGATGGCGTTGCCGCCCAGCGTGACGTTGCCGTCGTTGGCGACGATCACCGCTTGCTGGTTGCCACCGTTCAGCGCGCCCGAGATGTTGACATTGCCGCCGTCGCCGTTGGCGGTCAGCGTGCGCTTGCCGCCCGTCAGCGTGGCGTTGCCCGAGATGTCGATGGACGCGCCGGTCAGGTCGCCGCCAAGCGTGACGTTACCGTTGTAGGTTTGCGCGCCGGCGGTGTCGACGGCGGCCGTGCCGATCTGCGCGGCGATCACCGTCAGGTTGTTGACCTGGTTGTTGGTGATGGCGTGGTTGATGCCGACGTTGCCCGAGGACGATCCCAGCAACACATCGCCGTGATTGCCGGCGGTCAGGCCGACGCTGCTGATCAGGTCGCCGTCGGCGGCGATCTGGATGCTGCCGTCAGCCGTCGCAATGTTGCCCAGCGTCAGCGGGCCGGTGGCCTCGACGACGATGTCGCCGGCGCCCAGCACGTTGGCCTTCAGATAGCGCGCCGACGTGGTGAAGGCGGCGTTGCCGTCACCGATGCCGTTCTTGCTGGTCAGGTCCAGGCTGTTGGTCGTGACATCGCTGCCCAGGGCCACCAACGAGCCTTCGGCGGCGGCCAGCACGACCGTGCCGTTCGCAGCGCCAGCGTTGATGGTGCCGACCACCACGTCGCCATGCTGCGAGCTCAGGTCGATGCCGCGGTTGTTGCCGGCGGCCGTGGCCGACACGTCCAGCGTGCCGGTGGCGTTGGCGGTGATGTTGCCGTTGGCGGTGGACAACGAGGCGGTCAGTGCGCCGGTATTGTTCAGCGTCAGGTTGGCCGGCGTGGTGACGCCGGTCAGGTTGACGTTGGCGTTGGCCACCTCAGTGGTCAGCGCCGTGTTGCCGCCCGCCGCGCCACTGGTGACGTTCAGCGTATCGCCGCGCGCAATGATGTTGCGCGGCGTGGCGCCCGCTGCCACCACGTCTTGCTGGCCCACCAGGGTGATGGTGTCGTTGGCCTGCACGCCCGTGCCTGCCACCGTCAGCGTGCCGTTCGAGGACAGCAGCACGTTGTCGGCGGTATTGGACAGGCCCGAACGCGCGTCCAGGTCGCCCGACGAACGGAGGTAGACCGAGCTGTTGTCGCCCGTTTGCGTCACGTCGCCGGTCAGCGTCAGGGCGCGCGTGCCCACGTTGTTCAGCGCGATGACCGCGCCATCGGCACCCGTGGTCAGGTCGCCCAGCGACGCAACGTTGGTGCGCAGGGCGATGCCGCCCAGGCCGGTTGCCAGGTTACCCACCGTGCCGATGCTGCCGCCCGCCGTGGCCGTCAGGCTGTTGCCGAAGACCAGGTTGCCGGGAATCGCGCCCAGGATGGAACCCGCGGCCTTCAGCGTGACGTCGCCCAAGGTCAGGGCGTCGATCGTGTTGATCGACAGGTCGCCGTTGGACGTCGCAATCGAGATGTCGTTGGTCGCCGAGTTCGTCTTGGTGCTGGCGCTGTTCACCAGCGTGGGGCCGGCGGTGGTGATGCCGATGGCGCCGTTCTGCGTAGCGATGGCGTTCAGCGTGGTGCCGGCCGCGCGGTTGTCGTCCAGGAAGATCGAGCCGTTGCCGGTGACTTCCGCGTTGATGAAGGCGGCGGTCGTCTGCACGTTGTCGGCCGAGCCTTCGGCGCCGCCGATGCCCGCGCCGGCTTTCAGCGTGACCGAGTTGCCGATGATGCGCGTGGATTCCTCGCGGTCGTCAACGATGGTGCTGCCGGTCTTGCTGTAGTCGATGTTGACCGTGCCCGTGCCCGCGTCGATGTTGCCCGCCACCAGTTGGCTGTTGGTGCCGTTGCCCACGATCTTGATCGTGCCGCTGCCATTGCTGGCGACGGCGTTGGCGATTTGCAGGTTGCCGGCCGCCGCGATGTCGATGATGCCGCCCGACAGGTACGAGTACACGGCGTTGTTGTCCGCCGCCAGATACATGCCGCCCAGCGTGGTCGCTTCGACGCGCTGGCCGCTGGCGTTGATGCGGCCGTTGGCGGTGTCGACGCCGATGCCGCTGCGCGCGTTCAACGCGACGCCGTACGCCTTGATGTTGGCGCCGCCCACGTCGGCTAGGATGGCGCCGTTCTCGGCGTTCAGCGTGACCTGGCCTTGGGTGGCGCCGGCCTGCACGTTCTTGACGAAGATGCTGCCCGCCGTCGCCTTCACCGAAATGCCGTTGCCCGCTGCGTCCGTGCCCGACGTCATGCTGGTCAGGAACAGGCTGCCCGACGACGTGATGCGCGTTTCGCCGTTGGCCACCGAGGTGCTCAGGCCGCCTTGCATGCTGCCGACGCTGTCCAGGTACAGCGAACCGGCGCCGGTGACGCTGGCGGACACGGCGTTGTTCAAGGCCGCGATCTTGATCGCCGCGTCGGTGGTGCCGATGCCGTTCTTGGCGGTCAGCGTGATGGCGCCGGTGCCCGAACCGGAGATGGCGCCGCCGCCGTCCAGGATGCTGCCGTTCTGCGCGTTCAGCGTCAGCGTCTTATTGCTGCCGTAGCGAACAGAGCCGACCAGGATGTCGCCCGTGGTCGTCGTGACGGACAGGTCTTCGCCTGCGTTGAGGTTGCCCAGGTTGATCGAGCCCGCCTGGTTCAACCAGATGCCGCCCGAGGCCGTGGCCGCGATGTTCTTGACCTGCGTGTTCAGGGCGCGGGTGGACGAGCCAATCGCGTTGGGCGTGTCGCCCGACCCGGTGGACAACGTCAGGTTGCCCGCCGTGATCTTCGACGTGCCGGTCATGCCCTGGATGGAGCCGCCGGTGTAGTAGTAGGGGTTGGTCGACAGGTTGACCGAGCCATTGGCCGTGACGTCGATGTCGTTCAGCGTGATCGAGCCGATAGCCTGGTACGTGAAGTTCAGGCCGGTGGTGTCACGAACGATGGTCAGCGCGGTGTTGTTGCTGGTGTCGGCCCCGCTGAACGTCAGGTTCTGGGCGTCGATGGTCAGGAACCCGTAGCTGCCGTACTGGTTGCCCTGTGCGTTGTTGCGGTTGATGGTCAGGTCGCTCAGGTCGGCCAGGTTGTCGACGTAGATGCTGCCCGGGGTGTTCAGCGTCAGCGACGGCGTGTCCAGATGGATCCGATTGGCGTTGCCCGAGCCAATGCTGCGCGACGAGCCGTAGTCGGCCGTCAGCGTGACGCTGTTGCCGGTGATGCGGTTGCTGTTGTTTGCGCCGACGATGTTGCCCGTGCTGGTCGACAACGCGACCGCGCCATTGCTGGTGCTGATGGTGCCCACCACCAGGTCGCGGCCGCCGCGGGCGGTATCGGCGGTCAGCGTGATGTTGCCGTCGCCGGTGACCGAGGCGGCCTGCAAGCCATAGGTTTCGATCAGCGCGATGCTGCCGTCCGCCGTGGCCGTCTGGTTGGCGCTAAGGTTGACGATCGTCGTGCCGCCCGAGCTCAGGTTGGTGGTGCGGATGGCGCTCTTGTTGCCGATCGAGCCATTGGCCGTCAGGGTGACGGTGGTGGCGTTGCTGATCGTGCCGCTCAGGATCGAGCCGCCCGAGTTGTTGACGGTGAAGCTGTTGCCGTTGGTGTTGACCGAGCCCAGCTCGATGTCGCCGACGGTGTTGCTGACCGAGCTGGCGCCGGTCGAAGTCAGGCTGGGCAGGCTGGTGTTGCCTTCCACCGTAATGAACGCCCCGCCGCCGACGGCGCGGCCGCTCAGCGTGCTGACGCGGGTGTCGATGGCGTTGCCGACGCCGCTTGCGCCGATGGCGGCGTTGGCGGTCAGGTTCAGCGACGCGGCATCGATCTTGGTGTTGGCATCGCCATCGCCAAGCAGCGACGCGTTGCGCGAGGTCAGCGAGACGTTGTCATAGCCGACGTTGATGGTGCCCACGGTGACGTTGCGGTCGCTGCTGACGGTCAGGTTCAGGCCGCCCGCGTCCGTGATGTTGCCCAGCACCAGGCCGGCCGTGCTGCCGCTGCCGCCGTCGGTGGCGGTAAAGCCGATGTTGCCCTGGCCGTCGCGGGTCGGGGAATTGATGCTGTAGGAACGCGCGCCGTTGCCCGTCGAATACAGCGACAACGCATCGATGTGCTTGTCGGAATCGATATAGACGTCGCCGGCGTTCTGGATGTTCAGCAGCGGGGCCGACAGATTGATCTCGCGGCCCGTGCCGCCGATGGCGCCCGAGCCCTGGGTGGTCAGCGAAACCTGGGCGGCCGTGATGCGCTGGCTGTCATCGGCGCTGCCCAGGATGCTGTTGTTGCTGGACAGGCGTACGGTGCCGGTGGACTGCGTGTCGATGATGCCGATGTCCTGGCCAACGTTGCTGGACAGCATCAGGTTCAGGCCGGTGTTGTCGCGGACCTTGTTGACTTGCAGGCGGCCGTCATGCACCACATCGAACAGCAATTCGTTCGACGTGACGTCGTAGGTCGAAGGCGCGACACCCGTTGCATACAACGACAGGCTGGCCAGGTCGACGTCGTTGTTCACGTAGACGTGGCTGCCGCTCGTCAGGTAGAGCTCGCTGGTGGTGGTGTTGATCTTGTCGGCCGGACCCGAGCCGATCTGGCCGGTGGCGAAGAGCGACACCGAATCGCCCGTCACGTGCGAGGTGGGCGACAGGTTGAGCAAGTTGCTGCCCGCGCCGTTGGCGGCCAGGCTGACGGCATGCGCGGGGCCGGTGTCGATGTTGCCGATGTACACCGTGCGGTCGCCGGAGAACGAGAAGTTCAGGCCGGTGGTGTCGCGCACGTCAAACAGGTTGTAGCCGCCGGTGTCCGTGACGTTGAACGTCAGGCCCTGCGCCGCGACCTGCACCACGTTGTCCGCCGACGGGTTGGCGTGATTGGCCGTGACGTTCAGGCTGAACAGGTTCGACGCGTTGTTCAGGTACAGATCCTTGCCGGTCTGCGTGGTCAGTTGCCGCGTGTCGGCCTGCACCGCATTGCCGGCGGCGCCGATGGACTGTGTGGCGGTCAGCGTCAGCGAGGGGGCGACGAAGCTGCTGCCCGCGCCTTGAAGAATCGACCCGTTGGTGACGTTCACCTGCGCGGAGCTGGCGACGTTGTTGTTGCCCAGGGTCAGGGTCTTGTTGTTCGAGATCCACAGGCTGCCGCGCAGGTTCGAGGACAGCTTGTCCACGCTGACGTACAGCGGCTGGTTGGTGTTGTACGTACCCGTGACCGAGCTGGCATTGAGCGTCAGCGCGCCCGTGGTGAGGTTGGGGCTGCTGGCGCTGCTGCTGTTGCCGTAGATGTTGCTGTTGCTGCCCAGCGTGACCGAGCCGCCGGCGCCGGTGGCCACGTTGTTGACGGTCAGCGCGCGGTCGGACGAGATCGACAGCGCCAGGTTGCCCGCGGTGGAAACGTTGCCAAGCGTCAGCCCCGAGGTGCCGGTCGAATCGCTCAGCGAGAACGTCAGGCCGGTGGCCGAGACGCTGTACGAATTGTTCTGCGAGCCGCTTGAGCTGGCGTGGTTCGCGGTCAGCGACAGCGACGTCAGCTGCTTGTCGTTGGAGACGGACACGTTGCCCGCCGACGCGATCGACAGATTGTTCGTGCTGGTCGAAGCGGCGACGCTGCCGTTCGTGCCCAGCGCGTTCAGGCTGACGTTGTTGCCGGTAATGACGCCCGAGCCGCGGCTGATGGTCGGCAGGAACGACGTGTTGGCGTAGCGCGAGGTCAGCGTCACGGAACCCGCGGCGCCGGTATTGATCGTGCCGGTGGCAATGGCGGAATCGGCGTTGACGGCCAGTGCGGCGCCGTTCATGTCTGCCGCGATCGTCAGGCTGGTGCCACCCGCGATCGACAGCGTCTGGCCGCCCAGCCCGCTGAAGGCATAGGCGTTGGTGTCGAAGTTGGTGGTGCTGCCCGCATCGCGGCGGCTCAGGTTCAGGTCGATGCTGCTTAACGCCTGGCCACCGTTGTTCAGGAAGATGTCGCCGTTGTTGGCGATTGCCAGGTTGGCGGTCGTGGTGCGCAGCGCGCGGCCGGCGGCGCCGATGGCCCCGGTGTTTGCATCGCGCGCGGTGTAGCTGTCGCTGCCGGTGGCCGACAGCTTGACCGTGCCCGCCGTGATGCGGCCGGAGCCGGCATCACTGGTGATGCTGGAATTGACGCCGCCATAGGCCGTGGTCAGGCTGACCAGGTTGCTGGCGGTAATGGCGCCCACCTGGATGTTCTTGCGGCCGCTGAAGCTGAAGTCCGTCAGCCCGCCCGTGATCTGTTCCAGGTACTGCGTGGTGCCGTCGTCGGTGATGCGGATGGTCTGGCCCGCGCCGCCGCCGATGGCGATGGTGCTGGTGGCACCGGACGCGCGCTGGCTGTTGATCGCCAGGCTGCGCAGCACGGTGTCGCTGGCGACAAAGAAGTCGATGCCCGCCGACAGGCTCAACGCGGACGTGCCGGCCAGGGCCAGCGTGCCGCCCGTGGCCGACGAGCCGATCGAGCTGCTGGCGCCCGCCGTCAACGCGACATTCGCCGCGCGGATCGTGCCGGGGTTGGCCAGGTCGTCGGTGGCGATGTTGCCGCCCGCGATCAGGCTGACCTTGCCGCCCGCGCCGGCATCGACGTTGCCAACCCACAGGTTCTTGCCGTTGGCCGTGAACCCGAAATCCAGGTCGGTGGAACTGGCGATGTCCTTCAGGTGGATGCCGTTGGCGTCGTCCGTCAGCGTGAAGGCCGACAGGTTCGGTGCGGTGATCGCGTACGAGCCATAGACGTAGCCATTTCGCGTGACCGCCAGGCGCGTCAGCCCGGTCTCGTTGTTGACGGTGATGTCGCCACCGCTGGTCAGGCTGACGTCCGGCGCCTGCAAGGTCAGCGCGGCGCCGGCCGCGCCCAGCGATCCGGCGGCCGACAGCGCGATGCTGCTGGCCTGGATCTTCGTGGCGGCGTCGCCATCGTCAAGGATGGAACCCGCGCTGTTGGCCAGCGACGCGGGGCCGGCGGCCTGCACGTTGCCGATCAGAGTCGTGCCGTTCCCTTGCGTGTAGCCAAGCTGCCCGCCTGCCGTTACCGAGGCCAGCTTGATGTTGCCGTAGGTGCCGTTCAGATAGAGGTCGCCGCCCGCGTTGGCCAGGACATTGACCTGGCTGGGTCCGCCCACGCCCACATAGCGCACGCCGCCGCCGTAGTTGCCGCCGATGGAGCCGGTTGCGGTCAACGAGATATCGCCACCGCCCGCGTACACATTGCCCGAGCCGTTGCCCAGGATGGAGCCGTTGGCCGCGTTGATCGTGACGTCGCCGTTTGCGCTGCGCACCGTGCCGGACACCAGCAGGTCGCCCTGGCGCGCGTCGATCCGCACCGCGTCGGTGGCCGTGATGTTGTTCAGCGTGATGAGGCCGGTGGTGTTGCTCGAACCCGTGGGTTTGGGCAACTGGACGTAGAAGCCGCCATTGCCGGCCGAGCCGTACAGGCTGCTGGTCAGGATGTCCAGATAGCCGGTGCCGGTGGCGCCGATGGCGCGGCCGGCCGACAGGCTCACCAGATTGGCCAGCAGTTGGGTGTTCTTGTTGCCGTCGTCGGCAATGGAGCCGGTGGTGTTCAGCGTGATGGCGCCGCTGTAGCCGGCGTCGATGCTGCCCACCGTGATGTCGCGGTCGCTGGCGAAGTTGAAGGTCACCGAGTTGCTGTCGCGCACCTGGTGAATGGTGTGGCCCGTGGCGTCGTCGGTGATGTTGAACAGCAGCGACGGGGCGCGCACGTCCAGCACGTAGTGATCGTCCGGCCCCTTGTGGCGAGCCGTCACCGTCAAGCTGTTCAGGTCGGCGATGTTGGTCGCGTAGAGGTTGCCGCGCGTGTCCAGCGACAGCAGCGGCGCGTTGACCGAGACGAAATCGGCGTTGGTGCCGATGTCCTGGGCGGCGGTCAGGCTGACCGAGCTGGCGGTGACGCGCGTGTCCGCGATGCCGTCATCCAGGATGCTGCCCTGGGTGGACGTCAGCGTGACGCCGCTGCCGGCGCGGATGTTGCCCAGCTTCAGGGTCTGGTCGCCGCTGAACACAAACTGGTTCAGCAACGAGCTATAGACCTGCTTCAATTCATACGCATTGCCCACCTCGTCGTTGACGTCGAACGCGAGGAAGGGCGCGGAGACTTGCAGGACGTTCTTGCGCAGCGGGTCGGCGTGGGTGTTGCTGACGGCCAGGTAGGTCAGCGTCTTGCCCGGGTTGTCGACGTAGATGTCGCCGCCGCTGCCCAGCGTCAGGCTGGTCGTGGCCGTCTTGATGTGGTCGCCCGCCGTGCCGATGTGCTGCTGCGCTTGCAGGTTGATGGCGTTGCCCAGCAGTTCGCTGTTGGCATTGGCGCGCAGGATGTTGCCGCCCTGGGCGTTCAGCCACAGGGTGCCCAGGCCGGCGTCCACCTTGTTCGCGGTCAGGTCCGCCACGCCGATGACGGAAATGCCGTTGTAGGCTTTCAGATCATCCAGCAGCACCGAGCCCTGGGCCTGGTTGATGTAGATGCTGCCGCCCGTGGCGTGCAGTTCACCCGCCGCCGTGCGCAGGTAGGTACCCGTCGTGCCCACGGTGTAGCTGCTGTTCGATGCCGGCGCCAGCAGGGTGACGACGCTGCCGGTGATGAGCGATGCCGACGTGCCCGTGATGTTGCCGGCCCGCGCGGTCAGCGTGACGTTGCCCGAACCCGCGCTGACTTGGCCGGCGGAAATGCTGTTGCCCGTCAGGTTGACGGCGCCGCCGCCGGAACTGACGTTGTTGGCCAACACGCTGCCCGCGCCGGTGATCGCGATGGCGGCGTTGTCCGCCTGGGCTTGCGTGATGGTCAGGCTGGTGTTGCTGCTGTCCAGATACACGCCGCCCGGACCCGCCGTGGCGGACACGTTGCCGGCGTTGGTCTTCAGGCTGCGCGACGCGGCGCCGATGGCGCCGTTCTGCGCCGACAAGGCCAGCGTGTTGGTCGAGATCATGGTGGCGTCGTCGCCGTCGTCCACGATGTTGCCCATGATCGAGGTCAGCGACGTCGATGCGCCCGCCTTGATGGCGCCCACGGTCAGGTGGCCGCTGCTCCACACGGACAGCGGGCCGGTGGTTTCAACGGAACGCAGGTTCAGCGCGCCGGTGTTGTTCAGGTATACGCCGCCGACGCCGCTGGCGGCCGTCAGCGTGGCGGTCTGCGTGTTCAGGGCCTGGCCGGCGCTGCCGATGGCGCCGTTGTTGCCGTTGCTGCCGCTGGCCTTCAGCGCGATGCTGCCGGCCGCGAGCGAGCCCAGGCCGTTGCGCGCCAGGATGTCGCCGGCCGTGGACGTCAGCGCCAACGCGCCGCTGCCCAGTGCGATGGAGCCGACGCTGATCGTGCGGTCGCCGGTGAACGAGAAGCCCAGGCCGTCTTGCACGACCGAGTTCAGCTGATAGCCGCCGTTGTCCGCCAGCGAGAAATCCAGCCCGCCCGCCGAGGTGAGCTGGTACGTGTTGTTGACGCCCGGTTGCGCGTGGCGGCTGGTGATGTCCAGCGTGCTCAGTACCGAGCGGTTGGCCGCGAACAGGTTGCCGCCGGTGGCAAGCGCCAGGCGCGATGTCTGGGTGTTGACCGCGTTGCCGGCCTCGCCGATGTTGCCGCCGCTGGCGTCCAGGGTGACGGTGTTGCCCGCCACCACCTGGTTGGCGCCGCCCACGTTGCGGATGCTGCCCGCGCTGGTGCGGACCAGCGCCGCGCCGCTGCCGGCGTCAATGACGTTGGCCAGGTTGATGTCGCCGGTGGCGTTCAGCGTGATCGCGCCGCCCCGGCTGGTCAGCTTGCCGATGTTGCTCAGCGTGCTGCCCACGCCCAGCGCTTCCAGCGTGATGGCGCCGCCCTGGGTGCTGATTTCGGTGTTCGAATTCTCGAAGCGGATGCCGCCCGTTTGCGTCGAACGCAGCGTGAAGCTGTTGCCCGAAGTCGTCTTCAGGTTGATCGCGGCCATGTCCGCAATCGTGATCTGCCCGGTGGCTTCCAGTTTGATGTTGGTGGTGCCGGCCAGGCTTTCCAACAGGCCGCGCGACACGGTGTTGTTGGCCGCGTTGGCGTCGCCGCTGTTGAGCGTGCCGTCGCCCGCGCTGCCGTCCAGCGCGCCCGAGCCGTTGCCGGAATCGACGATGCGCAGGTCGGTCGGGTCGATCAGCAACAGGCCGGTCTTGCCCTTGGGCGCGCGCATGTCCACCGAGCCGGTCAGGCCGATGTTCTTCTTGCTGGAGACTTCGGCAAAGCCGCCGTCGCCGCCTTGCTCGCCGCCGCGTGCCGACAGGCTGCCGGCAAAGGCGGTGGCCTCGTTGGACCACATCGTGACGCTGCCGCCGTTGCCGTTGACGCGCGCATCGGCCTTCAGCGTGGCGCCCGCCGCCACCTTGACGGTGGACGACTTGCCGCTGAACGCGGCCGAGCCGTCGTCCGGGGCAACGCCCAGGCTGCCCAGGGCGATCTCGCCGCCGCCCGCCGCGCCGGACACGTCGATGGCGGCGCCGCGCGCCACGTCCACGTGTTCACCGGTGACCACGACCTTGCCGCCTTGCTGGCCCGCGCCGGCGCCGGTGGCGTCGACCGTGCCCGCGATCTTGACGGTGCCGGCGTCGCCGCCGGACAGCACGATCTTGCCGTTCTGCGTGCCCACCGACTGGGCGCTGATGATGCCGTCGGTGTTGACGACGTTGTCGATCACGCCCTTGACGGCGCGCGCCGTCATCAGCACCGTGCCGCCGTCCGCGCGGATGACGCCGGTGTTGGTGACCAGTGCCGATACCGGCTTGCCGCTGGCGTCCTTGGGCAGTTCGCCCACGGTGGAGGTGGCGTCAAACGACAGCAGGCCGTCGCCCTGGAAGTCCACCGTGACGGTGTTCGCGCCCGCCAGGGCCACGCGGCCCAGCTTGGCCTGGATCACGCCCGAGTTGCTGACCGACGGCGCCACCAGCGCGGCCAGGCCGCTGTCCTTGATGGTGATCGTGCCTTCGTTGACGATCCGGGCATTGGCCTTGGTGGACGCCTGGTTGAACTTGTAGTTGCCGGCCAGGAAGTCCTTGTCGCTGATGTTTGCCGTGGTGGCGACCAGGCCGCCCACGTCGATGCGCGCGCCCTTGCCGAACACGACGCCGTTCGGGTTGACCAGCATCACGGTGCCGTTGGCGTTCAGCTTGCCGAAGATGGCCGACGGGTCGTTGCCGACCACTCGGTTCAGCGTGACGCTCTTGCCGCCGGGCTGGCGGAAGTTGACCGTTTCGTTGGCGCCGATGCTGAAGTCTTTCCAGTTGATGATCGCCTTGCCGCTGGACTGGTTGATGTCCAGCGTGCCGTTGCCGCGGTCATTGATGGTGGCGGCGCCGCCCACGACGTTGCCGCCGGTGGGGTTGGCGTGCGCGCCGCCGGAGGCCAGCGAGCCGATCAGCACGGCCAGCGTGCTGAGCGCGGGCAGGGCGGTGTCTTTCTTTATGCGCATGCGGCGAGCGGATTGGGCGAGGCTGCGGGATTTGCGATTCATGGTCGGTCTCTTGTCGTTCGCTGCTTAGTACTGCGCCGAGATGCTGAAAAATACGCGCGGATTCTTGTTGCCCTGGGTCAGGACGTCGCCGCTTGTGGGCTTGGCCACTTCGAACGTTGCGTACAGGGTCTTGCTGAGGTTGGCGCGCATGCCCGCGCCAATGGACGACACGTTGGCGCGCGTCAGCGGCGCGCTTTCGCTGCGCGACCAGATGCGGCCGCCGTCAACAAACGAATAAACGTGCGCGCCGTGCGGCAGGAAGTTGTCGGTGGACACGGCGTAGCGCAGTTCCAGCGAGCCGGCCAGGCCGGAATCGGCGGACATTTCGCCGTCGTCATAACCCCGGCCAAAGTTGGGGCCGCCCAGCGCGAATTCCTCGCTGGCCAGTAGCGGGCTGGCGCTGTACTGGCCGGCAAAGGTGGCCACCAGCGACAGGCGATCGGTCAGCTGTTGCAGGCGCGTCAGTTCGGCGGTGAGCTTCAGGAAGTCCGACCGGCCCTTGGCGCGCGAGGCCAGCTCGGCGCCTTCTTGCGTGGCGCCCATCGCGTCCAGGCCCTGGTGCACCGTGCCGCGAATGGCGGTGATGCCGTTCCAGCTGTCGGTGCGGTCATAGCTCAGGCCCGCGCGCAGCACGCGCAGCCGGTCGCGCGTAAAGGGCGTCTCGGTAATGTCGGTGGCCACGTTGCGCACGTCGAACATGCCGAAGGCGCGCAGGTTTTCCAGCCGCGAGCGGATCAGCGGATAGGTGACGGTAGCCGTGTAGGCCTGCACGTCGCTGGCCACGTTCAGCGGGGCCAGGTCGCGGCCCGGCTCGCTCTTGGCGTAGCTGGCGGCCAGCCCGAAGGTCATGCCGCTGTCGCTGACCAGCATGTCGTAGTTGGCGGCAACGGCCTGGCTGCGGTAGGCCGGAAAGCCCAGGCGGCCGCTCAGCGTGAAGGTGTCGGCGCGGGCGCCGAACGAATTCAGCGTGACCTGGCCGGTCATTTCGCTCCAGCCCAGGTAGGGCGAGCCACGGTTATCAATGCCCAGGCGCGCATCGACCGGCTTGCGTTCGCTATGCACCACCAGCACCGAGCCGCCCACTTCCTTGGGCGAGGCCTCCAGCGACGCGCGCACCACCAGGCCGTTCAAGTCATTGGCCAGCAGCAGCTGGCGTTCGACTTCGGCCACGTTGATCGGGCGCACGCCACGCAGGCGCTGCACCAGCTTTTCCACCGCCGCTTGGGCGGGGCCGATATCGCCGTCGTACTTCACGTCCGACACATAGCCTTCGACCACCACGATGCGGAACACGCCGCCATCGACCGTCTGCGCCGGCACGATCACGCGCGTGGTCACGTAGCCGTCATTGCGGTAGAGCAGTTCGATGTCGTTGGCCACCTTGAAGGCGTCGGCCACGGTGATCGTCTTGCCGACCAGCCCCTGGTAGAACGCGCTGATGGTCTCGGGCGCGTAGTGGGTCACGCCTTCCACCCGCATGTTGGCCAGCGTGAAGCTCAGCTTGTCGGCGCCCACCGGGGCCTCGGACGCGCTGCCCTGCTGCACCGTCACTTCGGGAGCGGTCGTCATGCTTTCCGGCATGGCCGGCTGGGGTAGTGCGCGGCCGGGTTCGGCGGCGGACGGCAACTGCGGGCGCACGCTTTGCGCGGCGGCGGGGCTGGTCGCCAACGCCAGGGCCGTTAAGGCCAGGCCGACATGCAGGGAAAGGGGGGAGAGGCAGAGGACAACGGGGCGGCAAAATCGGGATAAACGGCGCATGAGTACTCGGACGGCGGCTTGTTACATTCGGATTTAATAGATGCTATTTGACATATTTGTCACGCTTGGGTACACAGAATTTTTGCAACTTCCAAGCCTTGGGATATGCCTACGCTCGTGACGCCGTCACCGGTAGAGCGGGCAAATACAGGGGAATCCCGGTGTCGTGGGTCTGTGGCGGCAACGCCACAACGACACGAAAACATCCCTTCGCCGACCAGTTTCGCGCTGTAACAAACATTATCGTAAGTACGCAAATATTCCATTACCGAGGTTTGCTGGAATGTCAGGCAGGTTTGCCGCAAGGAAAATTATTCGAGTCCAGGGCCCGGATTTGTCTCGTGTTACCAACGCTAAAGCGGGCCAGCATGAAAGAATGCGCGGCATGAACGACGCCTTCTTTTCGATGGCTCCGGGCCAGCTCGCGGGCTTACGCGTACTGGTCGTGGAGGACCGCCCCGAAGACCGCATGCTGCTGGTCGATTTCCTGACCAGCCAGGACTGCCGCGTCTATGTGGCCGAGGACGGCAATGACGGCTACCGCAAGGCGCAGCTGGTGCAGCCGGACATCATCCTGATGGACGTGACCATGCCGGTGTGCGACGGCCTGGCCGCCTGCCGCCTGCTGAAAGCCGACCAGGCCACGCGCGGCATCCCCGTCATCTTCCTGACGGCGGCAAGCCTGCCCGGCGAACGGGTGGCGGGCCTGTCGGCCGGTGCGGTGGATTACGTGGCCAAGCCCTTCGACTTCGAGGAAGTGCGCCTGCGCCTGCTGATTCATCTGCGCGTAGGGGCCACGCCCAACGCAACGCCGACCCTTGTTCCCACCGTGGCCGAACCCCATGCGGACGATGGCACCTCGGCCGCCGCGGCCGGTGCGACGCTGGACGGCGTGCTGTTTCGCGCCGCTCGCAAGCTGCTGCGCGAACGGCTGGACCACACACCGGAATTGATGGCGCTGGCGCAGGCGCTGAACACGAACGCGCGCCGGCTGAACCAGGCGTTCCGACGCTGCGCCGGCACGACCGTGTTCGAATTCCTGCGCGAAGAGCGCATGCGCGAGGCGCGCCGCTTGCTGTGCGAAACCAGCCTGGATATCCAGGCCATTTCGCAGGCGGTGGGCTATGGCAATCGGGGTAATTTCTCTACGGCTTTTCGCGAGCGCTTCGGCATGCCCCCCACGGCCTTGCGCCAGGAGCATGATCCTTATGCATGATCGCCGCCTGGGCTTGCCGGGCAGGCTGCCGTTGAACGTGATGTTGCCGTTGATGTTGCTGTTGCTAGGGGTCCTGTCATGCGTGATGTCGCCCGTGCACGCACAGCCCATACCGCCTGCAACGCCCGTCGTCGACCTGAACGCCGTGACCGGCAAGCTGCCCCTGAACCACGAATTGCTGGGGCAGGAAGACACGACCGCGTCCAAGGACGTCGGCCAGATCCTGGACGGGCCCTGGCAGCCCGTGGCGCCCGCCTGGCTGAATCGGGGCTTTTCGAAATCGGTGTACTGGCTGAAGCTGGACGTCAGCAACCCCACGCAGGGCTTTGTTGAACGCTGGTTGTCGTTCGGCGTACCCAGGCTGGAAGACGTGCGGTTCTATCTGTATCCCGCCGGACAGCGGGAGCCTTCCCAAGTCATCCTGGCAGGCAACCGCGAGCCGCTCGCATCGCGACAAGTGCCGTCGTCGGTGTCGGTGGCCGCGCTGCTGCTCAATCCGGGTGAACGCATGACGGTGCTGGTGCGGGTGCAAAGCCGCTCGGCCATCAGCATGGAACCCACCTTGTGGACGCCGGGCGCGTTCGTGGGCGCGGCGCAGCGCGGCACGCTGGTGCTGGCGCTGCTGATCGGCGCGCTGCTGATGGTGACGATCTACACGGGGGTGCTGGGCGTGGCCCAGCGCGACCTGGTGTTCCTGCTGCTGTCCGCCGCCATCATTACCGAAATCCTCTACAGCATTTCGTACCAAGGCCTGCTGTACCGCTATGTGGTGACAGGCGGCGGCGAAGTGGTGTTGCGCGCGCCCAGTGTGCTGGGCACGCTGGCGGCCACGGTGTTCGGGTTCTCGGTCATGCTGTTCGCCGATCTGCATCGGGTGCGGTTGTGGCGCTGGGTGTACGGCGCGCTGATCGCCGTGGGCCTAGCGGGCTCGGTCTGGGCGGCGTTTGGTGAGTATCGCGCCAGCGCGCAGGCTCTGGTCGGGCTGATCTTCCTGTGGGGGCTGGTCTGGCCGATCTCCATGGCCGATGGCTGGCGGCGCGGGCATGCCAACGCGCGCATCTTCCTGCTGTCGTTCGCGGTGTATTGCGCCTGCCTGTTCCTGCGGCTGGCATTCATCAACGGCCTGCTGCCCGGCCGGTGGGAAGGCGGGCCCGAGGTGGCGTGGGACCTGTTGTCGGTGTCGCTGATGCTGGCCGTGTTGGTGCACGGCCGAACGCGCCAGCATCGGCAGGAAAAGCTGGCCGTCCAAGCCGAGCTCACGCAGGCGCGTGAACGCGAGCACCAGCGCCTGGATTACGCCGTCAGGGAACGCACGCAGGCCTTGCAGGAAGCATTGATCCAGGCCGACGAAGCGGGCCGCGTGCGCCAGGACTTCCTGGCGCGCATCAGCCATGACCTGCGCACGCCGCTGACCTCGATCATCGGTTTCGCGGATCTGATCCAGGCGGGCGGGCGCGACGATGCGCCGCGCGGCGCCATCATTCGACGCAGCGCCGATCACATGCTGGGCATGGTGAACGACCTGATCGATTACGCGGCGGGCGTTGGCGGCCAGGCGCTGCGCGTATCGCCGGAATACGTGCACGCCTTGCTGGATGCCGTGGCCAAGGAATCGGCGCCCATTGCTGCCCGCCATAACAACCAGTTTGTATTGCGCGTGTCGGACTCGGTACCCGCCGTGTTGGAAATGGACGGCAAGCGCGTGCGGCAGGTGTTGTCCAACCTGATCGACAACGCGGCCAAGTTCACCCGGGGTGGCGTGCTGACGTTGACGGCCGATTACGCGGCGTCTGCCCCTGCTGCTGTCGACGCTGCGGGGCAGTTGGTGTTGTCGGTGCGCGATACGGGCTGCGGTATCGCGCCGTGCGATCGTCAGCGCATTTTCGAACCCTTCCATCGGCTCGCGGCCGCCGATAACCAGCCGGGGGTAGGGCTGGGCCTGGCCATCGTCCAGCAGTGGGTGGAGCGCATGGACGGCGATATCCGCGTGGAAAGCCACGTGGGCCTGGGCACCTTGATCAGCGTGACGTTGCCGGTCAGGAAGATGGACGAGTCCCGCATCTCGCATCACTACATCGCCGCCGCGCCGCATGTGCTGCCAACGCTGGACGGGTCGGGCAAGCATCTGTGGCTGGCCGAGGATACGCCCGAGATCCGCGAATTCCTGGTCGAGGAACTGGCCAGCATGGGCTTTCAGGTGGACAGCGAAGCCGATGGCCGGGGCATGGTGGCGCGCATCCAGGCGCAGGACGCGCGGCGCCCCGATTTGATTCTGACCGACCACCGGATGGAAGGCGTGGATGGCTCGGTGGTGCTGGCGGCGGCGCGCGCGCGCTGGCCGGACCTGCCCGTGGTGGCGGTGTCGGCCACCCCGCACGACACCCTGGCCTTGGGCGGCGCGCGCTATGACGCCAGCCTGCTCAAGCCCATCAGCCTGGTCGAGCTGCGGCATGTGTTGGGCAGGCTGTTGAACCTGACGATCAAGGCCGTCGGCGACGAGGGCAAGCCTGCGTCATTGCCCTCGTTTGCGCCGCGTTTGTCCGGCGCCGAGCTGGCGCAGGTGCAAGTGCTGCTGGATAGCGGCGCCATCTCTGACCTGATCGACTGGTCGCGCGCGTTGCAGGCGCGCGATGCGGCATTCAAGGACTTTTGCGCGGCGCTGCAACGCCTGGCTAAACAGGGCGACATCGGGGCGATTCGCAAGCTGTGCGAAACCATGCGCGCGGGCTGAACGACCGCGTCGGAAACGCAAAGGGGCCGGTTGCCCGGCCCCTGCGTGACGCGTCGGCTTATACCGCCGACACGCTGCCCGTGGATTTTCCAGCGGGTTCGCCCGCCGCGGGTCCGCCCGCCGTTGTGGCGGCCGCCACGTCCGGCGGCACGGTCACGATCGACGTCAGCGACGGGTTGGCGGGCTTCAATGCCGCCAGGTCCGGACGCGGACGTTGCAGTTCGGCGTTGCCGGCAAAGGCCTGCTCCATGCCTTGGGCTGCCGCCAGCACCTCGCGGTCGCCGCGAAAGCGCCCGACGATCTGCATGCCAAACGGCATGCCTTGGTGGTCCAGGCCGCAAGGCAGCGTCAGGGCGGGGTGCGTGGTCAACGTCACCACATACGTCAGGGCCAGCCAGCGATAGTAGTTTTCCTGGCGGCGGCCGTTGATGGATTCAGCGTACAGCTGGGTCCACGGAAACGGCGACACCGGCGTGGTGGGCGACAGGATCAAATCGTAGTCGTCAAAGGCACGCTGGAAGCGCTTGATCAGGCGCGTCTGTTCGGCTTGCGCCCAGGCGCAATCCTTCAGGCTCATCGCGGCGCCCATCTCGAAGTTGGCGCGGCTGTTGGGGCCCAGGCTGTTGGGGTCTTTCTCGTAGGCGTCGCGCATGCCCGCCACGAAGGCTTCGGCGCGCAGCACGTCAAAGCAGCGATGGGCCTCGCCGAAGTCCAGCTCGATGGGGTCGCAGGCCGCGAACAGATGGCGCATGGCCGCGATCTTGGCGCGGAAGGTGGCGCGGATGCCGTCGTCCACCTCGCACTGGCCGAAGTCTTCGGTGTAGGCCACGCGCAGGCGGCCCAGGTCGGCCATGCCCGGCGTCAAGAATTGCAGCGGGTCCAGCGGATAGCTCAGCGGGTCACCGGCGTCGGGGCCGGCGCTGGCCGCCATTTGCAAGCACGCGTCCGCCACCGTGCGGCCCATCGGGCCGACGACGGAGATCGGCGTCCAGCCCAGCAGCTTGCGCACGCTGGGCACCACGCCCGGCGAAGGGCGAAAGCCCACCACGCCGCACTTGGATGCCGGAATGCGCAGCGAGCCGCCCGTGTCCGACCCCGTGCAGACCGGGAACATGTCGCTGGCCAGCGCGGCGGCCGACCCGCCCGACGATCCGCCGGCATTCAGGTTGGGGTTGAACGGGTTGCCGGTTGCGCCCCACACGGTGTTGCGCGAATTGGCGCCCGCGCCCATTTCCGGCACGTTCGTCTTGGCGGTGACGATGGCGCCGGCGCGGCGCAGGCGCGCCACCAGCGTCACGTCTTCGGTGGGGATGTGGTCGCGATAAATCTGCGACCCGAAGGTGGTCAACAGGCCGGCGGTGGGCTCCAGGTCTTTCACGCCCAGCGGCAGGCCGTGCAGCAGGCCCAGCGCGTCGCCGGCCATCACCGCTTGTTCGGCGGCGCGCGCTTCCAGGCGGGCGCGTTCGAACGCGGTGGCGGTGACGGCGTTGATGTACGGGTTGACCGCCTCGATACGCGCGATGCACGCGTCCAGCAATTCCACCGGCGAGAGCTGGCGCGCGCCGATCAGGCGCCGCAGCTCCACGGCCGACAGCGAGACGAGGGAATCGTCCAGGGTCATGAAAACTTCCTTCAGTCGATTTTGATATTGGCGCGCTGCGCAACGTCGCGCATCTGCGGCAGTTCCTTCTGGATCAGCGCTTCGCCTTCGGCCGCGCTGGAGAACGCGGCTTCAAAGCCCTGCGCCTCCAGGCTCTTGCGCACGTCCGGCGATGCCACCGTGGCGCGCAAGGCGGTCTCAAGCTTGGTCTTCACGTCGGCGGGCAGCCCGCGCGGCGCGGTGAACATCAACCACGTGTCCATGGCCACCGACGGATAGCCCTGTTCGGCAAAGGTCGGCACGTCGGGCAGGAAGGCCGAACGCGTGGGGGCCGACACCGCCAGCACGCGCACCTTGCCCTGCTTGCTTTGCGGCAGCGCGGCCGCCACGGTGTCGACCGAGAACGGGATCTGGCCGCCGATCAGGTCGGTCATGGCGGGGGCGCTGCCCTTGTAGGGCACGTGAATCATCTTGATGCCGGCGGCCGACAGGAAGGCTTCGCCGACAAAATGCGCGGTGGTGCCCGCACCGAACGAACCGTAGGCCGGCGGCTCCTTGTCGCGCGCTTTGGCGTAGGCCACCAGTTCCTTCAGATCCTTGACCGGCACCTGCGGGTTGGCCAGCAGCGCCAGGCCGGTGCGGCCCACGATGCCCAGCGGTTCAAAGCTCTTGACCGGATCGTACGGAAGCTTGTTCTGGATGGCCGGGTTGACCGTGAAGGTGGTGCCCGAGCTGACCAGCAACGTGTAGCCATCGGGCGCGGCCTTGGCGACGAAGCCGGCGCCGATTGCGGTGCCCGCGCCCGCGCGGTTTTCCACCACTACGGTCTGGCCCAATTCCTGGCCCAGCTTTTGCGCGATGACGCGGCCCAGCACGTCGGTGGCGCCGCCGGGTGGAAAGGGCACCACCAGCGTGACGGGGCGCGTGGGGTAGCCGGTCTGGGCGGCGGCCGGGGCAGAGGCGGCAAGGGTGCCCGCCAGGGTGACACCAAGGGCAATCAAGGCAGTCTTCATGGTCATGCTCAACGAGAGTGGTGGAGGAAAGGCGCTTGTGTCGGCGCCTGAGGGTCGGCCGCGAGTCGTTGCCCGCGGCTCAGGAATTGCTCATATTCGTCGGCCGGCACGAACAGCCCGCCCGTGGTCCAGGCCAGATGCGTGGCACGCGGCAGGTGCGGCAGCAAGCCGCGCTGGCGCAGCCACTGTTGGCCCGCGACGCTGCCTAGCAAGTGGCGCGGGCCAGAAAAGCCCGCTGCCGCCGAGGGCTCGATGCGTAGGCCTTCGCTGTCATGCAGGCGCGCCAGGTCGCCGTAAAGCGTGTCGTCCGCCACGGTGTAGACGCCGGCCAGCAGGTCGCCCACGGCGGCATACGCCAGGTCCGACGCGCGCGGCACGGCCAGGCCGTCGGCCTCGGTCTGGTTGGTCAGGCCGATGTCGTAGACCGACGGCGGCACCGGCAAGCCGGGCAGTTGGCCATTGCCGGCCATCATGCGCAGCAGAAAGCACGGCGACTGGACCGGCTCGGCAAAGAAGCAGTGCACGTGCGCGCCGAACAGCAAGGACAAGCCAAAGGCGATGCCGCCGGGCGCGCCGCCCACGCCGCAAGGCAGGTAGACAAATAGCGGATGCTCGGCGTCGACCACGATGCCGGCTTGCGCCATCTGCTCGCGCAGCGCCAGCGCGGCTGCCGCATAACCCAGGAACAGCGAGGCCGAGCGTTCGTCGTCAACGAAGTAACCCTTGGGGTCGGCCTCGACCTGGCGGCGTCCGGCCGCCACGGCTTTTTCGTAATCGCCGGGATGTTCCACCACCTCGACCCCGCGCGCGCGCAGCCGGGTTTTTTTCCATTCCTTGGCGTCCGCCGACATGTGCACGGCGGCGCGAAACCCCAGCGCCGATGCAATCACGCCGATGGACAAACCCAGGTTGCCGGTTGAGCCCACGGCTACCTGGTATTCCGCGAAACAGGCGCGGGCCTCCCGCGAGGCCAGCTTGATGAAGTTATCGCCGGGCGCGATCAGGCCGCGTTCCAGGGCCAGCTTTTCGGTGAATTCCAGTACTTCGTGGATGCCGCCGCGCGCCTTGATCGACCCCGCCACGGGCAACGCGTGATCCGCCTTGATCCACAACCGTCCCGACGCCTTGGGCAAGCCCAACGCGTCCTGCATGGCGGGGGTTTCCAGCAACGGCGATTCGATGACGCCGGCGGTGGCTTGCAGCTCTGGAAAGCGCTGCGCCAGCAACGGTGCGAAGCGCGTGAAGCGGTCCTGCGCGGCTTGCACATCGGCCAGGCTGAAGGGGGCAGCGGGGGGCTTAACGGCGGGCGCGCCAACGGGGGCAACCCCCACAGCCGGACGCGTCCACAACACGGGCCGCGCCGCGCGCAACGCCTGCAAGGAAAGGGACGAAACAGAAGCGGGGGACGGGATCATGACTGCGCTTGCCTAAGGGGGGCGTCCAGAAGACGTCATCTAACGGTCACATCCTAGGCTTGCCCTTAACGTTGCCGCAATATGAATTGATAGAATTGTCCGTTGCGTTTTGCGCAAACCAAGGGCAAACCCGATGAACCCCCAGATTCTGCAAGAAATGGCCCTGCGCTACTTCCTGGAAGTGGCGCGCTGCGGCTCCGTCAGCGTGGCGGCCGAGCGGCTGGAAGTGGCGCCGTCGGCCGTCAGCCGCCAGATCGCCCGGCTGGAACGCGAGCTGGGCACCTTGCTGTTCGAGCGCCGCTCGCGCGGCATGGCGCTGAACGCGGCCGGCGAATTGTTGGCCGCGCACGCCAAGCGCGCGCAACAGGATGTGGACCGCGTGACCGGCGAAATCATGAGCCTGCGCGGCCTGCGCCAGGGGCTGGTGCGCGTTGTGTGCACCGAGGGTTTCGTGCACGACGTGGTGCCCGCGGCCATCGCGGAATTTCGTAAGCAATATGCAGGCATTCGCTTCACGCTGGACGTGTGCTCGCAGCGTGAGGTGCCTGTCCGGGTGCGCGACGGCGCGGCCGATATCGGCATCACGCTCAGCCTGACCTCACACCGCGACGTGCGCGTGGAATTGCGCATGCCCGCGCCGGTGCGGGCGGTGGTGGCGGCGGACCATCCCTTGGCTGCGCAATCTGAAGTGTCGCTGGCGCAATTGATGGCGTATCCGCTGGCATTGCCCGACGCCGATTCCACGCTGCGGCAGTTGATCGACATCAGTTGCAGCCGCCAGCAATTGCAGTGCGAGCCCGTGTTTTCCAGCCGCAGCGTCGATGCGCTGGTGGCGTTCGCGGGGGCGGGTGGCGGCGTGGCGTTCTGCGGGGAACTGGCGATCCGCTATCGGTTGCGCGGCAAGCAGGTGGTGGCCGTGCCGCTGCGCGACCGCGAAATGAACGAACGCCACTTCGAGGTGCAGACGCTGGCCGGACGCGTGCTGCCCGAGGCCGCCAAGGCGTTCATCGCCAGCCTGCGAGCGCAGCTGGAAGCGGAGGGCGGGGTGGTGGATTGATGTGCGGCGATTGATGCGCGGTGATCAGTGCGCCGTGAGCGCTGCGCCGTGATCAGTGCGCGGATCAGCGTCGCACGCCATCCCGATACGCCACCGCCACCATCGCTGCCACCACGAACGTCATCACCGCGAACAGCACGACATACCCGGCGGTCCACAACAGCCCTGCGTTCGTGGCGTAGTGCAGATATTCCGTCAGCCCGCTGTGGGCGAAGCCGCCCAGGCTGACCAGCACGGCCAGGGCCAACACCAGCGGCCAGCGCGGATAAGGCATGGCGGCGCGGATACCTTGCAAGCTCGCGTCGCCCGTGACGGCGGTGCGCGGCAGGCTCAAGGCCAACACCGCCACGCAAACCAGCACCGGCAGCCACACCACCAGCACGGCCGGCACCAGTGCCGCCAGGAACTTGTTGGTGTCCGGCCCGTTCATCAGCATGTAAAGCACATAGGGCAGGTCGCCCGTCGCGCGCGCCAGCACGGCCACGATCAGCACCAGCACGCCGAATACCATCAGGTGCCGCGCCTCGGCCGAACCGCCGCGCGCCGCGTCGGGGTTGGCGCCGCTGCCCAGCACCACGACACGATGCCAGGCGAACGTCACGCGCGCGAACGCGATCAGGTTGATCAGCGCCAGCAGCATGTACAGCGCGCTACCGGTCCAGGCCAGCGTCGCGGCCAGGATGGCGAATGGCAGCGACAACAGAAATGCCGCCAGCGACCACGGCGCGGCGGCCAGCATGGCCCGGCCTTGATGGCGGATGACGCTGGCCGTGGCAAAGAAGTATCGACGTGCTCCGAATGTTTGCGACAAGGCGGCGCCTGCTTGGAAACGAAGGGGGTTCGTTTATACCGCAGCTGGGGGCCGGCGGTGCGGCGCCGTCAAGACCGCCCGGGACGATGCGGTCCGGAGGGTCTGAAGACGCCGCCTTGGGACGGCGCCGTGGCTTAAACCGCCGCCGCGCTGCGGGCCAAACCCGCCAGCACGTTGCGCGCCGCCGCCACGCCCATGTTCACGTAGGCCGCGCGGGTCACCCCGCCGATGTGCGGGCTGAGCAGGATGCGGGGCTCCTGTTGAAACGGGTGTCCCGCCGTCATGGGTTCGACGGCGAAGCTGTCCAGGCCCGCGGCCATCACCTGGCCACTACGCACGGCGGCCAGCAGCGCCGCTTCGTCCACCAGGCCGCCCCGCGCGGTGTTCACCAGGATCACGCCGGGCCGGCACTGCGCCAGCGTGTCGGCGTTGACCAGATGATGGTTGGCGTCCGTCAGCGGGCAGTGCAACGACACGGCATCGCACTCCTGCCAGATGCGCGGCAACGCCACGCTCTGGATATAAGGCGGCAGGTCTTGCGCATAGGGATCGTGGCCAATGACACGCATGTTCATGCCGTGCGCCATCGCCGCAAAGCGCCGGCCGATGGCGCCCAGCCCAACCACGCCGACCGTCTTGCCGTCCAGCTCCACGCTTTTGTGCGTGGCCTTGTCCCAATGGCCCGCCCGCATGCGCGCATCCAGCGGCACCACCGATTTGGCGGCGGCAAGCAGCAGCGCCAGCGCGTGCTCGGCCACGGCCGCCGCGTTCGCGCCCGCCGCCGCCACGACCTCGATGCCGCGTTGCGCGGCGGCAGCCTTGTCGATGGTGTCGGTGCCGCTGCCGTGCTTGGAGATCACGCGCAAGGACGGCGCGGCGTCCATCGCGGCGGCGCCCACCTTGCTGTAGCGCACGATGATGGCCACCGGATCGTGCTGGCGGCACAGCGCCACGATGTCGTCTTCCGACGGCGCCTTGCCCGCGTAGACGATGTTGAAGCCGTCCAGCAGCGCCAGGGCTTCGGTGGCCAGGTCGGCGGCGGTAACGACCAACGCCGGTTTAGGCGCAGCAGGCATGGTCACAGCGCCTCTCCTTCCTTCAGCACGCCGGCGCTGCGCAGCGCGGCCGTCAGCCACGTGGCTGCGGTGTCGCCCGCCTGAATGGCGGCGATGCGGGCGGCTTCGTCGCGCACTTTCTTTTCCGCCGCGGGCAGCAAGCCTTCGATTTTTTCGCGCTCGACGACGACCACGCCGTCGGCATCGCCAATGATGAAGTCGCCGGGGTGTACCGTCACGCCGCCCACCGACACGGGGTGGCCGATGCGGCCGGGCACGTTCTTGGTCGGACCGTTGGGGTTGGCGCCGGCCGCGAATACCGGGTACCCCATGTCGATGATTTCGGTGGTGTCGCGCGCCGCGCCGTCGATGACCACGCCGGCGATGCCCAGCTGGCGGCAGGCGGTCATCATGATGGTGCCCATCAGCGCGGCGCTCAGGTCGCCCTTGCCGTCGATCACCAGCACGTCGCCGGGTTTGGCCAGCGAGATGGCCGCGTGAATCATCAGGTTGTCGCCGGGCCGCACCTCAACGGTGAAGGCGGTGCCCGCCAGCTTCATGCCGGGGTCCAGCGGCCGGATGCGGCCACTGAGCGCGCCGCGCCGGCCCGCCACATCGGCCAGGATGGCCGGCTGCAACGACGCGGCGCGGCGCACGATGTCGGCCGGGACGCGGGGAAAGTCTTTGATGATGTCGGGGTTTGCCATGGAAATTCCTGTCTGAAGAAGACGATGTTGGGTTCGGTTTTTTTGGCCGGGCGGTGCCTGCGCGGCCTGGGTCTCATTCGACGCGGGCGCCCGAGTCCTTCACGATCTTTCCCCAGCGGATGCGGTCGTCATGGATCAGCTTGGCGAATTGTTCAGGCGTGCTGGTCAGCACGCGCGCGCCTTGTTCCTGGTACTTCGTACTAAGGTCCTGCGCTTGCAGCGCCTTGTTGAATTCCGCGTTCAGACGCTGCACGATGTCCTGCGGCACGCCGGCCGGCGCGGCCAGGCCGAACCACGTCACGGCCTCGAAGCCGGGGTAGCCGCTTTCGGCAATGGTCGGCACGTCGGGCATGTCGGGCACGCGTTGCGCCGAGGTCACCGCCAGCGCGCGCATCTTGCCGTTGCGCACGTGGCCGATCAGCGTGGGCACCGACGACAGGTACATGTCGATCTGACCGCCGATCAGGTCGTTGGACGCCTGGGCGGCGCCCTTGTACGGCACGTGCGTCAGCTTGATGTCGGCGGCGTTCTGCAACTGCACGGCGGCCAGGTGGGCCACGGTGCCGTTGCCCGAGCTGGCGTAGTTCAGCGCCTCGGGTTTGGCGCGGGCCGCGGCGATCATGTCCTTGAACGATTTCAACGGCGAATTGGCCGGCACTACCAGCACGAGCGGCGCGTCGGCGATCAGGCCGATGGCGGACAGGTCGGTTTCCGGGTCGTAGGGCAGCTTGGCGTACAGCGTGGGGTTGATGGCCAGGTTGCTGGTCTGCCCCAGCACCAGCGAATAGCCGTCCGCCGCCGACTTCGCCACCGCGTCCACGCCGATATTGCCGCCGGACCCCGGGCGGTTTTCCGTGACGATGTTCCAGCCGGTGTTCTTTGCCACCTTCAGCGCCGCTTCGCGGGCCAGCACGTCGGTGCCGCCGCCCGGAGGGAAGGGCACGATCAGGCGGATGGGTTTGTCGGGGTAGCCCTGGGCGGCGCTGATGCCCGCCACGCAAACGAGGGCCAAGCCCGACAACACGCGCGCAATGACTTTCATGGTTTGTCTCCAGTCGTTGTTTTGATCCGCGCATTGTGCGAGCGTGTTCCGCCTAATACAATCCAGGTTCGCGGTACGAAACACGTTTCGTAGTGCGGTCGATTTAAAAGACCTGGGGGCGAATCGTGAACGACAACGGCAATGACGGCAATGACGGCAATGACCGCGAAGACCGCGAAGGCGGCGGCAGCGCGGGAACAGAAAACGACGCCGACGGCGCTGAAGACGGCGTGGTCGCCGTCCGGCGCGCGATGCGCATCCTGGAGGCCTTCGGCGTGGACGACGCCCACCTGACGCTGGCTGAACTCAGCCGCCGCACGGGCTGCCATCGGTCCACCGTGCTGCGCCTGGCGCGCACCCTGGCCATGGACGACTACCTGGCCCAGCGGCCGGACGGCACGTGGCGCCTGGCGCGCGCGGCCGGTTGGCTGGGCGCGTGCTACCAGGCCACGTTCAACGTGCAGGAATTGGTGCAGCCCGTGCTGCGCGAGCTGTCCGGCGCCACAGGGGAAAGCGCAACGTTCTATGTGCGCGAAGGCAATCAGCGGATTTGCATGGCGCGTGTCGAAGGCCCGAAGTCCATCCGCCACCACGTGCGGGTGGGCGCGGCGCTGCCCTTGAACCTGGGCAGCCCGGGCCGCGTGCTGTTGGCGTTTTCAGGCGAAGCGGGCGACGAGTACGAGGCCGTACGACGTGCCGGCTACATGATTTCGCTGGGCGAGCGCGACGCCGAAGTCTCCAGCATTTCGGCGCCGGTCTACGGCATCAACTGGACCCTGCTGGGCGCGATCTGCATCTCTGGCCCGATCTCGCGCCTGAACGAAGCGGTGCTGCTGGGCCATAAAGAAGCCATTCTTTCAACGGCCAGCCGGCTGTCGCGGTCGATGATGGGCGCGCGGCAAGGCGGCGCGGGTTAGGCACGGGCTAGGGCATGTCTGTGGCGGCGAGTGTCTGTGGGGCAAGCGATTAGCCAATCGGCCACTTGGGCAGCCGTATCTTGCGGTACGGCAGGCTGCGCCAGTCGGGGCTGGCCGAGCCGGGGGCGGCCACGTACGCCACGGCGCGCGCCAAGGGCGCGTACTGCGCATGGAAGTGATGGGCCGACTTCACCACGATCAGCCGTTGCGCCGTCAGGTCGCATCCCAACTGCGTGAACAGGTCTGTGTGATAGGCCTGTGTGCGCAGTGACACCAATGCAATCAGGATGCCGTCGGCATCGACCAGCGCGCAGTCGCCCAGCGCGATGCGCGTGCCGGAATTGCCCGTCATGAACATATCGGCGTGGGTTGCCACAACGCGGCAACGCGCGTCCACGGGCGCGCCCGACAGCGGGCCGACCTTGCCGCCGATGCGCAGGTCAAGTTCGGCGCCCACGCCCGCATCGAAGGCGATGCGCGCCGCCACCGGGTCCCACATCGGTCCCAGCGCCGCGTTGCGGATGCCGCGTTCCCGCATGCGCGCCAGCAGATAGGTGGAGTCTCCGGCCGCGCCGCTGCCCGGGTTGTCGGACCGGTCGGCCAGCACAACGGGACCCTCGCCAAACGCCAAGGCTTCGTCCAGCGCTTCGTCCACGCCGCGGTACGGCACCATCAGTTGTTCGCGCATGCCGATCAGTTCATCGGCAAGCCTGCGCGCCAGCGTCTTCGCGGCGGCGGCGTCGCCATCGGCATAGACCAGCACCTTGGTGCCCATCTCAGGCACGTCGCCCGTGGCGAAGCCTTGCGCGACCGACACCGACAGAATGCCGTCGCGCCCTTCCAGCGCCTTGATGCGGCTGACAAAGCCGCGCGCCGGTTCGCGCGTGGTGTGCATCGGCACGACCATGTCGCAATCGACCAGCGCGGCAACGGGACGCTGCCGCCGCTGGTGGGCCGCGTGGCACAGGTCCACCAGTTCACAGGCGCGCTCGTAGACGTCAACGTGTGGATATTCCTTGAACAGCACCAGCACCGTCGCCTGCTCCACCATCAACGGCGTCAGGTGCGCGTGCGGGTCCAGCTCGGCGCCCACCGTTACGTCGGGGCCGACCAGCTCCCGCACACGGCGCAGGATGTCGCCTTCGCAATCGTCATAGCCGTCGGCCACCATCGCGCCATGCAGGCCCAGCAGCACCATGTCCACCGGCAAGGCCGCGCGCAGGTCAGCCAGCAGTTCGTCGCGCAATGTCTCGTAGGCGGCGCGCGTGGTGGTGCCGCCCGGTTGCGCCGAGGCCACCAGGCCTTCAATCACCGTCCAGCCCTGTTGCGCCGCGCGCTGTCGCGCAACCCACAGCGGCCCGCCGTAAAACGTCATGTGATCGGGGTGCGTGCCCGCGCGCAGATACTCGCGCGACGTGAACGCGGCCAGGCCGGTGGGCAACGGGGAAAACGTGTTGGTCTCGGTGGCGAGAGCGCCGGTGAAGATACGCATGGGACGGCTCCTGGGGGCGCGCGCGGCGCCTACGGTTGAAAGGGCGCGGCGTTGATCGGCAAGGGTTCGCCGTTCATTTGCGCGGTCAGCAAGGCGGCGCTGCCACAGGCAAGCGTGAACCCTAAAGCCCCCTGGCCGATGTTCAGCCACAGGTTGCCGGCCGCGCGGCTTTTTCCGATCAGCGGCTTGCTGGTCGGCGTGGCCGGCCGCACGCCCGCCCAGGCCTGCGCGCGCGACAGGTCCAGGCGCGGAAAAGCTTCCTTGACCTGATGCCGCAACGTCGCCATCCGCGACGCGTCAACCTCGCCATGCTTGGCGCCGATGTCGACCATGGCCGCAATGCGCAGCACATTGCCCAGGCGCGCGTAGACGATGCGCCGTTCGTAATCGGTCACGCTGATGGCGGGAACATCGGCGGTGTCCGCCGTAATCGGCACGCTCAGGCTATAGCCCTTCAAGGGATACAAGGGCACGCGTTGGCCCAATGCCGCCAGCAGCGGTCGGCTGCCGATGCCCGAGGCCACCACGAACGCATCCGCTTGCAGGTCGCCGGCATCCGTCTGCGCCGCGACGATGCGGCCGCCTTCGCGCCGCAGCCGTTGCACGCGCGTGTTCATGTGGACGCTGACGTTGGCGTGGCGCCGCAGCCGCTGAAACAGGGTGTCGGTAAAGCGATGGCAGTCGGCGGTTTCTTCGCTGGGCGTGTAGACGGCGCCGGCGATGCGCGCGCCCATGCCGGCCAGCGCCGGTTCCGCCGCCAGCGTTTCGTCGCGCGACAGCACGCGCTGGTCGGTGCCGTGAGCCGCCTGGTAACGCACCAGCGACGCGGCCTTGTCCAGTTGCCCGGCATCGCGGTACACAATCAGCTTTCCGGTTTTTGACAGGCCGAAATCCATGGGCGCCTCCGCCAGCATCGCGTGCAGCGTGTCGCGGCTGAGGTAGGACAGGGACAGCAATTGGGCGGTGGACGCGCGCGACACCGAGGCGCGGCACGCGCGCAAAAATCCCGCCAGCCACAACCATTGCGAAACGTCGAAGCGGTAGCGCAGGCGCAGCGGCGAATCGCGTCGGAACAGCCAGCCCGGCATGTCGGCCAACGCGCCCGGTCCCGCCAACGGCGCCACATAGCTATAGCTGAGCTGCCCGCCGTTGGCGAAGCTGCTGCCCAGCGCGGGCTCTGCCCGTTCGTCCACCAAAACCACCGCGTGTCCCGCCCGCGCCAACAGGTGCGCCGTCGTAACGCCGACCACGCCCGCCCCAATTACGCATACCCGCATGACTCGCCTCGTAGGTTCAGGTAGGGCACGATTCTGATCCGCGCACCGGGGCCGGGCAAATTCCAAATCGCGTCCCATCCATAACCTTGCGATATGTGTGCGGGCGCGGCGTTGCCGCCCTATCGTTTTCCCTAGCGGTGGTGCGCATCAACCTCGCTTTTTCTGCGTTTTCCCTGCGTTTTCAGGGCAAAAGCGCCCACACCATAACCTTGGGTTATCCATAGGCCCACGTTAGCTATTTGTGCCGCGCCGGTGTGCCGCCGATGATCCGCTTACGGAACGCAACGCCATGCCGAACACGCAGGCGCTGACGACATAGCCGGCCTATACAAGGGGAAATGATGACGTCTTACCGGAACGCCACGGCAGCCGTGGCGCTTGCGCCAGCCTGTCCCGGAGCGCAGCCATGAAGGTCTTCTGCGCCGGTCTGGGCACCGAGACCAACACCTTCGCACCCATGCCCACCAGCCTTGCGGCCTTTCAGGAACGCGACTACTACCCGGCCGGCACGCATCCCGATTCCGTCACCTTCGCCGGTGCGCCGCTCTTCGTGGCGCGCCTGCAAGGCCGCGAAGCAGGCTGGACGCTGGTGGACGGCCTGGTGGCTTCCGCGCAGCCCGGCGGCATCACCACGCGCGCCGCCTACGAAACCTTGCGCGACCAGATCCTTGCCGACCTGCGCGCCGCGATGCCGGTGGACATGGTGCTGCTGGGCCTGCACGGCGCAATGGTGGCCGATGGCTATGACGATTGCGAAGGCGACATCCTGCGCCGTGTGCGTGAACTGGTCGGCCCCGACGTAACGGTGGGCGCCGAGCTGGACCCGCACGCGCACCTGACGCCGCTGATGGTGGAACAGGCCACGGTACTGGTGCTGTTCAAGGAATACCCGCACACCGATATCCGCGAACGCGCCGAAGACCTGCTGGCCCTGTGCCTGGACGCGCACGCGGGCCGCACGCGTCCCGTGGCGGCGCTGATCGATTGCCACATGATCGTGCCCATGCACACCACGCGCGAGCCGGCGCGCGGCTTTGTCAGCCGTATCAAGGCGCTGGAAGGGCGCGACGGCATTCTGTCGATATCGGCCGCGCAGGGCTTCGCCACGGGCGACGTGCCCGAGATGGGCACCAAGGTGCTGGTCTATGCCGATGGCGACGCCGCCGCCGCGCAGACGCTTGCACGCGCGCTTGCCGATGAACTGATCGGCATGCGCGAACAACTGATGGTGCCGTACCGCAGCGTCGACGAAGCGCTGGACGAAGCCTTGGCGTTCGACGGCGGCCCGGTGGTGTTGGCCGACCGCCCCGACAACCCCGGCAGCGGCGCGCCCGGTGACGCGACCTTCGTACTGCACCGCGTGCTTGAGCGCGGCGTAAGCAATGTGGCGCTGGGCCCGCTGTGGGACCCGGTGGCCGCGCGCATCGCCTTCGATGCGGGCGTGGGCGCCGAACTTGACCTGCGTATCGGCGGCAAGGTCGGCCCCTTGTCAGGCGACCCGATCGACCTGCGTTGCACCGTGCTTGCCGTGAAGGCGGACCTGGTGATGACCGGCCTGTCCGGCGCACCGGCGCCGATGGGCGACTGCGTATTGGTGCAGGCCCAGGGCGTACAGATCGTGCTGACTTCCGTGCGTAACCAGGCCATCAACATGGACCTTTTCACCCAGCTGGGCTGTGACCTATCGGCCTGCAAGATCGTGGTGGTCAAGTCCGCGCAGCATTTCCACGCCTCGTTTTCAAAGGTCGCGCGCCACATCATCTATGTGGGTGGCAAGGGCGTGGCGACGCCGGATTGGAAGACGCTGACGTATCGCAACATCCGGCTGCCGAAGTGGCCGCTTTAAGATCCCGCCGGCGCATGGCCGCTGGCGAATCCACTTATTTGACGGGAACCTAGTGCGATGAAAAACCGCCTGCTTTGCCTGATCTCGACCGCCACGCTGGGCCTGGCCTGCACACTGGGCGCCGTGCCCGCAAGCGCGCAGCCGGCCAAGACCCTGCGTATTGTGCCGCACGCCGACCTGAAGGTGCTGGACCCGACCTTCACCACCGCCTACATCACGCGCAACTTCGGCTACATGGTGTACGACACGCTGTTTGCGATGGACACGCACAGCAAGCCGCAGCCGCAGATGGTCGAAAAATACGAGGCCAGCGACGACAAGAAGACGTGGACGTTCACGCTCTTGCCCGGCCTGAAATTCAGCGACGGCCAGCCCGTGACGACGGACGATGTGATTGCATCGCTGCAACGCTGGTCCGCGCGCGACAACATCGGTCAAGCCATCACACGCGCTGGCGGCAAGTGGGAAGCGCTGGACGCCAGCCGCTTCAAGCTGACGCTGAACCAGCCCTTTGACCTGGTGCTGGACGGATTGGCCAAGGTGTCCAGCTACCCCGCCTTCATCCTGCCCAAGCGGCTGGCGTCGCAGCCGGCAACCAAGCCGCTGACCGAAGTCGTGGGCTCCGGCCCTTACGTGTTCAAGCGCGATGAATGGGTGCCGGGCAGCAAGATCGTGTTCGAAAAGAACCCGCACTACCTGGGTCCGAAGATGGCGGCCGACGGCCTGGCGGGCGACAAGACGCCGCATATTCCGCGCGTGGAATGGCGTGTGCTGCCGGACTCCAACAGCGCCACCGCCGCGCTGACCAACGGCGAAGTGGACATGATCGAGCAAGCGCCCGCCGACTACATCGACGCGCTGCGCGCCAACAAGAACGTCAAGATCGGCGTGCTGGAACGCGCGCAGGGCTACATCATCCTGAACCAGTCGATGCCGCCGTTTGATAACCCGAAGGCGCGTCAGGCGGTGGCGCATCTGGTGGATCAGGACAAGTTCACGGCTGCCATGGGCTACCCGGACGACTTGCGCATGAAGTACTGCGCCACGGTCTTCATCTGCGGCGGTCCCAACGACAGCACGGCGGGCGCCGCGCCTTACGCCAAGCCGGACCCGGCGCTGGCCAAGAAGCTGTTGGCCGAAGCCGGCTACAAGGGCGAAAAACTGGTCATCCTGTTGCCGACCGACCTGGCCTATCTGAATTCCGCAACGCTGGTTGCCATCCAGGCCTTGCAGGATATCGGCGTCAATCTGGACATCCAGTCGATGGACTGGGCCACGCTGACCGCACGCCGTGCGCGCAAGGAAACGCTGGACAAGGGCGGCTGGAACATCTTCCTGTCGGCCGCGTCCGAGTTCAACGTGGACTCGCCCATCAGCAATACGTATCTGGGCGCCGTGTGCGGCAACAGCCTGCCGGGCTGGCCGTGCGACAAGAAGCTGGACGAACTGCGCGAACAGTGGATTGCCGCCACCAGTTCGGACGAGCGCAAGCGCGTGCTCGATCTGTTCCAGGAGCGCGCCTACGAGGTCTTTCCCGCCATTTCCATCGGCCAGTATTCGCGGGCGTTTGCCGCGCATAACAGCCTGAAGAACACGGACAAGATCTGGAGCCTGCCGAACCTCTGGGTGCTGGACAAGTAATCCGGCGCCCGCCGTTACCGATACGCGAGACAACTATGGGTTACATCATTCGGCGCGTGCTTGCCATCGTGCCCGTCATGGCGGTGGTGGCAGTGATCGTGTTCCTGCTGATCCACCTGTCGCCCGGCGACCCGGCGGCGTTGATCGCCGGGGACTTCGCCACGGCCGAGGACATCGCCAAGCTGCATACGGCATTGGGCCTGGACGAGCCCTTGTGGCGGCAGTTCGGCCTGTGGGCCGCCAAGCTGATGCAAGGCGACCTGGGCACGTCGATCTTCACGCAAGTGCCCGTGACGCAGTTGCTGTCGCAGCGGGTGGAGCCCACCTTGTCGATCGCCGCCATCACCATGCTGGTGTCGATTCTGGTGGCGGTGCCGCTGGGCGTGTTGGCGGCATATCGCGCCGGCACCTGGATCGATCGCCTGGTCATGCTGTTTTCGGTGCTGGCGTTTTCGTTGCCGGTGTTCCTGGTGGGCTATCTGCTGATCTACGGGTTTGCGGTCAAGCTGCAATGGCTGCCGGTGCAGGGCTATGTCAGCCTGTCCAGCGGCGTGGGGCCATGGCTGCGCAACCTGACCTTGCCGTGTATCAACCTGGCGCTGGTGTACATCGCGCTGATCACGCGGATGACGCGGGCCACCGTTGTAGAAGTGCTGCACGAAGACTACATCCGCACGGCGCGCGCCAAGGGCCTGGCGGTGTTGCCGGTGCTGGAACATGCGTTGCGCAACGCCGCCATTCCCATCGCCACCACGGTGGGCGTGGGCATCGCCTTGCTGATCGGCGGAGTGGTCGTCACCGAGACCGTGTTCGCCATTCCGGGCATCGGCCGGCTGGTGATCGACGCCGTCCAGCACCATGACTACCCGGTCATCCAGAGCGTGCTGCTGATTTCGGCGGGCGCCTACGTGCTGATCAATCTGTTGATCGACCTCAGCTACCGGCTGTTCGATCCGCGTATCCGTTATTGAGCCGTCGCGGGAAAGAACCATGTCAGAAAATTTGATTTCCCCCAACGTGCCCACCGCGCCCGCTGCGCCCATCCTGCTGCACGAGGCCCTGACGGCCAGCGGCCGGCGCTGGCGCTGGGTGCGCAAGCATCCCACGCTGATCATCGGCCTGGTGCTGCTGCTGATCGTGGCGGGCCTGTCGATTGCCGCGCCGTGGATCGCCACGCACAACCCCATCACCATCAACCCCTTGCAGCGCCTGAAGCCGCCTTCGGCCCAGCATTACTTCGGCACCGACGCGATGGGCCGCGACGTGTTCAGCCGCGTGGTCTGGGGCGGGCGCGTGTCGCTGGTCGTGGCCATCGTGGTGGCGCTGGTGGCCAGCGTGATCGGCGTGGTGCTGGGGCTGCTGGCCGGCTTCGTGCGCTGGGCCGACGCCATCATCATGCGCATCATGGACGGCATGATGGCCATTCCCGACATCCTGCTGGCCATTGCGCTGATGGCCGTCATCCGCGCCAGCCTGACCACGGTCATCATCGCCATCGCGATTCCGCAGGTGCCGCGCGTGGTGCGGCTGGTGCGCTCGCTGGCCCTGACCTTGCGCGAGCAACTGTACGTCGAGGCGGCGCATGCCATCGGCACGCGCCTGCCCGTCATCCTGCGCCGGCATGTGCTGCCCAACATGGTGACGCCGCTGGTGGTGCAGGCAACCTTCATCGCCGCTACCGCCGTGCTGACGGAAGCCGTGCTGTCGTTCCTGGGCGTCGGCGTGCCGGCCCAGGTGCCCAGCTGGGGCAACATGATGGCCGACGCGCGCAACTACGTGGCCGTGGCTTTCTACACCATTCTTTACCCCGGCATTCTGCTGGCCATCACCGTGCTGGCCATCAACCTGATGGGCGACGGGCTGCGCGATGCGCTGGACCCGCGCCTGACCAACCAACGCTAGGAGGACGCCATGGCCCTATCCCCCGCCAACGCCGTTGCCCCTGGCGACGTGCTGCTTGAAGTCGACAACCTGCGCACCTATTTCGACACCGTCTCGGGCACCGTCCGGTCGGTCGATGGCGTGTCGTATCAGGTGCGCGCCGGGCGCACGCTGGGCGTGGTCGGTGAATCCGGCTGCGGCAAGAGCGTGACGGCGCTGTCTATCCTGCGCCTGGTGCCGACGCCACCCGGGCGCTTTGCCGGCGGCCAGATCCGCTATCGCGGCACCGACCTGCTCAGCCTCACGGAAAAGCAGATGCGCCAGATCCGCGGCAACCGGATTTCGATGATTTTTCAAGAGCCGATGACGTCGCTGAACCCGGTGCTGACCGTGGGCCGGCAGATTGCCGAGACGGTCATGGTGCATCAGAAGCTGAACCGCCGCGACGCGTACCGCCGTGCCGAAGAGATGTTGCGCCTGGTGCAGATTGCCGAGCCCGAACGCCGCGTGCACGAGTACCCGTATCAACTATCCGGCGGCATGCGTCAGCGCGTGATGATCGCGCTGGCGCTGGCCTGCAACCCCGAAGTGCTGATTGCCGACGAGCCCACCACCGCGCTGGATGTGACGATCCAGGCGCAGATTGTCGACCTGCTGCGCAACCTGCAAAAGACGCTGGGCATGGGCATCGTGTTGATCACGCACGACCTGGGCGTGGTGGCGGAATGCTGCGACCGCGTGGCGGTGATGTACGCCGGACGCAAGGTCGAGGAAGCGCCGGTCACCGAACTGTTCGACCGCCCCTTGCATCCGTACACCCGCGCGCTGATGGGGTCGATGCCGTCCATGAACGCCTCCACGCAACGCCTGGCCGAAATTCCCGGCATGGTGCCCGCGCCCAGCGAACTGGGCAATGGCTGTCGCTTTGCACCGCGCTGCACGTACGCCACGCCGCGTTGCCACGTTGAAGCGCCCGAGCTATCCACGCATGGCGTCGACCATGTGGTGGCGTGCCATGAAGTGGCGCGCGTGGCGGCGCAACCCGGCCTGCTGGCCGCGACTTCCGTGGCGCCCGGCGCCACCCTGACCGGAGTTCAAGCATGAGCGCCCATCCTCAGCCGCCGGTGGTTGCATCGACGGCGCCGTTGCTAGACGTGCGCGACCTGAAGATGCACTACCCCGGCGCGGGCGGCTGGTTCACGCCGCGCCGTAAAGTCGTGCAGGCGGTAGACGGCGTGTCGTTCAGCGTGGCTCGTGGGGAAACGCTGGCGCTGGTGGGCGAGTCGGGCTGCGGCAAGACGACCACCGGCAAGTCGGTGTTGCGGTTGATCCAGCCCACGTCCGGCTCCGTCAAACTGGAAGGCGAAGAGATCCTGGCGCTGACGCCGGAGCAGATGCGCAACCGGCGTCGCGATATGCAGATCATCTTCCAGGACCCCTATGCGTCCTTGAACCCGCGCATGACGGCGGGCGATATCGTGGGCGAGCCGCTGCGCAACTACCCGATGTCGGGCGGCCGCGCGCGCGTGGACGAGCTGGCGTGGCTGTTCGACAAGGTCGGTCTGCGCCCCGAAGCCATGAAGAAATTTCCGCACGAGTTCTCGGGCGGGCAACGCCAGCGCCTGGGCATTGCGCGCGCGTTGGCGCTGCGGCCCAAGCTGATCGTCTGCGACGAGCCCGTGTCCGCGCTGGACGTCTCGGTGCAGGCGCAGGTCATCAATCTGCTGATGGACCTGCAACAAGAGATGGGCATCGCCTATCTGTTCGTGGCGCATGACCTGGCGGTGGTGCGTCACATCAGCCATCGCGTGGCGGTGATGTACCTGGGCCGCATCGTTGAAGTGGCCGACCGCGACACCTTGTTCTCGCAGCCCCGGCATCCGTACACCGAGATCCTGCTGTCGGCCGTGCCGGTGCCCAATCCGCACAAGCCCGCGCAGCGCAAGCTGTTGCAAGGCGATCCGCCCAGCCCCGCGAACCCGCCCAGCGGCTGCCGCTTTCACACGCGCTGCCCGCTGGCGCAGCCCATCTGCCGCGAGACACAGCCCGCGCTGACGGAACGGCCCGTGGCGTCCGCCACCGGCCAACAGTGGGTGGCGTGCCATTTTCGATGAACACGCCGCAATTGCTGGCCGGGCCGCTGCCTGACGATGACGCGGTGTTCGGGCAAGCCATCGCCGCGTTGCAGGCGGCGATGGCGGCGGGGCGCTTGACGGCCGTCGACCTGGTGCGCGCGTATCAAGCGCGCATTGCGGCGTACGACCAGGCCGGGCCGGCGCTCAACGCGCTGATCGGCTTGAATCCCCAGGCGGCCGCTGAGGCCGCCTTGCGCGATGCCGAGCGCCGCGCGGGCGTGGTACGTGGCCCGCTGCACGGCGTGCCGCTGCTGTTCAAAGACAACATCGACGCCATCGGCATGCCGGCCACGGCTGGCTCGCGCGCCTTGGCGCGGCGGCTGCCCCGGCAGGACGCCGACGTGGTGCGGCGCTTGCGCGAGGCAGGCGCAATCGTGCTGGGCAAAACGACCTTGCATGAACTGGCCTGCGGCATCACCAATGTGTCGTCGATGTCCGGCCGCACGCGCAACGCGTATCACGCCACGCGCGTACCGGGCGGGTCCAGCGGCGGCAGCGCGGTGGCCGTGGCATCCAGCTTTGCGGCGGCCGCCATCGGCAGCGACACCAGCGGCTCCATCCGCATCCCAGCGGCGTTCAACCAGGTGCTGGGGTTGCGGCCCACGGCAGGGCGATGCAGCACGGCCGGCGTGGTGCCCCTGTCGCCCACGCTGGACACGGTAGGCCCCATGGCGCGCTGTGTGGATGACCTGGAGATTCTTTGGTCGGTCATGGCGGGCGGTGAGGACGGCGATGCGGCGTCGCAACCGAAGCGTAGCGACTGGCGCATCGGCACCGTCAATGCCTTGTTCGGCGACGGTGCGGCGCAGCGGGAAGTCTCCGCGCATGTGCAGGCGGCATTGGCGCGCTGGCAGGCGGCCGGTGCGTCGGTGCGGCAGGCGCCGCTGGCTATCGACGACACGCGCCTTTCCGCCGCCAACGTCACCGTCTACGAATTTCGCGACGCTTTGGCGCGGTGCCTGCGTGACGCCGACGTGCCGGTGCGCAGCCTGGGCGACATCCTGGACGGCGCCTACCCGCATCCGGAAGTCATGACGGTCTTGCGCGAACGCAATGCGATGCAGGATCCGGACGGCAGCGCCCGTCTGGCAACGTTGGCCCGTGCCGCCGCAATTCGCGCCGAGGCCCTCGCAGCCATGGCGTCCGGCGACTTCGATATGCTGGCCTATCCCAGCGTGCGGGGCGGGCCGGTGCAACTGGGCGAAGCACAGACCGGCGGCAACGGCCTGCTGGCTTCGGTTACCGGCTTGCCTGCATTGAGCCTGCCCATCGGCTTCACGCCGAGCGGCATACCGGTTGGCCTGGAGCTGCTGGGCGCGGCGGGCAGCGAAGCGCGGCTGCTGCGCGCGGCGCGGGATTTCGTTCAAGCGGTGGCCTAGCCGCCGCCCGGCACCCCGACAACCCCAACCCATCCATCGACGCGTTCGTGGCGATCATGCGCGACACGCCCGCCAAGCGGGGCCGGCCGCGAAAAACGGTGCAGTTGGCAGCGTTTTCATGCGGTGCAGATCGGTAGACCAGGATCACGGGATAATTCTGAAAGTGCATGGGTCGTCCGGCGCACGTATCATGATCCGCGTCGCGGATGTCGCACGCTTTGCCGATCGACTTGCCTGGCACGAGTAGTACATGAGGCTGCTGAAGCAGCGTTTTGAGGAAATGATGAACTTTTGGGTCCCTGTAGTCTTCGGTACGTTCAAGCTGCTGGTGTTGGGCACGGGCATGTTTCTCGCCATCAAGTCACACTACGATGGAGAAAAAAAGGAGAAGAAGGAGAAGGAAAAGAATGAGGTGGATGCGCCGTCGTGACGGCGTGCCATGGAGGGGCGACTGCGATGCCGTGGTGATCGCCCTCTGGCACCTTGATCGTCCACACCTTCCCTTCAATCACCCACCGCGCCCGCGCAACGTTGGCCACGCGCGGGTATCGGTGCGACACCGCTGCGATCTTCCCGGCCGATGAATCCCTTCCCGGCCGACGCCCGCGCCGCGCATTGCCCGGCACACGGCTTGCTGCAAGCGCCTTGCACCGGCAAATCCCTGCCATGCAACGTGCCGCTGCCCGGCTCAGGCCGCGTCCGTTACACCCGAGAGCAACGCCCATGTCTACACCAGCCGCAACACCGTTTCCCCGCGCGCCGTGGTCCTTGCAGGGCTCGGCACTGATCAGCGTCTGGCGCGTGCCGCTGGATGCGCTGCCCGTGGCGGCGGCCAACGGCGCGCGCCTCGTGTCGCTGGGTCGCCAGGCGCTGTGCGCGACGGTGTGGGCGCGCTACGAACCCGGCGGCACGCTGGCCTATAACGAGCTGCTTTTTGCCGTGGCGGTGCAATCGTCCGGCATCGTGGCCCCGGCATGTACCGTCGGGCCTATCTGGGTGGACGACGACGCGGCGGCGGCCGGTGGCCGAACGCTATGGGGAATTCCGAAACGCATGGGGGTGTTCCAGGCCGGGTCGTCTAACGGCCAGTCGTCCGGGTTTGCTGACGGCGCCACGGCGTCGATGACGGTGGATGGCCGGCGGGTGGCAACGCTGCAATATCAGCCGCCGTCGCGCTTGCAGGTGCCGGTGCGCTTGCCGATCTGGACAGTACAGGACGGCGACTCCGGCCCCATCCGCACGCGGTGCATGTTGCGCGGCCGAATGAGTCGCGGCGCCGCGCGATGGTTTTTCGAGCCGGACGGTCCGCTGTCATTCCTGGCGGGTCGTGAACCGCTGGCCAGCGCGCGACTGGAAAGCTTGTCGGCGCGCTTCGGCGTGTAGCGTCATGGGCTTCCTTGGCGCTTGCGATACGCGCCGTCCACGCAAGCGTCGCACCCGCCAGACCATGATCAGCGCTAGCGTGCGCGACGTGCCTGGGCGGCCGCGGCCGGCAGCTTCGCACTGCCTTGCGCGGCAAGCCTTGAGGGGGCCGCACCCGCATGCAGCGGCCGATGCACCGTCTGCGCGATCAGCACGCCCACCAGGCTCATGCTGCCGCCGATGACGTGATACGCGTGCATCTGTTCGCCCAGCATGGCCACGGCCAGCACGGCGGTCAGCACCGGCAGCAGGTTGATGAAGATGCTGCAACGGTTGGGGCCCAGGTGCTTGACGCCCTGGATCCAGCAAAACGACAACAGGATGGACGACCCGATGCCGGCGTAGGCGATCAGCGGCAGGGTGCGGGCGTCCAGCGACGCGGTGCCGGCCGGCAGCATCACGAAGAACGGCAGCATGAACACGAGTGCCGCGATGGCTTGCAGGTACACCGCCTGCCACGCCGGAATCGTCAGGCGCCAACGGCGCAGCAGCACGCCGTACAGCGCATACGACAACGAGGCCAGCAGCATCAGCAGGTCGCCTGCGTGGACGCCGTTGTGCGCGATGGAGCCGATGTCGCCCTGGCCCACCAGGTACAACAGGCCCGCGAAAGACAGCACGCCGCCCACGGCCATGCCGACGGTCAGCGCTTCGCCCAGCACGATCACGCTGAGGATGGCGGTCAGCAAGGGCACCAGCGCGGTCACGATGGCCATGTTGGTGGCCGTGGTGCTTTCGGCGGCGCGGTACGACAGGCTTTGGAACAGCGCCATGGCCAGCAGGCCGCTGATCGCCATCTTGCCCAGGTGCGGCCGCACCGACGCCCAGTTGCGCAGCAGCGGCCGCAGCACGAAGGGCGACATCAGCGCCAGCGCCAGGATCAGGCGATAGAAGGTGATGGCCGTGGGCGAAATTGCCGACGCGGCCAACTTGGAAACAATGACGTTGCCCGCCCACAGCACGATGGCCATGAACGGAAAGAGCAGGGAAGTGATGGACATGAAGGTCTCCGAAACGAGCCGTTCATGGTGCCGGCCGCAGCCGCGTCCGTCTGGCGCTACTATGTCGCCAGTTATCGCAAAACTGCCAATCTGAACGTATGGAAGATTCCCCTTTCTACAGCGCATTCGTGGCCTCGGGTGCGCCCGCTGCGGCCTTGGCGGTGGATTACCGGCACGGCCACGTCATCGCGCCCCACCACCATGACCGGGCGCAGTTGCTCTATGCCATCCAGGGTGTGATGACGATCGAAGCGCAGGGCGGCAGGTGGGTGGTGCCGCCCACGCGCGGCGTCTGGCTGGAGGCCGACGTGGCGCATTCGGTGCGCATGAGCGGCGCGGTGCGTGTGCGCACCGTGTTCGTCGACAGCCGCGCCACGGCGCAACTGCCCGCGCGTAGTTGCGTGTTGGATATTTCACCTTTGCTGCGTGAGCTGATCGTGGCGGCGGTCGACATGGATGTCGCCGCGCCCAAACGCGCCGGCTCGCGCGATTGGCATTTGTTGCACCTGCTATTGCAGGAATTGCGCAGCCTGCCGGTGCTGCCGCTGTATCTGCCCATGCCGGCGGACGCGCGGCTACGCAAGTTTTGCGATGCGCTGATGCGCCAGCCGGACGCGGCGTTGACGTTGGACCAATGGGCGGCCCGGCTGCACCTGTCCACCCGCACCTTGCATCGGCAGTTTCTGCAACAGACGGGCATGCGCCTGGGCCAGTGGCGACGGCAGGCGAGGCTGCTCTTGGCGTTGGAGCATCTTGCCGGCGGGGCGCGCGTGGTGGATGTGGCGCTGGAACACGGCTACACCAGCCAAAGCGCGTTCGCGGCCATGTTCAAGAAGCACTTTGGCGTGTCACCGGCAGCGTTCTACCGGCAGGGGTGACAGCAGCCGTTCAAGGTGGCAAGGGCTTGCTGGCATCCGCCGACATCCCGTCTTGCAACGCGCGCAGCCGCTGCACGTGCTCGTCCAGCTGCATGCGCAGGCGCTCGGCTTCTATCGCATCCGCGCCCGTCGTTACATCCGGCCCCAACGCTTCCAGCCGCGCCATCGACGCGCGCAGCTCCGCGATCAAGCGCGTCAATCGTTCAACCTCGGGCGCGGGCAAGATGCCGCTGACGCGTCGGGTATTGCGGCGGTCCAGCAGTTCGGCGACACGGGCGCGCAACGCCACCACCGTCATGGCGCGCAGCGGTTGCTTCAGAAATGGTGGCCAGCCCAGCGCCGCGCCGGCGGCCAGGGCGGTGGTCTTGGCCCACGCCGCGCCCGCCTGGCCAAACGAGGGCGAACGCGCGCTTGCCATGCCGGCGCGGCGCAGTACCTGCCGGTCGCGCTCCATCTTGGCCAAGAGCGCGTCTTTATCAGCCTGGGTGGTGGTCTTGGGCATAGTGGCTCCGTGCGGCGGCGGTATCCAGTCGGACCTGGTGGCTCAGTTCGGCAAAGGGCGAACCCTTGGGCGCGTTGTAGCGCGCGATGGCAAGCGAAATCAGGGTCACCACGAGCCAGGCGGCGGCAACCAGCCACGCGGCCAGCATGCGGTATTCGGTGTCCCAGAAGGTGACGATGGCGGCAACCGAGATGAACCCCAACGTGCCCAGGGCGCAGAACACCAATGCCACCCCGCTGATCAGCGTGGAGATCAACGCGCCCCGGTACAGCGATAACTCGATGCCCACCAGCTCTACGTAATCGCCGGAACGTTCCGCAGCGAATTTCGCGATGTGCCGCAACCTGCGCAATCGTTCGGAAATCATGGCGTCTCCTCGGGGGCCGTGAAAGCCGCTGTGCAGCAATTGCCATGCCCGTCGCCCGCGCTGCCGGGACCATTTTTTGCCGCATGCAATCGCGGTAGCATGGGGCGTTTCAACAGGAGGAATCATGGAAAAGCCAAAGTGGGATTTTCAGATCGAGCGGCCCGTTGAAGAGGGCGGGGCATGGCGCATCGGCTATACGCTGACGTTTGCCGGCGAACCGCAGCCGCGCGAACGCGTCGCCATCGAAAGCACGTACTCGTCGGCGCAGACGGCAATTGACGAGGCGACGCGGCTGGCGCGCATCCACGCGGCGGACCTGAACGGCGAAGCGCCCACCTTCGAAAAGCCGACCGACGCCGAGGTGCCCTTTGGGCAGCATCAGCGGTTTTAAAGTCCTACAAACCCAGGCACAGCAGCATCAGGAAGGCGCCGAACAGCACAAAGTGCGTCATGCCTTCAATGGCATTGGTCTGGCCGTCATTCAGGTTGATGGCGGCCACCAGCAGCGTCACCAGCATCATCAGCGTCTGTAGCGGCGTCATTGCCATGACGATGCGCTGGCCCGAGATCAACGCCATGGCCTCCATGGCGGGCACGGTCAGGATCACCGTGGACAGCGACGCGCCCAAGGCGATGTTCACCACGGATTGCATGCGGTTGGCCAGGGCGGCGCGCAGGGCGGTCAGCATTTCGGGCGCGGCGGAAATGCCCGCCACGATCAAGGCAATCAGGCCGATCGGGACATCAACGCCTTCCAGGCTGCGGTCCAGCGAATGCGACATCAGTTCCGCCAGGAAACCCACCGCGACGATGCCGGCCGCCATGATCGCGGCCGACGGACGCCAGCTGGTCTGCGCCGCCGCGGGCAGGTTGCGGCGCGTTTTCTTTTCCGGATAGCTGTAGCTGAAAAAGTAGCTGTGCGGGCCGGTCTGCATGCGCAGGAATACGCCGTACAGCAGCAACATCGCCACGATGGTGAAGGCGCTGTACGCGCGCCAGCTGGCTTGCGGCACGAATTCCGGAACGATCATCGACACCGTGACAGCGGTCAGGATCATCACGCTGTAGGTGCGCGCCGAATCGTCGTTGTAGGCCTGTTCGCCATGCTTGAATCCGCCAATCAACGCGGCCACGCCCAGGATGCCGTTGATGTCCAGCATCACCGCTGAGTAGATGCTGTCGCGCACCAGCGTGGGCGAGCCGCCCTTGGACGACACGATGGCCAGCACGATCACTTCCACCAGCACCGCCGACAGCGTCAGGATCATGCTGCCGTAAGGGTCGCCAAGTTTTTGCGCGATGCGCTCGGCATGGCGCGCCACGCTTAACGACGCACACAGGATGGCCCCGATCAGGATGGTGGTTTCCGCCAGGCTGGCCATTCGGCCAACGTCGCGCAGCTGTGAATCGACGGCGTATCCGGCAACGGCGATGACGCACGCCAAGAGTAGAAACTTCTCGGACTGGAGAAAGGATTTCATCTGGGTAGGACGGGCGGGAAATAGTGCCAGCCTAGCATGTGCCGGACCTGCCCGTGTGCGCGCTTTTGGGCATGGGCCTTGCTGGCCCATGTCCTTTCCGCGGACGTTAGTTTGCCGTGCGCAGGCGCGCGAGCTGGAACGAGAAGCGGGTGCCGCACGGCGTCAGCGGCTGCGCGTGCAGGGTGCCGCCATGCGCTTCGATGATTGATCGGCAGATCGCCAGGCCCATGCCCATGCCTTGCGCCCTGGTGGTGAAGAAGGGGTCGAAGATGCGACCCAGATCCTCTGCCGCGATGCCGGGGCCGCGGTCTTCAACGCTGACCTCGACCATGTCACCTTCCAGCCGCGACGACACGATCAACTGGCGCTGTCCTTGCGGCGTGGCGTGCATGGCGTCGATGGCGTTGGTGACCAGGTTAAGCACCACCTGCTGTAGTTGCGTGCGGTCTGCCTCGACCAGCGCGGCGTCGGATTCCAGGCGCGTCAGCAGGCGCACCTGTTGCGCGTCCATTTCCATCTGCGTCAGCGTCAGCACGTCGCCCAGGGTATCGTCCACGCGCACCGGCGCCAGCACGGCGGGCGCTTGCTTGGCCAGCGAGCGCATGGCACGAATGATTTCGGCCGCGCGCAGGCCGTTGCTCTTGATGTGGTTCAGACTTTCGCGAGCTTCATCGATGTCGGGCACCGGCCGGTTCAGCCAACGCAGGCTGGCTCCGACCGACGTCACGATTGCCGTCAGCGGTTGATTGACTTCGTGCGCGATCGAGGCGGCCAGCCCCCCCATTACCGTCAGGTGCGACGTGCGCGCGAGGTCGGCGCGCGCCATGCGTAAATTCATTTCCGCTTGCGCGCGCCGCTGGTTCTCGTCAACCAATTGTGCGTACAGCCCGGCCATTTCCAGCGAGATCGCCGCGTGCGGCGCCAGCAGTTCCAGCGCCGCCGTGCGGCCGGCGTCAAACACATTTGGCGCGTCGTTGTTTTCCAGGTACAGCACGCCCAGCAGCATGCCGCCCCGGATCAGCGGCAGGCACAGTACGGAGCGCAGCGGCCGCGTCGCGGCCATTGCCGCGTGGATCGACGGCGCATCCACCACCGCGTCGGCCAGCACCAGCGTCTGGTGCGAGCGCAGCACGCTGTGCAGCACCGTCAGCGGCAGCGTGTCCGCCGTGGGGGTGGCGCTGCCCAGCGTGACCGCGCAGGTATCGCCCACGCGGCGCGCCGACGCCTCGATCAGCGGCGCTCCGCCGCGCACCAGCAGCAACAGGCCGTATTGCGCGTCGGCATAATCCATCATGTTGGTCATCAGCGTTTCAACCAGGCGGTCAAGCACCACCTCGCTGGAAATCAGCTGCGATGCGCGCACGCCGATGGTCCAGTCCGCCGCATTGGCCGCACCGTCGCGCTCGATCGGTTCAGGGGCGTCCGCGCGCAACGCCAACAAGGCCGCGTGCGTGGCAAACACCTGGTCGGCTTTTTTGCTGGCGCCCCAACGGCGATAACTGGCGTGGGCCAGCCGCACATGCTGACGGGCCGCCGACATCAGGCCGTTGGCCTGGCACAGGCCGGCCGCCATCTCGTGGGCCAGGGCTTGCTCGTGCACGAAGCCCGCCGCGCCCGCGCCGTCGGACGATGCCTCCAGGCTTTGCAGCGCCACCAGCGGCTGCTGGCGCAGGCGGGCCAGTTCGGCGTCAATCAGTTGCAGCTTGCTGAGGAAGGTTGCCGGGTTCAGCTGGCTCCAGGTCACAAAGCGCGCGCGATGCGGCTGCAACGCCGCGATGGTGGCGGCGGGGTCGGCCGCCGCGCCCGGTGCACGCGCCATGGCCAGCGCCAGGTACAGGTGACAATCCGCCGTATTGATGTGGCTGATCACGGACGACTTCAGCGCGGCCGCGCGCGACAGGCTGTCGACCGCTGCCGCGTAGTCATGGAAGTAAAAGGCTCCCATGCCGTCGTACAGCCAGATCCAGAACCGGGTGGATTCCGACCGCGTGCGGCGCGCCTGCTCGGAGGCGGGCTCGTCGCCCACGTACAAGGGCGTACCCAACAGCCGCCGCGTGAACCCGTGCTGCGCCTTGAGCAGCAGCTCGATGTCTATGTACTGGATCAACCGCGTGAGCGCCAGGCCGCGTTCGATTTCCTCTTCGACCAGGCGCAGCTGCTCGCCCATGAACAGCAGGTCGGACACGATGTGGTTGCTGGCGTAGCACGCCATGCCCAGGTCGCCCGACGCGCGGCCCAGCGACACGGCGGTGTGGACGTGCCCCAGCGCGACGCTCAGCGGTTGCGTCCAGGGGCTGACCTGGTCCACCGCCACCAGCGTGGCGATGCGCTCCGCCTCGAAGCCGTGATGCTCGGCCAGCGCCATGCCCGCCAGTCCGTAGGCCAAGCCGTCCTCATAGTCCTCATACTGCGCCGCGATGAAAACGCCGTACCACGACAGCCCATAGGCGGATTCCGGCGTGGCGCCGTGGTCCAGCGTCAGTTCCACCATTTTGGCCAGATGCGTGAAACGGATGCCGTCGTCAACGAAAAAAGACGAGATCAGCGTGGACAGCAGGCCCATCACGGTCTGGACGCGGCGGTCGCGAGTAATCGCCGTGCGCCCCAGCGAGGCGATGGGGCGGCCGGCCAGCTTGTGCCGGACAACGTCATACGCATCGCGCTGCGCGGCGGCGGACGGTGCGCGGGTCAGGGGCACGTCCAGCAGCGCCAAACCGGACAGCGCCGCGCCGATTGCGCCTTCGTAGTCGGACCGCAGCGTTTGAAGCACGGCCTTCAGCCGGTGCACCGCGGCCTTGTCCATCGGCGGCAGTTCGCGCGCCAGCAGGGCGCTGATCTCTTGCGCCGCCGTGGCGAATTCGGCTTGCGCCAACAGGCACTCGCATCGCAGCAGGCTGGCGTCGTAGGCCAACGCGTACTGCGTCGTCCACCAGTCCGGCTGCATCAGCCGGCAGGCCGCGCCCACGTAGCGGGCCGCCTGCTGCACCGCCGCCGCCTCCTTGGCGCGGCGCCCGGCAAGCGTCAGCACGCGCACGAACGCCACGCGTTGCGCCAGCGTGGGGTCAACGCCCTCGGCAAGCTCGATCTGGTTGGCGATTTCGAAGGCGTAGTCGCCAAGCTGGGCGGCCCATAGCTGTGCCATCAGCGTGGCGATGCGCGCATGCGCTTGCGGGCGCTGCGCGGGCGGCGTCATGGCGTACGCGGATTCCAACACACGATCATGCGCGAACACATAGACGCCGTCGTCATGGCGTAGCAGGCCCGCATCGACCAGTGGTTGCAGCCGGGCCGCCACATCGGCCACGGGCAGATCGGCAATGCGGGCCAGCAGCGCGTCGCCGCCGCGCAGGCCCACGCAGGCCATCTGGCTCAACAAGCGCCTTCCGTCTTCGGGAAAGCGTTCAAGCCGGGTCACCATCAGGTCCACGACGCTGGCCGCATAGCGCGGATTCATCACGTCGGCCGGGTTCCACAGCCAGGTTTTCGATGCTGCGTCGAACGACAGGACGCCGTCGTCCATCAGGGTCAACAACAGCTGCCGGGCAAAAAAAGGGTTGCCCGCCGTGACCTGGTGCAACGCCTGCCCCAGCGGCTTGACCGCATCGACGTCGCCGCCCAGCACGGCGGCGGTCAGTTCGCAGACATCGTGTGCGGACAGCGGCGCCACCGTCATGCGGGTGACCTGGATGGGGTTCCAGCGGTCGGCGTGAATCAGCCATTCAAACGCCTGGCTTGCTTGGCGGTCCTGGTCGCGATACGCGCCCAGCAGCAGCACGTGCGCAGGGGGATTGACGGTGTACGCCTTCAACCAGGCCAGCGTATCGGCGTCGGCCCATTGCAGGTCGTCGATGAAAAGCACCAGCGGATAGCCGGCCTGTGCAAAGGCGGAAAACGTTTGCAGCAAGGCGTTGTGCACGCGTTGCTGGGCCTGCTTGGCCGGCACGCTGGACAAAGGCGCGGTGCGACCGATCAGGTGTTCTATCTCGGGAAAGATCTCGGCAACGGTCCGGCCCTGGCCCGCCAGGCGTTCGACGAGCCGCGCGCGCAGCGGCGCCAGCGCGTCTTCATCGCGGCCCAGCGCGGCCATGGTCAGGGTGCGCAAGGCATCGGTGATGGGGGCGTAGGGAATGTCGCGCAGTTGCTGGTCGCTTTTCCCGCCGGCAAAGCTCGCGCCGGCCAGTTCCGCCCGTTGCGCCAGCCGGTCCACCAAGGTTGACTTGCCCGAACCGGCGGGGCCGGCCAGCAGCACGAGTTCGGCGTTGCCCTGCACCGTCACGCGGGCCAGGGCGTCGTCCAGCATGCGCAGTTCCGCGCCGCGTCCGACAAAGGGGGAGGCGGCCAGGCCGGCGCTTGGGTCGAAGGCGGACATGTCAGGGAGCCGGCGCTTCCGGGTGGATGGCGCGGTCGATGCAGCGCAGGATTTCGGCGTCTTCGAAGGGCTTGCACAGAAAGCAGAATGCGCCCAGCTGCCGTGCCTGTTCGCGATACCGTTCTTCGGGGAATGCCGTCATCAGGATGACGGGCACGCCAAGGCCACGTTCGCGCAGGGCCGCGCACATGGCCAGGCCGGTCATGCCGGGCATCTGGATATCGGTGACCACGCAGGACAGCCGCGTCAGGTCTTCGGCATCCAGCAAACCCGCCGCGCCGTCGTACAACACCACGTTCAGGTCCAGGGAGCGCAGCAAGCTGCCAAGCGCCTTACGCACTGAAGCGTCGTCGTCGACGACCGCAATGAGGGGGGCGGCATTCACTGTGCATTCCTGTATCAAGGGCGACGAGCGGCTGGATGGCCGCGTCGCGAGTTCCCAAGCATACCCGCAGAAAGCCCCGGGAAAAAAGCCATACAAAGGTATAATTTTTTGCCTTTCTTCCCGCCCCGCTCCTTGCCGTTTCCGCGCGCCGATTTCACCATGCAAGATCAATCCGCCATCCCGTCTGGCGCTTGCGCCACCGCAGGCGCAGCCGCAACCGCAACCGCAGCGGCCAGGGCCGTGGTCTGGGTGGTGGACGATGACGCGTCGATACGCCAGGCGCTGAGCAATCTGCTGCGGTCCGAGGGGCTGGATGCGCGCACCTTCGGGTCGGCCGAAGAGATGCTGGCAGGCGGCTTGCCCACCGTGCCCACCTGCATCATCCTGGACGTGCGGTTGCGCGGCCTGAGCGGGCTGGACTTGCAGGCGCGGCTGTCGCCGGGCGATGCGCCGTTTTCCATCGTCTTTATATCGGGCCACGCCGACGTGCGCATGACGGCCACCGCCATGAAGGCTGGTGCGGTGGATTTCATTGCCAAGCCATTCACTGACGAAGACCTGCTGGGCGCGGTCCACGCCGCGCTGGACAAGGCGCGCGCGCGGCATGAAACCGCCCGCCACGCGCGGACGCTGCGCGAACGCTACGCCACGCTGTCGCCGCGTGAACAGCAAGTGATGCGGCTGGCGGCGGCCGGCCTGCTGAACAAGCAGATCGCCGCCAAGGCCGACATCAGCGAAGCCACGGTAAAAATTCATCGTGGCAACGCCATGCGCAAGATGCAGGCCCGCACGTTCGCGGATTTGGTGTTGCTGGCACAGTCCATGGGGCTTCTCGAAGCGGGGGATTAGCGGCGGGCGGCGAGCGGCGGGCGGCCAGCCGTGGGCGACTAGCCACGAGCTAAGCGACCGCGGCTATCTGCCCGGCCATCGTCACCAGTTGCGCAAAGCTGCGCGCCTGCATCTTGCGCATGGCGTTGCCCCGGTGGATCTTCACGGTGATGTCGCTGATGCCCAGCCGGTCGGCAATCTGCTTGTTCATCAAGCCCGCCGTGGCGTGTTCCATGACCTGCCGTTCGCGCGGGCTCAGGCTCTGATAGCGCTGCACCAGGCCGTGCATGGCCTGCTCGCCGGCGCGGCGCTCGCCGTCGCGCTGCAAGGCCAGCCGCACGCAATCCAGCAGGTCCTGTTCGTTGAAGGGCTTGGTCAGGAAGTCCAGTGCGCCGGCCTTCATGGCCCGCACGGTCATGGGGATATCGCCGTGACCCGTCATGATGATGACGGGCAGGGCATCGCCGTCGCTTTGCAGCAATTGTTGTAGCGCCAGGCCGTTGCCATCGCGCAGCCGCACGTCCAGCAGCAGGCATGCCGGGCGATCGCCCCTGTCGAACTCGCGAAATTCCCGCACGCTGTGAAAGGCCTTGGCGGCCAGGCCCACGGAGGCAAACAGCGCGACCAACGACTGCGTGATCGCGGGCTCGTCATCGACGATATAGACCAAGGGGTCCACGGGGTGGGAAATGCCGGGGCTGGCGCATGGCTTCACGATGAACTCCTGAGGGGGCGTGCGCACAAGTCGGCGCGCGGGGCTTGCGCTGCTGGGGCAACTTGCCTGTCCGGAATTCTGGCACGGCCCCGCGCCGGGGACGCATCCACTACCACCAAAGTCGTAGCCGGTTGCGGCGCGCGGCAGATCCCCGCTAGAAGTTGTGGCGCAGGCCGATGGCCAGCGTTTGCGGGCTGGTGCCCTGCGTTACGCCCAGGCTGTTGATGGCAAAGTCGTAGTCGGCGCGCGCCCGGTTGCTGATCCGCGAGTAATAGCCGTACAGGGCGGTGCGGGGCGACAAGGGGTAGTCGTACCCGACCGTCCACTGCGCCGCGCCGGTGTCCGATCCGCTGCGTACAAAGCCCACCGTCTGCGTCGACGCCCCGCGGCCGTTGCTTGCCACGCCCAGCGCGGCGCGCAGGCTGCCCCGGCCCAGCGCCTGCACGATCGACACGTAATAGCCGTCCCGGGTCAACGATCCGCTGGCCGTCCGATAGCGCAGCCGTTCATACACCACTGCGACTCGCGTCGTCGGAAACTGATACGACAGGCCCATCTTGAAGGCGTCATCGTGCGTGTTCGCCGCCTGGTAATTGCGGTGCAGTTCGTAAGCCAGCGCCAGGTTCAAACCGCCCCGGTCATAGCTGCCCGACCACGAAAACAGCTGCGGATTGCGCGGCGTTGTCATTTTTTCCTGGGGCAACCCCCACGCGAATCCACCGCTTAAGCCCTGCCAGGACGGCGTGCGGTATTGCAGGGAATTGTTTTGCCTGCGGTCGAACGAACTGGTGTTCTCGACGTTGCCGGTGCTGGCGGCCGAGCCGTTGCCCAGCAAGGCCATGTAGGCCGCCGTGGTCGCGTAGTAGGGGTCGTAGGCCAGCGTGGCTTCGGTATAGGGCGTGTGCCAGTTGCCCAGGAACAGCGTGCCATAGGGGCCGTCGAACCCCACGCGCGTGTTGCGGCTGGCGATCTGCCCCTGGCCGGTGTTCAGCGCGATGCCGTTTTCAATCTGGAAGATGGCGCTGGTGCCGTCGCCCAGCCATTCCGTGCCGCGTAGCCCGAACACCGAGCGGTTATTGGTCATCCGGGCGGGGCTGCCCGGCTCGGGTCCGCCGCTGATCCAGCTGCTTTCCAGCGCGGTGTTCAACCTGCCGTATAGCGTTACCGACGATTGAGCGCAGACCGGCGCCGCCACGGCCAACAGGCACGCGGCTAGCGGTTTTGCATAGCATTTCACTAGAGACTTCCGGTAAAAAAAGAAAGGCAGGGCGCCGGGCTTGCTTGCCCGGCGCCCCGGAAAAGGCGCGCCGGAAGGCGCCTTTATGCAGATGGCCCTGGGGCCGGGCCGTCAGCCCCGGATGAAGGCCAGCAGGTCGGCGTTGACTTCTTCGGCGTCCAGCACGCACATGCCGTGCGAGGCGCCCGGGTAGACCTTTAGCGTGGCGTTCTTGACCAGCTTCACGGCCTTTTCCGCCGAGTTGGCGATCGGCACCATCTGGTCGTCCGAACCATGCAGGATCAGGGTGGGCACGTCGATCTTCTTCAGGTCTTCGGTGAAGTCCACCTCGGAAAACTGCTTGATGCACGCGTATTGGCCACGGATGCCGCCTGCCATGCCCTGCAACCAGAAGGCGTCGATGGTGCCTTGTTCGATCTTGGCGCCCGGCCGGTTAAAGCCAAAGAACGGCTGGGTCAGGTCTTTGTAGAACTGCGAGCGGTTCCGCATGACGCCCTGGCGAATGCCATCAAACACTTCCATCGGCAAACCGTCAGGGTAGGCCGCGGTCTTGGCCATCACGGGGGGCACCGCGCCGATCAGCACCACACGGGCCACGCGCTTGCTGCCATGGCGTCCGATGTAGCGGGCAACTTCCCCGCCTCCGGTGGAATGGCCCACCAGCGTTGCGCCCTGTATGTCCAGCGCGTCCAGCAGCGCGGCCAGGTCATCGGCATAGGTGTCCATGTCGTTGCCTTGCGACGGCTGGCCCGAACGGCCGTGGCCGCGACGGTCATGGGCGATCACACGAAAGCCGCGCTCGGACAGGAACAGCATCTGCGCGTCCCAGGCGTCGGCGTGCAACGGCCATCCGTGCGAGAAGACGACCGGCTGGCCGGCGCCCCAATCCTTGTAGTAGATGCGGGTGCCGTCGGCGGTCACGATGGTCTGGCCGGCGGGGTCGGCCGGGAAAGCACTTTGCGATTGCACATTCATGTTGCGGGTCCTGTAAGCGTCAGATCAACGGGCGGCAATGGGGGCAATCGCTTCGTGCGCGGTACGCGTGCGCTGCGGGGCCTTGTGCACCATCGTGTAGGCGTAGTCCACGCCCATGCCGTAGGCGCCCGAATGCTCTTTCACCAGCGCCATCACGGCGTCATAGGTTTCGCGGCGGGCCCAATCGCGCTGCCATTCCAGCAGCACCTGTTGCCACGTCACCGGCACGACGCCCGCCTGGATCATGCGCTGCATGGCCTGGTCGTGCGCTTCCTTGCTGGTGCCGCCCGAGGCGTCCGACACCATGTAGATTTCGTACTGGCCTTCAAGCATGGCGCACAGCGAGAACGTGGTGTTGCAGACTTCGGTCCACAGGCCGGCCACAACGACCTTCTTGCGGCCGTTGGCGGCCAGCGCATCGCGCACCTTCTGGTCGTCCCACGAATTCATCGAGGTGCGTTCCAGCACCTTCTGGTCCGGAAACACATCCAGCAATTCGGGGTAGGTGTAGCCCGAGAAGCTCTCGGATTCCACGGTGGTGATCGTCGTCGGGATGTTGAAGATCTTGCCGGCCTTGGCCAGACCGACGGTGTTGTTCTTCAGAACCTGACGGTCAATGGACTGCACGCCAAAGGCCATCTGCGGCTGGTGGTCAATGAAGATCAGTTGGCTGTTTTGCGGGGTCAGCACTTCAAGTTTGGATTGGGTCATGGCGAATGTTCGAAGGGTCTGTCGATGCGTGATTGCAAGGCGCAAGCAGACGGATTGTGAAAGGGATGCGCGCGCATCCCGTGGCATGAAAACCTGTCCGGCAGCGGACGGAACGAAGCTTATGGGGGCGCTATCGGCGGCACAATAACGCCTTCGTATAGGCGCGAAGGCGAAGAGGGGAACACGCCTGTGATCGCCGCGCCTCGGTCAGGAATCGGTCAGGAAAACGGTCAGGAAATTGGTCAGGAAATTGGTCAGGCGTCGGCCGCGCGACGCCACGCGCCGGGCGTCAGGCCGACCACGTTGTGGAACACGCGCGTGAAGTGCGCCTGGTCGGCAAACCCGCAATCCAGTGCGATATCGGCCAGCGTCTTGTCCGGTATCCGCAGCTGTTCGCGGGCTTGGGCGATGCGTTGCAGCAGCGCCCAACGGTGGGGCGTCGTGCCGGCGGCATCGCGAAACACGGCTGTGAAATGCGTGCGCGACAAGCGGCAGGCGCGCGCGACGTCGGCCACCGAGCTCTGGCCGCTTAACAGCATGGTCTTTGCCTGCTGCTCCAGCGACACCGGCAAGCTGCGTTTTGCCGGCTCGGGGCCAAGCGGCGGCGGGCCGCTGTTGTCGGCGCGGACGTGGGATGGGCGCATGTAAACCTCCGGGGCAGAAAGCGAGGGACCGCGCCCTCTTGTTGGGTGAATCGACGCGCGACGCCTGCGCGGCAAGCGCGTGGGCGGGCTGGCCCTGGCGCCTGGCCCTGGCTTCTGGCTCGTCTGGCAGGCAAGCGCAGAATAGGAGTCGGCCCCCTCGCCATCAATCAGCCATTGGTGTTAGCGGCAGGACGTCAGCACGCGCCGGATACGGGTTGTCGTTGTCTCCATCTCGTTGGCCCCATCTCTTTGTCCCCATAACGCCATACCCAATATTGGGTATTCCGGACACGGGCCGAAGCACGGCAGGCGGGACTACATTGCAAGGTCCAGGGTTCTTAACCGCACGTGGAGTTTTCTATGAAAAAGTCCATCATTCCCTGCGTTGCCTTGCTGCTCTCGACCATCGGCCTGACCGCTACCGCACAGACCATTACGCCGATGAAAGGGCAGTCTCCTGAAACCACACAACAAGACGTCGCCGCCTGCCAGGCCCAGGCGGGGGGCACCGGCACCACCGACACCTCGCAATCCGGCGGTCGTGCGCGCGGCGCCGCCACGGGCGCTGTCGCGGGCGCGGCAGTGGCCGGCGCGCGTGGCCAGCAGCACGAAGAGGCCTATGACCGCATGGACGACGACGTCAAGCAGGAATACCGTCAAAACCAGGCGAAGGACGCGGCGGTGGCCGGCGCCGTGGTGGGTGGGTCGCGCCAGCGGCAGGACCGTCGCGAGCAGGCCAAGACCAGCAGCGCGGCGTCGTCCGCATACACCAGCTGCATGCAGCAGCGCGGCTATCAGGTCACGCCCTGATTGAAGGTGCCCGGGGGCGCGGGGCCGCGCGCTTGTCATGAGGCGGACACGATGCCGTCATAAATTTCCGCGCAGTCTTGCACACGCAGCCCGGAAACCGACATGCACCTACGCCCCGCCACCGCCCAGGACGGCCCCGCCATCGCCACCTTGCTGGCGCAACTGGGCTATCCCGGCACCACCGCCTTCATGGCGGAAAAAATCGCCCTGCTATCGGCGCATCCCGATGCCCTGTTGCTGGTGGCTCACGACGATGCCGGACAATTGCTGGGCTTTATCAACCTGCATTTCATGATCCAGCTGGCGCTGCCCGGCGACTTCTGCCGCATCGCGTATTTCTGCGTCGACGACCAGGCCCGCAGCGCGGGCGTCGGCCGTCAACTTGAAGCGGCGGCCGAAGCAGAAGCCCGCGCGCGCGGCTGCGACCGCATCGAAGTGCATTGCCACGAACGCCGCGTGGATGCGCACCGCTTCTACTACCGCCAAGGGTATGAAGAATCGCCTAAATATCTGATGAAGCGGCTGGGCTTTATCATTTAGCCCTTGGCGGCGTTGTCCCTGATCGCGCGCCGCGTTCCTGGCCTTGATCGCAGAGGAGTTTTATTAGTGGTTCTATTCGCAACGACAGCATCCCTTTTTTATCCGCCCCGCGAAGAGTCCGCCCGCCTTTGGCGGCACCGACGCGCGAGGCCATGGCAGGCGGTGTGGCTGCTGGTGGTGATGCTCAGTTGCGTGTTGTTGACCTGGCCGGGGCAGGCTGGCGCCGCGTCGCCGCTGCAACCCCCGTCGCAGCCGCCCGCCGCATCGGCATCCGCGCTGACGCCCGATGCGTTGGCCGACCTGCTGGACAATCCCGAGGCACGCAAGGCGCTGGTCGATGCGTTACGAGCGCAAGCGGCGGGCAAGCCGCCCGCCGCGTCCCCCGCGCCGGGTGCGGCCACTTCCCCCAAGGCCCCGACCAAGCCCGGTTTACAGGAACGCATGGCCGATGGCGTGCAGCAGTTCCTGACTGGCGTGGCCGCCGACATGGGGCAGGGCGTGGACGATATGCGCGCGCTGGCCTCGGGTCGCAGCCTGCGGATGGACGGCGCCACCGCCGGCAATGCGCTGCTGCCGTTGCTGCTGGCCGGCTTGGCAACCGTCATTGCCTATCTGCTGCTGCGGATGATCGCCATGCGCATCTACACGCGCATCGACCGCTGGGTGGCTGAACATGCCAGCCCTTCCGAGGCGGCGACCGTTCACGACCCCGGCACTCCGCGCCGCGCGCCTGCCTCGATGCGGGCCTTGTACCAACGCTTGGGCGCCATCGTGGGCGCGGTCGCCATCGATGCCGGCGTGGTGCTGCTGGCCGCGATGGCGGGCGGGGCGGCCGCCCTGTGGGGCACGCCCGAGCGCGGCACGCTGGACACGCTGGCGGCGGTGTTCCTGCGCGCTTTCGTGGCGGTGGAAATCGTCAAGGTGCTGATCCGCACGGTGTTCGCGGTGCGGCATCCGCACCTGCGCCTGTTGCCCATGTCCGACGAACTGGCCCGGTACTGGAACGCGTGGCTGGTGCGCGTGGTCGCGGCGGCGGGCTATGGCACGCTGCTGGTGGACCCGGTGATCTCGGCCGCGCTGTCGCCCGCCCTGGGTCGCCTGGCCAGCATGGTCATCATGCTGGTGGTGTACGTGTACGCCGTGCGCATCATCTGGCAGAACCGCCATTCGGTGCGTGATCGCATGAACCGCCATGCCGCCAACGCGGCCACGTTCATGGGGTCGCGGCTGCACTTCCTGTCGCGCATCTGGCACGTGCTGGGCATCGGCTACTTCACCGTGCTGCTCATCGTCAGCCAGATCGACCCGACCAACGCGCTGCCCTTCATGGCGCGCGCCACCGCGCAGACCCTGCTGGTCATCGGCGTGGGCAGCCTGCTGATCCTGTTTCTGAACACGATACTGGCCAAGCCCATCCGCCTGTCCGACGACCTGCGTCGGCGCCTGCCCATGCTGGAAGCGCGCGTGAACGCCTACGTGCCGGCCATGCTGAAAAGCGTGGGCTGGATCATTCGCATCGTCATCGTGTTGCTGGTGCTGGACGCCTGGCACGCCTTCGACCTGTCGCGCTGGCTGTCGTCCGACGCCGGTGGGGCGGCCATCAAGATAGTGGTCAACGTGGTCATCGTGCTGCTGATCGCGGCGCTGGCCTGGACCGTTATCGCCAGCATCATCGAACACCGCCTGAGTCAAAGCGAAGGACGCGGCATGCCCAGCGCGCGCGAACGCACGTTGCTGTCGCTGTTCCGCAATGCCGCGTTGATCGTCATCGTGACCATGACGCTGATGGTGCTGTTGTCGCAGATCGGCATCGATGTCGGGCCGCTGATCGCGGGCGCCGGCGTGGTGGGCCTGGCCATCGGCTTCGGCGCGCAGAAGCTGGTGCAGGACATCATCACCGGCGTGTTCATCCAGCTTGAAAATGGCATGAACGAAAACGACGTGGTGCAGGTTGCCGGCGTCTTCGGCACCGTGGAGAAGATGACGATCCGTTCGGTCGGCATACGCACGCTGGACGGCGGCTACCACCTGGTGCCGTTCTCGTCGGTGGATGTGGTCGCCAATCACATGCGTGACTTCTCGTATCACTTAGGTGAATACACCATCGCGCACCGCGAAAGCGTGGACGACGCCATCGAGCATTTGCGCGCGGCGTTTGCCGAATTGATGACCGACTCGGTGCTCGGCCCCGAGATCCTGGAGGAAATGACGGTGGCGGGCGTTACCGCCGTCAACGACAAGGGCGTCACCATCCGCATCCTCATCAAGACCACGCCGGGCATGCAGTGGGCCGTGCAGCGCGGCTACAACCGCCTGTTGAAGAAGCACTTCGATGCGGCCGGTATCGAGCTGCCGTACCCGCACACGGTGGTGTACTTCGGGCAGGACAAGCGCGGCTATGCGCCGGCGGCCAACGTCACGTTGCAAGCCGAGCGGCCGGACGACGGCGAGGACGCGCGCGCGGCCGGGCACACCCGCCGCCGCTTCAAGCCGGAAACCAGTCAGGACGATTCGGCGGAGGTGCTGGGCAACGAGCTTGAGGCGCGAGAGGAAGGGCTGGAGGAGGCGGGCGCCCGGGCGGAATCGCCGGAGCCAGGCACGCGGCGCGCGTAGGGCAGCGGGCTACCCCCGCGCGCGGATGTCACCGACGGGACTGTCGGCCCGCGCGCCTCTACCCGCCATCCCGCGCCGCGCGCAGCTTTTTCCACAGCGTGGTGCGCGAGATGCCCAGCCGCTTTGCCGCCAAGCCCATATGGCCGCCGGATTCTGCAATGGCTTGCTGGATGGCGCGCTGCTCGGCGTCCAGCCGCGTGGTGGCCAGGTCGGGCTTGTCGGCCAGCTTGCTTTCCGGGAAGAGGTCCTCGGCATGGACCTGTGCGCCGTCCGCCATCACGACCGCGCGCGCGATACGGTTCTTCAGTTCGCGCACATTGCCCGGCCAGGGGTGGTCGTGCAGCGCCTGGATGGCATCGGGCGATAGCGTCGCGCCCGTGGCGGATTGCGCGGCCAGCAACGACCGTGCCAGGCTGGGCAACGCGCCGGGCCGCTTGCGCAGCGGTGGCGCCGCGACCCTTGCCACCGCCAGCCGATAAAAAAGATCCGCGCGAAACGTACCCTGCGCCATCGCGGCGGGCAGGTCGGCGCAGGTGCTGGCCAGAATGCGGCAATGGGTGTGGCGCGCGGTGCTGTCGCCCAGCGGACGATACTGACCGTTTTCCAGCACGCCCAGCAGCGCGGCTTGCGCCCGGGGTGTCAGCTCGGCCACTTCGTCCAGATACAGCGTGCCGCCCTCCGCCTGGGAAAACAGCCCGTCGCGCGCGGCCCCGGCGCCGCTGTAGGCGCCTTTCACGTGGCCGAACAACAGGCTTTCAATCAGGTCCGACGCCAAGGTGGCGCAATTGACGGCAACGAAGGGGCCGGCCGCATAGGCCGAGCGCGCATGTACATAGCGGGCGGCGCGGTCTTTGCCCGAGCCCGTTTCGCCTTCCAGCAACACGGGCAGGGCGCTGGTGGCCAGCCGTTCAAGCTCTTGCGCCAAAGGATAGGTTTCATCGTGCAGCGCGTAGGGGTTCTCCAAGACCTCGTCTTGCTGGCCGGCCGGCTGCGCGGCGATGACCGATCGGATGCGGGCCACCAGCGCATCGGTGTCGTACGGCTTGGTCAGGTAGTCGTTCGCGCCCGCCGACACCAGCCGCACGGCCTGCGCAATGTCGCCATAGGCGGTGGCGAACACGACGGTGGTGTTGGACAGATGCGGGATCAAGCGTCGGTAAAGATCTTCGCCGGAGCCGTCCGGCAGCCGGATGTCGGCCAACAAGAACGCCGGACGCATGCGGGTCCTGCGAAACACTTCGACGGCCTGCGCGCAGCTTTGCACCCATTGCGTGGTGATGCCCTCCAGCCGCAGGCGTTGAAGCAGCGCGCCGCCCAGCAGTTCATCGTCTTCGATCAGCAAAACCTGGATGTCGCTCACGCCGTATCTTCCTGTGGACCGTAGGGCAGGCGCACGGAAATGCGCGTGCCGGTTGCCATGCCGGCCATGCGGGTTGCGCGCAAACGGCCGTGCATGGTTGTTGTCAGATCGGCAACGATGCCCAGGCCCATGCCGTCGCCGTCGGTGGCTGCGCCCAGCAGCGCGCGCCTGGCGGCCGGCGGCAGGCCGTTGCCCCCGTCGGCCACGTGCAAGGTCAGTGCCTGGCGGCCCGCGCGCGCAAACACCTGCACCAGTTCGCCACGCGGCGAGGCCTGGATGGCGTTCAACACCAGGTTCAGCAACACCTGCCGCACAGCGCCCGCGGGCAACGCCAGGCGGCGGTCCTGCATGCCTTCGCAATGCAGTTCCACGCGCACGCCCGCCCGGTTGGCCTGTGCGCCCACCATCAGCCGGATGTCGGCGATATCTTCCTGGTGCAGCAGGGCGGCGCCGGGGCGAAAGGTACGCAGGCTCGCGTCCACCACCGCTTGCAGCGCTTGGACGCCGCGTTCGATAAAGCCCAGGGATTCGCTGCGCACATCCTCCCGTTCGCCGAATTGCCGTAGCGTCTGCACGGCGGTGCGCAGCCCGCCCAGGGGGTTGCGCACTTCGTGGGCCAGCGCGGCCGACATCCGCCCCAACACCGCTTCGCGTTCGATGCGCGCATTGCGTTCGGTCAGCGCTTCGCGTTGCCGCGCGCTTTGCACCATCCAGTTGTAGGCCGACAGCAGTTCCTTCAGTTCAGGGTCGGTGGTGTCCACGCGCATGGGGCGCAAGCGATCTTCCGGGCCGGCGCGCAGGGCTTCGGTCAGCGAAATGATCGGGCGCTGAAGCCGGCGCGCCATGCCAAAGCACAGCACCGCGCCGATCAGGCTGATCGCCAATCCCACCAGGCCCAGTTCCCAGGCCAGTTCCTGGCGTTGCCGATGAAAATCGCTGACGTCCAGGTTGGCTACCAGCGTCCCCAGCGCGGGCCGGGCGTCGTCCAGCAAGCGCCACGTCCACACGCCTTCCGATCTTGCGCTGATCAGCGTGCCGGAGGTGTCCGCCAACGATGCCAGCGGAATCGGCTCAACCTCGGGGTAGCGCGCCACGTGCGCCAGCAGGCGGTGGTCCGCCGCGACGACGGCCAGCGTGCGATCAACCACGCCCAGATGCGTATCCAGCGCGCGGTTCAGCACATCGACCATCTGTGTGCGGTCGTCGGCGCGCACCGCAGGCAGGATCGCGGCGGACAAACCGTCCAGATACACCTGGCCCAAGTTGGCGACCTGCCTGTCGAACTGGCGCGACACGCCATGCAGCGCCAGGGAAATCAGCGCGGCGGAAATCGCAAGGAACAGCAACGACACCGCAAGCGGAATGCGGGCGGTCAGGGGCAGGCGGGGCAGGCGGTGCAGGTGGTGCATGGGGGCAGCATGGCGATGCGTTCGAAACCACGAAAACGAGGATTATGCCTGCGTGGAATCGGCGCCCGCAGTTGCAAGAATTGGCAAGCGCGCCGAGCACGGGAAAAATCCATGCCAGCCCGCTCGCAGCCCGGGAACTTTGCCGTGTTGTTCACGTTTGTGAACATCCCCGGTGCTGCGATGTTCACCGTTGTTCAGCGATGTGAACAAGCGTCTTTCATCCTGCTGGTTTTCCCGGATGAAGCCGGCAAAAGCTTGAAAGCGGATTGCAAGGCGTCGTCCTTAAAGTGCCCCCTCCTTCGGCTTGCGACATCACGCGCGCCGAAGCATGTCGACAACAAACAGGGGAGCAAGCCGTGGGCAGCACCATATTTTCCAGAAAGCGCGATCTGTGGGGCGGTGCGTTCATCGCCCTGTGCGGCGCGCTCACTATTTTTGAAGCAACGTCCTACAACATCGGAGAGCTGGCGCGGATGGGCCCGGGCTATTTCCCGCTGATGATCGGCTGCTTCCTGGTCGCGCTGGGCATCCTGGTGCCGCTCAGCCCGGACCCCGATGAAGTGCAGGAAGAAATGATGGAAGAACAGCTGCCCCAGCCTACGCGCCGCGATCGCGTGCGCGGCATGGCGTGCATCGCCGCCGGCATCGCGCTCTTCATCATCCTGGGCAGCTTCCTGGGATTCCTGCCCGCCACGTTTGCGCTGGTGTTCGTCTCGGCGCTGGGCGATACGTCCAACTCCGTCAAGTCCGCCGCCATTCTCGCCATTGCAATGACGGTGTTCGGCGCGGTGGTGTTTTCCTGGGCGCTGCAATTGCAGTTTCCGATGCTGCGCTGGGGGTAGGAAATGGATCTGTTCGACAACGTATTGCATGGTTTTTCCGTGGCGTTGCAGTGGGAGAACCTGCTGTGGTCGCTGTTCGGCGTGTTCATGGGCAACATGATCGGCGTGCTGCCGGGCATGGGCGTGCTGGCCGCCATTTCGATCCTGCTGCCGCTGACCTACGCAATGACGCCGGTGGCCGCGCTGATGATGCTGGCCGGCATCTACTATGGCGCGCAGTATGGCGGCGGCATCACCTGCATTTTGCTGAACCTGCCGGGCACGCCGTCACACGCGGTGACCTGCCTGGACGGCAACCCGCTGGCCCGCCAGGGCAAGTCGGGGTCGGCGCTGTTCATGCTGGTCATGTCGTCGTTCGTGGGCGCCAGCGTGGGCATCATCATCATGATTCTGTTCTCGCCGATGCTGGTGGAAGTGGCCTTCCAGTTCGGCCCGGCGGAATATTTTTCGATGATGATGCTGGGCTTGTTCGCCGGCGCCACGCTGGCCAAGGGCTCGGCCATCAAGGGCATCGCCATGGTGTTCCTGGGCTTGCTGCTGGGCGTGGTGGGTACCGACGTCAACACGGGCACCATCCGTTACGGCTTCGGCGTCATCGAACTGAGCGACGGCGTGCCCCTGGTGGCGCTGGCGATGGGCCTGTTCGGCTTGGCGGACTTCTTCGCCAACGTCAACCGCATCGGCAAGGCCACGACGGTGGGCGCGGGCCCCAAGATGTCGGTGCGACCCGAACCCGGCGACATCAAGAAGTCGGCCATGCCGATTGCACGCGGCAGCGCCATAGGCGCAATCCTGGGCATCTTGCCGGGCACGGGCGCGACCATTGCGTCGTTCATGTCCTATGCGGTGGAAAAGCGCGTGTCCAAGACGCCCAAGCGCTTTGGCAACGGCGCCATCGAAGGCGTGGCGGGTCCGGAAGCGGCCAATAACTCGGCGGCGCAAACCAGCTTCATCCCGACCATGAGCCTGGGTATTCCCGGCGACTCGGTAATGGCCCTGATGCTGGGCGCGCTGATCATCCACGGTATCCAGCCGGGTCCGCAGATGGTGACCGAACACGCCGACCTGTTCTGGGGGCTGATCGCCAGCTTCTGGATCGGCAACGTCATGCTGGTGGTCATGAACCTGCCGCTGATCGGCATGTGGGCACGGCTGCTGAAGGTGCCGTACAAGTACCTGTTCCCGTCCGCGCTGTTCTTCGTGTGTGTCGGCGTCTACAGCACCAACAACAACCTGTTCGATGTGGGCATGGTGCTGGTGCTGGGCTTGGTGGGCTACCTGTTCCTGAAGCTGCGTTTTTCGCCCGCGCCGCTGTTGCTGGGTTTCGTGCTGGGGCCGATGGTCGAAGAGAACTTCCGGCGTGCGCTGCTGCTGTCGCGCGGCAGCATGAACGTGTTTATCGATCGCCCGATCAGCGCCGGCTTTGTCTACGCCATTCTGGCGCTTGCCGCCTGGCTGGTGTTCTCGACGGTGCGCAACCGCAAGCGGGTCCGCGAGCTTCAAAGGGCTCAGGCCGGCGCCTGATCGCGTGCCGATGTCGTACTGAAAGGTGAAAAGGGGGCTGTTGGCTGGCCCCCTTTTCCATTGATGGGAGCGTGTCATGAAGCAATCGGATTGGCCTGCGCGGGGCGACGTGCGGTGCGGTGACTTGACCGTGGTGCGCGAACTGCCCTTTGTGGAATTCATTGAACTGCTTGAATTCAGCCATCTGCGTTTCGACCCGCCCGCGCAAGGCGCCGCGTCCGCGCTGGTGGGCACGCAGGAATGGCGCCGGCGGATTGACGGCGACTGCGCGCAGCCGGAATCGGTGTATGTCTGCACGACGCTGGATGCGCTGCATGACGCGGTGTTGGCGCCCGAGGATGCCGAGCTGAAAATCGACATGCCGTGCCAAAGCCGCGTGCGCCTGCGTACACTGTTTCAGCAACGCGACCGCGCCGCGTCCACGCCCTGCGTCCGGGTGGACTTGCAGGCCTTGATACGGCGGGTGCTGGTGCCCGCCAGCGCCCCGGCGCATCTTTTTGAACTGGTCAGGCACGTCGTCATGACGCGCCTTTGGGTCGAGGTGGCGCGGGTGTAGCCGCCGCGCAATTCAATTCGGCTAGACCGCCGCTTACGTACAGGAACCGACACGTGACAGAGTCCGCACTGCAAATCATCGCCGCCCTTGTTTTCGCCCTTGCCCTGGTGCACACCTTTTCGGCGCCGCTGTTCCTGCGCCTGGCGCATCGCAGCAAGCGCCATGGCGGGCTGCTGCATCTGCTGGGTGAAGTCGAAGTGGTGTTCGGTTTCTGGGCGGCGATATTGCTGGTCTTGATGGCGTTGGCCGCGTCGGGCGAAACGGCGCTGGCGTATGCCGAATCGCGCAACTACACCGAGCCCGCGTTTGTTTTCGTGGTGATGGTCATTGCGGCATCCTTGCCGGTGCTGACGGTGGTGATGCGTCTGGTTGAACGCGTGGCGCGGCTGTTGCCGGTGCGCGACCAAACCGCCAAGGCCTGGTTGTGCCTGGCGCTGGTGCCCCTGGCCGGCTCGTTGGTGACCGAGCCGGCCGCCATGACGATTGCCGCCATGATGCTGGCGCCGCAGGTGTTTCATCGCGAGATGCCGGAACGGTTGAAGTACCTGGCGCTGGGCGTCTTGTTCGTCAACATTTCCATCGGCGGCACGCTGACGTCGTACGCCGCGCCGCCGGTGTTGATGGTGGCGTCCACCTGGGGTTGGGACAGCGCCTTTATGTTCAGCACGTTCGGCTGGAAGGCGGCGCTGGCCGTGCTGGTCAACGCCACGCTGGTGACGGTGTTGCTGCGGCCGTACCTGCGTTCGGGCGACGTGATGGCCATGAAGGACTCGGCCGTGCCGATGTCGCCCGTGGTCATCATCGTGCACCTGTTCTTCCTGGCCGCCGTCGTGCTCAGCGCGCATCACCCCATCCTGTTCCTGGCGCTGTTCCTGTTTTTCATCGGCTACACCCAGGCGTACAAAGCGCATCAAAGCCCGTTGATCATCAAAGAGGCGCTGTTGGTCGGCTTCTTCCTTGCGGGCCTGGTGGTGCTGGGCGGCATGCAGCAGTGGTGGCTGCAACCCATCGTCAGCGGGCTGGAGCCAAACGTGCTGTTCGTCGGCGCCCTGGCGCTGACGGCCATCACCGACAACGCCGCGTTGACCTACCTGGGGTCGCTGATCGACGGCATCTCCAGCCAGGCGCAGTACATGCTGGTGGCCGGCGCGGTGGCCGGCGGCGGGCTGACCGTCATCGCCAATGCGCCCAACCCGGCGGGCGTGGCGCTGCTGCGCGGCAGCTTTGCCAACGGCGCGGTCAGCATGCCGGGCTTGCTGGCTGGCGCACTGATTCCTACGCTGGTGTCGGCGTCGTTTCTGTTTTTTTTGTGATGGTCCCGGCCAGGGCGCTATTGCCCGCGCCGCAATGATACGCGTAGCCCGCGCCCGAAGCCGTCGGTAGCCTCGCGCATCGCAAAATCAATGCGCAGGCCATGGTTGTGGGCGATTCGTCGGGCGATGGACACCCCCAGGCCGCTACCGGCTTCTTCATGGCCCGCCGCCCGCAGGAAGCGGTCGCCCAGCCGGGGCAGGACGTCAGGGGCGATGCCCGTGCCTTCGTCGTCGACGGTGATGTCGGCTGATCCGAAGCTCAAGCGCACGCGCGACTGGCGCGGGCCGTAGCGAATGGCGTTGTCCAGAAGGTTCTTCAGCATGATGGTCAATGCGCCTTCGTCGCCCGCGGTGGGTAGCGGCTGGACGTTACCGTCGGGCCATTCGACGGCGATCTCGACGTCGCGCCGGTCCGCGATCCAAAGGCAGTCTCCCACTGCTTGTTCAGCCACGATGCGCCAGTCCACCGAACCGCCAAAGTCCGCATGATTGGCGCTGTCCAGCCGGGCCATCGTCAGCAGTTGCGATACCAGCCGGTCCAGCCTTTCGATGCCGCGCGTGACACTGGCTTGCGCCTGCTTGCGCTCGGCCGGGTCTTCGGTGCGCTGCGCGACATCCCATTGCGCGCGCACGGCCGCCAAGGGGGTGCGCAGCTCGTGGGCAGCGTCGGCGGTCAGGCGGCGCTCTTGTTCGATCAGGCTGCCCACGCGCGCCAACAATCCGTTCATGGCGTCGACCAGTACCTTCAATTCGCCCGGGACGTTGGCGGTGGGCAAGGGGTTGGCGTCGTCCGGGCGGCGGCGCTCCAGTTGCGCCGACAGGTCGCGCACCGGCCGGATGGCCCTGCGTACGGCGAATATCAGCAGAGCGATGAGCACGGGAAGCCCGAGCAGCCAGGGCAGGATCTGGCTGGCCACGTAGGCGATGGCCAGGTCATCGCGTTCGCCGATGCGCTGGCCTACGGCCACGCGCGTGTTGCTGGCGGCGTCGCTCAGGTAGACCAGGCGCCACGGCACGCCGTTGACGACGCTGTTGAAGAAACCCTCGCGCTGTTCTTCGCGCGGAAACTGCTGCGCGTCGGGGTCAAGCACCAGGGCGTCGTGCGGGCCGCGCCAGATCGCCACGGACAGGTCGCCCAGCCCTGCGTCGCCGGTGTCGGCCGACGATGGGGCGGGCGCGGGCAACGGCACCGTGGTGACCGACTCCGGGATCAACCCGGCGACGGCGATGGTCTGCTGCGCCAGGCGCAGCATGTCGGTGTCGTAGAGCTCGTTGATTTCATGCGAGGCACGCCAGTAGGAGCCGGCGATGGTGACCAGCCACGCAAATGGAGCGGCCAGCAGCACGGCGACGATCAGCCTGCGTTGCAGCGTCATGATTCGGCGTCCACCTTGCCCAGCGCATAGCCCGACCCGCGTACGGTACGCACGATCTTCGGATGGATTTTCTTGCGCAGGTGATGCACGAAGACTTCCAGCGCGTTGCTTTCCAGTTCGGCCTCCCAGTCGTAGAGCTTGTCGCGGATGAAGTCACGCGTCAGCACACGATTCGGGTGCGTCAGGAAAAGCTCCAGCAGCAGGGCTTCGCGCGTGGTCAGGTCAACCTTTTGGCCCTTCCAGTGCACTTCGTGCAGGGCAGGGTGGTAGTCCAGGTCGCCATGGCGCCATACGGGTTCCGGCTTGCCCGCCACGCGCCGTGTCACCGCCCGCAGGCGCGCGGCCAGTTCGTCCAGCGCAATGGGTTTGATCAGGTAGTCGTCAGCGCCGGCGTCCAGCCCCGCGATGCGGCTTTCGACGGCCTCGCGCGCGGTCAGGATAACCACGGGCAGGGTGCGTCCGGCGTGGCGCCAGCGGGTCAGCAACGCCACCCCGTCTTCGCCGGGCAGTCCCAGATCCAGCACCACGGCGTCGTAATGCACGACGCCCATGGCGTGGTCGCCGTCGCGGCTGTTGGTGAACCAATCCACGGCATAGCCCAGAAGCCGTAGCCCGGATTTCAGCCCGTCGCCTATAAGCGGGTCGTCTTCAATGATGAGGATTCGCATGGATTGCCTGCTGACCGTATGGGGACGAGATTACCACCGGCCGCCGGTTAATTTGTCATTAAGGTTCGATGCCTAAGCTGCGCTCCGTTGTCTGAGGAAACCCCGCTCGACTGGAAGCCAGTATGTCGCACACCAAGCTCTTAGCCCTACCTGCCGGATTGCCGATGGCCTCGCGCCCCGCGTCCGCTGTCGCCACCTTGCACGTGCATGCGCCGGAAGATCCGATGCGGGCGCGCGTTGAATCGTATATCCGGCAACGTTATCAGCAACGGTTCGGGGCGCAGATCAATGATTGGTTGCCCACCCTGGTCAGCGTGCAGAGCGACGGGGAAATCCTGGCCGCCGCGGGCTATCGCGGCGCCGCCGATCCCTTGTTCCTGGAACGCTATCTGGCCGCACCGATAGAAAAATACCTGCTTGACGAGGGCGCTTTGGTCGCAAGAGGGCGCATCGTCGAAGCCGGCCAGTTCGCCGCCGTCCGTCCGGGCGCGGGGCGCTTGCTCGTGCCGCTGCTGGCTCGCCATCTGCATCAGCAAGGTTTCGATTGGGCCGTCAGCACGCTGACCCGCGAGCTGCATCAGCTGTTCGTGCGGATGGGCCTGGCGCATCAACCGCTGTGCACCGCCACGGCGGACCATCTCAGCGAGCACGAACGTGCCGACTGGGGCACCTATTACGCGCACGGCCCACAAGTGTTTGCCGGACGCCTGCACGCCATCCTGGCGCGCTTTCCGGAGCAGGCCGCATGAACCCGCATGACTTTTTTTCCTTGTTGAACGAACCCGCGCGGGCGCGGCTTCCCGCCTTGCGGACGGTCGCGCATGCGGTGGACCATGCCGCGCTGCTCAGCCGCATCGAAGCCCGCGCCCAGGTGCTTGCGGCACATGGCGCGCGAGTCGTCGCGTCGTTGATGGATAACGGCGCCGACTGGATCGTGCATGACCTGGCCTGCCTGAAGGCGGGCGTGGTCCACGTGCCTTTGCCGCTGTTCTTCACGCCCGGTCAGTGGCGCGACACCTTGAACGCGGCGGGCGTCAACGTCGTCGTGGGTCCCGCGTCCATTCAGCCCTTGTTGCAGGCCTTCGGGTTCGAGGCCTTGGAATCGCTGCCGGACACGTCGGTGTTGTTCCGGCGTGCCGTGGCGGCGGTGGCGCTGCCCGCGCGGACCGCGAAGATCACCTTCACGTCAGGTTCGACCGGAAGCCCCAAAGGCGTGTGCCTGGGCGCGCAAGAGATGCTGGCCGTGGCGGCCAGCCTGGCCGAGGCCACCCGGCCGCTGGGAGTCGTACGGCACCTGTCCGCGCTGCCGTTGCCGGTGCTGCTGGAGAATATTGCTGGCGTGTATTCACCGCTGATCGAGGGCGCCGCCGTGTGCGTGCGGCCCTTGAACGAGGTCGGCTTGCAGGGTTCGTCCCGCTTCGACCCGGCCGTGTTTCACCGCGCCCTGATGGATGCGGACGCCCAAAGCGTCATCGTGTTGCCGCAGATGCTACGCGCGTATGCGGGCTGGTTGCACGCGACAGCCACGCGCGCGCCTGCCGCATTGCGGCTGATGGCGGTGGGCGGCGCGGCGGTGGGCAAAGGGCTGCTGGACGCCGCACGCGCCCTGGGCTTGCCGGCATACGAAGGCTATGGCCTGTCCGAGGCGTGCTCCGTGCAGACCTTGAATCTGCCCGGGGCCGAGCGCAACGGTTCTTGTGGCCGGCCGCTGCCCCACGCGAAGGTACGCGTGGCGCCCGATGGCGAAATTGAAATCGCCGGCACGCACGCGCTGGGCTACCTGGGCGAGCTGACCGCGCCACGGGAGTGGCTGGCCACCGGCGATCTGGGGCATCTGGACGAAGCGGGCTTTCTGCATGTACAGGGGCGCAAGAAAAACGTGCTGATCACCGGCTTCGGACGCAACGTGTCGCCGGAGTGGATCGAGCTTGCACTGGGCGGGCAGGCGTGCATTGCGCAGGCTGTCGTGTTGGGCGAAGGCCAGCCCGAATTGGGCGCCGTGATCTGGCCGCTGGGCGACGTCGACGACGCCACCTTGCAGGCCGCCATCGACCGCGTCAACACCACGCTGCCTGACTATGCGCGCATCGGCCGCTGGGTGCGGGCGCGTGCCGAATTCAGCGCGGCCAGTGGCCTTAGCACGCCGAACGGACGCGCGCGCCGCGCCGCCGTGGCGGCCCTGCACGCCGATCTTTTTTCGCGGACCTCCGCACAACCCTTGGCTTGAAACGATCATGACATTCTTCGAACAATTGCTGGATCAGACGCGGCAAGGCCGGCAGGCCCTGGTGGCCACTCCCATCATTCAGGACTGCCTGCGCGGCGATGTTTCCCTGCCCGCGTACAAGGCTTTCCTGCAAGAGGCCTACCACCACGTCACCCACACCGTGCCCTTGATGCATGCGTTGCGCGCGCGCCTGCCCGCGCGGCTGAGCTGGATGCAGAGCGCCGTCGACGAGTACATCGAAGAGGAAACGGGACACGACGAATGGATACTGAACGACCTGCGTGCGTTGGGAATAAATGCGGACGCCGTCCACGCCGCCGGGCCGGGCGCGGCCACCGAGATCATGGTGGCCTACGCGTACGACACGATTGCACGCAAGAACCCGATAAGTTTCTTTGGCATGGTGCACGTGCTGGAAGGCACCAGCGTGGCGTTGGCCTTGAATGCCGCCGACCAGATCCAAAGCAAGCTGGCGCTGCCGGCGACTGCCTTTAGCTACCTGCGTTCCCATGGCACGCTGGACCAGGAGCACACCGCGCACTTTGCCGACCTGATGAATCGGCTCGACAGCGCCGCCGACCAGGCCGCGGTCGTCCATGCCGCCAATATGTTCTATCACCTGTACGGCGCGATCTTCCAGGCGTTGCCACGTGCCGCATCGCAAGGGGCGGGCGCATGAGCCCGCGCGACGCCTCGGTGGTGTTGACGGGCGCGGCGGGGGGGCTGGGCAGCGCCATCGCGCGCCGGCTGGTTGACGAAGGTGCGCGCCTGCTGTTGGTGGGTCGCACGGCGGGACCGCTGCTGGCGCTGGCGCAGTCGTTGAACGCGGGGGCAACAGATCGCCTGCGGGTGGACGCGCTGGTCGTGGACGTGACCACCGACAGTGGTCGCGCGGCGATTGTGGACGCGGCGGCGGCGCGGGGCGCGAACGTGCTGATCAATAACGCGGCGGTGGCCGCATTCGGCCCGGCCGATCGGTTGCAGGCCGACGAGGCCCATCGCGTGATGGAAACCAACGTCGTCGCGCCCATGATGTTGATCGCGGGCATGCTGCCGGTGCTGCGATCCCACCCGCGCGCGCAGGTGCTCAATATCGGCTCCACGCTGGGCAGCCTGGGCGTGCCGGGGTTTGCCGTCTATGGCGCAAGCAAGGCGGCACTTCGGCTTTACACCGAGGCGCTGCGCCGCGAGCTGGCCGATACCGGAATACGCGTGCAGTACTACGCGCCACGGGGCATCGACACGCCGTTCAACACGCCGGAAGTCCAGGCGTTCAACCAGGCGACCGGTTCGGCCAGCGATACGCCGCAGGCGATCGCCGCACGCGTCCTGCGGATGCTGCAACGTGAAAGCCGCCAGGGTTTCGCGGGCGGCGTCGAGGCCATTGCCGCGCGGCTCAATGGCTTGTGTCCGGAATGGCTGGATGGCGCATTTTCCAAACACCGCCGCGCCTTGACGGCCAACAAATTTCCTACAGGATCCTCATCATGAACTCACGTCCCTATCTGCGCGCCGCCTGTGCAAACCTGCTTGCCGGCGTGGCGCTGACGTTTTCCCTGTCAACGATTTCCTTGGCGGCGCCCGCCGAGCTGGACCAAGGCATCCGCGCGCTGCAATCCGGTTGGGCCACGATCCAGTATCAGACGCCCGCGGACCAACGCGCGGCCCGCTTCGAAGCGCTGTCGCAACAGGCGCACGAACTGACCGCGCGCTACAAAGGCAGCGCCGAGCCGCACATCTGGGAAGGCATCATCCTCAGTTCATGGGCCGGGGCCAAGGGCGGCTTGGGTGCGTTAAGCCTGGCCAAGCAGGCCAAGGCGGAATACGAAACGGCTATCCAGATCGACAGCAAGGCGCTGGGCGGATCGGCGTTGAACAGCCTGGGCGTGCTCTATTACAAGGTGCCGGGCTGGCCGGTCGGATTTGGCGACAACAAAAAGGCCGAGGCCCTGCTCCAGCAGGCGCTGGCGATCAATCCGGACGGCATCGACACCAATTACTTCTACGCCGACTACCTGGTCTATCGCAATCGCAAGCCTGAAGCGGTGCCGTACCTGGAAAAGGCGCTGAAGGCGCCGCCGCGCCCGGGCCGCGAGACGGCCGACGACGGCCGCCGCGCCGAGGCGAAGACGTTGTTGGACTCGATCCGTTAAACCCCGGCCCGCCCGAAATCGACATCGGCAGCGGGCAGCGCAACGATCTTCACGCCAAAGCTGGTGATGGCGGGCAGGGTGGCGTTGTGATGCGCGCGGATCTGGGCGCCGGATGCATGCGCTTTGTCGTGCGTGGTGTGCGCGTCGGCGGCTATCGTCACCGCAAAGCCCAAGGCCGCCGCGCGCCGTACGGTGGTGTCCACGCAGAATTCCGTGGCGTAGCCACAGACCGCCACCGCCGTCACGCCCAGGTCGGACAGCGTCTGACCCAGCGTGGTGCGCAGGAAGGAATCGGGCGTGGTCTTGCGCACGCGCATGTCGTTGGGCGCGGGGCGCAGGCGCGGGTCCAGTTCCCAGCCGGGCTCTGCGTGCGCCAAGGCGCTGCCCGGGGCCTCGTGCTGCACGTAGATGACGGGGGCGCCAGCCTGGCGGGCACGTTCGGCCAACGCGTTGATGCGGTCCAGTACGTCGGTGGCGTCGGCGGGCGCCGGCTGCGTGTCCGTGGTGTCGAACAAGGCGCGCTGCACGTCGATGATGATCAAGGCGTTGGGCATGGGGATAGAGGGGGCGGCTGAGGCGGTGGCGGGGGCGGACAAGGCAGCTTGGCGCGCACCCGAATCTTGCAGTCTACCGCCGCTTGCAGACCGCTTGGCGACCGCCATCAATAATGATTACAATTCCCATTCTTAAAAATTGGGGTAGCGGTCGCCACGGCCATGTCGTCCTTGGAATCTCTGGAGCACCGAGCGCTGGGCTTGCTCTACCGCGACCATCACGGGTGGTTGCGGGGTTGGTTGCTGAGGCGGCTGAACGTGCCCGCCGAGGCGGCCGACCTGACGCAGGACACGTTCATGCGGCTGCTTTCGTCGCCGGCGTCGATGGCGCAATTGCAAGGCGTGCGGCAACCGCGCAGCTTTCTGGCGACGGTGGCGCAGCGCACGCTGGTGGATCACATCCGGCGCCAGGTGCTGGAACGCGCTTGGCTGGAAACGCTGGCGCAGCAGCCCGAAGCGCATGCCGTGTCCCCCGAGACGCAAGCCATCCTGCTGGAGACCATCCGCGAGATCGACGCCATGCTGCACGGCCTGGGGCACAAGGTGCGGCGCGCCTTCCTGATGTCGCAGCTGGAAGGCGCCAGCTATGCGGACATCGCCGCGCAATTGGGCGTCACCGTCAGTTCGGTGAAGAAATACATGGCGCGTGCTACCGAGCATTGCCTGGTGTACGCCTTGGAAAGGCAGTAGACGCCGATGGCCGACAAGACGATTGCCGCGGCGGCGCAATGGTACGCACGGCTTTGCGCCGACGAAGTCAGCGCGGCCGATGTGGCGGCGCATGGCCGCTGGCTGGCGGCCGACCCTGAACACGCGCGCATCTGGCGCCAGGTGGAACGCCTGCGCGGCACCCTGGGCGCGGCGCCCGCCCGGCTTGCCGCCGATACGCTGAACCGCGCGGACCACCACTTTGCGCGCCGACGCGCCGTGTTGCGCAGCGGCTTGGGCGCGGTGGCGCTGGTGGGCGCGGGCGGCATGCTGGCCTGGCGCGTCTTGCCGGTCGACCAGATGGTGGCCGGCTATCTGGCCGACTACCGCATGGGCACGGGCCAGCGGCGCGAACTGACGCTGGCGGACGGCACTTTGCTGTGGCTGGACAGCGCCAGCGCGGTCGACGTGTCCATGGACGCGCGCGGCCGCCACATCACCGTGCATGCGGGCGAGATCCTGATCGACACCGAACACGCCGCACCCGGCGTGCCCCCGCTACGCGTGACCACGCCCCACGGCACAGTGCGGCCACTGGGCACGCGCTTTACCGTCCAGCGCCTGGACGACCTGACGCGGGTGGCCGTGCTGCGTCATGCGGTCGAACTGCTGCCCGCCGACGGCGGCGCGGCGCTGCTGCTCAAGGCGGGCGAACAGGGCACGCTGCAAGCCGTCGCCGCCCGCCATGAAGGCCAGATCATCGGCGAGCCGGACGCCTGGACGCGTGGCCTGTTGATCGTGGACGGCATGCGGCTGGGCGACTTCGTGGCCCAGCTGGACCGCTACCGCCCCGGCCACCTGCGCTGCGACGATGCCGTGGCCCAGCTGCGCGTGTCGGGCGCGTTTCCCATTGACGACACCGACCGCGCGCTGGCCGCCGTGGAGCGCGCGTTACCCGTGCGCATATCCCGTTTCACCCGCTACTACACCCGGATAACCGCCCGGGGCTGACATTATTTTTGCCGGGCATTGTCCTTTTTCCGCGCTCATCCGACTTAGCAGGGATTACGTCGGATTTGATTCACGGAAACCTTCATCCCATGCCTTCCCTTTTGACCAAACCTCGCCATCCCGGCGCCTTGGCGCCTGCTGCCTGCGCCGTCTTCACCGCGTTGTTGACGCTGGCGTCGGCCCCGCCCGCGTGGGCGCAAGCTGCCGACACCGCCGCCAGCGCGCGGCGCTACGACGTGCCGGCCGGCCCGCTGGGCCTGGCCTTGAGCCGCTTCGCCGCCCAGGCCGGCGTGGTGCTGTCCTTCGACGCCTCGCTGACGCAAGGCAAGCAAAGCACGGGCCTGCAAGGGGAATACGGCATCGCCTCGGGCCTGGCGACCATGCTGGCGGGCACGGGGCTGGAAGCCGTCAGCCAGGGCGGCAACAACTATGGGGTGCGGCGCGCGGCGGCGCAGACGCTGGCGCCCGTCGAGGTGCTGGGTTCGCGTGAACCGGGCCCCAGCGAAGGCACCGACTCGTACACCGTGGGCCTGAGCACCACCGCCACCAAGCTGCCGATGAGCTTGCGCGAGACGCCGCAGTCGGTCTCGGTGATGACGCGCCAACGCCTGTCGGACCAGGGCTTGAATACGCTGGAAGACGCCATCGCCAACACGCCCGGGCTGACCTTCAAGAAGAAAGGGTCGGCCGATGACAACGAAAAAGGCCTGTACGCGCGCGGCATGGAAGTCACCAATATGCAGGTGGACGGCGTGCCCACGCACAAGGACTTCAACGCACTGGGGCTGGACACCGCGCTGTACGACCGCATTGAAGTGGTGCGCGGGTCCACGGGTTTGTTGAACGGCGCGGGCAACCCGGCGGCGTCCATCAACCTGGTGCGCAAGCGGCCCACGTCGGACTTCCAGGCCAGTGTGGGCGCGGCCGTGGGGTCATGGGACTACAAGCGCACGGAGTTCGACTTGGGCAGCCCGCTGGATGAAGCCGGCAAGCTGCGCGGCCGCGTCGTGGGCGCATGGCAAGAGGGCGGCTCGTTCATCGATCGCGTCAAGCAGGATTCGCAGTTGCTGTACGGCGTGATCGAAGCCGATCTGGGCGAACGCACCATGCTGACCTTGGGCGGCGAGTACCAGCGCAAGCATTGCACGGCGTGCTCGTACTTCGGCTTTCCGGCGGCCTACGCGGACGGCACCAAGACGGATTTCCGCCAGAGCTTCAACTCGGCCACCGACTGGAGCCGCCAGACACGCACGCGCTACAACGTGTTCGCCACGCTGGACCACGAATTCGCGCCGCTGTGGAAGGGGTCGGTCACCCTGTCGCATACGGGCGACGATAACGACCGCACCTATGGCTGGTTCAGCAGCAATGGCTGGGCGGACCCGAACTCGGGTCGCGGCGCGTCCCTGTGGGTGGCGAAATGGCCTATTCCCAAAACGCAGAACGCCGTGGACGCCAGCCTGACCGGCGCCTTCAACGCGTTCGGCCGCCAGCACGATGTGGTGATCGGCGCCAGCGCCTCGCACACCAATGGCGACTACGACATGTACCCGCTGTGGACCGCGCCGGGCTACGACGCAAAGATTCCGGACATACGCGGCTGGTCCGGCAACATGCCCGAGCCCGACTGGCAGACAACCGGCAAGCGCGACTACACCGAAAAGCAATCGTCGATCTACGGCGCGCTGCGCCTGCGTCCCACCGATGCCCTGTCCGTGGTGCTGGGATCGCGCGTGACGTGGTGGGACCAGCAGGCGTCCTACAACTACAACGACGGCACCTCGTATCCCGACAATATGCGCGAGCAGGGCGTCTACACGCCTTACGCCGGGCTGGTCTACGACCTGACGCCGACCCTGTCCGCTTACGCCAGCTACACCAGCATTTTCCAACCGCAGCAGGCGCAGAATGTGTCGGGCGGCGTGCTGGAACCCATCAAGGGCAACACCTATGAAGTCGGCCTGAAGTCGACGTGGCTGGATGGCCGCCTGAATGGTTCGGTGGCATTGTTCCGCACCCGCCAGGACAACTACGCGATGGTCGACGGCGACAATCTGGCGCCCAATGGCGACAGCGCGTATGTGGCTGCCGATGGCGCGGTGATGCGCGGCGTGGAAGCCGAGCTCAGCGGCGCGCTGAGCGCAGGCTGGCAGGTGCAGCTGTCGTATGCCTACGTGGACCGCCGCCTGCCGCAAGGCTTCATCACGCAGGTCGGGCTGCCGCGCCACATCGCCAAGCTGTACACCACGTATCGCCTGCCGGGCGAGCTGAGCGCGCTGACCGTGGGCGGCGGTGTGCGTTGGGAAAGCGGCAGCGACTATTCCAGCCGTGGCCCCGGCGGCCAGCAGTTTGAATCGTCGCAAAGCGGCTATGCGCTGGTCGACCTGATGGCGCGCTACCAGGTCAACCGCCAATGGTCGGCAACCTTGAACCTGAACAACGTCTTTGACAAGAAGTACTACGCCAGCACCAACGTCTACAGCAACTACTACGGCGCGCCGTTCAGCGCGATGCTGGGCGTGAATTACCGGTATTGATCTTGATCCGTTAAATTACGGCGTCCACGCGCCACGGTTCGCCTCGCGCGAGCCGTGGCCGGTCCACATCAAGGACTGATCATGACCCGGCAACACCCTGAACGAGCGCGGCGTGAGCCGCGGCAGTCGCACCCGCATGTGCATGTGCATGTGCATGTGCATGTGCATGTGCGTTTGCGTCGCCATCGCCATCGCCATCTGCATCGGCTTCCCGCCGCATGGTGAAAACGTTTGAACTCGACACGCTGAAAATGCGGCTGGGCGACGCAGAGTTTGCGCGCCTGGATCTGCATCAGCGCATCCAGCGCGCGCTACGCGCGTTGATCCTGGACGGTGCGCTGGGTGCGGGCGTGAAGCTGCCCGCCACGCGAGGGCTCGCCTTGTCCCTGGGCGTGGCGCGCGACACCGTGGAAAACGCCTACGTGCAGCTGCATCGTGATGGCTACATCGTGCGGCGCGAAGGCTCGGGTAGCTATGTGTCCGATACCGTGGGCGCCGTCCTGCGCGGCGCGGCGGGCGGGCGCATCAAGTCTCGGCGTGGCGCGCAGGCTGGGCAGGGCGCAAGGGCGGGGCAGGGTGCAAGGGCGGAGCAAGGCGGCAATGCGGCGCCGCTTAAGGCAAGCCCCGGCCTAAGCCGACGCGGTACCGCGATCTTTGACAGCGGCGGCGTGAGCGACCAGCAAGCGGTCAGGGCGTTCGCCACCGGCCTGCCCGAAACGCGCACCTTTCCCGTGGATGTCTGGGAACGCCTGCAACGCCAAGTGCTCAAAGCGCATCGCGGCAGCGTGCTGCTGCATGGCGACCCGCAAGGGGCCGGGCCGCTGCGCCGTGCAATTGCCGACTACCTGAACCTGGAGCGCGGCGCCCGGGTGTCGGCGGACCAGATCCTGGTGTTGTCCAGCACGCGGCAGGCGCTGACGCTGTGCGCGCAACTGCTGGTGGATGCCGACGGCCCGCTCCTGATGGAGAACCCGGGTTACTTCGGCGCGCGCAAGGCGTTTGAAGCTGCGCAGGCCCGTATCGTGCCGATCGATGTGGACGCGGACGGCATCCGCATGGACCTGCTGCGGCAGGACCCCAGCGGCGCCAACTGCGTCTATGTGACGCCGTCGCATCAATACCCCACCGGCGCCATCCTGTCGCTGGAGCGGCGCCTGATGCTGACGCGCTGGGCACATGAGAACCGGCGCTGGATCATCGAAGACGATTACGACAGCGAATTCCATTACGACGGCCCGCCTACCGCGTGCGTGCAGGGCGTGGACCAGTTTGATCGGACCTTGTATCTGGGCACCTTCAGCAAGACGTTGTTCCCCGGCTTGCGAATGGGCTACATGGCGTTGCCGCCTGAGCTGGTCGACGCCTTTGCCCGCGCCCGCAGCATCATTGACGGGCACACGCCGCAGGTGCTGCAACTGACGCTGGCGCGCTTCATGGAAGACGGCCACTACAACGCGCACGTGCGGGCCATGCGCAAGCTGTATGCGTCGCGCCGCGCCTGCATGCTGGATGCCATCGGGCGGCACCTGTCGGGCATCGTCACCGCCATCCGGCCGCCGGGCGGCTTGCAGGTGCCTTGCCTGCTGCAAGCGGGATGGTCCGAAGAACAGACCATCCGGCAAGCGGCCGCGGCCGGTATCGTGCTGCCCGGGATCAGTCGCCTGTACGCGGGGGTGGATCGCCTGGAAGGGTGGCTGCTGGGCTACGCGTCGTTGGCCGAACACGAGATCGAAGCCGCGCTGCTGCGGCTGCGTAATGCGTTGGCGCGCACGCCACGCCGGTAGCGCTCATGGCGTGCATCGCGGCTTGGCGATTGGTGGCGTGCCTGGCGGCTGGGGTATTGGTGGGGCCTGCCTGACCGCTGGGTATGGGGACCTGCCTGGCGGCCCCGTGCGCCTACGGTCTGGCCGCGCTGCCAACCAGCGTGCGATGGCCGCCATGGATCAGCAGGTGCGCCGTCAGGCCGGCCACCAGGCCCCAGAACGCGCCGCCCACGCCCAGCAGCGTGACGTTCGCGGCGGTGGCCAGGAAGGTGATCAGCGCGGTTTCGCGCGTGCGGGCGTCGGCCATGGCATTGGCCAGGCTGCCGCCGATGGCGCCCAGCAGCGCCAGCCCGGCCAGCGTGGTGATGAAGGCCTTGGGCAGCACCATGAACAGCGTGGCCAGCGTCACGCCGAAGGTGCCGACCAAAACGTAGAACAGTCCGCACGCCAAGCCTGCCAGGTAGCGCTTGCGCGGGTCGGGATGCGCGTCCGGGCCGGTGCAGATGGCCGCCGTGATTGCCGCCACGTTGAACGCGTGCGCGCCAAATGGGGCCATCAGCAACGAGCCCAACCCCGTCGTGACCAGAATCGGGTTGGCGCTGGTCTTGAAGCCGTCGTTGCGCAGCACCAGCATGCCGGGCATGTACTGGCCGGTCAGCGTGATGATGAACAGGGGCAAGGCCACGCCCAGCAAGGCGTTCAGCGAAAACCGCGGCATTTCGAATACCGGCGTGGCCAGGCTCAAGTGCACGGCGGAAAAATCAATGCGGCCTTGCGCGATCAGCATCGCCAGGCCGATGACCAGGATGCCGACCACGGCAAAGCGCGACGTGAATCGCTTGAGCAGCGCGTACGACACCACCAGGACGATGACCAGCAGCGGCTCGACGCTGGCGCCGCCAAAGGCATTGACTCCGAACTGAAGCAGGATGCCCGCCAGCAGGCCTGCCGCGATGCCGCCCGGTATCAACCGCACCAGCTTTTCAAAGGCGCCCGACATGCCCAGCACCACAAAGCCCAGCGCTGAAATGACATACGCGCCGATCACTTCGCCATAGGGCGTGAACGGCATCACCGTGGCCAGGAACGCGACGCCGGGGGTGGACCACGCGGTGATGATCGGCGCTTTGTAGCGAAAACTCAGCATTGCCCCCGTGATGCCCACGCCCACGGACACCGCCCACACCCACGACGCGGTCTGCGCCGGTGTCAGCCCGGCCAACTCGGCGGCCTGGAACACCAGCACGAAGGTGCCGCCGTAATTGACCAGCACGGAGATCAGCGCCGCAACGGTCGGGGAAAAGAAGTCGGCGGCGCGCAGGCTGGCCGGCAATGGATTCATGACATCACTCCACACTTTGAAGAAAACGCGGCCGGCATCTTGACGATGGCCGGCCGGCGCGGAAAGCAAAAGTGTAGGGCTGTGGCGGCCTGTTCAATCAGGCCACATTCCTGAATACCACCAGACCACTTATCGGCAACGCTGCGTGGGCAGACCGTAGCCGACGGTAATGGCGGTGACGGGCACGTCCTTGAAGGCGGCCTGGGCCGCGTCGTCAAAGCGCGTTTCGCAATTGAACTTGGTGTCCATCACGTAGTCCTCACCGGCAGCCTTCTTGATCTGGGCTTCCCAGGCGTCGGCGGCGTCCATTGCCTTGCCGCTGACCAACACCGTCTCCATCAGCACTTCCACGGCGCCCGACGAACGCGGCGCCGTCCACAGCGCGTAAACGGACGGGTCCGCCGCGTTGCCGCACTGCGAGAGGCAATCCGCGGTGTAGCGCAGGCCCCGGCCGAACATGCCGGGGGTGATGGGCTGGCCGGCTTTGGGGGCGTCTTCGCCGATGAAGCTTTTCAAGTCGGCCTCGCAGCCCGGCGCCAGCTCCAGGCGCAGCGCCGTCACCTTGCCGTTGCCGATGGTGGCCCTGACCTGACACTGTTGCACCACGAAGACGTGGTCATTGCCGAAGGATTCCCGAGGCACGCCGGCAACCGATTCCAGATAACGCTGGTTCGCGCCCAACATGGCGCCGTTGAACACTTCCTTTACCGTCGCCGCCTGTGCGGCGCTTGCGCCGACCAGCAGGATACCCAGGGCCAAGGCTTTGAACTTCATTCGAATGACACTCCGTGGTTGGTGGCATCGCGAGCCCGTGGCGGGCTCGCAAAAGGCGGATGCACGCGCATCCTGCCACAAACCGGCGTGTTTCGTGTAAGGAAAAAGGGCAGGGCGGGCGGGCCGAGGGGGCCCGCCGGGGCGTCAATTGGGCTTTAACGAGATGTCCCGGGCCACCTGGCCGAGCAGGTCGTAGTCCTTGCGTGCGCGCGCCAGGGCCTCGCTCGGGGTGTTGCCGACGACGACCCATCCCAGTTCCTGCAACTTGCGCTGCATGTCGGGCTCTTTCAGGCTGGCCGCCATCGCGTCATGAAGCTTGTCGACGATGGCGGGGGGCGTGCCCTTGGGCGCCGCCAGTCCAAACCACCCAGCCGGAACCAAGCCTGTCACGCCCACTTCCTTGGCGGTCGGCACCTGGGGGTAGCCGCTGAAACGATAGTCGCTGGTCACGAACAGTGCCGTCGTCTTGCCGGCGGTGACATACGGAATCTGGGACGCCGCGTTGTCCATCATGGAGTCCACGTGCCCGCCCAGAATGTCGTTCACGGCCGGGGCCGCGCCCTTGTAGCCGATGATGCTGAGGTTCAGCCCCGCCAGCTTGGCGAAGGCCGCCTGCGTCAGATGCGCCTGCGTGCCCAGGCCCGCATTGGCCGACGTCAGGCCACCCGGCTTGGAGCCATCCAGCGCCTTGAAGGCCGCATAGGTCTGCGCCGGGAACGTCTTGTTGACCACGAAGACGAACGGCACTTCGACGGCGATGGAAATATGCGCCAGGTCGTCCAGCGTGCTGTACCGCAGCTTGTAGATGTGCGGGTTGACCGAGATGGTTCCGCTGGCGCTCAGCAGCAGCGTGTAACCGTCCGGAGCCGCCCGCACGACGTGTTCGGTGGCGATGGATCCGCCCGCGCCCGGCTTGCTGTCCACGATGATGGGCTGGCCCAGGCGCTTGGACATGGACTCGGCCAGCAGCCGGGTCATCGTGTCCGACGCCGACCCCGGCGCATAGGGATAGACGATGGTGATGGCCTTGGCCGGGTAGGCGTCGGCGGAGGCGGCTTGCGCCATGCTGCAAGGCAGCAGCAGCGCGGCAAGGTAAGTGCACAGGCGTTTCATGGTTGTTCCCCTTGTTGTCGTACTGTTTGAATGATGTTCTGAACGACCGGAATGGCAAGCGCGCCATACCAGTCCAGCTCGGTCAGCATGTCGGCTCGGTACCAGCCGGCCTCATGCAAAAGGTTGAGCGATGCAATGGTCTGGCCGTTCCAGCGCACGGGCACGTTGACCGCGCTTTCGCAGCCCAGCGACCGGATCAGTTCATGGTCCGGAAACGCTGCTACGCAGGCGGCGCGGTCGGCGCAGATCCTGGCCTTGCCGTCTTGCACGACGCGGGCAAAAAAATCGCTGTCTTCGCGTATCGGCTTGGCGCCGCCCGGCGGGTAGGCGTCCGGCCGGCTTGAGAAGTAGCGGCGGCTCAAGCCCGCTTGCCGGTCAAGGACCAGGACGGTGAACAAGCGATAACCGATGCGTGCCGCCAAGGCCGTGGCCAGCCCTTGGAGCCCGGTGTGCGGCTGCGGCCCGTCAGCCAGTGCGCGCGCCATCGCGCTTAGCGCACCCGCTTGCGGCGTAAGGTTTGTAGAAATCGTCACGGCCTGGTTCCATCTGTGGTGGAAAGCCATTTTGGCCGCCAAAGGCCATACCAAGCTAATGAATAAAGCTGAGATATCCATTACCATTTCCGCATGGAAACCGCCTCGACCGACCTTGCCTGGACTCGCCGCCTGAAGCTTCGACACCTACAGGTGCTGGCGGCATTGGAAAGCGCGGGCAGCGTCACCGCCGCCGCCAAAGCCATGCACATGACCCAGCCTGCGTTGTCGCATTGGCTCAGCGATATGGAAGACCTGGTCGGCACGGCCCTCTTCTTGCGGGGCCGCAAGCTGGAATTGACCGAAGCAGGGCGCGCGCTATGGCGCTATGCGTGCCGCGTGCTGGGCGATACCGCGCGCACGGGCGAAGAGATCGAGGCCGTGAAAGGCGGCGTGGCGGGGCATCTGCATATCGGCACGATCCTGTCCGCCGCGCCCGTGCTCCTGCCGCGCGCCATCGCGGCGCTGCACCAGCGGTCTCCCAAGGTGCAGATCGAATTGGTGGAAGGCCTGCTGGAACCCTTGATGGAACGGGTTGAACGCCGCGAAATCGACTTGATCATCGGGCCGTTGGACGTGCGCGCCAGCCGTTCGGGCCTGTGCACGGAATGGCTGATGACGGACACCTTCAGCGTGGTGGCACGACGCGGCCATCCGCTGGCGGAACTGGACGCGCCGCGGTGGGAAGATACCGGCGCGTACCCGTGGGTCTTGCCGCCACCCGGCACCTTGTCACGGATGCGGCTGGATCAGGCGGTGGCGGACGCGGGCATGCCGCCGCCCAGGCCGGCCGTCGAGACCAGTTCGCTGGTGGCGCTGCTGTCCATGCTGCAAGGGCGCGACTACATCGCTACCCTGGCAAGTTCCGTGGCGCACATGTACGAACAGCTGAACCTGATCCGCATCATCCGCGTGCCGTCGCGATTGGAGTTCGGCCCCATCGGCATGTTGTGGGCAGCGGATTCCCCCAGCATCGTGCTGCCGGCCTTGCGCGATACCTTGCGCGAAGAAGCCGGCAGTCTGGTTGAAACGGGGAATGGCGGCGCAAGCGCTACTTGACGGTGGCGTACTCCAGCGTCTTGGGCGTACGCGTCAAGACGCGCGGGGTGTCGCCCACGACCACCGTGTCATCCAGCCGGAAGCCGCCGATGCCATAGGCGTAGATGCCGGGTTCGGCCGAGTACACCTCGTTGTCCAGCAGCGGGCGCTGGCAGAACGCCATGTCTTCGGGATATTCATGATGGATGATGCCCACCGCATGCCCCGTGCGATGGCGGATGAAGTCGGCGTAGCCGGCTTTTTCGATTTCGGCTTGCGCGGCCGCGTCGATCATGCAGACCGGGTTGCCGGTGCGCGCGGCGTCGATGGCTGCCTCGTTGGCCGCCTTGGCCGCCGACCACAGCCGGGTCTGTTCGGCAGAGGGTGTGCCGCAGAACCAGGTGCGTTCGTTTTCGATGGTCAAGCCATTCAGACGCGGGATGACGATGTTGACCAGCACGTCGCCTTCCTTGATACGCGCGCCGCAGGACGCGCCGTCACCATGCGGGGACGCGGACGCCGGACCGCTCAACGTCCAGCAGCGAATCACCTCGAATTGCTCGCCGGGAAAGCGTTCGGCCGCTTCCTGCACGAACAGCGACGCCATGGCGAAGTCCAGTTCTTGAACCAGACGGCCCGGGCGAATGTTCTCGCGGTAACGGTCCTGAATCCAATCCGAGATGGACGCCGCCGCCGCCATGACGGCCAGTTCTTCTTCGTGCTTTTGCCAGCGCAGCGACCGGCATTCGGGCGTGGCGGGGCGCAGCACCAGCTCGGGCAGCAACCGGCCGACCGCCGCCAGTACCGGGCTGCCGCCCTCAACGGCGATGCGTGAACGCGCCAGGCCGGCCGATTTCAGACGCGCCGCCAGCACCTCGGGCAATTGCGTGATGAGCGCCAGCCGGTTGGTCACGCGCGGATGCTCGGCGTAGTAAGTGATATCGGTGATCCAGACCTTGCCCTGGTCCTGCGAAAAGCGCATGTGATGCGTGGACAACTCGTTCATCACCAAAAACGGTGTGCCGTTGCGCGGCACCACGGCAAAGATCGGGCGTTCCCAGGGCAGGACGTCGGTATGGAAGTTGGTGGCGAACTGAAAAAAATCCGCCGACGTGAAAACGATGGCGTCAACCGCCAGGTCGTCCATCATCGCGGTCATCTTGTCCAGCCGGTATTGCCAGACAGCCTTGGTCAGTTTGGGCATGCTGCGGGTCCTTGTGCAGAAGATTGATGCGTTGCCCACGCCAAGCCGGCCCGTGCATCGTCGAACAGGACCCAGGCAGGCAACGCCATGGAACTTGTCGACGATTATGGGCAGGGACGGCATTAGCGCCCAATGAATAAAGCTGAGGCCGCCATAAGCGTTATGGCATGGGCAAGCGGCACGGCCGGGGCGGCCTGCGACGGTTCGGTTGTGTCGATGCCGCCGTCAGATATCCAGTTCGACCGTGCCGGCCGCCCGCGACACACAGACCATCATGCAGCGATGCTCGGCGCGTTGCGCATCGCTTAGGACGTAATCGCGATGATCGATAGCCCCGGACAGCACCGGGGCTTCGCAACTGCCGCACAGCCCTTCGCGGCACGAGCTTGGCCACGCGATGCCTGCTTCTTCCAGCACTTCCAGCAGTGACTTGCCGGCGGGAACCACATAGCGGCCACCGGATTTGGCCAGCACCACGGTGAAGGCATCGGCGCCGGGTTGCGCTGGGCCAGGCTCGGGCGTGGGCGTGGGCGATGCCGAGAATCGCTCGGTGTGGAAATTCGACGGGGCAATTCCCAACTGCACGCAGGCCTGGCCCACGGCATCCATCAAAGAGGATGGCCCACAGCAATACACATGGGACCCGGGCCGGGCCACTTTTTCAACATAGGAGGGCGCATCGCAGCGCGCGGCCCGTTCGTCGTCTATGTGCAGGGTGACCCGGTCGCCGTATTCGGCCAGCTCGTGCAAGAAGGCGGCGTGCGCCCGGCCGCGGGCGCAGTAAAGCAAGGTCCAGGGCTCTTTGCGCCGCTCGCAGGCAAGGATCATGCCAAGGAAAGGGGTGATGCCGATCCCGCCGGCGATAAACACGTGCGACGTCGCCTGCGCATGTAGACCGAATAGTTGGCGCGGCGCACCCACGTGCAAGGTGTCGCCCTCGCGTAGCGTGTCATGGATGCGGCGCGATCCGCCCCGGGAGTCAACGGCCAGCCCGACCCCCAGGCGGTACTCGTCGCATTGCGCCGGATCGCCGCACAGGGAATATTGACGCGTCATCCCGTTGCCCAGATCCACGTCGATATGGGCGCCGGGCTCGTAGGCGGGCAGATTGGCGCCGTCTTTATCGCGCAGCAACAGGCTGACAACGCCCTGCGCTTCGGGCGTGATGCGGCAGACAATCAGCGGCTGCATGTCAAGCGGCCTCCGGCGCGGTCGCGATCGGAATCACGGTGGGGGCAAGCTGTTGCTCTTCCTGCACCCGCCGCGATACCACCCAGCGAAATTGCGACAGCGCCGCGTCAATGGCCAACGGCACCATCTTGAAGTCCGGCGCCAGGGACAATGAGCGCTGCTGCGCGGTGATGATCTCGCGGTCTTCGTCAAAGGCGGTGACCACGCTTTGGTGGATGGACGCCGTGACCTCCGGGCGGTCGATGGCGAAGTTATGCGGATGCGCGAAGAAATAGTGCGTGGACGTTGCCGTTTCCGGGGTCAGCGCCTGGCACCCGCGAAACTCGGCGGCGTCTACCCGCCGGCCTTCCTGTGCACCCGTTCCGGTGGGCGCCATGCCCGAGTCCATGACGAGGATGCCGGGAACGGTGAAGTTATAGATGTTCCACCGGTCGACCCGGCCGGGCCAGTTCTTGACCTTGGCCGCAAACGCGGGCGCTTCGGTGTTCATCGTCCAACGTGTAATGCGCACCCCGTCCGGCAGGCGTTCCACCTTGGGCGCTACCGCTGCGTAGTCTTCACCGCCGCCCAACGTGGTCGGATGCACGAAGGGCAGATGCGAAAAGTCCAGCAAGTTATCGGCGATCAGCAGATAGTTGACGTCGTAGTGGATGTAGCCGTCCAGGCTGCGCCAGTCGGGGTGATCCAGCCATTGGGTGTCGGGAATAAGCGTAGCGTCCGCGCGCTCGGGGTCGCCCATCCAGATCCATATCCATCGGTTGCGCTCGACGACGGGAAAGGTATTGACGCGGGCTTGTGGCGGTATGCGCGCTTGGGCCGGGGCTTCGACACAGGCGCCCGAGGCGTCGAACTTCAACCCGTGATACATGCAGCGCACGCAGTCTCCCTCGCGCCGCCCCATGGATAGCGGCGCGCCGCGGTGGCAGCAGCGGTCTTCCAGCGCCACCAACGTGCCGGTGCTGTCGCGATACATCAACACGGGCACGCCGATCAACGTGCGCGAGAACAGGCCGTCCGCCGTGACTTCCTTGTCCCACGCCGCCACATACCAGGTATTTTTCACGAACATCGCAATCTCCTATTGCACGTAGCGCCATGCGCCGTTCTTGATCTGCACCATGACGGCGGCGCGTGCGTCGTAACCCACGTGATCGCTCGGCGACATGGTGGCTATGCCTTGCGAAGTGACCACGTCCCGCGTGCTTTCCAACGCGTCGCGCAGCGCCATGCGGAACTGAGCCGTGCCAGGTTTGGCGCTGCGCAGCGCGGCCTTTAAAGCGGGTTGCAACACCAGGCCGGCGTCCCACGCATTGGCCGCGAAAACCGACATGGAATCCTTGCCATAAGCGGTTTCATAGCGTTGGGTCAGATCCATGGCAACCGCTCGTATCGGGTTGGCCGGGTCCAGCTGGCTTGCCACCACTACCGGGCCGACGGCGAACAAGGCGCCTTCAGCCTCCTTGCCCGCGATGCGCAGGAATTCGCGGTTGGCAATGCCGTAGGTTTGGTAGATGGCGCCTGGGTAGCCGCGTTCGCGCAGGGACTTTTGCGGCAACGCACCGGGCGTGCCGGATGCCGCCACCAGCACCGCGTCAGGTCGCGCGCCCATCAATTTCAAGGTCTGCGCGGTGACACTGGTGTCGGTTTTTACATAGCGTTCGCTGGCGACCACCTCGATGCCGGCCGGTGCCGCCTGCTTGCGGGCCTCGGCCAGCCAACTGTCGCCATAGGCGTCGGCAAAGCCGATGTAGCCCAGCGTCTTCAAGCCATTGGCCTTCATGTGGGCAAGGGTGGCGGCGACCATCAGGTTTTCATTCTGGATCACTTTGAACACCCAGCGCCGCTGCGCGTCCATGGGCTCCACGATCTTCACGCTGGCCGCCAGGCTCAGCAACGGCACTTCTTTTTCCTGCGCGATGGGCACAAGCGCCAGTGTCGATGGCGTAACGGACGTGCCCAGAATGACGTCCACCTTGTGCTCGTCGACCAGTCGGCGGAACGCACGCGCGGCCTGTGTGGTGTCGGATGCATCGTCCAGGACGATGTAGCGGATGGGTTCGCCATCCAGATCGCGGGGCAACAGGTCAACCGCGTTTTTGGCGGGGCCACCCAGCGATGCGGCGGGGCCGGTCAGCGACAGCACTACCCCGACGTTGATGTCGGCCAGGGCAGGGCCACTGGAAAGCAAGGCGCAAGAAAGCAGCGCCCCGGTTGTGAGGCGTAAGCGGGTTATCAAGATTTGTCTCCTCGGTGTGGAACGCCGATCTGCGCGGCGCTTGACATCAAGATAGGCAGGCGCGGAATATGCGTCAATGTCATTGCTCGAATAGTGAGAATGCACGTCATGCATAACGAAAAGCTGGATCTGAATCTGCTGGCGGTATTCGACGGCCTGCTACGCGAGCGCAGCGTGACACGCGCAGCCGAGCAACTGGGGTTATCGCAAAGCGCAATGAGTCACGCGGTGAATCGGCTGCGCGCCTTCTTTGACGACCCCCTATTCGTCAAGACAGGGCAGGGGATGCTGCCCACGCCCAAGGCCGAGAGCCTGGCGCCCACGATGCTGGACCTGATGGCCACCATTCGCTCGCAGGTGTTGTCGCAAGCACAGTTCGACCCTGCCGTGGCGCGGCGTGCGTTCACGCTATGCATGACGGACATGGGCGAATTGGTGTTCCTGCCGCCGCTGATCAAGCGGCTGCGAAAGCTGGCGCCGCACTGCACGCTGCGCTCGCGACAGGTGCCGGTCGCGCAGATAGAACCCTTGCTTGCTTCGGGCGAAGTGGACCTGGTGCTGGGCTCGCTGCGCGCCGCGCCGTCTGGCCTGTTTCAGCAGCAGCTGTTCATGCATCGGTTCGTGACGTTGGTCAGCGTCAAGAACACCGAGGTGGGCGATGTCATGACGTTGGAGCAGTTTCAACGCATGCCACAAATCGTCGTGACGCTGGCAGGGCGATCGTCCGAAGCTTATGACAGCGCCATTGAAGAGCAAGGCATCACCCGGCACATCTTTTTGTCGACCCCGCACTTTGTCGTGGTGCCGTTGCTGATCGACCAGCATCCCGATCTGATCGCGACCGTGCCGCAGGAACTGGGCAATGTGTTTGCCGGCTATGGGTCCGTCAGGGTATTGGAGCCGCCGATGCCGTTGCCGTCTTTCGCATTGCGCCAGCATTGGCACCCGCGCTTTCACCAGGACCCGGCAATTGTGTGGCTGCGCGAATTGGTGAAAGACACCTTCGATGCCTATCCGCGGATGCCGGAGTGATCGGTCCGGCGGTCACGTCGATGCGCCGGCAACGTGCCGTGGCACTAGCCCAGCGCCGTATCCAGCAACGTCATCAGCACAAAGCCCAGCATCAGCCCGCCCGTGGCCCAGGCTTCGTGGCCCTTGCGGTGGGATTCCGGAATGATCTCGTGGCTGATGACGAACAGCATCGCGCCTGCCGCGAAGCCCAGGCCCCAGGGCAGCAGCTGCGCTGATCCGCCGACCAGCGCAGCGCCCAGCACGGCGCCCACCGGTTCGACCAGGCCGGATGCCGCGCCCAGCGCCGCCGAGAACGCGCGCGAATAACCCGCCGCCCGCAGCGCGATGGCGATGACCAGGCCTTCGGGCACGTCCTGGATGGCGATGCCAAGCGCCAGGGCGCTGGCGCGCATGGCGTCGTTGCCTGCATAGCCCACGCCAATCGCCAGCCCTTCGGGCAGGTTGTGCAAAGTGATGGCGAAGGCGAACAGCCAGGCGCGGCGCATGGCGCGCGCGTCCTTGCCTTCCTTGCCTTTGATGAAATGTTCGTGCGGGATGCGCTGGTCCGCCAGCATCAGCGCGCCCGCGCCCAGCAAAATGGCGGCGCCCACCGTCAGGCCGGCGGCCCAGCGCCCCAGGCCCAGGTCAGCCGCCGCGCCCAGCGCGGGCAGCACCAGCGAAAAGGCGCTGGCGGCCAGCATGATGCCGGCGCCAAAGCCCAGCATGGTGTCTTGCGTCCGCTCGGAAAGCGTCTTGCAGAACAAGATGGGCAAGGTGCCCAGCGCGGTGGCGGCGGCGGCGGCCAGGCCGCCCAGCAGGGCGTCGCCCACCAGCGGATGGCGCGCATGCAACAGCAACCAGCCCTGGTAGAAGGCGGCAATACCCGCCACCGCCAGGAACGTCCACATGCAGCGCCTGAACATCGACATACGCGTTATACGCGTCATACGCGGGGCAGAGCGGGCGTCCATGTCCGTGGCGGTCCGGCGCTAGCGCTTGGCCGTGGCGTCGGGTTCGTCGGCCAGCATCAGGAAATGCCGCACCACCGCGCCGGTATTTTTTTCCAGCCACTGCGCCATCGCGATCTCTTCCTGCAAGATGCGTTCGCATTCGACGGCGGTTTCCGTGTCGCCCACGTAACGCGCGGCTTCGATGATGTTCTTGTAGGCGGCGATTTCCAGATTCTCGAAGGCGAAGCTGAACATCGAACCCTTGACGATTTCATCCGAGGCCAGCGCGCCCGAGAAACCCTGAAACGTTGCCATCGCCTTGGCGGCCATGTCTTTCATCGTGGAGTTGTCCTGTCCACGCCGTTCCAGGCAGCGCTTGACCACGGCCTGCTGGCCGCGAGTTTCTTCGATGTGCTGCGAAATGCGCTGGCTCAGTTCCGGGTAGTTCTTGATGCGCGACAGCATGCTGGACAGCATGGTCTCTGCCTGTTCTTCCATCGCGTGCGCGTCGCGCAGCCAGTCGTTTAAGTGGTCGTTGGATGGCCGGGAGGTCGTTTCCATGTCGTTCTCCGAAAAAGGTGTCAGGCGGAGCGTTGCCTGGGGCTGCACCTACAGCAATCACCGTTCCCGCCGACCGCGCCGCAGCCTTAAAAAACTTGCCGTGCGGGCACGCAGTTTGCTGCCCCTTGTGGTTTTCGTGGAGGCCGATATGGGCATGATCAACAACTTATGGGACAACGCCGGGGTGCCGCTGGAAAAGCAGCGATTTACCTGGGCGGAAATGGCCGGCAAGCCGATCAGCAAGTTGGACGATGATGCGTTCACGCGCGTGCGGATCATCTTGCTGAACGGGCTGGAGCTGGATGCGTTGCGGCTCAAGCATATTGCCAGCCGCTTCAACGAGCCGCTGCGCGTGCCGTTGGCGCAGTTGCGGCGGGTTGAGCAGCATCAGGCCACGATGATCAACTGGCTGCTGTCGGCCGACCATTCGCCGCTTGAGACCACCATCGCGTACGAGCAGGTGGCCATTGAAGTGACGGCGGCGGTGGCGCAAGCCGAGCCGGACCCGTATCAGGCGCAAAGCTATCGCTACGGCCTGCTGGAAGACTTTGACCACCTGTACCGCTACAGCGCAATGCTGGACCGGCTGGAAGGCAAGGACGCCAACAACATTCTTCAGGGCTATACCGATATCGTGCCGGGCCGGCCCACCATCGACGAGCATCGCGCGCCCGAGGACGACGTCAGGCATTCGTATCAGCGCCAGCAGGCGGCGCTGTTGACCAAGATGCACGCCACGTTGATCACGGCGGCGGAATACCAGACGCACGACTACTACATGAACATCGGACCCTTGTTTGCCGACCCGCTGGCGCGCCAGCTGTACGCCGAGATCGCGTCAGTGGAAGAGCAGCACGTGACGCAGTATGGGTCGTTGCAGGACCCGGATGAATCGTTGTTGGAAAAATTACTCATCCACGAAGCCACGGAAGTCTTCACCTATTACAGCTGTGTGGAGCAGGAAACGAATCCCAGGATCAAGGCGATCTGGGAACGCTTCCTGGACTACGAACTGGGCCATCTTTCGATGGTGAAAAACCTGTTCAAGGACATCGAGCGGCGCGATCCGGAAGAGGTGCTGGGATCGGTGATTCCGTCGCCGTTGAAGTTTGCGCCGCAGCGCGACTTTGTGCGCGCCGTGCTGGCCAAGGAAACCGGCTTGCGCGCCAAGGGCACGGCCTACGTGCCGGGCGACCAGGAAAGCCAGGCGTCGATCCAGGCGCGCGGCATCCTGAATGCGTCGGGGTCGCCCAGCAGCATGGTGTCCGCCGGCTACGTGTGGACGCCGGGCACCGAACTGAACCAGCGTGCCGAACGCCCGCGGCAATAAGGAGCCAACCATGGACAAAGCCACCAAGACCGGGATGAATCGCACCGGCATGCAGATGGCGCCCGTGCAGGGGCCGATGCAAGTGAAGTTCGCGCTCGATCAGGGGCCCTCGCCCGGCGGCATGCAGGCGGCCGTCGCGCAGCGCACCGCGGCCATCGTGTCGGCCGGGCAGTTGGGGTCGGTGCCGGTGCCCGCCACGGGCAAGGGCGTGCTGACCACGGTTGCCGGCAAGCTGACCGGCCGCAATCCGGAGGTGCTGATCGACAAGCTGGGGCAGCGCGCGGCGTACGAGCGGTCGGGCGTGCGTCTGTACGAAGCCATGCTGGTCAAGGTCGAGGCCGACCGCGATGACCGGAACACGGGCCTGCGCACCGACCTGATCAAGATTCGTGACGAGGAAGAGGCGCACTTTCACATGCTGGTCGACATCATCGAAAAATTGGGCGCGGACCCCACCGCGCAAACGCCCGGCGCCGATGCGAGCGCGATGGCCTCGCTGGGCCTGGTGCAGGTGTTGACCGACCCGCGCACCAGCATTTCGCAGGGCCTGGAAGCGTTGCTGACCGCTGAACTGACGGACCACGCCTCATGGGAACTGCTGACAGAGCTGGCCGAGCGGCAGGGCCACGACGACCTGGCGGCCCAATCGCGCGAAGCCGAAGCGGCCGAGGCGCGGCACACGACAATCATCCGTCAATGGCTGCGCGAGTTCGTGGCGCGCGACGCCACGTGACGGACGGCTATCGGGCGGCGGTTATTCGGGGCGGTTGATGCGCACGCCGCTCCGGGACTAAGCTGGCGTCTGGCTATCGACAGCGGCGCAAGCGGGTTCATCCGGCATCGGCCTGAACCTGCCCGCCTCAAGGAGAGCAGCATGCGGCATGCGGTAGATCTGTCCGGGCGCGTGGCAATTGTCACCGGCGCCAATTCAGGGATCGGGCGCGGTATTGCGCTGGAACTGGCGGCGGCGGGGGCGCGGGTGGTGGTCAACCATCGGCCCAACGAAGACTCCGAGCGGCGCGGCCTGGATGTCGTGCACCAGATCGTCGACGCGGGCGGCCTGGCGGTGGCGGCGGCAGCCGACATCAGCCGCGAAGACGATGTCGAGCACTTGTTCAGCGTCGCGGCCGAACATTTTCAGCGGGTCGACATCCTGGTCAACAACGCCGGCATCGAGCAGCCGGCCGCCATCCAGGACATGACGCTGGCGCAGTGGCAGAAGGTGATCGACACCAACCTGACCGGCCAGTTCCTGTGCGCCCGCGCGGCGGCGCGCGCGTTCCTGAGCCGCCAGCCTGCTCCGGCGCCGGATGAGGCCGCAGGGAAAATCGTCTTCATCAGTTCGGTGCACGAAGTGATTCCCTGGGCCTTTCAGGCGAACTACGCGGCGTCCAAGGGCGGCGTGTCGTTGCTGATGCAGTCGCTGGCGCAAGAGTTGGCGCCGATGAAGATACGCGTCAATTCCGTGGCGCCGGGCGCCATCCGCACCCCCATCAACGCGCCCGCGTGGAACACGCCGCAAGCCCTGGAATCGTTGCTGAAGCTGATTCCGTATGGGCGCATCGGCGAACCCGAGGACGTGGCGCGCGCCGTGGCGTGGCTGGCCAGCGACGACTCCGATTACGTCACCGGTTCGACCTTGTTCGTCGATGGTGGCATGACGCTATACCCCGGCTTTCGCGGGGCGGGCTAGGCCATGTCCAAACGCATCGAGGACTATGGCCTGATCGGCAATATGCTGTCGGCCGCGCTGGTGGCGCGCGACGGCTCCATCGACTGGTTATGTTTGCCGCACTTCGATTCCCCGGCCTGCTTTGCCGCCTTGCTGGGGGACGACAGCCACGGGCGCTGGTTGCTGGCGCCAGAGGGCACGGGCCACACCAGCACGCGCCGCTATCTGCCCGACACCGCCGTACTGGAAACGCGTCACGAAACCCCGGACGGGGTGGTGCGCGTGTACGACTTCATGCCGCTTAGCGACGAGGAAGAGCGGGTGGACGTGGTGCGCATTGTCCAGTGCGAGTCCGGGCAGGTGGACATGCACATGGAGCTGACGCTGCGCTTTAACTACGGGCAGGCGGTGCCGTGGGTGCGGCGGCGCGATTACGGTCTTAGCGCCATCGCGGGGCCGGATGCCGTCGAGCTGCACACGGCTGTGCCGCTGCAAGGGCGCGACATGAAAAGCGTGGCCGAATTCCGGGTGCGCCAGGGCGAGACGGTGCCGTTCACCCTGTCGTACCACCGCTCGCACAAGACGCCGCATTTTGTGCCCGACCGCATGGAAAGCATGGACCGCACGATTGCCTGGTGGCAGGAGTGGGCCAAGCGCTGCCACTGGGAAAACGGGCCGGGGCGGCGGCGCGATGCGGTGGTCAGATCGCTGATCACGCTGAAGCTGCTGACGTTCCAACCCACGGGCGGCATTGTGGCCGCGCCCACCACGTCGCTGCCCGAGCAACTGGGCGGTACCCGTAATTGGGACTATCGCCATTGCTGGCTGCGCGATTCCGCGCTGACGTTGTATGCGCTGCTCAATGCCGGGTATCGCGAAGAGGCCGAGGCATGGCGGCAATGGCTGTTGCGCGCGGCGGCCGGGCATCCGAACCAGTTGCAGATCATGTATGGCATTGCGGGCGAACGCTGGTTGCCCGAACACGATATTCCGTGGTTGCCGGGCTACGAGAACAGCGCGCCGGTGCGGCTGGGCAATGCGGCGGCGGGGCAGATGCAGCTGGACGTTTATGGCGAACTGATTGAAACGCTGCACGCCGCGCGGGTGGCGGAACTGGCGCCGCTGGCCGAAGCATGGCGCATGCAAAAGGTGCTGCTCAAACCGCTGGAGCAATTGTGGCGCGAGCCCGATCACGGCATCTGGGAAATGCGCGGGCCGCCGCGCGCGTTCACGCATTCGCGGCTGATGTGCTGGGTGGCGCTGGACCGCACGTTGAAGTCGTGCGAACGCTTCGGGCTGGAAGGGCCGGTGGATCGGTGGCGCGCGCTGGCGGCCGAGATCCGCGAAGACATCTGCACGAACGGCTACGACGCCCAGCGCAATACGTTTGTGCAGTACTACGGCGGCACGGCGCTGGATGCGAGCCTGCTGCTGATTCCGCAGGTGGGTTTCCTGCCGCCGGACGATCCGCGAGTGACCGGCACCGTGCAGGCCATCGAGCAGGAACTGCTGCGCGGCGGCTTGGTACTGCGATATTCCACCGAGCATAGCGACGACGGCCTGCCGGGCGATGAAGGCGCGTTTCTGGCATGCAGTTTCTGGCTGGCCGACGCCTACATCATGCAGGGCCGGCTGGATGATGCGCATCGTTTGTTCGATCACCTGCTGTCGTTGCGCAATGACCTGGGCTTGCTGGCCGAGGAATACGACGTCGCGCGCAAGCGGCTGGTCGGCAATTTCCCGCAGGGGTTTTCCCATATCGGGCTGGTCAATACCGCCTACAACCTGAGCGCGGCGGGCGGGCCGGCGCACCAGCGATCGTTCCGCGACGCGCCGCAGGACTAAGCGGGCAGGCTTAACGGCCGATGGGCCGCGTCGCAACATCAATCGGGCAGGCTTAACGGCCGATGGGCCGCGTCGCAACATCAATCGGGCAGGCTTAACGGCCGATGGGCCGCGCCGGGTTGCCCGCCACCGTGGCCGACGCGGGCACGTCACGCGTGACGACGCTGCCCGCGCCGATGATCGCGTTGTCGCCCACCGTGATGCCGGGCAGCAGGATAGCGCCGGCGCCGATCCACACATTGCCGCCGATGCGGATGGGCCGCCCGAATTCCAGGCCGGCCGCGCGCGCGTCCGCCTCGCGCGGGTGGTCCGCCGTCATGATCTGTACGGCGGGGCCGATCTGCGTGCCATCACCGATGTGGACCTCGGCCACATCCAGGATGACGCAGTTGAAATTCATGAAGACGTTGGCGCCCAGGTGGATGTTGCATCCGTAGTCGCAATGAAACGGCGGCCGTACCACCGCGCCGCGTCCTACGGTGCCAAAGCGTTCGCACAGTAGCGCGTGGCGCTGGGCGGCGGGCGCGGCCAGGGCGGCGTTGTAAGCCGCCATCCAGGCTTTGGTGGCGGCCTGCTCGGCCTGGATGTCGGGGTCCGTGGGATCGTAGAGATCGCCGTTCAGCATTTTTTGAATTTCAGCGCCGGGACGTAGGCGGGGCATGGCGGTTCCTTGTGCGGTGGCAATGACGCGCGCGGCTGTCAGCAAGTAGCGTGCCCAAAGCGGCGGCGCGGCGCCCGGGCGACGACATAAAAGCGTGCGTAAAGGCACGCGTCCGAACCAAGCCGTACCGTCAAGCGGCGACCTGGTTGCGGCCTGCTCTTTTGGCGGCATACAGCTTTTCGTCCGCGCGCTGGAATAGCGATTGCCAGTTGTCGGCCGCGGTCGCTGCCGCCACGCCCAGGCTCATCGTCACAGGCGATGCCCCGTCCGGCGCGCGTACGGTGTCCGCGACAAAGGCCCGCAGCCGCTCCGCGCAACGCACCGCTTCCTGGAAGTCGGTGGCCGGCAAATAAATGGCGAACTCTTCGCCGCCGATGCGCCCCAGCAGGTCGCGCTTGCGCACGGACAACGTCAGCGCCCGCGCCACGTCTTTCAACACCGCGTCCCCGCCGCTGTGGCCGTATTGGTCGTTGATGCGCTTGAAGTGATCGACATCGCCAACCACCAATGCGGCCGGTTCGTGGCGGCCCTGTTCGAAGGGACGCATGCGGGTTTCAAAGCCTCGGCGGTTGAGCAAACCCGTCAGCCAGTCTTTCTCGCCTTCATGCCGCACTTCGTCGATGGTGTCGGCGGCCACCGCCAGCAATAGCGTAATTGCCAGCCCTACGCTGAAGACGGCCAGCGACAACTGCAACCACTGCCAGAACGGGGAATCCGCAAACGCCAGCGGGCCGTTGGGCGCGTGCGTGCCGATGCTGAGCAACGTGCGCGGAAAAAAATGCAGGCCGAACGCCAGCAGCACCACGAACAAGGCGGTGTCGATGCGGCGTCCGGCGGACGCGCGGCGCATGCGCAATGCGGCCACGGTCAGCAGGGCGCCGATGCCGATGTTCAGGACATAGACGCGCACCAGCAGGTTGCGGTCGATATAAAAGAAGTACCAGAGCGCCGTCAGGATGGCGGCGCAAAAGGCCAGGTACGCACGCCAGGGCAGCCCCCGGCCGACGCGGTTCAGGATGCCCTGCGTGGCCGCGCACACGGCGGTGATGTAGAGCATGCCGGACACCAGCGCGTTGGCGCCCGAGTCGCGCGGCAGGTACAGGATCTGCGACATTGCGCCGGCGGCGAACAGCCCGCAGCCGGCCGCCAGATACAGAAGATAGGTGCGATGCCGGAAGGCGCACCAAATGCCAACAAATGTAATGGCGAAAACCACCACCAGGGTAGGGGCAATCAACGACAGGGTGATTCGAACCTGGGCACCAACCATATAAGCATCCTGAAGAACCCGCGCGTGCGTGCAAGGCGCCGGCCAAGGGTGGAATGCTACCAAGGGCGCGCGCCGGGCTTACGCCGCGTTTGGGAAAAGCCGCGCGGCCGGCGTGCCGACCGAGCGTCGTTTCGTCCCGATACAATTCCTTCATACATGAACGAGCGGCATGCCCTAGGATTCCGCCTTATACAGCCCGCCATCCTCTTTTGCGTACGCTTGAAAGCGCCGAAAGTCGAGAAACGACGCGAGGCACATTTCCCGCCCCTTATCGCCATGCCGCCCCAACAATGGGCGCCGGCGAACCAGCCTGGGCGGCCAAACATACGAACGCCGCGCCAGGCGGCATTGAACACCATGACGAAGATTCTTGTTGTCGATGATCAGCCGACGCTGATCGAGCTGTTGAGCGAATTCCTTGGCGACGAAGGCTACGACGTAACGGGCCACACCGACGGACTGACGGCGCTGCAACAGATGCTGGCCGTGCGTCCCGACGTGGTCATCACCGACTTTTCCATGCCCGGCATGCACGGCGGCGCGCTGCTAACCGCCATGCGCGAAAACGCCTACCTGTGCGACACCCCCGTGGTCGTGTTGAGCGGCCGGCCGGAATACGAGGTAGACCAGGCCTGCGAAGGCTATGCCGTCTACCTGCGCAAGCCGGCCGAGCCGACCGAGGTGCTGGCAGCCGTACGCCGCCTGGCGCCCGCGCCGGCGGCGCCCACGGTAGCCGCCGCGCCCGCGCGCCCGGCGCGTCTGCGCAGCGACGCGGACGACCTTGGCGCCCCGCTGCGCCAAAACACGGCCGGCGCCTCGCACGGATCGGCCGCGTACTTCGCGTAACGCCGGTCGTTCTTTAAAACCGGTAGCGCACATCCAGCGTGCCGGTGTTCTGCCGGTTGCCGTCCCCGAATTGACCGCCGTAGCTGACGCCCACCGTGGTGCGCTTGCTGACGTCGATTCCCACGCCCACTTCCACCACGGCCGCGTCGCGGGCCACGGGCGCGCCGGTCGCCGTGAACGTGTCGCCGCCTTGGGCAAACGCCAGCACGCTGGCCGGGTTCAAGTCGCCGAACGCATGGCGCCAGCCCAGCGTGCCCCGCGCGTAGCCGCGTGCGCCCGCGCTATCGAACGTCGTCAACGCGTGCAGCCCGACGGTGGTGGTGGTGACGTCGTTGCGGCTGCTCTGGCCGCGCAGCGCCGCGTCCCCGCCCGATTCCGAAAAGCCGCGCGTGTGCAGGTCGCTGTAGTTGGCGGCCACGAAAGGCTCCAGCGTCAGACGGTCGTGCACGGGCACGGCGTAGCCCAGTTCCGTGAAGACCTGGCCGGTGCTGGCGCCGTAGTTGGCCTTTAGCGTCTGGTTCAGCCCGGCGGCGGCGGTGCTGCGGCGCGTGTCCACCTCGTGCCAGGTATAGGCGGCGCCCAGACTCAGATTGATCTTGCCGGCCCCGGCCTCGAACGCCTTGCCGCCATAGACGGCGATGCTGTAGCTGTCGGTGTCAGCACTGGACGCACGGTCGCGGGTGCGGCTGTCGCTGTTCGCGTAGCCGACCGCGCCGCCCAGGCGCCAACCGCCGCCTACCGCCGCGTCCCCGCCGATGGTCACGCCGGCATCGGATTGCGTGGTCTTGGCCGCATTGCCGTCACCGTCCAGCGTGGTCCATTTGCCGAACACCTGCGCCCACAGCGGTTGCGCGGCGGACTGCGGCAGCGAGGCGGCGTCGCCCAGGCCCAACTGGGCAGTGGGCGCGCCGGGAATCTGCCCGGCATTGAGGTTGGCGTGCAGCCGCGCCATCGGCATCTGCGTGAACGCGCCCGTCACGTTTTGCAGCACCGACACCGTGCTGGCATGCGCTTCGCCGGACAGCGCGTTGAACGCCGCGGGCGGCGCGCCGTTGGGCAGGTTGAGAATGTGCTGATACAGCGCGCTGTTGGCCGGCAGGCTTTGCAACGCACGCGCCACGCCACGCTGATTGCCGGTGACGGCGGCATCGGCGAATTCGATGGGGCGCGTGCCCCCGCCGCTGCCGTTGTCGCCACCCCCGCCATTGCCATTGCCATTGCCGTTGTCGCCACCCCCGCCTTCGGACGGCACTTCCTTCAGCTTCACCACCAGGTCCACGCGATTCGCGTCGTAGGACAAGGACGGCGTCAGAAAGGCCAGGTTGCTGGAGACGGTGTCAAAGCGCCCCTGCACACCATTGTTGGCGGCAAGAATGGTGTAGGTGGTGGAGGGCGCGTAGTTGCCGTTTTCACCCACTTGCACGACTGAGCCGTTCAACGTGGCCGTGCCCGCGACACGCACGCTGCTGCTCTGGCCGTTGGCGGCCGTCGCCACGCGGTAGGTCGCGCCCGGCTTGAAGGTAAGGTCGCCCGCGACGTTCATGCTGCCCAGCGGGGTGGCCGCGTTGCCGGGCGACAGCGTGGCGCCCGATCCGATCGTGACGTTGTTCAAGGTGCCGGTGCCCGACAGCGTGGTGCCCGCCAAGGCCTGCACGCGGCCACCTAGCTTGCCGTCCACCTGCAAGGCGCCGGCAGACAGTTGCAGGGCGCCGGTGTAGGCACTGCTGTCGCCCGCCATGGCCAGCGTGCCCGCGCCCAGTTTGCGGGTCTCGCCCGCACCGGACAGCGTGCCGCTGTAGACCGTGTCGTCCGATCGGTTGAACACCAGGCTGCCCTGGTTGGCGATGTTGCCGGTGACCCAGCCGGTGGTGCCGCCGTCGCCCACTTGCAGCGTGCCGGCGTCAATGTAGGCGCCGCCTGCCAGCGAGTGTTGGCCGGTCAGCACCAGCGTGCCCGTGCCGCTTTGGCGTAACTGGCCCGCGCCGGTGATGTCGCCATTGAAGGCCACGCGGTCGCTGCGCTTGAACATAAGCGTTGCGCCGCTTGCCACCGCGACGTTGCCGGCGATGCTGCCCGCTACCGCGCCGTCGCCCACCTGCAAGGTGCCCGCTTGCACCGAGGTGCCGCCGACATAGGTATTGCTGCCGCCCAGCACCAGCGTGCCCGCGCCCAGCTTGGCCAGGCTGCCGTTGCCGGTCAATGCCTGGCTCAGGACGAACGTGTTGCCCGCGTCGGCGATATCGAAGCCGCCGCCCGCCGTGCCCAGCGTGATGTTGCGCGCGGTGTTCTGAAAAGCGGTGCCGGTCACGCGCAGCGTGCCGCCCTGGAAGTCCAGGCCGGCCCCGGGCGCGCCCAGGTTGGCATCGGTGGAAACCTCCAGCGTGCCGGCCGTCAATTGCGTGCGTTGCGTGTAGGTGTTGGTGCCGTTCAGCACCAGGGTGCCCAAGCCCGTCTTGTTGATGCCCACGCCCGTCAAGGTGTTGTCGATGGTGGCCGTCCACGCCGCCGACGCCGGGCTGCCATTACCCACGCGTATCTCGCCCGGCGCGCTGGGCGTGGAGCCGGTCACCGCCAACGACGAACCGGTCAGCCGATAGCCGTCGCTGGCGAACTGAATGCCTTGGGCGGTGATGGCGCCGCCGGTGTCATCGACGGTCACCGTGCCGGCAGCCCCGCCAAAGATGGCGAAGGCGTCGGCCGGATAGCGCGCGGCGGTCAGGCTGCCCGTGGCGTCCGTCCAGACGGCGCTGGTGGTCGACCAGACGCCCGACCCGCCGCCCATCTGGGTGGGGCTGGCCAAGCCGTTGGCGTTCCAGAGGTTCAGCGACAGGCCGGTGGCGTTGATCAGGTTGATCTGCTTGGCACCGGAAAGGGCTTGCAGCGTCATGCCAGTGGAAGTGACCAGGCCGCCATGACTCAAGGTCAATGTGCCGGTGTAGTCGAACAAGTGGTACAAGCCCAAGCCTAATCCGCCGGCATCCAGCACGGTCAACTGCGCGCCGTTCAATTGCAGGTCGCCGTTGACGCTGACGCTATGGCTGACGCCCGGCGCACCCAGGCTGAATTGCGCCTGAGATCCCTGCGCCATCGACAGGTTGCCGTTGACGGTGAACACGCCGGCAAGCGCGCCCGGAGCCAGGCGGCCGCCGGATTCCACCGTTACGTTGCCGGTGACCTGACCGAATCCGCCCAGCGTAGCGGTGTTGCCCACGGTGATGTTGCTGGTGACGGCGGCGCTGCTGTTGGCCGCGCTGGAGCCGACCATCAGCGTGCCACCGTTGACCAGCGTGTCGCCGGTGTAGGTGTTGACGCCATTCAGGTTGAGACTTGCCGGCCCGTCCTTGACGAGCCCGCCGGCGCCCTGGATCGAGCCCGCGTAGGAACCCGAGTTCACCATCGCGCTCACACCCAGCAGCACGTTGCCGCCGTTGCCGTTCAGCGAGGCCAGTTGCTGGCTTGCGGCCGATGTCAGATCCAGCGTTGCGCCGGTGTTGACCGTGACGGCGGAGTCCGGAAGCAGGCTGCCCGCGGGTCCCAAGGTCAGCGTGCCGCCGTTGACGGTCAGGCCGCCGGTAAAGGCGCTGGCGCCGCTAAGGGTCTGCCTGCCCGAACCCGCTTTGACCAGCGCGCCCGCGCCGGAGATCACGCCGCCAAAGTCGGCGTCGTTGGGGCTGCCCAGCGTCAGCGTTGCCGATCCCAACTGCACGAATGCGCCGGAGCCCGCAAGCGTGGTCAACGTCTGATTGCCGCCGTTGCTCAGGTCCAGCGTGGTTCCGGAGGCCAGGGTGATGGCGCTGCTGCCCAGGGTGCCGCCCGCGCCCACCGCCAAGGTGCCGGCGGCAACGGTGGTGGCGCCGGTATAGGTGTTTGCGCCGGTCAGCGTCAGCGTGCCCGCGCCAGCCTTGGTCAATGTGCCCGCGCCGGACAACACACCGGAATAGGTGCCGGCGGTGGCTTGCTGGAACGTCAGCGCGCCATCGTTGGCGATATTGCCTTGCAGGTTGCGCGTGTCGCCTTGCAGGCTGGCGGATGCGCCGATGGCGGTGCCGCCGGTGTAGGTGCTGGTGCCGCCAAGCGTGATGGAGCTGGTGCCCTGGACGTTCAGCGCGCCCGCGCCCGAGACGTCGCCCGCCAGCGTCAGGGCTTGGCCCGCCGTGATGCGCAGCCCGGCATTGCCAAGCTCGACGTTGTTGCTCATCGTCTGGTTGGCGGTGCCCACGGCCAGTGCGCCGCCATTTGCCACGATCGACGCCGAGCCGAACACGCCGCCGTCTTGAAGGGTGGCCAGGCCCCCATTGAGTTCCACGTTGCCGCCATTGGGCAGAAACGCGCCGCTTAATGTCCAGCTGCCGCTATTGATGCGCAGCTCGTCGAAGTTGATGTAGGTGTCGCCGGATGCGGTGCCCACGCCGCCATTGCCGCTCTCGGTGCCGGCCGATGGCAAGACGTTTTGCAGCACCAGCGTGTCGCCCGCGCCCGTGCCGCCGTCGATCTTGCCGGAGGGCGCAAAGCTCAGGCCGGGGGTGTCAGAGACGGTGGTGTCGGCAGTGGCGCTGGCCACGCCTCGTAGCACTAGCGATCCCGTCACTGCGGTAAATGTGTTGTTGCCGCCCTGGCCCAGCGAGACGCCGCCCACGATCGTTCCCGCGTTGTCGAACTGGTGGCCTTGCCCCGGCGTGCCGGACGCCTGGAAACCGACACGCCCGGTAATCGTCCCCGTGGTGTCGTTGACAAAGTGGACCTGGCCGCCGCCATACGCGGCGATCACCGGCAAGTCGGTAGGGTTGACGATTTGGCCGATCATGGGAACGCTGCGGATCATCCCGGCGTTGCTCAGTTGGCTGAGCCCGCCGGTTCCGTTTTGCACGGCCAGCGCCATGCCCTGCACGGTGGGAAGGGCGACAAGCGGGTCGGCCATGCCGCTCACGCCGGCCAGTATCCCGGTCGCCAGGTTACTGACGCTGATCGCGTTGCCCCTGCCGCTGCTGTTGCCGATCACCAGCCCCGACGATGCCGTCACGGGAGGGCCGAACAGATTGGCGTCGATCCGGCCTTTATTGCTCACCGTGATTTTGTCGCCGCTCAGCCGCATCGCCGTGCCGCCCAGGGCCGGGTCGACGCCTACGGTGGCGTTCTCCTCCACCCGCACATGCAGCACGTTCGAGGCGCTTGCATAACCCGGGTCGCTGGACAGATCCAGGCCTTCGCAAGTCACGATGATGAGGTCTTCAATGCACTCGGCCTGAACCGCCGTGCTGACGCTGGACAATCCAAGCGCCAGCGCAACGGCGGCGGCCGCCGCATAAGGCGGCGCGCTGGTCGCGATGCTGCGGGTCGCGGACGAGCTGCCACCGCGCGATTGCGAGGCCAGTTCCGATGCGGCCTGCCAGACGCGCAATTTGCGGTTCCATACCAATCGGTAGATGTGATTCAAAATGCGGTCCTCCGGGGCTCTTGGGGCGTGCATTCCTTCAAGCGCGACCGCCGCGTTCACGCGCGCAATCCCGTCGCACGGCGCCGGGCCATGCGTGGGTTTTTTGGAATGATCAGGGATGGGTAGGGAAATTTCGGGTCAATAAATACTCGATGTTCCAGCCTGCCAATTGGGGGAAAACAAAGGATTTTTGTGCGCATTTCTGCGGTGTGACACGTACACCCAAGCCCGGCGCGGCGCTGCGGCACGCTTTACGACATTCACGCTTAACGTTTGGCCGTCGGCGTAGATAATGTTGCTTTCCCAACCTTGTCCCTGTGGGCTTGAACGCGTGGACCAGAACACCCCTGCCGACGTCCCCGTCCTGACCGTCTCCGCCGCGCTGAGCCAGGCCTATGCGCATTGGCAGGCGGGCCAGGCCATGCAAGCCGAACAGCTTTGCCTGCGGGTACTGGGCACGGTGCCGGACCAGCCCGACGCGCGCCATCTGCTGGGGCTGATCGCGCATGCGTATGGGCGGGCGGACGTGGCGGTTGAGCACCTGCGCGCCGCATGCCGGTCCCCGCTGGCGCCGGCCGCCTACCACAGCAACCTGGCTGAAATATGCCGCCAGCAAGGCTTGCTGGACGAAGCCGAACACGCGGCGCGGCGCGCGGTGGCGCTGGAGCCGCACGGCGCCGAAGGGTGGAACAACCTGGGCATAGTCTTGCAAGAGCAGGGGCAGCTTGCCGCCAGCCTGGAATGCCTGCAACGGGTAGCCGCGTTGATGCCCGACAGCCCGCAGGCGCATAACAATCTGGGCAACACGTGCAAGCGTCTGGGCGGTAACGCGCAGGCCCTGAAGCACTACGCGCACGCGCTGGAACTGGACCCCGATTACGCACAGGCGCTGGGGAACCTGGCGTTGGCCTTGCATGACCAGGCCCGCCACGACGAAGCGCTGGCCGCCATTCGCCGCGCCATCGAGATCGACCCGTTGACGCCGGAATGGCATCGGCATCTGGCGCGCATTGAAGCGGCGCGAGCCGAGCTTGCGGGCCGCTACGCCGAGGCCGAATCGTTGCTGCGACACGCACTGGCGAACGATGCGGACAACATCATGCTGCTGCGCCAGCTGGCGCAAGCCATTCGGCCGCTGGGCCACACCGACGAAGCCCGCGCGATACTTGAAAGCATCGTGCGCGCCACGCCCACGGATGCGGGCGCGCGCTTTGATCTGGCCGAGCTGCTGCTGTTGCACGGCGACTATGACGCGGGCTGGCGCGAATACCGCTTCCGCTATCGCATGCCGCACACCGCGATGCGCAGCCGCCATGTGCAAAAGCCGCGCTGGGATGGGCAACCCATTGCGGGCAAGACCTTGCTGATTCACGACGAGCAAGGCTACGGCGACACGTTCCAGTTCTTGCAACTGGTGGCGTGGGCGCGTCAGCGTAGCGGCGCGCGCATCATTCTGGAAATCAACGATGCCTGCCACAACCTGGCCGAACGCAGTGGCGGCTTCGACCAGATCATCCGCGCGGGCACGATACCGCCCGCGTTCGACCTGCATTGCGAGTTGATGAGCCTGCCGCTGGCGTTGGGGCTGCGTCTGGCGGACTTGCCGGCCAGCACGGCGTACCTGCGCGCCGACCCGTTGCGTGTGGAGCGATGGCGCGCACGGTTGGCGGGCTTGCCACGGCCCTGGGCCGGGCTGGTGTGGGCGGGGCGGCCCAGCCATCCGAACGATGCGCAGCGCTCGTTGACACTGGCCGATCTGGCGCCGCTGGCGCAACCGGGTGTTAGCTTCATCAGTCTGCAAAAAGGCGAGGCGGCGGCGCAGGCGGACACGCCGCCCACCGGCATGGCGATGGTGTCGCCAAGCCAGGACATCAATGACTTCGACGACACCGCCGCCCTGATTACGCTGCTTGATGTGCTGGTCTCGGTGGACTCGTCGCCCGCGCACCTGGCTGGCGCATTGGACTGCCCGGTGTGGACCCTGCTGCCGTACGTGCCGGACTGGCGCTGGTTGCAGGAACGCGCCGATACGCCGTGGTATCCGTCGATGCGGCTGTTTCGTCAGCCCGGCCCGGGCGCGTGGGGGCCGGTGCTGGACGAGGTGGCGACGGCGTTGCGCGCGCTGCGGCCTCAGGCCGGCTCGGGCGGGGCATAGACAGGCTTGGGCGGGCTGTCTACCTCAACGCCACGCTCATGCCGCCATCCGCCATGACCACCGCGCCGACGATGTAGCTGGCCTTGTCCGACGCCAGGAACGCGATGACCTCGGCGATTTCACTGGGATGCGCCGCGCGCTTGATGGGCGCGCTTTTGCCGTGTTCCGCCAGAAACGCCGGCCCGTCCTTGTGGATGTGGTTGGTGATGTTGGTGACCGCGTCACCGGAACCCACCGCGTTGACGCGGATGCCGTGGTCGATAGCTTCCAGCGACATCGCGCGGGTCAGTTGCGCCAACGCGCCCTTGGACGCGGCATAGGCCGCGATGGTCGGAAAGGCCTGGTAGCAGGCGTAGGACCCCACGTTGACAATGGCGCCCGACCCGTTCGGCATCATGGCGCGCAAGGCCTCGCGCGAGAACAGGAACGCGCCGGTGGCGTTCACTGCCTGGATGCCGTTCCAGTCGTCCAGGCTCATGTCGACGACGGGCTTGTTGATGATGATGCCCGCGTTGTTCACCAGGATGTCCAGCTTGCCGAAGTGTTCGACGGCGGCCGCCACGGCCTGCGACGCGCTGGCTTCCCGCGCCACGTCCGCCATCAGCGGGACGATGCCCGGGCGCGCCAGCGCCTGCACGTTGTGGCCACGGTCCACGGCGATGACGCTGGCGCCTTGCGCGTGCAGCAGTTCGGTGGTGGCCAGCCCGATGCCGCTGGCGGCGCCGGTCACGATGGCGACCTTGCCGGAAAAGGTTCTGGATTCCGTTGTGGTGCTATTCATGGGATTCACTCCTGGAAAGAAATTCAGTAGGGGCTGGCGGTGGGACGCAACACGATCTCGCTGACGTCCACATCGGCGGGCTGGGCAATGGCGTAGGCCACGGCGCGGGCGATGGCGTCGGGCGTCATCGCAATGCGGCGGAACTCGTTCATGGCCTGGCGCGCGGTGTCGTCGGTGATGGTGTTCGCCAGTTCGGACTCGACCACGCCGGGGCAGATCACCGTTACGCGGATGCGGTCGGATTCCTGTCGCAGCCCGTCGGAAATGGCGCGCACCGCGTACTTCGTGGCGCAATAGACGGCGGCGGTGGGCGACACCGACAGCCCGCCGATAGACGAGATATTGATGACCTGGCCATAGCCCTGCGCCTCCATCGTGGGCAGCACGGCCGCAATGCCGTGAAGCACGCCGCGGATGTTCACGTCGATCATGCGGTCCCATTCATCGACCTTCACGGCGCGCAGCGGCGACAGCGGCATGATCCCCGCGTTGTTGACGATGACGTCGATCTTGCCGAAGCGCTCCAGGGCGAAGCGGGCGAAGGCGTTGACGCTGTCGGCCGAGGTCACATCAAGCGACTGGTAGATGACGTTGTTGCCGCTGGCGTCCAGCGCGGCGGCCAGCGCGGCCAGGCGGTCGGTGCGGCGTGCGCCGATAAGCAGGCGGTGGCCTTGCGCGGCCAGCATGCGCACGGTGGCTTCGCCAATGCCGCTGCTGGCGCCGGTGATCAAGACGACTTTCGATTGCGGGGAGTCCATGGGCTTATCTCCGGGGGGTGAACAAGGGGGGTGAACAAGAGGCGTTGAACCGACGAAACGCGTTGATGAAATCTTAGGTTTTGGGGGGCGGGCGGCGAATACCTGTAACGATGCCGGTATTGCCTATTCCTATCGAACAAGGGTGAACGGAGGTGGGTGCGGTTGTAGAATCCGTGCACGTGAACCCCCGGCAAAGGACGGCACCGTGGATATCGATCGGAAACTGGCTTCGCAAAAAATGGCCGGCCTGCTTGAGCGGCTGGCGCCCAACGAGGGCTATACGCAGTCGGCGCTGGAAGGCGTGCGCTTCATGCGGTCGAACCGGCCGCTGGGCCGCACGCCCGTGCTGTACGAGCCCGGCATCGTGATCGTGTGCCAGGGGCGCAAGGTGGGTTTTCTGGGGGACGAGGTCTATGTGTACGACGCGCAGCACTATCTGGTGCTGTCCGTACCCTTGCCTTTTTCAACTGAAACCGAAGCCAGCAAAGCCGAGCCGATGCTGGCGGTTTCGCTGCGGCTGGACCTGACCGAGCTGACCGAACTGATTCTGGCGATGGACGACACGCCGCCCTCGCAAGCCGCGCCGCTGGGCATTGTTTCCACGCCGCTGGATGCTGACCTGGCCGACGCCACGTTGCGTCTGTTGCGCGCGCTGTGTACGCCCGTGGAAGCGCGCGTGCTGGGCCCGGCGCTGCGGCGCGAGATTCTATTTCGGGTGCTGAGCGGCACGCAGGGCGAGGCCATGAAGGCGGCGCTGGTGCACCAAGGGCGCTTTGGTCGGGTGGCGCGGGCGCTGCGCAAGATCCACGTCGACTTTGCGCAGCCGCTGGACGTGGGCAGCCTGGCGCAGGAAGCGGGCATGAGCATTCCCGCCTTTCACGCCAACTTCCGTAGCGTGACGCAGACGTCGCCCATTCAATACATCAAGTCGACACGCCTGCATCAGGCGCGGCTGATGATGATCCGCGACGGGCTGACGGCCGCCTCGGCATCGGCCCGCGTCGGCTACGAAAGCCCGTCGCAGTTCTCCCGCGAGTTCAAACGGTTTTTCGGCCGCACGCCGGTGGACGAGGCAAGAGACATGCGCGCGTCGTTCGCGCTGTCTCCTGCCGCGTCGCTAAGCGACTATTCCGGCGCGCACTGACCAGCCGCCGTCAGTTGCCCGACGGCATGGGCAGCTTGAAGCCGTCCTTGGCCAGGCTTTCACGAATGTATTGCAGGCGCTCGTACTGCGACAGCGTGACGGGGCCGGTATAGGCATCGCCTTGCGCCTTTCTGGGCGGGTACTTCACGTAGGTCTTCATCAGGTCCGCCGCCGCCGCGTTCATGGTGGGCAGCGTCCACGTTCTTTCCGTGACGTTGCTCATGAAAATGTCGTAGCGTTCCTGCGGGTCGGCCCACAGGTCGAACACCTGGGGCACCCCGGCGACATAGGACTCCGGACCCTTCCAGCCCAGGTTGGTGTCCACCGCCAGCCCCCCTGTCTTGACGCCGTCGTCGCCCCGCAGGTTGAACACGGCCTTGTAGTTGCCGACCCGAATTGCGCCGGGAGACAGTTCGTTTTCCGTGAAATAGAACCACGACTTGCGTTCGGACTTGCCCGTGCCGAACAGTACCGGCGACATGTCATAGCTGTCGAAGATGATCGGCTTGTCGGCACGGTCGTTGACGGGCAGCTTGACGCCGGCGACCGAGGCAAAGGTGGCCATCAAATCCAGCCCGCCCAGGATGCTGTGGTCTTTGGTGGCGGGTGCAATCTTGCCCGGCATCCACGCAATGGCGGGTACGCGGTTGCCCCCTTCGCGCACGGTGCCCTTGGTGCCCCGGAACGGGGTGTAGCCCGCGTCGGGGTAAACGTCTTGCCAGGCGCCGTTGTCGGTGGTGTAGAAGACCAGCGTGTTCTTGTCCAGGCCCAGCTCTCGGACCTTGTCCATGATGCGTCCGATGCGCGCGTCCAGCTCGACGACGGAATCGGCGTACTTGCTTTTCGATAGGGATTTGCCGACGTAGTCCGGGTCGGGCATGTTGGGTTGGTGCACCTTCATGAAGTTGATGTTCATGAAGAAGGGCGTCTCGCTTTTTGCATTGCGCTCCAGGTAGTCCACCGAGGCTTTTTCAACATAGCGGTCAAAGAACGGAATGCCGACCACGCCTTCTTTGCCATTGACCTCGGGGGTGTCGACGTACTGCCCGTTGATCTTGAATTCCTCGCGCGCCGTTTCGCCGGCATTGCCCGAGAGCGCACCGCGCGTGACCTTCTGGAACATGGCGCGCAGTTCGGGGTCCATGTCGGGGAACCAGGTGGGATCGGCGTATGTGTAGGCGTTCAGGTGATACAGGCCGGCGTACTTCATTTCGTCATAGCCTTGCGCGTTCGGCAGGGAATAATCCGCTTCGCCCAAGTGCCATTTGCCGCTGAAGAACGTTTTGTATCCGCCCGTCTTCAGCACGGACGCCAGCGTCCATTCTTCCTTGGGCAAGCCGCCGCCCTGGCCCTGGAACGCAACGGTGGTCATGCCGCTGCGGTTGGGGATGCGGCCGGTCTGCATGGCCGCGCGCCCGGGGGTGCAGCTGGGCTGCGCGTAGAACGAAAAAAACGTCATGCCTTCGTTGGAGAGCCGGTCGATGTTGGGCGTGGGCATGCCGCGCCCCGCACCGCCGCCGTAGGGCCCCAGGTCGCCGTAGCCCGTGTCGTCGGACACGATAAGAATGATGTTGGGTTTGCGGGCTTCTTGCGCCACGGCGGGCGCGCCCATGGCCGCTGTCGCTATCAATAGCGCGGCAAGGCCGGTTGAGTAACTTTGCTGTGTCGCCATGTTCCACACTCCGTCTATAGATCGTTGAATCGACCGTGGGGCGTGCATGACCTCGCGGTCCGGGTTGGCCTACATGAAGCTAAAGCATCTCAACGACGTCAGCAGTTGCGCGTGCGTTATTGAGGAAACGATATTTCACCTCCTGTGGGGCGACGTCAACGGAAAAAGTGTCAGCGGAATTATTCGCTGTTTGGGCAGTGCGGGCGGCATGGTCAACGCCGCGTGGAAATCCGCAAAACGGTTACAGCCGTACCGGTGCGGATACATGAAAGATTCCCGTTTTTCCAGCGGCGGGAGTAAAACGGCGGTGTTACCGACCAGCCTGGAGCCTTCCATGCGCACCGCCGTTCGCTTGTTGACCATTGCCTGTAGCCTTGCCCTGGGGGCGCATGCGTTCGCGGCCCCTCCGGAAGGCAAGGGCAAGCCCGACAAATCGGGTCAAGGCCAGGGGCAGGGACAAGGGCAGGGCAAGAACAAAGGCCAGGGCCAAGGCGATTCCGGCGACAAGAATGGCAAGTCGAATTCCGGCAATGGCAACGGCAAGGGCAACGGCAAGGGCAACGGCGGCGATGGTTCGCTGCGGCAGGCCGGCATTTCGGTGACCACCGCGCGCGGCTACGCCACCGAATATCACGTCACCGGCTATGCGCCGCTGCCGCCGGGCATTCGTAAGAACCTGGCTCGCGGCAAGCCGCTGCCGCCCGGGATCGCCAAGAAGATGGTGCCCGGCCCCATGCTGGCCAGGCTGCCCGTATATCCCGGCTATGAATGGCGCGTGGCGGGATCGGACCTGGTGCTGGTGGCGATTGCCACCGCCGTGGTCGCGGACATTCTGGTCAATGTGTTTGACTGACCGGGCGGCATGACGCTTGCTGGTGCATCGGGCTCCGATGCACCCGTTTTGCGATTTATCCGTGCCAACTCAATCCCGACCCCAATCCAAAGCCCAATCCCAGTCCCAATCCCAACCCCTGCGGCCCACCCTGGCCTTGCGGCTGCGCAACACCACGGCTTTTTGCCGGGCCCGGATGGCGGAGGACGCCTTCCGCCTGCCAGTGCAAACGGTGGCCGCCGTGCTGCTTGCGTTTGTCTGGATGCGATGGCGCCAGATGCCCGAGATTTCATGGGGCGCATTTTCCGCCCTGTTCGTCGTGCGCGCCAGCGTGGAGGGCACGGTCGGCGAAGCGTCGGCCCGCGTGCTGGGCGCCCTGATCGGCGTGGTGCTGGGGGTTTCGATGGTGCTGGCGGCGGACGCGGCGGGCGCCAGCCCGGTGTGGGCCATCGTGGTGGGGGTGGCGTGCGCGGCGTATCTGTCGATGCGCTGGCCCATGCTGAGCTACAGCCTGGTCACCGTCACGATCCTGACCGTCACGCCCGACGGCGACATCCTGGGCGGCGCGCTGGACAAGACACTGGCCATTGCGGTGGGCTCGGCCTCGGGCATTCTGGCCGCGCTGGCCGTGTTGCCCTTGTCGGCACGGTACAGCGCGCGCTGGAACCTGGCCGCGTCCATTGACGCCTATGGCGACATGCTGGTCGATTGGGCGGCGGCGTTCAATGAAGCGCGGCAACGCCCACGCCTGCATGACCGGCCCATCATGGAACGGGCGCGTTGGCGCGCGCGCGACATGGTGACCCAGGCCGGCGCGTTTCCGCTGGACAAGCTCAGTTCACACCTGTCCGTCTATCAATTGAATGAACGCATTGAAGGCTTGTGGCGCACCGCCCCGATCATGGAGCGGGCGGGAAGCTTCGTGTTGTCCGAACGAACTTGCCACGCCCTGGGGCCGGCGCTGCACGACGTGGCCGCCGCGCTCAAAGAACAGATCGGCTGCCTGACGGAAGCGCTGCGCGAGAAAGCCTACACGCAACCGTGCCACGTCCCCGCGTCGGCCTTGTCGGCCCTGGATGCAGCCATCGAAGAGGCGTTGCATTGGCCAGATTGCGACGCCGACGAGAAGCAGGCGATCGGCGTCATCCGGTGGATCTGGCAGGAAGTGGCCCGGGAAGTGGAGGACCTGGCCGGCTATCTGCTAGAAGGACGTTCTGAGGCAGGAGGCCATGACGCGGGAGGCCATGACGCGGGAGGCCATGACGCGGGAGGCCATGACGCGGGAGGCCATGACGCGGGTGGCCACAACGCAGGACGCCACAACGCAGGACGCCACAACGCAGGAGGCCCCGACGGGCCTACTGCGTGACGGTCTTGGCGGGCGGCGCGGTGGGCGCGCCGCTGGCCGCCGTGGTGGTCGTGGGGGACGTGGGCGTGGCGGTGCGCGAGGCCTGCGTCGGCATGCGTTCCACCGTCAGCGCGGCGGGATCGCTGGGCGACGGGCGCACCACCACCGTGTTGGTCGCGGCGGGCGTGCCCAGGTTGGGCAGGTCGGCGGGGCGCGCGGTGGCCATGGTGGCAAAGGGGCCACCGCCATTGCCCGGCACGCCGTCCAGCGTCAGCCGGTCCGCCCACACGCCGTCGCGGCGCGACAGCACCTGATAGCGTTGCGGGCCGCCGGCGCTGCGGGCCACGATGTACACGGCGCCGTCGATGACATTGAGCGCGGGCGGCGAGGCGGCGTCGGCGTCCAGGCGCGTGGGCTTGCCGTGTTCCACCAGCCACAGCGGCCCGCCGGAACGTTCCAGCAGCGCCAGGATGACGTTGCCCTTGGCATCGGCGTGGATGGCCGGGCGGCCGATGAAGGGCACACCCAGGTCGGCGGGCGCGCTCCAGTCCATATCCATGTCGGTGGTGTCGCCGGCTTCGATCAGCTTGGTCAGGTGGTTGTTGCCACGCTGGCGGAAATACAGCTCGACGCGGTCTTCGTGGTTGCGGATTGCGGCCAGGCCACCGGCCGCCACGGGCGCGGGCACGTGGCGCCATGCCTGCCATTCGGGGCGCTTGCCTTTGTCGGCGGGCAGCTGGCGGGTGTAGAAAAGTTTGCCTTCGGAAGTATTGGCGAAGATCACGTAGCGGCCATCGGCCCCGCGCGCGGCGGCCGGCGCGCCGGTGGCGCCGTCCAGGGCGGGCAGGTCTTGCCAGGGGCTCCAGCTGCCGTCGATGCCCGACGGTGCAATCCAGTGCAGCAGGCCGTCATAGCCCAGGGCCACGGCAGCGGCTTCGCCACGCGGCGCCACGGCGGGAATCTGCGTCACGCGCAAGCCGCCCAGCGCTTGCCAGCCTTGCCAGGTGCCGTCGTGGCGTTGCTTGTTGGCCCACACGCCGCCCAGCGGATCGCGCGCCATCAGGCCGGCCGTGCCGTCGGCATGCGTAAACGATACCAACGGGCCGGTGGTGCGGCCGCCCAGGCTTTGCCAGCGGCGCTGGCCCGAATCCCAGCGGTTGACGGCGGCGTTGGTTTCGCCCGCCGCAAAGACCACCAGGCCGCCACGCCCGTCCGGATACAGCTGCGGCGCGATGTCCTGGCGCGATACGTAATAGGCGCGCTGCACCCAGGCGGCGGCGGGGCCGGCCGGTTCCTTGCAGCCGCTGGGGCCGGCGCAGTAGTGGTAGTCGTTCCAGGCGTAGTGCTGGAAGATCACCGACTTGCTGGCGATTTCGGATTCGGTCAGGTTGGTGGCGCGTTCCTGGCTGGGGTAGTCGATGTAGCCGGTTTCGGCGTAGTTGCCGGGCACGCGCAACATGGCTTCGCGCGCGAGCCGCGCGCTGGCGATGTGGTCGGGGTGGCCATGGCCGGCGCAGCGCCAGCACAGCTGCGTGTACGGCACGGTGATGGTGTCGTCCAGGTGGCGCACGGTGGTCGGGCCGTATTGGCGGATGAGTTCAGCCAACGTGTCGATCAGCTGTTCGCGCGTGTACGTCTCGGGGTAGGGGCCCAGCGTGTCGACGCTTTGGCCCGGTTCGGATTCCGTGCGGCTAAGCGGGGTCAGGCTGCCCCAGCCCTTGCCCAGCCACGGGTCCTTCAGGCGCATGTGCCACAGCTGCACGCGCGGATTGTCCTGCAAGGTAAAGCGCGCGATCTGGCGGCTTGCCGCGATGCCGGTATCGGCTTTCCAGACGTCCGGTTTGTGCGCCATGTAGGCGTAGGCGGCGCGCACGCCGCGCTCGCGGCCCAGCATGTAGGTATCGCCTTCGCCCGCGTCGCTGGCGGTCAGGTAGACCACGCGCACGCAGCCGCCCGCTTCAACGTTGGAGGCAATGTCCGGGTTCATGAACAGCAGGTCGTCGTCCAGATGCGCGACGAACGCCAGGTCCTTGATGCCGTGACACTCTGCCAGCGTGGGCGGAGCGGCCAATGCGGGAAGGCAAGTGAGGGTGGCGGCCAAAGCGGCGGCCGTGCAGCAAAGCGCCCGGCGTAGCGGGCGCAGCATGTCCATCAAGGCGGGCATAGAAGGGCGCGGCCAAGGGGCCGCGCGGCAAGAAGCTTAGGTTGGAAGAAAGACTGCAAAAACTCGGGCTGCAAAAACAGCTCGGAAAAGTATACCGGCGCGCGTGCAGGCGTCCATGCCTCTGGCCGTACAGAGTGTTGGATAGGGTGTCAGACTGCAATTTACCGCCGGGCCGGGTGGAGAACCGTCACCTAATTACGCTGCCACTGTCCCCATTCAGGATCCAGTCGGGCAGGCGCGCCGTGCACCCACACCTGCTCGTCGTCCAGGCCCGCTGCCGCCTGCGGGGCGACGTCGAACGCGATGCCCAGCGCGCTTGCTACGCAGGGCGCTTCGATGGGCAATTCCCAGGTAAGGAACCACTGCGACAGGTCGGCATCGGCGGGAAAGTCCCGGGCGTCAAAGCGATGGCCGCCGCGCGGCACAACGGCATGTGGCTGGCAGGTGTCGAACACGATGGCGGTGCCGCGTGTCAGGGGGATGCGCTGGCCGGAATGCGGGAAATGCACGTCCAGCCCCTTGTCTTCGCTTACGAAAAGGTTGCAAAAGGCCGCGCCGGCATATTGCCCGCCGTCATGGTGGTAGCGGGCGCCCCGGCAGGCCATCAGCGCCATGTCACTGTCGGCCAGCACGTTGTCCAGGCCTGCGTCGCGCGTCCAGGCGTGCATGGCCTGCACGCAGTGCTTGTAGTCGGGCCAGCGGCGTTTCGCGCGGGCCAGCGGCAGGGGTTCGACATCGCCGGGCTCCAGCATCAGGCGTGTGGTGATTTCGCGTTGCCAGTCGGCGACGACGTGGCGGGCGGGGGCGGGAATGTCCAGGGTGGCGCGCAGCACCGTCGGGCTGACGCTTCGGCTGCGGATGGCGTCGCCGCTGAAATAGAAGGCGGTCAGCAGATCGGTCATATCGTTCAGCCCCCGCGATGCTCGTACGCGGCCTGCGTGGCCTCGCCATCCACCGTGGCGGCGCGCGCGCGTTCCATCAGGTGCTGCTTCAGCCGCGCCAGCGCGTCCGGCGTCCAGCCCGGCGCGCCCGTCACCGCCAGCCACGCATCCACGTAGTGCTGCGGTGCGTAGACGTGGCCGTAACCGATGGGCGTCTCGGTGCTGACCGACATATCCAGCGCCAGCTGCAACATCGTCACCACCGGCACCCAGCGCAGCTGCGGCGATACGTCGGGGCCGTAGGGGGGCTCCATCCATGCGGGGCGGCGGTACAGGTCGCGAAAGTCGAAAAACGTGATGGCGTCGCTGGCGTACTGCAAGAACACAATGCGCATCGGGCCCCATGGCGCATCGGCGGGCACGGGCGAACCGTGCTGGTTCATGAAGCGCACGAAAGCGCCGTCGCGCAGTTGCGGCAACCACGCGGGAGAGCCCGGGTTGCGCGCGTCTGTAATGGCGCGCCACACCCGGCTTTCAAACGGTGGGCCGCTCCAGAGCGCGCCCTGGATCGGGTCGCCGATCATCTCGAACAGTTCGGCCGACCGCGCGGAATTCAGCGCGCCCAGGCTTAAACCGTGCAGATAGAGCTTGGGCCGCTTGTCTTTAGGCAGCGTGGTCCAGTAGCCGTAGACCTCGGCGAACAGCGCGCGCGCCGCCTCTGATCCGTACTCGGGCTGGGCCAGCAAGGATAGCGGGCTGGACAGGTAGGAATACTGCAATGCCACGCTGGCCACGTCGCCATGCAGCAGGTATTCCAGCGCGTCCATCGCGGCCGGGTCGATCCACCCCGTGCCGGTGGGCGTCACCACCACCAGCGCCGACCGTTCAAACGCGCCCACGCGTTTCATCTCGGCCAGCGCCAGCTTGGCGCGGGCGGCCGGCGTGTCGGCGCCGGGCAGGCCGACGTAGACGCGGATCGGTTCCAGCGCGTCATGCCCGGTCTGCGCCCGGATGTCCTGGGCGCTGGCGCCGGATGCAATGAATTCGCGGCCGGCGCGGCCGAGTTGTTGCCAGGCGATCAGGGAATCGGGGCTGCCCGTTTTGCCGGGGGCGGTGGGGCGCGGGCGCTCGGGTTCGAGCAGCGCATCGTATTCGCGGAACGAGGCGTCCAGCACATGCAGCGCCGCCCGAAAGAACACGTTGTTGGCCAGCGACCAGAAGATCAGGATGGCGATTGCGGCGCCCGTCACGTTGGCCACACGGCGGGGCACGACGCGGCGCACCCGCGCGGCCACCCACCGCGTCACCAGCTTGAACAAGCGGCCCAGCGCCAACAGCACGGCGAAGGTGGCCAACGCGGTAAGGCTGACCTTGAAGGGATGCGCGCTAGGCACGGGCGGCATTTCCATCAGCGCGCGGATCGTGTTCTGCCAGTCGGCCGCGCGCCACAGAAAGGCCAGCAGCACCGCCGCGCACACCAGCGTGATCGTGCCGTTGACGATGCGCGCCGCGCGCCCACGGGGCTCGGGCAGTTCCAGGTAAGCCCACAGCCAATGCCACAACACGCCCAGCCCATAGCCGGCGGCCAGGCAGGTGCCGCCCAGCACGCCCTGCGTCAGGTAGGTGCGCGGCACCAGCGTGGGCGTCAGCGACGCGGCGAAGAACAGCGTGCCCAGCAGCAGACCCACGCCCGACAGCGATTCCAGATGCGACTGGAAAAAAGCCTGTAGGCGGCGGTGCGGGCCTTGCGGCATGGTGGGGTCTCCGTGGAGGCGGCCCCTTAGAGGGGGCGGCCCTTATTATGCAAGCGGAACCGGGGCCGGGGCCACGCCCGGCGCGGTGCGACGAAAATTGTTTTTCATCTGACGGACGGCAGCGCCCACGGCCATGCCGGATCGGTTTAAAACCAATACAGTGTTCCACGGGCCGGCGGCGTCATGGCCGCAAGCGCCTTCGGAATGGACCCCAAGACGAATCAATAACACTGGAGACGGGATGGACACGGTAAGCAAACAGGGCGCCGGCGTGCGCGAACAAGTCAGCGCAACGGAATGGCAGGTCCGCACAGACCTCGCGGCCCTGTATCGGCTGGTGGCGCTATTTGGCTGGGACGACCTGATCTTCACGCACATCACCGCCAAGGTGCCTGGCACCGAGCACTTCCTGATCAATCCCTACGGCATGATGTTCGACGAGATCACGGCGTCCAGCCTGGTCAAGATCGACCTGCACGGCAACAAGGTGATGGATTCGGAATACGACATCAACCCGGCCGGCTTCACCATCCACAGCTGTATCCATGCGGCCCGCAAGGACGCGATGTGCGTGCTGCACACGCACTCCATCAACGGCGTGGCCGTGTCGGCGCAAAAAGACGGCCTGCTGCCCTTGTCGCAATTTGCCTTCATCGCGCTGCGATCGCTGAGCTATCACGACTACGAGGGGCTGGCGCTGAACCCCGAAGAACAACCGCGCCTGGTGCGCGACCTGGGCAGCAACAATTACCTGATCCTGCGCAACCACGGCTTGTTGACGGTGGGCCAGACCATGGCCGAGGCGTTCCAGGCCATGCACCGCCTGGAAGCCGCCTGCATGGCGCAGGTGCGGGCGCAGGCCGGCGGCGGCGAATTGATCTTCATCCCGCCCGAGGTCCTGGCGCGCGCCGCCGTGGAATCGCCCGCCGACCGCGCCTACAAGGCCTCGTTGGCCTGGCCGGGCCTGTTGCGTCGGCTGGATCGACGCAACCCCGGCTACGCGGAATAGGTCTGTCTGGTTTGTCCGCCGTGCCCGGGCCCGCCCGCGCACGGCCCCTTCACCATAAGGAGCCTTGATGAAGCTGACTTCGATGAAGCGCATCCCGACCCTGATGCTGGGCGCCGCCGTGCTGGCCTTGTCCGCCCAGGCCGTCGCCGAGCCGGTCACCTACGACATCGACCCCTCGCACACCTATCCCAGCTTTGAGGCCGACCACTTCGGCGGCCTGTCCACGTGGCGCGGCAAATTCAACAAGTCCCAAGGCGTGGTGGTGCTGGACCGCCAGGCCCGCACCGGCACCGTCGAGGTCACCGTCGACATCAACTCGGTGGACTTCGGCCACGACGAGATGAACAAGCACGCGCTGGCGCCCGACATCTTCGACGCCGCCCGCTACCCCACCGCCACCTTCAAGGGCAAATTCACCAAGTTCGACGGCGACCGCCCCGAAGAGGCCACCGGCGACCTGACGCTGCGCGGCGTGACCCGCCGCGTCAAGCTGGACATCGACGACTTCAAGTGCATCCAGCACCCCATGGAAAAGCGCGAGGTCTGCGGCGCGGACGCCTCCACCGAATTCAGCCGCAAGGATTTCGGCCTGGACTTCGGCCTGGACATGGGCTTCAAGCCCGAAGTCGAACTGAAGATCCAGGTCGAGGCGGGGCGTCGAGGGTAGGGGCCGATCCTGGCGCGTCCTATCGTGGATATGTAAGTCATAGCCGACATTTTTCCCAAATTTTCAGAAAAAGTCGGCTTTGGCTTACATTTTTGGGCCGGATCGGTGTACGGTATCGCAACTACCCCAGGCGTTAAAGCCAAGGAATGTTGCGTATGCCGTACTTCCCCACCGCCGTCCTTCCCGCAGAGTTTGGCGAGAGTTTCCAGCGTGAACGCAAGCAGCGAAAAATAAGCCAGGCCACCTTGGCGGAACGCGCCGGGCTGTCACGCCACCTCATCATTCAGATTGAAAAAGGCGAAAACGTCGGCCTGCACTTCATCCTGCGCGCCCTTGCGGTTCTGAATATGGGCCTGCGCATCGATACCGCCGGCATCAATTACGACGACGTGGGGCGCCTGGACGATGAGTAAAGCCGGCTGGCCCTGACGGGCAGCAACCAGATCGGGCGGTTGCGCTATCGAGAACCCGGTAGTCAGGCGCAGCGCCTTCAGGCCGAGGTCGGGTTGAAGACGCTGCTGTCCAGTGGCGCCAGTGTCGAGCTTTTTGACCACCTGGTCAGCGCCTACCTGACCTCGGGCATTTCAGGCTTTCAACCCAAGGTGTTGATGCCGGACGCGGACGAGCTGGATGCCAAGCCGATCATCGACAAGTCCACGACCTTCACGCCGAACCTTATCGTCAAGGCCGCAGGCGAGGACTATCCCTTTCTGGCGCAGAACGAATTCCTCTGCATGACCGTCGCGAAGCAAGCGGGAATTCGCGTGCCCGAGTTCTGGCTGTCGGATGATGGCTCGCTATTCGTGATGCGCCGCTTTGACCTGGACGGGGGCGACCAGCTGGGTTTTGAAGACATGGCCGTGTTGTTGCGCAAGACCGCCAAGGAAAAGTACCTGAGCGCTTACGAGACCATCGCGCAGATGATCGGCCTGCTGTGCGGCGCTAATCGCGTTGAAAGCCTGGCCCGGTACTTCGAATACGTGGCGCTATCGGTGCTGCTGCGCAATGGCGACGCGCATCTGAAAAATTTCGGTCTGCTGTACCGGCATCCGGGCGCGGCGCCAGCCGCCCTGGCGCCGCTGTTCGACGTGGTGACGACCAGCGTGTACGAGATCGATGACCCGCAATCCGGCCGCAAGCTGTCTGACCGGACGCTGGCGCTCAAGCTGAACAAAAGCCGCGAGTATCCCAGCAGGAAAACGCTGCTTCAGTTTGGCCGCACGGTGTGTGGCGTTGCCAGGCCGGAAACGGTTATCGACCGGATTGCCACGGCCATGCACGAGGTGCTGGAAGATGAAAAGCACCGCGTCGACGCCGATTTCCTGGGCAGGATGCGGGCCGAATGGGAGCAGGGCAGCGATTCCGTGCAAGCGCCTGTCTACTTCCAGGGCAAGCCCGGCGCGTGACGTCCCAGCCGGCCTACTCCGCCACTTCCGGGTCGACCAGCCGGGCCAGTTGCAGCAGGGATTCCTGCCAGCCCAGGTAGCACATTTCGGTGGGGATGGCGGCCGGGATGCCGCTTTGCTCGATGGTGATTTCCGTGCCGCACGACACCTTGCGCAGCTGGATGGTCGTCATCATCTCGCCGGGCATGCCGGGGTCGTCGAAGCGGTCGGAATAGCGCAGCCTTTCGCCGGGAACCAGTTCCAGGTATTCGCCGCCGAACGCATGGATCTGGTTCGATCCAAAATTGCGGAACGACATCTTGTAGGTGCCGCCTACCTTTGCGTCCAGTTGGTGGACCTGGCAGGTAAAGCCGTACGGGGGCAGCCATTTGGCGAGGGCGTCGGCCTCCAGGAAGGCGCGGTAGATGCGGTCGGGGGGGGCGCGCAGGACGCGATGGAAATTCACGGTGCCGGTAGTCATGGTGGATCGCCTTGAGAAGAGTGGGTCGTACTGATACGACGAACCGGCCGCGCCAACATCGACAGGGATCTTCCTAGGAAAAACCCTGAGAACGCAACCGGTCCACATACGCCGACAAGGCTTGCGCGTGGCGCTCGTCCGCGCGCAGGCCGACGTGGCCGTCCGCCCGTACCACCAGCAGCACGATCTTGTTCACGCCCAGCTGGCGGGCGGTGTCGGGCGACAGGTAGGCGTCCACATTGGACACCTCCGCGTTGGCCGTCAGTGCAACAACCACTTCAATGATGGGGCCGTCCGACAGCGCCGCCGTGTCGCGGTGGACCTGCGCCAGCTCGTCTTGCGGCGTGGCGCTGCCCCCGATCAACAGCGCGGTGTGGCCCAGCCGCTTGGTGTAGTCGTGCAGCTTGCCCGCGCCGCCTGACGCGAACTCGACGGGCAGGTGGTCGGGCAGGCGTTGCCCGGGCGACACGCTGGGTTGCGCATCGCCCATGACGATGGGCGAGCCGGCGTAATCGATGTCCAGCTCTGCCTCGGCCACGGCTTCGTGATGGCGCGTGGCGGGGTCGGAGAACGCGGCGCGGATCGCGGCGTCGCGCTCGCGGCGGGCCTCGGGATCCATGACCATTTGGGCGTTTTCGGCGGCGTCGCCCGACGCCATGACCTGGTCCGCCACCGGCCGGCGCTCGGCGTGGTAGCTGTCCAGCAAGGCGTCCGAGCAATGCCCCTGGCAAACCAGCGCCAGCTTCCAGCCCAGGTTGTAGGCGTCCTGCATGCCGCTGTTCATGCCATGGCCCTGCGCGGGGCTGCATGTGTGCGCCGCGTCGCCGGCCAGCAGCGTGCGGCCCAGGCGAAAGCGCTGCGCGACCTTCGTGTGGCAATCAAAGCGGGTCGGGTGCGACACGCCTTCGAAGCGCGCGTCGGGCAGGTAACGGCGCAAGGTCTCCAGAGCGTCGTTCACCAGGTCCGACTGCGGCGAACCGGGCCGCAGATAGACGCGCCACCGACGCTCGGGCAGCGCGGTCAGGATCACGGGCGTCGGATCCAGGTAGGCGTAGTTGGCCTCGAACGAATCGGGCCATCCGGTGATGGCGGCGTCGAATACCGCCCAGGGCTGGTGGATGTCGTGCCCGTCCTGGCCGATACCCATCAGCGTGCGCACGGTGCTGTGGTGGCCGTCGCAGCCGACGACCCATTGGGTAAACACCTTGGACCGGACGCCGCCTTGCTCAAGGGTTGCCAGCACGCCGTCGGGGCGCTCTTGCAGCCCGACCAGCTGGGTGGCGCGAGTGACGCTGCCGCCCAGGGCTTGCAGATGGTCGGTCAGGATGGCTTCGGTGACTTCTTCCGAAATACCGATATTGAAGGGGTAGCGGCTGCCGCACAGCGCCAGATCGATGTCGCCCAGCACGTTGCCGGCGGCGTGGATGCGCGCGCGGCGCTGCTTGACGCCGGCATCCAGCAACGGCGCGGCGATGCCCAGGGCGTCCAGGATTTCGATGGTGCGAGGGTGGACCACGGTGGCGCGGTCCCAGTCCAGCGGCCGTTCGTGCGCGTCGATCAGCAGGCAATCGACGCCGCGTCGAAAAAGCTCCGAGGCGGTGAGCAGGCCGGCGGGGCCGGCGCCCACGATCAGAACGGTCGTCGCGATCATCAAGCTTTCTCCAGTCGGCCCGCGCCGCCCATGCGTGGGCGTCTGGCGAAATTAGAGCAAGCCGAGGGAAAGCGTCAATGAAAGCGGCCCTTGCCTGATGGGCGAGGGCCGGCTTACCGGTGCGTCGGTATCAGTACGCGCCCATGTAGTCGCGCTTGCCGACTTCGATGCCGTTGTGGCGCAGCAGGGCGTAGGCCGTGGTGACGTGGAAGAAGAACTGCGGCAGGCCGTAGTGCAGCAGGTAGGCGCTGCCCGACAGCTTCTTTTCCTTGGGCGTGCCCGGACGCAGCACGATTTCCAGCGTGGCGGCTTTCTCGAACTGTTCCGGCGTGAACGCGCCGACGTGCGCCAGCGTCTTGTTGATCAACGCTTGCAGCTCGGCAAAGGTGGCTTCGCCTTCGGGCCAGGACGGCACCTCGGCGCCGGCCAGGCGCGAGGCGATGCCCTTGGCGAAGTCGCAGGCGATCTGCACCTGGCGCGACAGCGGGAACATGTCCGGGTACAGGCGGGCGCCCAGGTAGGCGGACGCGTCGATGTTCTTGGCCGTGGCGTGCGCTTCGGCTTTCTTCAGCACGTCCGACAGGGCGGACAGCATCTGCTTGATGACGGGAACGGAGGCGTCGTACAGGGGTTGGGTCATGGGGGCTCGCTTGAATAAGGGTAGGCGGGCGCGGGAAATTCCCTGCGCGGCTGCGGCAAGACTACCAGCAATTGATGGCGTTCGTTCCCGCTGGTATTTTGTACTTTTAATGTATCCAGGATTCACTAAACCTGGGGTTTGTACGGGGTATATCTGCCATTTTTCCTTGCGCTATAACCCTGTATGTATTTTTTATGTATTTTTTTACGGTTCGGGTGCAAATGAAAATCGCATTGTTGGGTTGTGGGGAAGTGGGCCATTGCTACGCCGAGGCGTGGCGGGCGGGCGGACACCAGATCGTGGGGATCTGTGAGCTAAGGCAAGACGCAGAAATGCAGCAGCGCGCCCAGGCGCATGGCGCCCCGTTGCATGCCACCCCCGGCGCGTGGCTGCAAGAGGCCGACATCGTCGCCTCGGCCGTGTTCGGCCACGCCGCGCTGGCCGTCGCCACGGCGGCTTTGCCGCACTTGCGCCAGGACGCGGCGTATGCCGACTTCACCACCGCCAGCTCGGGCGACATGCGCGCCGCGGCCGAGGTGGCGGCGCAGCACGGCGTGCCGTTCACCGACGTGGCCATCATGGGCGCCATCGCGTTGTTGGGCGCGCGCACGCCGCTGCTGTGCGCCGGCACGGGCGCTGAAAAAGTGGCGGCCTTTACCGCCGATTGCGGCGCGCCCGCACAAGCCATCGATGGCCAGGCCGGCGATGCCGTGCGCTTGAAACTGCTGCGCAGCATCCTGACCAAGGGCATGGAAAGCCTGGCCGTGGAATGCCTGGTCGCCGCCGAAAGCATGGGCCTGCGCGCCTCGTTGTACGACGTGCTGTCGGACATGGACCGCACGCCGCTCACCACGTTCGTCGATTCGTTCGTGCGCTCGCACGTGTTGCACGCGCCGCGCCGCCTGGCCGAAGTGCGCGAGGCCCGCGAACAACTGGTCGAAGCCGGCTTGCAACCGCTGGTGCTGGACGGCGTGGAGCGCCTGTTCGCGCGCACGGCCAAGGGGATTGAAGCGGCGCGCGAGGCAGGCTCGTTCAACGTGCCCGATTCGGTCGACGCGCGGCTGGCCTGGCTGACGCCGCTGGCCCGGCAATCCTGATTTCTGACAAAGCGGCCCCGCAGAGGGCCGCTGGCATGAACAAAACCTGGAGAGGAAGACAATGACGTCCCTGAAGACTTTGCTGGCGGCCACGCTGCTTATCTCGTCGGCCGCCGCCGGCGCCGCCGACATGGGCACGGCCCCGATCACGCTGATTTCGCCCTTTCCGCCGGGTGGCGGCACCGACACACTGACCCGCATGATCGGGTCGGCCATCGCCCAGGACACCGGCTGGAACATCGTTGTGGAAAACAAGCCGGGCGCCGGCGGCAACCTGGCGCTGGACGCCACGGCGCGTGCCAAGCCCGACGGCCATACGTTGGTGATGGCGCAGACGGACAACATCGTGCTCAACCCGTGGCTGTACAACAAGCTTAGCTACGACACGTTCAAGGACTTCAAGCCGGTCGGCCTGGTGGCCTCGTCGCCCAGCGTGTTCGTGGTGGTGCCCGAGTCGCCCTACAAAACGCTGGACGATGTGGTGAAAGCCGCCAAGGCGCGGCCCGGCCAAATCTCGCTGGGCATACCCGGCATCGGCGGCAGCGGCGACTTGATCGGCCACCTGTGGCGCAAGGCCGCGGGCATGGAGCTGATGCACGTGCCGTATCGCGGCTGGTCGCAGGCGTTTCCGGATCTGGCCAGCGGCCGCATCGACCTCTACACCGGTTCCGTGGCTTCGTTGCTGCCGCAGATCCGGGGCGGCAAGGTGCGCGCGCTGGCGGTGGTGGCGGACGCGCGTTCGCCCGCCTTGCCCGACGTGCCGACCTTTGCCGAAAGCGGCTTCAAGACCATCAACCAGACCATTTGGTGGGGCTTGATGGCGCCGGGCAAGACGCCGGACGACGTCGTCGCCACGCTGAACCAGGCGCTTAACGCGTCGCAGGCCAAGCCGGAACTGGTGAAGAAGTTGGAGGACTCCGGCTACAGCGTCATGACGGGCACGCCCGCCGACCTGGCCAAGCGCCATCGCGCCGACCACGACGTCTTCGGCAAGGTCGTGCAGGAAGCCGGCATCCCGAAGCAATGAACCCCAACATCGAACGCAACAGGAGCACCCCATGATCGGCTTTGATATCCGCCCGCGCCAACGCGCGGTCAGCAGCGATTTCGTCGAGAAATTCCGCCACATCCCGGTGGCCAACATCAGCGATTGCATGTGGCGCATGACGGCGGGCGGCGCACGCCTGCGCCCGATGCATGACGGCACCTTGCTGGCCGGCCCGGCCGTGACGGTGCGCACGCGCCCCGGCGACAACCTGCTGGTGCACAAGGCATTGGATCTGGCCCAGCCGGGCGACGTGGTAGTGGTGGACGCGGGCGGCGACCTGACCAACGCCATCATCGGCGAAATCATGACGACCTACGCGCAGACGCGCGGGCTGGCCGGCATTGTGATCAACGGCGCCATTCGCGACTGCGGCACCATCCGGCGCGGCTCGTTTCCGGTGTACGCGGCGGGCGTCACGCATCGCGGGCCGTACAAGGACGGGCCGGGTGAAATCAACGTGGTGATCTCGCTGGACGGCATGACGATCGAGCCGGGCGATTTGATCCTGGGCGACGAAGACGGCCTGCTTGCGTTGCCCTACGACCAGGTGCCCGCGCTGTACGAGGCCGCCTCGGCCAAGCACGCGGTGGAAGAAAAGATGCTGGCCCAGATCGCCGCCGGCACGCTGGACACATCGTGGATCGACGCGCGCATGAAGGCGCAGGGCTGGAAGCCGTAGCGGGCAGCCGCCTTAGCCCCGGCCGATACCCAGGCGGCGCAGCAGCCGGTCCTTCAGCCCGCCCGCGTACGCCCAGGACAGCACCGCCAGCACCAGCATGGTCACCGTGAAGTACGCGCGCGCGGCCAGCGGCACGGGGTTGATCTGCGCGATGGTGCGCAGCGGCTCGTAGTTCGTGAAGTCGCTGGCGGCCAGCGTGCTGAACAGCAGCGCCAGCGCCGGCCCCGTGAAATGCGGGCGCTCGCCGCGCGTGGGGTCATTGCCGCGCGACATCCACTGCATCAGGCGGAACAACTGCACCACGAGGGTGGCAAGCGGGATGGCGACCGCCAGCAGCAGGACAAAAAGGGCAACCAGGATCTGAGGCGAATTCATAAATATCGGTAAAGCCCATCATGCGGTTGTTGCATCGGCCGGCGGCTTGCGCTGGCTGCGAAACAACAGGTGCGTGCTGGTCAGGTGAAAACGCATGGCGATGTCGGCGCAGGCCGCATCGCGCGCGCGCAAGGCGGCGATGATCTGGCGGTGGTGTTCCACGCTGCGCAGCATGTCGTCGTGCGTATAGAAATAGAACGAGCCGATGATGATCGGCATGTCCAGCAGGTTTTCCACCATGGTGCGCACGCGCGCCGATTGCGCCGAGTCCAGCAGCGCATGGTGAAAAAGGTTATTGCAATGCTGCACCCGCGCCACCTTGTCGGCATCGTCGGACAGGATGGCGTCCAGCATGCGCTGGTTGATCTGTTCAAGATGGTCGATCTGCTGCGGCGTGGCCCGTTCGGCGGCGCTGCGCGCGGCATAGGGTTCCAGCAGCAGGCGCAGTTCGAACGCTTCGTTGATGTCGCGATCCACCCAGCCCAGCACCTCGGCGCCGCGCCGGCCTTCGCGCTTGACCAGGCCATCGGCAACCAGCCGTTCGATGGCGCTGCGCACCGGCGTGCGGCTGACGGAGAGTTCGGCCGCGATGTGTTCTTCGCGCAGCCGTTCGCCAGGCAGGAACACGCCGGACATCAGGCGTCGGCGCAGTTCTGCATAGACAAGATCGCGGGCGCTGGTCATGGTGAAGAAGGGGCTTTCCTGGGGGGCGCGAAGAGTTCCAGACTATACCCGAAGGCGACTTGAAAACAGCGTCTGCGAGGCGGCCGGCCACGTTGCCGCCCGCCGCCGTTTATGGCTGAATAAAGCCGTCCTGTTTCGATGAAGAGCGCACCGCCATGGGCCAGCACAATTTCCCCGCCCTGCCGCCGCAACCCGCCGAGATCGCCATTGGCGTGGCGGCCGCCGATATCCACCATCACCTTGTCACCGCGCCGGATGGCAAGCGCGTGTATCGCCTGTCGGTCTGGACGCCGCCGCTTGACCCGGCGCCGCCCACCGGCTACCCGCTGCTGCTGATGCTGGATGGCGCGGCGGTGTTCGACAGCTTGACGCGCACGCAGGCGGCATTGCCGCCCGGGCGGTCGCTGCAAGCGGTGGTGGTGGGCGTGGACCATGACGATGCCAAGCCGTTTGATCCCAAGGCCAATCTGGCGGCGCGGTCCTACGACTACACGCCGCCATCGCCCGGTGCGGACGCGCCACGCGGCGCGCCCAACAACCCCGACGCCGTGGGCTGGGCCAAGCGGGGCGGGGGCGCGGATCATTTCCTGGACCTGCTGCTGCAACAGGTGCTGCCGCTGGTGCAGGCGCGTTATCCCGTGGACCCGGGCAACCGCAATCTGTACGGCCATTCGTATGGCGGGCTGTTCGTGCTGCACGCGGCGCTGACGCGGCCGCAGGCGTTTCAGCGCTATGTGGCGGCCAGCCCGTCGATCTGGTGGAACGATCACACCATCCTGCAAGCGCTGGCCTCGCCTGCGCCGGTACTGCCGGCCGGCATCGACGTAACGGTCATGGCCGGCGCCGAAGCCAAGGGCCAGGACGACGCGCCGGGCAGCCCCGAAAGCGTCGTGCGTGCCCTGTCGCGGATTACGCATGTGCGCGCAGACTTGCAGGTGTTTCCCGGCCTGGGGCACGGCGCGATGCTGCCCGCCTCGCTGGCGGCAACGCTGCAACGGTATGTCAGATAGCGCCCACGATAGCGGGTGTAGTGCTACACCGGCAGCACTACACCCGCTGGGCGAATGCGATCGTCAAGCTCACGCCGCGTCCGGCCGGCCCCAGCCCGGTTCCCCATTCGATTCGCGCGCCGTGCGCCTTGGCAATCTGCGCCACCAGCGACAAACCGATGCCGCTGCCGTGTTCCGCTGTGCCGGGCGGCCGGTAGAAGCGGTCGAACACGCGTTCGCGTTCGGCCGGTGCGATGCCCGGCCCGTCGTCCGACACGCTAAGGTAGGCGCCGCCCGCAACCAGCGGCCCGCAACGAATCTGAATGCGGCCGCCGGCCGGCGTATAGCGCAACGCGTTGTCCAGCAGGTTGCGCACCAGCACGCCCAGGGCGTCTACATTGCCCGGCACGGACACGGCTTCGGTGTCCAGGGCAATGCGCTGCTGGCGCGATGCGGCCGGCATTTCGCTGTCGCGCGCGATCATTTCCGTCAGCCGATCCAGCGGCACGGGTTCGATTGCGCTTTCGTCCTGCGCCTGCGTGCGCGCCTGTTCCAGCAACTGTTCGGCCAGCCGCGCCGTGCGCGTGGCCACCTGCCGCAATTGCCCGACCGCCTGCGCGCGCGCCGCCTCGCTTTCGCTACGCAGCGCCAGTTCGGCATACGTGCTTAACGCCGCCAGCGGCGTGCGCAGCTCGTGCGCCGCGTCGGCCACGAAGCGGCGCTCGCGGTCCAAAGAGGCCGACAGGCGTTGCAGCAGGTCGTTGATGGCGCCGACAAAGGGGCGCAATTCGCCCGGCATGCCCGCCGTGGGCACCGGCGTCAGATCCACGCCGGTGCGGTGCAGGATGGCGTCGCGCGCGTGGTCCACGGGGCGAAACGCGCGCCGGATCACCAGCCACGTCAGCGCCATCAGCGTCGGGAACAGCACGCTTAGAAACCACAGGCTGCTCCACATGCGGTCGGCGGTTTTCTGCCGCAGCTCTTTAACCGACTTGGCAAACTGCACCTGCACGCGGCCGTCGGCGTCCGACACCGCGTACGCGCGCCACGGTTCACCTTGCAGGATGATGTTGCGATAACCGTCTTGGTAGTCCGGCACCAAGGGCTCGGCGGGCGCCCAGGGCGATTGCAGGACCAGCCGCTTGTCGGCCAGCGACCAGGCCTGGAAGTTGGCGGTTTCGCCGTCCATCCGGGCGGGCGCGGACAATTCAAAACGGTCTTCGCGCGACGGCTCCGCTTCCAGCAGGCTGGTGGGAATGGACACCAGCGCCTTTTGCGCGCCGTAGCGCAGGCCCTGGTCGAACATGCCGGTTTCAGCGCGCGTCTGCTGCACGTAGATCAGCGCAAACACGATCAACCCCGTGGCCAGCATGGCAAGCAGCAGGGTGATGGCCACCCGTCGGCGCAGCGTCATCATGGCGCGGTGTCCGCCACGATGCGATAGCCCATGCCGTGCTGGGTTTCGATCAGCCCGTCGCCCAGCTTGCGCCGCAGCTGGTGGATGTACACCGCCACCGTGTTGCTTTCGATCGTGCCGCTACTGCCGTACACCGCCGCTTCAAGCTGATCCCGGCTGACCGTGTGGCCCATGCGCTGCATCAGCGCCAGCAGCGTGTGGTATTCATGCGCGCTCAAGCTGACGTCGCGGCCGCCTTGCCTGACGCGGCGGCCGGCCGGTTCCAGCACCACGTCGCGGCAGCGCAGCGCCGACACCACGCTGTTGCTGCTGCGCCGAAGCACCGCGCGCAGCCGGGCCAGCAGCTCGTCCAGCTGAAACGGCTTGACCAGGTAATCGTCGGCGCCCGCATCCAGGCCCTGGATGCGTTCGCTGAGGCGGTCGCGCGCCGTGATGATCAGAACGGGGGTGGTGTCGAAACGGCCGCGCAACGTTTTGAGCAGCGCCAGGCCGCTGCCTTCAGGCAGGCCCAAGTCCAGCAGCACGGCGTGGTAGCCGTGGTCCACCAGCGCCAGTTGCGCGTCGGGCAGGGTGCGCACCCAGTGGACGCTGGCGCCGTCATCGGCCAGGCCCGCGTGCAGCGCGTCGCCCAGCATGGGGTCGTCTTCAACAAGCAGGATACGCAAGCACACTCCAGACCGGAACCCGCGCCACGCGGGCGGCGGGTCTTAAAGAAATTTTAAAAGTTGCAGAAGACAATTCGGGCCGATCCCGTGGGCGGCCGCCCGCGGCCAACGACACGAATGAAAAGGAAGCCCTGATGCGGATGGGTATAGTAGCAAGCGGCCTGATGGCGGGCGCGGTGCTTGGCGGGGCCGGCGTGGCCCAGGCGCAGGGCGCCAACGGCATAGGTTTAGGGGTCGGAGCCATACCGGTCTATGAAGGGTCCAGCGAATATCGCGCCTTGCCCGTGCCGCTGATCAACTACCACTCCGGCAACTTTTTCATCACGCCGCGCATGGGTTTGCCCGCGATGGGGCTGAAGACGTCGCTGGCCAGCGACCTGGACGCGGGCGTTTTCGTGGGGCTGAGCCTGGGCCGCAAGGCGGACGACGCGGACCGCACCAAGGGGCTGGACGACATCAAGTTCCATGGCGCCTACGGCGCCTACGTGGAATGGCGGCCGGGCCGGTATTCGCTGGGCGCCGGCTACAAGCAGGCGGCGCGCAGCGGCTATGGCGGCACGCTGGAACTGCGCGCCTCGTACGCCGCCTTGATGACCGAGCGGAACGTGGTGCAGGTCGGCGTCAGGACCGAATGGGCCAACCACGATGCCATGCAGACCTGGTTCGGCGTGACGTCCTCGCAAGCGGCGCGCAGCCGCGAAGGCTTGTCCACCTATTCGCCGTCGTCGGGCTTCAAGTCGGCGGCGCTGTACACCACCTGGACCTATCGCATCGACCCCAGCTGGAGCACCGTGTCCACCCTGGGCGTAAGCACCTTGCTGGGCGATGCGCGCGACAGCCCGCTGACCGAGCGCAAGACGAATATGTTTGGGTCGGTGGGCGTCATGTATCGCTTCTAAGGCGGGACGGCGGGGCAGCGGGCTTGGGGGCAGCCGGCTTCCCGGCAGCGGGCGGCCGGGCAACGCGCAGCGCGCAACAAACAAGGCGCAACCCGCAGCGTTATTTTGTTCAAGAAAACGCACCGGGTGCCGGATACAATTTCCGCGCGAAATCCCGGATGTTTCCTCGCTTCCTCGTTTCCCCATTCCCTCATTCCCTTGAGCCCCGCCATGCCCGCCACTTCGCCCGACCTTCCGCCTGAACCCCAAGCCGTGCACAGCCCGACGACGCGGCACGCGATCTTTATCGTGGCCACGATCAACCCCGGCGCCGACGCCGCGCAAACGGTGCGGTCGTGGTGCGAAGACGTGGCCACGCGCGTGCGCACCGTCAACACGCGCTCGCCGGAGCAAAACCTGTCCTGTGTGTGCGCGTTCGGCTCCGACGCGTGGGACGCGCTGTTCGGCCAGCCGCGTCCGGCCAGCCTGCATCCGTTCCGGGTGTTCGGCGAAGGCGCGCGCGTGGCGGTGGCCACGCCCGGCGATATCCTGCTGCACATCCGCGCCGATTCCATGGACCTGTGCTTTGAAGTGGCAACGCTGCTGATGCAAGGCCTGGGCGACGCCGTGACGGTGGTGGACGAGGTGCACGGCTTCCGCTATTTCGACCGCCGCGCCATCATCGGCTTTGTGGACGGCACCGAAAACCCCGAAGGCCGCGAAGCCGTGAACTTCACCGTCATCGGCGACGAAGACGCCGAGTTTGCCGGCGGCAGCTACGTGCTGGTGCAAAAGTACCTGCACGACATGGCGGCCTGGAACGCGCTGACGGTTGAAAGCCAGGAAGGCGTCATCGGGCGCCACAAGCTATCCAACGTTGAACTGGACGACGACATCAAGCCGGCGTCCTCGCACAGCGCGCTGACCACGCTGGAAGAGAACGGCCAAGAGATCAAGATCCTGCGCGACAACATGCCGTTCGGCCGCGCGGGCATGGGCGAGTTCGGTACGTACTTCATCGGCTACGCGCGTTCGCCCGCGCCCATCGAGCAGATGCTTGAAAACATGTTCGTGGGCCGCCCGGCGGGCAACTACGACCGCTTGCTGGATTACAGCCAGGCGGTGACGGGCGGGCTGTTCTTCGTGCCGTCGGCGCAATTGCTGGAGCAGTTGGCCGAACGCGCGCCGGTCGTGGCTGTTGTCCAGGACGACGCCGCGCCGGTGGTGGCCAGCGCGCCAAGCGCGCCGGTCGCACCGACCGTGCCGTAGGGGCGGCGGCCGAGGCCGGCAATATCTTGCACCCTGACGCGGTGCCGCGCAGGCGCGGCAGGGCGCAAGAACGCCATCCTCTACGACTAAAGACCGATGCGCCGGTCGCGCCCCGCTGCTACTGTCCGCCCGGAGCAGATCGGCATTGCCGGCCACGGCGCTTTCCGATTGCATCGTCACGCGGCACGTGCCGTGCGGTGGCTGCTGCTCAGCCGATGCCGACGCGGTTTTCTTCGTCGGCAAGCAGCAGGAGAATCGCATGAAGACCAACCATCAACCGTCCACGGCCAGCCAGGCGCAAGACGCCCAGGTCCAGGCCCTGACGGCACAAGAAATCCAGCAGGTCAGCGGCGGCTACGGCCAGAACCGCTCTTTCGGCGTCGTCGTGCCGCAGCGTAGCGTCCCCGGCCAGGGTTCGGTAACCCTGACGTCCGGCAAGACCTTTTTCACGCGCTGATGCAGGGGGGCGCGGCGATGCCATCGCCGCGCACTCCTTCTGGCCTGACCTGCCGTGTCGCTCTATCGCAAACAAGCCCTGGCCGCGCAACGCACCGCGCCGCTGGGCGATATCGTCCTGATCCGACCGGTGTCGTTTGCGCTGGTCACGGCGGCGCTGGGCGGCTTTGTGTTGCTGGTCTGCCTGTTCCTGGCCTTCGGCACCTACACCAAGCGTGCCACGGTCAGCGGCCGGCTTGCTCCGGATACGGGCCTGCTGAAGCTGTATGTGCGCGACGCCGGCGTGGTGCTTGAAAGGCGGGTGCGGGAAGGCCAGCATGTGAACGCGGGCGACGTGCTGTACGTGGTGTCCGGCGACCGGCAAAGCGCCATGGGCGACACGCAGCAAGTCATCAGCGGGCAGATCCGTCAGCGGCAGGACAGCCTGCGCGTCGCGCGCCAGAAAACGTTGTTGCTGCAACAGGGCGAACGCGATCTGTTGACGGCCGGCGTGGCGAGCCTGCGCGCGCAGCTGACGGCCATCGATAGCCAGATCGACGGCCAGCGCGCCCGCATCAAGCTGGCCGAAGACAGCGCGCAGCGCTATCGCAACCTGATGGACAAGGGCTATCTGTCGCCCGAGGAATCCGACGCGAAGCGCGCCGAACTGCTAGAGCAACGCAACCAGTTGCAGGCGTTGCTGCGTGATCGCATCGGCCTGGGGCTGGACCTGTCCACACGGCAGGCCGGCTTGGCCGACCTGGGCTTGCGGCAGCAAAATCAGCTGGCGCAACTGGACCGCGACCTGGCGGGCGTGGAAGTGGAATTGACGCAAAGCGAAGCGCGGCGCCAGATGCTGGTCACCGCCCCGCAAGCGGGCGTGCTGACGGCCGTGACGGCTGACGTGGGCCAGGCGGTGGACACGGCGCGGCCGCTGGCCACCATCGTGCCGGACGGCGCGAAGCTGGTGGCCGAACTGTATGCGCCCAGCCGCGCGGTGGGCTTCGTGGCGCCGGGCGATGCGGTGCTGATGCGCTTTGCCGCCTACCCCTACCAAACCTACGGCCAGCAAGCAGGCGTGGTGCAGAACGTCACGCAAAGCGCCTTGCCGGAATGGCAGTTGCACGACGGGGCAAGCGCCGATGCCAACCCCCCCGACGGCCCTGGCGGCAACAACGCCAACGCGGGCGCCCCGGGAGAGCCGATGTACCGCATCACCGTGTTGCTGCAAACACCGGTGCGCGGACCCGATGGGCAGTCGCTGACCCTGCGCCCCGGCATGCGCCTGGACGCCGACCTGCTGCAACAGACGCGGCGGCTCTATCAATGGGCCATCGACCCCGCCCACCAACTGGCGGGAAAACTATGACGATGCTTGAACGCCTGACGCTGGGCGTCAAACGCGGCGTGCCGCGCCTGTTGCAGACCGAGGCGGCCGAATGCGGGCTGGCCTGCGTGGGCATGATCGCCGGCTTTCATGGGCATCACCAAAGCCTGGCCAGCCTGCGCGGCCGCTTTCCGGTGTCGCTGTCAGGTTCGACCCTGGCGACGCTGATCCATGTGGCCAGCCAGCTGGGGCTGGCCTCGCGCCCCGTCAAGGCGGGGCTGGGCGCGTTGGGCAAGCTGGCGCTGCCGTGCATCCTGCACTGGGAGTTCAACCACTTTGTGGTGCTGACCGCCATCAATGGGCGGTGGGCCACGCTGATCGATCCGGCGCGCGGCACCCGCAAGGTCGCCATCAGCGAGTTGTCGGCGTCGTACACCGGCGTGGCCCTGGAACTTTGGCCCACGCCGGATTTCGTCACCGCGCACGAGGCGCGGCCCGTGCGGCTGCGCGAACTGACCGGGCGCATCTCGGGCCTGGGCGCGGCGTTTTCACAAGTGCTGCTGTTGGCGCTGGCGTTGGAAGTGCTGACCGTGGTGCAGCCGTTCTTTCTGCAATGGGTGGTGGACCATGTGCTGAACACCGGCGACCGCGACCTGCTGACCACCTTGGCGCTGGCTTTCGGGCTGTTGATGGTGATGCTGCAACTGACCTCGGTCGCGCGCAGCTGGATGCTGCTGTACCTGGGCACGACGCTGAATCTGCAATGGCGCACCAACGTCTTCACGCATCTGCTGCGCTTGCCGGTCGGCTATTTCGAACGGCGTCACCTGGGCGACATCGTGTCGCGCTTCGGCGCCATCGACGCCATCCAGCGCACCGTGACCACGTCGTTCCTGGAAGCCCTGCTGGACGGCATGGTGATGGTGATTACGCTGGTGCTGATGTTCCTGTACAGCCCGCCGCTGGCGTGGATCGCGTTGGGGGCAATGGCGCTGTATGGGCTTGCGCGGTGGGCCGGCTATGCGTCGCTGCGCTACGCCACCGAAGAGCACATCGTGCACGCCGCGAAAGAACAGTCGCACTTTCTGGAAACGGTGCGCGGCGTCAAGGCCATCAAGCTGTTCCAGCATCAGGACGACCGCCGATCACGGTGGCTGGCCTTGCTGGTCAATGAAATCAACGCCGATCTGCGTGTGCAGAAATGGACGCTGTTTTTTCGCACGTTCAATGGCTTGCTGTTCGGGCTGTCGTCCATTGCCATTCTGTGGGCGGGCGCGCGGCTGGTGCTGAACGGCCAGTTCACCGTCGGCGCCTTGCTGGCGTTCATTGTTTACAAGACGCTGTTCGACAAGCGCGTGGCGGCGTTGCTGGACAAGCTGGTGGACGTGAAGATGTTGCGGCTGCAAGGCGAGCGCCTGGCCGATATCGTGCGCGAAGCGCCGGAGGCCATCGATGAAACGCCGCGCGACACCGCAGACCCTGGCGCCGGCGCCGGCGTACGCCCGCCCGTGATCGAGGTGCGCAACCTGCGCTTTCGTTACAGCCCGCATGAACCCTATGTGCTGGACGGCGTGAGCCTGCGGATCGAGTCGGGCGAATCCGTGGCCATCACCGGGCCATCGGGCGGCGGCAAGACCACGCTGGTCAATATCCTGCTGGGCATTCTTACGCCCACCGATGGCGAAGTGCTGGTGGACGGCGCACCGGTGCGCGGCCCGGGCGCGGCCTCGCTGCGCAAGATGGCGGGCACGGTCTTGCAGGACGATGTGCTGTTTGCGGGTTCCATCGGCGAGAACATCAGTTTTTTCGATCCGCGTTTCAATGCCGATCGCGCGCAGCGCTGCGCCCGCATCGCCGCCATTCACGACGATATCGTTGCCATGCCCATGGGCTACAACACGCTGGTGGGCGATATGGGCACGGTGCTGTCGGGCGGCCAGAAGCAGCGCGTGCTGCTGGCGCGGGCGCTGTACAAGCAGCCGTCCGTGCTGTTCCTGGACGAGGCCACCAGCCATCTGGACATCGACCGTGAACGCGTGGTCAACACGGCGATTGCGCGGCTGGCCATGACGCGCGTCATCGTTGCGCATCGCCCGGACACCATCGCCGCCGCGGGCCGCGAGATATCGCTGGTGGATGGAAAGATCGCCGCCGACAGCGGGCGGCGCAGCGCTACGCCGGCCGGCCGAACACGCCGCCGCGTCGAGCCACTAACGTCGCCTGTGTGCGATTAAGCACGCCGAGTGCGGCCAGGATGGCCGACACGTGCGTCTTCACGGTTTTTTCCGTCATGCTCAAGCGCTCGGAAATTTCTTTGTTGCGCAGGCCATCGCACATCAGCCGCAACACTTCCTGCTGACGCGGCGTCAGCGTGCGCAGCAGCGCCGCTTCGTCCTGCGTGGTGGGCGCGTCGCCGCCGGCCGCTGACCGGTGCATGGGCGGGGAGGCATCGTTGATGGCATCCAGCGCGGCCACCAGTTCCTGGCAACTGGCCGACTTGTTCATGAAGGCCTGCGCGCCGGCCTCCATGGCGCGGCGCCGGTCTTCGGGGTCCTCCGAAGCGGACAGCACCAGCACGCGCAACCGCGAACGACGCTGCCGCATGCGCCGCAGCAATTCCGCGCCGGCGATATCCGGTAGGTAGTAGTCCATGATTACATTGGTGATGTCGTCATGGCGGGCCAGCACCTCCAGCGCGTCCCGGCCATTGGCGGCCGGATGCAGCGTCAACGTGGGCACCGCGTTGGCCAAGGCCAGGGCGAGGGCTTCGCGGAACATGGCGTGGTCGTCGACCAGCAGTACGGCCGTCATTCGGTATCTCCAGAGGACGCGGTGGCGTGCGTCGCTTGCAGCAGCGCGGCCACGCGTTCGCGCAGTGCCTGCACCGCAACGGGCTTGTGCAGCAGGGGGATGCCACGGTCGGCGGCTTCGGCCAGGCGGGCGGGGTCCGTGTCGCCGCTGACCAGCAGGGCGGGCAAGTCCGGGTCGTTGTATTCCTCGCGCAGCCGCTCGATGACGTGGATGCCGGTCTCGTGGTCACGCAGCCGATAGTCGCTGACGATCAGCGATGGGCGTTCGGCCAGCGGCAGCACGCGTTCAAATAGGGCGTTACCGCTGGTGGCGCCAATGACGCGGCAGCCCCAGCTTTCAAACAGCATCGTCAAGCCGGCCAGGTTTTGCGCATCGTCGTCCACCAACAGCACCAGCTGTCCGGGCAAGACGGATTCCCCGGCCATCGCGCGCGCATTGGAGGGCGCGGCGCTGACGTTGGACAGGCCCGCTTGGGCCGGGTCCGCGATGGGCGTCGTCAACATGAACGCGGTGCCGCGACCCGCCTGCGAACGCAGCGCCAGCGGATGCCCCAGCAGCGTGGCGGTGCGGCGCACGATGGCCAGCCCCAGCCCCAGGCCCTTGCTGCGGTCTCGTTCGGGATTGCCCAGCTGGTGGAATTCCCAGAACACCCGTTCTTGCTCGGCCGCCGGAATGCCGACGCCGTTGTCCCACACTTCAATGCGCAGCTGGCCCGCCACGCGGCGGCAGCCGATCAGCACGCGCCCGCCGGTGGTGTGGGTGATGGCGTTGCTGATCAGGTTGCGCAGGATGCGTTCCAGCAGCACCGGGTCGGACCAGATGCAGGCGGAACACGCGCGCACGCGCAGCGACATGCCTTTTTCGCGTGCTTGCGGGGCGTATTCGGCGCGTAACCGATCCAGCAGCGGGTTCAGCGCAAAGCCCTGCCAACGCGGTTCGATCACGCCGGCATCCAGCCGCGACAGGTTCAGCAAGGCATCGAACAACTGCCCCATTGCCGCCATGGCGCTGCCGATGTTGTCCACCAGATAGTGACCGTGACGTGACAGCGGTTCGTTTGTCAGCAAGCCCAGGAACAGGTTGACCGCGTGCACGGGCTGGCGCAGGTCGTGGCTGGCGGCTGCCAGGAAGCGCGATTTTTCCAGGTCGCTGCGTTCGGCGGCAATCTTTTCCTGGCGTACCTGTTCCAGCAGCGCCAGGTTTTCATACCCCAGCCGCAGCGCGTCCAGATGCGTGCGGTTCATGCGGTGGATGAATGCCAGCGTGGCGACCAGATAGGCCAGGCCGCCCGTGACCAGCGCCAGGTGGATGGCCGAGGGCTGCGCGGCCAAGGCGATGAACATGGGCGCGAATGCCGGCACCTCGAACGCGTACATCACCGGCAGCAGCATGTAGTTCGAATAGATGGCGCCGGTGCCCAGCCCGAACAGGATGACGATGAAGAACAGCTGGTATTCCAGCGGAACGAACAGCGTCCAGTAGGCAAAGGGCAGCCCCCACAGCAGGCCGGACGTCAGGTTGCCCACCAGCATGCGCCGCAGCCAGCGTTGGGCGGCGCCGGGGTCGGCGCGATGGTGGTCGTAGGCGATGACGGCGGCCAGGCGCAGCACGCCGACCACTAATGTGGCGCCGATCCACCACAGCACTTCGTGCAGCGGCAAGACGTTGTGCAAGGCGTAAGCCGAGAAGCAGGCCGTGATCAGGGACCCCGCCAGCGCGAAGGGAAAGCTTCGGCGCAAGGCGTCGATCTGCACCTGCTGGATACGGGCGCCGTAGCTGGAGGTGGACGCGGTGGCGGAAGGGGAGTGACCTGGGGTGGGCTGCACCGGCGGATTTTAGACCGATTGCATCGCGCCCGGCTAAAGGTTCCGCCGTGCCTGCCGTAAGCCCAAACGTGGCCGCCTGTTTCGTGGGGGGGGCTGCGTACCCGTGCCGTCCGGCATGGGCTGTGGCAGTAAGAAGGCAAGAATGAAAATCACCTCGTTGCGCAACCGTATTTTATTGATCACCTGCTTTACCGTCGTAGGCGCCCTGGTTTTGTCGGGCATCACCACCTACCAGATCGTGCGCAGCAACATGATGGCAACCATCTCGGGCAACCTGGACGCCATTGCAGCCGGCAACGCCAGCGCCATCGAGCGCTGGTCGGCGGACAAGGCGCAAGCGGTTTCGGCCACTGCCGCCGTGGTGGAAAAGGGCGACCCGCGCGGCCTGACCAAGCTGATGGGTGAGACCAACGGCTTTCCCATTTCGACGATAGGCTGGTCCGACAAGACGTTTTTCTCGACGACGCAAACGGCCGCCGACTACGACCCCACCGCGCGGCCCTGGTACAAGAGCGCGGTCGCGGCGGGCAAGCTGACCGTGACCAAGCCGTACGGCGATTCCGGCACCGGCAAGCTGTACGTGGCGTTCACTGCGCCGATGGTACGCAGCGGGCAGACGGTGGGCGTGCTGAGCGGGGCGGTGCCGCTCGATGGCATCCAGAGCATCATCCGCGCGATCCGTCCCACGCCGTCCAGCCTGGCATTCGTGGTGGCAACCGACGGCCAGGTCATCTCGCACGTGAATGACAAGCTGGCGTTGAAGCCGTCCACCGACGTGGCCCCGGAACTGACCCCGGCCGCGCTCACCGCCATGGCGCAGGAGGGCGCCGACCCCATCACGGTGAGCCTGGACGGCCAGAAAAAGCTGTTGAAGGCACGCCGCATTCCCGGCACCGACTGGTCGCTGGTGATTGCGCTGGACAGCGCCGAAGCCACGGCGGGCTTGACCCAGGTGCTGAACGCCACGCTGATTTCGCTGGTGGTGCTGACCCTGGTGGCCGTGGGTATTGCCAGTGTGGCGACATCCCGCGCCTTCAAGCGCCTGTCGGCCGTGCGCGACGCCATGGACACCATCGGCTCGGGCGACGGCGACATGACGCATCGGCTGGACGTGGTCGGGCACGACGAGGTGGCGCAGATCTCGGCCTCGTTCAACGCGTTTGTCGACAAAATCAGCCATGTGATGCTGGACGTGCGCACGGGCGTGCATTCGATGTCGGCCGCCACGCGCGAGATCGACATGGGCAACCGCGACTTGTCGCAGCGCACGGAAACGTCGGCCGGCTCGTTGCAGGAGACGTCGTCGGCGTTGACGCAGATGACCTCCAGCGTGCGCCAGACCGAAGAGGCCGCCGAACACGCCAAGCGCCTGGCCACGGAAGCCAGCGTGGCGGCCGAGCGCGGCGGCAAGGTGGTGACGGACGCGGTGACAACGATGAGCGCGATTTCGCAGTCGTCGCAACGCATTACCGAAATCATCAGCGTGATCGACAGCATTGCGTTCCAGACGAACATCCTGGCGCTGAACGCGGCCGTGGAAGCGGCGCGCGCGGGCGAGCAGGGGCGCGGCTTTGCGGTGGTGGCGGGCGAAGTGCGCACGCTGGCGCAACGCAGCGCGGCGTCGGCACAGGAAATCCGCACGCTGATCCAGGCGTCGGTTGAAAACGTCAAGAGCGGCACCGAGCGTGTGCAGGCGGCGGGCTCGACCATGAGCGAGATCGTGGATGGCATTGCCCGCGTGCAACGCCTGGTCAACGAGATCCACGGCGCGATGACCGAGCAAGCCGTCGGCATCAGCCAGATTGACCGCAGCGTGGCCGACATGGATCAAGCCACCCAGCAGAACGCGGCCCTGGTGGAAGAATCCGCCGCGGCCTCGGCCATGCTGAGCGACCAGGCGCGCGCGCTGGCCGACACGGTGGGACTGTTCAAGCTGCGCGGCGACGCGCACGGCGGTCAGCCCGGCACAATGCTGGCGCTGCCGCGCGCGGCGTAGGACGGGCAGGGCTGGGCAGCGCCGGCAAGCCTGCGGCGGCTGGCGCTTGGCAGGCGTCCCGGCAGGCGTCCCGGCAAGCGCCCCGGCAGGGATCCCGGCGGGCAACCCGGCAGGCAACCCGGCAGGCAACCCGGCAAGTTCGCGCCGGGTAAGCCCGGTTCGAATTGCGGCGGGGAGTTGCCCGGCGGCGCGGTTGGCAGCAGAATCCGTCATACCGTGATCGAACAAGGGATGGATGAATGATGGCCGCCGCCACCGCCGTAACGCCGCAGGATGTGATGATTCCCACCGCCCATGGCCGCATCCACGCCAGGGTTTGGTCGGGCGCCGATGCGTCGGGCGCCGCTGCGTCGGGCGCCGATGCGTCGGGCGCCGGTGCGTCGGGCGCCGCTGCGTCGGGCGCCGCCGCGTCGGACCGCGCCACGCCAATCGTCCTGTTACATGATTCCCTGGGCAGCGTCGGCCTGTGGCGCGACTTCCCCGCGAACCTTGCCGCCGCCACCGGCCGCACCGTCATCGCCTACGACCGCCTGGGCTTTGGCGAGTCGGACCCGCACCCCGGCAAGTTGAACGCCGACTTCGTTTTCGACGAAGCGCATGACGCCTTTGCCGCGCTGGCCCGGCACTTTGAACTGTCGCGCTTCATCGCGTTCGGCCATAGCGTTGGCGGGGGCATGGCGGTTGCCATCGCCGCCGCGTATCCGCAGGCCTGCGCGGGCGTCATCACCGAATCCGCCCAGCAATTCGTCGAAGACCGCACGCTGGCCGGCATCCGCGAGGCCGGCGAACAATTTCGCGACCCCGCCCAGCTGGAACGCCTGAAGCGCTACCACGGCGACAAGGCGCAATGGGTGCTGGACGCCTGGGTGCATACGTGGCAATCGGCCGAATTCACCGATTGGAATCTGGACGACACCCTGCCGCGCGTGCAGGCGCCGTTTTTGGCCATCCACGGCGAAAACGACGAGTACGGGTCGATGCGCCATCCTGAAAAATTCGTAGCCTTGGCCGGCGGACCCTCGCGGATGCTGGCGCTGGCCGGCTGCGGCCACGTGCCGCATCGTGAAAACGAAGCGGTGGTGCTGGAAGCCGTGCAGTCCTTCCTGGCCCGGCACAAGCTCTGACCGGCTGAAGCGGCGCGGATCCCCGCGCGGATAGGGCCAGGCGTTTCGGCCGGATTTGTCGCGGCCCGTTCGCCTGTCTTGCCGGCCTTGCGCCGGCCTTGCGCCGCCCCTTCGGCCCATTCAGCCCCTTCAGCCCCTTCAGCCCCTTCAGCCCCTTCAGCCCCCGGCGCGGTTAATTTCTCTAGGCGCCTGCCGTTAACGCGTTAGCAGTTCCAACAAGAATTCAGACAAAAAATCCGGGCAGGCACTGCCCACTGCGGACGCCCCATGACCCTAATCAGCTCGTTGGCAGGCGCGACCGGCGTCGCCCCGCTCAGTACTCCCGTTACGGTGATCCGCGCGGGGCAGACCATCGCCCCGGTCGCGACTTCGGCTGACGCCACGGCGTCCTCCCGATCGTCTGTCGTGATGCTGGGCCAGGGCGTCTCCACCGCCGCCGGCTCGGTCTACGACGAGACCGGCACCGTGCCGGACGCGCTGGCCGTTGCCATGTCCAAGTCCGTGGACGCGCGCACCCGTATCAACCCGTTCGCCGAGGTGGGCGCGGCGGTGCTGAATCGCTTGCGCACCGACGGCGCCAACCATACCCAGTGGATGCCGTCCACGCGCATCGCGGCGTCGGCCTCGGCCGCTGCCGACGCCGGCCCCTTGTCCGAAGCCGATCTGCGGGCCGACAACGCGGTGTCCTTGCGCATCGACACCGCCAGCGGCGTCAAGGTGCAGGTCACCTTGCAAAGCGGCAAGGAAGGCATGTCGGTGCAGATCGACGTGGCCGAAGGCGAATTGAACGAAGACGAACGCCGCGCCATCGCCGCGCTGTCCGGTGCGTTCCAGGATGCGCTGGACGGCCTGGCCGAGGTGCCGCCGCGCTGGTCGCTGACCAAGCTGGCCAACGGCAGCTCGCCATTGCTGTCCTCGATCAGCCTGCGCGAGACGCGCCTGGTCGACGGCGCCGAGCAGACCGTGGATTTCCAGGCGGACGCCAAGCAAAAGAGTCTGACCGTGTCCAGCGTGATGGGCGTGGTCAAGGTGGATGTGGACCTGACCAAGCCCGTTGCCCTGGGTTCGGCCCAGCAACAGTCGGCCGCCGTCGCCAAGTACTTGCAGCAGTTCGACCGCGCCCAGCGCCGGGGCTCGGGCGACGAGGCGCTGATGAGCACGTTCAAGGATGTGTTCTCGTCCATGCACGGCAGCTATGGCGCCGCGCAGGTTCCGGCGGCCGACACCACCACGCGCCGCTTGCCGGCCGTCGACGCGCATCGCAGCCTGTTGTCGGGCCTGGCGGATTTCTCGGCGTCTATCGAGCAGGTGCGCAACGCCATCAACCCGGCCAAGCCAAAGGAAATCGACGGCTTTTCGTTCCAGGCCTCGCAAAGCAGCCAGGTGTCGGGCAAGGCCGGTTGGGACCTGGCGGTGTCGCAAACGCAGCAGTCCACGTTGACCGCCAGTTATCACCGGTCGTTCTCGCCGGACGTGCAGTTGGCGCTGACCGACGATGAGAAGACGCAGAACTACCTGTACTTCCAGATTCATGACACGACCAGCAGCAAGACGGACGTGGCCTACCAGGAAGGCGTGCTGGCGACCGCAACGCTGAACGAAGCGCGCACGCAAAGCACGCAGGTGTCCAAGTACATCAAGGGCAAGCTGCTGGACCAATCGTTCATGCCGTCGTCCGAATCGAACTCGCGCAACCTGATGTCGCTGGTGCAGGCCGCGAAGCTGGACGAAACCGAGAACGATCCGATGATGCCGCGTGACCAGGCCGAAGAGATTCTGCGCCGCAAGTACCTGGACCTGGCGCATCAGGCGGCCGACTTGCGCCTGGGGTGATCGATTCCGCGTCTGGATCGGCGCGCAAGGTGTCCTTTACTATGGCTGCATGAGCCCACGAAAGACACCCGCCAAACCCCGCGCCGACGCCTGCATCCGCGTTCGCGGCGCGCGTGAACACAATCTGAAGAACGTCGATGTGGATATCCCGAGAGACGCGCTGGTCGTGTTTTCCGGGGTGTCCGGATCGGGCAAATCGTCGCTGGCCTTCGGCACGCTGTACGCCGAAGCGCAGCGGCGTTATCTGGAATCCTTGTCGCCCTATGCGCGGCGCCTGATCGATCAGGTGGGCGTGCCGGACGTGGACGCCATCGAGGGGCTGCCGCCGGCGGTGGCGCTGCAACAGCAGCGCGGCACGCCCAATGTGCGTTCCACGGTGGGCAGCGTGACAACGCTGTCCAGCATGTTGCGCATGCTGTATTCGCGCGCCGGCACCTACCCGGCCAACCAGCCCATGCTGTACGCCGAGGACTTCTCGCCGAACACGCCGCAGGGTGCCTGCCCCAATTGCCATGGCCTGGGCTACGTGTACGACGTGACCGAAGCGTCCATGGTGCCCGACCCGTCGTTGAGCATCCGAGAGCGCGCCATTGCATCCTGGCCCCCGGCCTGGCACGGCCAGAACCTGCGCGACATCCTGGTCACGCTGGGTTACGACGTCGACATCCCGTGGCGCGAGCTGAAAAAGAAAGACCGCGACTGGATCCTGTACACCGATGAGCAACCCACGGTGCCGGTCTACGCGGGCTTCACGCCGGCCGAGACCCGCGCCGCCTTGCGCGCCAAGCAGGAACCCAGCTACATGGGCACCTACACCGGCGCGCGCCGCTACGTGATGCACACGTTCGCCACCACGCAAAGCGCGATGATGAAAAAGCGCGTGGCCCGCTTCATGACGGGTGCGGCGTGCCCGGCCTGCGATGGCCGCCGCCTGAAGCCCGAGGCGCTGTCCGTGACGTTTGCGGGCATGGACATCGGCAGCTTGTCGCGCCTGCCGCTGGCGCGCATCGCCGAGGTGCTTACGCCCGCCGCACGCGGCCAGTTCGACGCGCCCGCCACCGCCGGCGCGCGCAGCCGCGCCACCACCCGCAAGGACAACGCGCGCCGCGTCGCGGCCGGGGGCCTGGCGCACGCGGGCAGCACCGATGTACGTCGCACGCCAGACCTGTCTCCGGAAAAGCGCATTGCCGCGCAGCGCATCGCGCATGACCTGGTCGAGCGCATCGGCACCTTGCAGGCGCTGGGCCTGGGCTACCTGGCGATGGACCGCGCCACGCCCACGCTGTCGCCGGGCGAGCTGCAACGGCTGCGCCTGGCCACGCAGATCCGCTCCAATCTGTTCGGCGTGGTGTATGTGCTGGACGAACCGTCGGCCGGCCTGCATCCCGCCGACGGCCAGGCGCTGCATCGCGCGCTGGACCAACTCAAAGACGCGGGCAATACCCTATTCGTGGTTGAGCATGACCTGGACACCCTGCGCCGCGCCGACTGGCTGGTGGACGTAGGCCCGGGCGCGGGCCAGCATGGCGGGCAGGTGCTGTACAGCGGCCCGCCGGCAGGCTTGAAGAAGGTGCCTGATTCGTTGACGGCGCGCTACCTGTTCAACGCCGCGCCGGCCGCCAGGGCGGCCGTGCGCGAGCCCGCCGGCTGGCTGTCTTTGCGCGGCGTCCATCGCAACAACCTGCACGGCATCGACGCGCGTTTTCCGCTGGGCGCGTTCACGGCGGTGACGGGGGTGTCGGGCTCGGGCAAGTCCAGCCTGGTCAGCCAGGCGCTGGTCGAATTGATTGGCGAGCACCTGGGCCAGGAACCGGTCGCTGAAGAACCCGATGGCGATCTGCCGCGGGCCGATGGCCCGCCGCGCACGACCGGCCGCATCGACGCAGGGGCCGACTCCATCAAGCGGCTGGTCAACGTGGACCAGAAGCCCATCGGCCGCACGCCCCGATCCAACCTGGCGACCTACACCGGGCTGTTCGACCACGTGCGAAAACTATTCGCGGACACCCGCGCCGCCAAGTCGCGGCGTTATGGGGCAGGCCGATTTTCGTTCAACGTGGCGCAAGGCCGCTGCGACACCTGCGAAGGCGAAGGCTTCGTGCACGTTGAACTGCTGTTCATGCCCAGCGTGTACGCGCCATGTCCCGTCTGCCACGGCAGCCGCTACAACGCCAAGACGCTGGAAATCGAATGGAACGGCCGCAACATCGCCCAGGTGTTGGCGATGACGGTGGACGAAGCGCTGGCGTTCTTCAAGGACGAACCCGCGGTCCAACGTCCGCTGTCCCTGCTGCACGAGATCGGCCTGGGCTATCTGCGCCTGGGGCAACCCGCCACCGAGCTGTCCGGCGGCGAAGCGCAACGCATCAAGCTGGCCACCGAACTGCAACGCAGCCAGCGCGGCAACACGCTCTACGTGCTGGACGAACCCACCACCGGCCTGCACGCGGCCGATGTGGACAAGCTGATGGCGCAACTGCACGGCCTGGTGGATGCCGGCAACACGGTCGTGGTGGTGGAACACGACCTGCGCGTGGTCGCCAACAGCGACTGGATGATCGACGTGGGCCCCGGCGCGGGCGACGAAGGCGGCCGCATCGTGGCCGAAGGCGCCCCGGCGCAGGTCAGCCGGGCAGGCAAGGGCGCCACGGCGCCGTTCCTGAAACGGGTGCTGGCGGGCGGTTGACTTGGGGAGAGCCTGGGTGAGCGTCTGCGCTACAACTCGCTTTCCAGCGTCTTCTGCATGCGTTCCATGCTTTCCTGGCTGACCTGGATCACGCCGGTGCCGGGTTGGTCGATGTCGACGATGAAGGTCAGCACCAGTGAGATCAGCGCGGCGAACAGGCCAGTGGATACCAGCCGCCTGCGGTTGTGCAGGCCGGTGCCGTAGGCAATGAAACCGACGGCGCCGATGCTGACGATGAACAGCAGGTAGAACACCGGTTCGGGCACGTGGTTTTCCAGGGCGACGCGGCGCTTTTCGTTCACCTGGGCCATCTCGTTGATGGCCTGGATGAACATGATGGTGGCGATGGCGGGCGGGTTGTCGGCGCTGGCGGCGGTAATGGCGCGAATCTGGCGTTCAATGCCGCGGGTGGTGACGTTGGCGGCGTCAAAGCGCTGCGCGTCGTTCTCGGCATCGTGCAGTTCCAGCGCGGCGCGTATGTATTCCAACAGCAGCGGTGGGATCTTTTCGCGCGCGGCGGGCGCGATCAACTGAGACCGCCAGTACGCGTTGCCGATGGCGTTGGCCTCTTCCAGCACCAGATTCTTGCGCGCCTCGAAGCGCGTCACCGACATCGCGAACGTAAAGCCCAGCAGCAGGGCCAGCAAGCCGAGCAGGGCGGTTTGCAGTGCGCTGATGTGCGTCTTGTGCGCCTCGTCCGCCGGCTTGCGTTGCTTGCGGCCCAGCCGGAAGCAAAGTTCGATCACGCCCAGGAATACGATGACGCCGATGAAGAAGAGATAGGACTCGTTGAAATTCCGCAGCATGGCGCTCCCCGTCGGACAGTCGCCAGCGTATGCGGATTGCCTGGCCGCGGCAAGATCTGACATGCCCGGGTACCTGTCAGCGAAACGCCAACATCTTGGGGTAAGGTGTCGACTTTCCCCTATCAAGACCCGCACGGAGCAGAACTTGAAAACCCGCAAACTCGGCCGTACCGACCTGGATGTCAGCCTGATTGGATTGGGCACCATGACCTGGGGCGAACAAAATTCCGAGGCCGACGCCCATCAACAACTGGACTACGCGCTGTCGCGCGGCGTGAACCTGGTGGACGTGGCCGAAATGTACCCGGTGCCGCCCAAGCCCGAAACGCAAGGCCTGACCGAAACCTATATCGGCACCTGGCTGGCGCGCACCAAGCGCCGGCAGGACATCGTGCTGGCCAGCAAGGTGGCGGGCCCGGTGCGTGACCCCAAGCGCCCCGGTCACATCCGCGACGGCAAGACCTTTCTTGACCGCAAGAACCTGACCGAAGCGCTGGACGCCAGCCTGAAGCGCTTGCAGACGGACTACCTGGATCTGTACCAGCTGCATTGGCCCGACCGCACGACGGCCACCTTCGGCCAGCTGAACTACCCGTGGGTTCAGGACGAGCACACCGTGCCGATCGAGGAAACCCTGTCCGTGCTTCAGGACTTCGTGCGCGCCGGCAAGGTGCGCCACGTGGGCGTGTCCAATGAAACGCCCTGGGGCCTGTCGCAGTTCCTGCGTCATGCGGACACGCAGAACCTGCCGCGTGTCGTGTCGATCCAGAACGCGTACAGCCTCTTGAACCGCGTGTTTGAAATCGGCCTGTCGGAATTCACGCACCACGAAGGCGTGGGCCTGCTGGCGTATTCGCCCTTGGCGATGGGCATGCTTTGCGGCAAGTACCTGAACGGCGCCCGGCCCGAAGGCGCGCGCCTGACGCGCTACACGCGTTTCACGCGCTACAGCAATCCGCAGGCCGAAGCGGCCACCGCCGAATACGTGGCGTTGGCGCGCGAGCACGGCGTGTCGCCCACGCACCTGGCCCTGGCCTGGGTGAACCAGCGCCCGTTCGTCACCAGCAACCTGATCGGCGCGACCACGCTTGAACAGCTCAAGGAAAACATCGACAGCGTCGATGTGACGCTGTCGCCGGAACTGTTGAAGGCGATCGACGCCATCCACGTGCGCTACCCGAACCCGGCGCCTTGATTGTGACGGCCGCCGCCACCCCGCGTGACCGCGAGCAGGCGCTGGCCATGCACTTTGGCACCACCAAAGACGGGCTGGTCTATTTCACGCATCACCTGAAGGGCAAGCGCTACGTGGCGCGGCCGGGCACTCCTGGCGTGGCGCAGGCCGGCGCGGCCACTTCCACTGCGCTGGACCAGACCTATCGCGTGACCGTGCAGGATTCGCAAGCCAGCGCCGACGCAATGCGGCTGCTGTCACCCGTTGCGTTCGTGGCGGGCACGGGCTTCGTATTGGCGAACCCGGCCGTGGTGTTGTTTGCGTTGCCGGTGGCAGGGCTGGAGCCATAGGGGGCGACGGCTGATGGGGGACGAACTGCCCCCACGTTGCGCCGACTTACGGGTTCACTGGCTGCCAGCCGGCTCAGGCATCCACCTGACGACATCTGCATCGAACAGGACCCGGTAGTTGCCGCCAGCTTCAGGTTTCAGCGGGCACTTGCCACAGGCGATCGGGCTGGAAGTCGGCTTGTTCGCCTTTCTTGGCGTAGCCCAGCGGGTTGGCCACGACGCGGCAGCCGTCTTTGATGTAGTCGTGCGCGCAGTGCAGGTGGCCGTGCATCCAGCAATCGGCCAGGGGCAGCAGCGCGTCCAGCGCGTTGCAGAACCCGGCGGTGCCGGGCGTGACGCCATAGCGCGGGTCGGCGCTGGCCAGCGTGGGGGCGAAGTGCGTGATGGCCAGGGTGGGGCCGTCGAACGGCGTGCGCAGCGCGTCGGTCAGCCATTGCTGGCAGGCCAGGCCCTGTTCACGCATTTGCTCGGCCATGAAGGGGGCGCCGTTGCGGCGCATTTGCGCCTTTTCCAGATAGAAGTCGGCGGCGCGAAATGCCTTGGCGCGCTTGGCCAGGGCCACGCCCAGCGTGTCGGTGTCGGCGGCCAGCGCGTCAAAGTCCGTCCATAGCGTGGTGCCCACCAGGCGCACGCCGTCAATCACGCAGGTTTCGCGTTCCAGCCACTGGATGTCCAGCGCGTGGCAGAGCTCGCGCAGCCGTTCATGGGCCTCGTCGAAATCCAGGTTGTCGTATTCATGGTTGCCGGGCACGAATACCACGGGCGTGGGCCAGCCGTTGCGCGGGGCGTAGCTGCCCAGGCCGAAATCGTTGCTGGCCAGCTTGGAACCCTGGCGGTACGAACCGATGTCGCCGGCCAGAACCAGCAGGTCGGCCCCGGGTATGGGACTTGCCACGAAAGTCGGGTCGGTTTCCAGGTGCAGGTCGGAGAGCAATTGAATTTTCATGAGCAATATCTTAGGCCACCTGGCCGGGGGCTGACATGCGCGCAAGGGCCCATCCATGCGACACTTTCCCATTGACTCGCCACAGACAAACAGGAGAACGCCCATGCGTATCGCGATCGCCACGGCCGCCGCGCTGCTGCTGGCCGCCAGCGCCCACGCGCAGCCGCAGCCGCAACCCATGCCGCTCAAATGCGGCAAAGGCTCCACGCAGACCGACATGAACTTGTGTGCCGACCAGGCCTATCGCCAGTCCGACAAAGATCTGAACGCGGCCTACCGTAGCGTCATCGACCGCCTGAAAGACGACAGCACCAAGACGACCCAATTGCAGGCCGCGCAAAAGGCATGGCTGTTTTTTCGCGATGCGGAATGCGCGTTCTCGTCGGGTGGCGCCACCGGCGGCAGCATCTATCCCATGGTCTTGAGCCAGTGCCTGGACAAGCTGACGCAGGCACGCACCAAAGAACTGCGCGCCTACCTGAAGTGCAAGGAAGGCGACACCAGTTGCCCGGTGCCCGGCGCACAATGACGGCTACCGCCGCCCAACGGAGTGCCGCCCAACGGGATGCCGCCCAGCGTAGCGCCGCCGAGCAAGATGCCGCCGGCCTGATTGTGGACGCCCATGGCGCACCGCGCTGTTTCTGGCAGCCGTCCATGCCTGACTACCACGACCACGAATGGGGCCGCCCCGTGGGCAGCGACCGCCGGCTGTACGAAAAGATCTGCCTGGAAGGCTTTCAAGCGGGCATGGCCTGGATCACGATCTTGCGCAAGCGCGAGGCCTTTCGCGAGGCGTTCGACGATTTCGACTTCGAACGCGTGGCGCGCTACACCGACCAGGACGTAGACCGGCTGATGGCCAACCCGGGCATCGTGCGCAACCGCGCCAAGATCGTATCCACCATCAACAACGCCCGTCGCGCCGTGGACCTGGCGCTTGAAACCGGGTCCCTGGCGGCCTGGCTGTGGCGGCATGAGCCGGCAGCCACCGAGCGGCCGAAGACGGTGGACCTGGCGTACTGGAACGGCAACCCGACCTCGGGCGCATCGGTCTCGCTATCGAAGGCGCTGAAAAAGCGCGGCTGGACGTTCGTGGGGCCGACCACGATGTACGCTTTCATGCAAGCCGTGGGCATGGTCAACGACCACATGAGCGGGTGCGTATGCCACGCCGCCGTCCAGGCCGCGCGCGCACAATTCCAAAGGCCGTAGCCTGGGCCTGGCGTGGGCCTGGCCAGGGGGGCGGTTTTTTCCTTTGCGGACATCATCCCAATCGGTCGTCTTGATGGTTTAATCGGGCCTCAACGGATCCCAACGAGGCGGCGCCATGGTGACCCTTACGTCGACGGCCGCGGATGCCCAGCCGGCGCCGCGCACCATTGCTCCGCTTGCCCCGGGCAGCCGCATCGCCGTCATCGGCGGCGGCGTGGCGGGCCTGAGCGCGGCATGGTTGCTGTCCGAGAAATTCTCGGTGACCTTGTTCGAAGCGCAGGAACGCGTCGGCGGCCACACCAATACCGTCAACGCCCGGGTGGGCGACATCACCCATCCGGTGGACACCGGGTTCCTGGTGCACAACGACCTGACATACCCGCACCTGATCCGTTTGTTCAAGCATCTGTCGATTCCGGTGCATGCCAGCGACATGACGTTCAGTGTGTCGCTGTCGCAGCCCGACCTGGAATGGGCCGGCACCAATCTCAACACCGTCTTCGCACAGCGCCGCAACCTGCTGCGTCCGGCCTTTCTGGGCATGCTGCGAGACATTCTGCGTTTCAACCGCCACGCCGCCGCTTACCTGGCGCGCAGCGGGCCGCATGCGCTCTTGGGCGACCTGCTGGATGCCGAGGGCTATGGCCAGGCGATGCGCGACTGGTATCTGCTGCCCATGGCGGGGGCCATCTGGTCCACGCCGCCCAGCATGGTGCTGGCGCAGCCGGCCCGCACGTTCCTGTCGTTCTGCCTGAACCACCGCTTGTTGCAGGTGGCGGGGCGGCCGCAATGGAAAACGGTTGACGGTGGCGCGCAGCGTTACGTGCAAGCGATGCTGCCACGCATCGAGCAGGTGCGCGTGGCCAGCCCGGTGCACACCGTCAAGCGCGTGGGAGGCGGCGTGCAGGTGCGTACGGCGGGCCACGTCGATGACTTTGATGCCGTGGTGCTGGCGTGCCACGCGCCCACGTCCTTGGCGATGCTGGATGCCACCGAGGCCGAGCACGATGTGCTGTCGCGCGTGCGCTATCAGCCCAATCTGGCCGTGCTGCACACCGACACCGCGCTGCTGCCGCGCCGCCGGGCGGTGTGGTCGGCCTGGAATTATCTGGCCGGCCCGTCGCCGGATGCGCCCATGTCGGTCAGCTATCTGCTCAACCATTTGCAGCCGCTGCCGTTCAAGCAACCCGTCATCGTCACGCTGAACCCGCAGCAGGAGCCGGCGCCCGACACGGTGCTGGGTCGCTACGATTACGAACATCCCATTCTGGACGCCGACGCAGTGCTGGCGCAGTCGCGCCTGCCCGATATCCAGGGCCGTGCGCGCGTGTGGTTCTGCGGCGCCTGGACGGGCTACGGCTTTCACGAAGACGGGCTGGCGTCCGCCATCCGCGTGGCGGCGGACTTTGGCGTGACGCCGCCATGGGGCGCCGCGCCATGAACGCGGACGGCCTGATCGAACTGATGCGTGCGCGCGTGTTGCACGCACGCACGCGGCCGGTGGCGCACCGCTTCACCTACCCGGTGTTCTGCCTGCGCCTGCGCATCGATCAGGCGCCGCGTGTTGACGGCCGCGCGTCGTGGTTGTTCGGCGTGAATCGTCGGCGCCCGGTGGCATTTCACTTTGCCGACCATGGCGCGCGCGACGGCGGCGACCCGATGGCATGGTTGCAATCGCGGCTGACCATTGCAGGCGCGGGCATTGACGTAGGCGCGGTGTGGTTGCAGTGTTTTCCGCGCCTGTTCGGTCACGTCTTCAACCCCGTCAGCTTCTGGCACGTGCACGACACACGGGGGGATTTGCGGGTGCTGGTGGCCGAGGTCAACAACACCTTTGGCGAGCGCCACCAGTACGTGCTGCGCGCGCCCGACGGCGGCGTCATCCAGGACGGCCAGGTGCTGCAAAGCGACAAGGCGTTTCACGTGTCGCCGTTCTGCGAAGTCATCGGCATCTACCGGTTTCGGGTTGAACGTCGCGATGGCGTGCACGCTGCCATCATTGACTACCACGACGACCCCGCCCAGCCGCAGCCGCTGCTGCACACCGCCATTCGGGGCCAGAGCATGCCATTGACCACGGCGGCGTTGCTGCAAGCGGTGGCGGCAATGCCGTTCATGACGCTGGGCGTGGTGTGGCGCATCCATTGGCAGGCGTTGCGGCTGTTCCTGTTGAGGGTGCCGTTTCATCGCAAGCCGCCCGCGCCGGCCGGCGAGGTGACGGCGCCGCCGCCGCGCAAGCACCCCTGAAATTCCCCATTGATTTGGTTGCGATCCGCAATTATATTGGTTGCGAACCGCAACTTTTAAGTGGGCACGCCATGGATCTGATCGACTTTCCCCCTCAATCCCGCGAGCAGACCATCCGCGACCTGCGCGAGTTTTCCCGCAAGCTGGTGCGCGAACTCGGCTTCATGCGCACGTCGCTGGCGGGCAGCGAGCTGGCCCCCTCCGCCGTGCACGCCATCATCGAAATCGGCTTGCAGCCGGGTATTCAGGCGCGTGATCTTGCGGTCATTCTGCGGCTGGACAAGTCCAACACCAGCCGGCAACTGGCCAAGCTGGAATCCGCCGGGCTGGTGGCCCGCGAGGTCGATAGCGCCGATGCGCGTTCATCGAAGCTGACACTGACGGATGCCGGGCTGGCGCTGCGCGCGCGCATTGACCAATTCGCCACCGATCAGGTGTCGCACGCGCTGCGCCGGATGACGCCTGACGACCAGCAGTCCCTGATTCGTTTCATGTCGCTGTATGCGGATGCGTTGTCGCGCGAAAACCCGAACGTGGCGCCGGCCGCCTTTGCCATCGACGAGCAGATCGTCGACGGCTACGGCCCGGGTTGCATCGGCGACATCGCCAGCCTGCACGCGCGCTACTACGCGCAGGCCTCGGGCTTTGGCGTCTACTTTGAACGCAAGGTGGCGACGGAGCTGGCGGCGTTTGCCGAAACCTTGCCCGATCGCGGCAAGGGTATGTGGCGGTACGCGGAAGCCGAGCCGGGCGGGCGCACGCTGGCGTCCATCGTCATCGACGGCGACATGGCGGCGGGGCAGGCGCATCTGCGTTGGTTCATCGTGGACGATGCGCTGCGCGGCATGGGCGTGGGACGGGCGCTGTTGGCGCGCGCGCTGGCGTTTGCCGACGCGCATTACCGCGAGACGTATTTGTGGACCTTCAAGGGGCTGGACGCCGCGCGCCACCTGTACGACGCGGCGGGCTTTGTGCTGACGCACGAACAGGAAGGTCGGCAGTGGGGCAGCGTGGTGGTGGAACAGCGCTTTGCGCGCCGCCGGCCGTGATGCGGGTGTTGCGGGGGGGGGCGGCGGGGATCGCGGGGGGGGGCTGCGGGTGGAGGTTGCCCGCTGGATCACGGCGTAGATCGCGCCTTAGATCACGCCCCAGATCACGCCTTAGATCTCGCCCCAGATCAAGCCTCAGAGCACACCCCAGATCACGCCTCAGATCACGCTGATGCGCAATTCCGCCAGCAACGCCGCCGCCTGCGTCTTGGAAATAGTGGCGCCTGCCAGCCGCGCGGCGGCGGTCAGGTCGATGCCGTTCAGATCCACTTCACGCAGGTCCGCGCCTTCGAAGCGCACGTTTTTCAGGTTGGCGTTGCGCAAGCTGCCGCCATGAAAGACGGTGTCGCGAAAATCACTGCCGGCCAGATCCGCGTCGGAAAAGTCCAGCTGCATGATGTTCGATTTGCGAAACGACACGCCGCGCAGCAGCGCGCCAACCAGCAGGCATTCTTCCAGGCTCCAGCCCAGGCACGCGATGCCGTCGAAGTCCGACCCGGTCAGTTTGCAGCCCTGGAAGCGGGCGGCGGCCAGGCGTGCGCGTCGCCAGTTGGCGTTGTTCAGGTCGCAATGTTGAAAGACCGCATCGCTGGCGTCCGCCGACGCAAAGTTGGCCTGGCCGCCCCGGCAGCGCAGCCACGTGGTGTCGGCCAGCGTGGCGCCCTGGAACGACGCACCGGCGATGGCGCAGCCCGTGAAGCGCGCCCCGCGCAAGTCCAGGCGGGAAAAATCAGCGTGTTGAAAATCGCAGTCTTCGAATGACAGCGGCTGGCCCGCCGCGTGATCGATCAGTGCCAGCAGGGTGTTGCGGTCCACGTCCTGGCCGGTCGTGGTGTGAAGCAGGTCTTGCGTCATGCGTGTTGTCTCGGGTTTGCCTACTGGAAGATTTCGCTTTCCACGCAGAACGCGACCAATTCCTGGTCGGTCTGCACGTTCAGCTTGCGCATGGCGGATATTTTCTGGCCGCTGACGGTCTTGACGCTGCGCTTGAGCGTTTCGGCCACCTGCATCATGGATTCCCCACGGATGAAATGGCGCAGCACCTCGAACTCTTTGGGCGACAGGCTGTTGATGCGTTCGCCGATGAATTTGCTGCGCGAATCCACCGTGCCATCGCGCTGGAATCCAGGAGGATAGTACTTGCGCCCGGCTTGCAGCGTGCGTAGCGCGGTGACAATTTCAGCCAGGTTGTCGCGCTTGAGCACCACGGCGGCAACGCCCGCGTCGTACATGGCCGAGATGATCATGGGGTTGGACACCATGGTCAGCACCACCACCTGCGTCTTGGGAAACCGCCGCGTCAGGAACTTGACCAGGCGTATGCCGTCGCCATAGGTTTCGTCGCCCGGCATGGAATAGTCGGTGATGACAACATGGGGAAGGTCGTGGGTCAGGTGGTCGACCAGCGCCGTCGGGTTGTCGAGCAGCCCGGTGACTTCAACGCTAAGATCCTTTTCCAGCAGATCCCGCATGCCTGCGAGCACCAGCGGGTGATCGTCGGCCAGGACAATTCGGAGTCGTTCCATTCTGGGGCGCCGTGGGGTGAACGTGGGGGTAATCGGGCTCATTCTGTACCAAGACTCAGACTTGAGCCAGCAGGATCCTGAGCGCTTGTGTCAGCTTGACCGTTTCCTGGAACACGGCGTCGTCACTGCCGTCGCGCCTGAGCTTGACTTCGATGGCTTGAAAATCCGATGACAGTGTTGTCATTTTGACCATCACCAACGCGCCACGCATCCGGTGCATGGTCTGCAACGCGGCGGGCACGTCGCGGCGGGCAATGGCCTGGTCCAGATTATTCAGGTCGCTGTCCATGGTGTCCAGGAACAGGCGGCGGTACTTGGCGGGCACCAGCGGTTCGGGGGGCAAGGCGTCGGCGGGGGCAGGGGCTTCGGGGGCGTCGACGGGCGAGGGCGGGGGCGCGGGGGCGTCGGTGTCCGGTTGCACCGGCGTGATGCCGCCCAGATGGCGGCGCAGCGCGCTCAGTTCAATGGGTTTGACCAGCCACGAATTCATGCCCGCGGCCATGCAACGCGCTTCTTCATCGCGCATCGCGTTGGCGGTGACGCCGATGATGGGCTGCGCAAAGCCGCGCGTGCGCAGTTCGCCCGTCAGCTCGTAGCCGTTCATTTTGGGCATGTTGACGTCGGTCAGCAGCACGTCGTAATACGCCATGTTCCACATGGACAGCGCTTCGGCGCCGTTGCCCGCCACCGTCACGGTGCAACCCAGCTGCTCGAGCTGATGGCGCAAGGTGGCTTGGTTGATAGGGTTGTCCTCGGCGACCAGCACGCGCAGGTTCAGGGGCTCCAGCGGCGCGTTGGCGGGGGATTCGGCCGGCACCGGCGGGTCGCCGCGCAACAAGCGCGAAATGCCGAAGCCGATGCTGTCCAGGTCGTGCCCGTCAACCTGCACCGGCATGCCCGTCGCGGATTCGCGCGGGTCGCCGGCCGACAGGAAATGGCCGATCCAGTTGGCGGGCGGCGCTTCCGAGTCGCCCAGGATGTCGAGCAGCACGTCGTCGGCCTCGCCGGGGCCCAAAGGCGTCGACGCGGGCTGGGCGGCCGCGCCCCAGCGGGTCAGCCATTGGCAGACGTTGTCGCTTAGTTCGCGATGCGGGCTGCGCACCACGACGCGGATGCCGTGCAGGTCGGGTTCGTCGATGGGTGGGCCGTCGGCCGGCTGTAGCGCCAGGTCCAGCGAGAAGCTGCTGCCCAGGCCCAGTTCGCTGGTCAGGCGGATATCGCTATCCATCAGCTTGGCCAGGCGCGCACAGATTGACAGCCCGATGCCCGCGCCGCGCACGGTGTGGCTGGCGCTGTCGATCTGGTAGAAGGGGCTGAAAAGCTGGGCCTGGTCTTCCTTGTCGATGCCGATGCCGGTGTCCACCACTTGCAGCGTCAGCACTTGTGCGCCGTCGGCACGCTCGGCGCCGCGCAGGCGCACGATGACATGGCCTGATTCGGTGAATTTGATGGCGTTGCTGAGCAGGTTGCTGAGGATCTGCCGGATGCGCACCGGGTCGCCGGTGACCCAGGGCGCCACCGAATCGTCCACGCTGGCAAACAGCAGCAGCCCTTTCTGGCGGGCCAGTGCCGCAAATGACCGAGTGCAGCTTTCCACCAGTTCACGCGGGCGGAACAGGGTGGATTCCAGCGCCAACTGGCCGGATTCGATCTTGGTGATGTCCAGGATGTCGCTGATCAGCTGCAACAGGATCACCGACGAATTCTGGATGCGCTCAAGGTGCTGGCGCTGCTCGGCGTTCAGCTCGGTCATGCCCATCAGTTCCAACGTACCCAGCACGCCATACAGCGGCGTGCGGATCTCGTGGCTCATGGTGGCAAGAAAGGTGGATTTGGCTTCGCTGGCCTTGTCGGCGTCGCGTTTGGCCTGCGCCAGCGCGCGTTCGATTTCCGCTCGCGCGCTGATGTCCGCAAAGGCGCACAGCACCACGTCCTGCTTTTTGTAGCGCGTGGGCGAATAGGCCACGTACAGCGGCCGGCCGTCGTCGGCGTGAAAGGTCTCGATATTGCCGGGCTGGGACGCGTTGAGCACCTGGTCCAGCAAGGGGCGGGCGGCGGGCGAATCGCGCAGGCCCTGGCCGGTGGCCGCGCCCAGCCATTCCAGCGCCAGGCTGTTGGCGAACAGCACGTCGCCATTGGCGCGCGCCAGCACGCATAGGGCGATGGGCGCCGTCTGGATCAGCGTGCGGTTGAATTCCTCGCTTTCGGCAATGTCGCGGTGGGCGCTTTGCGCCGGCTCGATCACGCGCCGCGTGTACCAGCGCTGATAACCGATGCCGCCCGCCAGGCTCAACAGCAACATCAGCGCGGCGCTGACGGGCAGCCACAGGTTGTCTTCGAAGAAATTGCGGTAGGTGACGCGGTAGCGCGCCGTCCAGATGCCGGTCGGGTCCGACACTTGCAGGATCAGCCCGCCCGCCGTGGCGCGCAGGCCGCTGTGCTCGACGTTGGGCACCGGGCCGTCGCCGATCATCAGGCCGATGTCCCGATGCGACAGCCAGAACCCGTCGTATTGGATAGACGGCAGCGCGCGATCGTAGATGTTGATGCGGCGGCGGCTGAACAGGGTGGCCACATACAGGTCGGGCTGCCCGCCCGCGCGGTTGGCCCAGGCCGAACCGGTCAGCCCCGCCGGCATGATGCCCACCATGCGATCAGGCAGCCCGGCCGGCGGAAACCAGCGAATTTCGGCGTGTGCCGTGCCCACGCCGGAGGCCGGCGCGTTCAAGGTTGCGGATGCCTGGTCGTCCCCGCCCTTGGCAAGCTGCGTGCGGACGGCGTCGTTGACCAGCAGCAGGGTGTCTTCGACCAGAGGTTCGCCGTAGCCCGGCTTGACGTTGATGGCGGGCACGGCGACGCCCACGCTGTCGGTGCGGTTGACGAGAAACGCCGCGGCGGCCGGAAAGTACGAGTTGGCCCAGAACGTGCTGTAGAAGTCCGCGAAGTAGCCCGCCGCCGCGGGCACGGGGCTGTCGGCCACCGGGCATTCGGCGGGATAGGCGCAAAACAGCGAAAAGGGCATGGCGACCAGCGCGTGCTGGCCGCGATAGACGCGCATGCCCGGTCGGGTGGAATCCAGGGGTGTGGACAACTCGGTGTTGTCGACCGGCGGCCGGCCATCCAGCCGTTGGCTTTCTTTGCTGAACTGCTTCAGGAACAGCTCTTGTTCGTGGATGTAGCCCACCAGCACGGCGAAATCCATCAAGAGGCGGTCTTCTTCCTGCTTGATGATGCGCTGGGCGCCCCACAGCAGGGCGCCGATCAAGATAAGGGCAATGGGCAGGATGCCGAACAGCGCGATATTCAGCCGTCGTGAAGTGCGTGCAATCCTGCTAAACGGCGTTTCCTGCATACGCGGGTAAGAGTCCTAAAGCGGGTGAGTGGCATACGGCCTGGGCTCGTCCGCCAGCAGATCGGTGAAGTCATGGGCGTTGACGGCGGCGGATATCAGGAAGCCTTGGGCGAAATCACAGCCGATTTCGCGTAAAAACTCCAGGTCTTTCGTGCTTTCGACGCCTTCGGCGGTGACTTGCAGGCCTAATTGGCGGCCCAATTGCACCGAAGAGAGCAAGGCGGCGGCCCGCACATGGTCTTGTGCGGCGCCGTTGACAAAGGCGCGGTCGATCTTCAGTTCGGTGAACGGCGTGGAAATCAAGGTGTACATCGAGTTGTAGCCTTTGCCGAAGTCATCCTGCGCCAGACCGAAACCTTTCAGGCGCAACCGGCTGGCGCCCATATAGTAGTGGCCCGGGATCGAGGTGGTTTCGTCTTCCAGCAGTTCGAACGTCACGTCTTCGAACGGCACACCCCGATCCGCGACCAGATTGTAAAGCTGGTCGGGCAAGTCCGGTTCGTCCAGCAGCCGGGTAGGCAAATTGACGGAAACCGGCATTCGGAAGCCCTGGTCTCGCCATCCGATATAGGCCGTCAAGGCGTCGTCCAGCATCCGGATAAGCAGGGCGTGGTCCAGGCCGTGATGCCGCACCGCGCCCAGAAACGACGCGGGCAGCATGAAGCCGAATTCCTGGTGATGCCATCGGGCCAGCGCCTCGGCGCCGACGATGTTGCCGGTGGCCAGCGCTTTCTTGGGCTGGAACCACGCCTGGATCTGGCCGGCAGCCAAGGCCTTTTCCAGCGTGCGCCGGTCGAATAGCGGGGCGGGTGGCGCGCACAGCGTAGGCGACGCTACGCCGCCCTGTTGCGGGTTGCGCAGCCGCTTGGCCAAGGCCAGCGCGTGTTCGCGCGTGACGGGCTTGGTATAGGCGGCAATCACCGACAGGCCCTTTTCCTTGGCCATCAGGCTGACGCTGTTCATGATGCGGCGCGAGCAGGCGGTGGTGATGGCCAGCATCGGGTTGCATTGCAGGCGAGCCAGCTCATGGATGAACTGCACGCCATCCATGCCGGGCATGTTCAGGTCCATCAACACCAACTGGTAAGAATGCGTCCGAAATTTCTCCAGGGCCTCTTGCGCCGAATTCGCCATGTCCACATGGTCGAAGCCGGCCTCAAGGAACAGGCCACGCATTTGCGCGCATTGGAAAGCATGGTCGTCCAGGACCAAGACCTTGTACACGGATAACATCGTCAACTCCGGAGTTCTTTAACCGATTGCAGCGTTTGGCGCAGGACCGTCAGCGGCAGCGGCTTGACCAGCAGGCTGGTCATGCCGGCATTGATGCCGCGACGCTGCTCGTCGGGAAACGCGTTGGCCGTGACCCCAAGCACGGGCTTGTCAAAGCCGCGCTTGCGCAGAATGCGGGTTAGCTCGTAGCCGTCGACCAGCGGCATGTTCAAGTCAGTCAGGACGGCGTCAAACGTCATCAGGTCGGGCAGGTTCAGCGCTTCCTGGCCGTTGCCGGCCAGCACCACCGTGCAACCCATGTGTTCAAGTTGTTCGCGCAGGATCAATTGGCTGATGGGGTTGTCTTCCGTGACCAGTATCCGCAGGCCCAGGACTTCAAGCGGCGCCTTGGGATCGAAGGCGGTGCTGCGCGCCGCGCCGCCTTGCGCCAGACGCACCGCATGGTTGAAGCTGCCCAGGCTGTAGGCGCTGGCGAACCAGTTGCGGTGGCTGTCTTCCACGCGGGGGCGCAGGCCGGGCGGGTGCAAAATGACCTGCGGCCCGATCCAGTTACCGATCTTTTGCGCGTGCGGCCACGCTTGCACCAGCACTGCTGGCTCGCCCGACGTGACGCCGCCGGCGGGGTAGGGCAGGCCGACCGCGCCCCAGCGGCGCAGCCAGTCGCACAGGTTATGAACGATTTCGGGTACGGCGCCCTGGACGTAGACCAGCGTGCCCGCGAGCTCGAGCGAGGGCGCGTCCAGCGCCTCGGGTGCAAGCGGCAGCCGGATTTCAAAGGTAATGCTGGTGCCCAGGCCGGGTTCGCTGACGGCGTTAAGGCGGCCGTTCATCATGTCCGACAGGCTGCGGCAGATGGACAGGCCCAGCCCCGTGCCCGGCAACGTGACGCAGTTGTCGGCGTCCACCTGGTAGTAGGGTTCGAACAGCCGCGCCTGGTGTTCGGGGGCGATGCCCGCGCCGGTGTCGGCGATCTGAAAGCACAGGTCGACGCTGTCGCGGGTGCGGCTGTTGACCTTCAGGCGCAGGACGATTTGCCCGGAATCCGTGAACTTGATCGCATTATTGGCAAGATTGTCGAGAATCTGGCGGATGCGCGTGGCATCGCCGATGACGGCGGCGGGGGTGTCCGGGTCAGCTACGGCATAGCTGCGCACGCCCTTGGCATGCGCACGCGCCGCGAAGCTGGCCACGACGTTGTTCAAGAGTTCAACGGGAGAAAAAGGCGCGCGTTCCAGCACAGTGTGGCCAGCCTCGATGCGGGAAAGGTCCAGCGTGTCGTTGATGGTACGCAGCAGCGTGGCCGACGATTGCTGGATGGTTTCCAGGTACTGCGCCTGTTGGCCGCTGACTCGGGTCAATGAAAACAGTTCCAGCGTGCCAAGAATGCCGTAGAGCGGGGTGCGGATTTCGTGGCTCATCGTGGTCAGGAAGACCGTCTTGGCCTGGTTGGCGGCTTCGGCGTCGCGCTTGGCTTGCAGCAAGGAATGTTCAATGCGCTTTAACGCAGAAATGTCGCTGATGCCGCACAGCACCACCGCTTCGCCCCGGTACGTGGTGGGCGCAAAGCTGAGATAGGCGGTGCGGCCATCGTTCAGCCGATGTTCGCGGCCGGCTTCATCGCCCTGCGCGGACAGGATTTCGGTGCGCCAGCCCGGTGTGCCCTGAAACCAGCGGCGCGCCATGTCGTTGGACAACACCACCGCGCGATCCGAACGCCGCAGCAGGCATAGCCCCACCGGCGCCACTTCGATCAGCTTGCGGTTAAGCGACACGCTATCGGCCAGGGCTTCGTATTGGCGCAACGCGGGCAGCACCAGGCGCCGGCGGATATAGCGCACGCGCAGGATCACGGTGATGATCAGCAGCAGCGAGGCAATGGCCGCCGTCTGAAAGGCAATGGCGTTGTCGCGCAGCACGTGGCGCATGGGGGCGTAATAAACCAAGCGCCACCCGTCATCGCCCACGGATTTGCTCAGCACCAGGTATTCGGGCAGCCAGCCCTGGCCTTGCAGGCCGAAGGCGTCTTCGCGGGTGGTATGCGGCAAGGCCTGGCTGGTGGCGCCCGCGCCGGCACTGCGCAGCACCGGCCGGCTCAGTTCGTCGAACAGCACGTAGTCGCCCGCGCCGATGCGCGGCGCGTTCACGGCCGAATCCACGCCATGGACTTCCAGGCCGATCCAGGCGGCCTCGGGGTGTACCGCATCAAGCGGCGTGAACAGGAACAGGCGCTTGACCGTGTCCTGCGGCGGATGCAGCCAGACGATGGGCGGCAGGCCGTTGGTGGGCGCACGGGTCTGCACGTCGGCCAGCGTCAGCGCCAGCCACTGCTGGATGGACGCGGGAATGGCCGGCGTGCCCGGCTGGTCGTGCGAGGCGATGGGCACCGTGCTGGCGTGGCGCACCGCGCTGTAGACGATGCGCGTGTTGGCCTGTGCCACGCGGCGCAGGTCGCGCGGGGTCAGGACCAGCGCCCAATCGTAGGCGTCCGGGCCTTCTTGAAGCGGCAGCACTTCGATTTGCCCCGTCTTGCCGAAATGCGACGGGGTCTTGCTGATGGGTTCTTGGTTGGTGTTGCGCACCGCCGACGCGGATATCGAGCGCAGCAGGGATTCGCGCTGGTCGAAAAAATGCTGGGCTTCGTAGGCGGCGGCGTTCATGTGGCGCCGGTAGTTGGACACCACGTTGCTGAACGCCCAGTACAGGTACAGGGTAGCGCCCGCCGCGATACAGACGAGCAGCGCCACTGCAAGAAAGTGCAGTAACAGCGAGGCGGCGCGCGGCGCGGCAAGGGGTTCTAGGGCGGGAGCGCCATGGTCTTCTACCAGCATTTGACGCATGGTAGAAACACCTGCTTACCCAGTGAATAAGAAGAATCTCAAAGTGGGGGGCGCAAAAAAAAGGGAAGAAAGGGGGAAGAAAAGGGCCCAAGCAAAAGGCCCTTTGGTATGCGCCGCGCAATCCCGGAATTTGAGAAATTTCTTGTTCTTTTACCCGGCAGCGTTGGGCACTATCTGTGGGATTCCGACTTCGCCAAGAAGCTGCCTACCGGCGCATTTTCACACCGGCGGCATGCCTCAGCACGGCGCTTAGACGTTAATCGAGAACAGCATGATATTGACCCGGCTCTGCCCCCCCGCGCACCCCATCGTTCGGGTCTTGCCATGAAAGACGACGCCCGTTCCTGGGCTCTGTCCGAAGAGTCCGTCGTGCTGCGCTTCCAGCCCGTGTTCACGGCACAGGGGCAAGTCCACGAATACGCAGTGATGGGCCGTTGCCGGCCGTCACCCTGGAGCAGCCTGAACCCCGTGGGCCTGGGCGCCAGCCTGATGGCCGGCGTGGCGTTCTTCAAGAAATTCAAAACCCCAATCGAATTGTCATTCGAACACGCGCTTGATGTGCGTGGCCATGGCGATCTGGCCGAGCGCCTGTGCTCCGAGTTGGGCATTGGCGTGCTGGAAAACGCCATCTGGGTCAACAAGTACGCGCGCTACGACGATGCCGCGCCCCTCTTGATGCCGGCAAAGCGCATCACCTTCACCCTGCCATTGACGGACCGCCTGTCGGACCACGCCGATGTGCTGTCGCGGTATCCGGAATTCCAGGCGCGGTTGCGCGCGCGATTGCTTCCCGCCGTCTTGCGCGGCAAGGACACCGGCCATGGCGCCTTGCGCGCCGACGGCCTGCATGTGCAGGTGCCGCTGGGCCTGTCCGAAAACCGCACCTTGCAGGGCCGCTTCTTCACCCTGATGGAGCGCGCCTGGTGCGCCAACCTGCAAGTGGTGGCCGGTGGCGTGGAAGACATTCGCGACTTTGCGTGGATGCGCCTGCACAGCGATCTTCTGTTTCGCGGGGCGGCCTTATCCGCCCCGCTCAGCGCCGAATGCCTGGGCATCTGGCTAGACGCCGACAGCAACGCGTGGCGCTCATTCAATGCATCAACCACGCGCTTCGCCGGCGTGGCGGAAAGCTAGCGTAGTTGTCAGCTGAGTTGCTAGCTCAGTTGCCGGTTTCGGATTGCAGGCGGCCCAGGATAAACCCATCCACCGAACTCGTCCGGCCGCGCCACAGCGTGGGCTGCCCGGCAATGGGCGTGCCGTCGGCCGTGAAGAACAGCGCGTCGGTCAGGTGGATGTAGTTGGGCAGCGGGTCGGCCGGCTGCGGCACGCGGAACACATCCCCCAGTTCCGCCAGCGACCGGTGCACCGCATCACGGGCGTCGGCATCCAGCATGTCGAGCGAACCCGTGAAGCTGGCGGCGAACCGGTCGAAATATTCCGCGCCCGACACGATGGACCCCGACACCAGCATGCCGCCCATTTGCAGCGTCACACCAATGCTTTCAAGCTGGCCGCCGTTGTTGACCAGGTTGACCAAAAATTGCAGGAAGGCGTCGGCGTGGGGGGCCGTGTTGGCGCTGGTGGTGGGCTCGTTGGACATAACGGGGTCTCGGAAAGGTCGTAGAAGACGCACAAGATACTCGAATCGCGCAAAAAAAGCCTACCAGCCCCAGCACGTGCCGGCCGCCGGTTTGCCGCAATTGCGGTAATTCACCGCAAACCACAGCTTGCCGGCGTTGCGCGGCGAGCCGTCGGTCTTGACGTCTACGCGCGGCAGTTCTTCCAGCGTGTCGCGTTGGCTCTTGATGGAGACGCCCGCGGCCACGTTGGCGGCCAAGGGGATGCGCCCCAGCGTTTGCGCCTGCCGGTCGTCGAACACAATATCGGTGTCGGCCAGCGCGCCCATTTTCAACGAGGCGTCGCGAACGGCGGCGGCATAGCTGTCGTTGGCGCCGCCGGGAACCAGCGTCGAACTCAGCGTGCTGACCGCCAGGATCTGCGCGGGCGTGGCGGGCGCGGCCATCTTGTATTGGTCCAGCGCCGGCAGTTGCCCGGCCGCTACCTGGCGGCGCAGCCAGTCACCCCACAGAAACTCCGCGAACTCGGGCAGGTTGCCGTTCTGGTAGGCGATGTCGCGGGTGAAGTACACCAGCGAGCGATAGCGGTCTTCCTGCATGCCGCCGGCTTCGTCGGCGCTGGCCAGACCCAGGCGGCTGGGTAATTGGTCGACGGTGATGGGCTGGTTCTGGCCATCGCGCAGCCACGCCCGGCGTTCGTCGACCATGCGTTGCCAGAATGCGGCGGCGGTCGGCAGGCTGCTGTAGTTGGCATCCACCTTGACCCAGACGGGCAGCTTTGGGCCGCCATCGAATATCTCGCGCAACGACGAGAACGTGTGATGGCCGTCGGTCAGGTACAGGTTGCCGTCCCAGCCCACCACCACGGTTTTCAGGTTTTCCGGATGCGTGCCCGGTGCGTCCTTGCACGCGAAAGTGGCGGGCTGATCCAGCCGCGCGGCGCGGGCCGCAGCCAGGTCGGCGAATTTTTCGGCGCGTTCCACACCGCCCATGTCCTCGCAGTAGTCGTCAAACTTCTTGCCGACGGTGCGATCCAGGTAGTCCAGCTGGCGGGCGTCGTCGCCGGCCCACGAGCGGTTGAAGTCGCCTTGCCAACGGCCCAGCTTGTAGTAGATCTGGTCGTAGCCGATGGCAGCCTGCGTAGGGCGCAGGGCGTCGATGGTGACCTGGATGACGTCGCCGGCCTTGGCGTTCAGGTAGGCGGTGTTGCGCGCGGGGACGTCGGGGTCCGGGGTGGGGTCGACGACGGGCGCCGGGTCGACAGCGGGCGGCGCGCTGACGATGGGCGAGGCGGGCGCGTCGTCGTTGTCGTCGCTGCCGTTGCAGGCGGCCAGGGCCAGCGGCAGCAATGCCACGGCCAGCAGGCGAGCAAGAGGTTTCAAGGGCAGGCGGGAAGCAAAGTTGAGGGTCATGGGCGGGCCGTATTGCGGCGATCTAAAGGTATCCAATCATGACGGCGGCGTGTTTCCCCCGTATTGCACCGGCCATGACACGCCATCGATTTCCCATTCGCCAGGGGCTTGTCCATAATCGGTCCTCGATTCAGACGGGAGGATACCGGCAATGGCAACGATCAAACACTGGCGGGCCTGTTTCGTATTGGCGCTAAGCACGTTGGGCGCCGTTGGGGCAATGGGCGCGGCCAGCGGCGAGGCGCGTGCCGCGGTGGACCCGACGGCGCAATTGCGCGAGGCCGCCGCCTTGGGCCAGGCAGCGCGCGTGCGGGAATTGTTGGACCAAGGCGTGCCGCCGGACGGGCGCGACGCGCAAGGCAACACGGCGTTGCTGCGCGCCACGCAGGGCAACCACGTGGAGGCGGCGCGCGTGCTGATCGAAGCCGGCGCGGACGTGAACGCGCAAAACGGCATGCAGGACAGCGCCTACCTGCTGGCGGGCGCGCAAGGCAATCGCGAAATTCTTGAACTGACTTTGCGCCACGGCGCGGACTTGCAAAGCACCAACCGCTACGGCGGCACCGCGTTGATTCCTGCCTGCGAACGCGGGCATGTAGAGGTGGTCAGGACGCTGCTGCAAGCGGGCGCCAAGCCCGATCACGTCAATCGGCTGGGATGGACGGGCCTGCTGGAAGCCATCATTCTGGGTGACGGCGGCCCCCGGCATCAGGCGATCGTGGCCATGCTGATCGGGGCGGGCGCCGACGTGAACCTGGCGGATCGGGAGGGCGTGACGCCGTTGCGGCACGCGCGTCAGAAGGGTCAGGCCGAAATCGTTGCCCAGCTGGAACGCGCGGGCGCGCGATAGGCGGATGAAGCGCCGGGGGGCGCGGCAGGCGAAACGCAGGCAGCGCCTGCCAGGCCAAAGCAAAAAGCGGGGTGCGTCCCATCGGACTCGCCCCGCTTTTTATCGGGCTGGCGAACTGGCGTGTTATCGCGCTATCGCGCTATCGCCTGTCGCCCGGCCGTGTCATGCGTGCCTTAGAACTGATGGCGCACGCCCACGCCGGCGGCCGTGCTCTTCAGGCCGTCGATGAACGCGTAGTCCGTGCCGTACGAACCATAGGCATACAGGTTGGTGCGCTTGGACAGGTCGTAGGTGTAGCCCACGCTGTACACGTTCATGTTGGCGTCGCCGCCGGTCAGCTTGTCGTTGGACGGGGCCACGTGCTGCCACGAGGCAAACACGCTGCTGGCGCCGCCCACCGGCACGGTCGCGCCCAGCATGTAGGCGTTGGCCTTGAAGCCGTTGACGAAGCGGTTGGTGCCGAATTCATCGCTGAACGGGGTGTCGGCCGGCAGGTCCTGGCCGACGAACCAGCCGTCGGTGGTGCGGCCATAGGCGGCGGCGAGCTTCACCACTTCCAGGTCGTACGACACGCCCAACGCGTATTGGCGCGGCGTGGCGTTGCTGTCGATGTTGCCACGGTTCGAGCCGTTCAACTGGTCGTACGTCAGCGCCACGTTCAGCGGGCCCTGCACGTAGCGCAGGCCGGCCGTGATGCCGCGCGTGTTGTCGGCGGTGCGGAAACCGGTCTGGTCGGCGGTGGTGTCGTCAGCGTTAAACGAATAGCCGATGCCGAATTCAAAGCCGTTCACCGACGGGGTGCGGTACATGACCATGTTGTCCCAGCGCATGGTGTTGGCCGCGCTGAAACCCAGGCCCAGGTTCGACTGGGTGTAGCTGGTGTAGAAGGGGTCAATGTCGGCCAGGTAGTTCGAGCCGATCGTGGCTTGGCGGCCGAAGTCCAGCTGGCCCCAGGCGTCGTTGGCCAGGCCGATGGTGGCTTGGCGGCCGAACAGGCGGCCGGACTGGCCGCGTTGGCCATTGGCGGAATCAAAGCCGCTTTCCAGTTTGAACACGGCGCGCAGGCCGTCGCCCAAATCTTCGGATCCGCGCACGCCCCAACGGGAGCCGGCCTGGATGCCGTTGATCATGCCAAGCTTGCTACCGCTGTAGCCGTCGCCCTTGATCTTGTTGTAGCCAATGCCGGTGTCGATGACACCATAGAGGGTGACTGACGGTTCTGCCTGTGCAATGCCTGTGAAAGCGGTCAGCATCGCAGCGGCGAGCAGCGTCTTTTTCATCCGGGAATCTCCTGGGATTTTTGAGGGGAAAAAACAAAGGGAACACCACGCCAGGCATCAAACCCAGCGGTGTTCCCGGGCGCAAGTGTAGAACATTTACGCTATTTACCTTTGATTGCCTGGGATGTTCCGGCTATTTCGTCTAATCGGGCGGCCCTGCTGACGGCTCATGCTGCGGCCTGATGCTGGCGCCTATGTCGCCCGCCGATTGACCGCGCGCCGTCATAGTGGCATCTTGCCCCGAAGCCTTGATCTGGAAACTGCCCCGTGGACTATCCACAGCCCCTTGTGACCGTTGACGCCGTCCTGCTGACCTTGCGGGCCGGCGGCCTTGAAATTGCCTTGCACCAGCGCGACCGCGCGCCCTTCAGGGGCGCCATGGCGCTGCCGGGCGGCGTGGTGCATGCGGACGAAGACGACAGCACCGAAGCCAGCATCCGCCGGGTCCTGCGCGAAAAAACCGGCTTTGAACCGCGTTACCTGGAACAGCTACAGGTGTTCTCCGGCCCCCAGCGTGACCCCCGCCAGTGGTCCTTGTCCGTGTCATACGTGGCCTTGGTGCCGGTGGCCGAACTGGAAGCGGCGGCGGGGCAGGGCCTGCGCTTTGTCAGCGTGGACGCGTTGCCCGCGCTGGCGTTCGACCACGCCGCCATCGTGGCCGCCGCCGTGGCCCGCCTGCGCGGCAAATCCAGCTACTCGACCTTGCCCTTCTTCCTGCTGCCGGAACGCTTCACCCTGACCGAGCTCCAGCACACCTACGAAGCCATCTTGCAGACGCGGCTGGAAAAATCGAACTTCCGCAGGAAGATGGACGCCTGGGGGGTGCTGGAACCGACGGGCGATTTCGTCACCGGGGCGCAGCGCCCCGCGCGCCTGTACCGCCTGAAAGACTTCGCCCTGTTCGACCGCACAGTCGGATGACCCTGCACGCCAACACCCGCCACGCAACGCGGACTTTCAACGACATAGTTGCAAGATAACAATAAGTGCGCATATACTTGCCTCACTTAGTTTTGAAACGCCACTAAGGGCCGATCATGTTCACCATCACTGCCGTAGTAGAAGGACAACGCCAAACCGAAACGCCGACCGCGTTCGTGTTTCCCGGCGGCGAAAGCCAGGTCACGGTGCCCGCCGGCTTGCGCGCGGCGGCCGATGCCGCCACCGAGTTCCGTATCCACGCGCTGCTCAAGGCCGCCAATGACGTCATGCAGCTGCTGATGCTGACCGACGCCTTGCGCCGCCTGAATCCCGCCGTGCCGGTGCATCTGGACATGCCCTACGTGCCCTATGCCCGGCAAGACCGGGTGTGCAACCCGGGCGAGGCCCTGGGCGCGGCCGTCTTCTGCAAGCTGATCAACGACCAGCAATACGCCACCGTCACCATCACCGAACCGCACAGCGACGTTACCCCCGCGCTGTTGCAGCGCGTGCGCGTGGTGGACGCCGCCGCGTTTGTCGGCCGGGCGCTGGCGGCACCGGCCTTTGCCAAGGGCGTGACGTTGATGGCGCCCGACGCCGGCGCCCGCAAGCGGGTGCAGGCCCTGGCCAAGAAGCTGGGCGTGGCCGACGTGCGCTACGCCGAAAAAGTGCGCGACCCGCAAACGGGCCGCATCACCGAAACCCGCGTGCCCGACGACATTCCCGACCAGCCCATCCTGGTGGTGGACGACATCTGCGACGGCGGCCGCACCTTTCTGGAACTGGCGCTGGCGCTTGCCGACAAGACGCGCCAGCCGCTTTACCTGTACGTCACGCATGGCATCTTCAGCCATGGCTTGACGGCTTTGAATGAACGCTATGCCGGCGTGTTCACCGCCTACGACTGGACGTTGACCGATGGCGACGGCGCCCCGGTCTGCGTAGGCCCGGACCGCCCAACGCCTGCATCGCCGTCTTTGGCGCCCAACCCCCAGGCGTGCGCCATCCCCGCGCTTGTGAACTAAGAAGGAAACTGCCATGAATGCTCCCGACACCCTGATCGCCAAGAACGGCATCAACCCCTTCCTGCAAGCGGATTTCTACAAGACTGGCCACCCCTTCCAGTACCCCAAGGGCACCAACAAGATCCTGGCCAACTTCACGCCACGCTCGGCGCGGCTGGCGCCGGTGCTGCCCGAATTGTTCGACGACAAGATCGTCTGGTTCGGCCTGCAAGGCTTTATCAAGGAAATCTTGATCGACCTGTTCAACCGCGAATTCTTCGGCAAGCCGGCCGGCAGCGCGGTGCGCCAATACCAACGCCGCGTGGACAATGCGCTGGGCAAGGGCGCCGTCACCGTCGACCACCTGCAAGCGCTGTATGAACTGGGCTACCTGCCGCTGGAGATCCGCTCGGTGCCCGAAGGCGCCCGCGTCGACATCCGCGTGCCGCCCGTCACCTTCATCAACACGCATCCTGACTTTGCGTGGCTGGTCACCTACATCGAAACCCTGTTCAGTTGCGAATCGTGGAAGCCGTCCACGGTGGCCACCATTGCCTTTGAATACCGCAAGCTGCTGACCTATTTCGCGCGCACCACGGGCAGCCCCATGGACTTCGTGAACTGGCAGGGGCACGACTTTTCCATGCGCGGCATGTCCGGCCTGTACGACGCACGCAAGAGCGGCGCGGGCCACTTGCTGTCGTTCACCGGCACGGACACGATTCCCGCCATCGACTACCTGGAAGACATCTACGGCGCGGATTCCGATCGGGAACTGGTCGGTGGGTCGGTGCCCGCGACGGAACACTCGGTGATGTGCCTGGGCAGCAAGGAAGGCGAGATCGAAACCATTCGCCGCCTGGTCACCCAGGTGTATCCCGGCGGCATCGTGTCGGTGGTGTCCGACACCTGGGACTTCTGGCAGGTGGTGACCGATTTCGCCGCTGCGCTCAAGTCGGAAATCCTGGCGCGCACGCCCGACCCGTACGGCAATGCCAAGGTGGTGTTCCGCCCGGATTCCGGCGACCCGGTGAAGATCCTGACGGGCTATTTCTGCACCGACGTGCCGGCCGTCCAGGATGCGACGGCGCTGGCCGCCGCGCGGCGCGAAGGCTTCGAGGCGGTGCGCGACGCCGCCACCGGCAAGTACTGGCTGCTGGACGATGACGCCCGCGCCGTCCAGCCGCTGCGCGAAGCCGAGGTCAAGGGCGCGGTGCAGTGCCTGTGGGACATTTTCGGTGGTGTGGTGACGGACCGTGGCTACAAGCTGCTGGACCCGCACGTTGGCCTGATCTACGGCGATTCGATCACGCTGGCACGCGGCCGCGACATTCTTGTGCGCCTGGAAAAGAAGGGCTACGCCTCCGGCAATGTGGTGCTGGGCATTGGCTCGTACACGTACCAGTACCTGACGCGCGACACCTTCGGCTGGGCACTGAAAGCCACGTACGCCGAAGTCAACGGCGAACCCGAGGAACTGGTCAAGGACCCGGTCACGGATTCCGGCGTGAAGCGTTCGGCCAAGGGCCTGCTGCGCGTGGACGAGACCGCCACGGGTTATGAACTGCACGACCAGCAGACGCCTGAACAAGCGGCGGGCGGCGCGCTGGTGCCGGTGTTTCGCGACGGCCAGTTGCTGGTGGAACAGGACCTGGCCCAGATCCGGCAGCGGCTGCAAACGTCGTGGGTATGCCCGGAAGCCGGCAGCATTGCGTGGGCCTCGCGCTGAGCCGATAGCGTCGCCCATGAAAAAAGCCGCACGCCCGATTCGGGCAGTGCGGCTTTTTTATGGCCTGAAGAGTCGTTCGTCAGGCCTTGGCCCGCGCGCGCTTGTCTTCACGCACGAAAATCACCACGCCCACGATGATCATCAGCGCCAGCGCGTACCAGGTAATGGCATAGACGAGGTGGTTGTTCGGAAATTCCAGCACGGTCAGCCCGCCGACGGGGGCCTTGGCCGGATCGCGCCCCGGGCTGGACGCCGCGTCGGCATCGATGAAGTAGGGCGCCACGTCCGTCAGGCCGCGCGCGGCGGCAATGGCGGGCAGGTCACGCGAATACCAGAGGTTGGCGGCCGGATCGTTGTTGCGCAAAAAGCCGCTGCCGGGTTCGCCCATGCGCAGCAGGCCCGTCACGCGGCCTTCGGCGGGCGGCGGCGGGTTGGCGCCTTCTGTCTTGCGCCATTGCGGCAGCACAAACCCGCGATTGACCAGCACCGTGCCGCCATCGGCCATTTGCAAGGGCGTCATGACCCAGTAGCCGCTGCCCAGTTCGGTGGCGGCCTGCACCAGCGTCTGGCGGTCGTACTGATACGTGCCGGTGGCGGTGACGTGCCGGTATTCGGCATTGCTTGACGTCAGGCCGCGCCATTCCTGCTTGCCCGGCGCGGGGGCGGTGGGCGCGTGCGCGCGCTGCTTCACCTGCGAGATCAGCTCTTGTTTCCAGGCCAGCCGGTGCACCTGCCAGGTGCCCAGCGCGCAAAGGCCGGCGAACAGGCCGGCAGCAACCACGCCCAGGATGACCAGGGTGGTTTTGCTGCGCGGTTTACGGGGGGTGTCGCGGATAGTGGTGTCTTTTACTGCTGCCATCAGGGCATATTCCGCATGTCGTGTGTGGACATGGGCATCATATTGGAGTTCAAGTGATACATGATCCAGATTGATCCGCTGAGCGTGATTACGACCAGCACCAGCGTGAATATTAACGCCAACATGTTCCAGCCGCTTTCGGACTTGGTGTCCATGTGCAGGAAGTAGATGATGTGGACCACGATCTGCACCACGGCAAACGCCAGGATCACCAGCGCCGTCGTGCGCGAACTGGGAAACACGCGGTTCATGACCAGCCAGAACGGAATGGCGGTCAGGATGGCCGCCAGGATGAAGCCGGTGACATAGCTTTTCAGCGTGCCATGGCCGGCGCCGTCATCGTCGTCGTGGTGGTCATGGCCGCCGCCGTGGCCATGGCCGTGGTCATGCCCGTGGCCGTGGCCATGCAGCCCACGATCAGCCAGGTTGTCCATGTGCGACGTCGTCATGGCAGCACTCCCATCAGGTACACGAAGGTGAACACGCCCACCCAGATCAGGTCCAGGAAGTGCCAGAACATCGACAGGCACATCAGGCGGCGGCGGTTCTCGGGGATCAGGCCATGCATCCGCACCTGGATCATCATCGTCACCAGCCACACGATGCCGAACGTGACATGCAGCCCGTGCGTGCCCACCAGCGTGAAGAACGCCGACAGGAAGGCGCTGCGCTGCGGCCCCGCGCCCTGGTGGATCAGGTGCGCGAATTCGTAGATTTCCAGCGACAGAAAGCCCAGCCCGAGCAGGCCCGTCACCGCCAGCCACAGCTGCGTGGCGCCGATGTGGTTGCGCCGCATCTCCAGCATGGCAAAGCCGTAGGTAATGGACGACAACAGCAGCAGCGACGTGTTCACCGCCACCAGCGGCAGGTCGAACAGGTCGGCGCCGGATGGCCCGGCCGCGTAGCTGCGCCCCAGCACGCCGTAGGTGGCGAACAGGCACGCGAAGATGAGGCAATCGCTCATCAGATAGACCCAGAACCCAAGCAGCGTGCCGTTCTTGGGATGGTGTTCGCCCGGCACGTAGAACACGGGCTCTTGCGGCGGCGCGGCGCCGCCTTGCAGGGTGGGGGCCAAGGTATCAGACATGATTCGCTAACAACCTCGTGCGGGCGGCCTCTTCGCGCACGACCTCATCGGCCGGCACGTAGTAGTCGCGCTTGTAGTTGAAGGTATGAATGATGGACACCAGGATCAGCGCCACGAAAGACAGCACGGCCAGCGGCCACATGTGCCAGATCAGCGCAAAGCCCATCACCACGCTGATGCCCGCCAGCACGATGCCGGCCCAGGTGTTCTTGGGCATGTGGATGGGGATGAAGCCTTGCTGCGGCCGTTCGTAGCCGTGCTGTTTCATCTGCCACCAGGCGTCCAGGTCATGCACGCGCGGTGTGAAGGCAAAGTTGTATTGCGGCGGCGGCGACGACGTGGACCATTCCAGCGTGCGGCCGTCCCAGGGGTCGCCGGTGAAGTCGCGCAGTTGGTCGCGGCGGCGATAGCTGACGATCAGCTGGATGATGAAGCTGGCGATGCCGCAGGCAATCAGCAAGGCGCCGACCGCCGCGATCTGAAACCAGATTTGCAGCGACATGTCTTCAAAGTGATTCACGCGGCGCGTCACCCCCATCAGGCCCAGCACATACAGCGGCATGAAGGCTACGTAGAAGCCCACCAGCCAGAACCAGAACGAGCACTTGCCCCAGAACGGGTCCAGCTTGTAGCCGAAGGCTTTCGGGAACCAGTAGGTAATGCCGGCCATCAAGCCGAACAGCACGCCGCCGATGATCACGTTATGAAAGTGCGCGATCAGGAACAGGCTGTTGTGCAGCGCGAAGTCCGCGGGCGGCACCGCCAGCAGCACACCGGTCATACCGCCGATCACGAAGGTGACCATGAAGCCCAGCGTCCACAGCATGGGGACTTCAAAACGGATGCGGCCGCGATACATGGTGAACAGCCAGTTGAAGATCTTGGCCCCGGTCGGGATCGAGATGATCATGGTGGTGATCCCGAAGAACGAGTTCACGCTGGCCCCGGACCCCATGGTGAAGAAGTGGTGCAGCCAAACCAGGTACGACAGCACCGTGATCACGACGGTGGCGTACACCATGGACGCATAGCCGAACAGGCGCTTGCGGCAGAACGTGGCCACCACTTCAGAGAAGATGCCGAAGGCCGGCAGGATCAGGATGTAGACCTCGGGGTGGCCCCAGATCCAGATCAGGTTCACGTACATCATGGCGTTGCCGCCGAAGTCCGCCGTGAAAAAGTTGGTGCCCACGTAGCGGTCCATGGACAGCAGCGCCAGCACCGCCGTCAGCACGGGGAAGGCCGCCACGATCAGCACGTTGGTGCACAGCGCGGTCCACGTGAAGATGGGCATGCGCATCATCTTCATGCCGGGCGCGCGCATTTTCACGATGGTGACCAGCAGGTTCACGCCGGATAGCAGGGTTCCCACCCCGGCAATCTGCAACGCCCATATGTAGTAATCGACCCCGACATCCGGACTGTGCAGGATGCCGGACAGCGGGGGATACGCCAGCCAGCCGGTGCGCGCGAATTCCCCCACGAACAGCGACATCATCACCAGGATCACGCCGCCCGTCGTCATCCAGAAACTGAAGTTGTTCAAGAACGGAAAAGCCACGTCGCGCGCGCCGATCTGTAGCGGCACGATGTAGTTCATCAATCCCGTGACCAGCGGCATGGCCACGAAGAAAATCATGATCACGCCGTGCGCGGTAAAGATCTGGTCGTAGTGGTGCGGCGGCAGATAACCGGTGGAATCGCCGAACGCCACAGCCTGCTGCAAGCGCATCATGATGGCGTCGGCAAAGCCGCGCAGCAGCATGACGATGCCCAGGATCACATACATGATCCCGATTTTCTTGTGGTCGATGCTGGTGAACCATTCATGCCACAGGTAGCCCCACTTCTTGTAGTAGGTGATGGACCCGAGCACCACGATGCCCACGATGGCCACCATGAAAAACGTGGCGATCAGGATGGGCTCGTGGTAGGGGATGGCGTCCCAGGTCAGGCGACCGAAGATCAGCTTGGTGAGGTCTGGTTGATCAGGCATCTTGATTCCAGCGTAAAAACCACGATTTCATGAAACCCTGCGTCATCCGATGTGCGGTGCGGACGGCGCGGACCGCGCGCATGCCGCTACAACACCAGCCCTTCGGTGGACGTGCACATGGCGCCCACATACTTGCGCGGCTTGGTGTCGGTCAGGCCCAGCCGTTCGCGCGTTTGCGCGTCCAGCGTGGTGACGTTGAGCGCGCCCGGTATGCCCATGCCGCCTTGCGCGTCGATGGCCATGGCGTCTTTCATGCACATGCGGTTGCCTTCGACGCAGCGGTTCACAATGGCGTCGAACAGGCCGGGTGCGACCGAGGCGTAGTGTTGGATGGGGTTGCGTTCGCTGGGCTGCTCAAGCTTCAGGTAGGCATCGCGCGTCAGCCGCTGGGTAGAGGCGCGCGTGTCGGCCACCCACTTGTCAAAGCCCTGCTGGTCCAGCCCATGGAACTTGAAGCGCATGCCCGAGAAGCCCGAGCCGCTGTAGTTGGCCGACAGCCCTTCGTATTCGCCGGGGTGGTTGATGACCGCGTGCAAGGTCGTCTGCATGCCGGGCATGGCGTAGATCTGGCCGGCCAGCGCGGGCACGAAGAATGAATTCATCACCGACGACGAGGTGATCTTGAACTGGATGGGGCGGTCAACGGGCGCCGCCATTTCGTTGACGGCGGCGATGCCTTGTTCGGGGTACAGGAACAGCCACTTCCAGTCCAGCGCCACCACTTCGACCACCAGCGGCTTGGTGCCCGTGGGCACCTCGCGGCCTTCGGACAGGCGGGCAAGCGGGCGGTAGGGATCCAGCTGGTGGGTACTGACCCAGGTCAACGCGCCCAGCGCGATGATGATGAGCAGCGGCGCCGCCCAGATCAGAAGCTCCAGCATGGTGGAGTGGTTCCATTCCGGATCGTAGTGAGCCTCTTTGTTGCTGGCCCGATAGCGCCACGCAAACAGAAAGGTCAGGAAGATCACCGGCACGATGATCAGCAGCATCAAGCCGGTTGAAATGATGATCAGATTACGCTGTTGAAGCGCGACATCGCCCGAGGGCGACAGCAGCACTGCATTGCATCCAGCGAGCAATGGCAGGGCGGTAATCAGGATCAATCCGCGGAGCCTGGTGATGGACAACATAGCCATACCTCGAAACGTAACCGTGGGAGGTAAACGCAACACTACGCTGGAAGCCGCGAAAAATCTAGGGTAAAAAGAACAAAAGTGTGCGCGGCAAGGCGTGCGCGGCAGGGCGCTATCCCAATGCGGGCGCGGCTTGGCGGGCAGCAACGTTGCGTTGCACTGGCATGTTGCAAGATCGTAGACAAGGCGGTTTCGAACTTCCTACAGTGAGCACATCCATGTCGACCTCCACGCAGTATCCCGGTCATGCCCCTTCCGTTCCCGGCCCGGGGGCACCGTCCGGCGGGGCCAGCCATGCCAAGGTGGCTCCTGGCGAAATCGCCGTCGGCGTGGTGGTGGGGCGCGCATCCGAATACTTCGATTTTTTCGTGTTCGGCATCGCTTGCGTGCTGGTCTTTCCCCGAGTCTTTTTCCCCTTTGAAGCACCGCTTGAAGGCACGCTGTGGTCCTTCGTGATCTTCTCGTTTGCGTTCATCATGCGGCCCATCGGCACGGCGCTGTCGATGGCGGTGCAGCGGCGTTGGGGCCGCGCCACAAAATTGACGGTTGCGCTGTTTGTGTTGGGCACGGCCACGGTAGGCATGGCGTTTCTGCCCAGCTACGAAACCATCGGCGCGCACGCCATCACCTTGCTTGCCGTATTTCGCTGCCTGCAAGGGTTGGCCTTCGGTGGCTCGTGGGATGGGCTGCCGTCGTTGCTGGCGTTGAACGCGCCGCCCAATCGGCGTGGCTGGTATTCGATGATGGGGCAGTTGGGCGCACCGGTCGGCTTCCTGGTCGCCAGCGCGTTGTTCCTGTATTTGCACGTCACGCTGACGCAGGCCGACTTCATCGAATGGGGCTGGCGCTATCCGTTCTTCGTGGCGTTCGCCATCAACGTGGTGGCGCTGTTCGCGCGGCTGCGCCTGGTCGTCACCGAGGAATACACGCAGCTGCTTGAAGAAGGCGAACTGGAACCCATCAGCATCACCGAGATGCTGCGTTCACAAGGCTACAACCTGTTCATCGGCGCGTTCGCGGCGCTGGCCAGCTATGCGCTGTTCCACCTTGTCACCGTGTTCCCGCTGTCGTGGATTGCGATCAGCGCCACGCAACAGATTACCGACGTGCTGATTGTGCAGATCTTTGGCGCGGTGCTGGGCATCCTGGGCACGGTGGCTTCCGGCTGGTTGGCCGACCGCATCGGCCGGCGCACCACGCTGGGCATGCTGGCGGTGGCGATCGGCATCTTTGCGCTGTTCGCACCGTGGCTGCTGGGCGGCGGGCCGGTGGGGCAGGACGCCTTCATCCTGATCGGCTTCGCGTTGCTGGGCTTGTCGTATGGACAGGCGTCTGGCACCGTCACGGCAAACTTCACGCGCCGCTTCCGCTACACGGGCGCCGCGCTTACGTCGGACATGGCGTGGCTGGTCGGCGCGGCATTCGCGCCGGTGGTTGCGCTGGGCTTGTCGGCCCGCTTCGGCCTGGTGGCCGTCAGCGTCTACCTGCTGTCGGGCGCGGCATGCACCTTGCTGGCATTGCGCATCAACAAGGTGCTGGAAACGCGGGATTGATCCTTCGGCCGGGGGCTTTTTTCAGCCCCCGAATCCTTCCAGCACGTTCGCCACGTTGATGCCTACGTCGGCCACGGCATAGCCGCCTTCCATCGTGAAAACGGTTGGCAGGCCCAGGCTGGCCAGCGCCTGGCCGACGGCCAGATAGTCCGCGCTTTTCAGCTTGAATGTCGAGATCGGATCACCTTCGTAGGTGTCCACGCCTAGCGCGACCACGACCGCGTCGGCCTTGAACGCTTGCACGGCGGCAAGCCCTTGTTGCAGCGCTTGCATCCAGGTGGCGAAGTCGGTGCCCGCGGGCAGCGGCAAATTCAGGTTGGCCCCAAAGCCCGCGCCTTCGCCTGCTTCGTCGGCATAGCCCAGAAAGAAGGGGTATTCGGTGGTTGGGTCGCCATGGATCGACACCGTCAACACGTCGCCGCGTTCGTAGAAGATGCTTTGCGTGCCGTTGCCGTGGTGGTAGTCCACATCCAGAATCGCCACGCGCGCGGCGCCCGCTTCGCGCAGGGCTTGCGCGGCCAGTGCGGCGTTGTTCAGGAAGCAGTAACCGCCGAAGAAATCAGCGCCGGCATGGTGGCCGGGCGGGCGCGTCAAGGCCATGGCGGCACGCGGGCCGCCAGCGGGGGTGACGGCGCGCGCGGCGTCGATGGCGCAAGCCGCGCCGGCGGTGGCCGCCACCCAGGTGCCCGCCGTCAACGGACAGCCGCTATCAAACGAAAACAGCCCGACGCGGGCGGCGAAATTGGTGGGTTCGATATCGTGGCGAAAGCCGCGCACCGGCCAGACGGAAGGCAGGATGTCAATGTCCGCGTTGGCCGGATCCAGCGCCACCCAGTCTTGCCAGGCTCGGGCCAGAAAATCCACGTAGCGCGGCGTGTGCACGCGCTTGATCAGGTCCATGTCGGGCGCGGACGGCGCACGCAGTTCGCCGATGCCACGCTGGCGCAGCGCGTCCAGCACAAAGGTCAGCCGGGCCGGCGTTTCGTGGCAGGGCACCAGCTTGCCCCGGAACATTTCGTGGCGACCGGCGTGTTGGTCATGGACGGGGTTGTGGAAAATCAGCACGGGGTCGGTCCTTGAATGGCGGGGCAATGGCAGGTGGCGGTGGTCACTATAGCGGGCGCAGCGCATACCACGCCACGGCCGGCAGTTCTCGAAATAGGGAATAAATATCGCGCCATTCAAAGAAGCGCGGATAGCCGCCGCTGACGTCCGCCACGCCATGGCGGCGCAAGGCCAGCATGGTGCGGGGGACGTGGAAATACTGCGTCACGACCAGCGCGCGGGTATAGCCGTGTTCGCGCATGTAGGCGCCGGCATGGCGCGCGGTGGCCCAGGAATTGTCGCCCGCGCTGTCCGTCACGATGCGGTCGCTGGGCACGCCGCGTGCCAACAGGTAGCCGCGCATCACGGCGGCCTCGTCGGCCCCGGCCGGGTCTATGCCACCGCTGACGAACAGGGTGTGGCATTGCTCGGCCGCGTAGCAGTCATAGGCGCGATCCAGTCGGGCCGCTAGCCGTGGCGAGGGCTGGCCGTTGGGCAGCACGGTGTTGCCCAGCACGATGGCGACGTCGGCGGGGCGGGCTTGGGTGGACAGGCCAGTAAGCAGGCCAGTTGCGGCCAGGGCGGCGGCCAGCAGAACGGCGCCCAGCAAAACGGCGGCAAGCAATAAGGCGGCCACGCGGCCGGCGCGGCGGGGCATTGCAGACTTCGAAGTCCGGTCCGAAGCCGGGGCCGGCTTATCGCCCGAATGGCCGCGATCAGCGCGAGGAAAGGTCACGGGTCGGGACGCTGTGGTGGATGATGAACGCGCGGCTACTGCGCGGCGGGCGGCCGTTTCGGCAGCGGGTAATCAAAGCGGACGTCGTTGGACACGATGGGCGCGGCAAGATTGCCCGGGTCGGTCAGGACGGCGGCGGCGCGGTACTTGCCGGGCGCAAGGGCGGGCAGGAACGGCACGCTGCCATAGCCGTTGTCGTTCAGCAGGTAAGCCGGTTTTCCATCTTCACCGGCGGCCCACACGACCGGGTCGCGCGCCAAGCCCAGCGGGTTGGCGGGGTGCAGCGTGTCGCCCTCACGCTGGTACAGCGGGTGCACGATGCGCTCGCCCTGCGCGTTGGTCAACAGCAGCCACACGCGCGGCGCGTTCAGGGCAACGGGCCCGTCGCCATGGTTGGCCACGCTGACCATGAACTGCCCGCCGTCTTCGCCATTCCAATCGGCCAGCGTGTCGGCAAGCTCAAGCGTCAGCCTGTCTTTCGGCGACGGCGTTGCCAGCCGATGCTTGTCGACGCGCAGATCGCCGTAGCGCACCCATTTCAGCACCGTGCCCGCCGTCTTGTCGGCGTAGCGCACTTGCAGCCAGTCGGGCGGGCGCAGCGCGACGACGTCCAGGTGTTCGCCTTCAGCGGCGGTCGTGCCGGGCCGGGCGTTGACGTCCGGCGTGTCGTACAGGTCCAGCCGGCTGACCGGCACCGTGCCGCCCTCCAGCGGCGATCCTTCGCCCTCGATGTCGATGCGGTCGATGGCGCCGTCTTCCCGAAAACGGTAGGTCAGTTCGGCAGCCTCGCTCTCCAGCGCGAACAGCGCCTGGGTGCCCCACGATGTGGCGCGCACGGTGCCGTCGGGGCGCAGCACGTAGTCTTCAAAGCCATTGCTGGCGGCGCCGTAGCGGCAGGCCACGTGAATCACAGGCTGCTTGTCGTCAATGACCGGGTTGACGAAGCCTTTGCAGGGGCTGGCGTTGTCGGGGTGGGCAATTTCCTGGTAGCCGCGGCGATCCGGCTGGTACAGGAACAGGCGGGCGAAAAGCTGCGTGCTGCCGCCGCTTTGCCCCAGGATCAGGTCGCGGTAGCCGTCGTGGTTGATGTCCACGGCCTGCACCTGGTCCACGGTGTCGTCATCGAAGGTGGCCAGCGGCTGGAGGGGGCCGTCGCCCACGCGTACGCTCGCTTGCTGCGTATCGCCATTGCCCAGAGAGATCACGGCCGCCAGCCCGGGCTTGATGACAATGGGAAAGTCTCGCCGGGCGGCCGGGGAAGAAGTCCCGGACGCGGCCTGGGCAAGAATCTGCGGCTGGGTACGCGTTTGGTCCTGAACCTGGGTCTGTGCCCAGGCCCCGGCCTGCGGCTGTACCGCCATCGTGGCCAGTGAGGCCGCCAGCAAAATCCGTTTCACGCGCCTCTCCCCACCTGGAACAAGGGGGGGAATATACCGCAGCGCCGTGCGGGAAAACGATCAGCGCGCGGCGCAAGCCGGCTTGCCATCTTGAGTAGAATTGACCGTCTGGAGTTGCTGCCGGTCTTATCGGCCCACGCGTGCCTGTCCGCCATGAACGTTGCCTTTCCCATCCGCCAAGAATGTCCGCCGGGCGCCTGTATGTGCGACCGCGACGCGCTGTTGGCGGACCCGGCGGCCGATATCCGCATCCTGCGGCTGACCAAGGAAGAAGAAAAACGCCTGGTCGCGCGCCTGGAAAACATCACCAGCCTGGAAGACCTGCGTGCCATGCAGGGACGTATCCAGGCGCAGCTGGGCATCGTGATCGTCATCACGCCCAGCGATAACGAGGTGCGTACGTCACGGGGGATTTCTATCCAGCTGCAAGAGGCGCCCGGGCTGTGCCGCAAGACGCGCACCGCGCTGCCCGCCGCCATCCGGCGCGGCTTCGACAACAAACCGGAAATTGTCTACGCGCTGCTGAACGAGCGCGACCTGCTCAGCGGCACCTGATCAAGACGCCTGATCACCACGCCTGATCACGACGCCTTGCACGGCGCCAGCGGTACCACCGCCGACGGAGAGCGGCCCGCTTCGGGGCGCGTGGCCGGCTTGCCGCTTTGCCTGACCGGATAGCCCAGGATCACCGCGCTGCCGGCTTCCAGCCGCGCCGAGGCGGGCGACCCATATGCCACCGTCCAACCGCGCACGGCCAGTGGCGCCAAGGTGTATTGCATGGCCGAGCCCGGCGATACGTGGGCCACCTTGCCCGCGAACAGCTCGTGTTGCGGCTTCGGTTTGCCGTCGACCAGGGTGTAGGTGACGATGCGGTCCAGCGCGGCCGATTCGTCGTGCCGCGCCAGGATGGCGGTTTTGTATTTGCCGGGCGGGATGTCGGCCAGGCTGAGATTGAGAGGCTCGGTCGCGTGGCCCGCCGCGTCCAGGCGCACGCCGGAGACATCCACGCGCACCAGCGGCGCATCGCCCACATTGCGCACGCGCACGCTGTATTGGCCCGAGGTGCCGGTGGTGATGCAGACGTCCACGCCCAGCGGGTTCGGCTTGGGCGGCGCGGCGGCGTCGGCCAGCGCCACGGCTGGCAGCAGGCAAACCACGGCCAACCAGGCGGACAAGCCAGGCAGGCCTGGCTTGTTCGAGGGTGAGACGGGTGGGACCGATCGGGTGGGCACGGCACGCTCCTCATGAAAGGCAGCGTGCCGGGCGGCGCGTTGCCGCGCTTATTACACCACTTGACGGCTTTGGGCCGCATTGGCTTGCTGACGCTTGCCCGCGAGCCAGTGCAGGATCAACGCCAACACCAGCAGGCCGGCGATGATGAAGCCCCAGAAGATCCAGCCGACCACCGCGATCAGCGTGCCCAGGCTGCCCGCCACGGGCAAGACCTGGTTCAGGCCCTGCGCGGCCCACACCAGACCGCCTTGCAGCGTCTGCAACCAGGCCGGGTCCAGCCAGCCCGCCGCCCACGCCGGCGCCACCCATTGGGACGTGTCCAGCGCCGTGCCCGGCACCTGGGCGGTGGCGATGGTGGCCAACACCCAGTCGGTCAGTTGCAGGGTCAGCGCCACCAGCCCCGTCCAAAGCGCGGCCAGGACGGCGAAGGTGAGCCAGATGATTTTCTTCATTGCAGTGGTACTCCGATTCAAAAGAGGGGCCACGATAAAGCGGATTCTATTTCTAAAAAACCAGAGTGCGTGTGACAAACATTACGAAAAAACCGAAGTCTTGGCATGCGCCAGCACCGCCTGGACCAGCGGATGATGCTGGCCGCGCCGATTGCGAATGGCGTGGATTTCTTCGTGGACATCGTCGCAGCGGGCCAGCGGACGCAGTCCGCGCAGCAGGCCGATGTCATCGCCGCCCAGGCGGCTTAGCGGGAACACGCCCAGGCCGCGCGCGGCAAACACCGACATCAGCGCGCTGTCTTCGAATTCGCCGACGACGTTGGGCAGCACGCCCTGTTCGCTGAACCAGCGGTCCAGCGTCTGGCGCAGCACGGAATGGCCGGTGGGCAGCAGCACGGGCAGCCGCGCCAGGCAGCGCGGAAAGTCCAGCGTGTCGGCCTTGCGCACCAGGCGGGCCGGGCCGTACCAGTCCACGGGCGAAGACACCAGCCGATCGCTGGTCAGGCGCAGGCTGGGGTTGGCGGGTGCGCCCTGGCCGGCCAGCACCAGGTCCAGATGGTGTTGGGCCAGTTCGCCCAGCAGCTCTTGAACTTCGCCTTCGTGGCAGGTCAGCCGCAGGTCGGGCGTTTCCAGCACGGGGCCCAGCAGCGCGTGCGCGGCCAGCTTGGAAATGCCGTCCGACAGGCCGACCGACAGCCGGATGACCGGCTTGGTGGCGGCCGCGCGCACTTCCTGCGGCAAGGTATGGCCGATCTGAAAGATTTCTTCGGCGCGCGCGAAGGCGGCCTTGCCGGCGTCCGTCAGCGCCACCCCCCGGCCGGCCGGTTTGAGCAGTTGGTGGCCCAGGTTTTTTTCCAGTTCGCGCACCTGCGCGCTGATGGTCTGGATGGCCATGTCGAGCCGTTCGGCGGCGCGCGAAAAGCCGCCTTCCTTGGCGACCATCCAGAAGTAATACAGGTGACGGTAATTCAGCATGCGCTTGGACTCTTCGGTTTTTTCGAACCTTAACTCACTTTCAGGCTGATTTCTCGGTTGGTCTCATATCCGGATGATGGGCACCTTCGAACACAGCGGGGCAATCATGGACACTTTGATCACATTCTTCACCAACGATTTTTTAGGGACACCGACCTGGAGCTGGTTGCTGTTCGTGGGCATCGTCGTCAGCCTGCTGGCCTTTGACCTGGGCGTGCTGCACAAGGAAGACCGCGAGATCGGTGTGCGTGAAAGCCTGCTGTTGTCGGCCGGCTACATCACCGCGGCGCTGCTGTTCGGCGGCTGGGTGTGGTGGCAAATGGGCGCGACCAGCGGCATGGCCTATTACACGGGCTTCATGATCGAAAAATCGTTGTCCATGGATAACGTGTTCGTGATTGCGCTGATCTTCAGCTTCTTCGCGATTCCGCGCCAGTACCAGCATCGCGTATTGTTCTGGGGCATCTTGGGCGTGATCGTGTTGCGCGCCATCATGATTGGCCTGGGCGCCGCGCTGGTCAGTAATTTTGGTTGGCTGCTGTATTTGTTCGGCGCGTTCCTGGTGTTCACGGGCATCAAGATGTGGATGATTGCCGACCAGACGCCGGACATCGCCACCAACCCGATCCTGAAGTTCCTGAAGCGCCACATGCGTGTCACGGAAGGCCTGCGCGGCAATGCGTTCATGGTGACCGAGACGGATCCGGCCACGTCCAAGAAGGTGCGTTATGCCACGCCGCTGCTCTTGGCCCTGGTCCTGATCGAGTTCGTTGACCTGGTGTTCGCGGTGGATTCGGTGCCTGCCATCTTCGCCATCACGACTGACCCGTTCATTGTCTACACCAGCAACATTTTCGCCATCCTGGGCTTGCGTGCGCTGTACTTTGCCCTGGCCGCCATGATCCATCGCTTCCATTACCTGAAGTACGCGTTGGCCCTGGTTCTGGTGTTTATCGGCACGAAGATTTTCCTGGTCGGCTTCATCGGCAAGGTGCCTGCGGCAGTATCGCTGGGCGTGACGTTCAGCCTGATCCTGGGCGGCGTGTTGTTCTCCTTGTGGAAAACCCGCTCGGACACGATGTCGACGCAGTAATCGAGCCGTTCCAGCAACAACCCGCCGGTGTTCCCGGCGGGTTTTTTTCGTCGTTGCGATATGTCGTCGATATGAAAAACTGCAAATTTCCCTATTTGTAATATGGCGTTCCCGGGCGTAGAGTCGGCCGTATGTGCCGTATGTGCCGTATGTGCCGTATGTGCTGTACGTACCGTATTTACGCGCGATGCGCCGTTATGCCCGCTACCAGGAGCCGCCATGAGCAACAACAGTTGGTCCGCCAAGCAATATTCCGCGTTTGAAAACGAACGCACCCGCCCTGTGCGCGATCTGGTCGCCGCCCTGCCTGACCAGGCGGTGCAACGGGCGGTGGACCTGGGTTGCGGCCCGGGCAATTCCACCGAGGTGCTGGCCCAGCGCTACCCCGACGCCGTGGTCACCGGCATGGACAGCTCGCAAGACATGGTGGATGCCGCGCGCAAGCGCCTGCCCGCCCTGCAATTCGACCTGGCCGACATCGCCACCTGGAATCCCCCCGAGCAATACGACGTCATCCTGGCGAACGCCGCGCTGCAATGGGTGCCCGACCACGCCACGCTGTATCCGCGCCTGGTGGGCAAGCTGGCGCCGGGCGGCCTGCTGGCCGTGCAAACGCCTGACAACATGGAAGAACCCGCACATCGCCTCGCACGCCAGGTGGCGGGCGAAGCGCCGTGGGCGGCGAAGACGGGCAACGTGAAGCACCCGCCGCGCCACAGCGCCGCCTGGTACTACGAATTGCTGAAACCGCATTGCGGCGTGCTGGATGTGTGGCGCACCACTTATCACCATCCGCTGGCAGGCGCGGCGGCGGTGGTGGAATGGTTCAAGGGCACCGCGCTGCGTCCGTACCTGGACAAGCTGGACGCGGCGGAACAGGCCGGTTTCCTGGCGCGCTATCAAGCCTTGATTGCCGAGGCTTACCCCGCGCTGGCCGATGGCACCGTGCTGCTGCCGTTTCCGCGCCTGTTCATCGTGGCAGGTCCCAAGCCGCGGTAACAGCGGGGCATCGTCACCCCGCCGCCGGACCCGCCGACTTGTCCGCGAAGTAGCGCGCGGGCGTCTTGCCCAGCGTTTTCTTGAACATCGTGATGAAGGCGCTGACCGATTCGTAGCCCAGGTCATCGGCGGTGCGCTGCACCGACACGCCCGCCGACAGGCGTTGCAGCGCCAGGATGATGTGCAGCTGCCGGCGCCAGCGCCCAAAACTCATGCCGACTTCCTGCTGCACCAGCCGCGCCAGCGTGCGTTCGCTCATGGCGACGCGCTTGCCCCACTGCGCGACGGTGCTGCGGTCGGACGGGTCGGCGTTCAGCGCGCTGGCGATGTCGCGCAGGCGAGGGTGGTCGGATAGCGGCAAGTGCAGATGCTCGGCCGGCATGCGCCGCAACTGCTCGATCAGCACGTCCGACAGCTGGCGGTTGACGGGCGCGTCCAGATCGGCGGCGGGTTGCGCGGACAGGTGCACGATCAGCTCGCGCACCAGCGGCGTGATCGTCAGGGTGCAGCAGTTGGTCGGCAGGCCGGCCACATCGGCCGGCACAAACAGAAAGTACACAAGCCCGTTGGCCGTGACGCGATTGCTATGCGACATGCCGCCCGGTATCCACACGGCGCACTGCGGCGGCACCATCCACAGCCCTTGCGGCACGGAACAGGTGACGCCGCCTCGCAGCGCCAGCACCAACTGGCCCATGGGGTGGCGATGGGTGGGGGATTCGTCGTCCCGGTCCGCCGGGTCCACCGGCATGGCGAAGGTGCACTGGGTGGGCGAGTCGAGGTCGAAGGGGGCTGGCAGGTTCAGTCGCATGGCAGGCGGCGCGGTCAGGGTGACAGGGGTCGGTAAACCTGGCTTGGCCGGACCACACCGCCCGAACCACACCGCCCGGACGACACCGCCCGGATCGCTTTGGCAGGAATGAAGGATAGCTTGTCATTGTCTCGAAATTCGGCAGGCTTGCGTGTGGATAAGCTGTCGGCATGATGAAAATTCCCTCTGCATTTCCCCCCGCCGGCCGCCGCGCGGCCTGGCTCATCCTGGGCATCCTCTGCATTGCCATGGCGCTGCGCGCGCCCATTACCGGTGTTCCGCCGCTGATTGGCATGATCCGCGAACAGTTGGGCCTGTCGTCCACGGCTGCCGGCATGTTGATCACCTTGCCGCTGCTGGCATTCGCCGTGGTGTCGCTGTTCTCGGCGGCGCTGGCCCGCCGCTTCGGACTGGAGCGCACGCTGTTCGGCGCGCTGTTGCTGATTTGCGCCGGCATCCTGGTGCGTCCGTATGGCGCGGCCTGGGGCCTGTATGCGGGCACGGCAATCATCGGCGCGGGCATCGCCATCGGCAATGTATTGCTGCCCAGCCTGGTCAAGCGCGACTTCCCGCAACGCGTGGCCGGCCTGACGTCGGCCTATGTGTTGACGATGAGCATCGCGGCGGGCGCGGCGTCGGCCGTCGCCATTCCCCTGGCCAATCTGTCGGCCGATGGCTGGCGCTTTTCAACGCTGTGCCTGTTGGTGGTGCCGCTGCTGGGCTTGCTGTTGTGGTTGCCGCAATTGGGCGGGCATACCGCGCCCGCGTCCACCACCGCGCACGCCCCGCACGGTGGGCGGCTGTGGCATTCGCCGCTGGCGTGGCAGGTCACGCTGTATCTGGGCATCAATTCTTTCGTGTTCTATGTGGGCGTGAGCTGGCTGCCCGCCATCTTGCGCGACGCGGGCTATTCCGCCGAACGCGCGGGGTCATTGCATGGGCTGCTGCAACTGATGTCGGCGGGTCCGGCCCTGTTCCTGGCGCCCGTCGTGCGGCGCATGAAGGATCAGCGCGCGGCCGCGTTCTGCTCGGCTGCCGCATCGTTCGTGGCGTTTGCCGGGCTGATCGCCGCGCCGCACTGGGCCACGTTGTGGATCGTGTTGCTGGGCCTGGGTACGGGCGGCGGCATCATTCTGGGCCTGGCCTTCGTGGGCCTGCGCGCCAGTCATGCGCAGCAGGCGGCTGCCTTGTCGGGCATGGCGCAATGCGTCGGCTATCTGTTCGCCGCCACCGGCCCCGCGCTGGTGGGCGCCACGCACGACCGCCTGGGCGGCTGGGGCGTGGCGTTGGGCGTTTGCGCGGCGCTGTGCGTGGCCATGGCCATCATCGGCACGTACGCGGGCCGCGCCATTCAGATCGGCGGCTACCGCGCCGGCATGCCCCGGTCCCAGCCGGCGCCGTGATGCGTGATGGCGCTGGCGCGTCAGTCAAGCGGCTGGGCGTGCGTCTTCCATAGTTGCACCAATGTGTCGGGCGCCTGGGCTTCCGGCACATCGAACGTCACCGCCGAGTCTTCGTCGCGGTCCAGCACGATTTCAATATGAAAGTAGCGCTGGTCGCCGCCCGCCTGCCCGTATTCGGGCACGGCCAGCGGCGCCGCGCGTTGCAAGGTGTCGCACACTTCCTGGCGCACGCCGGGCGGGCAGGTGGCCAGGTTGATACTGCGCGGCTGCGTCAGCGCGGGCAGGTAGGCCACGCCGCCTTCACGCGTGAGCCGCACCAGCAGCGCCAGGTCCAAGGAAGGCAGTTCGATCATGTCAGGACTCCTACGGTCGCCCAGGCTTGCGCCACGGCGCGCTGCACGGCGGCGTCAAAGCGTTCGGCGGCGACCGTCACCGTCAACGCGGCAAAGGTTTTGAAGTCGGCGTCGTGGCGCAGCCGCTTGTCGCACAAGGTGTCGTACCAGACGCCGCCCGCGCCTTTCCACGCGGGGCCATCCAGCGCGGTGGCCGCCAGGAAGAACGCGCGGTTGGGTATGCCGGAATTGATGTGGACGCCGCCGTTGTCGCGCGGCGTATCGACGTAGTCGCGCATGTGCGCGGGTTGCGGGTCGCGGCCCAGCGCCGGGTCGTCGTACGCGCTGCCCGGTTCCGACATTGAACGCAGCGCGCGGGCGTTGATCTTTTCGGTGAAGAGCCCGGCGCCCACCAGCCAATCGGCCTGCCGCGCCGTTTGCCCCAGGGCGTATTGCTTGACCAGTGCGCCAAAGACGTCGCACAGCGATTCGTTCAGCGCGCCGGACTGGCCTTGATAGAGCAGGGCGGCCTCGGAATCGATGACGCCGTGCGCCAGCTCGTGCCCGATGATGTCGACGGCGACGGTGAAGCGGTTGAAGACTTCGCCGTCGCCATCGCCAAACACCATCTGCGCGCCGTTCCAGAAGGCGTTGTCGTAGTCTTCGCCGTAATGCACGCTGCCCACCAGCGGCAGGCCGTGGCCGTCGATGGAGTGGCGTTTGTAGACGTCCCAGAACAGTTTGTAGGTGGCGCCCAGATGCGCATAGGCTTCGTCCACCGCCACGTCGCCGCTGGCGGGCCGGCCTTCGGTGCGCACCAGCGTGCCCGGTAGCGTGGTGTCGTTGTGCGCATCGTGAATGGCGCGCTGCGGCGCGCCTGGGCGAGAGGGCGGCGCGTTTGGCGCAAGCGTGGCGCGGGGCGGTTGCGTAGCCATGTCGCGCAGGCTGCGCTGCTGCTGGTCGATGATCAACGTCTTGACGGCGGGCATGCTGACGCGGGCGTCGGTATGCTGCGCCAGGCGGTCCAGCACATACGGGGGGATCACGCCGATCAAGGGGGTGGACTCGGAAGGACGTGGCATTCGGGTCTCCGTCTTTCAGCGCCGGGCGCAATGCCGGCGGGGCGAAATGCCACGGTAGCAGATGCCCGATGACCGGTGGCGTAACAGTCTGCCGCCTGATGCGACGGGAAAGCGCGTGCCTCGACAGCGCCACGGCGTTCCAGTACTTTGCCTGTCGTTTTCCCCCCGCCACATGCCGCCATGCCGACTTCTGATTTGCCGACGCCCGATTCGCCAGTGCCCGATTCGCCAATGCCCGACTACCGCATCACGGCCCTTGCCTTCACGCCCACGCATCTGCAATTGACGCTGGCCAATGGCCAGACGCTGTCTGAACCCATCAAGCGCTACATCCGTCTTGAGAAGGCGACGCCAGACGAACGCCTGCAATGGCAATTGGTCGACGACGGCCACGGCCTGGTGTGGCCGCGGCTGTGGGAACCCGCGCCGCGAGGCATGCTGAATGTGTACGACATCCTGTGGGACCAGCGCTATGAAAAAGCGCTGGCCGCGTTGCAGGCGGCCGACTGGACGCTTGAGCGCTTGCCGCTGATCGAACAGGAACTGGTGGCGCTGTGGCGCATGGAGGCCGACATCAACAATGGCGGCTTCATGCAGTTTCTGTGCAACTGGGGCGACCCCACGTGCCAGCTGGCGTTGCAGGCGTTAAAGAAGCTGGGCGCCACGCACATGCTGGCCGTGCTGTCGCGCATGCGCGGCCTGATCGACCGCTTTGAGGCGTCGCCCGAAGTCATCGAATTGAACGACATCTACGGCGCGATGACCGAGGCCGAGCAGCAGGAAATGGACAGCCTGGACCACGCGTTCTGGGACTATCCCGATGCCTTGTCGCGGCTGGGTTTACGGCATTACGGCGCCTGAAAACCGCCCCATTTGCATGCCTGGCAACGTTCGGAAATGTCTGGCAACAATGGTGGCCTTTTGAATGCGGATTCGGTTCCGATCACGGGATAGAATCCGGTGCTTCTTTCCCGGGGGGGGCTCGCGATGCGTTATTTCCTGATCTTGGTGGGGGCGGCCGTGGTCGCCTATTTGCTCGCTCGTGGCATCGCGGCCGTGTTCTCGGACCGTAAACGTACAAAATCAGACAGGGACTCAAAGTGAAGCCGACGGATATCCAGATGGTCAAGACGATCGGCGCGGTCAAACCGCGCAACATTAAGGTCGCCGCAGGGGCCGTGATTCTGTTTTTCCTGATCCTGTTCCTGGCGTTCGGTTCGTGGTTTCAGGTGGACCAGGGCGAGCGCGGCGTGGTGCTGCGTAACGGCAAGCTGGTGCGCGTGTCGGAACCGGGCCTGGACTTCAAGACGCCGTTCATCGACAACGTGATGACCGTGTCGGTGCGCGACCACACGTTCGTGTTTGAAAAGCTGGAAGCGTATTCGTACGACCAACAGCCCGCGCACTTGCGCGTGTCGGTCACGTACCGCGTGCCGCCCGAGCACGTGGCCGAGCTGTATTCGGAATACGGCACCATCAACAATTTGCAGATGCGCGTGCTGGAACGCAAGACGCCCGACGCCGTGAAGAACGTGTTCGGCCAGTACACCGCCGTGCGCGCCATTCAGGAACGCCAGAAGCTGGGCCTGGATGTGAACAACGCGGTGCTCAAGACGATGGAAGGCGCGCCGGTGCAAGTGGTGGGCGTGCAGATCGAAGAAGTGGGTTTCTCGCAAGCCTACGAGCATTCGATTGAACAGCGCATGTTGGCGCAGGTGCAGATTGAAACGACGCGCCAGCAAAAGGAAACGGCGATGATCAACGCCGAGATCCAGGTGGTGAAGGCCAAGGCAGAAGCCGATGCGCGCCGCCAGCAGTTCACCGCTGAAGCCGACGGCATCCGCATGCGCGGCGAAGCCGAAGCCGCGTCCATCCGCGCCAAGGCCGAAGCGCTGGCCGCCAACACCAACCTGGTCAGCCTGAACGCTGTTGAAAAGTGGGACGGCGTGCTGCCGGCCACGCAGGTACCCGGTGCCGCGCTGCCGTTCATCGGCATCAAGTAACGCGCAGCGCGGCCGGCATCCTAGGGATTCCCCTCTGTCAAGAATTGCAAAGCGGGCGCAAGGTAGGCGCACCGGCGTACAACGCCCGTTTTACGATCAGGCAAGCGAAGGCCGCACGCGGGCGGCGCGCTTGCCCAAGAGGCTTGCACAAGGAGACATGGATGTCGCAGTTGGATTGGACGTCCGGCGACACCGCGCCGGATCGGCAGGGCTATTACGAAACGCGCCTGGACACGGGCGATACCGCCATTTCGCTATACAGCGTGCTGGGTTGGATGCCCGTGAAAACGCCGGGCAACATGGTGGGTTGGCGGCCCTTGCCGCCGGCGGCTGAACGGCAAGAGGCCGAACGCCACATCCAGGAACTGCGCGCGGCGCAGGCGCATATCCCCATGGATTACTAGCGGCAAAAAGCGCCGCATCTGGCCGGGCGCTAAAAACAGCAGTTGCGATAATGAGAATTATTTGTAAAATTCGCCACCCTGTTTCGCTGCGTAATCCGTTCGGCCCATGTCCCGCTCACCTCCGACCCGCACCGGCTGGCTCGCGTATTACGACGAGCTGGTGGGCGTATGGAGCCGCCGCACGGGCAACCGGCACGACGCCGAAGACGCGGCGCATGACGCCGTCGAACGCTTGCTGAAGGCGGACGCCAGCGTGGCGCTGAAGGCGCGCGGATATCTGTTCCAGGCGGCAAGCCATCGCTTGATCGATCGGTGGCGGCGGCAGGACCGCGCCGAACACGTGCCGCTGGACGAATTGAACGACGCCGATCAGTTGATCGTGCAAGACCCCGATGCGCCGTTGCGGGCCGCGCGCCTGGCCGACGATCTGGCCAAAGTGCTGGCGGAATTGCCGCCCAAGTGCCGCCAGGCATTCGTGCTGAACCGCATCGAAGGCTGGACCCAGGCGGAAGTCGCCCAGCACATGGGCCTGTCCAAGAACATGATCGAACGCTATGTCATGCGCGCCATCGAGCATGCCCGCGACCGCCTGCGCGAATACACTCCATGACGATGTCTCCTACCCCTGATCACGATGATCCGCGCGATGATCCGCGCGACGCCGCCACCGCGGCGTGGTGGTTCGCGCGCTGGCATTCGGGTGAACTGACACGGCGTGACCGGCGCGCGTTTGCGCGCTGGCGGCGCGACCACCCCGAGCGCGCCCGGCAGTTCGACCGCATGCAGCAGCTGGGCGCGGCGGCGGCGGGCTTGCCGCGCGATCAGGTGCATGCCCTGTTGGGCGGCGCGGTGCCGGCGCGGCCCAGCCTCCCACGGCCTGACCGCTTCTTGACGCTGCGCGTCGCGCTGGCCTGTGCGGCCGCGGTGGTTGTTGCGCTGGGCGTGTGGTGGAACCTGCCGGTGCCCGCGCCGTCCTTCACCACCACGGTCAGCACCGAACGCGGCGAACGCCGCCAACTAAGCCTGCCCGACGGTTCCGTGCTTGAGATCAACGGCGGCACGCGCGCCACGGTCAAGCTGTATGCCGAACGCCGTGACGTGGCGTTGGACAGCGGCGAAATCACCTTTACCGTGGCGGCGGATGCCACACGCCCGTTCACTGTGGACGCCGGCAGCGGCGTGGTGCGCGTAACGGGCACGGTGTTCGACGTACGCCGCGACGCCGACCAGGTGACCGTGCTGGTGGAGTCCGGCACGGTGCAGGTGTCGGGCGGGCATTGGTGGAACCTGGGCCGCGCCGTGCTGCGCGCGGGCCATGGCATCCGCGTGCCCGGCAGCGGCGCCATCGGCGTGCCCGCGCCCGCCGACGTGTCGGGGGCGACCGCCTGGCGGGAAGGGCGCGTGGTGTTCAAGAACGCGCCGCTGGCAGACGTCGTGCGCGACATGAACCGCTATCTGGCCACGCCGCTGCGCCTGGCCGACGACAAGGTGGGGCGCTTGCGCGTGTCCGCCTCGTTCCCGCTTGACCGCCCCGAAGCCTTGATCGATGCCTTGCCTGCCATTGCGCCGGTGCGCCTTGCGCCACGCCCCGGCGGCCCCATCGACATCTACACGCGGGCGGACGCGGCGGGCGCCGTTACAAAATAAATGGGAATGAGATTCAGGTTTATCTGCGTTTGAAACGTTCTACGAAGGAAGGCGTTGGGCCGCGCTTCATAGCCCGGCCCTTGCCACCCCCCTCGTCGAACCGAAACAGCAGGTAGTCGTGACCTTCTTCGCACACCGAAATTCATTGCCGGCATCGCGCCGTGCCCGCGCCACCCCGCGCTTCATGCCTTCTTCCTTGACGCTGGCCATGGGCCTGGCCCTGGGTGTGGCCTTGAGTCTGGCCGCCGCGCCCGGCGCGGTGCGCGCCCAGAACGCCGGCGTGTCGATCAACATCGGCGCCCAGCCGCTGGGCGATGCGCTGCTGCAATGGGCGGCGCAGACCAAGGTGCGCGTGTTCTACGCGCCCGACGTGGTGGCCGGCCTGTCCACCCGTGGTTTCTCCGGCAGCATGACACCCGAAGAAGCGCTGCGCGGTTTGCTGCAAGGCACGGGCGTGGTGTACCGCTGGCAGGGCGACAGCATTATCCTGACGCGTGATGGCGGCGTGGCCAGCCTGGCGCCCGTGACCGTGCTGGGCAATTCGGACCCGGCCGTAACCGAAGGCACGGGCTCCTACACCACGCCCGCATCCGCGGCGGCAACCGGGCTGACGCTGTCGCTGCGCGAAACGCCGCAGTCCGTCAGCGTGGTGACGCGCCAGCGCATCGACGACCAGAACCTGCGGTCGCTGGACGAAGTGATGGGCAACGTGGTGGGTGTGCAGGTGGTCAGCGAGGATTCGGACCGCACCGATTTCTGGTCGCGCGGCTTCTACATCGACAGCCTGCAATACGACGGCGTGCCCACCACCATCGGCCTGTCCATGTATGGCGAATCCGATAACGATTCCTTCATCTATGACCGCATTGAGGTTGTGCGCGGCGCCACCGGTCTGATGTCGGGCGCGGGCAATCCCGGCGCCTCCATCAACCTGGTGCGCAAGCACGCCAACAGCAAGACCTTTACCGGTTCGGTCAGCGCGGGCTTTGGCTCGTGGAACCAGTATCGCGGCACGCTGGATATGTCCACGCCGTTAAACGAAGCCGGCACGGTGCGCGCCCGCATGGTCGCCGTGTACCAGGGCCGCGATTCCTATATCGACCTGTACCACGCTAACAAGAAGGTGTTTTACGGCGTGATCGACGCCGACCTCACGCCCAACACCACCTTGAGCATCGGCGCCGACTATCAGGACAAGCGCCCGCGCGGCTCCACCTGGGGCAGCCTGCCCGTGGTGTTCAGCGACGGCACGGACACGAGCTGGCGGCGCTCCAAGACCACGGCGGCCGACTGGACGTATTGGCACACCACCAACGAAACCATGTTCGCCACGCTGTCGCACCGCTTCCAGAACGACTGGGAAGTGCGCGCCGACTGGTCCCATCGCAAGAGCAAGTACGACGCCAAGCTGCTGTACCTGTATGGCGACCTGGACCGCGAAACCGGCACGGGCCTGCGCGCGTTGCCGGGCTACTGGAATTCGTACGCCGACCAGACCTCGCTGGATGTGCAGGCCAAGGGGCCGTTCACTTTGCTGGGCCGCAAGCACGAAGTGGTGGTGGGCGCCATGCGCAGCCGTTATGGCGAAGACTTCTATCGCTACGGCTTTGAAAGCGCGTCCCTGGCCAGCACCGGCAACTTCTATCAATGGGACGGTTCATTCGCGCAGCCGACCTGGACGGACGCCACGTTGCGCGACACGGTCACGCATCAGCAGGGCGCGTACGCCGCGGCGCGCTGGTCGCTGACCGACCGCCTGACCGCCATCACGGGCGGCCGCTACGCCACGTGGGAATCCAAGTCCGACACGCGCGACCAGAAGGACTCGCAGTTCATTCCCTACGCGGGCGTGGTCTACGACATCAACGACACGTATTCCACCTACGTCAGCTACACCGACATCTTTCAGCCGCAGGATAACCGCGACCGCAACGGCAATTACCTGGACCCGGTGCAAGGCAAGAACTACGAAGTGGGCGTCAAGGGCGAATACCTGGACGGCCGCTTGAACACGTCGATTGCGCTGTTCAAGGTCAAGCAAAGCAAGCTGGCGGTGCTGGATGGCGACGCGCTGGTGCCGGGCTCGATGGACCAGGCCTACACCACGGCCGACGGCGTCACGACCAAGGGCGTGGAACTGGAAGTCAGTGGCCAGTTGGCGCCGGGCTGGAACGCCTACGCGGGCGGCACGTACTACACCAGCCGCGATGCCGAAGGGGTGTCCGTCAACACCGAACGGCCACGCGCCATGGCCAAGCTGTTCACCACGTACCGCTTGCCGGGCGACTGGAGCCGCCTGACCGTGGGCGGCGGCGTCAACTGGCAGATCTCGACCTATAGCCAGGTCAGCGCGGGCGACGATACCGTGACGGCCAAGCAGAAGGCCTACGCCATCTACAACCTGATGGCGCGCTACGACTTCAGCTCGGCCTTGTCGGCGCAGTTGAACGTGAACAACCTGTTCGACAAAAAATACTATATGGGCGGCGTCGCCAGCCAGGTGTATTACGGCGAACCCCGCAGCGTGTTCGTCAACCTGACCGCCAAGTTCTGATCGGGGGCCCCGGCAAATCCCGTCTTGAAAACGATTCAAAGATATTTATAATTGCGAATCATTTTCATTTTGTTTAGGATCTGGCGGCGACGCCGGGGCGCTCCGCCATGCCATCCTCTTCCTTCGCGGCCCACGCCGAAGTGCAATCGGTCTACCAGGCTCACCACCAGTGGTTGCGCAATGTGCTCCAGCGCAAGCTGGGCAATGCATGCGACGCGGCGGATGTGGCGCACGATACGTTTGAACGCCTGATCCGCGCCAATGTGCGCGAACCCTTGTCCGAGCCGCGCGCCTATCTGCGCACCATCGCCACGCGCCTGGTCATCGGGCGTGCGCGCCGCGCCGCGCTCGAAGCCGCCTATGCCGAATCCCTGGCGCTGCAACCCGTGGCGGTCGAACCGTCGGTGGAGCATCGCGCGCTGATCCTGGAAGCGCTGGAACAACTCTGCGAACTGCTGGACACGCTGCCCATGAACAGCCGCCGCATCTTCCTGATGGCGCAGGTGGATGGCTTGTCGTATGCCGAGATCGCGCAGCAATTGGGCCTGACGCCCAATGCCGTGCAAAAGTCGCTGGCGCGCGCATTGGTGCATTGCTACACGACGGTCTACGGATGAGCCGAGGCGTGATGGACGGCGCCAAGCTGCTGCGCCCGCACGCGCCCGAGGCCGGGCGTGTCGATCCCAAGGTCTTGCGGCAAGCGGCCGACTGGTGGACGCGGTTGCGCGAAGACGCCAGCGATGCCGACCGCGCGCGCTTCGAACAATGGCGGCGCGCGCAGCCCGCGCATGAACTGGCCTGGCAACGCTTGACCGCGTTGACGCGCGATGTGGCCTCGGGCGTGGCGCAGGCCGGCCATGATGTGGCCGCCCACACGCTGCGCCAGGCGCCCTTGATCCAGTCGCGCCGCAACGCCATTCGCTGGATGGTGACGGCGGCGGGGGTGGGGCTGGGCGCGTGGGCCATGGGCGAGGCCGGCACGGTGCGCCGGATAACGGCCGACCTTTCCACCGGCACCGGCGAACGCCGCGCGCTGACTTTGCCCGACGGCACGCGGCTGGAACTGAACACGGCCAGCGCGGTGGACCTGCGCTACACCGCGACCTTGCGCGAGGTCGTGCTGCACGAAGGCGAAATCCTGGTGACGACGGCGCAAGACGCAAAGGGCCGGCCGTTTCAGGTGCGCACGCGCAGCGGCATCCTCACGCCGGTCGGCACACGCTTTGTCGTGCGCGATCTGGACGATGGCCGCGCGCTGCGCGTGGCGGTGCTGCAAGGCGCGGTCGATGTGCGCAGCCTGAACGCCGCCGATGCGCCGCGTCGCGTGCAGGCGGGCAACCAGGCAGAATTTTCAACGGCGGGCGGCTATGCGCCGCGCCCGCTTGAAGCGGCGGCATCGGCCTGGACCCACGGCATGCTGATCGCCGACGAACTGCCGCTGGCGCAGTTCCTGCAAGAGCTTGGCCGCTATCGCCCGGGGCGGCTGGCCTGCTCGACCGAGGCGGCCGCGCTGCGCGTGGTTGGCGCGTTTCCGCTGGCCGACACCGAGCGCGTGCTGGACATGCTGCAAGACGTGCTGCCCGTGCGCGTGCGCCGCTATACCCGTTATTGGGTGTCGGTGGGCTTGGCATAGAAAGTTGTAACCGGAACGGCGTAACGCATCCTCCCGCGCGTCATGTAAGGAAAGCAGCCCCATCGCGCTCTCGCGCGGCACGCTGCGCCCGTCCTTCATGAGCCAGGAATCCCCCTTCATGTCTTCTCGTCCTGCCCGCGTGGCCACCGCCGCCCACTTGTCCACGCCGCGTCGCCAACGTTTGCCGCGCACTCGTCTCAGCGTTGCCCTGCATCTGGCGTTGCCCGCCATCGCGCTTGCGGCTCCGTGGCCATCCGCGGTGTATGCGCAGGACGCGCAGGACGCGTCGGCGTCGAAGCCGCGCACCGTGAACCTCAACATACCGGCCGGACCGTTAAGCACGGCGTTGGGCGCGTTTGGCGTGCAGGCGGGCGTGATGGTGGCCTCGGACCCGGCGCTGACCGCCAACGCCCGTACACGCGGCGTGTCTGGCACGCTTGCCGTGGACACGGCGTTGTCCGAACTGCTGGCGGGCACCGGTTTGCAGGCCGTGGGCCGCGCCGGCGGCGGCTACCGTCTGCAACCCGCGCCGGCCGCCGGGCAGGCGGCAACGCTGGCGCCCGTGACGGTGACGGGCAGCTACAACCCCACGACGGACGGCACGGGGTCGTACACCACGCCCGCCGTCACCATCGGCAAAACCACACAGGCGCTCAAGGACATTCCACAGTCCATCACCGTGTTGACCCGCCAGCGCATGGACGACCAGGTGATGACCAGCCTGCCGGACGCCATCAACAACACAGCCGGCATGGTCGGCGTGCAAGGCGTGGGGGCGGGCGTGGCGATCAATTCGCGGGGCTTTCCGGTCGACCTGCTGCAATACGACGGTGTGTCCCTGCTGCGCAACAGCTACAGCCTGGGCAACTGGGAGCAGGACTCGCTGGTGTTCTACGACCGCGTGGAGATCCTGCGCGGCGCGGCCGGCCTGCTGCAAGGCGCGGGCAGCCCGGGCGGGGCGATCAACCTGGTGCGCAAGCGCGGCGACGCCGAGCCGTCGGTGGTGCTGTCCGGCAAGGCCGGCTCGTGGGACCACTACGGCCTGACGCTGGATGCGGGCGGGCCGCTGAACGCCGCGGGCACGCTGCGCGGCCGCGTGGTGGTGGACGAAGACCAAAGCCATTCGTATATCGACTACGTGTGGGACAAGACGCGCAACCTGTACGCCGCGTTGGACGTCGACGTGACCGAGGACACCACGGTCGGCATCGGCATCAGCAACCGCTACAGCCGCTCGCGTCCGATGATTGTGGGCTACCCGCGCTACCAGGACGGCGGCGCCATCGATCTGCCGCGTTCGACGTTCACGGGATCCACCTGGAACCGCGCCAAGAACGACCAGACGATCTTCAACGCCGACCTCACGCATCGCTTGAACGACGCCTGGCGATTCAAGCTTGCCGGCGTGGCCATGAATGAAAAGAACACCACGGTGCACCAGCGCGTGGCCGACGCCGTGCAGCGCGACGGCAGTGGCTTGTCGTATGGCGATTTCGGCGTGGACTTCAACAGCAAGCAGCGCGGCGCGGACATGTCCATCAGCGGCAGCTTCAACGCGCTGGGCATGGAGCAGGAAGTGGTGCTGGGCGCCAACTATTCCAAGCTGACCACGAACGACCGCTTCACGCGGGTGTGGGAAGAGAACGGCAATATCTTCGACCTGGACCACCATCGCCCCTGGCAGGACATCGATTCGATCGCGGCGGCCAGCGGCTATGACTCGCGCAGCAGCTACGACATCCGCCAAAAGGGCATCTATGGCACCTGGCGCGTCAAGCCCACCGAGTCGCTGGCGCTGATCGGCGGCGGCCGCGTCGGCTGGTATGACTATTCCTACAGCGGCGGCGGCGGCACCACCACGTCCAGCACATCCGGCAAATTCATCCCGTACGCCGGCATCGTCTATTCGCTGACGGATAACTGGTCCGCCTACACCAGCTACACCACGGTGTTCGAACCGCAGACGCAGCGCACGCAGGAAGGCAGCCTGCTCAAGCCTATCGAAGGCAACAACTACGAAGTCGGCATCAAGGGCGAACTGGCGGACGGCCGCATCAACACGCTGCTGGCGCTATTCCGCTACGACCACAAGAACCGCGCCGTCAACGATTACGCTGCCGGCTTCGCGTGCGACGGCTGGTACTGCTCGCGCGCGTCGGGCAAGGTGCGCAGTCAGGGCGTGGAAGCGGAGGTGTCGGGTGAAGTGCTGCGCGGGCTGGAGCTGTATGCGGGGTACACCTACAACACCACCAAGTACCTGGAAGACCCCGACAACAAGGGTCAGGTCTTCAACACGTGGACGCCCAAGCACATGCTGCGCCTGTGGGCCAACTACAAGCTGCCAGGCATGATGAACCGCCTGAGCGTGGGCGCGGGCGTCAACACGCAGACCGACACCGTCAGTTCGGACCGCGCCTTCAAGCTGGCCGGCTTCACCATCTGGAATGCGCGCGTGGGTTATCAGGCCACGCCGGAACTGAGCATCGGCCTGAACGTCAATAACGTGTTCGACAAGAAATACTACGTGCCGTCCTACAACACGTTGAATAGCAACAACTACTACGGCCAGCCGCGCAACGTCATGCTGACGTTCCGCTACGCGCCCAAGCTGTAAGGGAACCCGGTCAGGACTGGCGGCCGGCGATCCGGCGGCCGGCGTTCCGGCGGCCGGCGCTAGGCCCCCATCAATGCATGAACCTTGCGCGCCAGCTCATCCAGCGCAAAAGGTTTCGCCAGCGTGGGGGCGCCCGATTCGGCCAGCGTCTGTGAACCCGAACCGGTGATGAAAAGCACCTTCAGGCCGGGCCGCAACATCCGGCCGGCGTCGACCACCTGGCGCCCGTCCATGCGGCCGGGCAGGCCCAGGTCGCAAATCAGCAGATCGATCTGGCCCGGCGCCGATAGCGCGCGCAACGCGCTGGAACCGTCGTTGGCCTGGATCACGGCGTAGCCCAGTTCGGACAGCGTTTCCACGACCACGGCGCGCACCGAGACGTCGTCCTCGGCGACCAGCACGGTCGCGCCGGTGGAGGCGCGCGGCGGTTCCAGGCGCGCGGACATTTCGACGGGCGCCAGCGCCCCGTCAAAACGCGGGAAGTACAGGCTCATGGCCGTGCCTTGGCCCGGCCGCGAATTGACTTGCACCTGACCGCCGGATTGCCGCACGAAGCCATACAGCATCGACAGGCCCAGCCCCGTGCCCTGACCGGGCGACTTGGTCGTGTAGAACGGTTCAAAAATGCGCTGCATGGTTTGCGGCGTCATGCCGCAGCCGGTGTCCGTGACCGTCAGGCGCAGGTAGTCGCCCATGGGCAGCCCGCGTTCGCGCGAGGTCTGCTCGGTCAGCGTGACCTTGGCCGTTTCGATGCCCAGCCGGCCTTGCCCTTCCATGGCGTCGCGCGCGTTCAGGCACAGGTTCAGCAGCGCGTTTTCAAATTGGTGCGGGTCAACCCAGGCCGCCCACAGCTTGGGCTCGCACGCCAGGTCCAGCGCAATGCCGGGGCCCACGCTGCGGCGGATCAGGTCTTCCATGCCGCGCACCAGGTGGTTCACATCCACCGCTTGCGGCGACAGGGGCTGGTTGCGCGAAAACACCAGCAGCCGGTGCGTTAGCGCGGCGGCCCGTTCGGTGCCACGCTGCGCCACTTCAATGTGGCGTTCAAGCTCGCCCAACCGTTGCTGCGCCAGCCGCAGGCTGATCAGCTCCAGGCTGCCCGCGATGCCCATCAGCAAATTGTTGAAATCGTGCGCCAGTCCGCCGGCCAGTTGGCCCACGGCTTCCATCTTCTGGCTTTGGCGCAAGGTGTCTTCAGCTTGCCGCAGGGCTTCGGCCTGCGCGCGTTCGGCCTGTACCCGCGACGTGGTTTCGATCACGGTGTCGATCATGCCGACCACCGCGCCGGTCTCGTCGCGAACGGGGCTGTAGCAGAAGGTGAAGGCGGCTTCCTCGGCCTGGCCGAATCGTTCGATGACCAGCGGGTAATCTTCGATAAAGGTGGCTTCGCCGGCGAAGGCGCGGTCGGCAATGGGGCCGATCATGGCCCAGGCTTCGCTCCAGACATCGCTGAACGAGCGGCCCAGCGCCTCGGGCTTGGCCCCCAGGATGGGCCGGAACGCGTCGTTGTAGATGGTGATGAGTTCCCGGCCCCAGACCAGACATGACGGAAAGCGGGACGACAGCACCATGCCCGCCGCCACGCGCAGCGCCGTGGGCCATTCGCTGATGGAGCCCAGCGGCGTGGCGGCCCAATCGAAGTCAGCCACCTTCCTGCCCATCTCGCCGCCGCCGGCAAGAAAAGAGGGGAACGTCGGAAGGTTCTGCATGGTGGTATTGGCGAGAGAACGGGTGCTTGATTCTATCTGACGGCATGGGTGAAGTTAAGCCGCGCGCCTTGCTCAATATCAAAGTTCGCGCACCCCATTTCCGGTAGTCGCGTGCGCGGTACAACGGCGATTGATATAAAATAAAAATCGTTCCCATTTGCGATATCGCGTCAGGTGCGCCTTGCCTGCTTCCCATTTATCCACCTTTGACAACGTCACGAAGCTCTATCGTGATCATCACGGCTGGCTGTCAATGTGGCTGCGCAAAAAGCTCGGCAATTCCTTTGACGCGGCCGATCTGGCGCACGACACCTTTGTGCGCTTGATGTCGGGGCGCCGCCATGACGGCGCCGGTCCCGAGCCGCGCGCGCTGTTGACGCACATTGCCAAGGGCCTGGTCGTGGACCACTGGCGCCGCCGCGCGATCGAGGACGCCTACCTGGCCGTGGTGGCGCAACTGCCCCCGCGCGAGGCGCCATCGCCGGAGCAGAGCGCGCAGATCCTTGAAACGTTGCACGCCATCGACACCACGCTACGCACCTTGCCGGCCAAGACCCGCGAGGTTTTTTTGTTGTCGCAATTCGATGGCATGACGTATGCCGACATCGCCACGCGCGAGCGCGTGTCGCTGGCCACCGTCAAACGCCACATGCAGCGCGCGCTGACGGCCTGCCTGATCGCCTTTGCCGGGCACGCGCCATGAGCGGCGTCGTGGGCGGCAACACGGGAAGCAACACAGGCGGCAACGCGGGCGGCAACGCGGGAGGCAACACGGGAGGCAACGCAGGCGGCAACACGGGCGGCGCCATCGATCCCGCCATCCTGCAAGAGGCCGCGGGCTGGCTGGTGCGCTTGCAGTCCGAAACCCTGTCCGCCGCTGACCGCGCCGCCTTTGATCGGTGGCGCGACCGCAGCGCGTCGCATCGCGCGGCGTGGGCGCGGGTGGAGGACATGTTGCGCGGTTTCGGCCAGCTGCCGCCCGCCATTGCCAGCCACACGCTGCGCCGACTGGACCGGCCCGGCCGACGCCAGGCGATACGCGCGCTGGGCGCGCTGCTGGTGCTGGGCCCGGCTGCCGTGGCCGGTTGGCGCGGCCTGCCCTGGCGCGGCCTGCCCTGGCGCGAATGGGTGGCCGATGCGCGCACCGCCACGGGCGAACGCCGCCGGCTGGACCTGGCCGACGGGACGCAACTGGTGTTGAACACGGCCACCGCCGTCGACATCCAGTACACGGCCGATGAGCGCGTGCTGTGGCTGCGCGCCGGCGAAATCCTGCTGACCACCGGCCGCGATCCCTCGCCCGTGTACCGCCCTTTTATCGTGCGCACGGCGCAGGGGACGATACGCGCGCTGGGCACGCGCTTCATGGTGCGCGATGACGGCGCGGGCATACGCGTGGCGGTGTTCGATGGCTCGGTGCGGATACAGCCGCAGGGCGGCGGCGGGCATTCGGAGCCGGCTTCGATGCTTCTGCACGCAGGGCAGCAAACCGTGTTCACTGCCGACGACGTGGCGCCGGCGTCCGCCGCCGATACCGCGTCCGCCTCTTGGGAACGGGGCATGTTGACCGTGCGCGACTGGCGCCTGGCCGATCTGGTGGACGAACTGGGCCGGTACCGGCGCGGCGTGTTGCGTTGCGATCCGGCCGTGGCGGGGCTGCGGGTATCGGGCGCCTTTCCCTTGGCCGATACCGACGGCAGCCTGCGCCTGCTGGAAAAAACCCTGCCGGTGCGCATCAGCCGCGTCACGCCGTTCTGGATCACGGTGGCCGGCCGCCCCGACGTTACAAACTAATTGCGTTTTGGCTGAGCCTTTTTTTCGCTTCGTCCGGTGTACCGGGTGAATCGTCGCGACACGCGAGCGCCACCCCGTCCCTTACGAAGGATCGTTTCATGGTTTTCCGAAATACCCGTACGCCGCGCCTGCCCCGTGGCATCGTCACCCCGTCGTCCTGGGCGACGATGAGGCAAACCACCGGTACGGGCCTGATGCTGCTGGCCGTGGCGGGCGCGCCGATGGCCGCGACGGCAGCGCCGGAGGCAAGCGCCGTTGCGTCGGGCGCCGTTGCGTCGGGCGCCGCTGCGTCGGGCGCCGCTGCGTCGGGCGCCGTTGCGTCGGGCGCCGTCGCGCCTTCCGCAGCCGCTCCGGCGCTGCGCCAGTCTTACGCCATAGGCGCCGGTCCGCTGGGCGACGTGCTGGCGCAGTACGCGGCGGCGGCGGGCGTGCCGCTGTCGTTTGACTCGACCTTGCTGGCCGGACAGCAAAGCCGCGGCATCGTGGGCGCCTACACCGTGCGCGAAGGCTTTGCGCGCTTGCTGGACGGGTCCGGCTATACCGTGGCCGAGCAGGGCGCGGGCGCCTATTCGCTGCGCAAGCTGCCGGCCGGCGACGCCGGCGCGGCGACGCTGCTGCCCAGTATCACCGTGGCCGGATCGGGCGTGACCCCGTCGGCCCTGCCGCCCGAGTTCGCGGGCGGCCAGGTGGCACGCGGCGCGCGCATGGGCCTGCTGGGCAATCGCGACGTCATGGACACGCCGTTCAACGTCACCAGCTACACCTCTGAAATGTTGACCAACCGCCAGTCCGTCACGCTGGCCGACGCGCTGAACGCCGAGCCCTCGGTACGCTTTACCGGGCAGATCGGCGGCGTGACCGATTCTTTTTATATTCGCGGCTTTCCCATCGGCGAAGGCAACCTGGGCGAAATCGCGTTCGACGGCGTGTACGGCGTGGCCCCCAACTATCACGTCTTCACCGACTACATCGAACGCGTCGAAGTGTTGAAAGGCCCGGCCGCGCTGCTGTACGGCATGTCGCCCAATAGCGGCGTGGGGGGCGTGATCAACATGGTGCCCAAGCGCTCGCTGCCGCAGGACCTGACGCGCCTGTCGGCCGACTATGTTGGCGATTCGCAGTTTGGCGGCCGCGTGGACCTGAGCCGCCGCTTCGGCAATGACGGCGAATGGGGCGTGCGTGTCAACGGCATGCATCGCCAGGGCGACACGCCGCTGGACAACCTGTCATCGCGCACCGACATCGGCGCCTTGTCGCTGGACTATCAGGGCGAACGCCTGCGCGCCTCGCTGGACCTGTTGACCCAACATGAAAAAGTCGACGCGCCCACGCGCCCGTTCCTGGTGGCTTCCGGCATCGACGTGCCGCATGCCGCCGATGGCCGCCGCAACGCCACGCAGCCCTGGGGCTGGTGGAAGTCCGACGGCCAATCCGCGCTGCTGCGAGTGGAATACGACATCAGCGACCGCCTGACCGTGTTCGCCGATGCGGGGGGATCGGACACCGACGTGTCGCGCCTGTCCGACCAGACGCCCACCATCGTCAACAGCGCGGGCGACACGCTGGTCACGCCCAACAACTTCCGCTTCAAGGTCGAGCGCAGCACCTACAACGCTGGCCTGCGCGCCAAGCTGGACACCGGGCCGGTGCGCCACGCCATCAGTTTCATGGGCAGCCTGTACAGCGACCGCAACCTTCAGGCCAGCGTGTCGGGCACCCCGCTGACGTCCAACATCTATCACCCCATCACGCGCCCCGAGCAGAACATACCCGCGCCGCGCAACGTGCCCAAGGTGTCCTCGTCGGACCTGACCGGGCTGGCTCTGGCCGACACGATGAGCATCCTGGACGAGCGCGCGCAGTTGACGCTGGGCGTGCGCCAGCAGCGCATCGAATCGCGCAACTTCAACGCCACGACCGGCGTGCGCACGGTGAGCTATGACGAAAGCGCCACCACGCCGCTGGCAGGCCTGGTCGTGAAACCGTGGAGCAACGTGTCGCTGTATGCCAACTACATCGAAGGCTTGAGCAAAGGCGACGTGGCGCCGGCCACTGCGTCCAATGCCGGGCAGGTGTTCAAACCCTACAAGGCCAAGCAAAAGGAAGTGGGCGTAAAGGTGGAGCTGGACAACGCGATGCTGACCTTGAGCGCGTTTGAAATCACCAAGCCCAGCGGCCAGTTGACCAACGGCGTGTACGGCGCGGACAGCGAACAACGCAATCGCGGACTGGAGCTGGGCCTGTCCGGCGAACCGCTGCGCGGCTTGCGCCTGTTGGGCGGGGTGACCTGGCTGGACGCCGAGCTGACGCGCACCAACAGCGCCGCCACGGTCGGCAACCGGCCGGTGGGCGTGCCGACATTCTCGGCCAACCTGGGCGCGGAATGGGACACGCCGTGGGTCGCCGGGCTGACGCTGACCGGCGGCATGGTCTATACCGGGCGCGAATACATCAATCAGGCCAACACGCAGTCAGTGCCGTCGTGGACCACGTTCGACGTGGGCGCGCGTTACGCGATGCGCGTGCAGGGCAAGGACGTGACGTTGCGCGCCAATGTGGTCAACGTGACCAACCGCGCGTACTGGTCCGGCGTGGCGTCCTACGGCACGATTTCGCAAGGCGTGCCGCGCACGCTGATGCTGTCGGCGTCGATGGATTTCTGATCGGCGTGTCCACAGATCGGCGGGCCCACAGTAAGGCCCATGCGCGGAGCAGGCGCGTTCCTGCCCGCGCATGCCGGTTGCTGCTGGCCTCAAGCCTCAAGCCCGGCTGCGCGCGAACACCATGCACACCGGGCTGCCCACGCGCACCTCGTAGCCGTCGTGCGCCAGCGTGCCGTCATGCGCGTTGACGCGCATGCGCACCAGCGTGTCGCTGTCTTCGTTCAGCACGAAGCAGAAGCGGCCGTCGGGCGATAGCGTGAAAAAGCGGGGCGTCTTGCCGCCGGACGGCACGTGCTGCACGGGCGTCAGGCGGCCACTGGACGGGTCCACTCGGAACACGGCGATGCTGTCGTCGCCCCGGTTGGACACGTACAGGTGGCGGCCGTGGGCGTCCACGGCAATGCCGGCGGCGCGGCTGTTGCCGGTACAGGTGTCCGGCAATGACGGCAGCACCTGGAAGGGCTGCAACGCGCCTGCCGTGACCGTGTAGGCCGCCACGGTGTTGTCCAGCTCGTTCACCACATACAGCCAGCGGCCGGTGGGATGAAACGCGGCATGCCGCGGGCCGGCGCCTTCGCGCGTATCGGCCACGCTGTGGGGCGCATCGCCCGCGCCGTGTTGGTCCAGCGCGAAGACGAACACGCGATCCAGCCCCTTGTCGGGCACGGCCACGAAGTGTCCCGACGGATCGACCACGTTGTAGTGCGGCTTGGCAAAGGGCTGCTCTTTGCGGTGCGGGCCGGGCTGGCCGGGCATGGAGATGCGTTGCGCCACCGGGCCCAGGGCGCCGTCATCCGCCACGGGCAACACGGCCAGCGTGCCGCTCAGGTGGTTGGACACCATCAGGAAGCGGCCGGACGGCGCCAGCGCCAGGTGCACGGGGTTGCGGCCCTGGCAGTCCTGCTGGTGCCAGGGGGTCAGCGCGCCTTGACGCGGGTCGCGATGCAGCGCGCTGACCTCGTGGCTGTCGCCGTGCACGGTGTACAGCACGGGCAGCGCGGGATGCGGCAGCAGATAAGAGGGGTTCAGCAGGCCCCCCACTACCTGTGTCAACGTCAAGGCGCCGGTGTCGGGGGCGTAGTCAAAGACGCTGATGCCATCGCCGCGGGCATTGCGTTCGCGCGTGGTGCGCGAGCCGATATAGACGTGCATGGGCTTGCCTTCTTTACAAAAAAACAGGCGGCCGGGCACGTCATTGCGCGTCAGGCCGGGGAAGTCAGGATGCCGCTGATGCGCGACAGGTTGTCCAGCGTGCTGCGCAGGTGGCTGGACAGCGCGGCGGCGGCTTCATCGTTGCGCTCGCGTTCCAGCAAATCAAGTATGGCCAGGTGCTGATCGCAGTGCTGTTGGTAGCGGCTGCGGTCCTGCATGGACCGGTACGACAGCAAGCGGCGCACGCGGTTCACGCGCTTGATGGTGTCGATGAAAAATGGGTTGCCCGAGGCTTCAACCAGCGATTCATGAAAGCGCACGCCGCGCTCGTGCAGCTGGTCGGCCGTGTCGGTGGCGATGCCGCCGTCCAGCAGATGTTTCTCGGCGGCGCGGCAGCGTTCGATGACACTTTTTTCGATGCGGAACGTGGGCTCCAGCAACGCGGCCGGTTCCAGCGCAAGACGCAGCCGGTACGACTGCAACAGGCTGTCCGGCGTGGTCATCATGGACGAGAATTCCCACCCATAGCCGGGCCGGCGCTGCGCCCAGCCTTCTTGCGACACGCGCGCCAGCAACGCCTGCGTTTGCGCGTTGGTCAGCGCATAGCGCACCCGCAACTGCGCTTCGCTGCATTGCATGGGCAACTGGCCACGCAACAGGTCATCGGCCAGCTTGAAATAGCTTTGCGTGACGATGTCGTTAGCCGAGGGCGGCGCCAGTTCGGCCAGATGGTCCGGGTCGTCGGGCAGGGCGTCGAAGTCCTGCTGCAAGAAGTAGCCACGGTTGGGTTTGCGCGCCACGATGCCGTGGCGCTCCAGCACGCCCAGCGCGTCGTTGACGGGCGAACGCGACAGGCGCAGCCGGTCAGCCAGCTTTTGCGCGGTCAGGTGCGCGCCGCCCGGCAGGCGGTCTTGCCGGATGACTTCAAGAATTTTGGTGACGGTATTGGTTTGCGCGCTCATGGGGTCGTGGCGGGTCGGAGTGTGTCCGCTAGGATAGCGGGAATGACGCCGCCCATCCGCAACAAACGCACGTCCAACTGGGTCTCGACGGCCGCCGTGGCGTGCAACGCGTGCACCGCGCCATTGGCGCGCAAGATGCGCACCGGCACCGACAGGCGCGGGGCCAGCCTGGCGGCCGGCGCATCGATTTCAATCCGGTCGCCGGACTGCATGGCCAGCGTGTCCGGCGTCACCCCGTCCGGCAGCCGCAGCGGCAGGATGCCCATGCCGATCAGGTTGGACCGGTGGATGCGTTCAAAACTCACGGCCAGCACGGCGCGGATGCCCAGCAGCCGCTGGCCCTTGGCCGCCCAGTCGCGCGATGAGCCCGTGCCAAAGCGCGCGCCGGCCAACAGCACCACGGGCTGCCCGTCCTGGCGGTAGTGTTCGGCCGCTTCCCAGATGGGTTCGACGCGCCCGCTGGGCGCGTGGCGCGTGTGGCCGACGGGGGCATCCGGGCATAGCCGGTTGACCAGGCTTTTGCTGTAGAACGCCGCGCGCATCATCACTTCCCAATTGCCCCGGCGCGAGGCGAACACGTTCAGGTCGTGGCGGTTGTCGCCGCGCGCCACCAGGAAGTCGGCCACCAGGCTGTCGGGCGGGATGGCACTGGCGGGCGACAGGTGGTCGGTGGTGATGTCGTCGCCCAGCACCAGCAGCGGGTGGGCGACGTAGTGGCCCAACTGCCCGGCCTGTTCGGTTGCGGCAAAGGGCGGGCGGCGCAGCGCGGTCGACGCGGGGTCCCACGGAAAACGCGGCGTGTCCGGCGATTGCAGCGCCTGCCACGCCGGGTTGGCGCTGGCGATCTTGAACGCGGCGCGGTAGTCGTCCGGCTGCAAACCCCGCGCCATGGCGGCGTCGATGTCGGCATCGCTGGGCCACAGCTCGTGCAAGGGTACGGGGCGCCCGTCCGCCGCGGTCTGTACGGGCTCTTGCGACAGGTCGCGTTCGGCATCGCCGGCCAGCGCAAAGGCAATGACCAGCGGTGGCGACATCAGGAAGCCCAGGTCCAGATCCGGATGAATGCGGCCGGTGAAGTTGCGATTGCCCGACAGCACGGCAACGGGGTGGACCGCGCCGACGGCCATGGCGTCGCGCACGGGGCCGGGCAGCGACCCGGAATTGCCGATGCAGGTGGTGCAGCCATACCCCACGATGTCAAAACCCACCGCCGCCAGATCGTCCAGCAGGCCGGCGCGCGCCAGGTAGTCGGCGGCGGCGGGCGAGCCCGGGCCTAGCGACGTCTTCACCCAGGCCGGTACGCGCAGGCCCGCCTGGCGCGCCTTGCGGGCCAGCAGGCCGGCCGCCATCAACAGGCGCGGGTCGGACGTGTTGGTGCAACTGGTGATGGCCGCGATGGCGACCGGGTAGCGCGGCAAGCCGCCCACGGCGGGCGCCGCGGGCTGGAAATTCAGCGCGGCCAGGATGGGCTTGGTGTGGCCGTAAGGGTGCAGGTCCTGCGGCCGCTTCGGGCCGGCCACGTGCATGCCGACCTGGTCCAGCGCGATCTCGATCACGCGCGTGTAGCGCGGGCTGGCGTGCGGGTCCAGCGCGATGCCGGCGTGTTCGGCGTAGGCGGCCACGCGCGCGATGTGGGCCTCGGTGCGGCCGGTCTGGCGCAGGTAGTCCAGCGTGGCGGCATCGATGGGAAAGTAGCCGGTGGTGGCGCCGTATTCGGGCGCCATGTTGGCCACCACGCAGCGGCTGCCCGCCGACAGGCCGCTGACGCCCGGGCCGAAGAATTCCACGAATTCGCCCGACACCTCGATGGCGCGCAGCCGTTGCGTTACGGTCAGGGCCAGATCGGTGGCGGTAACGCCGGGGGCCAGCGCGCCGGTCAGGCGCACGCCGATCACATCGGGAATGCACAGCAATGTCGGCATGCCGAACATCACCGTCTGCGCCTCCAGCCCGCCCACGCCCCAGCCCAGCACGCCGATGCCGTTGATCATGGGCGTGTGGCTGTCGGTGCCGATCATCATGTCCGGAAACAGCAGGCCGTCATCGCCCTGGCAGACCACGGTGGCCAGCTGTTCCAGGTTGATGGTGTGCATGATGCCGGTGCCCGGCGGGTGGATGCGCACGTTGGACAAGGCCTTGGACGCCCAGCGCAGGAAGCGGTAGCGCTCGGCGTTGCGTCGCAATTCCAGGTCCAGGTTCAGCGCGGCGGCGTCCGCCCGCGCATAGGCCTCGACGGCCAGCGAATGGTCCACCGACACGTCCACGGGCAACACGGGGTTGAGCACGGCGGGGTCGGTGCCGGCTTCGGCCAAGGCGTCGCGCATGGCGGCGATGTCGACCAGCGCGGGGGTGCTGGTGGTGTCGTGCATCAGTACGCGGCCGGGCTGAAAGGCAATCTCGGCATCGCTGGTGCCCTGGTCCAGCCAGCGCAGCAGGGCGGACACGGCGGCGTCGCGTTCGTTGCCCTGCATGTTGCGCAGCGCGTTTTCCAGCAGCAGGCGCAGCACCACGGGCAAGCGCCAGTAGTCCGCGCCGACCATCGCGGGCAGGTCCAGGCAGGTGTGTGCGACGCCGTTCAGCGTGAAGCGAGCGTGGCGCGGCGGCAAGGCATTGGTGTTTTCCATAGCTGCAAGTTTTGCATATTGCACATATAAAATGCAATTAAGTAAAAACCCGGCCGTCGTTTCGAACAGGCCGAAACGGCCGAACGCCCAGCAAGCGGAAGGCCAAACAGGAGACTTGCCATGCCCCCGATCCGACTGCCCGCCGCCGCGACGGCGCGCGCCCTGCCTTTGCGTCTGCCATTGCGTCTGCCTTTGAGGCTGACTTTGCCGCTGACTTTGCGGACGGCTTTACGGGCAGCTTTACGGACGGCTTTGCGGCCGGCGCTCTTGCTGCCCCTGGCCTTCTGCCTGGGCGCCGCCGTCCTGCCCGCCGCCTCGGCCGTGGCGGCCGATACCGGCCGGCCCATCAGCCTGATCGTGCCGTTTGCGGCAGGGGGCGGCGTCGACGGCATGGGCCGTTTGCTGGCCGAACGCCTGCGCAGCGAAATGCCGCAGGGCGTCGTGGTGGAAAACAAGCCCGGCGCCAGCGGCATGCTGGGCGCGCAGACGGTGGTGCGTTCCGCCCCGGACGGCACCACCTTGCTGCTGGGGTCGGCGGGCGAAACCGCCATCAACCCGCTGGTGTTCAAGAGCAAGATGCAATATCAGCCGGAAAAGGATCTGGTGCCGATCGCGCTGATCGCGCGGGTGCCCAATGTGCTGGTGGCCAACCCCAAGCTGCCCGTCAGTAATGTGGAGCAGCTGGTCGCGTATGGCCGTGCGCATCCCGACAAGCTGACGTACGCCACCAGCGGCGTGGGCAATCCGCAGCACCTGAACGGCGAACTGCTGCAATCGCTGGCCGGAATCAAGATGGTGCACGTGCCGTACAAGGGCGCGTCGGCACAGTTGGTGGACGTGGCGGCCGGCAGCGTCGACCTGACGTTTGTCAGCCTGGCGGGCGCCTTGCCTTTCATCAAGAGCGGCAAGGTCAAGCCGCTGGCCGTCACGTCGGCCAAGCGGGCCTCGTTCGCGCCGGACATTCCGGCCGTGGCTGAAACGCCATCTCTGAAGGACTATGCGCTGGAAAACTGGTTCGGCGTGTTCGTGGCGGCCGGCACCCCGCCAGCCGTGCAGCAGAAGTTGGCCGCCGCCATCGACCGCAGCCTGCGTGACGAAAAATTCGTGGCCAGCATCCGCGACCTGGGCGGCGAGGTGCAGCCGATGAGCCAGGACGAATTCCGCGCCTTCATCAAGGCGCAGACAGCGGTGTTCGCCAAGGTGGTGGCGGACGGCAATATCACGGCGGACAACTAGCCCTGGCTCGCGTCGTGCAGCAGCAGTTCCAACCCCACGCGCTGTCCCGACCGCACCCGGCTGATGGCGTGCCGGGCGGTCACGCGGTAGATCCCTTGTGCGCCTTGTACCGGCCGGTGCGACACCGCGATCACCGCCGCGTCGCCCAACTTCAAGGGCAGCACCATGGGGCGGGACTGCATGCGCGGGCGCTGCTCGGTCATCACGAATTCCCCGCCCGTGAAATCCACATCGGGCTCGGACAATAGCGCGACCAGTTGCAGCCTGAATACGGCTTGCCCGTTGTCGTGATGCGTCAACGCTTGATAGTCGCCCTGCGTCAGCGTGCGCACGGCGGACAGCGGCCGCGTCTGGCCCGCGTCGCGGTTGCGCTGGGTCCATGCCGTGAAGTCGTCGGGGTAGGCGTCGGGTTGGACGTCGGGTTGGACGTTGGGGTGGACGTTGGGGTGGACGTTGGGGTGGACGTCGGGGTCGGCAGCGGGCAACTGCAAGGCGGCTGCCCACGCGCGCGCGATGGGCAGCAGATGCCGGTACAGAACCGGCCGCATGGCAGCCAGCGCGGGGGGCACTGTGGCGCCGCCCAGCCGACGCGCGGCGTCCGGCGCGAACAGGCCGTGCAACAGCGCCCAGCCTTGCGCGTTCAGGTCCCGGAATACCTGTGCCCAGTCCGTGTGGTCCAGGGGGCGGTGCAGGGCTTGCCGGCTATCAGGTCGGGTGTCGGGCCGGGCGTCGGTGAAGCGTTCTGGCGGTGTCGGGTCGGGCATCGTGGCGTGGCGGGTGTTTTGTGCGTGGCTCAGCATAGGCTCGCGCGCCGGCCGGCGTCACTCCGAAGTTTGCTTTGCGGGCCATGCAGTATGCTTACCCGCTTCATGAACCGCCCCCATCCCGCCCGCAATGACTGATTTTCCCTTTGACGCCGTGTTGTTCGACTGTGACGGCGTGCTGGTCGATTCCGAACCCATCACCAGCCATGTGCTGACCCAGATGTTGAACGAACTGGGCTGGGACATCACCCACGAAGAAGCCATGCGCATCTTCACCGGCAAGGCCGTGCGGGACGAGCTGCCGCTGATCGAAGCGCGCACCGGCGCCAAGCTGGGGCCGCAATGGTTTGACGAGTTCCGCCAGCGTCGCAACGCCGCCCTGGACCGCGACCTGCTTGAAATTCCCGGCGCGCCCGACGCCGTGCGCGCCCTGCACCGCACGCTGGACGGCCGCATCGCCGTGGCGTCCGGCGCCGACCGCCGCAAGGTCGAGCTGCAACTGGTCAAGGTCGGCATTGCGGACTGCTTTGATGGACGCGTTTTCAGTGGCCACGAAATGCCGCGCAGCAAGCCGTTTCCCGACGTCTATCTGGCCGCCGCGCAGGCGCTGGGCGTGGACCCCAAGCGTTGCGCCATCGTGGAAGACACGGTCACCGGCGCCACGGCCGGCGTGGCCGCGGGCGCCACGGTGTTCGGCTACAGCCCCGACGCCAATGGCCACAGCGGCGCCGAGGCCTTGCGCAATGTGGGCGTGGCCCACGTGTTCACGGACATGAACCAGTTGCCCGCGCTGCTGGCGGGCTGGCAGGCCGGGGCACGCTGACCGGCCTTGCCGCGATCTGCCCGCGCTGGCTATTTCCCGTAATTCGCGTACTGCTCGCCGCCGTCCAGGTCGATGACGGTGCCGCTCAGGTAGCCCGCGCGCGGCGATGCGCCGAACACGATCATGTCGGCCACTTCGGTCGGCTCCATCAGCCGGTTGAACGGCAGGTCCGATAGCGTTTCCTGCCACCGTTCCTCGTCGCCCCAGCGGGCTTGCGCGCGTTGCCGCGCCAGGGTCAGCACGCGGTCGGTCCGCGTGCGCGACGGGTTCACGCCAAAGACGCGCACCCCGTGGCGCGGCGCTTCACCGCCCAGCGCGCGGGTAAAGGCGATCAGCGACGCATTGGCCGCCGCGCCGCAGATGTAGTCGGCACGCGGCGCGGCGCCCGCCATGCCGATGATGTTGGCGATGACCCCCGCGCCCGCCTCGCGCATGTGCGGGTAATAGCAGCGCGCCAGGCTGATATAGCCATGCACCTTCAATTCCCAGCCCGCGCGCCAGCGTTCGTCCTGCACCTGGTCCAGCGCGCCGCCGGGCACCGCGCCCGCGTTGTTCACCAGGATGTCGATGGGGCCGGTGTCTTGTGCCAGCCGTTGCGCCGCGCCGGGCTGTGCCAGGTCCAGCGTCACGGCCTGTGCCGCGCGCCCGGTCTGCTCGCGGATGGACGCGGTGGCCGCATGCAGCGCCGCATCGTCGCGCGCCACCAGGATGGGGTCCGCGCCTTCGCGCGCGAACGCCACGGCGCACGCCAGGCCGATACCCTTTGACGCGCCCGTGATCAGCACGCGTTTTCCGGCCAGCTGCAAGTCCATGTCTGCCTCCTGTGAATTCGCGCCCGCACACGCGGCGCAAGCCATGGTTGTAAACCAGTTGCGTGGGCCAAACCAGTAAGAAAACGCAGCATGGCGCGGGCACCGGCGCGCCTGCTATGCTGCTTCACCCTTGTCTTGCAGGAAGCGAAAGATGGCGCAAGTCTGGCTGGAAATCTGGTCCACGGTACGCAGCGAATTCGCGGATATCCCCGACGTCGGCGAAGCCACGCGCATTGTGCTGCGCTTGGGGATGGCGGTGTTTCTGGGCGGGCTGCTGGGCTATGAACGCGAACGCAGCGGCAAGGCCGCGGGCCTGCGCACGCACATGCTGGTGGCGCTGGGCGCGGCAATCTTCGTGCTGGTGCCCTTGCAAGGCGGCATGGAAGTGGGCGACATCAGCCGGGTGCTGCAAGGCGTGATCGCCGGCATCGGCTTCCTGGGCGCGGGCGCCATCATCAAGCTAAGCGATGAACGAGAAATCCATGGGCTGACCACCTCGGCCAGCATCTGGATGACGGCGGCGATCGGCGTGGCGGCGGGGATGGGGCGCGAGGCCACGGCGCTGGTCAGCACCTTGCTGGCGCTGTTCGTCCTGGCCGTGCTGCGCCGCGTCGAGGCCCGCATCTGGGAACGCAAGGACAAAAATAGCGTGATCGCCACCGACGACAAGCCGGCGCGTAACGTTTGAACAACGGTTGAACAACGGCGTTCAGCTGCCGCCGGACACGTCGATGAACGAACCGCTGGTGTAGCCGGCTTCTTCGGAACACAGCCACATGACGGCGCCGGCTACTTCCTCGACCGAGCCGCCGCGCCGTAACGGGATGACGCTTTTCAGGCGGTCGACGCGGCCGGGTTCGCCGCCGCTGGCGTGCATGTCGGTGTAGATGGTGCCCGGGCGCACGCCATTGACGCGGATGCCTTCGGGCGCCACTTCCTTGGACAGGCCGATGGTCATCGTGTCCAGCGCGCCCTTGGATGCCGCGTAGTCCACGTATTCGTTGGGCGAGCCCAGGCGCGCGGCGGCCGAGGACACGTTGACGATGGCGCCGCCCTGGCCGCCGTGCCGCATCGACATCCTGCGCACGGCTTCGCGCGCGCACAGAAAAGCGCCGATGACGTTCGTGGACAGCACGCGCAGCAGGCGGTCGGCTTCCATTTCGTCCAGCCGCATCTGCGTTTCCAGAATGCCCGCGTTATTGACCAGCGCATCGATGCGGCCCAGGCGCTCGTCCAGCGTGCGGAACATGTGCAGCACGTCATCCTCTTGCGACACGTCGGCCTGGATGGCCAGCGCGGTGCCGCCATCTTGCTGGATGTCGGCCACCACGGCGTCGGCGGCGTCGGAATGGGTGCGGTAATTGATGCCTACCGCGTAGCCCCGGCGCGCGGCCAGCTTGGCGACGGCGGCGCCGATACCCCGGCTGCCGCCGGTAACGAGTATGACTTTCGGCATGGTGTTCTCCTGGATGCGATTCACGGTAGCAGAACCGGGGGCGTCAAATCCAGACGTCGTTGGGCGCGCTGCGCTCGCCGCCGTGGTCGCCGGTATTGGGTACGCCACAGGGTTCCACCAGCATCAGGTGGGCCTCTTCGGTGGCGCAGGGTTTGTGCTCCACGCCTTTGGGGATGACGGTCATGTCGCCCGGACCCAGGTCGATGTGGCCCAGGTCGGTCTGCCCATCACGCAGGTCGATGCGCAGGCGGCCGCTGATCACGATAAAGGTTTCGTCGGTGTCGGCATGGCTGTGCCAGACGAATTCGCCTTGCACCTTGACCACCTTGAACTGGTAGTCGTTCATCTGCGCGATGACCTTGGGCCGCCAGTGTTCGTTGAACAGGGCGAGCTTGCCGGCAATGTTGATGGCGGGAATGCGGGCGGGGGAAATATCGGTAGGGGAGGCCGGGGGCATTTTTCAAACCTGGATGGAGGGTGATGCCGCAAGCTTAGAGCCGCGCCGAACCCCGCGTCTTGTACGTTCTTGCAGGTTTCGCGGGTTCGGCGGGCTTGTGCGGGTTTTCCAGATTGGCAGAGCTTTTGTCGCCGCCCGCTAGCGGAGCCGCATGCGCCGCCCCAGGGGGTACGGGTTACGCCTTCACCTGCACCAGTACGAACTCGTTGCCGTACAGGTCGATGAAGTGAGCGTAGACGGTGCTGTCGTCATGGACGGGTTCTTTGGTGAAGCGCACGCCGCGCGCGACAAAGCTGCCGTGGTCGCGCATGACGTCGTCGGTGTAGAACACGCCCACCGGCTGGCCGCCGGTCTGGTCGCCGACGCGGTCGCGTTGCGCCTGCGTCAGCGCTTGCAGCAGCCAGACACCCACCGCCGGTTGGGCGGGCAGGCGCAGGTGCACGTAGCGCTGCTGGCCCACGGGCATATCTGCGAATACCTCCATGCCCAGCTTGTCTTGATAGAAGGAAATGGCGGTGTCGTAGTCGTTCACGAGAAGGACGAGACGGCCCAGCGAATGCATGTCAGGACTCTCTTTGAGGTTAAGCGTGCGGCTATGCTAACCCGCCCAGGCCCCTTTTTTGTTTAATCGGCCTCGCGCACGAGCCGCAGGCCGACCAGGGGGTAGCGCGTTTCCTGCGTATTCCAGTTGCGATACGACGAACGCGTGTACAGCGCCCAGGTATGCCAGGACCCGCCCCGGCGCACGCGTACGTTGCCGCTGGCCGGGCCGGTGGGGTCGTCGGTGGGCGACTGCGCGTAATAGTCTTCGCCATACCAGTCCGACACCCATTCCCAGGCGTTGCCGTGCATGTCATACAAGCCGAAGGCGTTGGGCGCATAGCTGGCTACCGGCGCGGTAAAGGTGTTGCCGTCGTGGCGTGCGTTGGCAAATGCGTGCCATTTTGGCCACAGGGGCGCGGTGTCGGCGTCAAAGCCGTTGCCCACGTCCGCCATGCCGGCCGGGTCGTCGCCATTCTGATAGCGCGTGCGGGTGCCGGCGCGGCAGGCGTATTCCCATTCCGCTTCGGTGGGCAGGCGGTAGACGTGGCCTTCTTGCTGGGTCAGCCAGCGCGCCAGGGCGGTGGCGTCGTTCCAGCTGATGTTCACCACCGGGTGGTCGTCGGTCTGCGCAAAGCCGGGGTTGCGCCAGGAATAGCGGCGGTCGCGGCCTTCAAAGGCGTCGCCGCGTTCGGATTTGTCGGGGTCATACGCGGCGTTGTAGCCGTAGCCTCCCGTGCCGTCCGCCTCGGACTCGGGCACGTAGCCGGATGCCTCGATAAAACGTCTGAACTGCCCGACCGTGACCTCGGTGCGTTCCAGGTAGAAGGGCCGGGTGATGCGCACCGTGTGCACGGGCGCTTCGTCGAACAGCTGGGTGAAACGGTCCTTGGGATATTGGGGGTAGTCACGGGCGAGCGTCTCGGCCGATTCGTCGCTGCCCATCTGGAACGTGCCGGCGGGTATGGCCACGAATGTCATGTCCAGCGAATTGACGAGCAGCGCGGGCGGCTCGGCCGCCGCTGCGGGCAAGGACAGCGCCGCGCCGGCCAGGCACAGGACGGCAACGGGCAGGCAGGGTGACAGCAGACAGGGTGACAGCAGGCGGGGTGACAGCAGGCGGGCAAGTGGCGGGCGAAGGCGGGTACGCATGATTGTCGGCGGCATAGGCGCAAGAAGGCGCAAGGGGCGCAATAGGGCGGGGGCGAAGTGCGCCCGATGGGGGCGCGGGCAGGGGTGCGAAAGTGTAGGGCGGCCGTTCGGACACGGCCAGACGCGGTCAACCCTAGTGTCGGCTCGCGGCTGCACAGCTAGCGCTGTCAGCCCGCCTTGCGCAGCGTGAAGTTGATGCGTCGGCTGCCCAGCCGGGGGTGCGGCGCTTCCTTCATCGGCATCACGCCGTGATAGCGCAGGCGATCCACGCCGCCCCACACCACCACGTCGCCATGAAACAAGGGCACTCGCGCCGCCTTGTCGGCGCGGTCGTTGCCGCCGAACAGGAACAGCGCGGGCATGCCCAACGACACCGACACGATAGGCGCGTCGAAATCGCGTTCATTCTTGTCCTGATGCAAGGACAAGCGAGACCCCGGTTCGTAGCGGTTTACCAGGCAGGCGTCGGGCGTAAAGCCGGGAAAGCCGGCTTCCAGCGCGGCGGCTTGCGCCAGTTGCAAAAACGCGGCGGGCAGCGCCGGCCAGGGTTGGCCGGACAGGGGATCAATGCGCGTATAGCGGTACCCGTGCGCGTCCGTCGTCCACCCCCATTCGCCGCAATTGGTCAGCGCTACCGACATGGTGTAGCCGCCCGGCGTGCGCATGTGGCGAAAGGGCGACTGCGCGGTCACGGTGTCCACGCCTTGCAGCAGCGCGTCGGCGTGCGCCAGCGCAAAGCCGCGAAGCACATAAGACTGAGGGCCGATCTGGTCCCGGCCGTGCTGCGCGGTGTCTTCGTCGTCGAACAGGTTCAGGGTCATGGCGGGGCCTATCGTGTGGCGGGCCTAATTCGCGGTGGGCCTATTGTGTTGCGGCCTATTGTGCGGTGGCCAATGGTGCGGCGGCCTGTTGTGCGGCGGCCTGTTGTGCGGCGACCCATGGTGCGGCGGCCTGTTGTGCGGCGGCCTATTGTGCGTCATGAAAGATCAGCCCCAGCGTGTGGCGTCGGCCCGTGTGCAGCGCGCTGACGCCGTGCCGCATTGCCGTCTTGCGCCAGCCGCGCACGCCCGGCACGGGACGCAGGTTCACGGTGAAGATCAGCGCGTCGCCCTGTTGCAAGGGCAGCACGTCGATGCGTTGCTCGCGGCTGCTGGTCTCCTGCATGACGAATTCTCCGCCCGTGAAATCGTGGCCGGGGCGCGACAACAGGATGGCCACTTGCAGCGGGAACACGTGTTCGCCATACAAGTCCTGATGCAGGCAGTTGTAGTCGCCCGGGCCGTATTGCAGGATCAACGGCGTGGGGCGGCGCTGGCCGGCGTCGTGGCAACGTTGCAGGAAGGCGGCGTGGTCGTCTGGGTATTGCACCGCAATGCCCAACTGCCGGTTCCAGCGGTTGGCAATGGGAGCCAGGCGCGGATACAGCGCGGTACGCAGCTCATGCAGCAAGGGCGGCAAAGGGTAGGAAAAATACTTGTATTCGCCCCGCCCGAAGCCATGCCGCGCCATCACGATGCGGCTGCGGTAGCGGTCGGGTTCGTCGTACCGGTTTGCGAAGTCGTCGCATTGCGCGGGCGTCAACAAGCCGGGCACGATGGCATTGCCGTGCGCGTCCAACGAGTGCGTGATGGCGGTCCAGTCCAGGTCGGGCAAGGCGGGGCAGGGCGGGGCATCCATGGCGATCGGCAAGTGCGGTGAAACAAAACCGTGAATCTACGTCCAGCAGGGGTGGCGGCGAACTCCGCTTGTTGCGATGGCGATAAGCCCGGCAAATGGGACATTACGAACGTTATAGCAGCGCGTCTCAAGACCTGCCACAGCCGCGTGCCACGGGAGCGGGCCAGAGGCAGCGGGCAAAGGCAGCGTGCAAAGGCAGCGTGCCAGGGCAGCGTGCCAGGGCGCGGGGCTACAGCCACCAATCGCCGCCGCAAGTCACCCGTCACAGCAGCGATTCCAATGGCAGCAGGGAAACGAACCATACCGAGAACCGCTTCCACGCCGACGTGCCGGGCTCGGTATCGTGGCGCACCCTCTTGCCATCGCGTTGCTCCTCCCAGATCACGTCGCCCTGCTCGTTCAGGCATACGCGGTAGGCCAGCTTGGGCAACTCTTGCTGGAAGGCGTTGGCGATGCCCGCCGCGAGCGTGGGGCTGTCGATGACAAAGCCCAGCTCGGTATTCAGGGTGGCGGATCGCGGATCAAAGTTGAACGATCCGACGAACACGCGCCGGCCATCCACGGCAAAGGTCTTGGCATGCAAGCTGGAACCCGAGCTGCCAAAGGGCCCCATGCTTTTGTTGCGATCCGCGCCGCGCGCCTGCCGCTTCATCTCGAACAGTTCCACACCACTGGCCAGCAAGTCCTTGCGGCGCCGGGCATAACCGGAATGCACCACCGCCACGTCGGTCGCTTCCAGCGCGTTGGTCAGCACCTGCACCTTGACCCCGCTTTGCGCCAGCTTTCCGAATGCCTCCGTGCCACGGGCGGTGGGCACGAAGTAGGGCGACACCAAGTACAGATCCTGCGTGGGCGCGCCGATGATGTCGTGCAACTGATGCGGCAGCATGGCTTCGGGTGGCGCGGTGCCCAGTGTCTTGCGCGGGTCGTCGCTGACCATCCGGGTATCGGCCCATTCCAGCGTCAGATCACCGGCCAGCAACTGCCGGATGAAAGGCAGCCGCTTCATGGCACGCGCGTACGCCGCGGCCTCGGGCGAGCCCTCGACTTTGCTGGCCTGCTCTTCCAGCGCGTCCAGCTCGCCGGGGCCGGCCGGTTTCAGTATCCGGTCGACCGGGTAAGCCGAATCGCTGCTCCAGTAGCGGTCAAAATCCTTGGACACGTCGTTCACCGCCGCGCCGATTGCCAACACGTCCAGATCGGTGAACAGCACGCCGCTGGTGGCCCCAAAGTACTCGTCGCCGATGTTGCGGCCGCCGATGATGGTGGCCTGGTTGTCGGCGGTGAACGACTTGTTGTGCATGCGCCGGTTCAGACGGCTGAAATCCGTGACGTAGCCCAATGGCTTGGGCCAGCGCAACACAAACGGGTTGTACAGCCGCACCTCGATCATCGGGTGGGCGTCCAGCGCGGCCAACACTTTATCCAGCCCGGCCGTGCCGTTGTCGTCCAGCAGCAGGCGCACGCGCACGCCTCGGTCGGCCGCGGCGTGCAGCGCTTCCAGCAGCATGGTGCCCGTCATGTCGTTGTGCCAGATGTAGTACTGCACATCCAGGCTGCGCTCGGCGGCGCGGGCCAGCATCATCCGGGCGGCGAAAGCGTCATGCGCATCGCCCAAGGGGTGGATGCCCGACTTGCCGGGGTGCGCGGCGGCCAGCGGCGTGATGCCACGGCCCAGCGCGGTGGCCGCTGCGTCCTCGGGCGTCAGCGCCTGTGATTCGTGGCGCTTGTCCAGCGGGGGCAGGCTGCAACCACCCAGAAACGATAGGCAAAGGAGGGGCATGAGTAGGGTTCGGGCCAAAAGCATGCCGTATTGTGCCGAATTTCCTCACGCCATCGGCGCCTTGTGGGGTTTCCGTGTCTGAGATAAATTCCCGGATATGGAAAATGCAAGCAACGATCTTGATCTGGACCGCCGCATCGCCCACCGGCTGCGCGCACTGAGGCAGGAACGCGGCTGGTCGCTGGACGAGCTTGCCGGCCTGGCTGGCGTCAGCCGCGCCACGCTCTCACGCCTGGAAAACGCCGAGGTCAGCCCCACGGCGTCTGTGCTGGGCAAGCTGTGCGCCGCGCACGGCATGACCATGTCGCGCCTGATGATGATGGTGGAAGACGACTTCGCGCCGCTCGTCCCAGAAAGCGCTCAAGCCGTGTGGGTGGACGACAGCGCGGGATTTCGCCGGCGCTCGGTGTCCCCGCCCGCGCAGCAACTGGCCGGCGAAGTGCTGGCCTGCGAACTGGCGCCCGGCGCCCGCATCGCCTACGACCAATCGCCCCGGCCGGGCCTGGAGCACCACCTGTTGATGCTGGAGGGCGAACTGGCCATCGCTGTCGACGGGCAAACGTACACGTTGGCGCCGGGCGACTGCCTGCGCTACCAACTGTTCGGCGCCAGCCTGTTCGTGACCCCGCCGCAACGCGGCGCCCGCTACCTGTTGTTCATCGTCTGAGCCCACCATGAAGTCCATGCCACCCATGCCACCCATGCCACCCATGTCACCCATGACACTAGACCGCGCCAATACCGACGTAACCCTGTTGACGGCTGACGCCGCCCGCGCCTGCCTGAACGAGCTGGGCGACATGCTGCATGCCTGCGTGCACGGCGGCGCCAGCATCAGCTTCGTCCTGCCGTATTCCGCCGACGACGCCCAAGCATTCTGGCGCAACAAGGTGCTGCCGGCGGTAGAAGGCGGCCATCTGTCGCTGTGGGTCGCCCGCCAGAACGGCCGCATCGCCGGATCGGTGCAACTGGATACCGACACCCCGCCCAACCAACCGCACCGCGCCGAGATCCGCAAACTGCTGGTCCACCCCGACTTCCGCCGCCGCGGCATCGCCCGCGACCTGATGCGAGCCGCGGAAGCCCACGCCATCCACCTGGGCCGCACCCTGCTTACCCTGGACACCCGCAGCGGCGACAACGCCGAACCGCTATACGCATCGCTGGGCTACGCCACGGTAGGCCAGATCCCCGGCTTCAGCCGCGACCCGCACGATCCAGGCAAGCTGGACGCGACAACGATCATGTACAAGCGGGTTTGACGGGCTCGGCAAAGCCGCGGAGTTCGTCGATCTCTTTGGGGAACGAGGTGTAGGGCACGCTGTATTCGATGAATTCGGCGAGGCTTTCGGGGATCCCTATCAAGACCAACCAGAGGATTTTTGCGGGCGCTCACAATGACGCCCACCGCTTCCCTTTTGGGCTGGCAAGGTCGCTGCGGTACCTGTCAGCCCAATCGCGGTAGAAACGCAAGAAGGTCCACAATAAAAACGGGCCAGATTTGACCCGGTCGAGTCAAATCTGGCCCGCTAGCCTGGCCGCTTACCGCAGGCAGGGACGTTATGCCATCAAGCCAGCGGCTTGATACCCACGCTGTACGGGGGCGCGTTGCCGCGGGCGGGGGCTTTGATCTTCAGCATCGAGCCACCGGGGGTGAACTCGAATTCCTGAAACGGCACTTCAAACCATTGGTGAAAGCTGGTGCGCGAGAACTCAGGCACCCAGACTTTGGGGCGCTTGGCGTCGCAGTGGAATTCAACCAGCGTGCGGTCGATGCCCAGCGGACGCGTGTTGCCAATGCGGTAGCTGACGCGCAGCTCGGCGCTTTCTGTCGAACCGGGGCGCCAGGTCAGGCCGATGGATTCCATGAATTGTTCAATCGCCTGAATACCGCGATGCATAGTTGACTCCGAATGCTGGCGGGCGACGCGCGCCCACAAAAATCCGCCGCATGCAGCGGCGGGAAACACCCGAATTATCCGACATTCCGCGTCGGGATGCCCAGAACGGGCCTTCCTGGGGCTGCTGCAAGCGCAGCGAGCCTGGCGCGGCGAGCGGAAGTCAATGTCACAGGGCGCGGGCCGCCCGATGCGGCCGGACAGGTCATCAACGTAGAAATAGGCAGGTTTCACGCAAGAACGAGCCTGTACGCACGGGCGCTCGATTTCTAACATTCTCTTCAGGCTAAGGGGCGGTGCTTTTCACGGAAAGCGCGGCGATCGGAGCCGGCCGCCAGGCATCTTGCCGGGGGGCGCAAGCACGCAAGCAAGCACGCAAGCAAGGGAAGAAAATCGCATGAACTCCGAAAAAATCTGGCTGGTGACGGGCGCATCCACGGGCTTGGGCCTGGTGTTGGTGAAGACGCTGCTGGGCCAAGGTCACAAGGTGGCGGCAACGTCGCGCGATGGCGATGCGTTGTTGGATGCGGTCGGGGCCAAGCTTGAGGGCCAGTTCCTGCCGTTGACGGTGGATCTGGCCAACGATCGCAATGTGCGCCGCGCGGTGGACGCGACGGTGGCCGCGTTTGGCCGCGTTGATGTGGTGGTGAACAATGCGCGGGCGGCCTGCCCGGGGTCGTTGGCCGAGCTGTCCGATGCGCAGGTGCGGGCCGCCTTCGACATCAACGTCTTCGGCACGCTGAACGTGATACGCGCCGTGCTGCCGCGCATGCGGGCGCAGGCAGGCGGCCACATTATCAACGTGTCGTCGATTCTGGGCTTTGATGGTGGCCATGCCGAATGGGGCGCATACAGCGCGGCGAAGTTCGCGGTATGTGGCCTGACCGAGGCGCTGGCCGCCGAGGCTGCCGCGTGGGGCGTGCGCGTGTCGCTGGTGTACCCGGGCGCGATGCGGGCAGGCTCGCCGCAAGACGGCGGCGGTTCGCCGGAACGTGCCGCGCGTGGGGCGCACGCGCAAGAGGGGGGCGACGTGGCCAAGGCCGCGCAGGCGCTGATCCAGGCGGCGCACGCGCAATACGCGCCGCTGCACCTGTTCCTGGGCCGCGACGCCTTCGATCAAGCGCGCGGCAAGATCCAGTCGGTGCAGCAGGAATTGGCGCGATGGCGCGAGATGTCGGTGTCCATCGGCTTTGTCGACGAACGGCGTCTGGCCGCATGAGCGCTGCGGCGGCAAGGCGGACTTGATTGCCCGCCCGTTCGCGTACCCGTTATCCGCCCCAGCCGCGCGCAACCTGCCAGGCGCCCAGCACGGCAAGGCTGATCATGAAGCACAGCTTGAACATCCGCGCCGACAGCTTGTTGCGCAGCCACTGCCCCAGCGCCATGCCCGCCAGCGCGGGCAACAGCATCATTACCGACGACCCGGCCGCGTTCGGGCTATAGCCGCCGTTGATCCACAGGCCAAGCGCCAACGCCACGGTGGACACCGTGAAAGAGATGCCCATGGCCTGGATCAGCCCGTCCTTGCCCAGGTTCAACGCTTGCAGGAACGGCACGGCCGGGATGACGAACACGCCGGTAGCCGCCGTGATGACGCCGGTCACCGCGCCCACCAGCGCGCCCAGCGCGTGCTCGTGGCGGCGCGGCACGCTGGGCGGCGTGCCGAACAGGCCCCACGCGGCATAGGCGATCAGCGCCAGCCCCAGGGCGACGCCGGCCCACTGCCCGCTGGGCGCGCCCAGCCACAGCGCGCCGGCCACCGTACCCACGCAGATGCCGACCTGCATGGCGCCGATGCGGCGCAAGCTGTGCGGCAGTGTGGGCCAGGGACGCGCTTGCCAAAGATTGGTCACCAGTGACGGCACGATCAGCAAGGCGGCCGCCTGCGCCGGCGCCATCACCAATGCCAGCATCGCCATCGAAATGGTGGGCAGGCCCAGGCCCACGACGCCCTTCACCACGCCGGCCAGGACGAACACCGCGATGACGGCGGTCAGCATCGCCGGGGTGCCGCCGGGCACCAGGTCGGCGGGGGTCATGGCGTTGCTCCGTTGGCGTCCAGGCTATGGCTGGTCCTATGGCTGTGGCTATGGCTATGGCTATGACTGTGGCTATGGCTATGGCTATGGCTATGGCCATGGCCATGGCTGGCCCGGATGCGCAGCGTCCGATCAGCCGAAAAGAAACGCGCGGGCAGGGACGCTGGAACGAGGCGATTGATACGGCGGGAAGTCATGGTGTAACGGTCGGCATTGGAGTCGAAGGCAGCGTAAGTGGCGCAGGTAAGCAGGCTTCGATTTTGCGCCGTCACGTACCGCCACGCGATCGGGAAATTGCATAGCCTGCCTATGGCTGCACCATAGCCAGCGCGTGCTACGCTGCCCGAATGCGATTCGACCTGACCGACCTTCGTCTATTCCTGAACGTATACGAAACCGGCTCCATTACCGCCGGCGCGCGGCGTACGCATATGACGCTGGCGTCGGCCAGCGAGCGCATTCGTGGCATGGAAGGCACGTTGGGCGTCGCCCTGTTGCTGCGCGCGCATCGCGGGGTCGAGTCCACGCCCGCCGGACGCACGCTGGCGCATCACGCGCGTGTCGTGCTGGGGCAAATCGACCGCATGCGGGGCGAACTTGACCACTACGGCCAGGGCTTGAAAGGGCACGTGCGCGTGCTGTGCAACACCACGGCGCTTACCGAGCACCTGCCGCCGGTGCTGGGCGATTTTCTGCGCGACCACCCGCGTGTCTCGGTGGACCTGGAAGAACGCACCAGCGTGGAAATTGCCGATGCGCTGCGCGCGGGCGCTTGCGACATCGGCGTGCTGGCCGATTCGGCTGACTTGCAGGGCCTGCGCACGCGCGTCTTCCGCCACGATCCGCTGACCTTGGTGGTGCCGCGCGGCCATGCGCTGGCGAACCGGCGTTCGGTCACGCTGGCGGAGGTGGCTGACGCGGATTTCGTGGGGCTGATTGAAGGCAGCGCGCTGCAAGAACATTTGGCGCATCACGCGCGCCGTGGCGGCAAGATGCTGTCGTACCGCGTGCGCCTGCGCGGCGTTGACGACGTGTGCAAGATGGTGGGGCGGGGCGTGGGCATTGCCATTGTGCCGCGGGCCGCCGCCGTGCGCCTGGGCAGGACGGCCGGCGTGCAACGCGTGGCGCTGGCGGACGATTGGGCCACGCGCGATCTGGTGCTGTGCGTGCGCGACACCCTGCCGGCATACGCGGATGCGCTGGTGTCCTACGCGTTGCGCGATGCGCCCGTCAAGACCCCGCCAGCGGGCGAGCCTTTGGCAGATGGCCGCGCTGAAACCACGAGCCTGACGCGATCGCGACCAGGATGATCAGCCCGTACAGGCACATTGCCACGGCCGCCACCAGGAAGAAAACCGTCAGTGACCCCGTCAGGTGCAGGGCGATGCCGCCCGCGCCCACGGCGGTGACCAGGCGCAGGCAACCGGCCAACAGCGGCCACTTCAACCGGCCCGCGCCCTGCGAGGCAAAGTACATCGAAAACCCCAACGCAAAGAATCCATACACCGGCCCGACCGTTTGCAGGTAAAGGGCGCCGGCGTGCAGCATGTGGTCTTCGGCGCCGAACAATCGCAGCCAGGCTTCCGGGAAAAACGCCGCTGTCAGGCCGATGGATTCGGCCAGCACGAACGCCATCGCACCGCCCGTCAACGCGATGCGCACGGCGCGCTCGGGCTGCCCCGCGCCGATGTTGGAGGCCACCATCGCCACCATGGGCGCGCCCAGCCCGAACGCGATGGGCATCAGCAGGTATTCCAGCCGCACGGCAATGCCGTAGCCGGCCACCGCCGCCGTGCCGGCATAGGCGCCGACCAACGCGGCAATCAGCGCTACCTGGGCGTTTGTCAGCAGTGGATTCAACGTGGCCAGCGCGCCCACGTTAAGAATGCTGCGCATCAGGGACAGGTGCAGTCGGCTGATGACCAGCCGCGCGGGGTTGCGGCCGCTGGCGCAGTAGACGCCCAGGATCAGCGCGCCCACGCCGTAGTAGATGACCAGCGCCCAGCCGCCACCCGCCACGCCCAGCGCGGGAAACGGCCCCCATCCGAAGATCAGGCAGGGCGACAAGGGCACCAGCAACAGCGCGCCGCCGCAGATCACCGCGCCCGGCACCAGCATGTTGCCGGTGCCGCGTATGACGCTGGCAAAGGCGTTCATCAACCACATCAGGATGATGCCGCCAAAGATGACATTGGAATACGCCAGCGCCGCGTCCAGCGCTTCGCCCTGCGCGCCCAGTGCGCGATACAGTTGCGGGCCGAAGACCAGCAACAGTACACAGAACAGCAGGCCCAGCAGCGCGTTCAGCACGACGGCGTGCAGCACCAACTGGTTGGCCTCTTCCTGGCGCCCACCGCCCAGCGCGCGCGCCACGGCGGCCGAGATGCCGCCGCCCATCGCGCCTTGCGACATATTGCCCATCAGGAACAGCACCGGCACGACCAGCGCCACGCCCGCCAGCACCGATGTGCCCAGCCGCGCCAGGAACCACGTTTCGATCAGGCCGGTGGCGGACTGGGCCGACATCATCAGGATATTCGGCCAGGCCAGGCGGGCCAGCGTGGGGGCAATGGGCGCATGAAGCATCGCTTGCAAGCGCGCGTTGGCAGGGCGTGGCGGGGGAGTCGCTGACATGGTTGGTGGCCGGAAGGGGGGCGATGGCTAGGGCGGAGTCGGGGGCGAAAGGGGCGAAAGGGGGCGCTGCAAAGGCACTGCGAAGGACACGGTAAAAGGCGCTACGAAAGGCACGGCAAAGGCACTACGAAAGACACGGCAAAGGCGCTACGAAGACACGGCAAAGGCGCTGCCTGGGCGCGTCACGAGGTGGGATAAAATTTACGTGCATATGCCAATATCTGTCAACAATGCGCTGGACGCCGGCCGTTCCCGGCAGTAGCGTATTGAGCTTGCCCGATCCACTTTGCCTGCCCGTTTGCCACGCACATGTCCGACGCTGAACCCGCCACGTCCGGTCCAACCTCCGGCCCAACCTCCGGCCCAACCTCCGGCCCGATCCCCGGCGCTGCCCCGGGCCAGACCTCCGGCCCGATCCCCGACCCGCTCGTCTGCAACGGCGCCGCCTTGCGCAAGGCGACCCGGCGCGTCTCGCAGCTGTATGACACGGTGCTGGCGCCTTGCGGTTTGAAGGTGTCGCAGCATTCCATCCTGGTGCACATCGCCCGTGCCGGCACCCCGTCCATGACCGACCTGGCGCGCGCGCTGGTGCTGGACCGGTCCGCGCTGGCGCACAACCTGAAACCGCTGGAGCGCGACGGCTATGTAGAAACCTCGCGCGACGAACGCGATGGCCGCAGCCGCCGGGTGGCGCTGACCGACGCGGGCCGTGCCAAGCTGGCGGAATCCAAACGCTTGTGGAAGGATGCGCAGCGCCGTTTTGAAGCGGCCTACGGCACCGAACGCGCGGCCGCATTGCGGCATGCCTTGGCGGATATTTTTTCCGAGGACTTCGCCCTGGCCTTCAGCCGGGGCTAGCGCGCGGCCACCGCCTGCCACAGCACGCCGGCCAGCACACAGCCCATGCCCAACGCTTGCGCCGCCGTCACCGTTTCGCCCAGTACCGTTGCCGCCAGCAGCACGGCGCACGTCGGCGCCAACGCAGTGAACAACGCCGCTTCCGCGCCGCGCACGCGCGCCGCGCCCGCATACCAAAGCAGGAAGCCGCCCACCGTGGGCACCAGCGCGTAGTAGCCCACGGCCATCATCGCGCTGCTTGAAAAGGTGAGCGACCACGGGGCTTCGGTCACGCTGGCCAGCGCCGAAAACGCCAGTCCAAACCCGGCCATCACCGTCGACAGTGCCAGCGGCGGCACGGGCACGTGCAAAAGTTTGTTCAGCAGGATGAACAGCCCTTCGCACACGACCGCGCCCAGAATCAGGGCGTTGCCGGTCCATGACGCGGGCGTGTCCGCGTCACCACCGCCCCGCGCCATCAGCGCGACGCCCGCGGCGGCCACGGCAATCGCGCCCAATGTCGCCTTGCCCGGCCGCTCGCCCAGCAGCAGCATCGCGATGCCCGCGGACACCAGCGGCAGCGTGCCCAGGATGACGCCGCCGTCCACCGCCGACGCGCGCTGCAAGCCGGCGATCAGCAATGTCGTGTAGCCCACGCTGCCGGCAATGGCTTGTGCCGCCAGCAGCATCCAGTCGCGTCGGCCCAGGCGCGGCACGCGGGCGCCGGTGGCGGCCATCAACACCGCAAAGCACGGCAGCGCCAGGGCAAAGCGCAAGGCGGTGGCGGTAAAAGGCGGCATGCCGGCGCCGATGATCTTGCTGGCCACAACCGTGCTGCCCACCAGCACCATGGCCGCCGCCAGAAAGCCATAGCCTTGGAACCTGTTCCTTGCGTTCATTGCCCCGTCCTTGCTGAAGAAAGCCGCAGCATGGGCCGACGCGCGCACGCGGTCTTGAATGAAATTGCAGGGCTGGGTCAGTAGGAGGGCGGTATCGGCGGCAGAGGTCTGCCTTGAACGAGCTTGCATTGCCGCATCGGGCAGCAGTGGTCCGCCGTGAGGAGGATTGCGCCACCGCATCGCGCGGCAAGGGCCGCCCCGAGCAGGATTGCGCCACCGCATCGCGCGGCGGTGCCCGCCCCGAGCAAGATTGCGCCACCGCATCGCGCGACAGTGCCCGCCCTTGAGTCCAATTCCATGGAATGAAACGCCACTGCCGCCTCAGGCGGCGCGGGCCGCTGATGCGTAATGGCCGGGCGACACGCCGTAGGCGCGCGCGAACAGCCGCGTCATGTGGCTTTGATCGGCAAAGCCGCTGGCGGCGGCGACGTCGGCCAGCGTCATGCCGCGCCGGATCAGCTGCCGCGCCAACAGCAGCCGACGTTGTATCTGATAGGCGTGCGGCGTCATGCCGGTGGCGCGTGTGAAGGCGCGCAGCGCTTGATAGCGGCTGAGTCCGCTGGCGGCGGCAAGGTCGGCCAACGACAGCACGGCGGCGGGGGTGTCGTCGATCAGGTCCCGCGCATGGCGGATGCAAGCGGGAACACCCGCGCGCGCATCCGGCGTCAACTCGGGTGCGCGCTCGCCGTGCGCCTGCATCAGGATGCGCAGCAATAACGCGTCGCTAGCCAGCGGGGCAGGGCTGCCGATGGCGTGCGCGTACAAGCGCAACACGTCGCGGGCAAGGTGGGGCTGGTCGCGTGCCGGGTAGACGAATTCGTAGGCGGCGGCCAGGCCGCCGGCTTCGGCAAGCTGGCCGGCGGCGTCCATCACCACGTCCGGGTCCAGGTAAAGCATCTGCCAGGCGCGCGGCGTGTCTCCGATGGGCGCGCCGTCGTGCACTTCGCCGGGGTTGACGGTAATGACGTGGCCCGGGCCGGCCGTGACCTGGCCCCGGCCGCTGTGGGACACCTGCGCGCCCTGGCGCATCACGCCGATACCGAACTGATCATGCGTATGCCGCGCGAACGCATGGCGGCTGCGCGCGGCAACGGCCTGCACGCCGGCAAGCACGCTGCGCTGCATCTGGAATTGACCGGAAGGCATGGACGGATAGGGTGGGGCTGGGCGCGTGGCGGTGGCCCAGTATCGCTTGCCGATCCCGACGCGATCAAGCCTATTGCAAGCCGTTCCAGCGCGCCACCGACGGCTCGGCCGCCGCCCATTTCCACTGGCCGTTTTGCTGGCGGCAGATCAGGCTGGTGTAGGCGGGGGCGGGCGAGTCTTCCTGCTCGACCGTGAACAGCACTTCGCGGCAGCGGGTCAGTGGCGTGTCGATATCGCGCACCACCTGGATGCCGCCGTTCTCGTTACCCACGGGCAGCGCATGCCGGATCTGCCAGTGGCGGATCTGGCCGATCGGCAGGTCGCCCGCCGCGTTGGCCATCACGTTCTGTTGATCGTTCTTCCATTCGCGCAGCACGTATTTCACCGTGGCGTCCACGGCGGCCTGCACGGTCACGCCGATGGCGTAGCCCGCAACCGGGTTGGCCGTGGCCGCGCCGCTGACGGTGCCGACCACGGCGCCCGTGGCCCCGCCGATTGACGAGCTCTGGCAGCCGGACAACAGGGCGCCGGCCATCAGCGCCAACACACAAACACGCGGGATCACTGCAACGACCCCCAACGCGCCGTGGCCGGCTCGGCGCTGGCCCAGCGCCACTGCGCGCCGTCGCGGCAGATGGTGGTGACGTAGAACTCGCGCGCGAGTTCGTCCTCGGCCTTGTTGGAGGGCTTGTGGGTGGCCTTGTTAGCGGCCTTGTTGGCGGCCTTATCGGCGGACTTGTCGGCGGATTTATCGGCAGGCTTATCGGCTGGCGTGTCGATAGAAAACACCACTTCCTTGCATTGCAGCCCGACGCCGCCGATCAAGCGGCTGACGGCAACCTGCCCCTGCGCGTCGCTTTCGATGGGAATCTGGTGCTTGACGCGCCACGGGCCCACGGCGCCTACGTCCAGCGCGCCGGCGGCTGTGGCGATGGCGTCCTGCTCTTCGCCGCGCGTCTTGCGCTGCGCGTAGGCCAGGGCCGCTTTCGCGCCGGCCTGTACGCCCAGGCCGATGCCGGTGGCCACGGTGGCGTTGTCGGTAACTTTGTTGGCAATGGCCGTGCCCGCGATACCGGCGGCCGCACCGGTGCCTTCGTTAAGCATCGAATTGCAGCCGGACAGCGCGGCGGATGCGGCAAGGCCGATCAAGGCAAGGGCAAACGCGCGGCGCGGCGCGTGTGAGGGCGGGGTGGGGAACAAGCGGCGGCCTCCTGCATGAATCTTGGCGCCGCAAGTATAGGATCGGGGTGGCCGGGCACGGGCCAACGTTTGCATTGGTTGACAATTTTGTCGACAAACGCCCGCTTCAAGGCCTTCCGTCAATTCCCCGGCCGCGCGCCCTTGGTATAGACCTCGCGCAGCTTTGACGCGAACAGCGCGTCCACGTTGCGCCGCAGGCCATCGGCCCGCGTGAACAGCGAGATCGGCGGCAGCGTCCAGTCAAACGAATACGGCACGATGGCCGCGCCCGCGATCCGCACCAATTCGTCGGCGATATCGGCCGGCAGGATCGACACGGCGCGGTCGCTGGCCACAATCATTTCACCGATCAGCTTGGACGAATCGCTTTGCACCGATGGCGGCGGCGGCGCCACCCCCGCACGCAGGAAAATCTCCGCCACCTGGTCCCGGATGGGGCTGCCCGGCGTGCCCAGAATCCAGTCCAGGTCGGCCAGCCGCTCCCATTCCAGCCGCGACCGCCCCAGCCGCGCCGCCAGGCGCCGGCTGGCGATCAGGCGGGGCTGCTGGTGGTACAGCACTTCAAAATCGATATTGCTCAGGTCGACCGACGGCGTGGCCCAGCCCACCACCACATCCAGCGTGTGGTCGCGCAGCTGGCGCAGCAGCGCGGGGCCCTGGCCTTCGTGGATGGTTGCGGTAATGCGCCGGCCTTGCGGCAAGGTGCGGCCAATGGCCGCCGACAGCATCTGGCCCGACACAAACGGAATGACGCCGATGTGCAGATGGGCGGCATGGCCCGCCGCCACCGCTTCCATTTCCTGCACCAGATGGCCCAGGTCGTGAACCAGCCCACGCGCCCGCGCCAGCACCACGGCGCCCAGCGGCGTGGGCGTCATGCCGCGCACCGAGCGGTCGAACAGCGGCACGTCGAACATGCTTTCCAGTTCAGCCAGCGCGTTGGTCACGGCGGGCTGGCTGGTGGCCATGTGTTCGGCCACGCGGGTCAGCGATCCGTGCTGCTCGATCTGTAACAGCAGCATCAGGTGGCGCATCTTCAGCCGCGAGGTCAGTTTCCGGATTACCGCATCCGGGTCAAAGGCCGTCATAGACACGTCATAAGGTAAAGGTAATGGGACGATATTAAATCCGAATCAACACCTTATGTCTGCGCGCCTAGAATTTTTCCCATATTCACGTCACCCTTTTATTTCGCCACACGAGGCTACCGCCGCATGAATTCGCCCTCCGACCGCCAGGCAGCATTGGACTATCACGAGTTTCCCACCCCGGGAAAGATTTCAGTGGTGGCGTCCAAGCCGCTCGTCAACCAACGCGATCTGGCGTTGGCGTACTCGCCGGGCGTTGCCTCTGCCTGTGAAGAAATCGTGGCCGACCCGGCCAACGTCTACCGCTACACCGCGCGCGGCAACCTGGTGGGCGTGATTACCAACGGCACGGCCGTGCTGGGCCTGGGCAACATCGGCGCGCTGGCCTCCAAGCCCGTCATGGAAGGCAAGGCGGTGCTGTTCAAGAAGTTTGCCGGCCTGGATGTGTTCGACATCGAAATCAATGAAACCGATCCGGACAAGCTGGTCGAGATCATTGCCGGGCTGGAGGCCACTTTCGGCGGCATCAACCTGGAAGACATCAAGGCGCCGGAATGCTTCACCGTCGAGCGCAAGCTGCGCGAGCGCATGAAGATTCCCGTGTTCCACGACGACCAGCACGGCACCGCCATCACGGTATCGGCCGCGTTCATCAACGGCTTGAAGGTCGTGGGCAAGGACATCAAGAAGGTCAAGGTCGTGACCTCGGGCGCGGGCGCTGCTGCCCTGGCGTGCCTGGATTTGATGGTGGACCTGGGCCTGCCGCTGGAAAACATCTGGGTCACCGACATTGAAGGCGTGGTCTACGAAGGCCGTGTCGAACTCATGGACCCGGACAAGGCGCGTTTCGCGCAAAAGACCGATGCCCGCAAGCTGGCTGAAGTGATTCAGGACGCCGACGTGTTCCTGGGCCTGTCCGCCGGTGGCGTGCTCAAGCCCGAGATGGTTGCGGCCATGGGCACGCGCCCGTTGATCCTGGCGCTGGCCAACCCCACGCCGGAAATCCTGCCGGAAGTGGCGCATGGCGTGCGTGACGACGTGGTCATGGCCACGGGCCGTTCCGACTACCCGAACCAGGTCAACAACGTTCTGTGCTTCCCGTACATTTTCCGGGGCGCGCTGGACGTGGGCGCCACCACCATCACGCGTGAAATGGAAATGGCCGCCGTGTACGCCATTGCCCAGTTGGCGGAAGAAGAGCAGAACGAAGTCGTTGCGGCCGCCTATGGCACCTACGACATCTCGTTCGGCCCGGAATACCTGATCCCCAAGCCGTTCGACCCCCGTTTGATCGTGCGCATCGCGCCGGCCGTGGCCAAGGCCGCCATGGAAGGCGGTGTGGCCACGCGCCCGCTGGCCGACCTGGAAGCCTACGAAGAACAGTTGCAGCAGTTCGTGTACCACTCGGGCGCGTTCATGAAGCCGCTGTTCTCGGCCGCCAAGCGCATCGTGCGCGGCGGCGGCAAGGCGCGCATCGTGTTCACCGAAGGTGAAGACGAACGCGTGCTGCGCGCGGTGCAGGTCGTGGTTGACGAAGGCCTGGCCCGTCCGATTCTGGTGGGCCGCCCCGCCGTGCTGCTGTCGCGCATCGAGAAATTCGGCCTGCGCCTGCGCCTGGGCGAAGACGTTGAAGTGACCAACCCCGAATACGACGAACGCTTCCATCAATACTGGACGACGTACTGGGAACTGATGTGCCGGCGCGGTATCACCAAGGAAATGGCGCGCGTGGAAATGCGCCGCCGCCTGACCTTGATCGGCGCAATGATGGTGCACCTGGGCGATGCCGACGGCATGGTCTGCGGCACGGTGGGCGCCTACCACGACCACCTGCGTTTTGTGGACGAAGTGATCGGCCGCCGTCCGGGCGCCAACGTGTATGCCGCGATGAACATCCTGCTGCTCAACGAGCGCACGGTGGTGTTGGTGGACACGCATGTCAACGATGAGCCCACGGCCGAGCAGATCGCCGAGTTCACGGTGATGGCGGCGCAGGAAATGGCCCGCATGAATCTGGCGCCCAAGGTGGCGCTGCTGTCGCGGTCGAATTTCGGCACGGGCAGTTCCGCGTCGGGCGCCAAGATGCGCCGCGCGCTGGAGCTGGTGCGCGACGCCGCGCCCGAGATCGAAATCGACGGCGAAATGCACGGCGATTGCGCGCTGGACGAGGCGCTGCGCATGCGCATCCTGCCGTCGTCCACGCTGAAAGGTGAAGCCAACCTGCTGGTGTGCCCGAACGTGGATTCCGGCAACATCGCCTACAACCTGCTCAAGACGGCCGCGGGCGGCAACGTGGCGGTCGGCCCGATCCTGTTGGGCGCGAACGCACCGGTGCACATCCTGACGTCCAGCTCCACGGTGCGCCGCATCATCAACATGACGGCAATGACCGTGCTGGACGCCAACCGCGTCGAAACGTCGGCCTGAGGCTGAGGCGTTTCGCGCGTGGCTGCAATCAACGCCATCGTCAACGCCGTCAATCAACGCTAGCGACCATTGCCGGCAACCAACGCCAGCAACCAACGCCAGCAACCAATGCCAGCAACCAACGCCGGCAACCAACGCCCCGACCCACCGCCTTACGCGCGGCGGCTCGGGGCGTTTTTTTTCATGCCTTCAACGGCGCGCCGGCAGTTGCCGGACGTCACCCCGAAGGCAAGCCGGCCGCCACCCCTGACGCTACCCCGCGCTACCCCCACGCTCGGGCTCAAGGCAGATGCGGCAACAGCCGCTGCGGCAGCGAATAGTTGTCGATATGGTCGCGGAACGCCGCAATGAACAGGTCTTCGGCCGCGCTGCGGTGCGCGTCCCCGTGCCAAAGCAGATGCAGGTCCGCCGCGCACACGCCTTCGCCCGGCGGCAGCCGCCACAAGCGGCCCTCGGCAAGATCGGCCTGCACGCTGTGTTCCGGCAGGCAGCCGATGCCAAAGCCCGCCACCAGCAGACGCTTGACCTCGTCATGCTGTGACGACGTTGCAATGATGCTGCCCGAGAACCCGCGCTGGTCACGAAAGATCGTCAGCGGAGACAGGCTGTCGCCCAGGGCGTCGCTGGCAAACGAGACAAAATTCTCGTTCAGCAGATCTTCCATGCGGATGTCCGTGCGCCCGAACAGCGGATGGTGTTTGCCGCAGAACATCGCGTAGCGCTGTTGCAGGAACAGTTTGTGGTCCAGCCGCTTGGGAATCTGTCGGCATAGCGCGATGCCCGCCGTCGCGCCCCGCTGCTGCAACACGTTCACGATTTCGCTGCTGGGCAACACGTCCAGCTGAACTTCTATGCGCGGGTGCGCCCGATGAAAGCGCACCCAGAACTCGTCATACACCGCCGAATGAATGCGGCTGGCCACCAGCAGATGGATGCGGCCCACGGTTTGTTCCTCGGCCTGCGCCACGTCGCTGACCAGTTGCGACACGTTGCCGTGAATGGCCAGCGCGGCCTGGCGCACCTCTTCGCCGGCCCGCGTGATGGCAAATTTGGAGTGATGCCGTTCGATCAGGCGGCGATCCAGCTGCTGTTCCAGCCGGCGCAACGCCTGGCTGACCGCTGACTGCGTCAGGTGCAGTTTGATAGCAGCGCCGCTAATGCTGCGCTCTTGCGCGATGACCAAAAAAGTCCGCAACAGGTTCCAGTCCAGGCGATCGCCCACGCGCGTAATCGTCGTGGGAAGAATCGATTTATCTTTCATAACACATTGATCGGTAACGATTTGGTGGGGCGCGGTGGACGCGAAGGCGCAATGCCCGGACATGATATCCGAACATTAATCCTGCTTAAGTCGATGATAAGAAATCAGAAATTGACCGCTCCCACGGGCGCGGGCGATAAAGCCGCCATCAAATCCAAAAAATCCCAAGGAGGAATCATGTCGGCCCCCGCCCATCCATCCGCCGCCAGGCAACCGGTGCGCGCCGCCGCCGCGGCTTTCATCGGCACCACCATCGAGTGGTACGACTTCTACATCTACGCCACCGCCGCCGCGCTGGTGTTCGGCAAGGTGTTCTTTCCCACCGCCGACCCCTTCGTCAGCACGATGGCGTCCTTTGGCACCTTCGCGGCGGGCTTTCTGGCGCGGCCGCTGGGCGGGCTGGTGTTCGGCCACCTGGGCGACCGCGTCGGCCGCAAGAACGCGCTGATGGCCACGCTGGTCATCATGGGCGTGGCAACCGTGGGCATCGGCCTGCTGCCCAGCTACACGCAGGCCGGCATGCTGGCGCCCGCGCTGCTGTTGGTGTTGCGCCTGGCGCAGGGCCTTGCCGTGGGCGGCGAGTGGGGCGGCGCGGTGTTGATGGCAGGCGAACACGCCTCGCAACGGCGGCGCACCTTCGCGGCATCCTTCGCGCAGCTGGGTAGCCCGGCAGGCTTGATCCTGTCGCTGGTGGCGTTCCGCCTGATCACGACGCTGGACGAGGCCGACTTCCTGGCCTGGGGCTGGCGCATCCCGTTCCTGGTCAGCGCCGTGCTGCTGGCAGTGGGCTACTTCATCCGCATCGGGGTCAGCGAATCGCCCGACTTCGCCAAGGTGCTGGCGCAGCAGGAAACGTCCGAAGTGCCCGCGCGCGAAGTGCTGCGCACTGCGTGGCGCACCGTGCTGCTGTGCATGGGCGTGTGCACCGTCGCCATCGGCGGCATCTATTTCACCAACACGTTCATGCTGGCCTACACCACGCAAACGCTGGGCCTGGACCGCGCGATGATCCTGGACTGCCTGTTCGCCGTCGCCATCATCCAGCTGATCGTGCAGCCGCTGGCCGCCTGGTTCGCCGAATCGCTGGGCACGTCGCGCGTGCTGATGATCGCGGCGGCGTGTTCGGTGTTGGCGCCGTACCCGATGTTCATGCTGGTCAGCCAGGCCACGCCGCTCAGCATCGTGGCCGGCATCGCCATCGTGCTGGTGTTCATGGCAACCATCTATTCGGCAATGGCGGGCTTCATCAGCGCGGCCTTCGAGACCCATGTGCGTTATTCGGGAATCTCGCTGTCGTACCAATTGTGCGGGGCCGTTGCCGGCGGATTCACGCCGTTGATCGGCACCTGGCTGTCGCATCAATATCCCGGCCAGTGGCTGCCGCTGGCGCTGTTCTATTCCGCGCTGTCGGCCATTACGCTCGTGTCGATTTGGGGCTTGGCTAACCACCAACCGCGCCGCGCGGCCAGCGCTCGCACCGTCACGCCGGCCGCGTAGGCCGGGCGCTCAACATTCCTCTTCAAGGAGACTTCATGGACACCACCCAAGCCCCCGCCGCGTTGACGGCCGAACAGACGCGCCGCATTCTGCAGGCGGTCGATGACCGCTTTGATGCGCAACTGGCCTTCACGCAGGAACTGGTGCGCTTTCCGTCCTTGCGCGAGCAAGAGCACACGGCACAGGACTTCCTGTACGAGGCGATGCGCCAACGCGGCTTTGCGATGGACCGCTGGAAGATCGACGTCAAGGACATCGAATCGCATCCGGGCTTCGGGCCCGTCACCGTCTCGTACGAAAACGCCTTCAACGTGGTCGGCACCTACCGGCCCGACGTGCAGACGGGCCGCTCGCTGATCTTGAACGGCCATGTGGACGTGGTGCCCACGGGCCCGCAGGACATGTGGAGCCGATCCCCTTGGGACCCGGCCATCATCGACGGCTGGATGTACGGACGCGGCGCGGCCGACATGAAGGCCGGCCTGGCCGCCAACCTGTTCGCCTACGACGCCCTGCGCGCGGCCGGCTACGCACCCGCGGCGCCGATCTACTTCCAGTCCGTGGTGGAAGAGGAATGCACGGGCAACGGCGCGCTGGCTGCGTTATTGCGCGGCTACAAGGCCGACGCCGTCATCATCCCCGAGCCCGAAGAAAACATGCTGGTGCGCGCCAACGTGGGCGTGTTGTGGTTCAAGGTCCGCGTGCAAGGCCACCCCACCCACACGCGCGAAATGGCCAACGGCTTTAACGCCATCGACGCCGCCTACGCCACCATCGAAGCGCTGCGCAAGCTGGAAACCAAGTGGAACGGGCAGCATCATTGCCACCGCCATTTTGAACACCTGGACCACCCCATCAACTTCAACATCGGCAAGATCGAAGGCGGCGACTGGCCATCCACCGTGCCGCCCTGGTGCGAATTCGACGTGCGCGCCGCCATCTACCCCGGCACGACAGCGGACGAAGCCCGCGCCGAAATCGACGCCTGCCTGCGCGACGCCGTGTCCGACCCCCGCCTGGGCGGAACACCGCCAGCGGTCACCTACACCGGCTTCTACGCCGAAGGCTACGTGCTGGAAGAAGGCTCCGACGCGGAAAACACCCTGCGCGAATGCCACCGCCAGGCCTTCCAAAGCGAGCTGCAAAGCTTCACCACGCCCGGCTACCTGGACGCCCGCGTTTTCGTCATCTACGGCGACATGCCCACCCTGGTCTACGGCCCCAAGTCCCTGGACATCCACGGCTTCGACGAACGCGTGCACCTGGAATCGGTACGCCTTATCACCAAGACCATCGCGCTGTTCATTGCGCAATGGTGTGGGGTGCGGGAGTGAGGTAGGTAGAAGTTCGGTCGGGGTTTCCTGCAAACAGGCGGGCAAGGAATCGATCGCGTATTTCGGTGCGTTCGACATTTGCCCCTTCCCCGACAAACACGTCGACACGGCTGAACGGCTGCGTCAGCTCGATATGGTCAGCGCTGTGGCCCGGAAAAGTGATCAAGATCCACATGCCGGGCTCGGGAAACATGGCCGTGCGAAATCTCAAGGTCTGGCCGGGGCTCATGCCAAGCTTGCGCGTGTCGTCGTTGTCGTTGAAAAAGACGCTGACGCGGCCGGTGGCATGTTCCGAGTAATGCACCACCACCACGGGCGAAAACGCACCCCAGGCGGCGGAAAATACCCAGATGCATGCCAGCAATGCCAGGATGGCGCAAAGCAGGTGCGCTACGACTCGCATGCTTGCGTGCTTTCAACGGCTGCATTCATGGCGTTCCTTCGCCCGATGCTCAGCGATTCCCCAAGGCAACGGCACGGCGGAAATTCGTTTCAACAGCGTAGCCGAGGTCAGTTCGTGAGGCTTGGCGGCGGCATAGAGATCGCATCCCAGTTTGATTGAAATGTGGTCCGGCACATCGTCCGCGCTGGCCGGCCACGGGCCGTTGGTCGAATGGTCTTGCCACCTAGGGAGTTTTCCATCCTTCATGGACCGATAGGCGTCTGATAGCGCTTGCGCCAAGCCCGCCCCGTGAAGCAGCTCGGCTTCGCTAAAGCCCAGGGCCACCCCGACATATCCATAGTGGATGTTCGACCAGATGTCGTAGTAGTAGTCAAAATCACCCAGTTTTTGCCAGCCTCGATTAAAGCCGTGCGGCCCCAGCCGTTGTCGCAGAAGTGGCTTATGGTCCCATGGCCGGCCAGGGCCAACGCGCTCGACCCACATTGCATAGGCGGCAGCCTTTTGGGCCGCGGCCGCTGCGTGATAGTCGGGTCTCCCAGCCAATTTTTCATGCCAGCGTAAGCGATGCCATTCAGCAGTTTGCGCGTCGGGATCCGCGCTGTTGGCCCCAAGTATCTTTCTGCCTTCGACGGAGAAGGGGTTGGTCTTCATTTCACGAACGATGTACTCGGCCACTGCGACCGCCGTATCAGCGTGATCGCAGAAAACGTGGTCCGGGGCCTTGGCTCGTATGCGCTCACTGCTGGAATCACTCTCTGGTGAGGCGCTCTTGGCATTGCCTGCGTGGGCCCGAAAACCCAGATCTTGGACTAATACGGCGATGTTCTGGCTGGCGATCAGCGTCGCGCCACATGACGTTTGCATGCCGTCGATCGCCAGCCGGATCCCGTCGACCATAAAGGTGGATACGCCCTCCGCGATAGGGTAGGTTCCCTTGCACTGGGGGCAACTCACCATATGTCCTAGTCCCGATGCCGCCTTACCTTCAATCAGGTAGGAGTTGATTCCCTGCAAGACGGTGCCACCGTGACTCGTCGTATCGCCAATTCGTATGATTGGTCTGGCTGACATACGCCCTCCCACGCAAATTAGACTGGCTTCGAGTCTATTGAATTTGCAACGGGCCAGACGATCTAATGGGAAAAATCGGACTACTACGAGCGGATTCGGAATTGATCCGATGCCGACAGGGACAAGCTGCCCGCCGCGCGGGGACGTCAGAGCATGTCAGGTGTGGCGAAATCGGCCGGTGGGCATCGGCGCATGGTGCGACCGAATAAAAACAGCCCCCAGCTGTAAAGCAGGAGGCTGCGGTGTATCAGGTCTTTCGCTATCGGGTCGGCTCGGATTCCGCCTATCCCCGCATCAAGTACTGCTGGCCTTCCAGGTGCCGTCCGGTTGCTTGCAGAACCAGAATTGCCATTTCTCGGTGGTGCTGCTGCGGGCGAAGTCGGCGACCAGGAAGCGGCAGACGCGGTCGTCCTTGATCTTGCTGGTTTGCGTGGGCGTCAGTTGTACGGTGATTGGCGCGGCGCGCTTGGGCTGGGTCTTGCTGGTCCATTCGGTGCGCTGGCCGTCGGCCGATTGGTTCAGCGCCTGGGCGACGGCTTCGTGGAACGAGGTGCGGTCGCCGTTGGGAATCTGCGTGATGAGAGAATTGTTCAGCATCACCGGCGGTGCGGCGACGGCGGCTGCCGACATGCCGCTTGCGATGAGCAAGGCGGCGAGAACGCGGGTGTATCTCAAGATAGGCTCCCTGTCTGATGAGTCAGATTTTCTTGCTGGCACTGGAGCCGATAGTACGCGAACGCGTTGCGTTTGCCACGCACGTTGCCACCCAAAAAAAGGCCGCCTGGTTCAAGGCGGCCAAGGTACAACAGGGAGGGGGTAATCGTGGTCAGGCGCTGTCAGGCGTTGTCAGCCAGATCAGTTGCCGTGGTAGACGCCGGCGAAGGGCATGTCGTTGGGCTCAACGTTGGAGACCAGGCCGGCAGCCTTGGCGGTAGCCAGTTCGGCTTGGACGTCGGCGCGGGTCTTGCCCGATTGCGGGGCACCGTAAACGCCCTGGAAGGGCACGTTGTTCGGTTCCACGTTGGTCACCAGGCCAGCGGATTTGGCGGCGGCCAGTTCGGCCTGCACTTGCGCGCGGGTCGGGCCTTCGTACTGCGTGCCGTAAACGCCTTGGAACGGCACGTTGTTGGGTTCGATGTTTTGCGATGCGTAGGCGCCGGCGCTCAGGGCGGCAAAGGACAACATCAATGCGGTAGCTAGGGTCTTCTTCATGGTAAATCTCCGATTTCAAGAGCCTTGGGTGCGAATCAGGCGGCCTATCCGTCGTGGTTCGTTGCTGTTTCCCGATGACTGAATTCTGCGCCGATCCCGGGTAGGGATAAACCCGGATATCCGTAAAAGATATTTCCATCAATGGAAGAATATCGTTCGATTTTCCGATTTATTCCATTTATGGAAGCCATAGCGTCCCCCCAGGCGTCTTAGAGGAGCCCGCATGGAACAGGTCCGGCTTACCGGTGTACGAGCCACGCTCTTGATCACCCTGTACGCCAAGGCAGCGGAAAGCCGCCTGCCTGGATCGTTGTTGCAGGATCGGTACGCGGCCGAGGCCGTGGCGCGTATCGACCATGATTTCGCCGCGTTGCGCATGAGCCGCGACGCCATGATCGGGCTGTCCATGCGCGCGTACACGCTGGATGCCTGGGTGCGGGAATTCCTGGCCGCGCACCCCGACGCCACGGTGCTGCATCTGGGATGCGGGCTGGACAGCCGGGTATTTCGGGTGGACCCGTCACCCGGCGTGGGGTGGTTCGATGTGGACTACCCCGATGTGATCGCGCTGCGGCGCGCCGTCTATCCCGACCGGCCGGGCTGCGTATTGCTGGGTACGTCGTTGGCCGAACTGGACTGGCTGGCGCGCATTCCCACGGACAAGCCGACGCTGGTGGTGGCCGAAGGGCTGCTGCTGTATTTGCACGAAGCGCAGGTACTGAACTTGCTGCGGGTGATCACCACGCAGTTTCCCTCGGGCGAGATCGTGTTCGACGCCTACTCACGGCTGGGGCTGGCGCTGGCCTCGCGCAACCCCATGTTCCGCGCGACCGGCGCGCCGATGCGGTGGAACTTGGAGGACGCGCAGGTGCTCGAAGCGCAGGTGCCGGGTCTGCGATTGCGCACCGAACAGTGGGTGTACGAAGAGGCCGGCGCGCAATGGGCGCGGTTCAGCGGGCCTGCACGCGTGGGCGTGTGGCTGATGCGGCGTGTGCCGCTGCTGCGCAAGCTGGGCAGGTTGCTGCGTTACGGTTACTGAGGCGAGCAGGGGCGTGCAGGGCGTGCAGGGGCGCGAAGGCGCGCAACGGCTTCCGGCAGTACCGATCAGTAGTGCGGCGGTAGCTCGTCGCGCAGGCTGCGAAAGGGCGCGGCGCCTTCCGGGGCTTGTTGGCGCAGGTCGGCCACCTCGCGCTGCAGGCGCTCTATTTGCTGTTGTTGGCGGACGATAATCTGGTTCAGTTGGTCCAACAGATCATCCGCAAAGCTGGACTTGATTTCCAGCTCTTGCAGGCGGCGTTCTATGTCTTGCATGGGTTCCATGGCGGCTATTAGACCCTTTCCTGCCGCGGATTTCCAACGGAACACGGGATCTTTCAGGCTTTTATACAGGAGACATCGGTGACGGACCAGGCGGGGCGTTGCACATGGCGGCAAGCAAAAGGCGCTACGCGCGGGCACGGGCAGCGCGGCCTGCGGCGGGGCTTGCAGTGGCTGATGCAGGGCTCGCTGGTGGCGGGCATGGTCAACACCGCCTGGGGACAGACGGTGGACGTGACCCTGGCGCCGGTGGTCGTGACAGGCACACGCCTGGGCACGTCCGTGCTGGACACGCCGGCGTCGGTGGATGTGGTCGACGGCGCGGTGATGCGCCAGCGCCAACCCGGCATCAACCTGTCGGAAGGGCTGGCGGGCGTGCCCGGTCTGCAAATCCAGAACCGCCAGAATTATGCCCAGGACTTGCAGATATCCAGCCGAGGCTTCGGCGCGCGGTCCACGTTTGGCGTGCGCGGCGTGCGCCTTTACGTAGACGGGATCCCGGCCACGATGCCCGATGGCCAAGGGCAGACGTCCAACATCGACATCGCGTCGCTGGCCCGTGTTGAAGTCATGCGCGGGCCGTTCTCGGCGTTGTACGGCAATTCGTCGGGCGGGGTGATCCAGGCGTACACCGAAGATGGCGCGGCGCCGCCGTCCCTGTCGGCCAATGGGTGGGGGGCCAGCTTTGGCACATGGCGTTATGGCGCATTGGCCAGCGGGGTCACTGGCGGGGGCGAGGGCGAGGGCGACGGCGTGGGCGCCCTGGACTACGTGGTGAGCGTCAGCCGCTTCACCACCGATGGCTATCGCGACCACAGCGCGGCGCGGAAAAACCTGGCCAACGCCAAGCTGGGCTTGCAGCTGGACGACGCCAGCCGGCTGACCATCGTGCTGAACAGCGTCGACCTGAAAGCACAGGACCCCTTGGGCCTGACCTGGCAGCAGTTTCAGGATGACCCGCGCGCCGCGCCCTTGGCCGAGCAGTACGACACCCGGAAAACGGTGCGCCAGACCCAGGGCGGCGTGGTCTACGAGCGGCAGGTGGATGGGCGCAATACGTTGCGCGTGATGGCGTATTACGGCCAACGCGACACGAGGCAGTACCAGTCAATTCCCCCCGCCGTACAACTGACGCCCACGCAGGCGGGCGGCGTCATCGATCTGGCTCGCGAATACGGCGGCGCGGATGTGCGCTGGACGTCCGAGCTTGATGTCGGCGGCCGGGCGCTGACCTTGGTTGGCGGCTTTGCTTACGATGCCATGCAGGAAGACCGCAAGGGCTATCAGAACTTCACCGGCTCGGTGGCCAACCCGACCCTGGGCGTGCAAGGCGCGTTGCGGCGCAACGAAACCAACACCGTGTACAACGCCGACCCCTATGTGCAGGCGTCGTGGAAGGTGGCGCCGCGCTGGACCTTGGACGCGGGCCTGCGCTACAGCACGGTCAGCTTCGATTCCAACGACCACTACCTTGCCCCCGGCAATGGCGACGACAGCGGCGACGCGCGCTATCGCAAGGCCTTGCCCGTGGCGGCGGTGCGTTACGCAGCCAGTGACGATGTCAGCCTGTACGCGTCTTACGGGCGCGGATTTGAAACGCCCACGCTGAACGAAATCTCGTACCGCCCCGGTGGCCAGCCCGGCTTGAACTTCGGCTTGGCGCCGTCGCTTAGCACCAACCTGGAGGCGGGCGTGAAGGCGCGCGTGGCAGGCGGCCTGGCGACCGCCGCGGTGTTTCACACGGGCACGGAAGACGAGATCGTGTCGGCTGGCAGCAGCGGCGGGCGCACCAGCTATCAGAATGCCGGCCGCACACGGCGCGACGGCGTGGAACTGGGTTGGTCCGGCGAACATGCGCCGCACTGGCGCACGCAGCTGGCCTATACCTGGTTGAACGCGCGCTACGCCGACGACGGCACGGGCGGCATCCGCGCGGGCAACAAGATACCGGGCATCGCACGGCAAGCCTTGTTTGCGTCCTTGGCGTGGGCGCCGCCGCAAGGCTGGCAGGCGTCGGTGGAAGGGCGCGTGTTAAGCAAGATCTACGTGAACGACGCCAATGATCAGGACGCGCCAGGCTATTTCGTTGCCGCCATCAGCGCGGGCTACGTGAAGAAAATCAACGCCTGGGAACTGAATGCCTACGCGCGTGTGGACAACCTGTTCGACAAAAAGTACGTCGGGTCGGTGATCGTCAACGAAAGCAATGGCCGCTATTACGAGCCGGCCGCCGGGCGCAGCGTGGGCATGGGGCTCGGCGCAACGTATCGCTTCTGACGATGCCGCGCAGCCGTGGCGCGGCGTCAGTCAGGCGCGCTTGAATAGCAGATGCCGTGGTCTTCACATTGCGGGCAGCCGGGCGCGGCCGACGGCGGCAGGCCCGCATGCTCGCAGGCCGAATAGGCCAGGAATTTTTTCCAGCGCAGGTTGCGCGTATTGCGCATCACCAGGCCCGGGTAATGGCGTGCCAGCAGAAAGGTGACATCTTCGCGGCCGGCCAGACCCAGGTCGCGCCACAGGTGGTCGGGCCGCAGGCAGGCGTGCGCCAGCACGCCGGTGACCCAGGCCGTGGTGCCCAGGTCGGGGGCGCGATAGGCCTCAAGCAACACGCGCATCAGCAGGGTGAAGCCGGGTTGCGGATCGCCCCGGCCGTGGACCGCGTACACGGCGTATTGCTCGACAAACGCCGCCAGCCGGGCGTCTTCGGATTGCAGCGCGCCCGGAAAAAGATGGTCCGTCAGGTCCGCGATCTCGTCCGGGCTCAGGCCGCTGCGCGCCAGATCGTGGTGCGCCAGGCTGGTGCCGATGACGGTGGCGAAAAAGCCGGCGTCGGGATGGCCGGGTGGCGCGTGGTGCAAGAGGGCGCGCGCGAACCGCTGCACCGACACGGAAATGTCGGCCTGGGCGGGGGAAGAAGTCAGCACAGCGTCCATGGCGGGGGTAGCGGTAATCGCTAAAGTAATTCTGATGTTAATGAAGTCGTTATGTTGCGAAATATATATCGAAAGCCATGACAGCCCGGCGATATTGTGGACAAAATGGTCTCAGGACATACCCGAACGGTGCAGACGCCAAGTGATCAATAAGACGCACTTGCCCAGAGGCAAAGTGGCACTCGCGAGTATCATCGGCGTCCTTGCACTTTCCGGGTTTCCCCTAGCATGCCGAGCCGCTTCCGTCCCGCTGTTTCCCGATTGTTTGGCGCCGTCCTGATCGCGCTGGCGGGCCTGTCGGCTACGCCGCCACCGGCCGCCGCCTACGACATCGGTGCGGTCATCGACGCCGTGCGCCTGTCGCGCTATCCGCTGCGCGACCCGGAACGCCGCGTCTGGGGAACAGAAAACGTAAAGGACGCGGTACTGGTCGGGCAGATGGAAAACCGGCTCTATCTGTATCGGTATTTGCGGCCGGACGCCAAGACATTCAGCCTGGAATTTCGGTCCCAGCCGCTGGTGATCGATCCTTCCAGATGGAGCGCATCTCGACAGGAAAACGTGGTGGTCCGGTCACCGCGCAACGCGGAAACCCTGTACTGGGTAGGCGTGTCCTATAACGGTGATGACGACTCGCAAGCCCAGGGCTTCCTGGTCGATGCAAGCGGCGTGGCCGCGTCGGTGCAGGCCGATGCCAGGCTGGCCGTGGTAACGGCCGACCGCCCCTGGACAGACGAACGCCGCGCGCAGGCCCTGGCCACGCTGCGGCCCGCCCTGACCGACTATCCCGTACGCATGAAGGCGTTTCCGGCCGACCTGCGGTTTGAATACCGCGCGCCGGTGGACGTGACCGCTACGTTTCGCACACTGCATCAAGTGGCGCGCGCCATCCCGCGCGCCAAGACGGCGGAGTTCAACCGCGCGTTGGCCGACCTGCGCCGTTTTGTCATGGAACAGGACCCCCGCGAAATCGACCCCAACAATGAAGACGCCGAGATGCTGACGGCGCTGAACGACTACGGGTTCTGGCTGGCCGAATCCGGCGACACCGAACAGGCCGATCGCATTTTGTCCGAGGTCTTGCGGCGTGATCCGGCGCGCACGGCGGCCTATCTGAACCGTGCCGATGCGCGCTGGAAACAAAGCACCAAAGCGCGCGACCGGCGCGACTATTTCGAAGCGCTTGCGCGCGAGGACTACCGCCTGTATTGCTCGCGCCGGCTGGCGGCCAACGACGCCATTCCCGCCAACATCGCCACCCGCATCAGCGCGGCGCTGAAGGAAACGGCGCCGCTTGACGCAAAGAGCTGCCGGCCCCGCCTGGCGATCTTCAAGGCGATCCAGGCCGAAGATCTGGACGCGGTGCGCGCCGAATTGGCGGCCGGCCAGGACCCGAACGGCGAGAACGAACACGGCAGGTCCGCGCTGGCGGTGGCCGTCTCGCAAAAGCAGCTGGACATTGTGCGGGCGCTGTTGGCGGCGGGGGCGCGTGCCGATGGGCCGAACAATGGCTATGTGCTGCTGGCGTCCGCGTTGCCCGACGCCCGCGACACCCGCCCGGCCGAGCAGCGCTATGCGCTGGCCGACGCGCTGATCGCGGCGGGCGCGCCGCTGGATGTGCCGGACTCCAGCGGCATGCCATTGCTGATGCGCCGCGTGTCGTATTCCAGCGAAGACAAGGAAACGCTTAGCTACCTGCTGGCCAAGGGCGCCAACCCGAACGCGCGCGACAAAAGCGGCCGGTCGGTGCTGCACGCCGCGATGCAAAGTCCCAAGACCTTGTGGTTTGCCGAGGCGCTGCTGGCCAAGGGCGCCGACATCAACGCGGCCTATGTGCGCATGTACTACGGCAATCGCGGTATGTGGGAAACGCCCTTGCTGGAAGCGCTGCGCGACGCTATCAGCGGCGAGTTCACCCCGACGGTGGTGTATCCGATTCCTGAACGGTTGCGCTTTGCGCTGGCGCACGGGGCGGACCCGGCCGTGGGCGGCTACAGCGCCAACAAGACGCCGGATCGCAACGGCATGGACGAGGCGCTGGCGCTGGCCGCGCGCACGATGCAGCCGACGCTGGTCGACCAGCTGGCGCAAGCGGCCAAGCCGCCGTATCAAGCACTGACGCCGGAGCCGCTGTCGCGCCTGTTGGGCGTGTGGAATCAACTGGAGATCCGCGCGGCCATCAAGCAGAACAGCCCCGACTGGGACGGCCAGCGCGCCAAGCTGCGCGCTACCGCCGACCGCTTGCTGGCCGCCGGCGTGCCGTTGACGCGCGCGGAGGACGCCACAGGCATCGCCAACAACAACATCGCGCCGCTTGGGCTGCCCTGGCTGCCTGACGACCTGTATCAACAATGGCTGGAAAAGGGCGCCAACGCGTCGGACAGAAGCGACCCGAACACGCGCATCGATGGCGTTGCGGATGCTGACGCGCTGCCGCTGGTCATCATGCTGCGCGCAGGCAACGAGGCCAAGGCCAGGATGCTGATGGACCACGACGCCGGCCTGTATCGCACCCAGTGGCGCTGCGGCATGGCGGTGGCCGATGTGCTGGCGTGGCAGCTGGGCAATAGCGGCCCGATCAGCCCGACGGGTGCACGCGCGGTGCGGCAGGTCTTGGAAGGGGCGCAAGGCGCGGCCAGTTGCGACTTGAACCAGACGTCGCGCGTACAGCCGTTCGTGGGAATCAGCGCCCGCGACCTGGCCGCGCGCGCCAACGTGACGCTGGCGGTAAAGGCGCCCCAACCCCGGTAGCCAGGGCGCCCGAGCCTCGGTAGCCAGGGCGCTGCCGCCGCCGGTCTGCATTTTCCACACCGCACTTTCAAAACAAAACAGGCGCCCGAAGGCGCCTGCTTTTTTTGCGTGAACGCTGACGGGCAGCGTCATCGGCAAACCGTCCTTACATGGCGTGGCCCATGTTGACGTTCATGTTGTACAGCACCCATGCCGACCCGCCGACGATGATGGCGATGATCATCACGGTGAAGACGAACGCGGCCAGGTTGTCGCGTGCCGACTTCGACGCGCCCATGTGCAGGAAGTACACCAGTTGCACCAGCAACTGGAGCACGCACAGGGCAACGACGCCGACGATGGTGATGGTGTGCGACAGCGCGCCGTGCATCACCAGGCCGAACGAGCCGAAGGTGAGCAGCAACGAAAGCACGAAACCGATGATGTAGGACTTCAGGCTGCCGTGGTCGGCGGCGTGATCGTCGTGGCCGTGTGCGGCCGCAGCGGAGTGCGACATCAGATGGCTCCCATGAGATAGACGAAGGTGAAGACGCAGATCCAGACGATGTCCAGGAAGTGCCAGAACAAGCTCAGGCACGCCAGACGACGCTTGTTGATCGAGTCCAGGCCATGGCGGCGGATCATGTCCAGCAGGACGATGATCCAGATCAGGCCGAAGGTGACGTGCAGGCCGTGCGTACCGATCAGCGTGAAGAACGCCGACAGGTAAGCGCTGCGGCCCGGGCCGGCGCCTTCCGTGATCAGGTGATGGAATTCCCAGACTTCCATCGCGATAAAGCCCGCGCCGAACAGGAACGTGACCATCAACCAGCCCATTGCGCGGGACTTGTTGTTGGCGTGCACGTTCAGGTTGGCCATGCCGAAGGTGAAGCTGGAGAACAACAGCAACAGCGTTTCGACCAGCACGAACTTCAGGTCGAACAATTCCTTGCCCGTGGGGCCGCCCGCGGTGGCGTTGGACAACACCGCGAACGTGGCGAACAGCACCGAAAAGATCAGCAAGTCGCTCATCAGATAGACCCAGAAACCGAAAACGGTCTTGGATCCATCGTCATGATGCGCGTGATCGTCGTGACCCGCGTGGGGGTGAGTGGCTACGGCTTGAATCATGGCTCAGGCGGCCTTTTGCATTTTGTCAAAGTGAGCGTTTTCGATGCGTTCGACTTCCGCGGCCGGGACCCAGTAATCGACGTCGCGGTCGTAGGCACGGGCGATGAACGAACCGATCATGCCGACGAAACCAGCGGCGGCGAGCCACCAGATGTGCCAGATCAGCGCAAAGCACATGACCAGGCCGAACAAGCCGATGTAGACGCCAGCGCCGGTGTTCTTCGGCATGTGGATGTCTTCGTACTTGGCCGGGCGCTTGTAGGCCTTGCCGCTTTGCTTGTCTTCCCAGAACTGGTCCAGCTCATCAACGTGAGGAACGTGGGCAAAGTTGTAGAAAGGAGCGGGCGACGAAATCGACCATTCCAGGGTGCGGCCATCCCAGGGATCGCCAGTGACGTCCTGGTTTTGCTTGCGTTGGCGTACCGACACGAACACTTGCTGCAACAGGAACCAGATGCCCAGCATGATCAGCGCGGCGCCAGCCAGCGCGACCAGCAGGTACGGCTGCCATTCCGGGTTGTCGTAGTGGTTCAGGCGACGCGTCATGCCCTTGAAGCCCAGGATGTACAGGGGCATGAAGGCCATGAAGAAACCGACGAACCAGCAGTAGAACGAGTAGCGGCCCAGGCGCTCGTTCAGCGTGAAGCCGAACGCCTTCGGGAACCAGTAGGTCATGCCCGCGATACAACCGAACACCACGCCACCGATGATGGTGTTGTGGAAGTGGGCGATCAGGAACAAGCTGTTGTGCAGCACGAAGGACACGCCGGGGATGGCCAGCATCACGCCGGTCATGCCGCCGATGACGAAGACGATCATGAAGCCCAGCGTCCACAGCACCGGCGTCGTGATGCGCAGGCGGCCGCGGTAGATGGTGAACAGCCAGTTGAAAATCTTCGCGCCCGTCGGGATCGAGATAATCATTGTCGCAATGCCGAAGAAGGCATTGACGTTGGCCCCCGCACCCATGGTGAAGAAGTGGTGCAGCCAGACCAGGAACGACAGCACGCCGATGGCGGCCGTGGCGTAGACCATGGACTTGTAGCCGAACAGCGTCTTGCGGGCAAAGGTGGCAACCACTTCCGAATACACGCCAAACGCCGGCAGCACCAGGATGTAGACCTCGGGGTGACCCCAGATCCAGATCAGGTTCACGTACATCATGACGTTGCCGCCCATGTCGTTCGTGAAGAAGTGCGTGCCCAGGTAGCGGTCCATCGTCAAGAGCGCCAGCGTGGCGGCCAGGACGGGGAAAGCGGCGACGATCAGCACGTTGGTGACCAGCGAGGTCCACGTGAAAATCGGCATCTTCATCAGGCTCATGCCCGGTGCGCGCATGCGCAGGATGGTCACGATGAAGTTGATACCGCTAAGCGTGGTGCCCAACCCGGATATCTGGAGCGCCCAGATGTAGTAGTCCACCCCGACGCTTGGGCTGTAATCCAGCCCTGACAGCGGCGGATAGGCAAGCCAGCCGGTCGCGGCGAATTCGCCCACGAACAGCGAGATCATCATCAGCGCGACGCCGGCGCCGAACAGCCAGAAGCTCAGCGAGTTCAGGAACGGGTAGGCCACGTCGCGGGCGCCGATCTGCAACGGCACCACGATGTTCATCAGCCCGGTAATGAAGGGCATCGCCATGAAGAAAATCATGATGACGCCGTGGGCGGTGAAAATCTGGTCGTAGTGGTGCGGTGGCAGGAAGCCGGCCGAGTCGGCGGAGGCTACCGCCAGCTGCGTACGCATCATGATGGCGTCGGCAAAGCCGCGCAACAACATGATCAGCGCGACGATGATGTACATCACGCCGATGCGCTTGTGGTCGACGGAGGTCAACCATTCCGTCCAAAGGTACTTCCACTTGCCGAAGTAAGTGATGGCGCCGAAGACCGCTAGGCCTCCCAGGCACACGGCGGCCAGCGTAACCATGACGATAGGTTCATGGTACGGAATGGCCTCGAGGGTGAGTTTCCCGAGCATTGTTAGTTAATTCCTGCGATCAGATTGTTCGACGTGGACGTGCACGTGGCAGAGTCCACACCGGCCATCTTGGACATCGTGCTGCCCAAGACGAAATCAAACATGGCGGGAGGCGCCGACGAATACTTGACCACCGGGTTGCGTTCGCTGCGCTTGGTCAGCTCGGCATAAACCTCGGGGGTCAGGGCCGTGGGCGAAGCCTTGGCTTCCTTGACCCAGTTGTCGAACCCTTCTTGCGACGTGGCGATGGCCTTGAAGCGCATGCCGGAGAAACCGGCGCCGCTGTAGTTGGCCGAGATGCCGGCGTACGTACCGGCTTCGCGCGCATTCAGGTGCAACTTCGTTTCCATGCCGGCCATCGAGTAGATCTGGCTACCCAGCTGGGGAATGAAGAACGAATTCATCACCGAGGCCGACGTGATGCGGAAGTTGACCGGAACGTCCACGGGGAACGCGATCTCGTTGACCGTGGCGATGTCGTAGTCGGGGTAGATGAACAGCCACTTCCAATCCAGCGACACCACCTCGATGGTGACGGGCTTGTGTTCGGATACGAGCGGCTTGTAAGGGTCCAGCGCGTGCGTGGAGCGCCAGGTGATCACGGCAAGAATCGCCACGATGATACAAGGAACGGTCCAGACTACGACTTCAATCGCCGTGGAATGGGCCCACTTGGGCTGGTAGTCGGCTTTGGTATTGGATGCGCGGTATTTCCAGGCAAAAGCCACAATCATGAACAGTACTGGAATCACAACGATGAGCATCAGCCCGGTCGCCGTGAACAGCAAAGTCTTTTCTTGGGCGCCAATATCTCCCTTGGGGGAGAGGATTTCCATGTTGCAGCCGCCAAGCAGCATGACCGCGCCGACGCCAAAAATGCGCGTAAGGGTCGCAAGGAGGGGGTGTTTCACGTACAGCCTTGGATGGAAGGTGGGAAATGCTGCAAAGCAGCAGACTGGAATGCTGCCAAGCAGCAACGTCCATCCTATCGGCTTGATATCCATCAAGCATGCGACACATGGTCGCATTGCCTGGGAGGAATCTGTCCCGAAGGGGCCAGATTCAGGGTTTTCCTAGGGGCGCAGTCGTCCCGGAGGGGACGCAGGGGGTGCGACGATATGTCGCACCCGCACATGAGGTGTTGTAAAGATGTGTCGCACCCGCACAAATCAGTCGGCGAGGACTTCGCGTTCCGGCCCCGGTTTTTTTGCCAGCTTGCGCTGGAGCGATCGGCGGTGCATGCCCAAGAGGCGCGCCGCCGCCGAAACGTTGCCGCCGGTTTCGTGCAGGGCCTGATGGATGTGCTCCCATTCTAGGCGGTGCAACGGTGTCATGGTCGTTTCGATCGTAACGGATTCTGGCTTCACCAAACCCAGCGTGCGCAGGATCATCGGCGCGGTGGCGGGCTTGGGCAGGTAGTCGTCCGCGCCGCGCTTGATGGCCTCGACGGCGGTGGCGACGCTGGCGTAACCGGTGACCAGCAGGATGCGCATGTCGGGCCGCAGCGCGCGCAAGGGGCGGATCAGCGTCAGGCCGGAGTCCTCGCCAAGGCGCAGGTCCACCAGCGCGAAGGCCGGGCGGATTTCCTCGGCCACGCGCAGGGCCTCGGCGATGCCGGTGGCGGTTCGGGTTTCCAGGCCGCGACGCGACAGGCTGCGCTGCAAGGTGCGCACGTACAACTCGTCGTCGTCGATCAGAAGGCCAAGGTCGGTAGGGTTCATCACTTCAAGTTCCGGGGTTGCCCAGGGGCAGGTAAAAGCGGATGCGGGTGCCTCCCCCAACGGCGGCGGTCATGGTCATTTCGCCGCCCAGCTGTTCCACGGTGGCATGCGACAGGGCCAGGCCGACGCCCAACCCTCCCGGCTTGCCGCTGTTGAACAGGCTGGTTGCGGGCAGCAGGGTCTGGTCGGGGTCGAAGCCCCGGCCGTAATCCCGCACTTCGCCACGCAGGGCGCCATAGCCATATTCCAGATGCAAATCCACGCGCGGCGTGTCGGCCGCCTCGCCGGCGTCCGCCGCGTTGTTCAACAGCGCCTGCAACAGGTGCGCAATCGCCGGGTCCACCCGCAGGCTGGGGGGCAACGAGCCCGAACGGTTCAGGTCGATCGTCGGGCGGATCAGCCGCCATTGACCTACCACGCGCACCAGGTCCACGGCGGTTGGGACAGCCAGATTGCGGATGCGTTCCCGGCAAAGGGCCAGTAATTGACTCAGGGTGGACACGTCTTCGCGCAGGTCGTCGTCCTTGACCTCGGCGGCGATTTCGTCGGCCAGCAGGGTCATGGTGGCCAGCGGGGTGTTCAGTTCGTGGGCCATGGCGGCGGCGTGGGTGGCCAGGGCCACGATGCCTTCGTTGCGCGTAAAGCGTTCACGCAGGCGGGCCAGCTCGCGCTCGCGGGCGCGCAGGTCGGAAGCCAGGCGGGTGGAAAACACCAGCACGACCACCACCGAAATCAGGAAGTTGGCGCCCAGGCCCCACAGCAGCAGGGTGTGCGTATCGACGTCGCCGCGCAGGGGCTGGCCGAAGATGGCCGCCGCCGCATAGCCTGAAATACCCGCCAGCGCCGCGGCCAATGCCCAGTTGCGCGGCAGCGCCAGGGCCGCCAGCGCGGTCAGGATCAGGAACATCATGCCGAACGGATTGCTGATGCCGCCGCTCCAGCCGATCATCCAGGACAGCGCGGCCATGTCCACCAGCAAATGGCCGAACGCCGTGGCGTGGGACAGGTCGCGGGGATGGCGCAGCCGCAGGCTGGCGTAGGCGTTAAAGCCGATCAGGACACCGACGCCGATCCACAGGGGCTCCAGCGGCAGGGCAAGGCCCAGCACGCTGCTGGCCAGCAGGATGGTGGCAGCTTGGCCGGCGATGGCGAGCCAGCGCAGGCTGCAAAGGGTACGCAGGAATGAAAAGGCGGAACTACCGGGCATATCCAGACACAGAGTTGCCGGCGGGCCCGCCGGCGGGTCAAGCGCCCGGCGGCGCGGAACGCAGGCATCCGGCGCGCGGCGTAGAAAGCCGGCTGCCGCCGGCCCTGGAGACAGGCGCCGACGGTGGATGTGCTGGCATTGTATGGCGATTCAGCGGCCGACGCTGACGGCGGGGTGGCATGTGCGTCCCCAATAAAGCCGGGCGTCGTCCGTACCGCTATATATAGAGCGTCAATCGCCGTGCGTGGCGCCTCAGTGGCCGTGCTTGGCGGGCGCCTCGCCGGCCTTGGCGTTCAGCGCGCGGGCCTCAACCGACACCGGCACGCGGTGTTGTTGCTGCTTGGCGTCTTCCACGATCAGGGTCACGTCGATGTGGTCGCCGGGGGTGATCTGGCGGGCCAGGTCGATGAGCATGACGTGATAGCCGCCGGGCTTCAGTTCCACCGGCTGGCCGGCGGGCAAGGCGATGGCGGGGACTTGGCGCATTTTCATGACGTCGTCCTGCATTGCCATTTCGTGCACTTCCACGTGCTTGGCGGCGTCCGACTCCACGGCGATCAGGCGGCCGGCCTCGGGCGAGGTCAGGCGCATGAAGACGCCCGTGGCGTGCTGGTTGGGCACGGTGGCGCGCACCCAGGCGTCTTCGACTTTCACGGTGGCGTTGTTTGTCGCGTTGGTGGCATTGCTGGCGTTGCGGGCGTTGCTGGCGCCGGTCGCCTTGCTGGCGTCGGCGGCATGGGCGGTGGCGGCAACGCCGGCCAGCACGGACAGGGACAGGGCGGTGGCAAACGTGCGAAGCGAAAAGTTTTTCATGATGGGGTCTCTTCTTTTAAGAATTTATATAGATTTCCCGGCTTTCCAACCGGGGTCGTCTTGCAAAGCGCGGCCTTACAACACCGTGCGCAGGTCTTGCACGCATTCGGCGGCGGACTGCGCATGGCGCAGGGCGATACGCAGCTTGCCCTTGGCGTCAATCACATAGGTCAGCGCGGTGTGGTCCATGGTGTAGGACGAGCCGGTCGGCACCTTCTGATAGAACACCTTGAAGGACTGGGCGGCGGCGCGCGTCTGTTCGGCGGTGCCGCGCAGGCCCACAAAGCCGGGGTCGAAGGCGCTGGTGTATGCGCCCAAGATTTCTGGCGTGTCGCGTTCCGGGTCCACGGTGATGAACAGCACGCGCAGCTTGTCGGCGTCGGCGCCCAGCAGATCTTTGATCTCCAGGGCGCGGGTCAGCGCCGTGGGGCAGATGTCGGGGCATTGGGTAAAGCCGAAGAACAGCAGGATGGGGTGGCCACGGTAGTCGGCCAGGGTGCGCGATTGGCCGTTGACGTCCTGCAATTGGAAGTCGCCCGTGGGCATGCCGGACAGGTCCATGCCCAGCAGCTTGGGGGCGTCCGGCCCGCAGCCGGCCAAGGTCAAGGCCGCAAGGGGCAGGCAAGACAGCAGCAGGCGACGGCGGGAGTCGGGGGCCCGGCCGAGGTGGCGAGAGGGCGCGTCGGCGGCCGCGAGGCCGGATGTGCCGGGAGATGCAACGGAGAGCGCAACAGAAGGCGCCGCGCCATGGGGCGCGCGCGAGAAGGGGAAACGCATGTAAACCTCGAAGATGGTCGTGTCGGCGGGGCGCGCGGTAATTAGCCGCGCGAACCAGGCGGGATCAGACCAGCGAGGGTGGGGCGCGCGACCCTAGCGGCGGGCCGTGCGCGGCCAGCGGGGGCAGCGCCCGGTACGCAATCGCGGGCGGGGCCGGGCGGCCCGTGGGCACGACGATTGGGGATACGGTGGGCGTGGGCGCGGGCGCCACGTGCGCCAGCAGGCCGAAGGGACATTGCGCGCCGGTCTCAGTGGCGTCGTGCCGCGCCGAGCCGTCGTTGCGGGGCGATTCCAGTTTGAGGTCCAGCGTGGACAGCTCGCCTGCTGCGGAGCAGAACGTGACTTCGAAGCGGCCTTCGTGCAAGGCGCGCGTGTCCGGCATGTACCCGGTGGGCACCAACGCGCGCAGCGTCAGCGCCAAAAGCGCCAGCCACAACACAACCCGGGCGCGCGTGGCGCCCGAGAAGCGTAAGAGGCGGGACATTTCGGACATAGCGGGCATTCTAGTCGATGGCTGCGCGGACCATCGGGCGTGGTGGGGGCGTGGCCGAGCGCGCCAGGGCATGGGCATGTGCCCGCTTGCGACCACGGCGCCCCCCTGCACCATCGCGCCGCCACCGGCCGTTTAAAAATCTTGGTACCCTTGAACGCAGTTGCGCCATCCCGACCCTCAAACCCTGTTGAACCCCTACCTCAGTGCCCCAGGTTTCAGTGCTTTCCTTGTCCGCCCCGACTCTGTCCGTGCCCGTTCTTGCGACCGCCTCGCCGCCCTCTGCGCGCGCCACGCGAACGTGGTCGCGCAACCGTATATGGATGGGCCTGTGTGTTGTGCTGCTGGCTGCGCTGTTGTCGGCCTGCGGCACCACCAAGGTCCAGCCGGGCTACTACCGCGTGCAATCGGGCGACACGCTGACGCAGATCGCGCGCAAGCAGGGCACCTCGGTCAGCAATCTGGTGCGCTGGAACAGCCTGTCCAATTCCAACAACATCGAAGTCGGACAAGTGCTGCGCGTCGAGCCTCCGGCCGGGCAGGCGCGCACGTCCACGCCCAGCAAGTCGGCATCGAAGCCGGCGTCCACGTCGCGGTCTTCCCCATCGGGCGGCAAACGCCGCACGGCGCCACCGGGGGCAATTTCGCTGGTGTGGCCGGCGCAGGGCAAGGTCACGCGCGGCTATGACGGCGGCGGCTCGAACGGCATCGTGATTTCAAATTCCTCGGGTACGCCCGTGGTGGCGGCGGCGGGTGGCACCGTTGCGTATTCGGGCAGCGGCTTGCGGGGCTACGGGCATCTGGTGATCGTCAAGCACAACGCCAGCTTCCTGAGCATCTACGCGCACAACAGCAAGCTGCTGGTCAAGGAAGGGCAAAGCGTGAAGCAGGGGCAGAAGATTGCCGAAATGGGCAATAGCGACAGCAAGCAGGTCGGGCTGTACTTTGAACTGCGCTACGACGGCCAGGCGGTGGACCCGGCGGGAAATCTGCCTCCGCGATAGTGGATCAGGGCGACGGCGAAGGGCGCGAACCGCCCGTATTTCGGGCGGCCTTGCGTCTGATCGCCGCAACTCTGCCAGCCGTGCACCTGCTAGCCGTCCGCCGCTGGCCGCGCGCCGCTGGCCGAGCGCCGCCTTCTACGCGCCGGCGTCCTGTGTCAGCGTGGAAATGAACGTGGCGGTGCGCGGGTCTTCGGGGCGCGAGAAGATCGTGCGGGATTCGCCTGCTTCAACCACCACGCCATCCAGCAGAAACACCACCTCGCGCGATACGCTGGCCGCCAGGCGCAGGTCGTGCGTGGCCATCAACATCGTCATGCCCTCGGCAGCCAGCTGCCGCAACACGTCCACGACTTCGGCCGCCAGGCCCGGGTCCAGCGCGGATGTGGGCTCGTCGCACAGCAACACGCGCGGCGCGGGCGCCAGGGCGCGTGCAATCGCTACGCGTTGCTGTTGCCCACCCGATAAATTGGCCGGCCACGCGTCGGCCTTTTCGGCCATGCCCACTTTTTTCAGCAATTCTTCGGCGCGGGCGCGGGCCTTGTCCAGCGGCCACTTCTGTACCGTCAGCAGACCTTCCATCACATTGCCGATCACCGTCTGGTGCGGAAACAGCTGAAAGTTCTGGAACACCATGCCGGTCTGCTTGCGCACGCGTTGCACCTGGTCGCGCGCCAGCTTCACGCCCGGCTCGAACTGCACCGTTTCCGGCCCCAGGGTGAGCGTGCCCCGGTCCGGCACTTCCAGCAGATTCACGCAGCGCAGCAGCGTGCTCTTGCCGCTGCCGGACGGGCCGATCAGCGCGGTCACGCTGCCTTCGGCGATGGACACGTCCACCGCTTTGAGCACCGGATTGCCGCCAAATGCTTTTTCGATCTTTTGCAGCCGTATCATCGCGTCTTCTCGGAAAACACCGCATGCTGGCCGAAGCGCCGCTCCAGCCGAACCTGCGCGGCAGACAACACGGAACTGAACACCAGGTAGATCAGCGCGGCTTCGGTGTACAGGATCAACGGTTCATAGGTGACCGCCGCGATGCGCTGCGCTGCCTGAAAAATCTCGGGCACGGTCAGCACCGCCGCCAGCGACGTGTCCTTGACCAGCGCAATGAACGAGTTCGACAGCGGCGGCACCGCCACGCGCGCGGCCTGTGGCAGGATCGTGCGGCGCAGCGCCTGGCCGCGCGTCATGCTTAGCGAATACGCGGCTTCCCATTGGCCCTTGGTGATGGATTCAATAGCGCCGCGTATCACTTCGGAGTTGTACGCGCCCACGTTCAGCGTGAAGCCGATCAGCGCGGCGGGCAAGGGGTCCAGCACGATGCCCACGCTGGGCAGGCCGTAGAAGATGACGAACAACTGCACCAACAGCGGCGTGCCCCGGATCAGCCAGACATAAAAGCGCACCAGCGCCACCAGCGGCGCGGGCCCGAACAGGCGGATCAACGCCACCACGAAGGCCAGCGCCAGGCCCAGCGCGAACGACATCAAGGTCAGCGGAACGGTGAACACCAGCCCGGCATGCAGCAACGGCCAGAACGAATCGGCCATCAGCTGCACCCAGGCGGGCACGGTCCAGGATCCGATCTGCGCCAGCAGCCAATCCGGCATCACCGCCTGTAGCCAGGTAGGTAGCGTCATGAGCGTGCGCGCGGCTTACTGCGCCGACAGGTCCGTGCCGAAGTATTTGACCGAAATGGTCTTGTAGGTGCCGTCGGCCTTGATGTCCGCCAGCGCCTTGTTGATGGCGGCTTGCAGCTCGGGGTTGCCCTTGCGGATCAGCACGCCTGAATTGCTGAATTCGGCGGTCTTGTCGGTGGCCGCGATCTTGACCTTGGCGTTCGGCTTTTGCTTCTTGAAGTCCAGGAACGACAGGTTGTCGTTAACGGTGGCTTCCACGCGGCCCGAGGTCAACAGGTCGATGGCTTCGTTAAAGCCTTGCACCGCCACCACTTGCGCGCCATGGCTTTGCGCCAGTTTGCCGAAATTGCTGGTCAGCGTGTTGGCGGACTTCTTGCCCTTCAGGTCGTCGAACGACTTGATGGTGGTGTTGTCGTCGCGCACGATCAGCACGGCGGCCGACGAGATGTACGGATCGGAAAAGTCGTATTTTGCTTTGCGCGCATCGGTGATGCCCACCTGGTTGATCACCGCGTCATAGCGCTTGGCGTCCAGGCCCGCGATCAGGCCGTCCCATTTGCCTTCCACAAACTGCGCCTTCACGCCCAGGCGTTCGGCGATGGCGCGCCCAATGTCCACGTCAAAACCGGTAAGCTGCCCCGATGCATCGTGGAAGGTGAACGGGGCGTAGGTGCCTTCGGTGCCAATCTTGAAGGTGCCCGCGGACTTGATCTGGTCCAGGCCGGATTGGGCGTGGGCGGGGGCCAAGGCGGCGGCCTGGATGAGGCCGGCGATGAACAGTGAGCGGAAGAGTTTCATGGCAATGCTCCGGAAGATCGGTGTCATTGGGGAGGGCACCGCAAGTTGTATGCCCTCCGTCGTAGCCGCACTCTAGCAACGCGTCTATTTTTCCACAAAGCATAAGGAATAGTAAAAATATAGCCACGAGTCATTAACAGGTGTCCGATCGCCCGTCAGCGGTCGGCATTTTTCCAGCTATCGGTATCTGAACGGAGATCGGCGTGCAACAGCGATGGAACAGGCGGGCATTCATGGCGGCGGCCGCGGGCGCGGCGGCATTTGCCGGGGGCGTGCAGGCGCAGGGCGCGAAGACTTCGGCGCGGATGCCCGGGTCGGGCAGCATCACCGACGTCACGGGCCTGCGCGTGGGTCACTACACCGACACGCGCCGCCCCACCGGCTGCACGGTCATCATTGCCGAGGCGGGCGCCACGGGCGGGGTCGATGTGCGGGGCGCCGCGCCGGGCACCCGCGAAACCGACCTGCTCAATCCCGTCAACATGGTGGAAAAAGTACATGCCATCGTGCTGTCCGGCGGCAGCGCCTTCGGCCTGGATGCGGCCTCCGGCGTGATGCGCTATCTGGAAGAAAAGAAGATCGGCTTCGACGTGGGCGTGGCCCATGTGCCGATTGTGCCGTCGGCCATTCTGTTTGACCTGGGCGTGGGCGACGCCTCGATACGGCCGGATGCGGCGGCGGGCTACCAGGCGTGCAAATCGGCGTCCACCGAGGCGCCCGAAGAAGGCAATGTCGGCGCGGGCGCGGGCGCCACCGTCGGCAAGTTGTACGGGCCGCAGCGCGCCATGAAGGGCGGGCTGGGCAGCGCGTCGCTGACGGTAGCGGGCGTGACCGTGGGCGCCATCGTGGCGGTCAATGCGGTGGGCGACGTGCTGGACCCGGCCACCGGCCGCATCCTGGCCGGCGCACGCACGGCCGACGGCAAACAGCTGCTGGATACGCGGGCGGCCATCCTGGCCGGCGACTTGCCGCGATCCATGCGCCCCGGCACGGCCACCACCATCGGCGTGGTGGCCACCGACGCCACGCTGACCAAGGCGCAGGCGCAGAAAATAGCGGGCATGGCGCATGACGGCCTGGCCCGCAGCATCAACCCGATCCACACCATGCTGGATGGCGACACGATCTTCGCACTGGGCACCGGCACGTCCGGCAAGCCCGGCAACGTGATGCTGCTGGGCGTCATGGCCGCCGAGGCCATGGCCATCGCCGTGCAGCGCGCCATCCTGGCGGCGCGTGCCGTTGAAGGGTTTCCCGCCGCCGTGGACTTCGTCGCTTGATGGTTGCCTGCATGGCGCCGGCCGGCGTGGCCGGCCCGGCCGCTGTCCGTGGCCTGCTGTCCGCTGTTCGCTGTCCGTGGCCGGCTACTCGCTGTCCGCTGCCCGACCCCGGTGACGTCAATCTGTCACATCGCGGGTCGATCATGACGGGGCGCCGATGCGGCTTCGGCGTTGCGAGAGGACACCCATGTACAAAGGCGAACGATTCAATGGCGCCACGCATCTGGCGGGCCTGGCGCTGGCGGTGGCGGCATCCGGCGCGCTGATTTCGCGCGCCACCGAATTGAAGGTGGACGCGCGGCAGGTCATCAGCAGCGCCGTATTCGCGGCGTCGATGATCGCGGTCTATGCGTCGTCGGTGCTGTATCACTGCACGCGCGGCCGCTACAAGGCGCGCTGGGCCAAGGCCGATCATTGCGCCATCTATCTGTTGATTGCCGGCACTTACACGCCGCTGGCGTTCGGGCCGGTGCAGCATGCCTGGGGCGCGGCCATGGGGGTGGCGATCTGGCTGCTGGCCGCCGTGGGCATCAGCCGCGAGCTATGGTGGGCGCGCGGGGCGGCGCCGGCCTTGCCGCTATACCTGGCCATGGGCTGGCTGGGCGTGATGTTTGCCGCGCCCATCGCGGGCGCCTTGTCGTCAGCGGGCCTGGCCTGGTTGCTGGCGGGGGCGGCTGCTTACACCGTCGGTACGCTGTTCTACGTCAATGACAAGCGCTGGCGTCATGCCCACGGCATCTGGCACTTGTTCGTCATGGGCGGCTCGGCCTGCCATTTCGTTACGGTATTCGGCTTTCTGAAGTTTGGTGCGGCCTAGCGCCACGCCGCCAGCGGCAGCATGCCGCCCCGGTCTTTGACCTTGCGCATGACGATATGCGAACACAGGTCGCGCACCCCGGCGATCTTGCTCAGCTTGTCTTCCACAAACTGCGAAAACGCCGCCAGATTGCGCGTGCGCACCGACAAGATGTAGTTGGACGCGCCTGTCACGATGCTGGCTTCCGTGATCTCGTCATGCGCCGCGATGCCGGCCAGAAAGGCCTCGTGCCACCCGGGGCGCGACTGGTCCAGCGACACATGGACAATGGCTTCAAGCTCGAACCCCAGCTTGTCGGCATCCAGCACCGCGCGGTAGTTGCGGATGAAACCGCCTTCTTCCAGCGCGCGCACGCGGCGCAGGCAGGCCGACGGCGACAGCGCCACCTGCTCGGCCAGGTCCTGGTTGCTGAGCTGGCCGTTCTCTTGCAAACGGTACAGGATGCGCTGGTCAATCGCGTCTAGGTGCATGGTGCAATCCAATTCTAAAAACGGGCTATGCGTGCAATTTAATGCGGAATTCTAGGGTAAGCCACGCCCGGGTTTGCAATTTTTCGGCACCACCGCGCTGCTATCCTGTTCCCAGCATATTGCCCGAAGGAGCATCGCATGACGACTCGCGAAGACTGCGTCGCCGCAGACCGGAAAGACCCCCTGGCCCCCCTGAAAGACCGCTTCGAGCTTCCGCCCGGCGTGCTCTACATGGACGGCAACTCGCTGGGCGTCATGCCCAAGGGCGCTGCCGCCCGCGCCGCCGGCGTCATCACCCAGGAATGGGGCAAAGACCTGATCCGCAGCTGGAACACCGCCGGCTGGTTTGAACTGCCCGTGCGCCTGGGCGACAAGCTGGGCAGCCTGCTGGGCGCGCGCGAAGGCGAACTGGTCGTTACCGACACCACCTCGCTGAACATCTTCAAGGCGCTGGCCGCCGCGCTGCGCATCCAGCAGCAAAAGCAGCCGTCGCGCCGCGTCATCCTGTCCGAGCGCGACAATTTCCCCACCGACCTGTACATGATCCAGGGCATGATCGACCTGCTTGAGCAGGGCTATGAAATGCGCCTGATCGACGCCGACCTGCCGCTGGACAAGGCGCTGGACGACTCGGTTGCCGTGATGCTGCTGTCGCACGTGAACTACCGCAGCGGCCAGATGCACGACATGGCCAGCGTGACCGCGCTGGCGCACCAGCGCGGCGCGCTGACCATCTGGGACCTGGCCCATGCCGCGGGCGCGGTGCCGGTGGACCTGAACGGCGCCAATGCCGACTTTGCCGTTGGCTGCACCTATAAGTACCTAAACGGCGGCCCGGGTTCTCCGGCCTTCATCTGGGTGGCGCCGCGCCACACCCAGGACTTCTGGCAGCCGCTGTCCGGCTGGTGGGGGCACACGCGCCCGTTCGACATGGCCGTGGCCTACGAACCGGCCGGCGGCATCCGCCGCTACCTGTGCGGCACGCAGCCGATCGTGTCGCTGTCCCTGGTGGAATGCGGCCTGGACGTGGCTAAGGCGGCCGACATGGCGCAGGTGCGCGAAAAGTCGCTGGCATTGGGCGACCTGTTCATCAAGCTGGTCGAAGAACGCTGCGCCGCCCATCCGCTCAAGCTCGTCACCCCGCGCGATCACGCGCTGCGCGGCAGCCACGTCAGCTTCCTGCATCCCAATGGCTACGAAGTCATGCAGGCGCTGATCGCGCGCGGCCTGATCGGCGATTACCGCGAACCCGAGGTCCTGCGTTTCGGCCTGACGCCGCTGTACTTCGGCTATGCCGACGTGTGGGACGCCGTGGACATCCTGAAAGACGTGCTCGACACCCGCGCCTGGGACAAGCCGGAATACCAGCAACGTTCGACCGTGACCTGAACGCCATAGAGCGTGCCCGACCTTGCGGGGCCGGCCCAACGCCGGCCCCGCCGATAAAGCAAGGCGGCAACGGACAAGACAACAAGGCAGGAGACAATGAAAAAACCACAAGGATTCGGCCAGATCGCCGAACGCGAACAAGGCCTCAAGCGGCGCTTGACCTCGGGCCAGATGAGCATGATCGCCATCGGTGGGGCCGTGGGCACGGGCCTGTTTCTGGGCAGTAAATTCGCCATTGGTTTCGCCGGACCCAGCGTCATCATCAGCTACGCCATCGGCGGGCTGATCACGTTGCTGCTGATGGGTTGCCTGGCCGAAATGACGGTGGCGCATTCCACCTCGGGGTCGTTCGGCGCCTACGCCGAGCACTACATCGGCCCGTTGGCCGGCTTCCTGGTGCGCTACGCGTACTGGTCCTGCGTGGTGCTGGCGGTGGGCACCGAGGTCACGGCGGTGGCCGAATACATGCACTTCTGGTTTCCCGATGTGCCCGGGTGGCTGTGGGTGTGCGTGTTTTCCGGGGCGCTGATCCTGGTCAACGCCATGAGCGTCAAGGCGTTCGGCACCATTGAATATTGGTTTTCCACCATCAAGATCACGGCCATCGTGGCCTTCATCATCCTGGGCGCGTACGTGGTGTGGGGCAACCCGCAGTACGGCGTGGCGCAATACACGGCGCACGGCGGCTTCTTTCCCAACGGGCTGTGGGGCATGTGGGTCGCGGTGGTGATTTCGATCTTCAGCTACCTGAGCGTCGAAATGATCGCCGTGGCGGCCGGCGAGGCCGAAGACCCCGAGCGCGCCGTGAAGAAGGCGTTTCGCGCCACTATCCTGCGGCTGGTGGTGTTCTACCTGCTGACGCTGGCGCTGATCCTGGCCATCGTGCCCTGGAACGAAGCCGGCAAGGAAGGCAGCCCGTTTGTGAAGGTGATGCTGGCGCTGGACATCCCCGGCGCCGCGGGCGTCATCAACTTCATCGTGCTGGTGGCGGCGTTATCGGCCATGAACAGCCAGCTGTACATCACCACGCGCATGATGTTCAGCCTGTCGCGCGCCGGTCACGCGCCGTCGTTGTTCGGCCGGCTTACGCGTAGCGGCACGCCGCTGAACGCGCTGCTGCTGTCCACCAGCGGCATCGCCATTGCCGTGGTGCTCAAGGTCATGGTCCCCGACACGGCCTTTACCTTGATGATGGCCATTTCGATGTTCGGCGCGCTGTTCACCTGGAAGATGATCTTCATCACGCACTACTTCTTTCGCCGCCGCTGGGCCAGGGAAGGGGGCGGTGCGCTGTCGTTCCGCATGCCCGGCTTTCCGGTGCTGACGTTGTTGGGCGCGGTGGCGATGCTGGCCATCCTGGTCACCACCTACTACACCAACGTCTTCAAGATGACGCTGGTGTTCGGCGTGCCGTTCCTGGTGATCCTGGCGGTGTTGTACGGGGTGCTGTTCAAGAAGCGCGCCGAATCGGTCGCGCTTCAAGCTGGCGAGCAGCGCGGCTGAACCCGGGCCGGCCCGGCAGCCGGCCTTGCGGGTTCAGCCGCCGGTGGGGGCCTCGGCCACCTGCGCGGCTTCCGCCGGGGCCGCCGTTTGCGCCAAGGGTGAAAACACGCGCAGGCGGTGGCCGTCGGGGTCCAGCGCCACGAAGGTGCGGCCAAAATCCATGTCGGTGGGCGCTTGCAGAATGGGCAGGCCGCGCAGGCTCCATTCACGATGGCGCTGGTTAAGCGCGTCGGCGTCGGCCACGCAAAAAGCCAGTTCAGACGCGCCGCCGCGTCCGGCGGCGGCGGGCTCGACGGTGTAGCGCGACCACAGGCCCAGCTTCAAGCCGGAGTCCAGCAGGAACAGGGCAAAGGTGGGCGAGTTTTCGACGGGCTGGCGTTGCAGCAGCGCGCTGTAGAACGCGGCGCTGGCCTGGGGTTTTTCGACGTAGAAAAGGACGTAGTTGCTGTCGGTCATGAGGCGCTCCTTGGGGTTGATGCGCTCATGGTAGGCAGGGGTACTGTCAGATTTTGGCAGTAGTGTGCATCAGCAGTCTTGTGACCCATGCGCAATTGCGCGCCACTCTTTCAGCAGGACGTGGCGACGACGCGGATAGCGTTCGCCCGGGGTCAGCGTGGCGATGCGGTCGGTGCGGAAATGGCGGAAGTCCTGGCGCAGTTCGCACCAGGCCATGACGATGCGCACGCTATCGAAAAACCCCAGTGCGAATGGCCAGATCACCCGCGCGGAATCCAGGCCCTTGTCGTCGCGATAGGTGATGTGCAGCCGGTGTTCGGCGCGTATTGCCTGACGGATCAGCGCCACGTCGACCCGGTCGACCACCGTGGCGGCGCTGGGGCCGACCAAGAGCGGAATGGCATCGAGTTCGTCACGCAGTTCCTGCGGCAGCACGGCGCCGATCTTGGCCAGCGCGTTGCGCGCCGCCAAGACCAGCCGTTCGTCGGATCGGCCCGCCACCCAGCGCGTGCCCAGCACCAGCGCTTCGATCTCTTCGGTGCTGAACATCAGCGGCGGCAGCATGAAGCCGGGCCGCAGCACATAGCCCACGCCGGGCTCGCCTTCAATTTCCGCGCCCTGGCATTGCAGCGTGGCAATGTCGCGATACAGCGTGCGCAGGCTGATGCCCATTTCGCTGGCCAGGCGTTGGCCGCTGACCGGCAGGCGGTGGCGGCGCAGGGTCTGAAGCAGGTCCAGAAGGCGTTCGGTGCGGGACATGAAAAGGGCGCGTGGCGGTAACGGCGTAATGCTGCCATGAAATGGCAGCGGCGGGCGCATGTTGCCCGCGCCGCCCGCACCGGTCGGCGCCGGTCCGCGCCCGCCCGCGCCCGCCCGCGATCAGCCGGCGATCAGCCGGCGATCAGCTGCCGATCTTCTTGCCGGTGGCTACGTCGATGACCGAACCGTCTTCCAGGCTGACGCGATAGATCTCGCGCACCACGTTGCCGGCGAAGCCGATTTCCACGATCGACACGTCCTTGAACGTGGTGGCGATGCCGTCGGGCAGCACGGCGTTGAACTTGTCCGATTCCTGCTTCATGGCGTCTTGCAGACGGGTGTCGTAGCGCGCCATGCTGTAGACCAGCGTGGTGTGCGGGTTGTGAGCGCGCACTTCCTTGCCGTCCTGCATGCTGTTGACGCCGCTGACCCCCAGCGTCTTGACCAGCTCGCGGCCGGCCTCGCTCATCTTGGCGTAGACGGGGCCGGTCACGCGCGGCAGCGGGCCGTCGCGCAGCGGGGCCAGGGCGGCGGTGGCCACGGTGTTGTAGCGCATCATGTCTTCAAAACCCTGGCCGCTTTTGACCACGCCCAGGTCCAGCCACCACGGATGCCCGGCGCCCTTGGCGGCTTCGGTCGGGTAGAACGTTTTCAACGTCACGGCCAGCGGCGCGGGCGGCTTGGGCAAGGCTTTGAGCATGCGGGCCGGGGTCGCCGGGTCGGCACTATGGATGTGCACAACCGTCACGTGCGGCAGGTTGGGCGTGTCGGCCTCGGTCTTCAGGCCCAGCGCCAGCAGGTCTTGCTTGAGCACGCCATTGACCTTGGCGTCCAGCACGGCGTTGACCTCTTGCGGCAGGCGGTAGACCACGCCGTAGGTGGCCTTGTGGTCGCGAAATTCCGGCTTGTCCAGCGCGCTGTTGTCGATGTTGTCGGCGGCATGCGCGGAAAAGGCGGCGGCCAGCGAGGTGGCGAACAGGCCGGCGGCGGCCAGGTGCAATGCACGTTTGATCATGGGGTTTCCCTATCGTTGTTGACGTGACCCGCGAGAGTCTGCCGGCAGTGTGGCCCCCGGTGATGTACGGGGTATTGCACCAAGCGAAAGAATCCCGATAGCGGGTGCGGCCGTTTCGATAGGTTCGAGTTGCCCGCTTATCAAGCCAGGAAAGCGGTGCCCACCACGACGATGCCCAGCACCAGGTTCACGCCCACCCAGCGGCGGATGGCAGCCATGGCCTGGCCGCCGCGCGGCCAGTCGGACGCGGCCACGGCGCCGGCCAGCCGTTTGTACAGCACAAAGCGGATGTGGCCGAAGATGGCCATCATCACCAGCCCACCGGTTGCCATCAACGTCCAGTTCAGCGGCATGAAGAACTTGCCGCCAGTCTGGGCGGCCTGGCTGGCCGCCTGCCCGATCATCGACATCCCGGTCAGCAAGATCAGCACGATGGCCACCAGCACGGTATTCAGGAACGGTCCCAGCACCGAGGCCATTAGCGGCAGGCGCGCTTTGGGTTCCCACTTCGCGGCCGCCGGCCGCAGAAAACAGTGCGCGAACAGCATGCCGCCGACCCACAGGATCACGGCCATCACGTGGATGAATGTCAAGACGCTATAGAACATGGAGTCAGCCCGAGTCGTTATGCGGCCGCGGGGCGCGGCAGATGTGTGCCGATGATATCTCCCCGCCCGCGTTTCACCCTACTTGACGGAAGCGCAGTCTTTGCAATTAGAATGAGATTGATTTGTATTTGTAATCTAGCATTCTGGGAGCCCCTCGTGCCTAACCCCGTGCTCGCCTCTGGCGACACTGTCCAATGCTTGTACCGCAGCCACCATGGGTGGCTGCAAAATTGGCTGCGCGCGAAGCTGGGCAACGCCTTCGACGCGGCCGACCTGGCCCAGGACACGTTTGTCCGCGTGCTGCGCCACCGCCAAGAGCTGGACGCGCTGCGTGAACCGCGCGCGTATCTGACGACCATCGCCAAGCGCCTGATGCTGAATCACCATCGGCGCCGCTCCATCGAAGCCGCCTACCTGGAAGCGCTGGCGTTGATGCCCGAACGGCTGGCGCCGCCGGCCGAACAGCGTCTGATCATCCTGGAAACCCTGCAAGAAATCGACGAAATGCTGGCCGGCCTGCCGCTGCGTGCGCGGCAGGCTTTTCTGATGGCGCAGCTGGAAGAACTTAGCCATGCCGACATCGCGCAGCGCCTGAATGTGTCGCTGCGATCGGTGCACCGCTATATCGCCCGGGGGTTCGAGCAATGCATCATGGCGGTCAGTTGAACAGCGCGGGCGGCGAGCTGCCCGCCGTCGAACGCCAGGTGGCGCGCGAGGCCGCGCGCTGGCTGCTGCGCCTGGGTTCGGGCCGCGCCACCGACGCCGACGTGCGCGCCTGCGATCAATGGCGCGCCAGCAAGGCGGAACACGAACACGCCTGGCAGCGCGCACAGCGCGTCAACGAACGTTTTGGCCTGATCCCGTCCGCGTTGGGCATGGCCACCTTGAATCGACCCGAGCTCAAGCCGCGCCGCGCGGCACTGAAAACGCTGGTGGCGTTGATCGTGGCTGGCCCGGTGGGTTGGGCCGCATGGCGCGCCGACCCGCTGGACTGGACGGCCGACTACCGCAGCGGCGCGGGGCAGCGGCGCGACATCACGCTGGCCGATGGGTCCACGCTGCAACTGAATACGGCCAGCGCGGTGGACGTGGCTTTCGATGCCTCCACCCGCTTGGTGAGATTGCGAGCGGGTGAAATGGCCGTGCACGCGGTGGCCGATGCGCAGCCCGGCGCGCGCCCGTTCGTCGTGCGCACGGCGCTGGGCGATATCGAGGCGCCGCCGTCGCGCTTTTGCGTCCGCCAGGATGGCGTGCAATGCCAGATCAGCGTGCAGGAAGGCCGGGTACGTGCGGGCCGGGCCGGCCGCATGGTCGATATCGCGGCGGGCCAGCAGGGCACCCTGACCTCGACCGGCGCGCTTGGCCCCGCGCCCGCCGATCCGCATGCCGGCGACTGGACCCGCGGTGTGCTGCATGCCGGCCAGATGCGCCTGGACGCCTTCGCGCGCGAGCTGGGCCGCTATCGGCAGGGCGTGTTGCGCTGCGACCCCGATGTGGCCCATTTGCGCATCTCCGGCGCGTTCCAACTGGCCGATACCGACGCCGTGCTGGCCGCCTTGCCCGCTACCTTGCCGGTGCAAGTGCGCTACCGCACGCCCTATTGGGTGACCATCGGGCCGCGCGATTCGGCGGCATGATCGCCACCGTTACAAATTACCCGCGGATGCGCTGTCCGGTTCGCCGATCACGCGGGTCATGGTCTGTATAGGCAAACGAATGCCGATACCCGTTGGATCGAAAGGACGACCATGGCTTATCTTCCCGCCAGCCGCGCAAGCGGCTCCCGAACCTTAGCGGACGCGCCGCCGCGCCAGACGCGACAGACGCGCCTGCGCCACGCCGTGCGCGCCGCGCTGGCGCTGGCCGCCGCTGCCGCCGCGCTGCCGCCCCAGGCCGCCGCGCAGGGCATTGCCGCGTCGGCCAGCGCGCCCACGGCCGCCGCCGCACGCGATGCACGCGCCTATCGCATCGCCGCCGGCACGCTGGCCGACGCGCTGCCGCGCTTTGCCGACAGCGCGGGTGTGACGGTGCTGTTCGATGCCGCGCTGGTGGGGCAACGCCGCACGCCCGGGCTGACGGGCACCTACACCGTGGCGGACGGCTTTGCGCGCCTGCTGGACGGCAGCGGCCTGGCCGTACAGGAACGCAGCCGCAACGTGTTCGTGGTGCAAGCGGCCATGCCCGGCATCACACAGCTGGCGCCCGTCAAGGTAGAAGGCGAGGGCGCGGTCGCCACGCCCGCCTGGGAAACCAGCACCGACCGCAAGCGCATGGACGAGCTGCAAATCAAAAACTGGAGCGACCTGGGCAAGCGCGCCGAACCGGGCGTGAGCTTTAACCGGTCCAACAACAGCATCAACATTCGCGGCCTGGATCAAGACCGCGTGCTGACCCGCGTGGACGGCATCCGGCTGCCCTGGCTGGATGACGGCGCGCGCGGCGTGAAGGGCGGGCTGGAAGCGGTGGACTTCAACAGCCTGTCGCGCCTGGACATCGTGCGCGGCGCGGACGCCAGCGCGGGCGGCTCCGGCGCCATCTCGGGCATTGCCGACCTGCGCACGCTGGACCCGTCCGACCTGTTGACGGACGGCAAGACCTTTGGCGCATTGGCCAAGACCGACTACGACTCCGCCGATTCCAGCTGGGGCGCCAACGCGGCGCTGGCCGGCCAGATCCACAGCAACACGTTCTGGCTGGTGCAGGCCGGCGTGCGCAACGGCCATGCCTTGGACAACCGGGGCGACGTGGGCGGCTACGGCCCCAAGCGCAGCGAACCCAGCCCTGAAGACTACGACCAGCGCAGCTTCCTCTTGAAGCTGCAACAACGCGTCGAAGGCGGCCACCGCTTCGGCCTGACCGGCGAAACCTTCAAGCGCAAGGCCGACATCGACAACATGTTCGAACAGGGGGCGGGCACCAGTTATCTGTACGGCGAGAACAGCACAAAGAAAGAGACCGAGCGCGAGCGCGTGTCGTTCGACTATTCGTACCAGGCGCCCGGCGCCGGCGGCCTGATTGATTCGGCCACCGCCGTCGTCTACTGGCAGCGCGTGCGGCTGGACAATTCGCTGGACGGCATGCGCAGCGTGGATTCCCGCGCGCGCATCATCCCGGGCGACCCGTTCCGCTACGGCTTTCCCAGCGGCCCATACGGGCGCAGCAATTCCATCCAGCAGACGCTCTTTGGCGTGAACGGCGAATTGACCAAGCGGCTGGCCGGCACGTCCGTGTCGCAGCTATGGACCCTGGGCGGCGAGTGGTACGGCAACAAGACCGAGCAGAATTCCAGCGGCTACGACAATTGCCCGGCCATACGCCCCGGGTTGCCCGCGCCGTTCGGCCCGCGTTCGTGCGACATGCTGCACACCAACCAGGCCGACGTGCCGCAGTCCAAGGGCAACCAATGGGCGCTGTGGGTGCAGGACGAATTCAGCTTTGCCGACGGCCGCTACACCGTCATGCCGGCCCTGCGCTACGACCACTACGAACAAAAGCCGCAATCCACCGACAGCTACGCCAGCAACCCGAACGCGGCCGCGCTGCCGCCGTCCAACAGCGGCAGCCGCTTCTCGCCCAAGCTGCTGGGCACATGGAAGGCCCGGGACGACCTGAGCCTGTACGCGCAGTACGCCTACGGCTTCAAGGCGCCCAGCGCCAGCCAGCTCTATACCAACTACGGCGGCCCCGGCACCTACTTGCGCGTGGGCAATCCGTACCTGGAACCCGAAACCAGCAAGGGCTGGGAACTGGGCGCCAAGATCGGTTCCGACGACCTGGGCGGTGCGGTATCGTTCTTTGATAATCGTTATCAGAACTTCATCGATACCAATCAGCCGCTGGACGCCAGCTCGCCGCAATGGCAAACCGGTTGGGCAGGGCAGTATCCGCTGGGCGTGACCGGCAACGTCAACCGGGGCAAGGTGCGCATCTATGGCGCCGAAGCCAGCGCGCACTGGAAGTTTTCGCCGGGCTGGCGCACCTGGGGCTCGCTGGCCTGGGCCGTGGGCAAGGACGAAGGCACGGGCCAGTATCTGAACTCGGTCGCGCCGTTAAAGGCCATTCTGGGTGTGGGCTACGGACGCGACGTATGGGGCGTGGACGCCATGCTGACTACCGCGCTCAAGCGCGACAAGGTCGAATACCCCGAGGCATCGGCCACTACCCCCAACGCCGACTTCCAGGCGCCGGGCTATGGTGTGGTGGACTTGATGGGTTACTGGCGGCCCACCGCCGTCAAGGGATTGCAGGTGCAGGCTGGCGTGTTCAACCTGTTCGACAAGAAGTACTGGGAAGCCATCAACGTGCCGACGGCCGGGTCGCTGGCCTTGCCGCGCACGGTGGACTGGTACACCGAACCCGGACGCAGCGTGCGCGTGTCCCTGACGTACCAGTATTGATATTGATCACGCGTCGCCGCCGGGCATCCGCCGGGCGGCGGCGCTAAACGGAACCCTTGGGCTGGAGGCCTACGATGACGAATCAAGATTTCACGACCCGCGCCAACGAACTGCGCGCCCGCAACGAAGCCCTGTCCGCCACGCAACCGAAGCTGCGCGCGCGCAATCTGGCACAGGCGCTGAATGTGTCCGAGGCCGAATGGATTGCCGCCGGCTGTGGCGGCGTTCAATCCACCGCGCTGCATGGTTCACCGCAAGAGATCTTTCGCGAACTGGGCACGCTGGGCGAAGTGATGGCATTGACGCGCAACGACTGGTGCGTGCACGAACGCCACGGCGAATACCTGGACATTCAGGCCGACGGCCCGGTGGGTCTGGTGTTGGGGCCCGACATCGACTTGCGCGTGTTCTTTACCGCCTGGAAATCGGCCTGGGCCGTTCAGCAGGATGGCCGCCACAGCCTGCAATTCTTCGACGGCGCGGGCGTGGCGGTGCACAAGGTGTATCGCACCGACGCCACCAACGCCGCCGCCTATGACGCGCTGGTCGCCAAGTTCGCGGGCCAGGCGCAATGGCCCGACACGCAAGCCTATGCGCCCGCCACCGACGCCGCTCAGGTCGACGACCCGGCCGCCTTCCGGCAAGCCTGGCTGGCCATGCAGGACACGCACGAATTCTTCCCCTTGCTGCGCAAGTTCAAGGTGACGCGGCTGGCGGCGTTGGCGGCGGTGGGTCAAGACCTGGCGCAGCCCGTGCCGGCCGAATCCGTGGAACGCATGTTGCAGTCGGCTGCGGCGTCGGCGCTGCCCATCATGTGCTTTGTGGGCAACCGCGGCATGATCCAGATCCATACCGGCCCGGTGCGGGAATTGCGCCGCATGGGCCCTTGGTACAACGTGCTGGACCCGAAGTTCAACCTGCACCTGGACACCACCGCCATCGCCTCGGCATGGGTGGTGAACAAGCCGACCTCCGATGGGTGGGTCACGTCGCTGGAGGTCTATGCCGACACGGGCGACCTGATCGTGCAGTTCTTCGGTGAACGCAAGCCCGGCAAGCCGGAGCTGGCCGGCTGGCGCGAGTTGCTGGTTGGCCTGTGCGATGCGCCGCTGGCGGTCTGAGGACGTGCGATGAAAAAATGGTCGGCAATCGCCATGCCAAAGGCAATGGCAAGGGCATTGGCAAAAGCAAAGGCATTGGCAAAAGCAAAGGCATTGGCAAGGGCTGTGGCGGTGGCGATGGCATTGGGCTGCGGCGCAGCGGCCGGCGTGCACGCCGCTGAACCCGGCCGCGTGGTAAGCCTGGGCGGCAGCGTCACCGAAATCGTCTATGGCCTGGGCGAGGGCGACCGGCTGGTGGGGGACGACCTGTCCAGCCTGTACCCCGAAGCCGCCACGCGCCTGCCGCGCGTGGGCTATTACCGCGCCGTGCCGGTGGAAGGCGTGCTGTCGCTCAAACCCGACCTGGTGCTGGCCTCGGAACAGGCCGGGCCGCCCGACGCGCTCAAGCGTCTGGCGGGCGTGGGGGTGCGCGTCGTTACGGTGCCGGATGCGCCGTCGGTGGATTCACTGAAGGCGCGCATCCGCGCCGTGGCCGACGCGCTGGGCGTGGCGCCGGCCGGCGAACGCATGGTGGACAAGGTCACGCAGGAACTCGCGCGTGCCCAGGCCATTGCCCCCACGCGGGCGCGCGCGCTGTTGCTGATGAACCGCACGGGCACGCCGCAGGGCGCGGGCCGCGACACCGCTGCCAATGAAGTCATGCAGCTGGCCGGCCTGACCAATGTGCTGCATGACCAGCAGGGCTACAAGCCCCTGTCGGCCGAGGCCATCGGCGCGTTGGCGCCTGACCTCATCGTGGTGACGCAAGCGTCGCTGGAGGCCACCGGCGGCATGGACAAGTTCCTGGCGCAGCCGGGCGTTGCCGGCTCGCCGGCGGCCGCCAAGCGTCGCGTGGTGGTCATGGACGACCTGCTGATCCTGGGCATGGGGCCGCGCCTGCCGCTGGCGCTGACCCAGCTTAAACAAGAGGTGGCCGATGTCATGGCGCGTTAGCGCGCCGACGGCCTTGGCGCTGCTGGCCCTGGCCTTGCTGCTGGCCGTGCTAGGCGCGACGGCGCACGGCGCCGTGACGATCCCGCTGCGCGAATTGCCCGCGCTGCTGTGGGGCACGCCCACGCCCGAGAATGCCCTGTGGCGCAATGTGCTGATCGACATCCGCTTGCCGCGCGTGCTGTTCGCGGTGGTGACGGGGGCGGGGCTGGCGATAGCGGGTGCGGCCATGCAGGCCTTGTTTCGCAACCCCTTGGCGGAACCGGGCCTGATCGGTATTTCAGCGGGCGGCGCGCTAGGCGCCGTTGCCGCCATCGTGCTGACCTCGGGCGGCTTCTGGGTCACCGCGCCGTCCGCCTTCGTGGGCAGCCTGCTGGCGACGATGTGCGCGTATGCCGTCGGCCGGCGCGTGCCCGGCGTGGCGGGCCTGCTGCTGGCCGGCGTGGCGATCACGGCGATGTCGTTCAGTGTGATCGGCCTGTTCACCTTCGTGGCCACCGACGCGCAGTTGCGCGACTTGACCTTCTGGAACATGGGCAGCCTGGGCGGCGCCAACTGGCACGTGCTGGCCTTCCTGGCGCCGTGGGTGCTGCTGATGAGCGCGTGGTTGATTTCCCAGTGGCGCGTGATGAACGCCTTGCTGCTGGGCGAGCGCGAGGCCCAGCATCTGGGCTACGCGCTCAAGCGGGTGCGCGCGCAACTGGTGCTGGCCAGCGCGCTGATCGTCGGTCCGCTGGTGGCGGCTACCGGCACCATCGTCTTCGTCGGGCTGGTGGTGCCGCATCTGGTGCGCATGACGCTGGGCGCCAATCACCGCTGGCTGCTGCCGGCCACCGTGCTGGCCGGTGGCCTGGCCCTGGTGCTGGCCGACTGGATGGCGCGCACCGTCGTCGTGCCGGCCGAACTGCCGATCGGCCTGGTCACGGGCCTGGTCGGCGGCCCGTTCTTCCTGTGGCTGCTGGCGCGCGGCCGGAGGCTGGCATGACATCGCGCACGCAGGTTCCGGTCGGACAGGCGCAGGCCACGCCGACGCCACTCGCCCAGGCGCCGCTCGCACAGGCGCAGGCTGCACAGACGAAGGCTGCACAGATGCAACCCGCCCCCCGCACGGCCGGGCACGCCGCGGGCGGACAAGCCCTGGCGGCCCACACGCTGAGCTTGTCTCGCGGCGGTGCGCGCATCCTGACCGACGTGTCACTGGAGGTGCGCCCCGGCGAGGTCGTGGGCTTGCTGGGCGCCAACGGCGCGGGCAAATCCACCTTGCTGGGTGCGCTGGCGGCCGAGCTATCGGCCGATGCCGGCCAGATAACGCTGGACGGCGCGCCGCTTGCCGGCATGGCGCTGCGCCAGCAGGCGCGACGCCGGGCGGTGCTGCCGCAAAAGCCAGGCCTGACCTTCGACCTGGGCGTGCGTGAGGTGGTGGCAATGGGCGCCTACCCGTTCGCTGAACTGGCGCCTGCACAGGTCGATGCGCTGGTGGCCCACGCGCTGGGCCTTGCCGATGTGGCGCATCTGGCCGGCCGCCGCTACCCGGAACTGTCGGGCGGTGAACAGCAGCGCGTGCAATTCGCGCGTGTGCTGGTGCAATGCCACGCCGCCCGCGCACCCGGCGAGGCACGTTACCTGTTGCTGGACGAACCCACCGCCAGCCTGGACCCGAAGCACCAGGGCGATCTGCTGCGCCGCGCCTGGGAACTGGCGCATGAGGGCAATACAGGCGTCCTGGTGATTCTGCACGACATGAATCTGGCCGCGCGCTGGTGCGACCGCCTGTTGCTGCTTAACGCCGGCCATGCCATCGCGCAAGGCACCCCCGCCCGGGTGCTGACGGCGGCCAACCTGCACCTGGCCTACGGCATCGACGCCCAGGTGATCGCCCACCCGTTGCAGCCTGACCGACTGCTGGTCCTGACGAGGTAACGGGCAGGGCGGCGCGCGCCGTTCGGTGCGGTGGCGCGCGGCGGCGCGGGGCCGGTAAAATGGCGGCCGAGGTACACCGCGTCATACACTGCGGGCGTAGACAGCAGTGATAAGCGGCCGTCGTACGCGGCAGTGGTAAGCGGCAGCGGTAAGCGGCCGTCGTACGCGGCGGTCGCACGCGGCAGTCGCACGCGGCAGTCGTGCGTGGCAGTCGCACGCGGCAGTCGCACGCGGCAGTCGTGCGCGGCAGTCATACCCAGCGTTAACCAAAGCGCCGCCTGATGCAGGCGGCTCTGACGTTCATCCCTATTTTTCATCATCCAACAGGACCCGTGTCATGCCTACTTTTGACGTCGTCTCCGAAGTCGACAAACACGAACTCACCAACGCCATCGATCAGGCCAACCGCGAACTGTCCACCCGCTTCGACTTCAAGGGCAGCGACGCCAAGTTCGAACTGGAAGGCTTTGTCGTCACCCAGGTGGCCTCCAGCGCGTTCCAGCTCAAGCAAATGCTCGACATCCTGCGCGGCCGCCTGTCGGCGCGTGGCATCGATGTGCGCTGCCTGGACGTGGCCGACCCGCTGGAAAACCTGGGCGGCGCCCGCCAGAAGGTCACCATCAAGCAGGGTATCGAACAGCCCGTGGCCAAGAAGCTGATCGCCGCCATCAAGAACGCCAAGCTCAAGGTGGAATCGCAGATCAACGGTGACAAGCTGCGTATCACCGGCAAAAAGCGCGACGACCTGCAATCGGCCATCGCACTGTTGAAGAAGACCGACGTCGACCTGCCCTTGCAGTTCGAAAACTTCCGCGACTAAGCGCCCCGGCCCGCCGCCATGGGGCATTCCAGCGAACTGCAATTGGTGGTTGAGCTGGCCCGTGCCGGCGGCATGTCGGCGGCTGCCCGCCAACTGGATGTGACGCCGGCTGCTGTCAGCAAACGGCTGGCGCAGATCGAAGCGCGGCTGGGCGTGCGCCTGTTCAACCGCAGCACGCGGCGCCTGAGCCTGACGGCCGAAGGCGAGGTCTACCTGGAAAGCGCCCGCCGCATCCTGGGCGACATCGAAGACCTGGACGCGCTGATCGCCAGCCGCCAGGACACCCCGCGCGGCCGTTTGAAAGTTAACGCGCCGCTGGGCTTTGGGCGCAGCTACATTGCGCCGGCCATCGCGGAATTTTCCACGCAGTATCCCGACGTGATGTTGCAATTGCAGCTGACCGACAGCCCCGCCGACTTCGTGCAGGATGCGTTCGACGTGGCGGTGCGCTTCGGCGACCTGCCCGACACGCGCTTGATCGCCCGCAAGATCGCGCCCAACCGCCGGCTGGTGTGCGCATCGCCGGCCTACCTGAAAGCGCATGGCGTGCCGCTGACCCCGCACGACCTGACGCGGCACCAGTGCATCGTGCTGCGCCAGAACGAAGACGCCTACAGCCTGTGGCGCTTCACCAAGGGCCGGCGCAGCGAAACCGTGAAGGTGCGGGGCACGTTAAGCAGCAACGATGGGGAAGTCACGCTGACCTGGGGGCTTGCCGGCCTGGGCATCTTGCAGCGCGCCGAATGGGATCTGGCGCGCTACCTGCGCAGCGGCCGGCTGGTGCACGTGCTGGAAGACTACGCGTTGCCGCAGGCGGACATCTACGCCGTGTTCCCCGAACGCCACCACCTGTCCGCCAAGGTCCGCGTCTTTGTGGATTTTTTGGTGGGCTATTTTCAGCGCGATAAACAGGCAGCCTGGTAGGGAAGGATGCGCGGCCCTGCGCAGAAGCCACCAGGGGAGTGGCAAGCGGCAGACTGGACCGACAGCACGCAGCACGCAGCAGACAGCAGACAGCAGACAGCCGGCAGCAGACAGCAGACAGCAGGCCGCCCCGTCCTCAATCCGCCGCGCTCAACCCGCCGACCACAGATGCTGCGCGGCATACGCGCGCCATGGCCGCCATGAGTCGGACCGCGCCAGCAACTGCGCGGGCGTGTAGGGCCGCGCTTCCAATTTCTCCAACGTACGGATCAAGCCGATGTCCGCGCTGGGAAACGCATCCGGTTCGCGCAACTGGCGCAACGCAATGTACTGCGCCGTCCACTCTCCGATACCGCGTATTGCGCGCAGCCGCTTGACCGCGTCTTCCAGACTGCTGCCCGGATCGAACAAACGTGGGTCCGCCACCGCCGCAGCCGCCACCGCCGACAGCGTGGCCGCGCGGCTGCGCGGCATGCCCAGACCGGCAAGCTCCGCGTGGGCTAACGCTGGCGGCTCGGGAAAACAATGGGTCAGGCCGTCCTCGGGCTGCGTCAGCCATGCGCCATGCGCGGCAACCAGCTTGCCCGCCAGCCGGATAGCCGCCGACACGGTGATCTGCTGGCCCAGCACCGCGCGCATCGCCAATTCAAATCCGTCCCAGGCGCCCGGCACGCGCAAGCCAGGGCGCGCCGCGATCAACGCCGCCATCACCGGGTCATGCGCGAACTGCGCCGCCAGCGCAACTGGGTCGCTGCCCAGGTCGAACAGCCGCCGGATCCGCGCAATGATCGTCGGCAAGGCATTCACGCGCGCCACGCGCACCGTGGCCTGCAACGCGTTGCCCGTGCCCGGCCGCACGCTGATCGTGCCCTGCATGCCATCCACGCTGACCGTGCGCGCATAGCCATCGCCATCCACGCGCTCCATGCCGGGTATGGCCCGCATCCGCAGAAAATCCAGCATGGCCGCCCAGTCGTAAGGCGGCCGGTAGCGCAGCAACAGCTTGATTTCGCCTTGCGCGGCGTAGGGCACATCGGGCCGGGCCGAACGCCGCAGCGCGCCGGGCGCGCGCCCGAACAGCGCCAGGAAGGTTTCGTTAAAGCGGCGAATGCTGCCAAAGCCGGAAGCGAAGGCAATGTCGGCCATGGGCAGCTGGGTTTCGTGGATCAGTTGCTTGGCCAGCAGCACACGCCGGGTTTGCGCCACGGCCACCGCCGACGCACCCAGATGCTGGCGAAACAGCCGGCGTAGTTGCCGGTCGCCCACGCCCAGCCTGGCGGCCAGCGCGTCCACGCCGGCATCGTCCAGGGCGCCCGCCTCGATCAGCGCCAGCGCGCGCGCCACGCTGTCCGGTAGTTCACGCGGGGGGCCAAGGTCGGGCGCGGTTTCCGGGCGGCAGCGCAGGCAAGGGTGAAACCCCGCTTCTTGCGCGGCGGCGGCGCTGCTAAAAAACGTGACATTGCGAGATAGCGGCGTGCGCGCCGGGCACACCGGGCGGCAATAAATGCGCGTGGTCTTCACCGCCGTGAAGAAGCGCCCGTCGTAACGGGCGTCGCGCACGCTGATGGCGCGGTAGCAGGCGTCGTGGTCCAGGTTCATGCCGCCATGCTAGCGCCGCCGGCAGGCGGGCATCTAGCGGTTTTCGGACAGTGTTGTGCCGATGATATTGCTGTCCGAAAACCGCCGGCACATCCACCGCGCGGCACGCCTGCGCTTGGCCAAAAGCGCGGGCATGGGCGCGCATGTAAAGAAGTCGTCGCGCTTTGCAAACCCTTGTGACAGCTCTGAATGACTTTGTAGCGTGTTAAGCAACACGACGGCATATGATGCGTTCCCTTTTTCGGAGAACAGATTTTTATGTCGCGCCCCTTGTGCATGTCCGCTATTTTGGCCGCCACGTTGATGCTCGCCGCGTGCGGTGACGACAACGCCAAGCCGCAAGCAAAAGCCGCTGAAGCCAGCACCGCCCAGGCCGAGATCGTCAAGTACAACCAGTACGTTGACGCGGCCAACAGCATCAGCCAGTCGTTTGATGAAACGCTGGACCAGTACAACAAGTACATGGTGCCCAAGATGGCCGACAAGAAGCCCGTGAAGGACTACGTCATCGGCAACGACATCATGGTGCTGCGCACCAAGGAAAAGCTGGAAAAGGCCCTGGCCATGAAGCCGGCCATCCCCGAGATCGACGCGCCCGCCAAGAACTTTGCCGACGCGCTGGGCAAGCTGGCCCCGCTGTCCACCGAATTGCAAAACTACGCCGCCGCCAAGACCTTCCTGTCGGATAACGGCGCGCTGGCACGCGAGAAAAGCCCGGCCTACGTGGCCGCGCTGACCGACGTGGCCAAGGCCGAAAGCGCCTTCTACCATGGCATTTCCGTAAAGGACACGGCCAACACCAAGGAAGCGTTCGAGAAGGCCAAGAAGGACACCGTGGCCTACTACCGCGCGGGCATGGTCTATTACGGCAAGTCCACGCTGGACCAGGCCACCGGCATTTTCGAAGGCACCGGCCTGGGCGACAAGAAGGACGCGTTCAAGCAGCAGCTGGACAAGCTGAATGAGATGACGCTGGGCTTTGACAAGAAGACCCGCGAGGCCGATCCCAAGGGCTGCGCCAGCACGATGATGCAGGCCAACGCCTTCCTGGCCGCCGGCCGCAAGGTACTGGAAAACACGGACAGCGGCCGCTACAAGCAGGACGCCGAACGCACCGGCGCCTTCAAGATGATGCGCCCCACCATCGTGGACGACGCCTACAGCCTGCGCCAGACGTTCAACAACCTGATCAACAACCTGAACGTCAACCGCTGCTGATCATCGCTGCGGATCACCGCCGCGCCATCTTCAACTTCAGGTTGAAGATGTTGTGAGCGGCGCTGCGCGCACGGCGCGCAGCGCTCGGTACATTGCCGACAGACCCTTACCCGCAAGGAGCCTGTCGGCTTATGAAGACCTACCGCATCGCAACCATCCCCGGCGACGGCATTGGCAAGGAAGTGATTCCGGCCGGCCAGCGCGTCATGCAGGCCATTGCCGACGAAGGCGGCCTGCAATTCGAATTCCAGAACTTCGATTGGGGCGGCGACTATTACCGCCAGCACGGCGTGATGATGCCCGCCGATGGCCTGGACGCCTTGCGCGACAAGGACGCCATCCTGTTCGGCTCGGCCGGTGACCCCGACATTGCCGACCACATCACCCTGTGGGGCCTGCGCCTGAAGATCTGCCAGGGCTTTGACCAGTACGCCAACGTGCGTCCCACGCGCATCCTGCCCGGCATCGACGCGCCGCTAAAGCGCTGCACGCCCGAGCAACTGAACTGGGTCATCGTGCGCGAAAATTCCGAAGGCGAATATTCCGGCGTGGGTGGCCGCGTGCATCAGGGCCATCCCATCGAGGCCGCTACCGACGTGTCCATCATGACGCGGGCCGGCGTTGAACGCATCCTGCGCTTTGCCTTCAAGCTGGCGCAATCCCGCCCGCGCAAGCTGTTGACCGTCATCACCAAATCCAACGCGCAGCGCCACGCCATGGTCATGTGGGACGAGATCGCGCTGCAAGTCAGCCGCGAATTTCCCGACGTCACCTGGGACAAGGAACTGGTCGACGCCGCCACCGCGCGCATGGTCAACCGGCCCGCGTCGCTGGACACCATCGTGGCCACCAACCTGCACGCCGACATCCTCAGCGACCTGGCCGCCGCGCTGGCCGGCAGCCTGGGCATCGCGCCCACCGGCAACATCGACCCGGAACGCCGCTACCCCTCCATGTTCGAACCCATCCACGGATCGGCCTTCGACATCATGGGGCAAGGCCTGGCCAACCCGGTGGGCACGTTCTGGTCGGTGGTCATGCTGCTGGAACACCTGGGCGAGACGGACGCGGCGGCGCGTTTGATGCAAGCCATTGAACGCGTCACGGCCACCCCGGCGCTGCATACTCGCGACCTGGGCGGACAGGCGCGCACCGATGACGTCACCGAGGCCGTCTGCGCGCAGCTGGCGCAGGGCTGGCAGGTCAAGGCGGCGTAGCGGCACGCGCCGCCCGCGGCGATACCCGGACACCGCGACAGGGCGCAAGACCCCGAGGCAGCAAGCTTCACGCGGTGACCCGGCAATACAACAAGAAGCGAAGTCCATTCGTATTCCAAGGAGACAAGCATGTTCAAGCAACGATTCCGCGTGCGCGCGTTGGCGCTCGCCTGCGCGATGGGCCTGCCCTTGATGGGCGGGGCCGCCATGGCGCAGACGTATCCGGCCCGGCCGATCAGCCTGGTGGTGCCATTTCCGGCGGGCGGCACCACCGACGTGTTGGCGCGCGCCCTGGGGCAGGAACTGTCCAAGAGCCTGGGCCAGCCCGTGGTGGTGGAAAACAAGCCGGGCGCGGGCTCGACGCTGGGCGCCGACTACGTGGCCAAGGCAGCGCCCGACGGCTACACGCTGCTGATGGGCGCGGTGCATCACACCATCGCCACCAGCGTCTACAAGAGCCTGCACTACGACTTTCAGAAGGACTTCGCGCCGGTGACGACGGTGGCGCTGGTGCCCAACGTGCTGGTCGTCAACCCCAAGCTGGACGCCACCACCGTGCAAGGCCTGCTCAAGCTGGCGCAGGCTGCGCCGGGCAAGCTGACGTATGGGTCCAACGGCATGGGCACGGGGCAACACCTGATCGGTGCGCAGTTCGAGCAGCAGGGCCACGTCAAGCTGCTGCACGTGCCGTACAAGGGCAGCGGGCCGTTGACCACCGATTTGCTGGGCGGCCAGATCGATATGTCGTTCGACACCATCACGCCCGTGCTCGCGCACATCCAAAGCGGCAAGCTGCGCGCGCTGGCCGTCACCACCGATCAGCGTTCGGCCGCGTTGCCCAATGTGCCGACGATGCAAGAGGCGGGCATCAAGCCCTTCAACATGGGGACGTGGTTTGGCGTGTTGGCGCCGGCCGCCGCGCCCGCCGAGGTGGTGACGCGGCTGAACGCCGAGATGGTGAAGATCATCCATTCGCCCGACTTCGCGCGCCGGATGGCCGAGATCGGGGCGGTGCCGATTGGCGATACGCCCGAGCAGATGCGCGCCCGTATCGGCGCGGACACCACCAACTACGCCAAGCTGGTCAAAGACGCGAACGTTGCGATCAACTGAGCGATCCGCCTTGCGCGGGCGCCAGGGGAAGCGGACCCCGGCAGGCGCGCTGCGCCGGGTTGATCCGCCGACCGTCTACGCGCGGAACCAGCCGCGTGCAATCGGCAAGGCCAGCAGTTTGCGGTAAATGCCTTGCGTGGCCAGCGTCAGCGGTGCGCCGACGCGATTCCACACCGCCGCGGTAATCGCCGCGGCGATGGGCGCCAGCACCAGGCCGCCCGCGATGTCCAAGGGGAAATGCACGCCCAGATAGACGCGCGCCGTACCGACGACGGCGGCGCCCAGCAACGCAAGCCAGCCCCAGGCCGCCCAGCGCCGGTCCAGGATCAGCGCGAACGCAAAGGTGGCAATGATGATGGTGTGGTTGCTGGGGAAGGAAGAGGTCGCCTTGTGCGGAAAGAACGCATGGCCCAGCCCCAGCACGAACGGACGCGGCTGCGGCCACAGCGCCCCGCACAGATAGCTGATGAACAGCGCGGCGCCGATGCTGGCCAGCACCTTCAGCGCCAGGCTGCGTTGCGGCTGCCCGCCCCACAACCACAGCGCGGCCAGCGCGCCGGGAACCAGCAGGATCAGCCGGTTGGCGATCAGCATGGCGGCGTGGATGCGCCAGGCGGGCGAAGCCGGGTCGGCGTTGATCGAAAGAAACAGGGAATGGTTCAGGCTGTCCAGGAAATCCATGACACGTCATCGCAGCGTAATAAACAATAGCCGCGATGGTAATGGGGTTTCCCGTCAGTCCGCTTACAAAGTGCGTCGCCGTGCTGGGTTTTACTTCTGGACACGCGAGGCCGGCCGCAGCCTGATTCGGTCAAACCTCATCCTTTCAGCTTCTTGCCCAAGCGCCGCCAACCGATTACCACGCCGGTCAGGCTCAACGCCGCGCCGCCCAGGCTCAACACGATCAGCAGCACGTCCCACACCGGCCGGCGCGACAACAGGCCGGTCCAGTCCCAGCTATGCAAGAAGGCGAACAGCCAGCGGCTGACGCGATTGCTGCGGTCTTGCCGGCCCACGATCTGGCTGGTGGCCGGGTCCAGATACACCCAGGTCGCCTGCGGGTTGTCGTAGACCACGCGCCACATCGGCAGCGGCTTTTCGACGTGGCCCAGCATCGCGTGCGCGTCTCGCGCGTAGTAGTAGAAATCGTAGTCGTGCAGGACCTGAACCTCGCGTATCGCCGCGTCGGGCAGCAGGCGCGCGGCCGACTCGCGCAGGTCTGCTTCGGCAAACGCGGTGGGCGTGGCGGCCGTGGCCGACAGCACGCGCGGCGCGCCGACGCTGCTGCGGGCCAACGCCACGTCCTGGCCGGCGGCGCGCGTCCAGGTCAGTTCGCGCGGGGCGGCAGGTAGCGCGGCAATCAGTTCACGCGGCGAGGCCAGCGGCGTCTCGGCGGCGGGGCCGGCGTACGCGCTGTGCGCCAGCGGCGCGGCCGTGCTGGTAAACAACTTCCACGGGTTCATCGACATCAGGCCGCTGAAGATCCATGTGATGGTGATGGCGGCAAACAGCAGCCCGCTGATGTGATGCCATCGCATCATGCGTTCGCGGTAGGGCGAACGGCTGCCCGTGGCGTACGGGCGCGAAAAGCGCCAGCGCAGGATGCCCACCACCGTGCCCGTCAGCGCCACCAGCACACCCGCCACCGACAGCCACACCACCACGTCATGCCACCAGCGGTCCAGCACGTTGCCGCGCAGCGGATACAGCCAGTGGATCCACGCGCCCGCGTAGTTCCAGGCGCGCTCGTTGCGCGTGGCGTCCAGCACCACCGCGCCCGTGGCCGACGACACGTACAAGCGCGTGCGCGCCGGGTCGTCCATGTCCACCCGATGCAGCGGACGGTGCACGTCCAGCGAACCCGAATGCGTGTAGACGTCTTCGTCCACGGTTTCCTGATGGCGCGCGGCGTACTGCCCGCCGAACCATGCCAGCGCCGATGCCTTCGCCACCGACGCATCGGCGGGCGGCAGCAGGGCGCCGGTGGCCGCATCCACCACCTTGGGCGGCTTGCGCGGCGCGCCGGGCACCAGATAGACCGGCGCGCCGGCACGTGTGGCGGCCAGGCTCAGGCCGATGGCATCGCTTGCCCCGGCCGCCGCCAGCGCCTGGCCGGGCGTGACGGCAAGCGTGGCCGCGTCCAGCGGGGCCAGATGCGTCAGCCGCTCGTGCGGCGTCAGCTTGGGGTAGCCCACGTACATCATCACCACGCCGGAAATAAACCACATGGCGAAGAACAGGCACAGCACAATGCCGGCCCAGCGATGGATCAGGTACAGCCAACGCTTGGCGCGCGTGGACAGTGGCGGCCCGGCGTGGCGCGCGGGCGCGCGGCTGGATGTGGTGCTCATGGCATCCCCCTTGGTCGCGCGTTTGTCAGAACCGCATTTGCAGCGTCAGTTCCACCGAACGCGGCGCGCCCAGGTAGAACATGGTCGGGCTGGCGTTGGCGGCGTAGACCTTGTCGGTCAGGTTGCGCACGCGCACGGTGGCGTTCACGTTGCGGTTGATCCGGTGCGACAAGGCCGCATCGAACACCGTGTAGGAGGGCGCCCACACGGTGTTGGCCGCGTCCGCGTAGGAACGGCCCACGTAGCGCGCGGCGACGCTGGCATTCCAGTCGGGCACGAAGGCGTAATCGACCCATACGTTGGCCAACCGGCGTGGCGTGTTGGTCGGCACGTTGCCATTGCGCGATACCGGCACGCCACCCGCGGATTGCGAGAAGTCGTCGTAACGCGGGTCGACAAAGGCCACGTTGCCTTGCACGGACAGCTTGGGCGTCAGTTGCAGGCCGCCCGCCAGTTCCACGCCGCGCGCGGACTGCGCACCCACCGGCACGCTGACGCCGGGGTTGTCGGGGTCGGACGTTGCCATGTTCTTGCGCTTGATCTCGTAGACCGCCACGGTGGCCGCGCCGCGCCCGTCCCAGAAGTTGAACTTGCCGCCCACTTCGGCCTGCGTGCCGGTGGTGAGCTTGTCGTTGTTCAGCACGTCGGCGAAGGATGCGGTGGCCAGCAAGCCGGAAGGGGGGTCGGCCGCCGTCGCGTACTGCGCGTACAACGCGGCTTCGGGGCTGACTTCCCAGTTCACGCCCAAGCGCCCGGTCAAGGGCGAATAGCTGCGCTGCGCGCTGGCGGGCGACGTGGCGGTCACCGCGCGGCGGTTGGTCAGGTCCAGGTCGATAAAGTCCTTGCGCAGCGCCGACACGATGGCCACGCCGGGCAGCACCTGCGTGCGGTTTTCCACCGTCAGGGCAAAGGTGCGGATGCGGTTCTCGCGGTCGGGCTTGTGGCCGCGCGTCATGCCGGGAATATCGTAGAAGTCGCCGGGCGAAAAATCGTACGGGTCCACGGCATCGACCTGGCCGTTGATGCTGGTTGGAAAGCGCGTGACCTTGTTCTGGCTGATGTCGGCGCCAAACGACCAGTCGCTGGGCAGCCCGGCAAGCGTCGAGCGGTACAGCCCTTCGATGCGGTTGCCGGTCAGCGTCTGCTCGTGCCGTTGCAGCAACGCGCCCGAGCGCAGCACCAAGCTGTTGCCGGCATTGAAGCGATAGCTTTCCAGGTTACGAAAATCGCGTTCAGCACGATAGTGATACAGCGTGTTCTTCAGCGTCAGGTTCGAGCCCGCGCGCCATTCGGTGATCGACCGCGCCCAAAGAATGGACTGCTCGTACAGGCCGTCGTTGACGTTGTAGTTCTTGAAACGCGTGCCATCCATGATCTGGCCTTCGCCTTGCACCACGCCGTTGGCGTTGGTTTTTAGCGGCGTGCCCCAGTAGGGGCGGTCGACCTGTTCGCGCTGGTATTCAAAGGCGAAGGTCTGGGTCAGGTCCGCGCCCAGGTCGGACAGCAGCGATGCCGCCACTTGCGTGGCGCGGCTATGGTTGCCGTCCACCCAACCGTGGCTGGAGCCGGTGTTGGCGTCGATGCGCAGGTAGTGGCCCTGGCCGCCGGCGTCACCCGCCAACTGCTGGTTCAGGCCGATGGAATATTGGCGGCTGTCGAACGAGCCCAGGCGGAATTGGCTGTCGTAGAAGGTGTCGCGCTCGGGCAGCTTGGTGACGACGTTGATGGCGCCGCCGACCGCGCCCGCGCCGAACAGAAACGTGGACGGGCCGCCGATGGCTTCGACGCGGTCGTAGATCCAGCTGTCCACCGGGCGCCCGGCAATGGCGTCGTACTGCACCGAGATGCCGTTGAACAATTGCGATACCTGGCCACCGGCGAAGCCGCGATAGCTGACCGCGCCGGCATTGCCGGGGGGCGAGGCGTTGTCCACGCCCGGAATGCCGCGCGCGATGTCCTGCGTGTTGAGCGAGCCACGCGCTTCGATCTGCTCGCGCGTGATGACGGTGACGCTGGCCGGCGTTTCGCGCAGGGTCAGCCCCAGGCGGCTGCCGGTGCTGTCCTTGATGTCCAGGTCGATGGGGCCGTTGGGCGCCGGCTCAATATGGCCGGCGCCGTAAATGGTGGTGGGCGCCAGGGTCGTGACGGCGGGTTCGGCGGCCAGGGACAGGGCGGGAGCGCTGGCCATGACGCCCAGCAGCAAGGTGTACAGAGAAGTGTGTTTCATGAAGCATGCCTGCAAACGGGCGAGCGCGTCCGGCACGCCGCCGGAATGCAGGCGGTGCGCGGGGAAGGCTCAAGGTCTGGATGACGACGTCGCCATGCCTCGCGCATCAAGGCGCGAAGACGGTGGGTCGGCTAAAGACGGCAAGCTGGGCGATAGGTCGTGCTGCGCACACAGCGGGCCACGAGGGGCCACGACGGGACACCAAGGGGCCAAGAAGGGACCACCAAGGAAGCCGCGAACGTGTGGGCGGTTGACTCAGCGCCAGCTTAGTTGGCGGGCGGTGCGCGCGGCTGAACCGCGCTCCAGGCATGAAGGGGGTTTGCCGCCAGGAAGAACAGCGGCGGGTAGGTCGTGGCGCGGCCCACGGGAACGGGCAGCACCGGCACGGGCGTGGGCAGGATGCCGACGTCGGCATGGGGGTTACGGCACAGCGGACAATGGTGGTTGTCACCATGGCCGTCGCCGGCATGACCGTCTTGCGAGGCGTCGTGCGGGCCATCGTGCACGACGTCCAGCGTCATCGTGGCGCTGTCATCCGCGCCACCGGCGCAGACATCGACCTGGATGCGATGGATGTGATGGCCGTCGGGAGACAGGCTCAGGGCATGGGCTAGCGACGGCGCCAACGACGCCCACAGGATCGCGGCAAGCGCGATCCACACGGTGGGGCGGGTCAGGAAAGTAGCGAAGCACATGGAGCCGGATTATATCGGAGCAGTTTTCCGATGCGCGCGCAAAATCAAAAGAATCTCAACACGCTTTGCTCCGGCGCTTTGCCTGCGGCGCGGCCAGGTGCATGGCCGGGAGGATGGCCCGCCGCATGGCCCGGCGCGGGGCCGGTTCAGACCGACAGATGCCGCCGCACGTCCACGCCGTCGATGGCGCTACGGTCGCCGCTGGCCACCACTTCGCCGCGCGACAGCACCACGAACTGATCCGCCAGCTCGCGCGCGAAATCGAAGTACTGCTCGCATAGCAGGATGGCGATGTCGCCGCGCTGGCGCAGCATGTGGATCACCCGCGCGATGTCCTTGATGATGGACGGCTGGATGCCTTCGGTGGGCTCGTCCAGGATGATGAGCTTGGGCTCGGCCACCAACGCCCGCGCAATGGCCAGCTGTTGCTGCTGGCCGCCCGACAGGTCGCCACCGCGCCGCGACAGCATGCTTTTGAGCACGGGAAAAAGTTCAAACACTTCTTCCTTGATGCGACGCGCGCGCGCGGCGGGCTTGGTGGCCATGCCCATCAGGATGTTCTCTTCCACCGTCAGCCGCGCAAAGATGTCGCGGCCCTGCGGCACATAGGCCATGCCGCGCGCGGCGCGCTGGTGCGGCGCCAGCCGTGTGATGTCCGCTCCGTCGAAAGCGATGTTGCCGCTGGCCACGGGCAGCACGCCCATCACGCATTTCAGCAAGGTGGTCTTGCCCACGCCGTTGCGGCCCAGCAGCGCCAGGCATTCGCCCTGGCGCACCGACATCGATACGCCGCGCAGCGTGTGGCTGCCGCCGTAGTATTGGTTGATCGTGCTTACGTCCAGCATCTTTAGCGCCCCAGGTAGACTTCGATCACGCGCGGGTCGGCCTGCACCTTGCTCATCGGCCCTTCGGCCAGCACCGAGCCTTCGTGCAGCACCGTCACCTTGCCCGTGCCCGCGATCTGGTTGACGAAGTCCATGTCGTGTTCCACCACCATCAATGAATGGCGGCCCCGCAGCTCGTTCAGCAGTTCGCCGGTGCGTTCGGTTTCGGCATCGGTCATGCCCGCCACGGGTTCATCCAGCAACAGCAGCTGCGGCTCTTGCATCAGCAGCATGCCGATTTCCAGCCACTGCTTCTGCCCGTGCGACAGCAGGCCGGCCGGGCGCCGCACTTCCGTGCGCAGGCGGATCAGGTCCAGCGTTTCGCCGATCTTGTCGGCCTGCTCGCTGCTCAGGCGCGAGAACAGCGTGGGCCGCACGCGCTTGTCCGTCTTCATCGCCAGCTCCAGGTTTTCAAACACGCTGTGCTGCTCGAAGACCGTGGGGCGCTGGAACTTGCGGCCGATGCCCGCGTGCGCAATCTGCGCTTCGTTCAAGGTTGTCAGGTCTATGCTCTGGCCAAAAAACGCGGTGCCCGCCGTGGGCCGCGTCTTGCCGGTGATGACGTCCATCATCGTGGTCTTGCCCGCGCCGTTGGGGCCGATGATGCAGCGCAGTTCGCCCACGCCGATGTCCAGCGTCAGGTCGTTCAGCGCCTTGAAGCCGTCGAAACTGACGGTGATGCCTTCCAGGTACAGGATGGCGCCGTGGCTGGTGTCCAGGCCCTTGGGGCTGACGCGGCCGTAGCCGGCATCGCCGCTGGGGCCGCCGTCCAGCATGGCTTGTTCGGTGTGCGTGCTGGTCATGCCTTCTTCTCCTGCAAGCGTGCCATGATGCGGCGGGCCAGGCCCACGATGCCGGTGGGCAGGAACAGCGTCACCAGCACGAAGATCAGGCCCAGCGCATACAGCCAGAATTCCGGCAGCACGCTGGTGAACCAGGTCTTCAAGCCATTGACCGCACCCGCGCCGATGATGGGGCCGATCAAGGTGCCGCGCCCGCCGGTGGCCACCCAGATCACCATTTCAATCGAGGTCTCGGTCGACATTTCGCTGGGGTTGATGATGCCCACCTGCGGCACGTACAGCGCGCCGGCTATGCCGCACAACACGGCCGACAGGATCCACACGAACAGCTTGAATCCCAAGGGGTCGTAGCCGATGAAACGCAGGCGGCTTTCGGCATCGCGCACGGCGGTCAGCACGCGGCCCAGCTTGGATTGCGTGACCACGCGTGCCAGGATCAACGCGCCCGCCAACGCGGCCAGCGTGATCCAGTACAGCGCGGCGCGCGTGCCCGGCGCGGTGATGTCAAAACCCAGGATGCGCTTGAAATCGGTAAAGCCGTTATTGCCGCCAAAGCCCGTGTCGTTGCGAAAGAACAGCAGCATGGCGGCGAACGTCAGCGCCTGCGTGATGATGGAAAAGTACACGCCCTTGATGCGTGAGCGGAAGGCGAAGTAGCCGAACACAAAGGCCAGCACGCCGGGCACCAGCACCACCAGCAGCATCGCGTACCAGAAGTGCTCGGTGAAGGACCAGTACCAGGGGTAGCTCTTCCAATCCAGGAACACCATGAAGTCGGGCAGGTTGCTCTGGTAGACGCCGTCGCGGCCGATGGCGCGCATCAAATACATGCCGTGCGCGTAGCCGCCCAGTGCAAAGAACAGGCCGTGGCCCAGCGACAGGATGCCGGCGTAGCCCCACACCAGGTCCAGCGCCAGCGCCGCCATCGCGTAGCACATGAACTTGCCCAGCAGCGCCACGGCATACGCGGACACGTGCAGCGCATGGCCGGGCGGAAACACCAGGTTCAGCAGCGGCAGCAGCGCCAGCAGTGCGGCCGCCACGGCCAGGGCCGTCCACGCGCGGCCCGAGAACAGGGGGCGGCGGGTCAGCAGGGTCAGATCGGTCAGCGCGGTCTGTTTCATTCAACGCTCCGGCCGCGAGGGGCGAACAGGCCTTGCGGCCGCTTTTGGACAAACAGCACGATGAGCACCAGGATGGTGATCTTGGCCATGACGGCGCCCGCATAGGGCTCCAGGAATTTGTTGACGCCGCCCAGCCCCATGGCCGCGATGACGGTGCCGGCCAACTGGCCCACGCCGCCCAGCACCACCACCATGAAAGAGTCGACGATGTAGCCGCGCCCCAGATCGGGTCCCACGTTGCCCAGTTGCGACAAGGCCACGCCGGCAAGGCCCGCAATGCCCGAGCCCAGGCCGAAGGCCAGCATGTCCACGCGTCCGGTCGGCACGCCCACGCAATCGGCCATGCGCCGGTTCTGCGTGATGGCGCGCACGAACAGCCCCAGGCGCGTGTGGTTCAGCAGCACCCACACCAGGAACACCACAAAGAAGGCAAAGCCGATGATGACCAGCCGGTTGTAGGTCAGCACCAGGCCGCCCAGCACCGTGATGCCGCCGGACATCCAGCTGGGGTTGCCCACTTCCACGTTCTGCGCGCCGAACAGCGTGCGCACGCCTTGCATCAGCATCAGGCTGATGCCCCACGTGGCCAGCAGCGTTTCCAGCGGCCGGCCGTACAGCCAGCGGATCACGGTGCGTTCCAGCGCCATCCCGACCAGCGCCGTCACGACGAAAGCCAGCGGCAGCGCCGCCACCACGTACCAGTCCAGCCAGCCTGGCAACCAGGCACGAAACAGCGACTGCACCACGTAGGTCACATACGCGCCGATCATCAGCAATTCGCCGTGCGCCATGTTGATGACGCCCATCAAACCGAAGGTGATGGCAAGCCCCAGCGCCGCCAGCAGCAACACGCTGCCCAGGCTGATGCCGTAGAACAGGTTGCCGGCCCATTCAATCGTGGCCAGGTGGCGGTCGATCTGTTTGAGCGCGGTGGCCGCGGCCTCGCGCACGCCGGCATCCGGTTCGGTGTATGCGCCGTCGCGCTCTTGCGTCAGCGCGGCAAGCGTCGGGCGGAACGCGGCGTTGCGCGTGTTGCCCAGCAGTTCCACGGCATGGCGGCGCTTGGCCGGGTCGGCGCTTTTTAATTCCAGGTTGGCCTGCGCGATCAGCAGCGCGTCGCGCACGGCGTCATTCTTTTCGGAGGCGAGCGCCTTTTCAAGCATGGGCAGGCGGGCGGGGTCGCCGGTCTGCTGCAAGCGGCGCGCGGCGTCCAGCCGTTCATTGGGCTTGTCCGAAAACAAGCGCGAACCCGCCAGCGCGGCCTCGATGGCGCGGCGCAGGCGGTTGTTGATGCTGACGGTGCCGGAACCCGAAGGCAGGTCCACGGCCGCGCCGGTTGTCGGATCGGTGGCGCGCGCGCTGTCGATGCCGATCAGCACGCGTCCATCCGGCGTGGCATAAAGCTGGTCATTGCCCAGCGCCTGCAAGACGGCCGCCGCGCCGGGTTCGGGCAGCTGGCCCAGCGCGGCAATCGCTTGCAGCTTGGCGTCCGTGTCGTCGCCGGCCAGCGGCGCAAGCAGGGCCGGGTCCACGCCCGCTGCCGCCGCGGGGGCGGCCAGCAGCGGCATGGCAAGCAGCCACGCAAGAAGAAGACGACGCAAAACGTGTGCGATTGCCGCGATGTGCATGGCTGCTGTTTCCCTTAGAGGCCTTGCTTGCCTTCGTTACCCGGGATGTACGGGCTCCAGGGTTGAGCGCGGATCGGACCCTTGCTCTTCCACACCACGTTGAACTGGCCGTCCGCCTTGATCTCGCCGATGTAGACGGGCTTGTGCAGGTGGTGGTTGGTCTTGTCCATTTCGATGGTGTAGCCGTCGGGCGCGTTGAACTTCTGGCCGCCCATTGCCGCAATCACCTTGTCCACATCGGTGGTCTTGGCCTGTTCCACGGCCTGCTTCCACATGTGGATGCCGACGTAGGTGGCTTCCATCGGGTCATTGGTCACGACCGTGCTGGCGTTGGGCAGGTTCTTGGCCTTGGCGTAGGCCTTCCACTTCTTGATGAATTCCTCGTTGACCGGGTTCTTCACCGATTGGAAGTAGTTCCACGCGGCCAGGTGGCCGACCAGCGGCTTGGTGTCCACGCCGCGCAGTTCTTCTTCACCCACCGAGAACGCCACGACCGGCACGTCGGTAGCCTTCAGGCCGGCGTTGCCAAGCTCCTTGTAGAAGGGCACGTTGGAATCGCCGTTGATGGTCGAGATGACGGCCGTCTTGCCGCCGGTGGCGAACTTCTTGATGTTGGCCACGATGGTCTGGTAGTCGGAATGGCCGAACGGCGTGTAGACCTCGTCGATGTCGCTGTCCTTGACGCCCTTGGAGTGCAGGAAGGCGCGCAGGATTTTGTTGGTGGTGCGCGGATAGACGTAGTCGGTGCCCAGCAGCACGAAGCGCTTGGCGCCGCCGCCGTCTTCGCTCATCAGGTATTCCACGGCCGGAATCGCTTGCTGGTTGGGCGCGGCGCCGGTGTAGAACACGTTCTTCTCAAGCTCTTCGCCTTCGTACTGCACCGGGTAGAACAACAGGCCGTTCAGTTCCTTGAAGACCGGCAGCACCGACTTGCGCGACACCGACGTCCAGCAGCCAAACACCACTGCCACCTTGTCCTGCGACAGCAGCTGGCGCGACTTCTCGGCGAACAGCGGCCAGTTCGACGCGGGGTCCACCACCACGGCTTCCAGCTTCTTGCCCATCACGCCGCCGTTGGCATTGATTTCGTCGATGGTCATCAGCGCGACGTCTTTGAGCGACGTCTCCGAGATGGCCATGGTGCCCGACAGGGAATGCAAGATGCCGACCTTGATGGTGTCTTCGGCGGCGAATACCTGCGGCATCCAACCGGACATGGCCAACAGGCTCATGGCGGTCAGTTGCTTCAAGGCTAGTCTGCGTTTCATGGTGACTCCTGGATGGAATGTGCCGGACGCACCGGCAGGAACGATCTCTAACAACACCTGACAACAAGGACCTCAAAGCAAAAGGCATGCCAAGTGCGTGGCGCGCGTCGGGCCGCTGTATGAAGAGGGGGTGTTTACGCGAATGCCGGCGTGCGTGGCTCGGCGGTCGCGGCCGGATCAAAACAGTGCCGCGTGCACAAAACAGGTGCGTGTCCTGCCCGCTTGCGGTGCGCGTGATGCGAGCGCGGTGGGCGCGCGACGGCCATTGCGTGGGGCCATGCGCCGCGCGCCAGAGGGAAACACCGCCAGTCCGCCAACATGGCACGGCTATTGCTTGGGAATCCGTACTTGTATACAAGAAAGGATTCCAGCATGAATGCCGCAGCAACCCAGACGAGCCCCATTGGTTGGACCATCGCGCAATGGCAGGCCGCCTACCGCGACACCGGCGCGCAGCCCGACGTGCTGCTGGCCGATTACGCCGCGCCGCAAGACGGGCCTGTGGACAATGCCTGGATCTGCCGCGTGGACCGCGCCACGCTGGATGAGCAACTGGATGGCCTGCGCCTGATGTTGGCCGCCGTGGGCGGCGACATGACGCGCCTGCCGCTGTACGGTGTGCCGTTCGCCATCAAGGACAACATCGACGCGGCGGGTTGGCCCACGACGGCGGCCTGCCCGGAATTTGCCTACACCGCACAGGAAGACGCGACCGTGGTGCAGCGCCTGCGCGCGGCCGGCGCCATCCTGATCGGCAAGACCAATCTGGATCAGTTCGCCACCGGCCTGGTGGGCACGCGCTCGCCGCATGGCGCGGTGGCCAACACGTTCAACCCCGACTATGTCAGCGGCGGTTCCAGCTCGGGGTCCGCCTCGGTGGTGGCGCGCGGCATTGCCGCGTTTTCGCTGGGCACCGACACCGCCGGCTCGGGCCGCGTGCCGGCCGGGTTCAACAACATCGTGGGCCTCAAACCCACCAAGGGCTGGCTCAGCACGGCGGGCGTGGTGCCGGCGTGCCGCACGCTGGATTGCGTGTCGATCTTTGCACTGACCGTGGCCGACGCCGAACTTGTTGCTGAGGTTGCGGGCGGCTACGACGAACGGGATCCGTATTCGCGCCAGATGCCGGCCGGCGCCTCGCTGCCGTGGCCGCGCGCGCCCAAGCTGGCGGTGCCCGCCACCTTGGAGTTCTTTGGCGATGCGCAGGCCGCCGCCGTGTTCGAGGACGCCGTACGCGCCTTGAAGGACACGGGCGCGCAAGTGCAGGCCATTGACTTTGCCCCCTTCAATGAGCTGGCCGCGCTGCTGTATCAAGGGCCGTGGGTGGCGGAACGTTTCGCGGCCGTGGAAGACTTGTGGCAAACGCAGCCCGACGCGATCAACCCCGTCGTGCGCGGCATTGTCGAGCAGGCCGCGAACTACACCGCGCTGGATGCGTTCAAGGCGGAATACCGCCGCGCGGAATTGACGCGGCAGATTCATCAGGCACTGGCCGGGTTCGACGCGCTGGTCGTGCCGACCTCGCCGTCGATCTACACCATTGCCCAGTTGCAGGCCGACCCCGTCACGCTGAATTCGCGTCTGGGCGTGTACACCAACTTTGCGAACCTGGCCGACCTGTCGGCGCTGGCCTTGCCCGCCGGCATGCGCGCCGACGGCTTGCCGTCGGGCATTACCGTGATCGGCCTGGCCTGGCAGGACCGCGCGCTGGCGCAGTTTGGCCGCTTGTGGCAAGCGCAACGCGGGCTGCCCCTGGGCGCTACCGGCGCACCGCTGCCCGCCGGCATCGACGCCGCGCGCGCGCCCGCCGATACGGTGCGCGTCGCGGTCGTGGGCGCACACCTGACCGGCATGCCGCTGAACCATCAACTGACCTCGCGCCACGCAGTGCTGGTGGAAAAGACGCGCACCGCAAGCGACTACCGCTTGTATGCACTGGCCAACACCACGCCGCCCAAGCCCGGGCTGGTGAAGTCCGAGTCCGGTGCCCCCATCGAGGTGGAACTGTGGGACGTGCCGGTGACGGCGTTCGGCGCCTTCGTGGCCGAAATCCCCGCGCCCCTGGGCATCGGCACGCTGGAGCTGGAAGACGGCCGGCTGGTCAAGGGCTTTATCTGCGAACCGCGCGGCCTGGACGGCGCGCGTGACATCACCGCGTTTGGCGGTTGGCGCGCGTATCTGGCCAGCCTGTCCGCCAACGCCGCTACCCCCCGCTAACCCCATCAAGCCACTGGGAGCCGAACCGTGTTCGATACCGTTCTGATTGCCAACCGAGGCGAAATCGCCGTCCGCGCCATCCGCACCCTGAAGCGCCTGGGCATCCGCAGCGTGGCCGTGTATTCCGACCCCGACCGCAACGCCGCGCACGTGCGCGAAGCCGACGTGGCCGTGGCCCTGGGCGGCGAAAAAGCCGCCGACAGCTACCTGCGCATGGACCTGCTGCTGGCCGCCGCGCGCGAGCACGGCGCACAAGCCATCTACCCCGGCTATGGCTTCTTGTCGGAAAGCGCTGAATTCGCTGAGGCGTGCGAGGCGGCCGGTATCGCGTTCGTGGGCCCCACGCCCTTGCAGATTCGCGAGTTCGGCTTGAAGCACCGCTCGCGCGAACTGGCCGCCGAAGCGGGCGTGCCGATGACGCCGGGCACGGGCTTGCTGGCCAGCTTGGGTGAAGCCTTGTCGCAGGCCGAGCGCATCGGCTACCCCGTCATGCTCAAGAGCACGGCGGGCGGTGGCGGCATTGGCTTGTCGCGCTGCGAGAACGAAGCGGAACTGACCGTGGCGTTCGACAGCGTGCAGCGCATGGGCGAACATTTTTTCCGCGATGGCGGCGCGTTTATCGAACGCTATGTGGATAACGCGCGGCACGTGGAAGTGCAGATCTTCGGCGACGGCGCGGGCCGCGTGTTGGCGCTGGGCGAACGCGATTGCTCGGTGCAGCGGCGCAATCAGAAAGTGATCGAAGAAACGCCCGCGCCGCTGCTGCCGGCCACAACGCGCGCGGCGCTGCTGGCCGCCGCCGTGCAGCTGGGCGAGTCGGTGAACTACCGGTCCGCCGGCACGGTTGAATTCATCTACGACCCGGCGCGCGACAGTTTTTATTTCCTGGAAGTGAACACGCGCCTGCAAGTGGAGCACCCCGTCACCGAAGCCGTCACGGGGCTGGACCTGGTGGAATGCATGCTGCGCGTGGCGGCAGGCGAAGCGCTGGACATCGCCGCGATGTCGCGCGCGCCGCAAGGGGCGTCCATCGAGGTGCGCCTGTATGCCGAAGACCCGTTGCGCCAATTTCAACCGTCGCCGGGCGTGCTGACCGAAGTGTTCTTTCCCGAGGGCGTGCGCGTCGATGGCTGGGTGGCGACCGGCACCGAGGTGCCCGCTTTCTACGATCCGATGCTGGCCAAGCTGATCGTGCATGCGGACACGCGCGAGGCGGCCTTGGACAAGCTGGCCGATGCGCTGGCGCGCACGCGTCTGCACGGCATCGCCACCAACCTGGACTACCTGCGCCAGATCGTGGCCGACGAACGTTTCCGCGCGGGCAAGCTGTCTACGCGTTTCCTGGAGAGCTTTGCGTATCGGCCCGCCGCCATCGAAGTGCTGGAAGCGGGCACCTACACCAGCGTGCAGGATTATCCGGGCCGCACGGGCTACTGGGACATCGGCGTGCCGCCGTCCGGCCCGATGGACGACTACGCGTTCCGGCTGGCCAACCGCATCGTCGGCAACGCGCCGGACGCGGCGGGCATCGAGGCCACGCTGGTCGGCCCGACGCTGCGCTTTCATGGCGACACCATCGTGGCGTTGACGGGCGCCGAGTGCGCGGCCACGCTGGACGGCGAACCGGTGCCGATGTGGCAACCCATTGCCGTGCGTTCGGGCCAGGTGCTGGCCACCGGCCGCGCGCTGTCCGGTTGCCGCAGCTATCTGGCCGTGCGCAACGGCCTGGACGTGCCCGTCTACCTGGGCAGCCGCTCGACCTTTGCGCTGGGTCAGTTCGGCGGCCATGCCGGCCGCACGCTGCGCGTGGGCGATATGCTGGCCATCGTGCGTCCCGAGCTGGATGAGACGGCCACTGCGCCGCTGGCCGAACCCATGGCCGCGCCGGCCGACTTGATCCCCGCGTATGGCAACACCTGGGAAATCGGCGTGTTGTACGGCCCGCATGGCGCGCCGGATTTCTTCCAGCCCGAAGCGATGGACACGTTCTTCGCGGCGGATTGGGAAGTGCACTACAACTCGAACCGCCTGGGCGTGCGCCTGATCGGCCCCAAGCCCACCTGGGCGCGCGAGAACGGCGGCGAGGCGGGCTTGCACCCGTCCAACATCCACGATTGCGAATACGCCATCGGCAGCATCAACTTCACCGGCGACAGCCCCGTCATCCTGACGCGCGACGGCCCCAGCCTGGGCGGCTTCGTGTGCCCCGTGACCATCGCCAGCGCCGAGCTGTGGAAGGTGGGGCAGGTCAAGCCCGGCGACCGCATCCGCTTCGTGCGCATGGACTATCCGCGGGCGGTGGCGCTGCAAGCGGCGCAGGACCAGAGCGTGGCCGCGCTGGCGGGCGTGGCGCCCGCCGCGACCCAGCCCAGCCCCGTGCCGGCCACCGTGTCCGAGACCATCGTGGCGGCGCTGCCCGCCGAGGGCGCGCGCCCGTCGGTGTCGTATCGCCAGGCGGGCGACGGCTATCTGCTGCTGGAATACGGCGACAACGTGCTGGACCTGGCGCTGCGCATGCGCATCCACCTGTTGATGGAAGCGCTGAACGCCGATCCGATTCACGGGGTGGAAGAGCTGTCGCCGGGCGTGCGCTCGTTGCAGATCCGTTATGACAGCCGTCAGATTTTGCAGGGCGCGCTGATCGAGCGCCTGCTGAAGATCGAAGCGGGGCTGGCGGACGTGGCCACGCTGAAAGTGCCCACGCGCGTGGTCTACCTGCCGATGGCGTTCGAGGATACGGCCACGCTGGGCGCCGTGCAGCGCTACCAGGAAACCGTGCGCGCCAACGCGCCGTGGCTGCCGAACAATGTGGACTTCATCCAGCGCATCAACGGGCTGGCCAACCGCAACGATGTGCGCGACATCGTGTTCGACGCCAGCTACCTCATCATGGGCTTGGGCGACGTGTACCTGGGCGCGCCGTGCGCCGTGCCGATCGACCCGCGACACCGCCTGCTGACGTCCAAGTACAACCCCGCGCGCACCCATACGGCCGAGGGCACGGTGGGCATCGGCGGCGTCTACATGTGCATCTACGGCATGGATTCGCCGGGCGGCTATCAGCTGGTTGGCCGCACCTTGCCGATCTGGAACAAGTTTCTGAAAAACCCCGTGTTCCAGGACGGCAAGCCGTGGCTGCTGCGCTTTTTCGACCAGGTACGTTTCTACCCGGTGACCGAAGCAGAGCTGGACGTGTTGCGCGAAGACTTCCGCGAAGGGCGCGCCACGGTGCGCATCGAAGAGGAAGTCTTTGACTTCGCCGCGCACCAGCGCTTCCTGGCCGAGCAGGCCGACAGCATCGCCTTGTTCCAGACGCGTCAGAAAAGTGCGTTCGATGCCGAAGTGGCCTTGTGGAAAACGGAAGACGTGGCGGCCGAGCAACCCGCCGCGGCGCCCGAGACCGAGGCCGACACCGCGCTGCGCGAGGGCGAACGCCTGGTCAGCGCCGACATGTGCGGCAACATCTGGAAGATACCGGTTCAGGTGGGGCAGAGCGTATCGGCCGGCGACACGCTGGTGGTCGTCGAAGCGATGAAGATGGAGCTGTCGGTCATCGCGCCCGCAGCGGGCACGGTCACGGCGATACGCTGCGTGCCGGGCAAGCCCGTCAACGCGGGCGACCCGCTGGTGGTGCTGGCCGAAGACGCCACTTGCACCGTGGCGGGATGATGCGGCTGGAATCCGTTCAGGTCAGCCCGGCGATCCGGCCCGCGCCGGCGCTGGCCGGATCGCTGGCCGACCAGGTGTACCAGCGCATCAAGGACGACCTGTTCGACTTTCGCATGCTGCCGGGCGAACGCTTTACCGAGGCCGATCTGGTGACGCGGCTGGGCGTCAGCCGCACGCCGGTGCGGCTGGGTCTGGCGCGCCTGGAGCGCGAAGGCTTCGTGCTGGCGCGCCCGCGCAGCGGCTGGCAGGTGCGGCCGTTTGATTTCGAACGCTTCGAGGCGCTGTACGACGTGCGCGTGGTGCTGGAGCAGGCAGCGGTGGACAAGCTATGCACGCGCGAGCCGATGGACGACTCCGGCATCCTGGGCGCGCTGAAAGACGTGTGGCTGGTGCCGCCGCCGCAGCGCATTCTGGATGGCCGCTTGGTGGCGCAGCTGGACGAGGCGTTTCATTGCTCGCTGGTAGCCGCCGCCGGCAACCCCGAGATGGCGCAGATACACCGCGACGTCACCGAGAAGATCCGCATCGTGCGGCGGCTGGATTTCACCAAGGATTTTCGGGTGGATGCCACCTACGACGAACACGCGGCGATCCTGCGCGCGGTGCTGGCAAGGCGCGGCGACGAGGCCGCGCGCATGCTGCGTTCGCATATCGAAATGAGCAAGGCGGAAGTGCGCAAGATCACGCTGCACATGCTGCATGAAGCGCGCCAGGGCGGGGGCTAGCCCTGCAACTGCCGGTAGACCTCTTGCGATACCCGTTGCAGTTCGTCGCGGCTGACCGCGCCGGACAGGGCATAGCCAAACTGGCCTTCCACCCAATAAAACACCCGGACCGGCCCTTCCTGCGTGAACTGGAAGGCGGTCTGCCCGCCCGCGGCTTCGCGCGTAACGTACAGCGTCAGGCGTTGCCCATCGGCCGCGCCGTACATGAATTGTGCGACCGGACCCGAGCCGCCGGGCAGCAAGCGGCCGCCCACCAGTTCATAACCCGCCTGCGATAAGGACGGCGCGCGCACCGGCGCGCCCATGCGCTTGGTCAACCACGTGACCAGGCCTTTTTCGTTGTCGGCGCCCACTTCAACCGGGCGGCCCATGTCCGGCGCGTACACCGCGTGCGCGATGGCGGCGCGTTGGGCATAGCCGCCCGCCGCGCGTTCCGGGCTGGCGGTGGCCAATACCGTTTGCATGCGCTGCGCGTCCATCGCGCCGCGCGCCGTCCAGGCCGCGCCGGCGCTCACGGTGGCGATCAACACGCTGGCCGCCAGCGCGCGCCATGGGAACTGCCGCGCAGGCGCTTTCAAGGGCAGCCGCAAGGGCAGGGGTTCATCCAGCACCGGGTCCAGCAACGCGTGCAGCGCGCGGCGCTGCGCCTGCCAGTCGGACACGCGGGTCTGGTCCTGCGGATGCGTGGCCAGGAACGCGTCCACTTCGGCATGCCGCGCGGGCGGCAGCTGGCCATCCGCATAGGCATGCAGATCGGCTTCGGTGATGGGGCTGCCGGTGTTCGGTACCGGATGAAGGGATTTGTCGTTCATGTCATTTCACGCGATGCAGCCGGTTGACCGTGTCGCGACCCTGCATCAACGCGCCCAGCTTTTCACGGGCGCGTGACAGGCGCGACATGACGGTGCCCAGGGGCACGTCCAGCACCTGGGCCGTGTCCTGGTAGGACAGGTCTTCCACGCAAATCAGCAACAGCACTTCGCGCTGCTCGGGGGGCAAGGCTTGCAGGCAGCGGTCCAGATCACGTACCTCCAGATGGTCGGTCTGCGTGGCGCGCACCGGCGCGTCGGGCAAGTCGCCCGGCGCGGTCTGGTCGGCCCGCCGGTTGGTGGCGCGCACGCCGTCGATGAAGTGGTTGTGCATGATGCCGAACATCCAGGCGCGTAGCTCGCCGCGTTTTTGCCAGCGGGAAAAGCGGCTCCATGCGCGCTCCAACGTGTCCTGCACCAGGTCATCGGCCCGGTGCGGGTCGCCCGTCAGCCCGCGGGCGTAACGCCGCAGGCTGGGGATGCAGGCCAGGATCAGGGCCTCGTCGTCGGCGCGCATGGTCAAGCTGGGGCGGCGTCAGGCGCGGGTCAGGGCTTGATGACGTGCCAGACGTCCTTGAAGTTGTCGCCGGTCTTGTCGCCCGGCTTGGTGTCCTTGGCGTACAGGTAGACGGGCTTGCCCTTGTACGCCCATTGCTTGGAGCCGTCGTCGCGGGTGATGACGGTCAGATCGCCCATGGGCTTGGCGTCGGCGGGCGCGGCGACGGGCGGCCAGATCTTGGCGCACTGGTCGTTGCAGGCGCTTTTGCCCCCGCTGTCTTTGTCGAAGGTGTAGAGCGTCATGCCCGCGCTGTTGACCAGCATGCCGTCTTGCGTCTTGACGGCTTGGGCGTGGGCGCCGGCCGTGAACAGGGCGGCGGAGCCAAGAACCAGGGCGGCGGCGATATGTTTGCGCATGTTGAGCCTCGTACGATGTGGGGGAAGGGGTGACTGCCCACTACAGACGCCTGCCGCCGGGGCTTTATTCCAGGCGGGCAAAAAGAAATTGCATCGGTCGTTGCTGCAAGGGTCAGCCGGCCGGCCGGACCGCGCCGGGTTCGTAACGCATTTCATATTCCAGGTCGGTCTCCTTGACGCGGGTGAAGCCCAAAGCGGCGTACAGCCGCTGGGCGGGGTTGCTCTTGAGTACGTTCAGCGTCACGGGCGCGCCTTGCGCATCGGCCTGATCCAGGATGCTTTCCAGCAGGCGCCGGCCCAGGCCACGGCCCTGGAAGTCCGGCGCGATCTGGATCTGCACGATGTGCCAGCCGGCAGGGTCGCGGTAGTGCTTAAACAGGCCGGCGGGGCGGCCGTCCACCCAGACGATGTGCGCGTCGTCGAAGTGGTACTGGATGCGGGTCAGGTGGTCGGCGTCGGCCGTCGGCGCGCCGGCGCGTTCCAGGTGTTCCTGCATGGTGGCCTTGCGCAACGCCAGCAGAAAAGGCACGTCTTCTTCGGTGGCGGGCTGCAAGGCCAGGGAATGATCGGGGGCGCGGGGCGCTTGGGACGACTTCATGGGGCTTCGGGGTGATTTCAGGGCGGGGTGGGGGTTTTGCGTTTGGCCAGCTTGCCGGTCTGATGAATCAGGTTATAGAGCTGTTGGGCCGCCGGCGCCAGCGGCCGGCCGCGCCGCGCGATCAGGCCCAGCGTGCGCGTGACGCGTGGATGCTCCAGCTTGACGCTGGTCAGCGTGGCGTGGCCGGCCAGCGGCATCGCCAGCTGCGGCACCGCCGCCACGCCCAGCCCGGCTTCCACCAGGCCCAGCAGGGTCATCACGTGACTGACTTCAAACGCGCTGACGGTGCGCTTGCCGCTCTTGGCCAGCGCATCGTCGATCAGCAGGCGGTTGCCGCTTTCCTTGGCGACGGTCATGAAGCGTTCTTGCGACAGGTCTTCCCACGACACGCTGCGGCGAGTCGCCAGCGGATGGTCGCGCCGCACCGCCAGCACGAAGTCTTCGCGCAGCACCGCCTTGAAATCCACATCGGGTTCCTGCGTGCCGAAAAAGCTGATGCCGAAATCGGCGCGGCCCGTCACCACGCTGTTGAGCACGGTGTTGGCGGTTTCGTCGATGATGCGCACGCGGATGCGCGGGAAGCGTTCGGTGTAGTCGCGAATGACCGAGGGCAGGAAGTAATACGCCACGGAAGGCACGCAGGCCACGGTGACCAGGCCGCCGCGCTGCGCGGCCAGGTCGCCGATGCTGAGCACGGCGCTCTCCAGTTCATCGATGGCGCTGCGGGCGCGCTCCAGGAAGATGCGGCCCACCTGGGTCAGCGATACGCGGCGCGTGGTGCGTTCCAGCAGGCGCGCGCCCAGGATGCTTTCCAGCTTGTCGATGCGGCGGCTAAGCGCCGGCTGCGACAGGTGCAAGTCATCGGCCGCCGCGCGGAAGCTGGCGCGCTCGGCCACGGCCACGAACGCCTGTAATTCCTGTAAATCGAAATTGATGCGTGCCATGCATTAATCCATCCGTAAGTTGCAATTCACATCATAGCCATGCCCGCGCAGAATGGCTTGCATGGAAACCATCATCCCTTGCGTCCTGATGCGCGGCGGCACGTCGCGCGGCCCCTTCTTCCTGAGCGACTGGTTGCCGGCTGACCCCGTGCAACGCGACCGCCTGCTGTTGATGGCCATGGGCTCGCCCCACGCGCTACAGATCGACGGCCTGGGCGGCGGCAACTCGCTGACCAGCAAGGTGGCCATCGTGTCGCGTTCGACGCGGCCGGACTGCGATATCGACTACCTGTTCGCGCAGGTGTCGGTGGAGAAGGCCAGCGTGGACACCCGCCCCAATTGCGGCAACATGCTGTCGGGCGCGGCGCCGTTCGCCATCGAGGAAGGCCTGGTCCAGGCGCAGGACGGCGTCACCTCGGTGCGGGTGCACAACGTCAATACCGGCGCCGTCATCGAAGCCGTGGTGCAAACCCCGGGCGGCCACCTGACTTACGAAGGCGATGCGCGCATTGACGGCGTGGCCGGGTCGGCGGCGCCCGTGCGGCTGAACTTCCTGGACGCCTGGGGCGCGGTCACCGGCCGCTTGTTTCCCACGGGCCGGCGGCAGGACACCGTGGATGGCGTGGCGGTCACCTTGATCGATGCGGCCATGCCGATGGTGCTGATGCAGGCCGCCGACTTTGGCCTGTCGGGCAGTGAAAGCGCCGCGCAGCTGGACGGCAACGCCGACCTGCTCCCGCGCATCGAGCGCATCCGGCTGCAAGCCGGCCTGCTCATGGGCCTGGGGGACGTCTCGAACAGCGTCATTCCGAAACCGGTGCTGGTGGCGCCGTCCCCAACCCAAGATGGGCTGGCATTGCAATCGCGTTATTTCACGCCGCGCGCCTGCCATCGGGCGCATGCCGCCACGGGCGCGGTGGGCGTCGCCAGCGCGTTCCTCATGCCCGGCACGGTGGCCCACGATTGTGGCGGGCCGCCGATACAGGCGGGGTATCGCAGCGTGCGTATCGAACACCCATCGGGCGCGATGAGCATCGATGTCGACCTGGACCCGGCCAGCGGCGTGGTGCGCAGGGCGGGCCTGGTGCGCACCGCACGCAAGATCATGAAAGGGCAGTTGTACGTGCCCGGCCAGTACACCGATGCCCCCGTCTGCGTGGAGGAATCCCACGCAATGGCCTAGCCCGTTGATACCAGTCAACGGGTAATCGGGTCCGACAAAAAGGGCAAAACCGCCCCGGACCCTTGATCTTTCCCTACCGTCGAAGCGACCCGTGGCTATGACACAGAAGTGCCGCGCGACGACCCCTGAATCAGGAGACAACCATGAAGCACCCTCACGTCAAGACCGCCTGCGCGGCCGCCATGCTGTTTGCGTTCAGTGCGTTTGCGCACGCCGAGTTTCCCGAGCGTGCCATCACGCTGGTCGTCCCCACCGCGGCGGGGGGCGGCAATGACGTGCTGGCGCGCGTGGTGGGGCAGAAGATCGGCGAGCTGCTGGGCCAGACCGTCATCGTGGTGAACAAGCCCGGCGCGCAAGGGGCCATTGCGTCCGACTACGTGGCGCGTCAGCCGGCTGACGGCTACACGCTGATGCTGGGCTACATCGGCACGCACGGCATCAATCCCGCCATGCAGAAACTGAACTACGACCCCGTCAAGGACTTCACGCCCATCGGCATGGTGGCCGATTCGCCCACCATCATGGTCGTGTCCACGCGCATCCCGGTCAAAGACGTGGCCGCGCTGGTGAAGTACGGCCACGAACATCCCGATGGCCTGAACTACGCATCGGCAGGCCCGGGCACCGCGCCGTCGGTGGCCGGCGAACTGTTCAATCAAGCCACCGGCACCACCATGCTGGACGTGCCGTACAAAGGCTCGGCGCCGGCGCTGACCGACACCTTGGGGGGCGTGACGCAGGTCATGTTTCCCAGCCTGTTCAGCGTGTACCCGCACCTGAAGTCGGGCATGATCCAGGCCCTGGCGGTGGCCGGGTCGACGCGCTCGGCGGCGTTGCCGGACTTGCCCACGCTGGCCGAAGCGGGCGTCAAGGGCGTGGACGTGCCGCAGTGGTACGCCATCTTTGCGCCCGCCAAGGCGGCGCCGTCGGTGGTGGTGACGCTGAACAAGGCGCTGAACCAGGCCTTGGCGGACCCGGCGGTGGCGCAGAAAATCGCGGAGCAAGGCGCCGAGGTGCGCCAGAGTACGCCGGCCGAATTGGGGGCGTTCGTGGAGAGCGAGGCACTGCGTTGGAAGCAGTTGCTGGGCAAGCGCAAGCTGGCTTCGGGCTGACGGCCGTTACACCTGCATCAGCATCAGCCGGTCCGCGTCGAAGTTCTTCAAGTTCGGGAACACCAGACCCAGGTCGTCGCGGCCGGCGCCAAACCATGCGCCCAGCGAGGCGCCCAGCTGGTCCACCGCCAACGTGGGCAGCAAGCGGCCGTTGTCCACAAAGCCGGGGCCGTCCAGGGCGATCTCGGGGTGCGTACCGTAAAAGCGCCCGCCATTGACCGCCCCGCCCATGACCAGATGATGCGCGCCCCAGCCGTGGTCGGAACCATTGCCGTTGGACCCCAGTGTGCGGCCGAACTCCGACGCCGTGAAAGTGGTGACGCTTTCGGCCACGCCCATCGACGCCAAGGCCTGCTGGAACGTGGCCATGGCCTGGCCCAGCTCGCGCAACAGCGCGGGGTGGGTGTCATTCAAGCCGGTGTGATTGTCATAGCCGTTCTGCGACACAAAGAACACCTGGCGCCGCGCGCCCAGCGCCTGCCTTGCGCCGATGATGCGCGCCACGATCTTCAATTGCTGCGCCAGCGGCGACGCGAAATCACCCGGCACCGCGACGTCGGCCAACGCCGCGCGCAGCTGCGTGTCGGCATCGATGGACTGCGCGGCGATGCGCGATAGCTCGCGTTCCATCAGATGCTCGCGCGGCTGCGTGATCAGTTGGCGCAGCAGCGCCGTGCACGCGCTGGACCCGTACATATCGCGGTGCAGCAGATCGATGGACGTGGACCCGTTGATGCCGACCCGATAGCCCGCGACCTTGCGCCCGGCCAGCAGCACCGTGCTGCCGCCCGCCGTGATGCCGGTGAACGTGCGCTGGGCGTTGGCGCTGGCGAACAGATCGGTCAGCCGGCCGCCCCAGCCCGACGATGCCCCCTCGGGCGCGAGGGCCTGCCAGTAGGCCTGCTGGTCGTTATGCGAAAACAGCTTGGGCGGCAAGGGCACGCGCGCGCTGATGTATTCGGCCTTGGTTGTGGGCGCCACCAGCGGCCCCACGTTCAGCAACACGGCCAGGCGTCCGCTTTCGTACAGCGGGGCCAAGGGGGCCAGCGCGGGCGCCAGCGCAAATTGCGCACCCCCTGCGGCGGGTGCCTTGCCGCGCAAGACGGTGGCTTGCAACGCGTCGCGTGGCAGGGCGATGTCGCCGCGTGCGGCGGCGTAGGCGCGATAGGCGGGCGAGTCAAAGGGAACGATCGTGTTGTAGGGGTCGTTGCCGCCATACAGGAAGACGCAGACCAGCGCCTTGTAGGAAGACGGCGATCCAGACCCCGATCCAGACCCCGACCCCGATGCCGATGGCTCCGGCAAGGATTGCGCGGCCGCGGCACCCAGGGCCGCCAGGTTCAGCGCCAGCGGCGCGGCGGCGCCCGTTGCGCCCAGTGCGCAGGCGCGAAGCAGGAAGGCGCGGCGGTCGGCGTCGTGGCTTCGTTTCATTTTTGCACCAGGTATTCAGGGCTGGCGGCCACCAGCATGATCGCGGCGCGCACGCGGTCGCGCGGCCGGTGGGCGGGCAGGGTAGCCACCGCTTGTGCGATGGCGCTGGCGGTTGTTGCGCTGAAGGCATCGCCCGCCAGCAGCAGCACCACGCGCGCCACCAGCGCGTCGGGGTCGCGCGCCAAGGCAATTTCGGGCGCATACGATGTCTGCAAATCCTCCCAGCCGCGATCGGCGTAGACCGCCAGAAAATTCAGGTAGCCGGCAATGCTGGTCTCATCCGTGATCTGTAGTTCGGGCGCGACCAGATGCCGGCGGGCCAACTCGGTGACGGGTGGCGTATAGCGCGGCCGAAAAAAGTTGAACACGGTAGCCGACCGCATCGGGCTTTGCGCCAGCCGTATCGTGTTGTCGGTGGTGTCCGGCATCGCCCACGCGCCATTGGTCGACGTGGCGCCGAACGCGCGCGCCCATCCCGAAAAGCGCAGGATGGGTTCGCGCACCTTGCCCCAGCCGGGGTTCGCCAGATCGGGGTTGCGCGCCTCCGGGTCCAGCAAGATGGCGCGCAGCACCGCCTTGAGGTTGCCGCGCGCGCCGCTGCCGTCGTCGTCAAACACGGCCGATACGCGCCGCACATACGCCGGGCTGGGGTTGCTGGTGACCAGCCGCTGTATCAGTTGCATGCCGATGAAAGGGCCCACGTTCGGATGCGCGCAAATGACGTCCATGGCGCGCTTGAGCGACAGATGCCCATCGGTGCCCGCGGGAATCACCGTGCCCAGGAAGCGCTTTTCCGCCATGGAGTGCTGCGCGTTGTTCAGCGCCATGGGGCGGCGATGAAATTGCACGTCGGTCTCGGGGCCGTTGATGTCCCAGCCGGTGAACACGCGCGCCAGCCCCTGCACATCGGCGTTGGTATAGGTTTCGACCGGCGCGCCGTTGACCTTCCTGACGGTGCCATCGGGCTCCAGTTCCAGCAACCCGATGCTGAACAGCTGCATGACCTCGCGCGCGTAGTTCTCGTCGGGATGGCGGCCGGTCTTGGGGTCTTCCTTGCGGTTGCCGCGATAGGTCAGCATGCAGCCCATCGACAGGTTCTTGGTCACGGCGGTCAGCAGCGCCTGGTAGCTGCCCAGCGCGTGCTCGGCCAGCAGGTCCATGAAGCCGGCCGCGCCGAACAGCGGCCACGAGGCGGTGATGGACTGCACGCCCACCACGAATATTTCCGATAGCGCGAAGGCCATGCGCGTGCGCACCTGGTCTTCAGCGCTGATGAACTTGCGCCACAGCGTGGATTCCAGCGGCGCGTTGATGCCGTTGCCCTTGAATGCCTCGGTGTTTTTCTTCTGCTGTAGCAGCCAGTCGAAATGCGTTTGGGATGGCGGCATCGCCAGCTGCGCGTCCAGCCACGCAGCGTAGCCGTCGCGCACCACGGCGTCGATCAGGGCGGGGGTGGGCCCGAACGTGGCCTGCGCCAGAAAGCGCGAGGCCTGGCCGGGGGTAACTGTCATCGCAAGCCTCTCGTCGAATGCGAAAAACTACGGTACTGAACCGCGCGGCGCGCTTCAATACCGTCATTCGGACGAGAGGATTAATCCTTAAGCATGAGGCCCGGGCCGGGGCTCAGACCGAGCGCGTGATGCCGCCGTCGATACGGATGTTCTGGCCGGTGATGTAGGACGACGCGTCAGACGCCAGGAAGGCGATCAGGTCCGCCACTTCCTCGGCGGTGCCGTAGCGGCCCATGGGGATGCGCGCGCGGCGGTCTTCCTTTTCGGGCAGGCTGTCGATAAAGCCGGGCAGCACGTTGTTCATGCGCACATTGTGTTCGGCGTATTCGTCGGAAAACACTTTGGTGAAGGCGGCCAGGCCGGCGCGGAAAACGCCGGAGGTGGGGAACAGCGCTTCAGGTTCAAAGGTGGCGTACGTGGAGATATTGACGATGGCGCCCGACTGTTGCTGCTTCATCACCGGGGCCACCAGGCGCGCGATGCGCACGACGTTCAGCAGGTAGTACTCCATGCCCAGGTGCCAGTCGTCGTCGCTGATGGACAGAAGCGGGCCCTTGGGACCGTGGCCTGCGCTGTTGACCACCGCATCGACTCGGCCCCATTTTTGCAACGTGGTTTCCACCAGCCGTGCCAGGTCTTCGGGCGAGCGGTTCGAACCGGTCACGCCCAGCCCGCCCAATTCACCCGCCAGGGATTCGCCCTTGCCGGACGACGACAAGATCGCGACGCGGTAGCCGTCGGCCGCCAATTTGCGCGCTGCCGCAGCGCCCATGCCACTGCCGCCCGCCGTCACGATCGCTACTTTTTCCGTGCTCATGCCTGCTCCCTGTCGGTGTGTACGAGAAAGCGGCCATTGTAGGGGGAACGCACCCAATGGAAACGGGCTGTCGCCCCGAAAGAATCGGGGGCGACAGCCCGTGTCGGCCGCGGCGTCAGGCGGGTCAGTCGACCAGCTTCAGGCTGCCTTTCATCAGCGCGAAGTGGCCGGGGAACGAGCAGAAGTAGGTGTAGTCGGTGCCGGCGGCCAGCTTGCTGACATCGAAGGTGACGGAGTCGGACTGCCCGCCGCCGATCACCTTGGTGTGCGCGATGACGCGCGCGTCGCCCTTTTTGACGTAGTCATTGTCCAGGCCGGCGGCCATGCCGTCGTTGACGGCGCCCTGCATGTCGGCGGAGGTGGTCAGCACCCAGTTGTGGCCCATGACGTTCTTGGCCAGGTTGCCCGGGTGCTTGAGGTTCACGGTGAACTGCTTGCAGCTTTTGCTGACCGTGATTTCCTTCTTGTCGAACTGCATCTGGTCATTGCCGGCGATATCCACCGAGCATTCGGCAGCCAGGACCGGGGCGGATGCGGCAGCCAGGATCGCGGCCACGCAAAGTTTCTTGAACATCATTTCTTGCCTCCAACGTTTCACTACAAGCGGATTTCCGGCCCGCGCTTGCGCGCCGTGACCGGTTTCACGACATTCTGACTCCGCTACCGGCCAGAATGCCAACACCCGCGCAAGCGGGCTTGATGCAGCGCAAGCCAAGGCGATTGAGTTGCGTGAAAGCGTGGCCGGTCAGGGCTTGGGGCTGACGCGCCAGATCACGTTGCCGACGTCATCGGCCACCAGCAAGTCGCCTTGGCCATCAATGGCGACCCCTACCGGGCGCCCCTGCGCCTGGCCGTCCTTGTTCAGAAACCCGGTCAGCACATCGCGTGCCGGGCCATTAGGCGCGTTATTTTCAAAGGGTACGAAGATGACTTTGTAGCCACTGCGCGGGTCGCGATTCCAGGACCCGTGCTGGCCGACAAACATGCCGCCGGCGTACGGCGCGGGCAGCCGCGCGGCGCCGGACCAGGCCAGCCCCAGCGAGGCGGTGTGCGGACCCAACGCATAGTCGGGCACGATGGCGCGCGCCACCAGGTCCGGGCGCGGCGGCGTGACCCGGGTGTCCACATGCTGCCCGTAATAGCTGTAGGGCCATCCATAGAAGCCGCCGTCTTTTACCGACGTCATGTAATCGGGAACCAGGTCGCTGCCCAGCTCGTCACGCTCGTTCACGGCCGTCCACAGCGTCTTGCCATCGGGCGCCCAAGCCATGCCGACCGGGTTGCGCAGGCCCGTGGCGTAGAGCCGCTTGGTGCCGGTGGCCACATCGATTTCCCAAATGGCGGCGCGCCCCTCTTCGATGTCCATGCCGTTTTCCGCCACATTGCTGTTGGACCCAACCGACACGTACAGCTTGCTGCCGTCCGCGTTGGCGATCAGGTTCTTGGTCCAGTGGTGGTTGATGCCGGCCGGCAGGTCGGTGACGTGCACGCCGGGGGCCTGAATCTGCGTCTGGCCGGGCTGGTACGGAAAGCGCAGCACGGCGTCGGCGTTGGCCACGTAAAGCTGGTTGCCGACCAGCGCCATGCCGAAAGGCGAGTTCAGGTTTTGCAGCAGCACGCTGCGCGTTTCCGCCACGCCGTCGTGGTCGGCATCGCGCAGCAGGGTGATGCGATTGGCGCTGGGCGTCTTGGCGCCGGCGCGCTTCATGACGATGCCCGCCGCCCATTCCTTGATGCCGCCGCCCGCGCCTTCGGGCTTGGGCGGCGCATTGGTTTCCGCGACCAGCACATCGCCGTTGGGCAGTACGTAAAGCCAGCGCGGATGGTCCAGGCCGCTGGCGTACGCGTTAACGGCCAGGCCGGCGGCGGCCACGGGCTGTGCGCCGTCGGACCAGCCGACGGCCTTTGCGGTGTTGACGGTGGGGATCAGCGTGGAGTTGGGCGCAGGCAGCGTCGGGTTCGGACCCATGCCGGATTCCACGGGCAGGGTGGCGATTTCACCGCAGGCGGCAAGCGTGGCCAGGGCGGCCATCGCGCCAATGGTCAGGCCGGCCTTCGCCAGGGGGCGCGCGGTACGCGGGGTGGGCATGATGCGACTCCAGGCTGTGGATTCGCATCATCATACCTAGCTGGGTGCGCCGGGCATCGGTTCGGCCCGGGCGGGGCCTCGGATTGCCCGTGCCACGATGGATCGCGGCCGGGCCCGCGTAGCCATTCACTTCACCAGCGTGACCGGTACCTCGGCAAGTTGCAGCACCTGGTTGGCGACGGACCCCATCAGGATGTTGACCAGCGTACCGTGCCCGCGAGTGCCCATCACGATGCGGGCGCAGTGCTGGTCGCGGGCGTATCCGGCGATCTCGGTGGCGGGGTGGCCAAACAGCACCTGGCTGGTGTGGTCGGTGCCCGTCGCGCCCAGCAGCTGCCGCGCATCTTGCGTGGCCTCCTGGCCCTCGCGGGCGTAGAACTGGTCGATCATGTCTTGCGTGATCAGGCGCGACACGCCGGCGCGGCCATGCGTGGGTGTCTGGACGTTGACAAGGTGGATGCGCGCGGACGCCGCGCCTTCGGCCAATTGACGGGCATAGAGCACTGCGCGGTTGGCATTGTCGGAGCCGTCGACCGGGACAAGGATGTTCAACATGGTTGCTCCTGTGTGCGTTACTTGACCAACGTGACGGGCAGGTCCGTCAGGTGCACAACGCGCGTGGCGATGGACCCCATGAACAGAGACGATACCGAGCCCAGGCCGCGCGAGCCCATGTAGATTTCGTCCGCATCGGATTCCGCCGCCACGCGGATGATGGTGTCGGCGGGTTCGCCGACTTCGATGCGTACGTCGAACGGCACGCCGGCTTTGGTGAGCAGGTCGCTGCTGGCCCGAAGCGCGGCGCGGGCTTCGTCCTGGTGGTACGCATCAATGTCGGCTTGCGCCAGACCGCGTCCGATCTTGCCCGACTTGAGCGGAATCTGCACCGTCAGCAACTCGACGTGCGCGACGGGATCGTAAGCACGTGCCGCCAGCAAGGCTTGGACGGCGTGCAGCGCGGGCGGCGAGCCGTCGACGGGTATCAGGATGCGTTTCATGCGCGTCTCCTTGGGTGCGAGCCTGGGCAGGCGGATTTTTCTACTGTATTCGAATTATTCGCCGGTTTCGGGCCGGGGAAGATGCGCTGGATCAAGCGGGGCGCAGACAGGGAGTTTGCCGCGGTGCGGGATGCTTGGGGTTTTTTCACCCCGATTTTTCGCCTGCAATGTCGACCGAGGGCCGCCGCTACCGCCAGCGCGCGGGAGTTTGAGCGACTGCCACGCCCGGCGCCCAAAGCCGGTCCGCCAGGGCGGCCACGGCCGGCGCATGGCCGGTCGTCTCCAGTTGGCAGATGGCGTGGGGGTGGTGGTCGGTGGCGGGGTCGCCACGGTCCGAGCGGCGTTGGCCCGAGGTGCCTTTGTCCGAGCCGCCTTGGTCCAAGCCGTCTTTGTCCGAGGCGCCTTGGTCCGAGCTGCCTTGGTTCGAGCGGCCTTTGTCCGAGCTGCCTTGGTCCGAGCCGTCTTTGTCCGAGCCGCCTTGGTCCGGGACGGTCTTGCCCGGGTCGGCTGTGCCAGGGGCGCCAGAGCGCAACAGGTGGCGTTGCTGCAACTGGTGCTTGAGCCAGCGGGCGACGGGCGCGCCCGTTTCCAGCAACGGCACGCCAGGGCCGGCCGCCGCCTGGATCGCGTCGCGCAAAAAGGGAAAGTGGGTGCAGCCCAGCACCAGCACGTCGGCCCCGGCCGCGCGCAGTTCCTCGACGGGCGCGCGCACCGCCGCGTCCACCTCGGGGCCGGACAATTTTCCTTGTTCCACCAGCGCCACCCATTCGGGGCAGGGCCGCAATACGATGCGCACCTCGGGCGCCTCGCGCTGGACCAGCGTGGCGAACTTGGGGCTGGCCAACGTGCCGGTCGTGGCGAACACGCCGACCACGCCGCTATGCGTCAGATGCGCGGCCGGCTTGATGGCGGGCTCTACGCCGATGATGATCAGGTCGGGGTATCGCGCGCGCAGCGGCGCGATGGCGGCGGCGGTGGCCGTGTTGCATGCCACGACCATGGCCTTGGCCTGCCGCAAGACAAAATAGTCCGCCATGGCGTAGGCGCGCTGCAACACGAAGTCCTGGGTTTTGTCGCCATACGGCACGTGGGCCGAGTCCGCCACGTACAGCAAGGATTCATCGGGCAGGGCGTCACGAATGGCGCGCAACACGCTCAGGCCGCCAACGCCGGAATCGTATACGCCGATGAGGGAATCACAAGACATGGTGGCAACGCAAAAAGGAAAGACACGTGCCGCGCAGTGTAGCGCTGCGAGCAGGGCGTCCGGGCCGTGGTCCGGCCCCTAGTCCGAGTCCGATCCTGGACCTGTACGTGATCCCAGACCTGAAGCCGAGCCCGAACCCGAACCCGAACCCGAACCCGAACCCGAACCCGAACCCGAACCCGGAGCTGGCGCTGAACCCGAACCCGACTCCGCGCCTTCGAACCCGCCTTCGCCCGCGCCGACGCCGTCCGCGCGATGCCGGCGCACTTCGTCGATCAGCTTGCGGGTCGCGCCCGACAGCGGCGCATCGCGCCAGATCAGCTTCAGCGCGGCGCGCAGCGCCACCGGGCCGGTCACGTTGACGTACACCACGCCTTCGATGTTCACGCGCCGCAATGACGCGGGCACAAGCGACACGCCCAGCCCCGCCGCCACCAGGCTCAAGGTGGACAGCATGCGCGGCGCTTCCTGCACCACGCGCGGGCTGAAGCCCGACGCGCTGCATGCCGTGATGATGGCGTCGTACAGGCCCGGGCCGCTGTGCCGCCGATACAGGATCAGGGATTCCTCGGCCAGCTCGGACAGCGCGATCTGCTGTCGCGCGCGCCCCTTGACGGCGGGATGGTCGGCGGGAAACGCGGCCAGCATGGTTTCTTCCAGCACCGTTTCCTCGGCCACGCCCGGCGTGCTGGCATACGCGCCGCGAATGAAGGCCACGTCGACCCGGCCTTCACTGACCGCGTCGCGCAGTTCGCCCGAGCTGCTTTCTTCCAGCACCAGCCGCACATTGGGCGCGCTTTCCCGAAAACGGCGGATGACCGACGGCACGAAGGGATGGAACGCGGCCGACCCGGTAAACCCCACCGTCAGCCGGCCGGCTTCGCCCTGCGAGACCCGGCGCACGCCGTCCACCGCCTGATCGACCAGCGCAAGAATGCTGCGCGCGTCTTCCTTCAAGGCACGGCCGCTTTCGGTGAGTTCCATGCCGCGCGGCAGGCGGTGAAACAGGGTCACGCCAAGCTCCTGTTCCAACACGCGTATCTGTTGGCTGAGCGGAGGCTGGCGGATGCCCAGCCGTGCCGCGGCCTTGGTCAGGTGAGCTTCCTCGGCGACGGCCAGGAAGTAGCGCAGCAGGCGCAGGTCTACAGATGCCATATGCAGTGAATATGATTGTTTACGTGGTCATATATTAGACATTATCCAAGCCGAAGAGTAGGCTGCGAGCCTTGGTTTTCCGCTGTCGCCGCGCGCGTTTCGCGTGGTGTGAACGACGCGCCAGCCCTTGCCCCGCCGGCCTTGCCCCGGCTTACGACCCTATGAATGCAGCACCCTTGACCCCCGACGCCGCCACGCGGCCGCCGCCCACTTGCGGGCAATTGTTCACCGGTTTCCTGATGCTTGGCCTGACCGCTTTCGGCGGCGCGTTGCCCCTGGCGCGCCGCATGGTCGTTGAAAAGCACGGCTGGTTGAGCGGCCCCGAGTTCACCGACCTGCTGGGGCTGTGCCAGTTTCTGCCCGGCGGCAACATCATCAACCTGTCGGTGGCGCTGGGCATGAAGTTTCGCGGGCCGCGTGGCGCGTTCGCCGCCTTGATGGGGCTGATTCTTGCACCGTCGGCCATCGTCATTTTGTTGGGCATGGTGTACGACCGCTTTCAGAACGATCCGCATATCCAGCACCTGTTCGCCGGCCTGGCTGCGGCGGCGGCGGGGCTGCTGATTTCGATGGCGGTCAAGATCGGCGTGCCGGTCATCAAGCGCCGCGACTGGCTGGCGGGCGTGGTGGCAACGCTGTGCTTCGTGGCCGTGGCGGTGCTACGCATTCCACTGTTGCCCACCATGGCGGTGCTGACGCCGTTGAGCATCCTGCTGGTCTGGAGGCAACGTCGATGATCCACACACTGATTGCCCTGGCCCTGATCTTTTCCCAGCTATCGGTGCTGGCGTTCGGCGGCGGCAACACGATCCTGCCCGAGATGCAGCGCCAGGTCGTGGACGTGCACGGCTGGATGACGGCGGCCGACTTTTCGGCGCTGTTCGCGCTGGGGCAGGCCGCGCCGGGGCCGAACCTGATGGTGGTCACGCTGGTGGGCTGGCATGTGGCCGGTTGGTGGGGCATGTTGGTCACCACCATCGCCAAGTTCGGCCCGTCGTCGCTGATCACCATCGTGGCGCTGGGCTTGTGGGAACGCTTCAAGGACCGCCCATGGCGGGGCGTGATCCAGGCGGGTATTTTTCCGATGACGGTGGGGTTGGTCGCGGCCAGTGCGGCGCTGATCACCGAGGCGTCCGTGCACTCGTGGCTGCTGGCCGCGATCACCACCGTCGTGGCGGTACTGGGCAGCACCACGCGCATTCACCCGCTATGGCTGTTGTTTGGCGGCGCGCTGGTGGGTTTGTTGGCGATCGGTTAGCGTAGGCGCTTGCCTAGCGCAGGAGCCCCCATGACCCAACCGAGTACGACCAAACCTCGGGTTGAAGAACCAAAGGACGGCGAACAAAAGGTTCGGACGGCGCAGCCCGACGAAGCGGATCGGGGCGATACCGATCGGGACAACGGTGAGCCGGACTGCGCAGAGCCGGGAGACGCAGAGCCGGGCGAAGCCAAGCCCGACCACGCCAAGCCCGACCACGCCAAGCCGAACGACGGCCACAGCGCCTCAGTTGACCGCCTGCCCTTTTTTCACGCGCATCGACGCCTGATGTTGTGCGGCATGCTGTTCCTCGCGGTGGGCGGCGGCGCGTACGCGTGGGGGCGTTCAGTCAGCCTGGCGCTGTTGCTGGGCTTCGATGCCGCCGCGCTGGTGTTCCTGGTGCTGACGGCGCGGGTGTTTGGCAAGGCCAGCCCCGCTTCAATGCGCGTGCAGGCCCGGCAGCAGGACGTGGGCCGTTTCGGCGTGCTCTGGAGCAGCGTGGCCTTGTCCTGCATGGTGTTGATGGCGCTGTGGGTCGAACTGCACGGCGAAAGCAGCTCGGGCGGCGCGCTGGATATCCTGGCGGCGGGCGCGACCATCGTGCTGTCGTGGCTCTACATGAACATGATTTTTGCGCTGCACTATGCGCATGGCTACTACGGCCATCGGACCGGCGCGCACAAGGGCCTGGATTTTCCCGGCACGCAGGAACCGGACTACTGGGACTTTGCGTATTTTGCGTTGGTGCTGGGCATGACGTTCCAGGTGTCAGACGTGCAGATCGTCAACCGCCGCGTGCGCCGCATGGCGTTGATGCACAGCGTGATCGCGTTCTTCTTCAACGTGTTCATCATCGCGATCAGCGTGAACGTGGCGGCGGGAAAAGCATAGCGAAAGCGGAGAGGGAATGCCCCCACGCGGCGCACGCTACGCGCGCTTGCTGCCCCCCGAGGGGGCGCCTCCCGCCTTGGGGTGCCCCGCGCCGCAGGCGTCGGGGCCTTCGCGATCAGGCGGCGGCGCCCAATCTCCACAGCGAGGTGACTTCCTTTGAGCGCGCGGCGTATAGCGGGTCGCTGGGGTCTTTGGCGCGGGCGTGCGTGGGGCGGGTGTCCAGGCGTTCGATGACGCGCAGGCCGGCCGTGTCGATCATTTCGAGCAGCTGTTCGCGCGTGCGCAGGCCCAGGTGCTCGGCCAGGTCAGACAGGATCAGCCAGCCTTCGCCGTTGGGCGTCAGGTGCGCCGGCAGCCCGTTCAAAAAGCCGCGCAGCATGCGGCTGTCGGGGTCGTACACGGCCTGCTCCACCGGCGAGCTGGGGCGCGCCGGCAACCACGGCGGGTTGCAGACCACCAGCGACACTCGGCCTTCGGGGAACAGGTCGGCGTCAACCACGTCGACCTGTTTGTCCAGGCCCAGTCGTTCCAGGTTTTCGCGGGCGCACGCCAACGCGCGCGGGTCCTGGTCGGTGGCGATGACGCGCTTGCCGCCTCGGCGGGCAATCACGGCCGCCAGCACGCCGGTGCCCGTGCCGATATCGAACGCCACGCTACCGCGCGGCATCGGCGTATTCGCCACCAGATCCACATACTCGCCACGCAGCGGCGAAAACACGCCGTAGTGCGGATGGATGCGGTTGTTCAAAGCGGGGATCTCAACGCCCTTCTTGCGCCATTCAAACGCGCCGATCAGGCCCAGCAGCTCGCGCAGCGACGCCACATAAGGCTCGTCGGCCGGGCCGTGCGCTTCTTCGCAGGCCTGGCGCGCATCGGGCGCGCGGCGCAGCGAAATGCCGTGGCCGGCGTCAAACGGAATCAGCAGCATGCCCAGGATGCGGGCGCGCTGCGATTGGATCTGGCGATGCTGGTTGAACGCTTCCAGCATGGTCTGGACCGGCTTGCGCGGGCGCTTGTCCACGCGCCGCGTCATGGCCAGCAGCAGCTGGCGGGCGTTCTGGAAATCTCCGCGCCACAGCAGGCCCACGCCTTCGCACGCTTGGCGGTACGCCATGTCGGCGGTCAGTTTGTCGTCTACCACCACCACGCGCTTGGGCGGCGTTGCGCCGGTTTCAGAGCGCCAGCGGGCGGAATGGGGGACATCGTTTTCAACCCAGTGCAATTCGGGGGCGCTCAATGTGTCGCTCCAGCAAGGACGGGGGAAGGGGTAAGGATCATGGGGACCAATAAAAAAAGATAGGGCGCGGGCTGCCAATGTAGCAGCTTCGCGCCCCGGGGCGGGCGCGCGGCACGCCGGCCGCCGCGCGCGACACGCATCAGTGGAAAAGGACCACCGCCTTTTGCAGCGTGATCCAGATGCCCCAGGCCAGCGGGATGCCCACGCAGGCCCAGGCAAACAGCACCAGCACGGCGGGTGTGCGGAACGTGGACGCGCCCACGCCGTGCGTTTCGGCGGCGGCCGCGCGCTCGTGCGCCAGCGCTTTTTCATGCGCCAGCTCGTCATCCGACATGAAGTACTTCGGATTGACCGGGCGTATCGCCAGATTGCACAGGAAGCCCAGCACCAGCATGCCCGCCAGGATGTACATCGTGATGTCGTACACCTGCGCGCGCGGCACGCCGATCGACAGCTGGTATTCGCGGATATAGTTCACCAGCACCGGGCCGAAGATACCGGCCGCCGACCACGCCGTCAGCAGGCGACCGTGAATGGCGCCCACCATCTGCGTGCCGAACAGGTCCGCCAGATACGCGGGTACGGTGGCGAAGCCGCCGCCGTACATGGACAGAATCACGCAGAACGCGGCCACGAACAGCGCCAGCGCGCCGATGTGGGCCGTCCAGGGAATGGCGGCGTACAACACGAAGCCCAGCACGAAGAAGATCAGATACGTCATCTTGCGGCCCAGCTTGTCCGACAGGCTGGCCCAGAAGAAGCGGCCGCCGATGTTGAACAGGCTGAGCAGGCCCGTGAAACCGGCCGCAATGGCGGCGATGGCGGCCAGTTGATCCTTGTCCAGCTGGCCAAACCCCAGTTCCGGTTTGTTGATCAGCCCGCCGCCGAACACCTCTTGCAACAGCGGCGACGCCATGCCCAGAATGCCGATGCCGGCCGTGACGTTCAGGCACAGCACCAGCCACACCAGCCAGAACTGCGGCACGCCCCAGACGCGCTTCACGTGCACGTGGCCCTTGGTGATCATGGCGTTGTTGGCATGCTTGGCCGGGGCGGTCCACCCTTGCGGCTTCCAGCCCGTGGGCGGCACGCGGTAACCCAACGCACCCGACATCATGAACACGAAATACACCACGGCCATGGTCAGAAACGTTTGCCACACGCCCGGCGAGGTCGCCGTGGCGAAGTGGCGCATCAGCAAGTCGGCCAGCGGGGCGCCGATCATCGCGCCGCCGCCAAAGCCCATGATGGCCATGCCGGTGGCCATGCCGCGCCGGTCGGGAAACCATTTGATCAGCGTGCTGACGGGCGAGATATACCCCAGCCCCAGCCCGATGCCGCCGATGACCCCCGAGCCCAACCACAGCATCCACATCTGATGCAGGTACACGCCGATGGCGGAAATGACCAGGCCGCCGCACCAGCACACAGCCGACACCACGCCCGCCTTGCGCGGGCCGGCGCGTTCCAGCCAGCCGCCCCACAGCGCCGCCGAGCACCCCAGCAACACGAAGAACAGGGTGTACATCCACCCCATGGTTGAAATTTTCCAGTCGCAGCTGGTGGTGAACAACTCGGCCACCAGGCTCATGTCGGCCGGGCAGGCCAGCGGCTTGGCGCCGCCCACCACTTTGGACAGCGGCAGCCAGAACACCGAAAAGCCGTAGGCCATGCCGATGCACAGGTGGATGGCCAGGGCGGCCGGCGGCACCAGCCAGCGCGAGAAACCCGGCCCGGCGATGGTGCGTTCTTTATCAAAAAAGCCCGGCTTAGCGCCGGGCAGGTCCAAGGTGGCGGTGCTTTCCATGTAGTCTCCTCGATGGGTGCGGCTTTATCGCCGCTATGTTTTGTTTTGACTGCGGGTAAAGCGGTGGCGCCCGGCTAGTTCACGCGGGGCGCGGGCGTCAGGCGCTGGCGGTTCTGCGTGACCGCGTCCAGCACCAGCGGATGCAATTGTTCGTCGCCGGCATCGCCGTTTGGGGTGGCCGCCAGGAAGCCCAGCAGCTCGTTACGCATGCGCGGTTCCCAGAACTTGTGGATATGGTTGGCCACGCCTTCCAGCGCCTCGTGGCGGTCCGGCATGGCGTCAAAGAACTGGCCGATGCGGTTGGCCATGCGGATCAGGTTGCCGATTTCCATTGCGAGTCAGGGTCCGGTTCAAGTGCGATTCAGGATGCGATTCAAGGTGCGCTTTAACCCGCGCTTCAGGCGATGAATCGTTCGGGGTGCGAATACAGCGTGGCGTCGTCGCCGCGTAAGAAGCCCACCAGGCTGACGTTGGCGTCTTGCGCCAGACGGATGGCCAGCGCCGTGGGGGCGGACACCGCGGCCAGCACGGCCACCCCGGCCGCCGCCGTCTTCTGCACCATTTCAAAACTGGCGCGGCTGGACACCAGCACGATGCCGTTACCGCCGTGCATCGCCTGTCGTGCCAACGCACCGATCAGCTTGTCCAGCGCGTTGTGGCGGCCCACGTCTTCGCGCAGCAGCGCCACGGCGCCGTCGCCGCCCGCCCAGCCGGCCGCGTGCGTGGCGCCCGTGATGTCGTGCAGCGCCTGGCGCGCGCGCATGTCGCGCATGGCGGCCAGCACCGCGCGGATGCGCACGGCCGACCCGTTCGTCACGGGCGCCACCGGCCGCAGCACTTCCGGCAGCGTTTCCACGCCGCACAGGCCGCAGCCGGTGCGTCCGGCCATGGCGCGCCGCCGCGTTTTCAACCGCACTTCGCAAGCGCTGGAAATTTCCACCTGCACCACGATGCCATCGCATTGCGGCAGCACATCAATGCCGCGCACATCGCTGACGCTGTCGATGATGCCTTCCGACAGCGAAAAGCCCACGGCAAAGTCTTCCAGGTCGGCCGGCGTGGCCAGCATGGTGGCGTGGCTGATGCCGTTGAATTCCAGCGCCACCGGCGTTTCCTCGGCAACGAAATCCGATTCGGCGGCGGGGGCGATGGCCCCGCCCCGCACGCGCGTGACCTGGGTCGGCGTGCAGTCGGGGCGGGGCGGCGGGGGCGTTGTCTGGGAAGTCATGGCATCCGGGGCAGTAGCTGGCAGGCGGTCATTTCCCGGTCAGCGCCGCTTCGTTCTCGCGCGATCGCTCGCGCAGCAGCTTTTGCTGGATGTCGGCAAAGCGCGACCATTGGCGTTGCCATTCCGAAGGCTGGGACACGCGCGTCACCTGCACGGCCGTGACCTTGTATTCGGGGCAGTTGGTCGCCCAGTCCGAGCTGTCCGTCGTGACGACGTTGGCGCCTGACTCGGGAAAGTGGAACGTGGTGTATACCACGCCCGGCTGCACCCGGTCGGTCAGCGTGGCGCGCAGCACCGTTTCGCCGGCGCGGCTCTGGATGCCGACCCAATCGCCTTCGGCCACGCCCCGATCCTCGGCGTCTTGCGGATGCAATTCCAGCACGTCCTCGCCATGCCACATCACGTTGGGCGTACGCCGTGTCTGCGCGCCCACGTTGTATTGCGACAGGATGCGGCCCGTGGTCAAGAGCAGCGGGAAACGGCGCGTGCTGCGTTCGTCGGTGGGCACGTACTTGGTGATCATGAACTTGCCCTTGCCGCGCACGAACGTGTCGATGTGCATGATGGGCGTGCCGTCCGGCGCATCGTCATTGCACGGCCATTGCAGGCTGCCCAGCTTGTCCAGCTTGTCGTAGCTGACGCCCGCGAACGTGGGCGTCAACCGCGCGATTTCCTCCATGATTTCGCGCGGGTGCGTGTAGTTCATGGGGTAGCCCAACGCGTTGGACAAGGCCACCGTCACTTCCCAATCCGACTTGCCGTTCTTGGGTTCCATCACCTTGCGCACGCGCGAGATGCGGCGTTCGGCGTTGGTGAAGGTGCCGTCTTTTTCCAGGAACGACGAGCCCGGCAGGAACACGTGCGCGTACTTGGCGGTCTCGTTCAGGAACAGGTCCTGCACCACGATGCACTCCATGGCCGCCAGTGAGGCCGCCACGTGCTGCGTGTTGGGGTCGGACTGCACGATGTCTTCGCCCTGGCAGTACAGGCCCTTGAACGAGCCGCCCAATGCCGCGTCGAACATGTTGGGAATGCGCAGGCCGGGTTCCGGTTGCAGCGTCACGCCCCAGTCGCGTTCGAATTGCGCGCGCACGGTGTTGTCGGAAATGTGGCGATAGCCGGGCAACTCGTGCGGGAACGAGCCCATGTCGCACGAGCCTTGCACGTTGTTCTGGCCGCGCAAGGGGTTCACGCCCACGCCCTCGCGGCCGATGTTGCCGGTGGCCATGGCCAGGTTGGCAATGGCCATCACGGTGGTGGACCCTTGGCTGTGTTCGGTCACGCCCAGGCCGTAGTAGATGGACCCGTTGCCGCCGGTGGCGAACAGCCGCGCCGCGCCGCGCACGGCTTGCGCCGGCACGCCGGTGATTTCGGCCATGGCCTCGGGCGAGTTCTCGGGCAACGATACAAAGTCGCGCCATTCGTTAAAGGCCTTGGCTTCGCAGCGTTCGGCCACGAAGGCCTCGTCGATCAGCCCTTCGGTGGCGATCACGTGGGCCAGCGACGACAGCAGCGCCGTGTTGGTGCCCGGCCGTACCTGCAAGTGATAGTCGGCCTTGATGTGCGGCGAGCTGACCAGTTCGATGCGGCGCGGATCAATCACGATCAGGCGCGCGCCCTGGCGCAGGCGGCGCTTCAAGCGCGAGGCAAACACCGGGTGCCCGCTGCTGGGGTTGGCGCCCATCACGATGACCACGTCGGTGTGCATGACCGAATCAAAGGTCTGTGTGCCGGCCGATTCACCCAGGGTCTGCTTCAGGCCGTAGCCGGTGGGCGAATGGCAGACGCGCGCGCAGGTGTCCACGTTGTTGGTGCCGAAGGCCGCGCGCACCAGCTTTTGCACCAGCCAGGTTTCTTCGTTGGTGCAGCGCGACGACGTGATGCCGCCGACCGCGTCGCGGCCGTACTGGCTTTGGATGCGGCGAAATTCCGACGCCGCGTAGTTGATGGCCTCGTCCCAGGACACTTCCTTCCAGGAATCGGTGATGTGCTTGCGGATCATGGGCTTGAGCACGCGTTCCTTGTGCGTGGCGTAGCCCCATGCAAAGCGGCCCTTCACGCACGAGTGGCCGCGGTTGGCCTGCCCGTCTTTCCAGGGCACCATGCGCACCACTTCCTGCCCCTTCATCTCGGCCTTGAAACCGCAGCCCACGCCGCAGTACGCGCAGGTGGTGATGACCGAGTGTTCGGCCTGACCCATCATGATGACGGTCTTTTCCTGCAACGTAGAGGTCGGACAGGCCTGCACGCAGGCGCCGCAGGACACGCATTCGCTATCCAGGAACGGCTGGTCCTGTCCGGGCGACACGCGCGATTCAAACCCCTTGCCCGAGATCGTCAACGCAAACGTGCCTTGCGTTTCTTCGCAGGCGCGCACGCAGCGGTTGCAGACGATGCACTTGGACGCGTCGTAGCTGAAGTAGGGATTCGAATCGTCGACCTTCGCGTCCAGGTGGTTGGCGCCGTCATAGCCGTAGCGCACGTTGCGCAGGCCCACCACGCCGGCCATGTCCTGCAATTCGCAGTCGCCGTTGGCGGGGCAGGTCAGGCAGTCCAGCGGGTGGTCCGAGATGTACAGCTCCATCACGCCGCGCCGCAGTTCGCGCAGCTTGGGGGTTTCGGTGACCACCACCATGCCGTTTTCCGCCGGCGTGGTGCAAGACGCGGGATAGCCGCGCCGGCCCTCGATCTGCACCAGGCAAAGGCGGCACGACCCAAAGGGTTCAAGGCTGTCGGTCGCGCACAGCTTGGGGATGTTGATGCCGGCCTCGGCGGCCGCGCGCATCACCGACGTACCCTCGGGCACGCAGATTTCCTGGCCGTCGATGGTCAGGGTTATGGTGTTGGCGGACTCGCGCGCCGGGGTGCCCAGGTCGCGGTCGCGCTTGATGACGGTTTCTAGCATGATCGTCTCTCGGGTTCAGGCCGCGTGCGCGGCAGACTGCGAGGACTCGATGCCGAAGTCCTGCGGAAAATGGTTCAGCGCGGACAGCACGGGGTAGGGCGCCATGCCCCCCAGCGCGCACAGCGAACCGCCCATCATCGTGTCGCACAAGTCACGCAGCAGGTGCACCTGTTGTTCGCGCTGCGCGGGGCTGACGCCGCCGGCCGCGATCTTGTCGATGGTTTCAACGCCGCGTGTGGAACCGATGCGGCACGGCGTGCACTTGCCGCAGGATTCAATCGCGCAGAACTCCATGGCGTAGCGCGCCATGCGCGCCATGTCCACGGTGTCGTCAAACGCGACGAGTCCGCCGTGGCCGATCATGGCCGAGATCTGTATGTAGGCTTCGTAATCCAGCGGCACGTCCCATTGCGATTCGGGCAGATAGGCGCCTAGCGGGCCGCCCACTTGCACGGCGCGCAACGGTCGGCCGCTGGCGCTGCCGCCGCCGAAGGTGTAGAGCAGGTCACGCAGGCTCAGGCCGAACGCCTTTTCCACCAGGCCGCCTTGCTTGACGTTGCCGGCCAGTTGGAACGGCAAGGTGCCATGCGAGCGGCCCACGCCGTAATCGCGGTAGTAGGCGGCGCCCTTGGCCAGGATGATGGGCACGGTGGCCAGCGATATCACGTTGTTGATGACGGTGGGCTTGCCGAACAGGCCCGAGATCGCGGGCAGCGGCGGCTTGGCGCGCACCACGCCGCGCTTGCCTTCCAGGCTTTCCAGCAGCGAGGTTTCTTCGCCGCAGATGTAGGCGCCCGCGCCCTTGCGCACTTCCAGGTCGAAGCGGCGTCCGCTGCCGTGCACGTCGGCGCCCAGCCAGCCGACGCTGCGCGCGCGGGCGATAGCGGCTTGCAGGGTCTCGATGGCGTGCGGGTATTCCGAGCGCACGTAGATGTAGCCGTAGGTGGCGCCCACGGCCAGCCCGGCAATCGTCATGCCTTCGATCAGCACATAGGGGTCGCCCTCCATCAGCAGGCGGTCGGCGAAGGTGCCCGAGTCGCCTTCGTCGGCGTTGCACACGATGTACTTCTGGTCGCCGGGCGTGCCCGCCACCGTTTTCCATTTGATGCCGGTGGGAAACGCCGCGCCGCCGCGTCCGCGCAGGCCGGAGGTGACCATCTCGTCGATGATGGCGGCCGGGTCCATTGCCAGCGCCCGCTTCAGGCCCGCCAGGCCGCCGTGCGCGGCGTAGTCCTGCAAGGACAGGGGGTCAATCACCCCGACGCGGGCGAAGGTCAGGCGTTCTTGCTGTTTCAGGTAGGGGATGTCTTCGGTCAGGCCCAGGCACAGCGGGTGTTCCGGCGCGGCGCCCGCGGCGTTGTCGTGGTGCGTCAGCCAGCCGGCATCGAACAAGCCGGCCACGTCCTCGACCGCCACGGGGCCGTAGGCGACGCGGCCGTTGGGCGTGGCCACTTCCACCAGCGGTTCCAGCCACAACAAGCCACGCGACCCATTGCGCACGACCTGCACGGCCAGGCCGCGCGCATCGGCGATGCGTTCGACCTCGCGCGCCACGGCGTCCGCGTCCATGGCCAGCGCGGCCGCGTCGCGCGGCACGTAGATGACGACGGGGGCGCTCATGGGGTGGTCTCCTGCGGTTGGGCCAACGTGCGCGCCAACAAGCGGTCCAGCTTCTCGGGCGTGACGCGGGCATGCGGCCGGCCATCGATCATGATGGCGGGCGACTGCGCGCATAGCCCAAGGCAGTAAACGGGTTCCAGCGTGAAATTGCCGTCGGCGGTGTGGGCATGAAAATCGCAGCCCAGATGCGCGCGGGCATGGGCGGCCAGCTGTTCGCCGCCCATCGCCTGACAGGACTCGGCGCGGCACACTTCCAGCGTGTGGCGCGCGGCCGGCTGGCTGCGAAAGTGCGGGTAGAACGTGATGACGCCGTGGACTTCGGCGCGGGACAGGTTCAGGGCCTCGGCGATGGTTTGCACCGCTTCGGCCGGGATACAGCCCAGTTCATGCTGCACCTGATGCAGCACCGGCATCAAGGGGCCGGGCAGGTCTTTCAGCCGCGCAACGATGCGGGCGGTGGTGGCAATGGCGGGGGTGGTGGACGCCTGGGCGGCGTCCAGAGCCAATTGGCCGCCCCGGGCGCCGCCGCTGGACGCCAAGTCGGATGTTGCCTCGCGCTGATGCACGGTGGTCTCCTCCAGTGTTGCTGGGCCCCTTGACGGGGTCTGTTGTGGCGGTCGAATGTTCGGGTATTCCCAGGCAATTAATAGGCTTTTAAAAACATAATAAAAACCAGTCCGCCGCGTTATTTGTGTACTCTAACCACGTACTTGAACGCCTTCAATAAGAAATAAATGACATATAAAAATGACATATAAGTTCCGAATCGGGCTGCGGCCGCAATGGACCTTGGGCGGGGGCGAGGACACGGCTCCTTTGCCCTTGCAGGACATGCTGGCGCTGTTGGCCGCCATCGACGCCACGGGCAACATCACCGGCGCGTGCCGCGCATGCGGGCTGTCTTACCGCCATGCCTGGGGCGTGCTGCGGCGCTTTGAAACGCTATTTGGCACGCAGCTGCTGGTGACGAACCGGCGCCAGGGCACGCAGTTGGCGCCGTTCGCGCAGCGCCTGCTGTGGGCCAACCGGCGCATCGAAGCGCGGCTGATGCCCACGCTGGACAGCATGGCGTCGGAATTGCAGGAAGAACTGGAAAAGCTGCTGCCCGAAAGCGGCCCGCATCTGCGGCTGCACGCCAGCCACGGCTTCGCGGTGGAATCGCTGATGCAGCACATGGGCGGCAGAAAGCCCGGGCTGGAACTGCGCTATCGCACCGCCATCGAGGCGCTGGCTTCGCTAGAGCGCCACGAATGCGATCTGGCCGGTTTCCAGGTGCCGCTGGGCGACTTTGAAGCGCCCATCATGGAACGCTACGCGCAGTGGCTGCACGCCGATGAATACCTGCTGATCCATCTGGCCGTGCGCAACACCGGCTTGTTCGTCACGGCGGGCAACCCCAAGCAGATACGCGGCATGGCCGACCTGGCGCGCCCGGATGTGCGCTTCGTCAACCGCCAGATCGGGTCCAGCACGCGTTACCTGGTCAGCTTGATGCTTCAGCGCGCAGGCGTGTCGATTGGCGAAGTCCAAGGCTACGAGACCAACGAATTCACCCATATGGCCATTGCCGCGCATATCGCCAGCGGCATGGCGGACACCGGCGTGGGCGTGGAAACCGCCGCCTGCCGTTTCGGGCTGGATTTCATCCCGCTGGTGCGCGAACGCTACTTCTTTGCCATCCGCAAGTCGGCACTGGAAACGCCCGCCATGCAAGACCTGCTGTCCATCATGCGCAGCGCCGACTATGTCGGCTACGTGGGGCAGCTGGTGGGTTACGACGCCAAGGACACCGGCCGCCTGCAAACCCTGGAAGATGCCTTCGCCTAGGGCCGCCGCCCGGGACGCCGCTTGCCGATATATGATCGCCCCATGAGCAAAGTGATTTTCCTTGCCGACCGCCGGTCCGACCGTTCGGCCTGGCCCGCGCCCGGCGAACTTCCGGCCGACGGCCAGCCCGCGCTGGACCGGCGCGCGCGTCCGCTGCGCGACCTGCGCATTTCCGTGACGGACCGCTGCAACTTCCGCTGCACCTACTGCATGCCGCGCGAAGTGTTCGACGCCAGCTATACCTTCATGCCGCATTCGGCGCTGTTGTCGTTTGAAGAAATCAGCCGCCTGGCCGGCATCTTCACGCAACTGGGCGTGGAAAAGATCCGCCTGACCGGCGGCGAACCGCTGCTGCGCAAACATATCGAAAACCTGGTCGGCCAATTGGCGGCGCTGCGCACGCCGGCGGGCCAGCCGCTGGACCTGACGCTGACCACCAACGGCAGCGTGCTGGCGCGCAAGGCGGCCGCGCTGAAAGCCGCCGGGCTGACCCGCGTCACCGTCAGCCTGGACGCGCTGGACGCGTCGATGTTCCAGGATATGAGCGACAGCGGCTTCACGCCCGACGACGTGCTGCGCGGCATTGACGCCGCCGCGGACGCGGGCTTGGCGCCGGTCAAGGTCAACATGGTGGTGCGGCGCGGCCTGAACGACGGCCAGATCCTGCCCATGGCCGAACGCTTCCGGCACAGCGGGCACATCCTGCGCTTTATCGAGTACATGGACGTGGGCAACACCAACGGCTGGAACCTGTCTGAAGTGGTGCCCAGCCAGGAAGTGCTGGACCGCATCGGCGCGGCCTACCCGCTGGAACCGGTGCAGTCCGCCGACATGGGGCGCGTGGCCGAGCGCTGGCGCTATCTGGACGGCGGTGGCGAAATCGGCGTCATTTCCAGCGTCACCCACGCATTCTGCGGCGGCTGTACGCGCGCGCGCCTGTCGCCGGAAGGCAAGCTGTTTCTGTGCCTGTTCGCACACGAAGGCTTTGACCTGCGCGCGCCGCTGCGCGATGGCGCCACCGACGCCGAACTGGCCGCGATGCTGGCCGGCATCTGGGGCGGGCGCGCCGACAATTATTCCGAACTGCGCGGCCGCAACATGGCGGACCCCACGCCGGACCCGGGCCGCAAAGTCGAAATGAGCTACATCGGTGGGTGACGCGTCGTTGCTGGCCCCTCGCATCGCCGGCTTGATCCTGGCGGGCGGGCAGGGCTCGCGCATGGCCCATCAGGACAAGGGGCTGGTGCTGTTGAACGGTGAGCCCATGGTGGCGCATGTCGCGCGCCGGCTGGCGCCGCAAGTGGCGCGGCTGATCATCAGCGCCAACCGCCATGCCGACCGCTATGCGCGCTACGGCACGGTGGTGGCGGATAACGAACCGGGCTTGGAAAAATACCAGGGTCCGCTGCTGGGTATCGCGGCGGGGTTGGCCGCTGTGGCCGCAGTGGCGGATGTGGAGTGGGTGGTGGTGGCGCCGTGCGACACACCGTTTCTTCCCGCCGATCTGGCCGCGCGCCTGGTCGACGCCGCGCAATCCGCGCAGGCGCCCATGGCCTATGCAATGGCAGGCGAACAGCGCCATTCGGCCTGCATGGCGCTGCGCCCATCGCTACTGCCGGGCTTGCGCGCCTACCTGCACGCCGGCGATCGAAAAGTCGGTCTATGGCAGGCGCGCGTAGGCGCCGTGGCGGCGCGCTTTGACGACGCGCCGCATGCCTTCATGAACGTGAATACGCCCGAAGAATTGGCCGAGGCCCAGCGCTACGCCAGCCAGGGCCGCTGATCCGGCCAACGCCCGGCGCTACGCCAGCCAGTGCCGCAAGTCGTAATACGGCACGCGGTCGCCATCGTTGACCAGCACGTCGGCGGGCAGGCGCGCCAGGCCCGTGGCCCACGGCATCGAACTGATCACGCCCGAGCCTTGATGGCCGTAGGGCACCAATTCGGCGGTGCCTTCGGTGGCGACACGGCGCTGCACCCGCAGGAATTCCTCGCGTCCGTCCTTGCGCGGATTCTCGGTGCGCAGCGGCAGCAGGCTGACGGGCGGGAAGATCTCTTCGCGGCCTTGCATGCGGCGCACCAGCGGCGACACCAGCATGGCGAACACGGCGTAGGCCGACACGGGGTTGCCCGGCAGGCTGACGACGGGCTTGCCGTTGATCTGTGCCAAGGCCACCGGCTTGCCCGGTTTCATGCGCACTTTCCATAGCGACAACTCGCCGCCCAAGGTGGCCAGCGCGGGCTTGACCAGATCGCGCTCGCCCACCGACACGCCGCCCACGCTCAACACCAGATCGCAGTCGGCCAGCAGCGTCTTGAACGCGGCCAGCAGGTCTTCTTCGGTGTCGCGCGCGTGCAGCACGTCCACGGGCACGGCGCCCAGGCCGCGCGCCAACGCGGCCAGCATCGGGCCGTTGGAGTTGTAGATCTGTTCGGGGGCGCGGGGCGAGCCGGGCGGAACGAGTTCATCGCCCGTGGTCAGGATGCCCACGCGCAGCTGGCCGACCACCGGCACGGTGGCAAGCCCTTGCGAGGCCAGCAAGGCCACGTGCGCGGCTTGCAGCATGGCGCCGGCCGCAAGCAAGGGTGCGCCAGCCATCGTGTCTTCACCCCGGCGGCGGATGTGCTGGCCGGGCGCGGGCTCACGCGAGATTTCCACGTGGTTGTCGGCTTCCACCGTGTCTTCCTGCATGACGACGGTATCGGCGCCGTCGGGAATCAGGCTGCCGGTGAACAGGCGGATGGCGTGGCCGGGCTTGAGCGGTTCGGGCACATCGCCGGCATAGCAGCGTTGCTGGATCGGCAGGCGCGCGCCGGCTTGCCAATCGGCCACGCGCAAGGCGTAGCCGTCCATGGCGCTGTTGTCGGCGGGGGGGATGTCCACCGTGGCTTGCAGGTCGGTGGCCAGCACGCGGCCGGCGGCCTCGGTCAAGGCGATGTCTTCGCGGCGTTGCAGCGGCCCGGCCGCATTGGCCAGCAGGGTCTGGGCGTGATCAAAATCCAGCATGGGTCAGTGGTCTTCTTTCTGAGGCTTGAAGTGCGAGGCGAAATTGCACGGGCGGTGGGCGCTGTCGAACTGCTCACGCAATATCTGCGCCCAGGCCGTTTCGCAGGCGTTGTTTGAGCCGGGCAAGCAGAAGATCAGCGTCTGGTTGGCCGACCCCGCGAACGCGCGCGACTGGATCGTTGAACTGCCGATCTCGGTGTACGAGAGTTGCCGGAACAGTTCGCCAAAGCCGGGAATCTCGCGGTCCAGCAGCGGCAGGATGGCAGCCGGCGTGTGATCGCGATGCGAAAAGCCCGTGCCGCCGGAGGTCAGGATGACCTGCACTTCGGGGTCGGCAATCCAGTCGCTGATGACGCGGCGGATCTGGTAGATGTCGTCGCGCACGATGTCGCGGCGCACGCACTGGTGGCCCGCATGCGCCAGGTTGTGGGCAAGCAGATTGCCGGAGGTGTCGTCGCCCGCGCTGCGGGTGTCGCTGACCGTCAGCACGGCGCAGGCCAGCGAGACGGGAGTTTCTTCGCTCATTTGCTTTCCTTCGGTGGGGCGGTGTCTTCATCCCAGGCGTCGGTGCGGTCCTGGTCGGCCTGGCGTTGTTCTACCCAGAAGCTGTTGCCGCTGGCCAGCGTCTCGCGCTTCCAGAATGGCGCGCGCGTCTTGAGCGCGTCGATGATGTATTCGCAGCCGCGAAAGGCATCGCCCCGGTGGGCGCTGGCCGCCGCCACGAACACGATCTGCGCATTGCGCGACAGCGCGCCCACGCGGTGCACGATGACGGTGCCGTCCAGCTTCCAGCGCTGGCGCGCGGTGTCGGCAATGACTTCAAGCTCGCGCTCGCACATGCCGGGGTAGTGTTCCAGGTAGAGCGTGTCGGTGGGCGAGTCGGGCGCGTAGTCGCGCACATAGCCCACGAAGGTGACAATGCCGCCCACGCCGGACCCGGCGTTATCGCGTAGCGCCGCCGTCAGCGCGGCGGCGTCGAAATCGGCTTCCTGGACGCTGATCATGGCGTTCTCAGCCTCCGGTGACGGGTTCGAACACAGCCACTTCGTCGCCGGGCCGGATCGTTGCCGTGGGTTTGGAATGGGTTTGGTTGATGGCCAGTTTCAGGCGCGCAGCGGGCGCCAGCTGCGGGTAGCGTTCCCCCAGCGCGGCCAGCAATTGCGCGCCGGTGGACTCGCTGTCCAGCGGCCAGTCTTCACCGCGCTTGCCGACCAATTCCGCCACGCGGGCGAAGTACAGAAGATTAATCGTTGCGCCATTCACCGCTTTTTCCTCCGGCCTTGTACTTAAGGCGAACTTGTTCAACCACGATGCCCTTGTCGGCGGCCTTGCACATGTCGTAGATGGTCAGCGCGGCCACGCTGCACGCCATCATGGCTTCCATTTCCACGCCGGTCTTGTAGCTGGTGCGGCAGGTGGCCTGGATGTCGATGCGGTGCGCGGCGTCGTCCAGCGAGAAGTCCACGCCCACGAACGCCAGCGGCAGGCTGTGGCAAAGCGGGATCAGTTCCGCGCAGCGCTTGGCGGCCAGCACGGCGGCCACGCGGGCAGTGTTGAGCACTTCGCCCTTGCCCTTGCCCGGCTGCGTCAACAGGCCATAGGCCACGGCATTCATGCGCACGCTGGCCACGGCAATGGCCACGCGTTCGGTGTCTGTCTTGGCGATGACGTCGACCATGCGGACCTGGCCGGCTTCGTCCAGGTGGCTCAGGGTGGGGGTGGCAGATGACATTGGGAATCGGGATCGAGAATTGTTAATGTTTGAAAAGGGCGGTCCCGGCAGGCCGGACAGGCCGCTGTTCCGCCTATGATAGACGAGCCCTAATCGGGGCGCGATAATCGCCATCAACTCGTCTCAGGAGACTCGCGATGCCCTTGCGGCGCCCCAAGCTTCGGTTCACCCGGCGCGCCGGCAAAATCTTGTTGGGCATAGTGGCGGTTGTGCTGATCCTTTGCGCAATTGCCGCCTGGCAAGTCCCGAAGGTGCTGCACAACGTGCTGACGGACGACGTGGCCAAGATGATCGGGCGCGACGTTTCGGTCGGCAAGATCACCTTCAATCCGTTCACGTTGACCATCCGCGCACGCGACCTTGCCGTGGCGCAACCGGGTTCGCAGACGCCGCTTCTGGCGCTGGCTGAAATGGATGTCAGCGCCGCGTGGAGCTCCTTGTTCTGGTTCGCGCCCGTCGTGGATCGGCTGACGCTGCGCCAGCCTACCATCGCCATCGTGCGCGAAGACGTCACGCGATTCAATTTCTCTGACATACAGCAACGCGTCGCGCAATTAACCGCCGCCCAGCCCGAAGAACCGCCCAAGCCCGATACCGGCCTGCCCCGGTTTTCGCTGAACAACATGGTGATCGAGGGCGGCGCCATCACGCTGGACGACAAGGTCACCGGGCGCAAACAGGTGGTGGACGAACTGGGCCTGGGCGTGCCGTTCATTTCCACCTTCGGCTATGCCACGGATATCGACGTGCAGCCGCGCGTGCACCTGCGCATCAACGGCAGCCCGTTTGACCTTACGGGCGTGGCGCGGCCGTTCGACAAGGTGCCGTCGTCCACCTTGCGCGTTGCGTTCAATGGCCTGCAACTGGAAAAGTGGGCCGACGTGTGGCCCATGCCGCTGCCGTTCAAGCTGGACAGCGCGCTGCTGGATTCGAACCTGCAAGTGGTGTTTGAACAGCCCAAGGACGCGCCGCCCAAGATACGTGTGGTGGGCGATCTGGCGCTGCGCCGCTTCGATCTGCGCGATACCGACGGCGACACGCTGGCCGCCTGGAGCGCGTTGACCGTCACGCGTCTGGAACTGGAACCCATCGCGCGCCAGGTGTATGTAGGCGAAGTGGGCCTGTGGGCGCCGCAGGTGCATGTGCGGCGCTACGCCAATGAACACCTGAACTGGCAGGACGTGGTGGTCAAGCTGAAGGCGCTGGGCGGCGTGGCCGCGACCGACACCCCCGTGGCGGACAAGCTCAAGCGCGACCTGGGGCTGAAGGTCGCGCCGAAGGCGCAGGAGGGCGCCGCGCCCGGCGCCGGCACCGGTGCTGCGCCTGCCACTGGCACCGGCACGGCACCTGGGACCGACCCGGCACCGGCCACCGGCACCGCGCCCGCCACCGGCACGGCACCGGCCACCAGCACCGCGCCCGCCACCGGCACGGCACCGGCCACCAGCACCGCGCCCGCCACCGGCACCGCACCCACGACCGATCCCGCACCCGCCCCAACGGCTCCGCCCGCGACGCCGCCCGCCGCGCCCGCCCCGTCCGAATGGAAGGTGACGCTGGACGCCTTCAACCTGCATGAAGGCGAGCTCTACCTGACCGATGCGGTCAGCAAGCTGGATTACGTCATGACCGGGATCGGCGCCACCGTGGAAGGCGTGGTGGTGCCCGAGGTCAAGAACCAGCCCATCGACTTGTGGCTGACGGTGGACAACAGCACCGACGGCGGCTGGATACGCGCGAAAGGCCCGCTGGAGTTGTCGCCGCTGTCGCTGGAGCTGGGCGTGCGCTTGGGCAACATTGCCCTGGCTCCGTTGGCGCCGGCCGTGCGCAGCGTGGCCCCCATCCTGCTGCAAGACGGCCGGCTGGCCGCCAACGCGCAGATCCACGTGCGCGAAAAAGGCGGCGCCATCGACGCCTCGGCCACCGCTGTCCAGGCCGACCTGACCCAGTTCAAGGCACGCGACGAAGCGCAAAAACCTCCGCTGGACATTGCGCTGCAATCGCTGCACGTCACGGCCGACCGCCTTGCCATGGGCCCGGGCCAAAGCCGCTTCACGCTGGCGGCGGCGGGCATCCAGGGCAACGGCAAGCTGAACCTGGCGGGCACGTTCACGCCGCAGCCGCTGACCTTCGCGTCGTCCGTCGACCTGTCCGACCTGAACGTCGCGCCGTTCGCGGCCTACGCCGCCGGCAGCCTGAACGCCACCGTGCGCGCCATTACGCTGGGGGCCAAGGGCGACGTGGCCTATGCCGCCGCCGCCGACAACGCGCCCATGCGGGTCAACTGGAAAGGCGGCGTCGAGATCACCGGCGTCGACTTGCAAGACCGCGTCAACAACGACGACTTCCTGAACTGGAAGCGGCTGGCCTTTGCCGGCATGGACGTGTCCGTGGCGGGCGACAAGGTGGGCGCCAAGCTGGGCGACATCGCGCTGGAAGACTTCTACGGCCGCATTCTGTTGAATGCCCAGGGCCAGCTGAACGTGATGGACCTGGTGGCGGCGCCGGGCCAGGCGGGCGGCTCTATCACGCAGGACACGCAAACGCCGGGCCGCCAGTCGCCCGCCGCGCCGGCATCGTCGGCGGCATCCAAGGCGGCATCCCCGGCAGCCTCCAAAGGCGGCGACGGCGCGGCCATGCCTGACATCGCCGTCAACAGCGTCACGCTGTCGCGTGGCCGCATGACGTTTACCGACCGCTTCGTCAAACCCAACTATGTGGCCGAGCTGTCGGCCATCGAAGGCGCGATCTCGGCCGTGTCGTCCACCAACCCGCAGCCCGCCAAGGTCAAGGTCACGGGGCGCGTCTACACCACGGCGCCGCTGTCCATCAGCGGCATCGTGCAGCCTTTCGCCAAATACCTGACGCTGGACCTGAAGGCGTCGGCCAAGGGCGTGGACCTGCCGCGCTTCAACACCTATTCGGCCAAGTACGTGGGCTACCCGATCAAGCGCGGCAAGCTGTCGGTGGACCTGGAATACAAGATCAAGGACCGCGCATTGCAGGCGTCCAACCACGTCGTGCTGAACCAGCTGACCTTCGGCGACAAGACCAACAGCCCCGACGCCACCAAGCTGCCGGTGCTGCTGGCCGTGGCGCTGTTGAAGGATTCGCGCGGCAATATCGACATCAACCTGCCCGTGTCCGGCTCGCTGGATGACCCGGAATTTTCGGTGGGCGGCATCGTGGTGCGCGTGATGATGAACCTGGTCGTCAAGGCGGTGACGTCGCCGTTCAGCTTGCTGGCCTCGGCCTTCGGCGGCGGCGAAGAGTTGTCGTATGTGGAGTTCGCGCCGGGCAGCGCGGTGCTGACCGAAGACTCGGTGCAGCGCATCGACACGCTGATCAAGGCGTTGACGGACCGCCCCGCGCTGAAGATGGACATCAGCGGCCGCGCCGATCCCAAGACCGACCTGGACGGGCTGCGCCAAGCCTGGGTCGACGCCCAAATTCGCGCCGCCAAGGCCGCCGACACGACGCCGCGCGGCAAGAAGCCCGACCCGGCCGGCGTGAAGGTGTCGGCCGCCGAACGCCAGAAGTATCTGGAAGAGGTCTACGACGACGCCGACATCAAGGACAAGCCGCGCAATTTCATCGGCATGTCCAAGTCGGTGCCGGCCGCGCAAATGGAAGCCATGCTGCGCGGCGTGGCGAAGGTGGGCGACGAGCAGTTACGCCAATTGGCCGATGCCCGCGCCCAGGCGGTATATGAGAAGTTGCTAGCCCAGGAAGGACTCGCGGACCGTGTCTTCATCGTCGCGCCGCAGCTGGACGCGGACGGCATCAAGGACGAGGGGCAACCCTCGCGCGTGGACTTCTCCCTGAAGTGAACCCGGCTTGGCCCACGGTGCGCGCGGCGCCCCGGGGTCGGGCTTTTTTTGTCAGGAGATTCTCGATGAAAGATCAGGACGCGCACTTCGACAGCCTGCTGCCGCCCCTGCGGCTGGATCGGCGGGGCTTCATCGCCACGACCGTCGCGGCGGGCTTTTCCCTGGCTGCCGGGCAAGCCGTGGCGCAGACCGCCATCGCCACCGACGCCAAGGGGCTGACGGCGGGCAAGATCGATATTCCAACCGCCGACGGCAAGATGCCGGCCTACCGCGCGGCGCCCGAAGGCAAGAAGAACCTGCCCACCGTCATCGTCGTGTCCGAGATCTTCGGCGTGCACGAATATATCCAGGACGTGTGCCGACGCCTGGCGCACCTGGGCTATCTGGCGATCGCGCCGGAACTGTTCGCGCGCCAGGGCGACCCGTCCAAGTACACCGAAATCCCCAAGCTGCAAGCCGAGATCATCGGCAAGGTGCCTGACATCCAGGTGCAGGGCGATCTGGATGCCACCGCGAAGTGGGCGGCCGCCAACGGCGGCAACCCCGACCGGCTGGGCATCGTGGGCTTTTGCTGGGGTGGCCGCCAGGTGTGGCTCTACGCGGCCCACAACCCCAAGCTGCGCGCGGGCGCGGCGTTCTACGGGCAGTTGGCGGGCGAACCCAGCGAGCTCAAACCCAAATCGGTGCTGAGCCTGGTGAGCGAATTGAAAGCGCCCGTGCTGGGCGCTTACGGCGGCAAGGACGCCGGCATTCCGCTGACGGACGTGGACAAGATGCGCATCGAACTGGCCAAGGGCCCGGCCCCGGCAAAGGCGTCGCGCATCGACGTCTACCCGGAATCACCGCACGCGTTCCATGCGGACTACCGGCCGTCGTATCGCAAGCCGGAAGCCGAGCAGGCCTGGACGCGGATGCTGGATTGGTTCAAGCAGAACGGGCTGTAGCCCGTCGGCTAGCGCGGCGGTCTACTGGGCTTCTTCGCCCGGCAGGCCGTCGCTGACTTCGGCCAGCGCGCTTTTCATATCGTCGTAGCTGATCGCGCGTTCGTTCTGAAAACTGCCCAGCACGCCCCGGCAACCGTCCACGCCGGACCGCTTCATGTCGTCCATCATCGTCTTGCCTTCGGCCAGGCCCTTCTGGAACAACGCGTCGTAGGACGCGGCTGAAAATCCATATTCCTTGGCGTAGCGCGCCAGGTTCTTGTGGGCCGTTGCCTGATGCTGCGCCAGGTCGGGCTCCGAGGCGCCGCACGCGCGCGCCGCGCCGTTCGATGCGCCGGCGGCCACCACGAAGGAATCGTATTGCGCCTGCTCGCTGGCGTCCGGTGCCGCCCAGGCCGGGGCGGCGGCGGTGGCCAGGACCCAGGCCAGGGCTGTCAGAAACTTGTGCATCTGTGGATCTCCGCTGGATGCCCGGCGGGCGAAGGGCGATGTAGGCGCCGCGCGGGCGTGGGACACTCGCGCATTATGACAAGCAGCCGTATCCGCGCGATGAGGTCCCGGTGTGGAGTCGTTTCAGACTGTGCGTGTTCTTTTCGTGTCGGTCTGGCGCAGCGGGCAGGGCGCGCACGCACTATGATGGAGGGTGTGAGGCGATCCTGCCTCAATGCATTGCCCCACTTTCCCTGGAGATACCATGACGATCAAAGTCGGCGACCGCGTGCCGGAAGGCACCCTGACCGAATTCATCGAAACCGAAACCGCCGGCTGCTCGCTGGGCCCCAACGCGTTCCAGGTTTCCGACCTGACCCGCGGCAAGACCATCGCGCTGTTCGCCCTGCCGGGCGCGTTCACCCCCACCTGCTCGGCCAAGCACCTGCCTGGCTACGTGGAACAAGCCGACGCCCTCAAGGCCAAGGGCGTGGACGAAATCTGGTGCGTGGCCGTCAACGACGCGTTCGTCATGGGCGCCTGGGGCCGCGAACAAAAGACCGAAGGCCGTGTCCGCATGCTGGCCGATGGCTCGGCGCTGTGGACCAAGGAACTGGGTCTGGAACTGGACCTGATCGCGCGCGGCATGGGCGTGCGTTCGCAACGCTACTCGGCGCTGATCGTCGACGGCGTGGTCAAGCAGCTGAACGTGGAAGGTCCTGGCAAGTTCGAAGTCAGCGACGCCGCCACGCTGCTGTCGCAAATCTGACCTAACGTAGCTTCCAGTTTTACCGCTCAACGCGGCGGGTTGCCTTTGCAGCCCGCCGTGCTAATGCCAGCAGCGGTTGCCAACGCCATGCTCGCCACCCTCTCCTCATTCTCGTCCCTGTACTTCGCGACCTTGCTGATGCTGATCGGCACGGGTCTGTTCAACACCTACATGGGCCTTCGCCTGACCGCGCAGTCCGTCAGCGAAGTGTGGATCGGCGTCCTGATCGCCGGCTACTACCTGGGCCTGGTGTGCGGAGCCCGATTGGGGCACAAGCTCATCATTCGCGTGGGTCATATCCGCGCGTTCGTCGCGTGCGCGGCGATTGCCACCAGCATGATCCTGGCCCAGACGCTGGTTGATTCCATGCCGTTGTGGCTGGTCTTTCGCCTGATTTCCGGCGTGGTTATGGTGACCGAATTCATGGTCATCGAAAGCTGGCTGAACGAACAAACCGAAAACCACCAGCGCGGCCGGGTGTTCTCGGTCTACATGGTGGTGTCCGGGCTGGGCACCGTGCTGGGGCAGTTGGCGCTGACCGCCTACGCCACGCTGGACCTGCGGCCCCTGACGCTGGTGGCCATGTGCCTGGTGTTGTGCCTGGTGCCCATTGCCGTCACCGCGCGTTCCCACCCGCCCACGCCGCTGCCCGCGCCGCTGGACATCCGCTTCTTCATGCGGCGCGTGCCGTTGTCCATGACGGTGCTGTTCGTGGCGGGCAACCTGTCGGGCGCGTTCTACGGGCTGGCCGCCGTCTACGGCGCCAAGCACGGGCTGACGACGTCGCAGGCCGCCGTCTTTGTGGCCGCCGCCGTCACGGCGGGGCTGCTGTCGCAATGGCCGATGGGCTGGCTGTCCGACCGCATCAACCGCGCGGGCCTGATCCGTTTCAATGCCTTGCTGCTGGTGCTGCTGCCCACCGTGATGTGGGGCTGGCTGACCTTGCCGTATTGGGCGCTGGTGGCCTTGTCGTGCGTGTTCGGCATTTTGCAATTCACGCTGTACCCGCTGGGTGCGGCATTCGCCAACGACCACGTGGAGTCCGAACGCCGGGTCAGCCTGTCGGCCGTCTTGCTGATGACCTATGGCGTGGGCGCGTGTATCGGCCCGATGGTGGCGGGGCTGATGATGTCGCTGGGCGGGCCCAGCATGTACTACGTCTTCATCTCGGCTTGCGCCTTGATCCTGGTATGGCAGGTGCGCCCCACGCGCGTCACCGGCGCGCACCAGGTGGACGAAGCGCCGACGCACTTCGTGCCGATGCCCGACACGCTGCAAAGCTCGCCCGCGGCGGCAGTGCTGGACCCGCGCGTGGATCCGGAAAACGACATCGCGATGGAAATGGTGCAGCCGGACCCCGCCGCCGCGCCGGTCACCGCCACCGAGGACCCGGTCGTTGAAGAGCCGGCACTCAAGCAGGAATGGCCGGCGGACGCTGCGGCAGCCGATGCTGCGGCAGGCGATCCTGCGGCGGGCGATGTTGCGGCAGTTAACGATGCGGCAGGCGATCGTGCGGCGGGCGATGCTGGGGCAGTTGACGATGCGGCAGGCGATCGTGCGGCAGGCGATGTTGCGGCAGGCGATCCTGCGGCAGGCGATCCTGCGGCAGGCGATCCCGCGGCGGGCGATCCCGCGGCATCCGATGCCACGGCAGCCGGTACCGGCGCGCCAACTGGCGCCCGTGCTGCTGATGTTGAATCCGGGGCAGGCGAGAAGGATGTCTCGCCCTCGGAAACCGAATCCGACACCCAGCGCCGCCGCCGCACGGGCACCTGACGATCGCGCGGCGGGGATTACCAGGGCGCCATCACGACGATCGCGCCCAGCGCCAGCGCGATACCCAGCGCGTTGATCCGGGTCAGCGGCTCACGAAACACTAACGCGCCCACCAGCGTCCCCAGCGTGATCACGCCCATGTTCATCGACGCAAACACCAGCGCCGGATGTTCAGGCAAGGACTGGTGCGCGCGGATGTAGGTCAGGATGTTGCCAAAATTGGCCACGCCCAGCGCCGCGCCCGCCAGCAGATGGCGCGGCTGCCAACGCACCCGGCGCGCCAGCAGATACGCCAACATCAACACGCCCGCCAGCACGAAGGCCAACAGCAGCCCGCCGGCAAACGCGGTGCCGGCGCGCGCCACCTGCTTGAACAGGATATCGATCACCCCGTATCCCGCCCACACCGCCAGCGGCCACAGCCAGATGCCACGTTCAGAGGCGGCGGCGTTGGTGGCGTTGGTGGCGTTGGTGGCGGCGTTGGTGGGGGCGTTGGTTGTGGCGGCGGTCGTGGTGGCGGCGGCGGCGGCGGTTGTGGCGACGGTTGTGGTGGCGGTGGTGGCGGCGTTCGTGGCGGCAGTCGTGGCGGCAGTCGCGGCGGCAGTCGCGGCGGTCCCGGCGGTGCGCGCAGCACCGCCTGCCGACGCCCAGCGCGCCGGCCGCAGAAGCAAGCATGCCAGCGCGGCAAACGCCAGCAGGACCGCCGCCAGCTTGCGGCCATTGACGGGTTCGCCAAACAACAGGAACGCGGCCAGCAGCGGGATGAACAGCGACAGGCGCTGCGCCGCGTCGCTGCGCACGATGCCGGCGTGGCGCACCGCCTCCGCCATTGCCAGGAACACGCTGGGCAACAGCACCCCAAGCGCGGCCAGAACGGCCCACGGCGTGCTCGGCGTGAACAGCGCGGCAGGGTTCGGTTTCAGCACGGCCCAGCAAAGCAGGGCGGCCACGGCGTAGTTCATGGCAATCGCCTGCCGCACGTCCACGTCGTAGCGGCGCGCCAACTTGAGCAGCACGGCTACTGTGACGCTGCACGTCACGCTTGCCAACAGGTAAAGAACGCCAGGGGTCAACGGCATGTCGTGCCGCCTTCTGCGCAGGGTTGGTCAGAACTGGCTCGAGGGGGGGCGGAAAGCTCCGCGGCCGGCTCGGGGGAAGCGGAAAGTGCCGAGGCGGTGAGTGCGGCGGCGGCCTGTGCCGACGGGGCAAGTCCGGAGGCGGCATGTCCGTAGGAGGCATGTCCGTAGGAGGAATGCCCCGCGCCCGAGAACTCCGGCGCGGCATGGTGCGGCGCCGGCTCCACGTGCATGCCCAGCCGTTGCAGCAGGCGCTGGTCGGCCTGCATCTGCGGGTTGGCGGTGGTCAGCAGCGCGTCGCCATAGAACATCGAATTGGCGCCCGCCATGAAGCACAGCGCCTGCATGGCGTCGTCCATGGTTTCGCGTCCGGCCGACAAGCGTACGGCCGCGCGCGGCATCGTGATGCGCGCCACGGCGATCGTGCGCACGAACTCGAACGGGTCCAGCGGCTCGACCTTGGCCAGCGGCGTGCCTTCCACCTGGACCAGGTTGTTGATTGGCACCGACTCCGGATAGGGCTCCATGTTGGCCAGTTGCGCGATCAAACCGGCGCGTTCCCGCCGCGATTCCCCCATGCCCACAATGCCGCCGCAGCACACGCTGATGCCGGCCTCGCGCACGCGCGCCAGCGTATCCAGGCGGTCCTGGTAGGTACGGGTGGAAATGATCTTGCCGTAGAACTCCGGCGACGTGTCCAGATTGTGGTTGTAGTAGTCCAGACCGGCGTCCTTGAGCTGCTCGGCCTGGCCGTCGCGCAGCATGCCCAGCGTGACGCAGGTTTCCAGCCCCAAGGACTTCACCGCGCTGACCATCCGCGCCACGGCTTCCAGATGGTGCGGCTTCGGGCTGCGCCAGGCCGCGCCCATGCAAAAGCGTTGCGCCCCGCCTGCCTGCGCGGCCTTCGCGGCGGCCACCACTTCATCCAGCGGCATCAGCTTGTCGGCATCCAGCCCGGTGTCGTAGTGCGACGACTGCGGGCAGTACGCGCAATCCTCCGGGCAGCCACCGGTTTTGATCGACAGCAGGCTGGACAGCTGCACGGCATTCGGGTCGAAGTGCGCACGATGGACCTGCTGGGCGCGGTGCATCAAGTCGATGAACGGCATCGCGTACAGCGCCAGGATGCCGTCGGGGGTCCAGGCCGGGGCGGCTCGGTTGCGGGTCGTTTGCGGGACGGGGATGTAGGCGGTCTGCAAGGGCGGGCTCCAATCGATCTATCGAAAACCACGCCGCTTGCCTGGCGAGGCAAGGGCGGGATCGGCGGATCGTAAGAACCTGCGCAGGGTTTGCGCAATGCAGGCCCACTGCACGAAAATGCGGGCCACTTCGACGCATGTTCGCCGCGAATAGAAGATTTAACCGTGCGGCGCGGTCTAACGCGATGGCATCTTCGTCGACGCCGACCCCCTCAATATTTTGATTCTAATTGTAAATTCCGGGCGTAGCCGGCGGCGCCGGGACGGCACTATTGCGCGGCGGTCACTTTGCCGGATCACCCCGTTGCGACGATCCCGTTGCGACGACCCCGTTGCGATGACCCCGTTGCGATCACCCCGTCGCGATCACTCCTTAGCCGGCTTGTCACGCGCCCGCGCGGACTCGTGGCCCGTGATCCCTCGATCGCGCGCCCAGACAATCGCCGCGCTACGACGGTGCACGCCGATCTTGCTGTAGATCGTGGCCACATGATTGCGCACCGTATTGCGCGACAGCTTCAACGCCTTGGCGATGCCGTCGTCGTCGTGGCCCTGGCAGAGCAGGCCCAGCACTTCGCGTTCGCGCGTGGTCAGTTGCGCCAGTTCCGCCACATCGCGCGAGGCCGGCGCGGGCTGGCGCAACTGCGCCAGCTTTTCGATGATGCCCCGGCTGAACCACGACGTGTCCTGCATCACCGCTTCGATCGCGGCCAGCAGTTCGATCTCGGAGCGTTTGCGTTCGGTGATGTCCTGCATCACGATCAGCAGTCGGCGTTGCCCGCCGATCATCACGGGCTCGGCCGACACCAGGCAATCAAGCGCGCCGCCATCCTGTGTGGCCAGCGTGGCTTCGCGGTTGCGCGCGCTTTCGCCGCGCTTCAGGCTGGCGGCCATGCCTTCGTAGGGTTGCAGGCCTACGTCGGTCAAGGCCGCGCCCACGCTGTCTTCGGGCGATGCGCCGGTTACCGCTGCAAAGGCGTCGTTGATATCCAGCACGCGCAGCGTATCGCCTTCGCATACGGCCATCGGCACGGGCGCCAGCTTGAACGCCTTGGAAAAGCGCTCTTCGCTTTCGCGCAGCGCCATCTCGGTGCGTTTGCGCGCTTCCAGGTCGATGAAGGTGAACAGCATGCAGGGTTCGTCCTGCATGTCGATCGGTTGGCCGGCGACCATCACGAATTTGGCGCCGCCGTCCGCCAGCTTCACGACGCCTTCGCGCTGTGTAATGGTCTTGCCTTCGTTCAGATTGGCCACGGCCTGTTCTTTGTCGTCGCCGCCGTCCAGCACATCCAGCTCGTACGCGGACTTGCCCAGCACGGTCTCACGCGTGTAGCCCGTCATTTCCAGAAAGCCCTGGTTGACCTTGACGTAGCGCAGGTCGGAAAGCCGGCAAATGAGGGCGGGCGCCGGATTCGCGCCGAAGGTGCGTTCGAAGCGTTCTTCGGCGTTGATCTGCTCGGTCTGGTCGTGCAGGATCAGCACGCGATAGTCAGCGCCTTTGTCGCCTTCCAGGTTCAAGCCGCGTGCGCGCACGTTGCGCAGGAACTCTTCGTCATCCTTGCGGCTCAGGTCCAGCAGCAGATCGTCAAACGTTTCTTCAGCGGCCAGGCGGTCCAGCGGATATTGGCGCGCGGGTACGCGGTGATGGTTGCGGTAGGTCAGCGTGTAGCGCTTGCGGTAGCCGGCGGGCGTGCCGCCCAACGCTTCAAGATTGTCGACGCCGTGTAATTCAAGTGCGCTGTTATTGGCCCATGCAATTGAGCCGTCGGGTTCAAGCAGGATGATGCCTTCATTCAAACCCGCGATGATGGCTTGCAGGTGTTGGCGATGCGCGTGTGGCGCGGCGGCGTTTGCGGTCACGTAGGCCTCTTCGGTTCGCGTGGCGTGAGCCCACAGGATGCAGGGGCGCGGCAAAGCTGTCCAGACAGCAAAACGGACGAGTCTTAGCGGCGGGGTAAAAGGAGGGGAGAACGCACAAAATAACGCGCGGACAATGCGGGCGCTGAAATGCAAAAAGCCCCGGAATCCGGAGCTTCAATGTGTACTGCGACGATGCGTATTGCGATAGTGGGTATTGCGAGGATCGCTCGTGCGATCTTTCAAGCTGCATGCTGGCAAGCACCAAAGTGCTTGGCGGAGCGGACGGGGCTCGAACCCGCGACCCCCGGCGTGACAGGCCGGTATTCTAACCAACTGAACTACCGCTCCGCAGCGGCTTACTCAACAACATCAAACTTCATCACTACACTGCGGTGTCAAGGCAGCTTGTACTACGTGCCAGAAATCTGGCGTCCCCTAGGGGATTCGAACCCCTGTACTCACCGTGAAAGGGTGATGTCCTAGGCCTCTAGACGAAGGGGACCTGAACTAACAGAACTGCAAACAACTTTACTACGGTACTGCGGTACTGCGTGCTGGTGGAGGTAAGCGGGATCGAACCGCTGACCTCTTGCATGCCATGCAAGCGCTCTCCCAGCTGAGCTATACCCCCCAGGGCGCCCTGATGTTCCAAACTTCAAACAACAAGGTCTCACACTCTATAAAAGCAAAAAGCCCCGAAGACGGAGCTCTTGAAAGACTCAGAGCGAGAGCTTTTGGCGGAGCGGACGGGGCTCGAACCCGCGACCCCCGGCGTGACAGGCCGGTATTCTAACCAACTGAACTACCGCTCCGCAGCGGCTTACTCAACTACTTTGTCACTTCAACTGCACTTATCTACTTCTTTACTGCTGCCAGTGAACTGGCGTCCCCTAGGGGATTCGAACCCCTGTACTCACCGTGAAAGGGTGATGTCCTAGGCCTCTAGACGAAGGGGACTTGGACTTGCTGTACTGCATAACTGGTACTGCAACTACATTCTTCGCTGTTGACTGGTGGAGGTAAGCGGGATCGAACCGCTGACCTCTTGCATGCCATGCAAGCGCTCTCCCAGCTGAGCTATACCCCCGTTTCTCTAATCAATTCCTGCTACGTTTTACGGTAAAAACACACGTTTTATTGTGCGCTTTTTCGTAGTTCGTTGCCGGTTTTGTTTAGTGCCGTTGGCGAAGAAACGAGATTATGCACGAACAAAATCGGGTGTGCAAGTCGATCGCGGGCAAAAACCATAAAACGACAAAAAAAATAGGGGTGGGATGCCTTTTTCTGCTTATTTTGTGAGCGAAATCAGACCATCCAAGACCGGGTGCCAGCGCGTGGATTCCAGAAAAATCAAAGGCTTGTGCGGATGCTATCGTGGGCGATAAAAAATTTTCGACATCCTGTGGCTTGCGCGTAAAAAAAGCCGCGCGACAACCTGAGAATTCCGGCATGAGCACAAAGACTTCGTTTCCCACCCGGCCCCTGGGCCGCAGCGGCATGCACATCACGCGTATCGGATTGGGCGCCTGGGCTATCGGCGGCAACGGCTGGGCGGTGGGGTGGGGGCCGCAAGACGACGCCGATTCCATCGCCGCGATTCGCCTGGCCGTGGACCGGGGCATCAACTGGATCGATACGGCGGCGGTGTACGGTCTGGGTCACTCCGAGGACGTCGTGCGTCGCGCGCTGGCGCAGATGGCGCCCGGCGATCGGCCCTATGTGTTCACCAAATGCGGGCTGACCTGGTCCACCGATAATCCGCAAGCGATGCCGCGCCGTACCGGCGCACCGGCCAGCATTCGCCGCGAAATCGAAGGGTCGCTGCGCCGGCTTGGCGTCGAGCGCATCGACCTTTATCAAATGCACTGGCCGGCCGGCGACGGCACGCCGCTCGAAACCTATTGGCAGGAACTGCTGAACCTCAAGCAGGAAGGCAAGGTTGGCGCCATTGGCCTGTCGAACCACAATCTGGCGCAGTTGCAGGATGCCCAGGCGCTGGGCCATGTGGATTGCCTGCAACCGCCTTTTTCGGCGATCCAGCGTGGCGCGGCGGCCGACCTTATTCCCTGGTGCGCGCAGCATGACGTGGGCGTGATCGTCTACAGCCCCATGCAGTCCGGGCTGCTGACGGGCGCGTTTACCGCCGAACGTGCCCGGGCGTTGCCGCCGGACGATTGGCGCGCGCGCAATGCCGAATTCGCGCCGCCGAACCTTGCCCGCAACCTGGCGCTGGCGGATGCGATGAAACCCATCGCGGAACACCACGGCACGACGGTGGCCGCGGTCGCCGCGGCGTGGACGTTGGCATGGCCGGGCGTTACCGGCGCCATCGTCGGCGCGCGCAGTGCCGCGCAGGTCAATGGTCTGCTGGGCGCGGCCGCACTGGAATTGGATAGCGACGACTTGGACGCCATCGCCGAGGCCATTGAGCTGACGGGGGCGGGCGAGGGGCCCGTGCGCCCGCCGCAAGACAGCGGCAGGTTGCCTGAAAACCTGTTCACCTAGGAAAACCAGCGATCAGTTGGCGGGCCGGGCCTTGCGGTGGCCGCCGATGGCCGCGATAAGAATCAGGCCCATCAAGGCCAAAGCCAGTTTGTCGCCAAAGCGCGCATACGGGGTCAGCCCTGTCATGCCTTGCACCGATACCGGCAGCACGCCGGGCTGCAACGGCGCAAGCTGCGCCGCCACGTGGCCCTTGGCGTCGATCGCGGCGGTAATGCCGGTATTGGTGGCCGTCAGCATGGGCCGAGCGGTTTCCATCGTGCGCAGGCGGCCGATCTGCAAGTGCTGGCGCAACGCCCACGAATTGCCGAACCAGCCCAGGTTGCTGACGTTGACCAGGATGGTTGCGCCCGGCTCGCCATTGGCGCCCGGCTGTAGCGCGGGCAAGAGGTCGGGGCCGAACAGGTCTTCGTAGCAGATGTTGAACGCGATGTGCTGGCCGCCCACCGCGAACGGCGTCTGACGCGGCGCGCCGCGATCGAAATCGCCCAGCGGGATGTTCAGCATGTCGACAAACCAGTGAAAGCCGGGCGGCACGTATTCGCCCCATGGCACCAGATGGCGCTTGTCGTAACGCATGGCCGTGCTGCCGGTCAGCAGTTGCTGGACCGGCGTGTTGCCGTCGAATCCCACCACGCTGTTGGTGTAGCGGTCGCGACCATTGACGCGATCATGCAGCGGCACGCCCATCGCAATCGTCATGTTGCCGCGCGCGGCCACGCCACGCCAGGCGTCCCAAATGCGCGGATCCAGCTGGTCCTGGAAAACCGGCATCACGGTTTCGGGAAGAATCACAAGCTGCGGCGCCGGCACGCCGGGCGCGGGCGGCAACGCGGTCATTTCCAGATGGCGCACCAGGCTTTGTTCCAGCAGCGCGGGGTCGAACTTTTGCGATTGCTCGATGTTGCCCTGGATCAGCCTGACGTTAAGCGGGTCACCCGTGGGCGAAGACCAATCGATGCGCGACAGCGGCCAACCCACGGCGGCCAGCGCCACCGCGACGCCCGCCGCCAGGGCCTGGCGCGAGTCCATGGCCTTTTTGCGGGACGGCTGCCACAGGCTGGCGATGGCGGCGGCCGCGAACGCAGCCACGAAAGCCATACCGTGCACGCCTAGAATGGGCGCCCATCCCGCAATCGGGCTGTCCACCTGCGCGTAGCCGATGTTCAGCCACGGGAAGCCGGTCAGCAAAACCGCGCGCAGCCATTCGAAGGCGGCCCACAGGGCGGCCCAGGCCAGCGTGGATGACAGCCTGCCCAGCGGCGTGGCGCCCGCCGTCAGCGGAACGTAGCGGCGCGTCAGCGCACTGGCGGTGGCGGGGAACAGCGCCAGGAAGGCGGACAGGGCCAACACGCCGGCCACGGCCAGCGGCGCGGCCAGATCGCCGTAGCGATGCATGCTGATGAACAGCCAATACAGGCCCACCGCGTAGGTGGCAAAGCCGAATAGCCAAGCGCGCAGCCAGGCTTGCGTGGCCGACGGCGCGGTCAACGTGACGCGCGCCGCGATGGCCAGCATCAGTATCTGCGTGATGGCCAGCGCCCAATCCGGCAGCGGGCCGGGAGCGAAGGTCAGGGCGTGCACGGCGCCCGCCAGCGTCAAGCCGGCGGCGCCGCGCAGGAGGATGCTGCGCGGGGTACGGCTCATGCGTCGTCGTTGGGGCGGGAGGATTGAGCAGGCACGTTGCGCTTGACGCGCAACCAGATGGCGCGGCGGGCGTCACCGCGAGCCACTTCCAGGCGCAGGCCGTCGAATTCGGCTACGTCGCCACGGCGCGGAATGCGGCCCAGCTGGCCCCCCATCCAGCCGCCCACGCTGTCGTATTCGTCGTCAGGCAACTGGCAGCCGAAGACCTCGTTGAAGTGCGAGATGTCGGTGGCCGCCATGACGCGCCACTGGTTTTCGCCTTCGGGGAAGATCTCGTCTTCTTCGGTTTCGTCGAATTCGTCTTCGATGTCGCCGACGATCTGTTCCAGCACGTCTTCCATCGTGACCAGCCCGGAAATGCCGCCATGCTCGTCAATGACGATGGCCTGGTGGTTCCGGCTGGCGCGAAATTCGTGCAGCAGCACATTCAAGCGCTTGGACTCGGGGATGAACACGGCGGGGCGGACCAGGGTGCGCAGTTCGATGCCGGGTTCCAGCATGCAGCGCAGCAAGTCCTTGGCCAGCAGGATGCCGATGATGTTGTCGCGATCACCCTCGTACACCGGGAACCGCGAGTGCGCGGTTTCAATGACGGAGGCCACCAGGTACGGGATGGGCTGCGTGACGTCCAGCAGGTCCATGCGCGAGCGTGGAACCATGATGTCGCCGACGGTGCCTTCGGACACGGCCAGCGCGCCCTTGATCATCTTGTAGGACTCCGCATCCAGCAGGTTGCGGTCGTGGGCAGCTTCCAGAATGGCCTTGATGCCTTCGCGGTCCTCGGGCTCTCGGCGCACAAGGGAAAGCAGGCGGTCTAGAAGGGATTTGGTGGCGGGTTTGGATGAGCGAGCAGAGGTCGCTTCAGGAGCAGGGTAAGGGTCAGACATCGTCCGGGAGGACAAGTTATGGAGGGGCCAGCATAACCGAAACTGGCGTGGGTTTTGTAACGACGGCCCTGAAAATGCGGGCAAACGACGACATCTGCGCGTTGCTTGACGCCATTTTTCGCCAGAGGCTAGGGGTTGACCCGAGGGGCCGCAAGCGGCATGCCCGAACGCACGGCGGCGTTCGACGCTCGGGTGGCCACGGCCTGCCGGGCCTGCCTAGTCGGCCGCCACGTACGGATCGGCAATGCCCATCTGCGCCAGCGTGGCCGTTTCCAGGGCTTCCATGCGTTTGGCGTCGCGCGCCTTGATGTGGTCGTAGCCCAGCGCATGCAGCACGCCGTGAATCGTCAGGTGCGCGGCGTGCTCCAGCAGCGGTTTGCGCTGTTCGCGCGCCTCGCGCACCAGCACCGGCACACACATCACGATATCGCCGCGCGCCACACCCAACGGGTCCACGCCGTACTCGAAGGTGAGCACATTGGTGGCGTAGTCGCGTTCGCGGAAATCGCGGTTCAGGCGCCGGCCCTCGGCCGCGCCGACCAGGCGCAGGCTGAGTTCCGCAGCCGAAAAATCCACCAGCCCGTCTTCGGCCGCCGCCGCCAGCGCACGCTCGGCCCACCGGCGCAGGCGCCAGCGGGGCAGGCGGGCTTCCTCGACCCCGTACTGCACGGACAGGGACAGATCAGGCTTCATTTTCAGAGGCGCGATCATAGGCGTCGACGATGCGGGCCACCAGCGGGTGGCGCACGACATCGCGGCTGGTGAAGCGGGTAGTGGCGATGCCCTGAACGTCTTCCAGCACCTTGACCGCATGGGCCAGGCCGCTGTCCTGACCGCGCGGCAGGTCCACCTGCGACGGGTCGCCGGTGATGACGGCCTTGCTGCCGAAACCGATCCGAGTCAGGAACATCTTCATCTGTTCCGGCGTGGTGTTCTGCGCTTCGTCCAGGATGACGAACGCGTGGTTCAGCGTGCGGCCGCGCATATAGGCCAGCGGCGCGATTTCGATGGTCTGCTTTTCGAACAGGCGCTGCACCTTTTCAAAGCCCATCAGGTCGTACAGCGCGTCGTACAGCGGGCGCAGATACGGGTCAACCTTCTGGGCCAGATCGCCGGGCAGAAAGCCCAGGCGCTCGCCGGCTTCGACGGCCGGGCGCGTCAGCACCAGCCGCTGCACCGTATCGCGTTCCATGGCGTCGATGGCGCAAGCCACCGCCAGCCAGGTCTTGCCCGTGCCGGCGGGCCCGACGCCGAACGTGATGTCGTGCTTCAGGATGTTGTTCAGGTAGTCGCGCTGGCGCGGCGTGCGCGGGCGCAGGTCACTGCGCTTGGTGCGCAGCGCGATGCTGTCGCTGTCGTCGTCCAGGGCCGGCAAGGCATCGGCCTCGCGCACCTGGGCTTCCTGCGGCTTGTCTTCCTGGCGTCCAACGCCGATTTCCACCAGGCCCAGCTGGATGTCATCGACCGACAGGGCGCGGTGCACGGCTTGTTCGTGAAAGCGTCGCAAGACCCGGCCGGCCAATTCGGCGCGTTCGCCTTCGATGGTGACGCGGCTGCCGCGACGCGACAGCTTCACGCCCATGCCGTCGGCCAGCTGGCGCAGGTTCTCGTCCAGGGGGCCGCACAGATTGGCCAGGTGGGTGTTGTCGCCGTCCAGGTTGACGACGGCGGGCATGCTGCGACGGGCGCGGGAACGGGGAGTGGTCATTCGGCCTCTTGGGGAACGCGGTCCACATCGGCCACCCGGGCGCGCAACGAATTGGTGTGCGCTTCGGTGATGATGACGTCGACCATTTGTCCGATGAGCCGCGCGGGCGCGGCGAAGTTCACAATGCGGTTGTTCTCGGTGCGGCCCATCAGTTCGTTGGGGTCGCGGCGCGAGGGGCCTTCCACCAGCAGCCGCTGGCGGGTGCCGACCATGTTGCGGGCGATGGTGGCCGCCTGCTCGTTGATCAGCGCTTGCAGGCGCTGCAAGCGGCGCAGCTTGACGTCTTGCGGCGTGTCGTCCGTGAGGTCGGCGGCGGGCGTGCCCGGCCGGCGCGAATACACGAACGAGAACGAGGTGTCGAAGCCGACGTCTTCGATCAGCTTCATGGTTTTTTCGAAGTCTTCTTCCGTTTCGCCGGGAAAGCCCACGATGAAGTCGGACGACAGCGTCAGGTCGGGGCGGGCCGCGCGCAGGCGCCGCACCACCGACTTGAATTCCAGCGTGGTGTAGCCGCGCTTCATGCCGGCCAGCACGCGGTCGCTGCCGGCTTGCACGGGCAGGTGCAGGAAGGACACCAGTTTGGGCAGGCGGGCGTAGGCGTCCACCATGCGCTGGGTCATTTCCTTGGGGTGCGACGTGGTGTAGCGGATGCGTTCGATGCCCGGGATTTCGTGCACGTATTCCAGCAGCATGGCAAAGTCGGCGATCTCGTCCGAGCCTTCCATCTTGCCGCGGTACGCGTTCACGTTCTGGCCCAGCAGGGTCACTTCCTTCACGCCCTGATCGGCCAGGTCGGCCACTTCGATCAGCACGTCCTCGAAGGGGCGCGACACTTCCTCGCCGCGCGTGTACGGCACGACGCAGAAACTACAGTATTTGCTACAGCCTTCCATGATGGACACGAACGCCGTGGCGCCGTCCACGCGCGGGGGCGGCATGTTGTCGAACTTTTCGATTTCCGGAAAGCTGATGTCCACTTGCGACCGGCCCTCGGCGCGGCGGCGCGCGATCAGGTCGGGCAGGCGGTGCAGCGTCTGCGGGCCGAACACCACGTCGACATAGGGCGCGCGCTTGACGATGGCCGCGCCTTCCTGGCTGGCCACGCAACCGCCCACGCCGATCACCAGGTTGGGATTGGTCTTTTTCAGGTGCTGCACCCGGCCCAGGTCCGAGAACACTTTTTCCTGCGCCTTTTCGCGCACCGAACAGGTGTTGAACAGGATGACGTCGGCTTCTTCCGGGTTGTCGGTCAGCTCCAGGCCCTGGTCGCCGCGCAGCACGTCGGCCATCTTGTCCGAGTCGTACTCGTTCATCTGGCAGCCAAAGGTGCGGATGTACAGCTTGCGGGGGGAACCGGTGCCCGCGTCGGCGGCGGCAGTGTCCGGAAGGGCGGCGGCGGCGGAATCGCCGGCGCTGGGCGCGTTGGCGCGCTTGAGGGAGGTAGCTTGCATGAGTGTCGCCGTGACGGGTGTAGATCCCGGGGGCTGAAAGGGGTGGAAAGGCGGAATTTTAACCTTTGCCGGAAAATTGTTTCTTGGCCCCGTGGGTAGGTCGCCGTTACGATAGCGAGCCGGCTCGATTCCCGCCGCAAGTAATATTCCTGTTTCCCCTTAAGCGTTCCTCTTTTCCCGTAAGCGGCACCGATGACACCGAACCCCCTGACGCCCCAGGCCGCCGCCTCCGTGCCCCCTGCCGCGCCCGGCCCCTCCGTGCAAAACCAGATTCGCAACCCATTTTCCTGGACGACCTGGCTGTTGCTGGCCGCGGCCCTGGCGTTGCTGGCCGGCGCGAGTGCGCGCTGGGTGGACTTGCCCCTGGCCATCTGGATCAAGCAGTCGGTGTCGGCCGGCGTGAACGAATCTTTTGAATGGGTGGGCGAATTGGGCGAAAGCGGCCCGTATATCGGCGTGGCGCTGGCTTTCTACGTGGTGGGCTTGATCGGCCTGGCGCGTGGCTGGCGCAACCCGCTGCGCATGAGCTATTCCAGCATGGCGCGCGGCAGCTTGCTGATGCTGTCGACCATGGCCGTGGGCGGGGTGGTCGTGTTGTTGCTCAAGCGGTCGGTGGCGCGCGCGCGTCCCGAGTTGTTCTTCGAAAAGGGCATCTACGGGCTGGGCGAATCGTTTTCACGCGCGCAGCAGTTCAATTCGTTTCCGTCCAGCCACACCTATGCGGCCTTTGCCGTGGCCGTGGTGCTGAGCATCCTCGCGCCGCGCTGGCGCGTGGTGTTTCTGCTGCTGGCCGCGTTGGTGGCGATGAGCCGGCTGGTCAACCTGGACCACTACCTTTCCGACGTGATGACTGCGGCCGGCATCGCGGTGCTGGTAGGACATCTGCTGGCGCCCCGCGTGTTGGGCAGCCAGTATCAATGGCCGCTGCGCGCGCCTTGGCGTTGGTGGAAGAAAGCTTGAACCCTGGCGCTCGTCAAACAAGGGCCGCGATAACATCGCGGCCCTTTTTTTATCGCGCATCGCTTATGCAAAGTTGACGACCACGCGTCGATTCGTGCGGCTTTTCTTTTCGATCTTGGCGATGGCCACCGCGCCGATTTCGCCGGTGTTGCGCACGTGGGTGCCGCCACAGGGCTGGCGATCCACCCCGGGGATATCCACAATGCGGATCTTGGCCGTGCCCGTCGGGGGCGCCGCGCCCACCGTGCGCACCAGGTCGGGCTGCGCGGCCAGTTCTTCCGGGGTGATGCCGGTGACGGTGACGTCCAGGCCACGGTTGATCAGCGCATTCAGGCGCTCGGTCAGCTCGGCCTTTTCCAGGGTGGATTCGGGCAGGTCGAAATCGATGCGGGCGGAGTCGGCCGAGATGCTGCATCCGGTCACGGGGGCGGGCACCAGCGCGCCAAGCAGGTGCAGACAGGTGTGCAGCCGCATCAGGCGATGGCGGCGCGGCCAGTCGATGGCCACGGTGACGCGGTCGCCCACTTGCGGGGGCGCGTCGCCGTCGGCCAGGCTCAGCACGTGCAGGATGCGCTGGCGGTCGTCCGCGTAGACCGTGTCCGCCAACGTCAGCACGCGCCCGTCCGTCAGCGTCAGCGTGCCGCTGTCCCCCGCCTGTCCGCCGCTACGCGCATAGCAAACGGTCTCGTCCAGCTCGACGCCTTCGGGGCTGACGGCTGTGATGGTGGCCTGGCATTGGTCCAGATAGGGTTCGTCGTCGAAACGTTTGCGGGTGGCTGTGGCTGTGGCGGTAGCTGTGGCTGTCATGCGGGGTCTCCGGTTTGAATGCGATGTGCGGGCGGTTACGCCAGGGTCTTCTGCCCTTGCGGCGTGTCGATCAGCGCGGTCAGGCGCGGCTGCCCGTCGGTTTGTTCCAGGTCGATCAGGGTGTCCGCACCCATCCAGGTCAGCCCCTGGCGCAGCAGGCCGGCCTGCGGGTGGCATCCCGTCAGGCGCACCAGCGTCAACGGTTGCGGCGGCAGGCTGACGCCAGGGTAGGCGTCCACATCCCATTGGATCAGCGTAGGCAGCAAGCCGTCGCCGGCCGTGTGACCCGCTTCGCGCCACGCCGGCAGGCTGCCGTCGTCCGGCACCGTCAAGCGCCAGCGCAGATCACCGCGCGTCATGGGGATGACGGGGGCGATACGTTCGGGGTGTTCGGCCTGCATGCGCGTCAGGTCCAGCGGCGCTTGAACGCGCGCGGCCCAATGCGCCAGGAAAGGGCCCTGTTGCAAGCGCGCGCGCATGTCGCCCTGGTCCAGCCCGAACCAGCGCGGCCGCTCGGGTGCGGGCGCGTCCGGGTCAATGGCGATGACCTCCAGATACATGCCGCCCGCCATGCCCAGCACGCGGTTGTGGGTGCCCATGCGCGGATGCGCGCCGCCACCTTGTGGCGCGATGCCCAGCAGCCCGGCGACATATTCCGTACCGCTGGCAAGGTCCGCCGCGGCGATGACGAGATGATCAATGGTGAGTTTCATGGGGACCTATGGTAGCGAATGCCGGCGGATTCGTACCCGCATGAATATATCTGTTCGGATATAACCGTCAATACGCCCCGCGGCGAGAACGGCGAAGGTAAGCACTTGGGGCCAACGCGGCTATTCGTAGCGGCCGCGCATTGTCGACGTGCCTTGCACGCCGCCCCAAAAGCAAAAACCCGTCGCGCATGCGACGGGTTTTTGTTTGCAGCCCGACCGGGATCGGGGCCGGGATCGGGATGGGGGGTCAGCGGGCGGGAATCAGGCGACTTCGCCTTCTTCGCCTTCCTTCTTGACCGGCTTGATCAGGTCTTCGCGCTTGACGCCCATCCACATGGCCAGCGCGGCGGCGACGAACACCGACGAATAGATGCCGAACCAGATGCCGATGGTCAGCGCCATGGCGAAGTAGTGCAGGCTGGGGCCGCCGAAGAACAGCATGGCCAGCACCATCATCTGCGTCGAACCGTGGGTGATGATGGTTCGCGAAATGGTCTGGGTGATGGCGCTGTTGATGACTTCGGTGACGTCTGCCTTGCGGTACTTGCGGAAGTTCTCGCGGATACGGTCCATGATGACGACCGATTCGTTCACGGAGTAACCCAGCACGGCCAGCACCCCCGCCAGCACCGCCAGCGAGAACTCCCATTGGAAGAACGCGAAGAAGCCCAGGATGATCACCACGTCGTGCAGGTTTGCGATCACGCCGGCGACGGCGAACTTCCATTCGAAGCGAAAGCCCAGGTACACCATGATGCCGATGACCACGACCAGCAGGGCCATCAAGCCGTTGTGCAGCAGTTCCTGGCCCACCTGCGGCCCGACGAATTCCACGCGGCGCAGTTCGACGCTGGAATCGGCCGTTTTCAGCGCGGCCAGCACGCTTTCGCTTTGCGTGGCCGACGTTTGGCCTTCCTGCAGCGGCAGGCGGATCATGACGTCGCGCGAGGTGCCGAAGTTCTGCACCTGGAAGTCGGAATAGCCCAGCTTGGACACCACGCCGCGCACGTTTTCCAACTGCGCCGTCTGGGCGTAGTTGACTTCCATGACCGTGCCGCCGGTGAACTCGATCGACAGGTGAAAGCCGCGCGTGACGATGAAGAAGATCGCCAGCGCGAACGTGACGAGGCTGATGATGTTCAGCACCAACGCATGGCGCATGAACGGGATGGTGCGGTGAATACGGAAAAATTCCATTTTTCGCCTTCGGTTCTTTTTATGGCGGACGGCTGTGGGCCGTCCGCCTTATTGTCAGTTTGCCTTCGGTTTCCAGATCTCGCCGATGGAGATCGAAGAGAGCTTCTTCTTGCGGCCGTAGTACAGGTTGGCCAGGGCGCGCACGCCCACCACCGACGAGAACATCGACGTCAGGATGCCCAGGCAGTGCACCACCGCGAAGCCCCGGATCGGGCCCGAACCGAAGGCCAGCAGCGCCAGTCCGACGATGAGCGTCGTGAGGTTCGAGTCAAGAATCGTGCCCCAGGCGCGTTCGAAACCTTGGTGGATGGCCTGCTGCGGGGTTGCCCCGGCGCGCAGTTCTTCCCGTATCCGCTCGTTGATCAGCACGTTCGAGTCAATGGCCATGCCCAGCGTTAGCGCGATAGCGGCAATACCCGGCAAGGTCAGCGTGGCTTGCAGCATGGACAGCAGCGCCAGAAGCAGCAGCACGTTCAGCGTCAGGCCCACCGTGGAGAACACACCGAACAGGTGGTAGTACAGGATGATGAAGACGGCGATGGCCAGGAAACCGTACAGCGTCGAATGGAAGCCCTTCGAGATGTTGTCGGCGCCCAGGCTCGGGCCGATGGTGCGTTCTTCGATGATCGACATCGGTGCGGCCAGCGCGCCGGCGCGCAGCAGCAGGGCGGTGTCGGCGGCTTCTTCGGAGCTCATGCTGCCCGAGATCTGCACCTGGCCGCCCGCGATTTCGCTGCGGATGACCGGCGCGGTGACCACTTCGCCCTTGCCGTTTTCAAACAGCAGGATGGCCATGCGCTTGCCGATGTTGTCGCGCGTGACGTCGCGGAAGATGCGCGCGCCCTTGGAATCCAGCGTCAGGTGGACGGCGGCTTGCTGGGTTTGCGAATCACGGCCCGGCTGCGCGTCTTGCAGGTTTTCACCCGTCAGCACGACCTGGCGGCGAACCAGGATCGGACGGCCGTCGCGGTCGTTGTAGCGTTCCAGGCCAAAGGGCACGGTGCCGCCCAGCAGCGCGGCTTGCGCGGTGGGGGTGTCGTCGACCATGCGGATTTCCAGCGTGGCGGTGCGGCCCAGCAGTTCCTTGGCCTTGGCCACGTCCTGCACGCCGGGCAGTTGCACCACGATGCGGTCCGCGCCTTGTTGCTGGATGACCGGTTCGGCCACGCCCAGTTCGTTGATGCGGTTGTGCAGGGTGTTGATGTTCTGCTTCAGCGCGGAATCCTGCACGCGCTGGACGGCGGCCGGGTTCAGGGCGCCCAGCAGCACTTGCTTGCCGCCTTCTTCGCGTTCCGTGAATTCCAGGTCGGGCAGGCGGGTGCGCAGGGTGGCGATGGCGCGGTCACGGTCGTCGGTGTTGGCGAACGTGGCGGCAACGCCCATGCCCGAGCGCTCGACGCCGGCCACGTTGACCTTTTGGTCACGCAGCACGGAACGCACATCGGCGGCCAGGGAGTCGTAGCGGGCGGTCAGCGCGCCTTGCATGTCCACTTGCAGCAGGAAGTGCACGCCACCGCGCAAGTCCAGGCCCAGGTACATGGGCTTGGGGGCGAACCAGCCCATCGCGCGCATCCAGGCGGGCGAGGCGGGCAGCAGGTTCAGCGCCACGGTGTAGTGCGGGTCGCCGGCAACGGTGTTCAGGGTTTTGTCGAGCAGGTCGCGCGCCTGCAATTGCAGGTCGGTCGAGGGGAAACGGGCGCGCACGGTGCCGAGCGTGCCGTTTTGTTCGTAGAAGACGCCTTCGTTCGGAATCTTGGCGTCGGTCAGGATTTGATCGACCCGGTTCAACATCGCCGCGTCCACCTTGATGGTGGCCTTGGCGCTGGAAACCTGGACCGCGGGCGACTCGCCGTAGAAATTCGGAAGCGTGTACAAGAGGCCAATGATGACCGCGATCAGGACCGTAATGTACTTCCAGAGGGGATAGCGGTTCATTGCCGGCTACTTCATGTCAGGGTGATAAAAGGGCCGCCCGGGCGATGAACGCGGCGGGCGGCTGTGGGTCCCGTCAAACGTAATAAGAGCCCGACGGGGCTCCTATTAGACGCTTAAAGGGCCTTGATGGTTCCTTTAGGAAGCACCGTCGAAACCGACGACTTCTGCATGATGACTTCAACGGGCTTGTCGGCCAGTTCGGACACTTCAACGGTCACGTAGCTGTCGTTGACCTTGGTGACCTTGCCCAGCATGCCGCCGGCCGTGACCACTTCGTCGCCCTTGGCCAGGGCGGCGATCAGGTTGCGGTGTTCCTTCTGACGCTTCATCTGCGGGCGGATCATCAGGAAGTAGAGGATCACGAACATCAGGACGATGGGCAACATGCCCATCAACGCATTACCTTCAGGGGCGGCGGCTTGTGCCACGACGAGGCTTGCGGTATCGATAACGGACATTGAATTCTCCTGCGTTTAAGTCTGTGTGGGTTGTTTGTTGCTACGGCCAGCCATGCCCGGGTTCTCTATGTAACCGTGGGTCATTGCCAAACCCCTTAGCTGTGTTGTTATGCGCCCATCCCCGCGCGAGCCATGGATAGGGCAAGCCGACTATTGTATCTATGTTATTGCCGGCCTTTCACTAGGGATGGATCCCAATCTATGGGGACGGAATCCCGATAAAAAAGACCCCCCCTGGAAAAAGGCCCGGTTATTCGATGCCGCGCGCCCGGTCGGCGGCGAACTGCGCGCGCCAGGCGTCAAAGCGTCCTTGCCCGATGGCTTCGCGCATTTCCTGCATGATCGTCAGGTAGAAATGCAGGTTGTGCAGCGTGTTCAGGCGCGCGCCGGTGATCTCGTTGGCCCGTTGCAGGTGGTGCAGGTAGGCGCGCGAGAAGTTGCCGCAGGTGTGGCAGCCGCAGCTGGGGTCCAGCGGGCGGGTGTCGTCGCGGTACTTGGCGTTGCGGATCTTGACGTCGCCAAAGCGCGTGAACAGCCAGCCGTTGCGCGCGTTGCGGGTGGGCATGACGCAATCGAACATGTCCACGCCGCGGCTGACGCCTTCGACCAGGTCTTCCGGCGTGCCCACGCCCATCAGGTAACGCGGCGCCTGGGCCGGCAGCTTGGGCGTGACGTGCGCCAGGATGCGCATCATGTCTTCTTTGGGCTCGCCCACCGACAGGCCGCCGATGGCGTAACCGTGAAAGCCGATGTCTTGCAGGCCGGCCAGCGATTCGTCGCGCAGCGATTCGTACATGCCGCCCTGCACGATGCCGAACAGCGCGTTGGGGTTGCCCAGGCGGTCGAATTCGTCACGCGAGCGGCGCGCCCAGCGCAACGACATGCGCATGGACCGGGCGGCTTCCTCGACCGTGGCGGGGCGGCCGTCGATTTCGTACGGCGTGCATTCGTCGAACACCATCACGATGTCGGAATTGAGCGAACGCTGGATACGCATCGATTCTTCGGGCGTCAGGAACAGCCGCGCGCCGTCGATGGGCGACGCAAACTTCACGCCTTCCTCGGTGATCTTGCGCATGCCTTGCAGGCTGAACACCTGGAAGCCGCCCGAGTCGGTCAGGATGGGCTTGTCCCATTGCATGAAGCCGTGCAGGCCGCCGTGCTTTTCCATGATGTCCGTGCCCGGACGCAGCCACAGGTGAAACGTGTTGCCCAGCACGATCTGCGAGCCAATCTCTTTAAGCTCGTGCGGCATCATGGCCTTGACGCTGCCATAGGTGCCCACGGGCATGAAGATGGGCGTCTCGACCACGCCATGGTTCAGCGTGATGCGGCCGCGGCGGGCGCCGCCGTCGGTGGCTAGCAGTTCAAAGTTCAGACCGGTCATGGGGCGGGGGACTCGATAAACATGGCGTCGCCATAGCTGAAGAAGCGGTAGCGCTGGGCCACCGCATGGGCGTAGGCGCGGCGGATCGGCTCGACGCCGGCCAGCGCCGACACCAGCATCAGCAGGGTCGACTGGGGAAGGTGAAAGTTGGTGACCAGGGCGTCCACGACGCGGTACCGGTAGCCGGGGGTGATGAAAAGGCGGGTGTCGCCCTGGGCGGCGGCCAGCGGCAGGCCGGGGGCCGTGCGCCCTTCGGTTTGCGCCGCCGCCGATTCCAGCGCGCGCACGCTGGTGGTGCCCACGGCGATCACGCGGCCGCCCTTGGCGCGGGTGGCGGCGATGGCGTCCACCGTGGCTTGCGGCACCGTGAACCATTCGGCGTGCATGATGTGGTCGGCCAGGTTGTCGACCCGCACCGGCTGGAAAGTGCCCGCGCCCACGTGCAGCGTGACAAAAGCGCGCGCGATGCCCAGGTCGGCCAGTCGGTCCAGCGTGGGCTGGTCAAAGTGCAGGCCGGCCGTGGGGGCGGCCACCGCGCCGGGCTCGCGGGCGTAGACGGTCTGGTAGCGATCGTCGTCGCCCGCGTCGGCCGCGTGCGTAATGTAGGGCGGCAGTGGGGTGGCGCCGTGCGCGTCCAGCAGGTCCAGGACCGGGCCGGGAAAGCGGATGTCGAAAAGCTCGCCTTCGCGGCCCAGCACGGTGGCGTCAAAGGCATCGGCCAGGCGCAGCACCATGCCCGGCCCCGGCGATTTGCTGGCGCGCACATGGGCCAGCACGCGGTCGGACTCGGTGATGCGTTCGACCAGCACTTCGATCTTGCCGCCGGTGATCTTGTGGCCAGCCAGCCGCGCCTTGATGACGCGGGTGTCGTTGAACACCAGCAGGTCGTTCGGCCGCAACAGGCCGACCAGGTCGGCGAACTGGCGGTCGTGCAGCTGGCTGGCTGCGTCCAGATGCAGCAGGCGGCTGCCCGTGCGCTGGGCGGCGGGCGTCTGCGCGATAAGTTCTGGCGGCAGCTCGTAATTGAAGTCGGAAACGGTCAGGGACTGGGTCACGCGGGTATCTGCGGGTATCTGTCTGTCAGGAGGGGCGGCCCGGTAAACGCTGATAGCGGCGGCCGGGCAAGCTCGGGGCAACCGGCTATTGTAAAGGCGAAGGTTATCAGGGTCGGATCTGCCCGCCGCCCGCAACCGTCCCAGGTTTTGTATGCTCTCGGTCTTGAGAGCAATAGCAACCGGTGGACAAGGCATGACGGGACAAGCGATGAAGCGGTGGGGCGGGCTGAAGCGGTGGCTGGCCGGCGCGCTGGTGGCCCTGTCGGCCGGCAGCGCCTGCGCGCAGGTCCAGGGCCTGCCGCCCAACGTCGTGAATGCCTGGAAGGCCAGCAAGTTGCCCGACAGTTCGCTGTCGCTGGTGGTGCAAGAGCTGGGCGGGCAGCGGCTGATCGCGCTGAACGCGAAAGAACCGCGCAACCCGGCGTCGGTGATGAAACTGGTCACGACGTGGGCCGCGTTGTCCGAGCTGGGCCCGAATTACGTCTGGCGCACCGAATTCATGACGGCGCCCGGCGCCCGGCCCGACGCCCGCGGCGTCCTGGCCGGCCCCCTGTACCTGCGGGCCGGCGGCGACCCTCAGTTTCTGATGCAGGACCTGTGGGCGCTGCTGCGCGAACTGCGCCTGCGCGGCGTCAAGCAGATCAATGACCTGGTCATCGACCGCAGCATTTTCGGCCAGGTCGCCACGGACCCGGGCGCTTTCGACGGCGCCCCGGACCGCGCCTACAACGCCAGCCCCGATGCGCTGATGGTGGGTTTTGGCGCGCTGCGCCTGTTGTTCACGCCCGACCCCGTGGCCCAGAAATGGGTGCCGCTGATCGACCCGCCCTTGCCCGGTCTGAAGATTGAAGGCAGCGTGCAATGGAGCGACGTCCGCTGTCCCGGCCCCCCGGTCGTGACGACGGAACCCCTCATTACCCAGCAGGGCGTGACGATCCGCGTGGGCGGCAAGGTGGCCGGGTCTTGCGGCGAATTCAGCCTGTATCGGCTGGCGCTGTCGCAGCCGGATTACGCCACCGAAATCTTCCGCATGTTGTGGAAAGAGCTGGGCGGCACGTTCAAGGGGCAGGTCAAATCGGGCATGGTGCCGGCGGACGCCGTGGTGCTGGCCTCGCATGAATCCCCGACCTTGTCCGAGGTCATCCGCCAGATCAACAAGCGCAGCAACAACGTCATGGCGCGCACGCTGCTGCTGACGCTGGGCGCCGAGCGCGGCCGCCGGCCGGCCACGGTGACCAGCAGCGAGGCGGCGGCCAAGGGCGCCCTGGTCAAGCAGGGCCTGGACATGCCCGAACTGGTCATCGACAACGGTGCGGGCCTGTCGCGCGAGGCCCGGGTGTCGGCCGACAGCCTGGCCTCGATGTTGACCGTGGCGTGGAATTCGCCGGTCATGCCCGAGTACATTTCGTCCTTTGCCATTGCCGGGGTGGATGGCACGGTGCGCCGCCGCCTGAAGGGCGATGGCACGCAGGGCATGGCGCACCTGAAGACCGGCTCGCTGCGCGACGTGCGGTCCATCGCCGGCTACGTGCTGGGAGCCAGCGGCAAGCGCTACGTGGTCGTCAGCATCGTGAACCACGAACAGGCGGGTGCCGTCCGGGCTTTCGACGACGCCCTGATCGCATGGCTGGCCGATCAATGAAGGGGGCCCCCACGCGGCGCGCACGATGTGCGCTTGCTGCCCCCCAAGGGCTTTAAACCGATTACGATCCTCAGTTGCGGCATGCGAACGGCCGCCTGAGGCGACAAACCCTGTATTTCAATATTCTGGAGAATTACGCACATGCCCGTGCACGAAATCCGCCACCCGCTGATCCGCCATAAGCTCGGGATCATGCGTCGCGCCGACCTCAGCACCAAGAGCTTTCGAGAGTTGTCGCAGGAAGTGGGCGCGCTGCTGACGTACGAAGCGTCCAAGGACCTGCCGCTGGCGCCCGCCACCGTCGAGGGCTGGTGTGGACAGGTCCAGGTTGAGAAGATCGCCGGCAAGAAGGTCACCGTGGTGCCGATCCTGCGCGCCGGCATCGGCATGCTGGACGGCGTGCTCAGCCTGATTCCCGGCGCCAAGGTCAGCGTGGTGGGCGTGGCCCGCAACGAAGAGACGTTGGAAGCCCATACCTACCTGGAACGCCTGGTCGGCGAGCTGGACCAGCGCCTGGCGCTGATTGTCGACCCGATGCTGGCCACTGGCGGTTCGATGGTCGCCGCTATTGATTTGCTCAAGCGCGCCGGCTGCAAGGAAATCCGCGCCTTGGTACTGGTGGCCGCGCCCGTGGGCATCGACGCCGTGCTGTCCAAGCACCCCGACGTGCATATCTATACGGCGTCCATCGATGACGGCCTGAACGAACACGGCTACATCATGCCCGGCCTGGGTGACGCGGGCGACCGCATCTTCGGTACGACCCAGAAGACGGTCTGACGGGGGGGAGCCCGGCGGGCGACTGTCTGGCGGCCGGGCTGTCTGGCGATCCGGCTAGCTAGTGATCCGGCTACCTAGTGAACCTGCCTAGCTAGCGCCTCGGACGGCTGCCGATCCGGCAGCCGGGGCCCGCGCAACGCAGCTCACGCGCCAGGTGCACGGACCGCTTCCCCGTCGATGTGTTGGCCGAACCATCGCAGCTTTGGTGCCAGCCCGGCCACCTCGCCCACGATCAACAGGGCGGGGGACCGGATGCCATGTTCGGCCGCGAGTTCGGGCAGCGCTTGCAGCGTGCCCGACAGCACGCGCTGTTCCGGCCGGCTGCCGTTTTCGATCAACGCGAACGGGGTGTCGGCTGCGCGGCCATGGCCCAACAGGCGCCGGGTCAAGAGTTCCAGCTGCCCCACGCCCATATAGAAAGCCAAGGTCTGCTTTTCACGCGCCAGCGCGGGCCAGTCCAGGTTGTCTTCGTCTTCGCGGCAATGCGCCGTGATCAGCCGCACCGATTGGGCGTGCTCGCGATGCGTCAGCGGAATGCCGGCATAGGCCGCACAGGCCAGCGCCGCCGTAATGCCGGGCACCACTTCAAAGCGCACGCCATGCGCGCGCAAATGTTCCAGTTCTTCGCCGCCCCGGCCAAAAATAAAGGCGTCGCCCCCTTTCAGCCGCACCACGCGCTTGCCTGCTTGCGCGTGCTCGACCAGCAGGGCGTGAATGCGAGCCTGGGTAGCGTGATGGTTTTCGCCGGGCAGCTTGCCCACGCAAATGCGGTCGGCGTCGCGGCGCGCCAGCGACATGACGTCGTCGCTGACCAAGCGGTCGTAGAGGATGACGTCGGCTTCGTTCAGCGCGCGCAGCGCCTTCAATGTCAGCAGCCCGGGGTCGCCGGGGCCTGCGCCCACCAGCACGACGCTGCCTTCAGCGGGCGCAAGCGGTTTGTCCAGCGCCTGGCTCAGCGCGGCTTCGGCCTGGGCGGGTTGTTGCTGGCGCAGCAGGCCGGCCACTGGGCCGTCCAGCAGCCAGTCATAGAAGCGGCGGCGCGCGCCCAGGTCGGGATGGCTCGCGCGGATACGCTTGCGATAGGTTGCGGCCAACGCGGCCAGCTGGCCCAACGTGTGGTCGAACAGGGATTCAATGCGCTCGCGCACGCGGCGCGCCAGCACAGGCGCCACGCCCGAGGACGAAATAGCCACGATGACGGGCGAGCGGTCGACGATGGACGGCACCTGGAACGACGATAGCTCCGGGTCGTCCACCACATTCGTAAAGATGCGGCGCGCGCCGGCCGCCTCGGACACGGCGGCGTTGGCCGCGCGGTCGTCGGTGGCGGCCACCACCAGCCAGACGTCCTCCAGCCAGGCGGCGTCAAAGCAGCCTGGCAAATGTTCAACGCGGCGCTGGGCCACCAGTTCGGTCAATGCCTGCGTCAGTTCCGGCGCGCCCACCACCACTTGGGCGGAGGCTTCCAGCAGTGCCAGCGTTTTGCGTTCGGCTACCGCGCCGCCACCCACCACCAGCACCCGCCGACCCTTCAGGTCAGCAAAAATCGGGAAAAGCTTCATCGTGTGCCCGCCTCGGGCGTACCCGGCAAAATATCCCCCGATCATAGGGACGGGCCTTCATCCCCACAACTTTTGATTTCTTGAATTCATATATCCAGAATTTATTTGGCGGGCAGCGATTAGCCGACACGAGTGGACATATGTCGGGCACGGCAACCGGTGTAGTATCAACCCAGCCGCCGCCAGCCGTGGGTGGCAAGTCCCGAATTCTGGAGTGGCAATTGACGATGCAAAAAATCGCATCCTTGGTGTTGTGCATGGGCGCGGTGGGCGCCTCGGCGTCGGTGCAGGCGGGCGTTTGCGACGCCCAGTTCATGCATGACGGTGGCGCGGTGCAGTTGACCGGCTCGGGCAACCTGTCCCTGGGCGCGGACCTGACCTTCACCGAAGTTACCAAAAGCAATGGCGATAACTGCCGGGCGCGCGTGCAAGGCGTGGCCACGTTTGGCTACGCGGGCCTGCCGCCGGGCAAGTCCAAGCTGGATTACCTGATGACGGTCAAGGGCGGGCAGGCCACCTTCCTGCGCTATGCCTCGGCGGGCGAAGCCCCCAAGCCTTCCGAGGGCCAGTTCGACCTGCGCATGCTGGGCTTGTTTGCCTACGACGGCAAACTGAACGCCGGGCAAAAGCTGCCCGGCTCGTCGTTCCGCTTGAAGATCGGCAAAGAAGCGCCGGTCGGGGGCCAGCCCAGCACCACGGTGCGCATCGGCGAGAAAAGCGTGGGCCAGAAAACGTCGTTGAACACGGCGTTGGGCAACCAGTCCTGCCACCCGGTCACCTACACGCGCAACTCCGACCCCACCATGGCCACGTTCCAGGGCCTGACCATTCCGATACCCGGCATGAACACGACGGTCACCGATTGGTATTGCCCGGCGGTGAACCTGGTGATGAAGCAAGACATAGATCAATCAGGCGTGAAATCAGCGGTTGAAATTACGCAGATCAAGTAGCACACGGTATCAAGCACGTCTTGCTGCGGGCAGGGCGGCTGGTATTATATTTTTGTCATAGACACACAACAGGAGCTCAAAAAAATGGCCACGAGAAAATCCGAAGAAGTCGCAAAAGAAAAACTGATCGACAGTGTCAAGACCAGCCTGAATGACGCCGAAAACCTGCTGCGCGAAGCTGCCGGCACCACGGGCGAAAAGGCCAACGAATTGCGCGAGCGCGCCATGACCTCGCTCAAGCGCACCCGCGAAGCCCTTTATGAAGCGCAAGACGCCGTGCTGGAACGTGGCCGCAAAGCCGCTCGCGCCACCGACGACTACGTGCATGACAACCCCTGGCAAGCCATCGGCATCGCAGGCGTGACCGGCCTGCTGCTCGGCTTGCTGATCAGCCGCCGCTGATTGGTTTGAACGATCGGGCGGGCAACGTCGGCATGCCGGCGCTGCCCGCCCGCCGTTCCTGACAACATGGGTCTACGAAAATCTGTTTTCGGCGTCGCGTCCAGCCTGGTCGGGCTGCTGCGCACCCGCCTGGAGCTGCTTGCGCTGGAAGCCGCCGACGAAAAGGCGCGCCTGCTCAAGCTGCTGGGCATGGCCTTCGCGGCGTTGCTCTTTTTGACGCTTGCGGTGCTGGTGTTCACGGTAACGGTGGCGGTGCTGTTCTGGCCCACCGAAGACCGCTACATGGCCTTGGGCCTGCTGGCGGCGTTCTACGGCATTGTGGGCATTGCGTTGTTGCTGGTCGTGCGCCATGGCCTGGTCTATGGCGCGGTGCCCTTTGCGGCCACCCTTGACGAGCTGAGCCGCGACGCGGAACTGCTTGAACGGGTCCGCGACGCGCAAGACGACGAGCCCCCGGCGCGCCGACGCGAGGAGGACTGAACCATGTCGAAAAGGTCTCCCACCGTGGATCGCGCCGTGCGCATCGAACTGCTGCGCGCCCGCGCCGCCATCGAACGCGAATCGCTGGTGCATGACATCGTGACGACCGGCCATCGGCTGGAACCCGCCGCCATCATCCGGGGACTTTTACCCCGGCTGGCTGCGGGCGGGGCGTCGCGCTGGGCCTTGCAGGCCATCACGCTGGCGCGTCGTTATCCGGTCGTCACCTCGTCTGTGTCGACCTTGCTGATGCGCGGTGGCAAGCGCTTCAAGCTGCTCAAGATCGCGGGCGGCGCATTGGTCGGCTGGCAGCTGTTCAAGATGTGGCAAAGCTCGCGCCAGGACGACGAATAACGCGTTCAACCTTGCTGCGGCTTGCGCCATAAAAAGCGCCACAAAAAACCCCGCGATGCCTCTGCATCGCGGGGTTTTTTTTGGTCAGTACCAAAGCCTGACCGTGCGGCCACGGGCTGCACGCCACAGCCACAACTACAGGCCCAGCTGACCCCAGATATCGTCCACACGTTTCTTGACGTCGGCATCCATCGTGATGGGCGTGCCCCATTCGCGGTGGGTTTCGCCGGGCCATTTGTTGGTGGCGTCCAAGCCCATCTTGCCCCCCAGCCCCGATACCGGCGAGGCGAAGTCCAGATAGTCGATGGGGGTGTTTTCGACAAGCAGCGTATCGCGCACGGGGTCCATGCGCGTCGTCATCGCCCAGACCACTTCCTTCCAGTCGCGCGGGTTGATGTCTTCGTCCACCACCACGATGAACTTGGTGTACATGAACTGGCGCAGAATGCTCCACAGCCCGAACATGACGCGCTTGGCGTGCCCCGCGTATTGCTTGCGGATCGACACCACCGCCAGCCGATAGCTGCACCCTTCCGGTGGAAGGTAGAAGTCGACGATTTCCGGCAGCTGGCGGCGCAGTAGCGGCACGAACACTTCGTTAAGCGCCACGCCCAGCACGGCGGGCTCGTCGGGCGGCTTGCCGGTGTAGGTGGAATGGTAAATGGGGTTGCGCCGCATCGTGATGCGTTCGACGGTGAACACCGGAAACCAGTCCTGCTCGTTGTAGTAACCGGTGTGGTCGCCGTACGGCCCTTCCAGCGCCATCTCGTAGTCGCTGTTGGGCGGCGGGTTGACGCCGTCCGGCACCACGGGCTTGACGGCGCGCGGGTCGGAGGAGGGCAGCAGATGGCCTTCCAGCACGATCTCGGCCCACGCCGGTACCGACAGGTTGCTGCCCAGCGCCTGGGCAACTTCGGTGCGCGAACCGCGCAGCAGGCCGGCAAATTGGTATTCGGACAGGCTGTCGGGCACGGGCGTCACGGCGCCCAGCGTGGTGGCCGGGTCGGCGCCCAGAGCGACGGCGATGGGGAACGGCGTGCCGGGGTTGGCCAGCGCGTGGTCACGAAAATCCAGCGCGCCGCCGCGATGCGACAGCCAGCGCATGATGAGCTTGTTCGGGCCCAGCAGCTGCTGGCGATAGATGCCCAGGTTCTGCCGCTTGGCGTTGGGGCCGCGCGTGATGACCAGGCCCCAGGTCAGAAGCGGCGCCACATCGCCGGGCCAGCAGGTCTGGATCGGCAAGCGGGTCAGGTCCACATCCTTGCCTTCCCAGACAATTTCCTGGCAGGCCGGGCTCTTGACGTTTTTCGGGCTCATGTCCCACAGCGCCGCTTTCAGCATCGACACCTTGGCCAGCGCATCGCGCAGGCCCTTGGGGGCTTCGGGCTCGCGCAGCGACGCCAGCAGTTCGCCGATATCGCGCAGTGCGCTGACGTTGTCGGCGCCCATGCCGCGCGCCACCCGGGACGGCGTGCCGAACAGATTGGTCAGCACCGGCATCTGCGCCGGTTGGCCGTCGTGCAGCGCTTTTTCAAACAGCAGGGCCGGGCCTTCGGCGCGCAGCACGCGGTCGGAAATCTCGGTCATTTCCAGCCGGGTGGACACCGGCGCGGCAATGCGTTTGAGGTCGCCCATGCGTTCAAGTTGGGCGAGGAAGTCTCTAAGGTCGCGGTATTTCACTACAGATCCCAGCGATTTGGTTACATTTGAGGTCGAAAGAGAGGTTAACATTGACTCCCTCTTTTTCCACGCAGGAGGTTTTCATGCCCGATGCGTCAGTGGCCAGCCTGTTCAGGAATATGGCCCAAGGAGTGCACGAATATCTTGCCGAGTCCTTGCGTATTTGCTCAGTCTATCTGGGCATTGCAGTGATTGTGACGGTAAGCATGGGATTTGCCCTGCCAGGTTTGCGCGACCAGGCATTGCAAGTGCACAAAGCCTTGTTGACCGCCCTAGCGCCTTCATCCATGCAAACCGGCGTCGAACCCGACACCGGCTCCGAACTGGGTTCCGACACGGCGTCGGCAATTGCCATGGCCGTACCAACCGCTCCTGCCAGCAATGCCACCGGCATGCTGGGGCCGGCGCGCGTCGCGCCGCCAGTGCCCAAGAAGCCCGCCTTGTCGGCGACCGGCCCGCAGGCAGAAGCGTTGCGCAACTATATCTCGCGCAAGTACAAGGTGGCGTATGACGCTACCGGCCCGCTGTTGAACACCGTCTACAAGGTCAGCCGCGAAAAGCAGCTGGACCCCTTGCTGGTGCTGGCGGTCATCGCCATCGAGTCGCGCTATAACCCGCTGGCCGAAAGCCATGTGGGCGCGCAAGGCCTGATGCAGGTGATGACCAGCGTGCACCAGGACAAATTCGACGCCGTGGGCAAGACCGCCCTGGACCCAGCCGCCAACATCGGCGTCGGGGCGACGATTCTGCGCGACTGTATCAACCGGCGCGGTTCGGTCGACGCCGGGCTGGCCTGCTACGTGGGTTCCACGGGGCCGGACGACAACGGCTACGGCGCCAAGGTCCAGGCGGAACGCCGGCGCCTGGCCCTGGCATCGGGCATTGCCCTGGCGCGGGACTGATACCGGACACCCTGTCTGCGCGATACCGCCCGGCCGGCCAGACGAAAAAGCGCGCTCTTTACCGAGCGCGCTTTTTCATTGGGACGGTATCGCAACGACCGCCGGAAGCGCCGGCAAATGGCGGATCAGCGTTGCAGCAGCTTGCCGATGCGGGCCACGGCTTCCTCCAGGCGGTCCAGCCCCGTCGCGTAGGAAAAGCGCATGGTGTGCTTGCCGTGGGCCGGCCCGAAATCCAGTCCCGGCACGGCAGCCACGCCGGCTTGCAGCAGCAGCTGCTGCGAAAACGTGGCGCTGTCCATGCCCAGGTTGCTGATGTCGGCATAGATATAGAACGCGCCGTCTGGCTTGACGGGTACGTGGATGCCCAGGCGTTCGAATTCGGGCAACAGGTAGTCGCGCCGCTGCTTGAACGCTTCACGCCGGTGCTCGAAGGTTTTCATCGCCTGTTCGGTAAAGCATGCCAGCGCGGCGTGCTGGGCCAGCGTGGGCGCGCAGATCGCCAGGCTGGCGGCGATTTTTTCCACGGGCGCCACCATGTCTTCCGGCACGATCATCCAGCCCAGGCGCCAGCCGGTCATGTGAAAGAATTTCGAGAAACTGTTGATGACGATGATGTCATCGTCCAGCGTCAGCGCGGATCGCGGCGCGTTTTCATACGACAATCCCAGGTAGATTTCATCGACGATGGCAAAGCCGTCGCGCGCACGAACCTGCGCTAGCAGTTGCGCCAGTTCTTCGTGTGCGATGGATGTGCCGGTGGGGTTGCTGGGTGACGCCACCAGCACGCCCTGCGTCGCGGGCGTCCAATGCCGGGCCACGTCGTCGGCCGACAGCTGGAAGCGTTTGGCGGCGGAACTGGGAATCAAGCGCGGCACGCCGCCCGCCGCCAGCACGAAGTTGCTGTTGGCCGGGTAGGACGGGTCAGGCATCAGGACTTCGCCGCCGTGGTTGACCAGCGCCGCGCACGCCAGCGTCAGTGCACCGGATGCGCCGGCCGTGACAATAACGCGCGCCGGATTGATCTTGGCGCCGAACTTGTCGTGGTAGAACTGCGCAATGGCCTCGCGTAGCGGCATCAGCCCGGCGGGCGGGCCGTAGCCGCTAAGCCCGGCGCGGGCGGCGCGTTCCAGCGCTTCCACCACCTGGGGCGGCGCGGTAAAGTCCGGTTCGCCGATGCCCAGGCTGATAATGTCGTGGCCCGCCGCCTGTAGCGCCTGCGCCTGCTTGAATAGTTCCACTACCTGGAATGTCAGAAAGTCTTGAGTGCGAGCGGCAAGGCGGGGCATTGGATTCTCGAAAAGCGTCTTTGAAGCAAAAAGGAATTGTAGTCATGCAGCCATCCCGGCGCGCTTTCCTGCTTGGCAGGCGGCCCGCGCAAACGCCATGGGCCGCTTTCATGCAGCGGCTGACGCTGCTTTGCCAAGGCCAGGTTGTTGATCTGGGCGAGAACGGCCCAGGTGGCGCGCAAGCCATTCTGACGCCCGCGCGTGACGGCGACGTGGCGCACGCCCGCGCGCTGTGCGCCGAATATCGCGTCGTGATGGCGCTGGAGGGCGCAACGGGGCCTTACGCGGCGAGCAGCGCGCCGCGTTTGCGTATCGACCCGTCGCGGTTGGCGGGCTTGGCGCGGCTGGCCGGCGACACCCCGCGCTGGCGCGCGCAGCCCGGCGTGCCGATGGCCGCGCTGGCCCAGGCCGGGCTGCGGCAGTTCGCCGGTTTTCCTGACGCCATGACCTTGGCCGAATGGCTGGCCGCACCGGCGCCGTGGCCCGCGGGTTGCTGCGCGGCCTCGGGCGTGCTCGGGGTGGACGTGATGCTGGCCGACGGCGTTGAAGAAACCTTGGGGCCGTTTGGCGAGGCCGACGTGCAGCCCCTGCGATCGGCCACCGTGCAGGCCCTGGTGCCCGCGCTGTTCCAGCTGGCCTCGGGCGGCGACGCGTTCGCAACGAACGACGGCTATCACTGGCTGGGCCGCTATCGGCTGGACGCCCTGAAGCCGCAGGCGCCGGCCACGGTGAACCTGGCGCATTTGCTGTTGGGGCATGGCGGTACGCTGGCCTGGGTGCAAAGCGTCACGCTGACTGATGTGCCGCCCTTTAGCAAGCCCCAGCCCGAGCCGCAGCCAGGCGCCCATGTGCCGTCCCGGGCGACCCCCGGCTTGGCGACGTTTCGGCTGGACGCCCGCGTCAAGACGCTGTTCGATCCCGCGGGTCGATTTCCCTTATTCCTGCCCAATGAAACCTGAAATGTGTTCAGGTTGCTGTAAGATTCCGGCGCCTGCCCGGTCCGGTGGGCGAGCTTTCACCAGCGCTTTCGCAAACGTATCGCGGCGCGCGCCATGGGAATAGAATTCCTCCCTCTGTTTCACTTATAGCCAGTAGCCGCCCCTATGGATGCCAACCTTCGCAAAGCCGCCCTTGAATATCACGAGCACGGTCGCCCCGGAAAAATCTCGGTCACCCCGACCAAGCAGCTGACCAACCAACGCGATCTGGCGTTGGCGTATTCGCCCGGCGTGGCGGCGGCCTGTGAAGAAATCGTGGCCGACCCGGCCAACGTCTACCGCTACACCGCGCGCGGCAACCTGGTGGGCGTGATCACCAACGGCACGGCCGTGCTGGGCCTGGGCAACATCGGCGCGCTGGCCTCCAAGCCCGTCATGGAAGGCAAGGCGGTGCTGTTCAAGAAGTTTGCCGGCCTGGATGTGTTCGACATCGAAATCAATGAAACCGATCCGGACAAGCTGGTCGAGATCATTGCCGGGCTGGAGGCCACTTTCGGCGGCATCAACCTGGAAGACATCAAGGCGCCGGAATGCTTCACCGTCGAGCGCAAGCTGCGCGAGCGCATGAAGATTCCCGTGTTCCACGACGACCAGCACGGCACCGCCATCACGGTATCGGCCGCGTTCATCAACGGCTTGAAGGTCGTGGGCAAGGACATCAAGAAGGTCAAGGTCGTGACCTCGGGCGCGGGCGCTGCTGCCCTGGCGTGCCTGGATTTGATGGTGGACCTGGGCCTGCCGCTGGAAAACATCTGGGTTACCGACATTGAAGGCGTGGTCTACGAAGGCCGTGTCGAACTCATGGACCCGGACAAGGCGCGCTTCGCGCAAAAGACCGATGCCCGCAAGCTGGCTGAAGTGATTCAGGACGCCGACGTGTTCCTGGGCCTGTCCGCTGGTGGCGTACTCAAGCCCGAAATGGTTGCGGCCATGGGCACGCGCCCGCTGATCCTGGCGCTGGCCAACCCCACGCCGGAAATCCTGCCCGAACTGGCGCATTCCGTTCGCGATGACGTGGTCATGGCCACCGGTCGTTCCGACTACCCGAACCAGGTCAACAACGTCCTGTGCTTCCCGTACATTTTCCGGGGCGCGCTGGACGTGGGCGCCACCACCATCACGCGTGAAATGGAAAAGGCGGCGGTCTACGCCATTGCCCAACTGGCCCAGGAAGAACAGAACGAAGTCGTGGCAGCGGCCTACGGCACGTTCGATATCTCTTTTGGCGCGGAATACCTGATCCCCAAGCCGTTCGACCCGCGTTTGATCGTGCGTATCGCGCCGGCCGTGGCCAAGGCCGCGATGGAAGGCGGTGTGGCCACGCGCCCGCTGGCCGACCTGGAAGCCTACGAAGAACAGTTGCAGCAGTTCGTGTACCACTCGGGCGCGTTCATGAAGCCGTTGTTCTCGGCCGCCAAGCGCATCGTGCGCGAAGGCGGCCCGGCGCGCATCGTGTTCGCGGAAGGCGAAGACGAACGCGTGCTGCGCGCGGTGCAGGTCGTGGTTGACGAAGGCCTGGCCCGCCCCATCCTGGTGGGCCGCCCATCGGTGCTGCTGACCCGTATCGAAAAGCTGGGGCTGCGCCTGCGCCTGGGTGAAGACGTTGAAGTGACCAACCCGGAATACGACGAACGCTTCCATCAGTACTGGACGACGTACTGGGAACGCATGTGCCGGCGCGGCATCACCAAGGAAATGGCGCGCGTGGAAATGCGCCGCCGCATGACCTTGATCGGCGCGATGATGGTGCACCTGGGCGATGCCGACGGCATGGTCTGCGGCTCGGTGGGCGCCTACCACGATCACCTGCGGTTCGTGGACGAAGTGATCGGCCGGCGCCCGGGCCACAACGTGTATGCCGCCATGAACATCCTGCTGCTCAACGAGCGCACGGTGGTGTTGGTGGACACGCACGTCAACGACGAACCTACCGCCGAGCAGATCGCCGAATTCACTATTGCGGCCGCCAACGAAATGCGCCGTATGTACCTGGCTCCCAAGGTGGCGCTGCTGTCGCGATCGAATTTCGGATCGGGCAGTTCCGCGTCGGGCGCCAAGATGCGTCGCGCGCTTGAAATCGTGCGCGAAAAAGAGCCCGAGCTTGAAATCGACGGCGAAATGCACGGCGATTGCGCGCTGGACGAAGCGCTGCGCATGCGCATCCTGCCGTCGTCCACGCTCAAAGGCGAGGCCAACCTGCTGGTGTGCCCGAACGTGGATTCGGGCAACATCGCCTACAACCTGCTCAAGACGGCGGCGGGCGGCAACGTGGCGGTTGGCCCGTTCCTGCTGGGCTGCAACGCGCCGGTGCACATCCTGACCTCAAGCTCGACCGTGCGCCGCATTGTGAACATGACCGCGATGACTGTGGTCGATGTCAACACGCCACGTTGAAGTGAGTCCCGCCGGTCCGGCGTGCCCACGCACGCCGACCGGTCTGGTCCTGACGGGTGGCGGCGCGCGGGCCGCGTACCAGGTGGGCGTGCTAAGCGCCATCATGGACTTGCTGGACCCTGACTGGCATTCGCGCTTTCAGAATCCCTTCGACATCATCTGCGGCACCTCGGCGGGGGCCATCAACGCCGCTGCGCTGGCGTGCCGCGCCGACCGCCCGCACCTGGGTGTGCGCCGTATCCGCCGCTTGTGGTCGTCGCTGAACACCGACATGATTTACCGCGCCGACGCGCCCGGCCTGATTCGCACGGGCGTGCGTTGGCTGGGGTTGCTGGCGCTGGGCTGGATGTATTCGGGCCTGACGCGCAAGCGGCCGCAGTCACTGCTGGACAACAGCCCCATGGAGGCGCTGCTGGGCCGCGTGCTGAACTTCGACCACCTGCGCGGCAACCTCGAGCGCGGGTCGCTGTCGGCGCTGGCGATCACGGCATCGGGCTACACCAGCGGCGAGCACCTTACGTTCTACCAGGCGCACACGCCCATCGAACCCTGGCATCGCTACTTGCGGCTGGCCATACCCACGCCTATCGGCATCGACCATCTGATGGCCTCGTCGTCCATCCCGTTCGTGTTTCCCGCGCGCCAGGTGCCGGTGCACGGCAAGGGCGAATGGTGTGGCGACGGGTCCATGCGGCAACTGGCGCCGATCAGCCCCGCCATACACCTGGGCGCCCATCGCGTGCTGGTGATCGGCACGGGCTTTCGGGATGACACCCATCCCGAGAACCGGGAAGATTCTCCGCCCTATCCGTCGCTGGCCCAGGTGGGCGGGCATGCGCTGTCCAGCATTTTCCTGGATGGCCTGTCGGTGGACGTCGAGCGCCTGGAACGCATCAACTACCTGATGGACCACGCGACGCCGGAGGGCGCGCAGATCAACGTGCGCCGCATCCAGGTGCTGACCATCACCCCCAGCCAGTCGCTGGATACGATGGCGCTTGAGCACTTGGATGACATGCCCGCGCAAGCCCGTGCTCTTTTCCGCGTACTCGGTGTATCGTCCGACCCAGGCCGTCCTGGCGGCGGTGCGCTGATGTCGTATCTGCTATTCGAATCCAGCTACACCAAGCGATTGATCGAACTGGGTTATGCCGATACGATGCAGCGTAACGAAGAAGTGATCGCCTTTTTCAAGGAGGCTCAGGCATGACGCGCAATGGCCAATCTACGTTGCAGAAGCAGCTTCTGCGCGGGGGAGCGCTGCCTCATGAGGGGCTGGACAAGAAGGCCGTCGTGGACGCCTCGCACGAGCTTGGCTTGTCCTTGTTCGTTGCCAACTGTGACCCCGCCCGCAGTCGTTCAGCGGTGCTTCGCGCCATCGTCAAGGCGGTGGATTTCCCCGAGTACTTCGGCGGCAACCTGGATGCGCTGTACGACTGCCTGTGCGACACGGTCCTGGACCACAAGACGGGCGTGGTGTTGTGGCTGTACCGCCTGCACTCCGGCGACCCGGTGCTGGAAGAAGACGCCGCAAAAATTGAAACTGTGTGTTCGGACGCTGCCGACTTTGCGCGTGAAAACGGCCGCATCTTTGCATTTGTCATCGAACACGCGGGCCGCCACCCGGACCCGGAACCCGGCATCGCCGCAGCGCCCTATGGCGAAAACGATTAACCGCGGGCGAAAACGATTAACCGCGGCCGAAAACGATTAACCGCGGCCTAAAACGATTCTCTGCGGGCGCGGACGATTAACCGCGCATCCTTCCGCTACCAGCTCATCAACGCGCTGACCGCCGCCAGCAGCGCCAGCCCGGCCGTTTCGGTGCGCAGCACGCGCGGGCCGAAGCGAACCGCCTGGACGCCGGCCTGGCGGGCCAGTTCCAGTTCTTTGTCTGACCAGCCGCCTTCGGGGCCGACCAGCAAGGTCAACGCCTGCAAGTCCGGCGTGGCGCGCAGCTTGCCGGCCAGATCGTCGCCGGCTTCCGGGTGACACAGCAGCCGCAGGCCGTCCGCCGGCTGGGCCAGCCAATCGGCAAGCGTTTGCGGCGCATCTACCACCATCAAGCGGTTGCGGCCGCATTGTTCGCTGGCCGATTGCGCAATGCGCTGCCAATGCGCCACGCGCTTGTCCAGTCGAGGGCCCGATAACTGCAACACGCTGCGTTGCGCGGCAATGGGGCTGACGCGGGCGGCGCCCAGCTCAACCGCTTTTTCCACCACCCAATCCATCTTGTCGCCGGAAGGCAGACCCTGCACAAGCGTGATGCGCCCGGCAAGCTCGGCTTCGCGCGGGTTGAAGTCGCCAAGCGTGGCGTAGCCCGCCTTGCCGTCCACTTCAAGCACGGCCGGGTATTCGCCGCCCTGGCCGTTGAACAGCACAACGGTTTCGCCCGCTTTCAAGCGCAGCACGCGCAGCGCGTGGTGCGCCAGGGCGTCGGGCAAGGCGATGCGGGTACCGGCGGAAAGGGCGATGTCGCAGAAGAAGCGGGGGGCGGACATGAGGTTCGGGCGAAGAGGGCGGCTACGAGGGCGCGGGCAATCGGATTATTCGAGCGCGTAGCCTACCACTTTGATTCCCGGCGACACGCTTGTTTACATCGGGCTTAAGGGCGATGGCGTGAGGGAAATCCCCTGATGCTAAAATCGTCTGCTTCGCAACCCACTCAACTGGCCCCTATATTTCCCGTAGGCGCGCCAGCTTCAAAGAGCCTTCCGAATGAGCAATCCGACCGCCCCTAAACTTGCCTTGGCGGATGCCATCCGCGCCCTGGCGATGGATGCAGTGCAACAAGCGAACTCCGGGCATCCGGGTGCTCCCATGGGCATGGCGGAAATCGCCCAGGCCTTGTGGACGGGCAACCTGCGCCACAACCCCAAAGATCCCGCCTGGGCCAACCGCGACCGCTTCGTGCTGTCCAACGGCCACGGCTCGATGCTGATCTACGCGCTGCTGCACCTGACGGGCTACGACCTGTCGATCGACGAACTCAAGAATTTCCGCCAGCTGCATTCCAAGACGCCGGGTCACCCCGAAGTGGGCATCACTCCGGGCGTGGAAACGACCACCGGCCCGTTGGGCCAGGGCCTGGGCAATGCCGTGGGCATGGCGCTGGCCGAAGCGCTGCTGGCCGCTGAATTCAACAAGCCCGGCCACACCATCGTCGACCACCACACCTACGCCTTCACCGGCGACGGCTGCCTGATGGAAGGCATCTCGCACGAGGTGTGCTCGCTGGCCGGCACGCTCAAGCTGTCCAAGCTGGTCGTGCTGTATGACGATAACGGCATCTCGATCGACGGCCACGTTGAACACTGGTTTGCCGACGACACCGCCAAGCGCTTCGAAGGCTACGGCTGGAACGTGATCCGGGGCGTTGACGGCCACGACGTCGCCGCCGTGGACGCCGCCATCAAGGCCGCGCGTTCGCAGTCGGAAAAGCCCACGCTGGTGATCTGCCGCACCGTCATCGGCAGGGGTTCGCCCAACATGGCCGGCACGCACAACGTGCACGGCGCGCCGCTGGGCAAGGACGAAATCGCCGCCACGCGCGCCGCGCTGGGCTGGTCGTCGGAACCGTTCCAGATTCCGCAAGACGTGTATGACGGCTGGGATGGCCGCAAGTCGGGCGCCGCCGCGCAAGCCGAATGGCAGACCGCGTTTGACGCCTACAGCGCCGCGTTCCCCGCCGAAGCCGCTGAATTCACGCGCCGCATGAAGGGCGAAATGCCTGAGGGTTACGCCGACCAGTTCAAGGCTTTCCTGGCCTTAACGCTGGAAAAGGCCGAAACCGTCGCCACCCGCAAGGCCTCGCAATTCGCAATCGCCGCGCTGGCGCCGTTGCTGCCCGAAATGCTGGGCGGTTCCGCCGACCTGACCGGTTCCAACTTCACCGACTGGAAGGGCGTGGGCGCCGTTCGCGCCGGCGACAAGGGCATTCAGTTCGGCCGTCACATCAACTACGGCGTGCGCGAATTCGGCATGGCCGCCATCATGAACGGCGTGGCGCTGCACGGCGGCTACCTGCCCTTCGGCGGCACGTTCCTGACGTTCTCGGACTACTCGCGCAACGCCATCCGCATGGCCGCGCTGATGAAGCAGCGCGTGGTGCACGTGTTCACGCACGATTCGATCGGCCTGGGCGAAGACGGCCCGACCCACCAATCCATCGAACACGCTGCCAGCCTGCGCCTGATCCCCAACCTGTCGTTGTGGCGCCCTTGCGATACGGCTGAAACCGCCGTGGCCTGGAACGCCGCCGTGACGCGCCCGACCAGCATCGGCATGGACGTGCACGACGGCGGCCCGACCGCGCTGCTGCTGTCGCGCCAGAACCTGCCGTTCGTGCCCCGTGATGCCGCCACCGTGGACGCTATCGCGCGCGGTGGCTACGTGTTGCGCGATGCCGAAGGCGCCCGCGCCGTCATCATCGCCACCGGCTCCGAAGTGGCCATTGCGCTGGACGCGCAGGCGCAGCTGGCCAAGGAAGGCATCGCCGTGCGCGTGGTTTCCATGCCCAGCACCGACGTGTTCGACAAGCAGGACGCCGCCTGGAAGCAATCCGTGCTGCCCAAGGGCCTGCCGCGCGTGGCTGTCGAAGCCGGCGTGACCGCGTTCTGGCACAAGTACGTGGGCCTGGAAGGCGCCGTGGTCGGCATCGACCGCTACGGTGAATCCGCCCCGGCCGGCGCATTGTTCAAGTTCTTCGGGCTGACCGCCGACAAGGTGGCCGAGACCGTCAAACAGGTTTTGTAAAAAAGGAGCTTAGTATGACTATTCGCGTCGCCATCAACGGTTACGGTCGCATCGGCCGCAACATCCTGCGTGCCCACTACGAAGGTGGCAAGAAGCACGATATCGAAATCGTCGCCATCAACGACCTGGGTGATCCCAAGACGAACGCGCACCTGACGCGCTACGACACCGCCCACGGCAAGTTCCCGGGCACCGTCGAAGTCGACGGCGACTTCATGGTCGTCAACGGCGACAAGATCCGCGTGCTGGCCAACCGCAACCCGGCTGAACTGCCCTGGGGCGACCTGAAGGTTGACGTCGTGCTGGAATGCACGGGCTTCTTCACGACCAAGGAAAAGGCCGGCGCGCACATCAAGGGCGGCGCCAAGAAAGTCATCATCTCGGCCCCGGGCGGCAAGGATGTGGACGCCACCATCGTGTTCGGTGTGAACCACGGCGTGCTCAAGTCGACCGACACGGTCATCTCGAACGCATCGTGCACCACCAACTGCCTGGCCCCGCTGGTCAAGCCGCTGAACGACAAGCTGGGCCTGGAAAACGGCCTGATGACGACCGTTCACGCCTACACCAACGACCAGGTCCTGACCGACGTCTACCACGAAGACCTGCGCCGCGCGCGTTCGGCCACGATGAGCATGATCCCCACGAAGACCGGCGCTGCCGCCGCCGTGGGCCTGGTGCTGCCGGAACTGAACGGCAAGCTGGACGGCTACGCCATCCGTGTCCCGACCATCAACGTGTCGCTGGTCGACCTGTCGTTCGTGGCCAGCCGCGACACGACCGCCGAAGAAGTGAACAGCATCCTGAAGGCCGCGTCGGAAGGCGAGTTGAAGGGCATCCTGGACTACAACACCGAGCCCCTGGTTTCGGTGGACTACAACCACAACCCGGCCTCCAGCACCGTTGACGCGTCGCTGACCAAGGTCTCGGGCCGCCTGGTCAAGGTCTCGTCCTGGTACGACAACGAGTGGGGCTTCTCGAACCGCATGCTCGACACCACCGTCGCGCTGATGTCGGCCAAGTAAGCAACACGGTCAGTCCATAGGGGACGGATTTGTTTTCCGCCAATGCGGAAAATGGGTTCGTCCCCTTTGTTCGCCTATCGTAGGAAAGCAAATATGTCCAAGGTCAATACCCTGTCCGCGCTGGCCAAGTCCGGCGCCCTGTCCGGCAAGCGTGTGTTCATCCGCGCCGACTTGAACGTGCCGTTCGATGACGCCGGCCGCATTTCCGAAGACACGCGCATCCGTGCATCCGTGCCTGGCATCCGCCTGGCGCTGGACGCCGGCGCCGCCGTGATGGTTACGTCCCACCTGGGCCGCCCGAAAGAAGGCGTGCTGACCGACGCCGATTCGCTCGCCAAGGTCGGCCAGCGCCTGTCCGAATTGCTGGGCATGCCCGTGCAGCTGGTGCGCGATTGGGTCGACGGCGTTCAGGTCGATCACGGCCAGGTCGTACTGCTGGAAAACTGCCGCGTGAACGTCGGCGAAAAGAAAGATGACGAAGCGCTGGCCAAGAAGATGGCCGCGTTGTGCGACGTGTACGTCAACGACGCCTTCGGCACCGCCCACCGCGCCGAAGCCACCACCCACGGCATCGCGCGCTTTGCGCCCGTGGCCTGCGCCGGCCCCTTGCTGGAAGCCGAGCTTGACGCCCTGGGCCGTGCGCTGCACGAACCCAAGCGCCCGCTGGTCGCCATCGTGGGCGGCTCGAAGGTGTCGACCAAGCTGTCGATCCTGCAATCGCTGGCCGACAAGGTTGATCAGTTGGTCGTGGGCGGCGGTATCGCCAACACCTTCCTGCTGGCTGCCGGCCTGCCCATCGGCAAGTCGCTGGCGGAACCCGACCAGGTTGAGCAGGCGCGCGCCGTGATCGACATGATGAAGCAGCGCGGCGCGGCCGTGCCGATTCCGGTGGACGTGGTGTGCGCCAAGGCATTCGGCGCGGACGCCGAAGCCACCGTCAAGGCGGCCACCGACGTGGCCGATGACGACATGATTCTGGACATCGGCCCGCAGACCGCGGCGCAGTTGGCCGAGATCCTGAAGAAGGCCGGCACCATTGTGTGGAACGGTCCGGTGGGCGTGTTTGAATTCGACCAGTTCGCCAACGGCACCGAAGTGGTGGCGCGCGCAATCGCGGAATCGGACGGCTTTTCGATCGCCGGCGGCGGCGACACGCTGGCTGCCATCGCCAAGTACGGCATCGGCGAACAAGTCGGCTACATCTCGACGGGCGGCGGCGCGTTCCTGGAATTCCTGGAAGGCAAGACCCTGCCTGCCGTGGCCGTGCTGGAAGCGCGCGCGGCGGAGTAAGGCAGGGCGGCAGCGCCCAAGTCGTGGCGCTTGCCGCGCGCCGTTCTCCATGAAAAACGCCCTTTATTTCAGGGCGTTTTTTTTCATCTGTGTCCGGAGCGCTTATTCCAACTTGGCGCCCGAAATTTTCACGATGTCCGCGTAGCGCGCGATTTCCGATTGGATGAAGGCGCCGAATTGCTCGGCGGTTTGCCCCGCCGGTACCAGCGCGCCCATGCTTTCCATGCGCTGCTTGACCTCGGGCTCGGCCACCACGGCGTTCACTTCCTTATTCAGGCGCTGCACCACGGCGGGCGGCGTGCCGGCGGGGGCAACGATGCCGTACCAGGCCGACGCGATCATCTTGGGCACCCCCGCTTCCTCGAACGTGGGCACGTCCGGCAGTGCCGGCAGACGCTGATGCGACGCCACGGCCAGCGCGCGCAACGCGCCCGCCTGAACCTGCGCCAGCGAGCCGGTGTCCAGCATCATGTCGACTTGCCCGGCCAGCAGATCCGACACGGCGGGGCCACTGCCCTTGTACGGAATGTGCAGCACGTCGGCGCCCGTCAGATGCTTGAACATCGCGCCCGCCAGATGCTGCGAAGACCCTACGCCGCCCGAACCGTAGTTCAACTTGCCGGGCTCGGCCTTGGCGCCGGCGATCAGGTCGGCCACCGATTTGAAAGGCGATTGCTTGGGCACTTCCAGAATGTTGGGGATCTCGGCCACGAAAGCCACGGGCGCAAAGTCCTTGGACGCATCGAAGCCCAGGCGGGAATACAGATGCGGGTTTGCCGCGTTGGTCGAACTGGTGGCCATCAGCAACGTGTAGCCGTCGGCCTTTTCGCGCACGAACGACGCCGTGCCGATATTGCCGCCCGCGCCCGCCTTGTTGTCCACGATCACCGTCTGGCCCAAGCGGTCGGTCAGGCGTTGCGCCAGCAGGCGCGCCAGGGAATCGGTGGCGCCGCCCGGGGGCCAGGGCACCACCAGCTTGATGGGGCGCTCGGGGTAAGTCTGGGCGTGGACAGCGGGGGCGATGCCGGCGGCAAGCGCGGCCAGAACCAGGGCGCGGCTGACGCGCCGAAGAATGGGCAAGGACATGGAGTCTCCTGAAATGCCGGCCTTGGGTCCGCGCCGGGTGGCAAGGGCGGTAGGCCGTGTCGGTGTGCGATGGTGCGGCGTGGCGCCGCTTTTCTTATGCCGAAGGACTCTACGCAATCCGGCATTTCGATAAAAGAGATAAAAACGCAACGATCTTCATTCCTTTTGGGAATGTTTTGGATCGTCGAACCCCGGCGTGTTTTTCTGAAGCTGGCGAAAAAGCCCGCCTGATTTCGTGGCGACTTGATCTGAAGCCGTTGCCGTGGCTTGGCCTTGGTGTAGCCTTGACCGTCTATGCGTGTTGTCGCGCAGTCTCTTCGATCAGGTCGCTTGCAGCATCATGAACCTACGTTTTTTTCCCGGCCTGAATAATTTCCGCGGCATGACGCGGGAATCGGCACGACGCGACATCATGGCCGGCTTAAGCGTGGCCGCCGTCGGCCTGCCGGTGGGCCTGGCCTACGCGGCGATGATGGGCGTGCCGCCCGTGGCCGGGCTGTGGGCCGCCATTGCGGGCATGTTGGGCTACGCCTTGTTCGGCTCGTCGCGCACGCTGATCGTGGGGCCGGACACGGCCACCTGCACCCTTATCGCCGCCACCTTGACCGGCATGGCGCTGACCTCCCCGGAAGACCGGTTGGTGGCCGCCACCGGCATTGCATTGACCGTGGGGGTCGGCTGCCTGATTGCGCGCGTGCTGCGGCTGGGCGTTCTGGCCAACCTGCTGTCGCGCCCCGTGCTGATCGGCTACATGGCGGGCGTGGCGATCACGCTGGGGCTGTCGCAACTGAGCGGGCTGACGGGGGTGGGGCTGCGCAACAGCGGCCTGGTGCACCCCTTCCTTGAGCTATCGCGCCGTATCCAGGAGATCCAGATTCCCACACTGTGCCTCGGGCTGGCGTCCTGCCTGTTGCTGGTGGCCTTCAAGCGCTGGCGCCCGACCTGGCCGGGACCCATCTTGCTGGTGGTGGGCGGCTGCCTGTTGTCATGGCTATTCGATTTTCCCAGCCTGGGCATCGCGGTGGTGGGCGAGGTGCCCGCCGGCTTGCCGGGCATCAGCCTGCCGGTTCGGCTTGAGGGGGTCGACAGCATTCTGCTGGGCGCGGCGGGCGTGCTGGTGGTCAGCTTTTCCAGCGGCATCGTCACCGCGCGCAGCTTTGCGGCGCGTACGGGCGAACACGTGGACCCCAACCGCGAGCTGGTGGGCTTCGGCGCGGCCAATGTGGCGGCCGGTCTGTTCCAGGGTTTTGTGGTGACGGGCGCGGATTCGCGGACGGCGGTGGGCTTGGTGGCGGGCGGCTCGTCGCCGCTGGTCAGCGTCAGCGCCGCCTTGGCGTTGGCCATCGTGGTGGGCCTGTTGAGCGCGCCCTTGTTCTGGCTGCCACAGGCGGTGCTGTCGGCCATCTTGTTGCTGGCCGCCGCCAGCCTGTTCGACGTCAAGGCCTTCCTGCGCCTGGCGCGAATTTCCCGCATCGAACTGGCATTTGGCATCCTGGCTGCCGTGGGCGTGGTGGGCTTTGGCGTGCTGCGGGGCGTGGCGGTGTCGGTGGGGGCGACCTTGCTGTACGCGATGTATGTGTCGGGCAACCCGCGCGATGCGCTGCTGGGCCGGCTGCCCGGCGAGTCCGTATTGGGCAAGCTGCACCTGAATCCAGATGCGCATCCCGTGCCCGGCACGGTGATCTGGTTGTTTGAATCGTCGATCTGGTTTTTCAACGCCGATGCGTTTCGGCGCCGCGCGCGCGACGTTATCGAGCAGGCGGCGGCCGACACCCAGTGGTTCGTGCTGGATGCCGAGGCCATGACGCAGGCGGATGCCGATGCGGTGGAAGCGCTTTATGAACTGAAGCGCGAACTGGACGCCCGCAACATCACCTTGTTGCTGGCGGGCGGGCACGGCCAGTTCCGCATGGCGCTTGAGCGTTCGGGGCTGGTCAAGAAGATCGGCCGCGACAAGATCTTCGGCACCCCGGAACAGGCGGTCGATGCGATCGAGCGCTGGCGCCAGGCGCCGCCGGCCACCTTGGCCTGAGCCTAATCGATGATGTGATAACCGCCGTCGATATACAGCGTCTGGCCCGTCATCAGGCGCGCGGCGTCGGTGGCCAGCCAGGCGGTGGCTTCGCCCACGTCGTCGATGGACACCAGGCTGCGCGCGGGCGCCTTGGATTGCGCGCGGTCCAGCAGGGCATCGAATTCGGCAATGCCCGATGCGGCGCGCGTTTTCAATGGCCCGGGTGATATCGCGTGCACCCGGATGCCCTGCGGCCCAAGCTCGGCGGCCAGGTAGCGCGTGGCGGATTCCAGCGCGGCCTTGACCGGACCCATCATGTTGTAGTGCTCGACGACCATCTGCGAGCCGTAGTAGCTCATGCAGAACAGCGCGCCGCCTTTTTTCATCAACGGTTCGGCCAGTTTCGCCATGCGGATGAAAGACCAGCACGACACGTCCATGGCTTGCAGGAAGCCTTCGCGCGAGCAGTCGGTAACGCGGCCGTGCAGGTCGGCGCGCGGGGCGAACGCAATGGAATGCAGCACGAAATCCAGCTGTCCCCATTCGGCCGTGATGCGGTCGAACACGGCTTCGAGTTCGCCGTCGTTCAGCAGGTTAAGCGGCATCAGCAAGGGCGCATCCACCTGGCGCGCAAGCGGCTCGACGTGGGGCAGCGCCTTGTCATTCAGATAGGTCACGGCCAGTTCGGCCCCCATGGCGCGAAACGCCTTGGCGCAGCCCCAGGCAATGGAGTCCGCATTGGCGATGCCGGTGACCAGGCCGCGCTTGCCGGCCAGCGGCAGCGCCGCGCTAGAGGAGGGGGCGGGGGCGGCGGAGTTCATCGTCGGCTTGCTCATTGTTGGCTTGCTCATCGTTGGCGCACCAAAGCCAGCGTGTGCTGCGCGATGATCAGCTCTTCGTTCGTGCGCACCACGTAGACGCCGATGCGGCTGTCGTCGCTGGAAATGCGCGGGCCTTGATGGGCGTTGCGCTCGGGGTCCAGCTTGATGCCCAGCCAGCCCCAGTGGTCCACGATCATCTGCCGGATCTGGGGCGAGTTCTCGCCCACGCCGGCGGTAAAGACGATGCCGTCGATGCCGTTCATGGCGCAGCCCATGCCGATGATGCCTTCGGCCACGCGCCACGCGAAATACTTCAACGCCAACTGGGCCGAGGGCGCGTCGCTGGCCAGCAGTTCCCGCATGTCGTTGCTGATGCCGGACAGGCCCTTCATGCCGCAGTCGTGATACAGCAGGTGTTCGATTTGGTCATGGTCCATGCCGCGTTCCATCATCCACAGCACCACGCCCGCATCCAGCCGGCCCGGGCGCGTGCCCATGGGCAGGCCTTCCAACGCCGTGAAGCCCATCGTGCTGTCCACGCTTTTGCCTTCATGCATGGCGCAGGCGGACACGCCGGAACCCAGGTGCGCGGCAATGATCTTGCCCATGGCCAGCTCGGGCAGTGCCTGCTTCAAGCGCTGCGCGATGTATTCATAGGACAGGCCGTGAAAGCCATAACGGCGCACGCCTTCCTGGTACAGCGATTCGGGCAGCGCGTAGCGGTCGGCCACGTCGGAATGGCTGCGATGAAACGCGGTATCGAAGCACGCCACTTGCGGTATCCATGGCCGACGCTCGCGGATGACGCGGATGGGCGCCAGGTTGTTGGGCTGATGCAGCGGAGCCAGCGGCGTGAACGTGTCCAGCTTGGCCAGCACACCGTCGTCGATCAGCACGGGTTCGGACAGATCAGGCCCGCCATGCACCACCCGATGGCCCACCGCCAGCGGCGTGCCGCCCAGATGGCCGCTAAGCCACGTGCCCACGACTTCCTGCGCGTTGGGCACGTCGGGCGCATGGCCGGGCGCGATGTCGCGTTCCACCAGTGTCTGGCCCGCCGCGTCACGTACGCGCAGCTTGGGGTGCGACGTGCCGATGCCCTCAAGCTGCCCGCCCAGGCGCGGCGCAAGTTGCTCGTTGCCGTCGACGTCGTACAGGTAGAACTTGATGCTGGAACTGCCGGCATTGATGACGAGGATGGTGTCGCGGGTGTCACTCATGGCTCTGGGTTCCGGTGGTGGTAGGGGAGCGGCGAGAGGTGCGGCAATAGGGGCGGCAACAGGGGCGGCAACAGGGGCGGCAATACTTGCGGCAATAGGCGCGCGTCAGATCAGCGGGCGGGCCGCCAACTGGCTCAGGTGGTGCGCGTAGATGGCCGCCACCGCGCACGAGGCCAGCCGCGAACGCGGGCTGTCGGCGCGGCTGGTCAGGATGATGGGCACGCGTGCGCCCAGCACGATGCCCGCCGCTTCGGCGTTGGCCAGGAACGTCAGGTTCTTGGCCAGCATGTTGCCCGCTTCAAGATCGGGCACGACCAATACCTGCGCCACGCCCGCCACGGGCGACCGAATGCCTTTGATGCGCGCCGCCTCGGGGCTGATGGCGTTGTCCAGCGCCAGGGGGCCGTCCAGCAGGCCGCCCGCGATCTGCCCCCGATCGGCCATCTTGCACAAGGCCGCCGCTTCGATGGTGCTGGGAATATTGGGCGTGACCTGTTCCACCGCCGACAGTATCGCCACGCGGGGCTCGCCCAGCCCCAGCCCGTGATGCAGGTCGATCACGTTGCGGATGATGTCGGCCTTGGTTTCCAGGTCCGGAAAAATGTTGATGGCCGCGTCCGTGATGAACAGCGGGCCGGCATAGGTGGGCACCTCCATGATGAATACATGGCTGATGCGCCGGCCGCTGCGCAGCCCCGTTGTGCGCGCGACGACTTCGTGCATGAGTTCGTCGGTGTGCAGGCTGCCCTTCATCAGCAGCGTGGCCTCGCCGTTGCGCACCAGCGCCACGGCGGTTTCGGCGGCAGCGTGGCTGTGCGGCACATCCACGATACGGGCATCGCCCAGGTTCAGCTTGAACTGCGCGGCGGTATCGCGGATCTTCTGTTCCGGCCCCACCAGGATGGGGTGCAGCAAGCCCAGGTCACGCGCCTCCAGGGCGGCCGACAAAGACGGTTCGTCGCAAGGGTGGGCGATGGCGCAGAAGGCCGGCTCCAGCGTCTGGGCGCGCGCGATCAGCGTGTCGTAATGCGTCGAGGTAGGCAGTGTCATGCGCGCTTGGCCTTGGCGGGTTGACCGGCGCCGGCGTTACCGGCGGACTTGGACGCGGACTTGGCGGCGGGCTTTGCCGCGCGCTTGGCCGCGGTCTTTGCGGCGGGTTTGGCCCCGGCCGTGTCAGCCGGCTTCCCGGCTGTCTTGCCGGTGCTGTTCGCGGCAGGCTTGGCATCGGACCTTGCGGTGGCCGGGGTTGCGGACTTTGCGGCGGACTTTGCGGCAGACTTTGAAGCCGACTTTGCAGCCGACTTTGCGGCGGGCTTTCCAGCGGACTTCGGTGCCGACTTCGGTGCCGACTTCGCCACCGAGTCTTCCGCCGATTTGGCGGCTGCCGGGTGCGGCTTGGCGGTTTTGGCCGGTACCTGGGCGGCTGCGTCGATCAAGCTCAACGAAGGCGCGGTCGGCGACGGGGCCAACGTCAGCTGCGCGGGCGCGTGGGTCTGCTCGCGCTTCTGTGCGCGGCGTTCGGCGGCTTCGAAGATGCGCTCCATTTCCGTCAGGCTTTCGCGCGCGGCCGGGCTCAGCGGTTCGGCCGCTTCCAGCACGTGCTTCATGGTGTTCAGCGCGTCGCGAATCGCGGCCGGCGATGACTTGTCCAGCAGGCGCGGCATGGCCTGAATGGCCGCATCGGAATCCAGCGTCAGGATCAGGGCCTGGTCGCGTATGGTGTCCTTGAACTCCTGTAGCGTCATGGCGTTGTCGGACTCGGCGCGCACTTTGCGGATCAGTGCGAAGCTGCGTTCGTCCAGACCGCCTTCCGCGCCGGACACGTACAGCAGCATGCGGATCGCGGCCACGCGCAGGCCGCCTTCCTGCAACAGCGAACGCAGGTCCGCCGTGCGTTCTTCCATGAAGCGGCGATGCTCGGGCGACACGCCCGGGTGCTTGCGCGGGGGGCCGGACCGTGCGCCCAGCCCGGCCAGGTCCTGCACCAGCGGCGATCCGTACACGCCCATGAACGTGCGTTCGTCCGCCGAGTCGCGCATTTCCTGCCAGATGTTCAGGCTGGTTTCGACCCAGTTCGAGAACATTTCCTGCGCCATCAAGAACGGGTTCGACTCGGACACCGGCTGGCGGTGCGCGCGAACCTGTTCCGCCACCTTCGCAATGGGCGCGATGGCCGGGTTGCGGTCCGAAATCAGCTCGTAGGGCAGGCGCAGCGGATGCAGTCGTTGCGCCCATTCCGCCGACTGCGGCGTGACCATGGCGCGCAGCCACGGTTGCACGAAGCTGCGGTACATGCCCAGGTTGATGTCCGAAATGCGGGCCACGGCGGCAAAGCGCCGATCGTCCTCTTCCTTGCGGTCGACAATGGTGCGCACATCATCCAGCGTGCGCTGCTCGAACGACAGCACGTAGTTGCCGAATGCCAGGTCGGCGTTGGGCGTGTCGGGCGTCTTGTCGGCGATTTCGGCCTCGTAGATGCCCGGCGGCAGGACGTCAATCATGTCGATGTTCGACGTGAACTCCTGGTGTTCCTTGCGGGCCACGCTGCCCGACACGAAGATGCCCAGGTGGCCGATGCTTTCGTGCACGGCATAGACGATGGTCTGGCCATGAGCCAGCACTTCGGCTTCGTTCTGGTACAGGTCGGGGATCCAGCCCAGTGCTTGCGGCGGGGGCGTGATGTTGTCGCCTTTCGAGCAGAACACCACGATGGGCGAACGGATATTGCGCAGGTCGATGCGGATGCCATCCGAGGTCACCAGGCCAGCCGTGGCCAGGCGGTTGCCCACGAACAGGTTGTCCACGATGTACTGGATTTCGGGGCCGTTCAAGAAGACGTGGCCGCCCCACCATTTTTCAAAGCTCAGGTAGCGCTGGGCCTCGGTGTCCACCTTGGAATACAGGTTGTACTGCTTGGACCAGAGCGTATTGGCGGGATTCAGGTTTTCGAAGTTCTGCACCAGCCAGGCGCCGTCGAACTTGCCGTTACCCAGGTCGCTGGTCATTGCCGTCAGCCAGCTGCCCCCGAGCAAGCCGCCGGAATAGCGCATGGGATTCATCCCGCGCCAGCCCGCCCAGTACGACAGCGGGGCGCCGGCCACGATGATCGGGCCGAACAGTTCGGGGCGTATGGCGGCGGTCATCATGATCTGCCAGCCGGCCTGGCAGTTGGCCACCACCACGGGCTTGCCTTCCGCATCGGGATGCAGCGCGATGATTTCTTCCAGGAAGCGCGCTTCGGCCATCATCACGTCTTCGACGGTCTGCTCCGGCATGGGCTGGGGCAGGAAGGTGGCGAAGTAGCAGGGGTGGCCGGCACGAATGGCTACGCCGATTTCGCTTTCGGGCTTGAAGCCGCCGATGCCCGGGCCGTGCCCGGCGCGCGGGTCAACCACCAGGAAAGGGCGCTTGATCGGGTCGGTTTCCACGCCTTCGGGCGGCTTGATGCGCAGCAGCCCGTAGTTGACGGGGCGGGGCAGTTCGCGGCCGTCCAGCACAAACTCGGACTCCATGCTCAGCACGTTGGGCGCGCGCTTGGCCATGTGGTCGTGGTACTGGTTGCCGCGCTGGCGCAGCACGTCGGCGTAGAGCACGCCGCGTTGCCAGGCGTCCAAGGCGTATTCGTAGGCGGCCGTCCAGGGGTTCATGGGCGGGGCGGGGACGCGATCGTTGCCGGAATCGGCCATGGCGATCTCCTGTAAGTTGCTTCCGGCGGCGACGTGCCGCCGGGCCGGCCCCGAGTGGAACCGGCCAAGTTGACCTCCCCATTACACCGCAACGAATGCTGCGCCGCAACATAAGTCGGAGGGGGGCCTGCAAAAAAGCGTTAAGCGTCCCTGCTTTTCAGATGTGTCCGACAACGCTGCCGGACCCCGGTGGGCGGCAGCGTCGCTTGCAAGACGGTCGTGCAGTGGCTGCTGCCACGGCGCCGTGGCGGGAACAGGCGCTTAGTCGCGCGCGGCGGCGTTGTGCTCCAGCCATTTCCGAACAGACGAGCGTTGCCACTGCGCGTCGACGTAGGCGCGCAACGGGTCGGGCAAATCATCCAGCGCCAGGCGCTTGAGCATCACGGCCAGGTCCAGGTCAGCAATACACCAATCGTCGAACAGCGTGGTCTGGCCCACCCCGATCAGATAGCTGGCCACCTGTGTCAGCTTGGCCGAGGCAGCATGCGCGGCGTCCGACAAGGGCTGCCCCGGGGTGTCGTAGAACACGGTTTCGGTGGGGCGCTCCTGGCGCAAGGGGGCCAGGTCGCTGCGCAGCCACGCCTGCAACTGGCGGGCGCGGGCGCGTTCGCGCACCCCCGACGGATACAGCGCGGCGTGCTTTGGAGCGGGAAAAACCTCTTCCAGGTATTCGGCGATGACGCTGGATTCCGTCAGGTTGAAATCGTCATGCGTCAGCGCGGGGACCCGGGCAGTCAGCGCCCGACATTGGTAGGGCTGCATCCGCTGCTCGCCGGCGTTCAGGTCGATGGGGCGCACTTCGAAAGGCAATTGCTTTTCGGTCAGCGCCACGTACACCGACATGGCGTAGGGGCTAAGGAACTGGGAATCAACGTAAAGCGTAATCGGGGCGCCCAAATCTAGTCTCCGGTCAGGCGAGGGGTCTGGCAGGTGGCAATGCATCGACACGCGGCGGTGTGCCGCATGATTTTCAAAGCGTAACGCAACTGCAATTTTGCGTGTCGCGTGGCCGCGTCAGTGCGTCCCCGTGGCATTGCATCGTTGCGCTCGCTGCGCTCGTTGCGCCGGCGGGATCAATCCACGATGAAGAGCTTGGCGCCCGTGGTGGTGGACGAACGGTGCGGCTCGGCCTGGTCGGCCACCTGGTAGCTCATGCCGGGGGTCAGCACGAACTGGCGGCCGTCTTCCAGTTCAGTGTGCAGCTCGCCTTCCAGACAGAAGAGGATGTGTCCCTTGGTGCACCAGTGGTCGGCCAGGTAGCCCGCCGTGTATTCGACCATGCGCACGCGCACGTCGCCAAATTGGCGGGTGCGCCAGTAGGCCATGCCCGTGTCGCCGGCGTGTTCGGTGCGTTCGACTTCGGACCAGTCCGTGGTGCCGAAGGGGATGTTGCTCATCTTCATCGTGGATCCTGCGTGGGGTAGGGCGGTGGCGGGGCCACCGGTAAAACGCCGGTAACAGCACCGGTAAAAACAGATACTACGCCACTCGGGTGACAGGCCGCATCCGCGACTTGGTCTGATATTGCGCATTGATAAATCGGTCCGCAACCCCTATCTTCTTGATATCCCAGGCCGGATACGGCACAGCCCGCGGCGGCCGAAACCCTTAAGGTGAGCTGGCATATGGAGTTCAAGGACTACTACAGCATTCTCGGGGTGGAGCGCGGCGCGTCGGAAGACGAGATCCGGCGCGCATACCGCAAACTCGCCCGCAAATACCATCCCGACGTCAGCAAGGAAAGCGACGCCGAGACCCGCATGCGCGACGTCAACGAAGCCTATGACGTCTTGCGCGACCAGGAAAAGCGGCTGGCCTATGACAACCTGGCCGCCGGCGTGTCGCCCGACGGTGGCTTTCAGCCCCCGCCCGGATGGGACGAAGGTTTCGAATTCCACCGAGGCGCGGCGCCCGGCGACGAGGCGCAGTTCAGCGACTTTTTTTCGTCGTTGTTCGGCGGCCGCGGGCAACGCGGCGGCGCGCGCCAGCAGGAGTTTCGTGCGCGCGGGGACGACCATCACGCCGCCATCGAAGTGGACCTGGAAGACGCGCTCAAGGGCGCCACGCGCGACATCAGCCTGCGGTCCATGGAAATGGACGAGCAGGGACGCCCACAGATGAAAACGCGCACCCTGAGCGTGCGCATCCCCGCGGGCGTACGCGAAGGCCAGTACATCCGCCTGTCGGGGCAAGGCATGCCCGGCTACGGCGGCGGCGAAAACGGCGACCTGTATCTGGAGGTGCGCTTCAAGCCGAATTCGCGCTACCGCGCCGATGGCCGTGATCTTTACATGACCCTGCCGGTGGCGCCCTGGGAAGCCGCGCTGGGCGCGAAAGTGAACGCGCCCACGCCCGGCGGCACGGTGGAAGTCTCGGTTCCGGCGGGGTCCGGCAACGGCCGCAAGCTGCGCCTGCGCGGCCGCGGCATTCCCGGTGATCCCCCGGGCGACCTGTATCTGGTGCTGGACCTGGTGTTGCCGCCCGCCGATAGCGAGGCGGCCAAGGCGGCCTACCGCAAGCTGCAACAGGATGCGCCGTTCAACCCGCGACGCCACATGGGGGTTTGACCATGAACAAAGTTGTCATCACCAGCGCCACCGTCGTGGGCAAATCCCAGCCGCTCAGCGCCCATGATCTGGCGCGCGCCTGCAACGCGGAAGTGGAATGGGTAGCCCAATTGGTCGAGGTCGGCATCGTCAACGCCGACGGCCGCCAACCCGAGCAATGGTGCTTCTACAGCATGGACTTGCAGCGCGCGCTGCATGCTCGCAAGCTTGAGCACGATTTCGGCGCCAGCCTGGATGCCGTGGCGCTGATCCTGGACCTGAGCCAGGAAGTGCGGCGGCTGAAAGCGCAATTGCGGGCCTTGGGCGCGGCGGAATAATCCGCAATCTGACGTCTTTCGCCCGTGCGCAAGCGCAGGCAAAATGGTCGGTGTCCAAAGGAGGCCGACCATGCTTACGCTCTACCATGCGCCGCGTTCGCGCTCGTTCCGGGTTCTGTGGCTGCTTGAAGAACTGGGTGTGCCGTACGACACCGAAATGGTGTCCATCCGGGGCACCGACAGCGCCGGGCACATGCCCGCCGACTACATCGACATTCATCCGCACCGCAAGGTGCCGGCCGTGGTGCACGACGGTGTGCCCATCTTTGAAACCCCTGCCATCGCGCTGTACCTGACGGATCTGTTCCCCGAGAAAGGCTTGGGTCCGCGCATCGGCGACCCCAATCGTGGCCCGTATCTGACCTGGTTGGCGTATTCCACCGGGGTGTTCGAGCCGGCCATGGTCGAACGCGCCTTCAAGCAGCCGCATCATGCGGGCGCACCGGGGTGGGGGTCGGCCGACGAAGTCGAACAGGTCCTGACCCGCGTGTTGCAAGCCCGGCCCTTTTTCCTGGGCGACGCGTTTTCAGCCGTGGACATCGTGCTGGGCGGTTCGCTGCAATACATGATGCAGGTGAACGTGATTGCCGAATCGGACGTGTTCAACGGCTACATCGAACGCCTGGCCGCGCGCCCGGCCATGCACCGGGCCCTGCAACGCGACGGCGACATCGAAGAGTCCTGACCGCCTAAGCCGCCGCTTGGATCCGTTGCCGCAGGTCGGCCTGCCATTGGGCGGGGCGGCCCAGGTAGCGAGCCGGTTCCAGCAGCGTGTAAACGCCACCGAGCTCCAGCGCAAACGTGGGGAAACCGCTGCCGCCTACCCTGGCTAGCAGCTGCCGGCTGGCCGCGATGTGCGCTGCCGTGTCGGCTCCTTGCGCCGCGCCATAGGCGGCGTCGAACGCTGCGCCGTCCAGTCCGATGTCGCGCGCCAGGACGCCCAGCACGGCCGGGTCCGCAATGCGGCGGCCCTCTATGTAGTGGGCGTGCTGCAAGCGCTTGAGCAGGTCCAGCCCGCGCCCGTCAAGCTGCTCGGCGGCGAGGATGGCGGTGGTGGGGGGCTCGGAGTCAAACACCGCGCCGCTGTCGCGCAGCAGGCCGTCGAAATAGTCCCTGCCGAAGACCTGGCCGGTCAGGCCGGCGATGCGTTCGTCGTGCGGCATGACATAGCGGCGTAGCGCGTCGGTGACGGGCTGGCGGTTGCCGCCGGTCATCATGCCGCCGCCATGCGGCGCCACGTGCAGGCCGGCGATATCGCGGGCGGCGTCCACCAGCGGCGCGGCGCCGTAGCACCAGCCGCAAAGCGGGTCGAAGATGTAATGCAGGGTGGGGGTCGGGGTAGCCATGGCGTGATGGTAGACGCGGGCAGCGGGCGGAAAAAGCCCGACGTGATCGCCAGAGTGTTGCATCGGCCGTGCAGATTGCCCGCACGGCGGGCAAAGACGTCAGCCGGTCAGCCGGTCAACCGGTCAACCGGTGAACTGCACGCCGATCCAGAACAGCGCGGCCGCCAATGCCATCGAGGCGGGCAGCGTCAGCACCCAGGCCAGCAGGATGTTGCGCACCGTATTGCCTTGCAGGCCGCTCTTGTTGGCGATCATGGTGCCGGCCACGCCCGAGGACAGCACGTGGGTGGTCGATACCGGCAGGCTGAACACGTTGGCCAGCCCGATGGCTGCCACGGCCGTCACCTGCGCCGACATGCCTTGCGCGTAGGTCATGCCCTGCTTGCCGATCTTTTCGCCCACCGTCAGCACCACGCGGCGCCATCCCACCATGGTGCCGGCGCCCAGCGCCAGGGCCACTGCCACGATCACCCAGAAGGGGGCGTATTCGGTGGTGGCGGTCAGGTCGGCGCGCAGCCGTTGCAGGTCGGCGCGTTCGCGGGCGGGCAGCCCTTCGATGCGCGCCACCTTCTTGGCGGTATCGTCCAGGCACAGCAGGTAGCGGCGCACGTCGATGCGCTTGTCGGCCGACAGATCGGCGTAGTTGGCGACACCGGCCAGGTCCGTTTGCAGCGCGGCGATGGTGGGCACGGTCAATTCGGGGTCGCAGCGGAAGTTGCGCGGCAGGTCGGACGCAGCCGGCGCCCGCTTTAGCGCCAGGAAGTCGCCCAGCATGGCTTCGTTGCGCTGGTAGAACACGTTCAGGTGGTTCGCGGCATCGCGGGTGCGTTCGATCTGGTAGGTGGTGCTGGTCGTATCCAGCACGAAGTTGGCCGGCACGATGCCGATCAGCACCAGCATGATCAGGCCGATGCCCTTCTGCCCGTCGTTGGACCCGTGCACAAAGCTCACGCCCATGGCCGACAGCACCAGCACCAGCCGGTTCCAGAACGGCGGGTGCTTCTTGTTGTCGATGGCGCGGCGCTGTTCGGGCGTCTTGTGCATCTTGGAGGTGGGCAGCCAGCGCTTGAGCAGCAACAGCAAGCCGCCCGCGACGATGAATCCGGCTATTGGCGAGGCCACCAGCGACATGCCGATGTCCACGGCCTTGCCCCAGTTGACCCCCTCGCCCAGCGGCAGGTCGGTGATCAGTGCATTGGCCAGGCCCACGCCAAGAATCGAGCCGATCAGCGTGTGCGAACTGGACGCGGGGATACCGAAGTACCAGGTGCCCAGGTTCCAGGCGATGGCGGCGGCCAGCATGGCGAACACCATGGCCAGCCCGCGGCCGGTGTCCACGTTGATCAGCAATTCCACCGGCAGCAGGTGCACGATGGCGTAGGCAACGCCCACGCCGCCCAGCAACACGCCAAGGAAATTGAAGATACCGGACAGCACGACCGCAAGATGCGGCGGCATGGCCTTGGTGTAGATGACCGTGGCCACGGCGTTCGCCGTGTCGTGGAAACCATTGATGAATTCGAAGGCCAGGACGAATGTCAGGGCCAGCACAAGACTGAGGCCGACCCAGAGATCAAGGCCGTGGAAGAGGTCGAACATGGAGGCGGGGGGCGAGGTTCCGGCGTGAGGAGCCGATTATTGCAGATTTGTGACCTGGCCCTGGTTGCGTTGGAAAACCAATTTTCCCCGCCCTGGGGGCGCGCCGTCAGAATTTCGAATACTGGAACTCGATCTCCATCGGCTTGCCCAGATTGGCGGAGGTGTCCGCCTGGATCAGCAGCACGGCGAACACGCCGAGGTAAAGCAGGCACAGCCACAGCGTTCTTTTCATCGCGGCATCCCTCCAGCGGGAAAGGTCTGGCCAGGGGCGGGGCGGGCAGGGGTCATGGCCGGAACACCTGGGCAATCTTCTGGTTCACCCGCAGCCAGCCGAGCTCGCCCAGGTGCTGCACGTCGCGCAGCATGCCCACTTCAAAGGGGGCGTCGTACATATCCATGCACGTCATCGCATAGCGCCGGCACAGGGCGCCCACTTCCTCTTGCACGGGCTGAAAACGGTTAAGGTCCTTGAAGACCATCGGGTGCAGCGGCTGCATGACAAACAGCGCATTCACGCCATGCTGGTGCAGCAGCGCCATCAGGGCGGTCAGTTCGCGCAGTTCGTCGCGGCCTGTCAGGGGTTGCGGCAGGTACGCGGTTTTGCCGCCCTCGGGAAGGGTCCGCAGGTATTTGTTGAAGAAGTCGTCCCGCACCGCGTAGCGGTTGCCGGTCATCAAGTCCTGCTCGGCACGTTGCGCCTCTTCGGCCAGTGCGTCCCAATCCACCACGCGGGCAGCAGCAGCGGGGCCCTCGCGTTCCCGCTCGGGGGCGGGGGCGGCATGGGCCGGTGTCCACAGGTCGACCAGCCGTTGCCTGAAAACATAGGCCTGCTCGGTCATCATCGACCAGGCCACGCCCGCATCACCTTTGTCGCGCAGCCAGCGTGCCAGTTCGGCGCGGCCTTCGGGTTGCTTGAGCAGCCGGGGCAGCAGCGGGTTGGCGTGTTCCTTGAATTCGTCAGCGCCCAGCCCGCCATCGCCGTCGAACCATCCGGGCGACAACATCACCACCACGCGCGAGGTGGGCGACAGGTCATCGGCCAGTGCAGCCAGCACCAGCTGCATCCCCAGGGACTGGAAGCCCGAATGGCCGTAGGCCAGCACCGGCATCTGTAACTCGTCGGCCAGATAGCGGTAGGGGACAAAGCGCAGGTCGTTGCTGGTCAGCTCGGAAGACCCCAGGATCACCACCCGGTCGCCGGTGCGCAGTGCCTGGCTCAGGCGCGACAGGTTGCGCGTCTGTTCTTGCAGCGTATTGCCCAGGTTGGGAATGTAGATGCCCGGTGCGGCGGCGGGCACGGGTTCCGTTTTCAATGCCAGCGTATGCCAGGCGAGCCATCCCGCGGCGACCGCGGCCGTCAGGGCCAGCGCGGCGGCCAGCGCGTGCTGCCATAAAGTGCGTTTGAACATGGAGACAACAGGCGCGACGGGCCAGCCAGGGAAGTATTTTGTTAGCGGATGTTATCCAGCCCCCATGACGCAAACAAGCGCGCGAAACCGGGGCCACGGACGATTCGCTTTTTTGCCACACGTCCGCGAGCGGGTTGGTGGGGGCGTGGACGCCTTTCTCCTGGGAAAGAATGCGATAGCATCGTCATCGCGGCCGTCTTCTGGATTTCCATGATTGACCGCCGCGCCGCCCGCCTTATTGCCCGGCGCACCCGTTCCCCCTTGTCGCTTTCAGCCATCGCCACCGCCTATGACCACGCCCACCCGAATCGCCCGCCGCCATCCCGACGACCTGATCATCGGCCTGGTGTCCGTCTCCGACCGCGCCGCCACCGGCGTTTACCAGGATCAGGGCCTGCCCGCCTTGCGGGAATGGCTGGGGACGGCGCTGGTGTCGCCGTGGCAGGCGGTGGACCGCCTGATTCCCGACGAGCCCGCGCGTATTTCCGAAACACTGATTGAACTGGTGGACATCCGCGGTTGCGACCTGGTGCTGACCACGGGCGGCACCGGCCCCGCCCGCCGCGACGTCACCCCCGAGGCCACGCTGGCCGTGGGCACCAAGGAAATGCCCGGCTTTGGCGAACAGATGCGCCAGATCAGCCTGCGCTTCGTGCCCACCGCGATCCTGTCGCGCCAGGTGGCCGTCATCCGCGAAACACCGTCGCACGCCGCGTTGATCGTGAACTTGCCGGGCCAACCGAAGTCCATCCGTGAAACGCTGGAAGGCTTGAAGGGCGATGACGGCACGGTGATCGCGCCGGGCATCTTCGCCGCGATCCCGTATTGCATCGACCTGATCGGCGGGCCGTACGCCGAGACCCGCCCCGAGATCATCGACGCCTTCCGTCCCAAATCGGCCCGTCGCACCCCGCAGTCCTGACCGGCTGCTGCGTTATAGTTTTGGCCGCTCCGTCCACTTATTTGCCTAAAGAGTCCTACCGTCATGAAGGTTCGCATCGCCCTGTCCCTCGCCGTCCTGACCGCTTTGTCAGCCTGCGCCAACGTGCAAGACGTGCGCAAGCGCGACCCCGTTTTCTACGGCGCCACCCAGCGCACGGCCGACGACTACACGACGTGCGTGGCCGACGCCTGGAAGAACATGGGCGTCAACTTCAAGCGCCAGGAAATCCGTAACGGGTTTGAACTGGTCCAGGAAGACAGCCTGGGTGTCGAAGCCGTGCTCAGCACGACTACCTGGAAGGGCAAGACCGAAGCGCGCCTGTCCACGCGCATCGCCCGCCGCGACCAGAGCATCATCGAACCGGCGAACCTGTGCCTGTAAGCCGTCTGATCCTGCGCCGCGACGTTCTGCGCCTGGGCCTTGCGGTGGCGGCCATGGCTTGCGGCCTGCCGGCGCGCGCCGCCACGCAGCAAGGCTTTATTTCACGCAAGCTGAACGCGCCCGTGCCGGGCGGCGTTGCCATCCTGCCGCTGGGCGATGCCGACCGCGCGCCCGAGGTCACCTTCCTGGACCGCCGCGTGATGGTGGTGCGCGAAGAGGGCAAGCAGTGGATCGCCGTGCTTGGCATTCCGCTTAGCGTCAAACCGGGCGAGCAGCAGGCCGTGGTGCGCGATGCCAACGGCGAACGCAAGGTGTCGTTCTCGGTGGGCGCCAAGGAATACGTGGCGCAGCACATCACCTTGAAGAATCCGCGTCAGGTCGACCCCAACCCGGACGACATGAAGCGCATCGAACGCGAAATGGCCGAGCAAAGCGCGGCCAACCGGACCTACCGCGCCGGCGTCACGCCCAGCAACCTGTTGCTGGACCGCCCGGTAAGCGGTGGCCGCCTATCCAGCCCGTTCGGGCTGCGCCGCTTTTTCAACGGGCAGGAACGCAACCCGCATTCGGGCCTGGACTTTGCCGTGCCCGCGGGCACGCCGATCAAGTCGCCGGCGGCGGGTGTGGTGGTGTTGGTGGGGGATTATTTCTTCAACGGCAAGACGGTGTTCGTCGACCATGGCCAGGGCTTCATCAGCATGTTCTGCCACATGTCGGCCATTGACGTGAAGGTGGGGGATGAGGTGCCGCGTGGCGGCGTGGTGGGCAAGGTGGGCGCCACCGGGCGCGCCACGGGGCCACACCTGCACTGGAATGTCAGCCTGAACGATGCGCGGGTCGATCCCGCCATTTTCATCGGGGCGTTCAAGCCCTGATGCACCGCCGGGCGTGGCTGCCCGGCCGGCGCGTTACGCCGTGGCGGCCTGCTGCGCGATTTTGTTCAGCACGAACTGATGCATGCGCTCGGCATATTCCATCTGCTGGCGCACATGAAGCTGTTCGGCTTCCTGTTCGTCCAGGCAGTTGTCGTACTTGATCTTGGCTTCGGCGTAGGTCAGGCCGGTGTTGCGCAGGCTGTTGATGAACGCCTCGCGCGATTGACGCAGCAGGCGCAGCCCTTCCTCCCCTTTGGCGAATTTTCTTCGCGTCCGGGAAAGCTGGTCAGCAGCGGCTTGCAATTCTTCTGTGAAATCCATCTTGCTTCATGCGTATCCCGCCAGACATTGCGCCTGACCGGGTTGCCATTTTTTCACGAACGGACGTTCCACGCATTACGGCATGTCGCGGTTTGGCCTTAAGGGCGGTAAGGCCCCGGACCGGTGCGACATAAAGACAGGGAGCCGGCCTTGTGGCCGGCCCTGAGGTCCTGACTTAACGGCGGTATTGCTGGGGACGGTGCGGCGCGGGTGCGCGCTCGTCTTTGTGACGGAAGTTGATGCGGCCCTTGGTCAGGTCATACGGCGACATTTCCAGGGTGACGCGATCGCCCGCCAGGATGCGGATGCGGTGCTTGCGGATACGGCCGGAGGCGTAAGCGCCAACTTCGATGCCGTTGTCCAGTTTGACGCGGTAGCGGCTATCGGGCAGCACTTCGTCAACAATGCCATCCAATTCGATGAGTTCTTCTTTAGCCATTCTCTACTCCTTGATCAATACGCGCAGCCAGGCCGGCGGCATGACGCGCCGCACGAAGCGGCAAGCGCGTTGGACACAGATAACCAGGTCCAGCGGTTGAACGTAAAACGTTCGGGCAAGCGCGGGTAATGGCCACGGCATCCCGGGTGGATGTCTGAAATGACGGATACTCGCGCAGCGTGGGCAATGTGCGCGCACGGCGCGGCTTGGTCGCGATACCGTGCAAATGCACAGCACCGGAAGAAGCGGGTTGGAACTTTTGCTGCGTGCCTTGCGGCGCAGAGGGCTGCGGCGCGTGGGACAGTCGTGACGTCGCCGACAGTAGGAAGGTCGCCCGGCAAGGTTCAACCAAACCGGGGGCAGCCTGGGTATCTTGGGGGGTGACCCGAAGGAGTACAGGTTGGCACGCAGAGTGACCGAAGCCCGGTTTTTGCGGAAAAATCACGGACTTATGTTACTGCAAAGCGCGCCGATTAGCCAGTATTTATCTGCGGCAAAGCCGCGATAGTTGCTGCTGGACGACTCATGGGCGCCCCGGGGCAAGCACACCCGCCCGCGCGGTCTGTTCTATTTATGGGGGCAAATCGCGCCGCTTCAATGCCTAGGTGACGTTTTGCGCCTGCGCGTCCGGTTCGACTACGCCGGGGAAGTCGTCCGGGTATTGCGGCAGGTCGTCTGTGATGTCGAACCATGGCGCCTTGCTGGCCACGTGGCAGTGCGCGGCGGGCTTGACGCCCGGGTCGTCGTCCAGCGCGCCCAGCGGCAGGCCATAGGTGTCGGGCGTCTGGTCAAAGCGGCTTAGCAAAGGCGTGCCGCAGGCTTCGCAAAAACCGCGATAACTGCCGGGTGACGAGGCATACCAGGTGACGTGGTTTTCGCCCTTGGTCCATTTGAAATCAGACACTTGCACCGAAGCACGGCTGCGGAAAGCCGCGCCGTGGGACTTGCGGCACATGATGCAGTGGCAATTCAGGGCGTTGGTGAGGGGGCCGTTGATCTCGTAAGCCACGCGGCCGCACAGGCAGGAACCGGTAATCATGATGAGCGCCAAGCGAGTGGGGGATTTACTGAATATACCCGCGCCGACCCAGGCTGCAAGCCGTCGGCGGCGGCGATTGTGACGGATCTCTTTCAGTGCGTTGCTGACCCCGGTTTTTATCCCATCCGAATTGTCCGCCGGGTCATCGCGCTGTCATGCCGCGAAAACAGAATGCGCCCATGACCACAGACAAGGGGATCAGCGATGACGGTCGCCATTGAAGTACAGGGCTTGAGCAAGACCTTCCATGCCGGGGCCAAGGCGCTGGACAACGTCAGCCTGCAAGTCGCCGACGGCGAAATGGTGGCGCTGCTGGGTGCGTCCGGTTCGGGCAAGTCCACCTTGCTGCGCCATCTGGCCGGCTTTGTGGCCGGGGATGCGGGCCAGGGCAGCGTGACCGTCAACGGTCAGCTTATTCAGCAGCATGGCCGGCTAAGCCGCAACGTGCGCGCCGCGCGCGCCGGCATCGGCTTTGTGTTTCAGCAATTCAACCTGGTGGGCCGCCTGCCGGTGATTACCAATGTGTTGACCGGAATGTTGCCGCGCGTGCCGCTGTGGCGCAGCCTGACCCGCTGGTTCCTGCGCGCCGAAGTGCGTCAGGGCCTGGATGCGCTTGCCCAGGTTGGTATAGACGACTACGCATTTCAGCGCGCCTCGACGCTGTCCGGCGGGCAGCAGCAGCGCGCCGCCATTGCCCGCACGCTGGTGCAGAACGCGCGCGTGATCCTGGCCGACGAACCCATCGCATCGCTGGACCCCGAATCGTCGCGCCGCGTAATGGACACGCTGGCCCACATCAACCGCACGCGCAAGGTGGCGGTGGTGGTGTCGTTGCATCAGGTGGATGTGGCGTTGCGCTACTGCCCGCGCGTAGTGGCGTTGCGCCACGGCAAGGTGGTGTACGACGGCCGCGCCGCCGACCTGACCCCCGAAATGCTGCGCGACCTGTACGGCTCTGAACTGTCCGAGCTGCTTCCCGAATACACGCAGCAGTCGCCCGCCATGCCGGCGCTGGCGCCGCTGTCGCGGCTGGCGCACGCCGCCTGATCCGATCCTTGATTGCAACGCCGCGACCCCACGGCCTTTTCACCGTATCCACCCCGGAGTCATCCATGCTACGCAGAACCTTCTTTACCCTGATCGCCGCCGCCGCGCTGTCCACCCAGGCCGTCGCGCAAGACGCCAAGACGTTGAACTTCGGCATCATCTCGACCGAATCGTCGACCAACCTGAAGTCGGTCTGGCAGCCCGTCATCGACGACCTGAGCCGCGCCATCGGCGTGCCGGTCAAACCCTTCTTCGCCTCGGACTACGCGGGCATCATCGAAGGCATGCGCTTTAACAAGGTGCAGATGGGCTGGTTCGGCAACAAGTCGGCGATTGAAGCCGTGGACCGCGCCAAGGGCGAAGTGTTCGCGTCGGTGATCGACAAGGACGGCAACCCCGGCTATTGGTCGCTGCTGATCGTCAACAAGGACAGCAACCTGAAGACGCTGGACGACGTGCTGAAAAACGGCGGCAAGCTGAGCTACGGCGCGGGCGACCCCAACTCCACGTCCGGCACCGCCGTGCCCGGGTACTACCTGTGGGCCGCCAACAAGATCGAACCCAAGACGTTCTTCAAGACGGTGCGCGCCAGCAACCACGAAACCAATCTGCTGTCGGTCATCAACAAGCAGGTGGATGTTGCCGTCAACAACACCGAAGCGCTGGAGCGCTATCGCCTGAATACGGGCAAGGACGCCAACGACAGCGTGCGCGTGCTGTGGAAGTCGCCGTTGATTCCGGCTGATCCGCTGGTCATGCGCTCGGACCTGCCGGCCGACTTGAAGGGCCGCATCCGCGACTTCTTCGTCAACTACGGCAAGGGCAAGGACGCCCAGCGCGAATTGGCCAACCTGAAGGCGCTGACGTACCAGGGCTTCCGCGCGTCGGATAACCAGCAGCTCGTGCCCATCCGCCAGATCGAATTGGCCCGTGAAAAGGCCAAGGTAGAAGGCGACAGCACGCTGGGCCAGGCCGAAAAGCAAAAGCAGTTGGCCGACCTGGACAGCAAGCTGGCCGCGCTGGGCCAACCCGCCGTCGCCAAGCAATAACTTTCCTGATCGCCATCCATCGGACCGCCATGAGCCTAGCCACCCATTCCCCTCGCCTGCCCACCGCGCCGCGTTCTTCGCTGCCGGTCTTGCTGGTCTGGGCCTTTGTTCTTGCACTGCTGGTGATGTCATGGGGCGGCGCGGACATGCGGCCGATGGATCTGTTGCGCGACTCGGGCAACATGGCGCAGTTTGCCGCCGACTTCTTCCCGCCGAATTTCCGCGACTGGCGCATGTACCTGGACGAGATGTTCGTCACCGTGCAGATCGCGGTGTGGGGCACGTTCCTGGCCATCGTGGTGGCCGTGCCGCTGGGTCTGCTGTGTTCGTCGAACATGGTGCCGGCGTGGGTCTACCAGCCCATGCGACGCCTGATGGACGCGTGCCGCGCCATCAATGAAATGGTGTTCGCGATGCTGTTCATCGTGGCCGTGGGCCTGGGTCCGTTCGCGGGCGTGCTGGCCTTGTGGGTGCACACCACCGGCGTGCTGGCCAAGCTGTTCTCGGAAGCTGTTGAAGCCATCGATCCGCGTCCGGTCGAAGGCGTGCGCGCCACCGGGGCCAACGCGTTGGAAGAAATCGTGTACGGCGTGATCCCGCAAGTGTTGCCGCTGTGGATCTCGTATTCGCTGTACCGCTTTGAATCCAACGTGCGCTCGGCCTCGGTGGTCGGCATCGTGGGCGCGGGCGGCATCGGCACGGTGCTGTGGGAAATCATCCGCAGCTTCCGCTACGCCGAAACCTGCGCGGTGATGATCATCATCGTGGCCTTCGTGGTGGCCATCGACATGTTGTCCTCGCGCATCCGGCGCGCGCTGATCTAGTCGGCGCGGCGCAGCGCCAGCAGGGCGGGCAGGGCCAACAGGCCTGCCAGCCGGGCGTGGTCGACGTCCGCGTCCGACACCTTGGGGCGCGGCATCAGGAAGTTGACGGTGCCCAGGCAAACCCCGTCATACGACACCGGCACGTTGATGACCGATTGCAGGCCCAGTTCCCGGATGGCGTCGTGGTCGTTGAAGAATTCGCGGATGGCGGCCTCGCCTTCGCCCACGAACACGCGCTGGTCCAGCAGCACGTGCTGGCCCCACGGCGTGCCGCGCTTGTCCTTGCTGCCGCCCGGCGGATAGGCGTTGGGGTTCGAGCTGTACAAGCGCACCACGCGCATGGTGTCGGCGTCAAAGCGGTTGACGGTGCACAAGGCATGTTCAAGCCGGCCATGAGCGTAGGCGTCAATGGCCTGCAAGGCCGCCGTCGCATCCGCGGCGGCGTAGGCTTGTGCAATGGCCGACACGCCGGCTGCCGCCGGCGTCACGGAAGTCGGCGTGGCGTTCATTCCGCCGTGATCCCCAGTTCCTTGATCAGCTTGCCGTACTTGTCGGCATCGCGCGCCAGGATCTGGCCGAACTGCTCGGGCGTCGTTTCCGTCAGCAGCACGCCCATGTCGCCCATCTTCTTGATGACGTCGGGGCGCTTGAGGATCAGGTTGATCTCGCGGTTCAGGCGCGCGGTCAGCTCCGGCGGCATGCCGGCCGGGCCGAACGCGCCGTACCACACCGACAGCTCATAGCCTGGCAGCGTTTCGGCCACGGTCGGTACCTCGGGCAACAGCGGCGAACGGTTTTCTTCGGTCACGGCCAACAGCTTCAGCTTGCCCGACTGCACGTGCGGCAGGGTTTGCGTGCCGGCGCTGAACAGCACCTGCGTACGACCGGCCACGGTGTCCAGCACCGCGGGCGCGCCGCCACGATAGGGGATGTGCATCATCTTCACGCCGGCGGCTTTCTCGAACAGCGCGGCGCTCAGGTGGTTGGTCGACCCTTGGCCGGCCGAGGCATAGGCCACCGCATCCGGGCGGTCTTTCACGTAGGCGATGAATTCCTTCACGTTGCTGACGGGCACCGAGGGGTGCACCACCATCGTGTTCGTCACCAGCGCCAGTTCGGCGATGGGCGTGAAGTCCTTGACGCCATCGAACGGCATGTTGGAATACAGCGCCTGGTTCATGGTGTGCGTGCTCATCGAGCCCACCAGCAGCGTGTAGCCGTCCGGCTTGGCGCGCGCCACGAAGGTGGTGCCGATGTTGCCGGACGCGCCCGACCGGTTCTCCACGATGACCGGTTGGCCCAGCGATTGCGTCAGCCCTTCGGACAGCACGCGGGCCAGAATGTCGGTGGACCCGCCCGCGGCCCACGGCACGATCAGCGTGATCGGCTTTTCAGGCCAGGCGGCCTGGGACAAGGCAGGCGTGGCCAGGGCCAGGCCTAGCGCGCACACGCGCATCAGTCGTTGGAAAGACAGTTTCATGGTGATTACCCCTGTGTAAGTGCCGGTCTGGACGCCGGCTGTTTGAAAAAGTGGATGTGATTCGTGAATGCGGTTTGCGGTTTGCGGTTTGCGGTTTGCGGTTTGCGGTTTGCGGTTTGCGTATGCGTGTTCAATGCCGCCTGTTGTCACCGGCCAACGGCGTACCCCTGCATGCCGCGCGGGTTGGCCCCCGCGCGCAGCAGCAAGCCGCCGCCCATGCCCGGTTCACGCGTGCACGCGCTGATGCGCCCTTCGGACCAGGCGGGGCCGACCTTGACGTCGTGGCCCGCCGCGCGCAGCGCGTCGATGGTGGCCTCGGGCAGACGCGATTCCACCGTCAGGCGGTTCAGCGTTTGCGTGCGTGGCCAGAATGATCCCGGGAAGTGATCGATGTGCCAGGACGGCGCGTCGATGGCTTCCTGCAAATTCATGCCCATGGCGTGACGCAAGAAGAACGCCACCGTCCATTGGTCCTGCTGGTCGCCGCCCGGCGTGCCGAACGCCATATAAGGTTGCCCGTCGCGCAGCACCAGGCCTGGCGACAGCGTCGTGCAAGGGCGCTTGCCCGGTTGCAGCTGGCCGGGCACGCCATCGTCCAGCCAGGTCATCTGCAAACGGGTCGTCAGCGGAAAGCCCAGGCCCGGCACGACCGGGCTGGACGACAGCCAACCGCCCGACGGCGTGGCGGCCACCATGTTGCCGTCGCGGTCAATCACGTCGATCTGGCACGTGTCGCCCACGAAGATTTCGCGCGCGGCCCATTCGGCCACGGGCGGCAAGGCCGCGAACGTGGGTTCGCCCACGCCAAAGCGGGGGTCCGAGGCGGCCAGCGTGCGGGCCGCGGCGTCCAGGTCCGGCAGTCGGGGCGCCAGGCCGGCCGGGCTGCCGGGGCGGAAATCCGGCGACGCGTTGGTGCCGATCAATGCCGCGCGTTCGCGGGCATAGGCGTCGCTTAACAGCGCGGCCAGCGGCACCGGGGTGAAGTCGGGGTCGCCATACCAGGCGGCGCGGTCCGCGAAGGCCAGCTTGGCGGCTTCGGCAATGCGGTGCACGAATTGCGGCGAGGTCGGGTCCAGCCCGTCCATGCCCAGATGCCGCAGCATTGCCAGCTGCTGCAAATGCACCGGCCCTTGCGACCACACGCCGCACTTGGCCACGGTGTAGCGGCCGTACTGGGTGGTAACAGGTTCGTCGTAGGTGGCGCGCCAATCGGCCAGGTCGGACTTGCGCAGCAGGCCACGGTTGCGCTGCCCCGTGGTGTCGCGCACCGGCTCATTGGTGTAGTAGGCGTCGATGGCATCGGCCACAAAGCCGCGATACCAGCAGTCCAGCGCGGCGTCGATGCGCCCGCGCCGGTCGGTGCTGGCGGCGTGCGCCTCGTCCAGGATGCGCGTGTACGTATCGGCGATGGCGGGCGTGCAAAACAGCGAATCGGGCGCGGGTACGCGGCCGTCGGGCATCCAGACGTCGCGCGAGGTGGTCCATTCATCACGAAACAGCGCCTGCACGGCCAGCACGGCCTGCGACACGCGCGGCACCAGCGGGAAGCCGTTGCGGGCGTAATCGATGGCGGGGCGCAAGACGTCGGCCAATTCCCACGTGCCGTAGTCGCGCAGCAACGTCAGCCAGGCGCCGAACGCGCCGGGCACGGTGGCCGGCAGCAGCCCGATGCCGGGCACCATCTCCACGCCCAGCGCGCGGAACGCGGCCGGCGTGGCCAGCGCGGGCGCGGGGCCCTGGCCGCACAGCGCGCGCATGCGCTTTTCGTTTTCGTTCCAGAGCAGGATGGGCACTTCGCCGCCCGGGCCATTCAGGTGGGGCTCGACGATTTGCAGCGTGAAGCCGCCGGCCACGGCCGCGTCGTAGGCGTTGCCGCCGCGTTCCAGCACGCCCATGGCTACCTGCGACGCCAGCCAATGTGTGGACGACACAACACCAAAGGTGCCGCGAATTTCAGGACGGGTGGTGAAGGATGCGCTCATGGGGCGGCTCGGTGACAGGCGGGGAACGACCGCAGTATAGGGTCGTGAAATAACTGGAATCATCTTTATGGGCATGATTCAATAACCGTCCGGTTATAGAGCGCCACCGAGTACCGCATGAGCTGGGACCCCACCCGACTGTCCAATCGCCTGAAGCACCGTCATCTGGCCCTGCTGGCCAACATTGCCCGGCATGGGTCCCTGACTCGTGTGGCGGCGGCTACCGGCATCAGCCAGCCCGCCGTCACCAAGGCGCTGGCCGAACTTGAAGATATTTTCGGCGGGCCGCTGTTTCTGCGCAGCGGTCGTGGCCTGTTGCCCACGCCGCTGGGCAACCTGGCGCTGGTGCGCGCGCGCCACCTGCAAAGCGACCTGGACCTATGGGCGCGCGAAGTCCAGGCGCTGCATGCCGGCCATTCCGCGCACCTGAACGTGGGCGTGGTGCCCTACGTGTCCAGCGCCTTGCTGACCGCCGCCATCAGCCGCCTGCATCAGCGTTATGGCGTCACGTTGACCCTGCATCGCGCGACCACGGACCACCTGGTGCCCATGCTGCGCCGCCACGAGCTGGATTGCATCATCAGCCGGGCCACGTCCACCGTGGCGCTGGACGACCTGATGCACAAGGTCCTGTACCGCCAGCGGCCGCGCCTGATCGCCCATAGCAGGCTGGCGCAACGGCTGGCGCGGCGCAAGCCGGATTGGGCCGCTGTCGCCGCCATGGATTGGGTGCTGCCCGCCGCGAACACCCCCACGCGGCAATTGATCGTTGAACACTTCATCCGCGCGGGATTGCGGCCGCCGTCCCCCGTGCTGGAAGCCTATTCAACGGATGTCATCGAAGGCATGTTGACGATGAACGAAACGCTGATATCGGTGGTGCCGGAAGACATCGCGCGCGAGCTTTGCCAGCGCGGAAAGCTGGGCATGCCGCCCTGGGACTTCGGGTGGGAACTGCCGCCCATCAACCTGATCCGACGCAAACGCGATCAGGTGCTGGCGGCCGAGGAACGGTTTTCGGAGATCCTGCTGGACCTGTGCGGCGACGCGGGCGCGTCCATTGGTACGGGGGCGGCCCCGGCCCCGGCCTAAACGGCGATGGTTCGCCGCACGATGTCCAGCAACTCGGCGGCCGCCACATCCGGGTCGGCATCGTTGCTGACGCGCCGTATCACGCACTGCGCCGGCACCGCGTAGTCCCGCGACGCGCGCGCCAGCCGTTGTGCGATCTGCTCGCCGCTTTCACGGCCCCGGCCCGCCAGCCGCTGCGCAAGCAGCGCCGGGGCAACGGTCAGCGCTACCGCCGTCAACGCGGGATAGCGCGCGTGCGCGATGGGCAGGTGCGCGCGCGAACCGTTCACGATCACCACCGCGCCACACGCCAGCCAGGTGTCGATTTCGATGCCGATGCCGTATTGCAGCCCGTGGCTGGCCCAACGCATCGCAAAGCAACCCAAGGCCGCGCGGCGGTCGAATTCGTCAGGCGTCAAAGACAGCGCGTCTTCCGTGGCGCCGCTGTCGCGCGTGATGTAGCGGTGCGCCACCAGCACGGGTTCATGCGCGTGCAATTGGGCGCGCACACGACGCAGCAGCGTGTCCTTGCCGCTGCCCGATGCGCCCATCAAGTAGATCAGCCGCGCGCCGCAAGCCGGCGGCGGAACCGGTGCGGGCCCGGTCATGGCGCGGGGGCGCCTTGCAAGGCCTGCACGCCGATGGCGTCTGTTTGCGCGCCGTCGAAATGGTAGTGGCGCGCGGCGACGAAATCCGCACCCGGCTCCGGCTGCACGAACAGGCTGACGCCAGACACGGGCATGGCCTGCCCGCGCAACGGCTCGGCAAAGGCGGCCACGCTGTGTTGCGCCGCGGCCAGCGCGTCGCCTTCCAACTTGCCGGTCAGCGTGATGTGGAACGTGTACGTATCGAAGACATAGGGGTAGCCCCAGCGCGCCAACATGGCTTGCTGCGCGGGCGTCAACGCAGTGGCCTGGCGCCTTGCCAGTTCGTCGGCGGTGGGGGGCGCACGCAGGGCGTCAAGATCGCGCACGGCCGCGTCCGCCAAGGCCTGGATGCGGCTGTGGCCATCGGCATCCGCCTGCGCGATGCGCCAGGCCAGGAAGCCGCGCAGCGTGGCGCATTCCAACATGACGCTAAAAGGCGCGAAACCGCGCGCAAGCGTGCGAGCCGCGTCGTCCAGCGCCTGCGGGGTCGCGCCCGATGCCAGGCGAAAGGGCGGCTTCAGCGTGGCATGCAGGCCGTAATGGCGTGGCGCGGCAGTCCAGTCGCGCGCGGCGGATGGCATGCCCGGCAGAGGCGGCAGCGCCGCGCCCGTGTCGGCGCAGCGTCCCAGCCAGCGGCTGCCAACATCGCGCCAGGGTTTGGCGGGCGACAGGTACAGGGCGTAGCGATGCGCAAGCGCCATGGTCAGGCCGCCATGCGTTGGCTGTGATCGTCGCCGAAGACCCGCGTGGCATAGCGCAGTTCGCCGCCGACTATGGCGGCCACCACGCGCGGCAGTCCCGGCAGATGGTCGTCCACCACGATGGCGTCGGCGATCAGGCCTGGCGCCAAGGCGCCCCGGTCTTTCAGGCCGGCGGCGCGCGCGGGGTTCATCGACACCAGGTTCCAGGCCTGCGCCAGGGGCAACACGCCGTCCTGCACCAGCCGCATCACGGCGGCCAGCGGCGCGGGGTAGTAGTAGTCGGACGTCAGCACGTCGCACAGCCCGGCCTGGATCATCTGGGTGGCGCCCGGCGCGCCCGTATGGCTGCCGCCGCGCACGACGTTGGGCGCGCCGAAGACCACGGCGTTGCCCAGGTCGCGGGCGACGCAGGCGGCTTCGCGGGTCAGCGGAAATTCGGCTACGCCGCAACCCAGCTGGTGGTAGTAGCGGCGCGTGGCGGCGTCGGGGTCGTCGTGCGAGGCCACCTTCAGGCCCGCGGCCTGCGCGCACAGCGCCAGGTCACGCATGGCGTCCGCCACGGAATCCGCCGCCGACATCGCGGCGCGGATGCGTTGCTGGAAGGTGTCCAGATCGCACTGCGCGCGGTCTGCGTACTGCATCAGCTTGCGTTCATCGCCAAGACGGCGCGCCATGCTGGGCAGGTGATCGTTCAACGCCAGAAAGCGCACCCGGCCATCGCGAATCCACTGCTGCGCCAGGTCCACGCCGCCGATGTGGTGGGTTTCAAAACGCAGGTGCACATAATGCCGTGCGCCCATCATCGGCTTCATGCGCTCCAGCGCGTCGAACATGCGTTCGGCATAGGCTTCGCCGCGCAGGCCGCCTTCCCAGGACAGGGTCACGCCATGGAATTCGGTGGTGATGCCGTTGGCCAGCAACTGGCGGTCGACATCGAACAACGCGCTGTCATACGGAAAGGTGACACTGGGGCGCGGCATGATGGCGCGTTCAAACGCGTCGCCGTGCAAGTCCACGATGCCGGGCAGCACCAGCAGGCCGCCGGCGTCGAACCACGGCGCGCCGCGCGCGGGGGCGCTTGCGCCGTCGTCGATCAGTCCGCCTTGAAAGCGCAGGCTGGCCTGTTCAACGCCGCGCGGCGTCAGGATGCGTTGGCCTGTGACACCGGCCAGGGGCGAGGGGGCGTGTGAGTTCATTGCGCCAAGTTATCGGTCTAGCATGACAGCCAGATGTCTAGATGATTGATATTGCATTTTCAGCGTCGGTGCGCGGCACGGCGAGCCGGCCGATCAGCTGTCGTCCGCCACCATCAGCTGCACCAGGTCGCCGACAAAGCGGGTGATGCTGTATTGCAACGGCGCGCCGTCCTGGTCCACGTTCAGGGCTTCCACTTGCAGGATGGGCCGCGTTTTCGGCTGGCCCAGCAAGCGCGCGGTTTCGGGCGTGGGCAGTGTGGCGGTAATGCGCGACCACTTGCGCGTGTAGTCGCCAATGCCGTAGTGGCCATACACCTTCGATACCGAGCGCAGCGCGGTCAGCCGGTCGGCAAAATCGGGAAAGCGCTTTTCGTCGAAGTAGTGTTCAGAGGTACTGATGGTTCGGTTTTCGGCCTTGCCAACAATCTGCACGCGCAACAGCGGCGCCGTGCGAGCCAGGCCCAGGTGCTTGGCGATATCGGCGGCGCGCAGCGTCTGACTGCCCAGCGCTTCCTGGTGGCCCAGCACGCCCTGGCTACGCAGGTTTTCGGAAAAGCGCGTGCGCTTGCCGATGGCGTAATCAATGGCGTGTTCCTGCACGAACGTGCCGCGGCCCTGTTCGATGCGCACCAGCCCGCTTTGCTCAAGCTCGCCCATGGCGCGGCGGATGGTGTGCCGGTTGACCGAAAACTTGGCGGCCAGTTCGGGCTCGGACGGCAGCTGTTCGCCCGCCATATAGAGCTTGTTGCGGATGTCGTCCGCCAGGGACTCGCCAATTTGCCGCCAGACGGCGATGCCGGAACCTCGTTCGACCATGGGGTGCGCTCTTGCTGTCACATCAGCTTCATGAAGAATGGCTGTGATTGTGCACCATGCGGCGGCGGCCGGGTAGGCGATGTGCAGCCGATGCATCGCCGCCGCAACTGTCATCAAAAATTCACGCCAGACTGTTGAACTTCAATTTGTCAGCGATCATACTTCATCCAGTCGTCTAGACGTGTAGAGGAAATAATGAATCACTCACAAGCAGGGCAGACCGCGGCGAACGCCAGGCGCGCCGCCTGGATGCGCGTGCTGTCGTTGGCCGACCCGGCCGCGCTGGAAGGCGCTTTCAGAGGGTTGGGCGGCGTACCCGCCCACCAGATGCTGCGGCCCGCGCAGACCGGCATGGCGATGGTGCGGGCGCGTAGCGGCGGCACCGGGGCGCGCTTCAACCTTGGCGAAATGACGGTGACACGTTGCGCCGTCACGCTGGCCGACGGCGTGGTGGGCATGGCCTATGTGCAGGGGCGCAGCGCCCGGCACGCCGAACAGGCCGCCGTGGCCGACGCGCTGCTGCAACTGCCCGAATGGCACGACACGGTGGATGCACAAGTGATCCAGCCGCTGGCGCGGGCGCATGCCGACAAGGTCGATGCCCAGGCCCGCGTGGCCGCGCAAACCAAGGTCGAATTCTTCACGATGGTGCGGGGCGAGGACTGACATGCCGACACAGACCATGCAGGCACAAAGCCTGCAAGCACAAAGCCTGCAAGCACAAAGCCTGCAAGCACAAAGCCTGCAAGCACAAAGCCTGCAAGCACAAAGCCTGCAAGCACACAGCCTGCAAGCACACAGCGCGCAAGCACAGGACCTGCAAGCCCAGGCGATGCCGATCCGCACCGACGCCGCGCCCGCCGCGCGGCGCGGCTTGTTGCCCGGGTTTGCCGACCCCGTCAACGATGCGCAAACCACCTTCCGCGCCGCGCTGCGCGCGTTGGCGCATCCCGGTCGCATCCAGCGGATCACCGCGCGCACCGGCGTGCCTGCCGGGCTTTCGATGGCGATGACGGCGTTGCTGCTGACGCTGGCGGACGGTGACACCCCGCTGTGGTTGCCGCCCGGTGTGGACGAGGACGTCGTGACGTTCCTGCGCTTTCACTGCGGATGCCCCTTCGTGCCGTCGCCGTCGCTGGCCCGCTTTGCCGCCGTGCCGTCCGGCCACGCCGCGCCCGCGCTGTCGGCCTGCCATGCGGGCGACCCGGCGTATCCCGACCTGTCCACCACGTTGCTGATCGACGTCGACGCGCTGGCCGACGACGGCGTCATGAACGCCGCGCATGACACCGTCAGCCTCGGCGGCCCCGGCATCCAGACCCGTCACACGCTGTCGGTAGCGGGCTTGCCCGACGGCTTTTGGCGCGAATGGCGCCTGAACCACCAACGTTTCCCGCTGGGCGTCGACGTGTTCCTGACGCAAGGCGAGCGGATCTGTGGATTGCCGCGCACCACGCGCGTGGAGAACTGACATGTACGTCGCCGTCAAAGGGGGCGAGCGCGCCATCCTGAATTCTTATCGCATGCTGGACGACTACCGCCGCGGCAACCGCGAGGTGCCCGAGCTAAGCCTGGACCAGATCCGCGAACAGATGCCGCTGGCCGTGTCTCGCGTGATGGCCGAGGGCTCGCTCTACGATCCGCAACTTGCCGCGCTGGCGCTCAAGCAAGCCGCCGGCGACCAGATCGAAGCCGTGTTCCTGCTGCGAGCCTATCGCACAACGCTGTCGCGGCTGGGCTATACGCAGCCGATCGACACCGGCGCCATGCGCCTGCAACGCCGCATTTCGTCCACGTTCAAGGACGTGCCCGGCGGGCAGATCCTGGGCCCCACCTACGACTACACGCAGCGCCTGCTGGACTTCACGCTGGCGGCCCAGCGCGAGGCCGACGCGCTGCCCCCGGGCGCTGACGCCCTGGACAGCGACATGCCGCGCGTGACGGACCTGCTGGCGCACGATGACCTGATCGACGCCGAACCCGTGCCCGAGGGCGACCCCGAGCCTTTCGACCTGACGCGCCAGCCGATGGAATTTCCGGCATCGCGCCCGGCACGCTTGCAAAACCTGGCACGCGCCGACGAAGGCTTTCTGTTGTCCATGGGCTATTCCACGCAGCGGGGCTATGGCAACACCCATCCCTTCGCCGCCGAGATCCGCTACGGCACGCTGGAAGTCGACATGATGGTGGAAGAGCTGGGCTTTGCCGTCACGGTGGGCGAAATCGAAATCACCGAATGCCAGATGGTCAGCCAGTTCGCCGGCAATGGCGAAGACGGCCCGAAGTTCACGCGCGGCTACGGCCTGACGTTCGGCTACGGCGAACGCCGGGCCATGTCGATGGCGCTGGTGGACCGCGCGCTAAAGGCGCAAGAGCTGGGCGAGCGCGCCGACTCGCCCGCCAACGATCACGAATTCGTGCTGTATCACAGCGACAACGTCGAGGCGTCCGGTTTTGTGCAGCACTTGAAGCTGCCGCACTACGTGGACTTCCAGGCCAACCTGGAACTGCTGCGCCGGCTGCGCGCCGACCGGCACGCGCCGCAACCCGCTTCCCGCGACCTGATGGACGAGGCTGTTTCGCAATGACCCCGAACACGAATGCAACGCTGAACAACAAGGCGGACGCGATGGCCAACGCCACGGTCCGCGCCATAGCCAACGATCCGGCCACCGCCTCGGCCGCCACGGTCCCGCGCGACGAGCACTACAACTTTGCCTACCTGGACGAATCCACCAAGCGCATGTTGCGCCGCGCCCTGCTCAAGGCCGTGGCGATCCCCGGCTACCAGGTGCCGTTCGGCAGCCGCGAAATGCCGCTGCCGTATGGCTGGGGCACGGGCGGCATCCAGGTAACGGCGGCCATCATCGGCACGGATGACGTGCTCAAGGTCATCGACCAGGGTTCGGACGACACGACCAACGCCATCAACATCCGCCGCTTCTTCGGCCGCGTCACGGGCGTGGCCACCACCACGTCCACGCCCGCGGCGACCATCGTGCAAAGCCGCCACCGCATCCCGGAAACCCCGCTGCGCGAAGGGCAAGTCATGGTGTTCCAGGTGCCCATCCCCGAGCCCCTGCGCTGGTTGGAACCCAGCGAAACCGAAACGCGCACCATGCACGCGCTGGCCGAGTACGGCGGCATGCACGTGAAGCTGTACGAAGACATCGCGCAACATGGCCACATCGCCACCACCTACGATTACCCCGTCATCGTGAACGACCGCTACATGATGCGGCCGTCACCCATCCCGAAGTTCGACAACCCCAAGCTGGACGGCAGCCCCGCGCTGATGCTGTTCGGCGCCGGCCGCGAAAAGCGCGTCTACGCCGTGCCGCCCTACACCTCGGTCAAGAGCCTGGACTTCGACGATCACCCGTTCACCGTGGAAACCTGGGCCGAATGCTGCGACCTGTGCGGCTCGCGGGACAGCTATCTGGACGAGATCATCCTGGACGACGCCGGCACACGCCGCTTTGTGTGTTCGGACACCGAATACTGCAATCACCGCCAAACGCAGCAACGCGACAACGAGGCCGCCGCATGAACGCGCATCCACTGCTTTCCGTGCGCAAGCTGACCCGCACGTGGGACGGCGTGCACGGCTGCCGCGACGTCAGCTTTGACCTGTATCCGGGCGAAGTGCTGTGCATCGTGGGGGAATCGGGCTCGGGCAAAAGCACCTTGCTGTCGGCCGTGTCGCACCAGACCGCGCCCGATGCAGGCAGCGTCTGGTACGACACGCGTGACCAGGGCTTCATCGACCTGGCCGGCCTGCAAGGCGCGCGGCTGCGATTGTTGTCGCGCACCGATTGGGGCTTCGTGCGGCAGAACGCCCGCGACGGGCTGCGCATGCAGGTCAGCGCGGGCGCCAATATCGCCGAGCGGCTGATGGCGGTGGGCGACCGGCACTACGGCGACCTGCGCGCCGTGGCGGGCAACTGGCTGCAAAAGATGGAGATCGACGTGGGCCGGCTGGACGATACGCCGGTGTCGTTTTCCGGCGGCATGCAGCAGCGTCTGCAAATCGCCCGCAACCTGGTGACGCACCCGCGCCTGGTGTTCATGGACGAACCCACGGCATCGCTGGACGTGTCCGTGCAGGCGCGGCTGCTGGACCTGCTGCGCCAACTGGTCACGGACCTGGGCCTGGCCGCCATCGTCGTCACGCATGACCTGGCGGTGGCGCGGCTGCTGGCGCATCGCACGCTGGTGATGCGCGGCGGCGTTGTGGTTGAAAGCGGGCTGACCGACCAGATTCTTGACGACCCTCAACACCCCTACACCCAGTTGCTGGTGTCTTCCATTTTGCAGAGCTGACCATGCATGCATCCTTACCCAAGATCGAAGTGCGGGGGCTGGTGAAACGGTTCACGCTGCACAACCAGGGCGGCATGCATCTGCCCGTGCTGGATGCCGTGGACATGACCGCCGCCGCCGGCGATTGCCTGGTGCTGGCCGGCCCGTCGGGCACCGGAAAAAGCACCTTGCTGCGTTGCCTGTATGGCAACTACCTGGCTACCGAAGGCAGCATCCGCGTGCGCGCCCATGATGAATGGGTCGAGCTGGTGGGCGCGCCCGAACAGCGCATCCTGGCGCTGCGCCGCGACGTCATCGGCTATGTCAGCCAGTTCCTGCGCGTCATTCCGCGGGTGTCCGCGCTGGACGTGGTGGCCGAGCCGCTGCGCGTGGCGGGCGTGGACGCCGCCGATGCGCGCGAGCAGGCCGGCGCCTTGCTGCAACGCTTGAATGTGCCGCCGCGTTTGTGGGGCCTGGCGCCCGCCACGTTTTCCGGCGGCGAGCAGCAGCGCGTCAACATCGCGCGCGGCTTTATTGCGCGCCATCCGATTCTGTTGCTGGACGAACCCACGGCGTCGTTGGATGCCGACAACCGCCGCGTGGTCATCGCGCTGATCCACGAAGCACTGGCGGCGGGCCGCTGCCTGCTGGGCATCTTTCACGACGCCGAAGTGCGCGACGCCGTTGCCACCCAAACCCTGGCGCTGCGCCCCGCGCCGCCCGCCTCGCTTGCCCTGGAGCCCTCATGCCAAGCTCATACCTGACCCATGCCCGCGTGATCATGCCCGACCGCGTGCTGGAGAACAGCGCGGTGCTGATCGATGACGGCCGCATCGTGGCCATCGAGCCGGACGGCGCGCGGGCGGACCGCGTGGTTGACCTGCAAGGCCAGACCTTGATGCCCGGCTTGATCGACCTGCATTGCGACGCCATCGAAAAGGAAGCGGAGCCTCGCTCGCGCGTGCTGTTTCCGTTCGATTTCGCGGTGGCGCAGGTCGACCGTCGCAACGCCGCCGCGGGCATCACCACGCCTTTTCATGCGCTGTCGTTCGCCAACAATGAATGGGGCGTGCGCAACAACCAGACGGCGGCGCAGGTGGTGCGCGCGGTGCATGCGTTCCGCCCGCACAGCCTGGTGGACAACCGCGTGCATTGCCGCTACGAAGTCACCGACCCAAGCTCGGTGGACGTGTTGCGCGCATTGATGGACGAAGGCGCGGTGGACCTGTTGTCGGTGATGGACCATTCGCCGGGGCAGGGGCAGTTCAAGACGCTGGAATCCTATCTGCAATACATGATGGGCAACCACGCCATGAGCCGCGAGCAGGCCGAAGAGGCGGCCCACGCCAAGACACGCGCCAAGGACGGGGCCGTGACGCGCGTGCAGGCATTGCTGGCGCACGCGCATGCGCTGGGCATCGCCACCGCCAGCCATGACGACGATTCCGTGCAGCGCATCGCCACGATGCGCAACCTGGGCGTGTCGATGAGCGAATTCCCCATCACGCTGGACACGGCGCGCGCGGCGGTCTCGTGCGGCCTGCCCACCATTCTTGGGGCGCCCAACGTGTTGCGCGGGCAAAGCCAGAGCGGGTCGATGCGCGCCATCGACGCCATCCGCGCGGGCGTGGCCAGCTGCCTGTGTTCGGACTACCAACCGTCCACGCTGATCGCCGCCGCATTCGCCGTGGCGGCGCAAACCGACCTGAGCTGGCCGCAAGCCATCGCGCTGGTCACGGCAAACCCGGCCGACGCCTGCGGGCTGTCCGATCGGGGCCGGATCGCGGTGGGCCAGCGGGCGGATCTGGTGGCAGTGGCACAAGTTGGCGCGCTGCCACTGATCAGTCACACCTGGTCGGCCGGCCGGCTGGTATTCTCCACGCACTACCTGCCGACGCGCACGCACGCGGCGGCGTCGCCCGAAGCGCAACGCGAGGCGGCATGACACCCTGTTTTTCCGGAGTACCGCGATGAATCCGATCGTGATTGCCGTGGCGCTAAGCGCAACGCATGCGTTCAGCAAGCCGGTCGTGCCGACCATCCTGCTGGTCAAGGGGCTGGGCGTCGAAGGCGACGCGCATCAGGGGGTGACCGTCAAGCATCGCTCGCGCGTGCGGGCCGACCCCACGCAGCCCAATCTGCGCCAGGTGCATCTGATTCAGGCGGAATTGCACGACGAGCTGCAACTGGCCGGCTTCAATGTGGCCGAAGGCACGATGGGCGAAAACATCACCACGCGCGGTATTGACCTGTTGGCGTTGCCGCGCGGGGCGCGACTGCGTATCGGCGAAGACGCAATCATCGAAATCACCGGCTTGCGCAATCCGTGCGTGCAACTGGACCAATATCAGAAAGGTCTGATGGCCGCCGTGCTGGGCCGCAATCCCGACGGCAGCCTGCAACGGCGCGCCGGCGTGATGGGGATTGTGATCGAGGGCGGGGCGGTCTGCCCGGGCGACAGTATCCGAACCGAGCTTCCCGCACTGCCGCATTTGGCACTGGAACGGGTGTAGCGTCAAAAACATCGCGGGCAGCCACAGACGGGTCGCCGCGCATCTGGTTAAATGGCGAAAGGCGTAACGGCCTGAGGCGCAGCCGATACTTTTTCGGCTCGCCATCCAATTTTCCGGAGCGCGCAATGGCACGATTCAATTTCACCCAAGACCCCGAAGAACCCGATCTGTGGGCGGCCGAAAACGTGCCTGCCGGCGATGGCCGGCCCCCCATTCACGTCATGATCCAGACGGATGGCGAAGAGCCCGACAGCGGCGCCTCCAAGGTGGTCAAGGGCATCATCGACAATCTTGACGAGCACATCCTGGCAGCGGCCGAGTTCCTGCTGGATAACTATTCGTACGAGCACTACAAAAAGCTGGGTCTGGAAGACGACCAGCTGCTGCAGGAAGAAACCGCCGACGCCATGGCCGAAAAAGCCGTGCTGCGCGCATTGTGGCTGTTCGACGAAGACGGCGACGGCTACGAACTGTGGTTCACGCTGCCGTGGGATCCGGTCCACACGTATGACGTCGAATTCGAAGACGGCGCGCCGGTGTCGTGCTCGGTCAACGACTAAGCAGTTGAAAACCCGGCCAGGCGCTGACAGTCCGATCAAGACTGAAAGCCTGACCCAGCACTGAAAGCCGGTTGCGCGCTCCGCCGATCCGCCCTCGTGGCGGCGGCGGGGTCTTCAGCGGACCAGCTCGAATTTTGTCGACAGGCTTTGCCCCAACGATTCGTCGTAGCGGTAGCGCAGCTTGATTGGCTTGCCCTGGCGAATCTGGCCGGGCGGCGTGTCCTCCAGCGACACGTCCATTTCGCGGTTTACGAATTCGGTGCAATCCGTGTCCGCGCGCGCGCCTTCCGGAATGTCGGCCGCCTTGACCTTGATACGAAACGTGGTTTGAGACAGCGTCGTGCCGTCGGTGCGGCTTTGCCGCATCTGTAGCGCGGGCGTGGTGACTGTGCCGGCCAGGTCGCAGGAAATGCGGGTCCAGGCGTTTGCGTCAGCGGCGGCAACCAGGGCGATTGCCGCCAGGATGCCGCGCAGGGGGAGGGGTGTCATGGCATTGCATGGGGCGGGCGCTGCCGGATGGCACGCCGCGCCGCAGGTCAAGAACGGGAAGCCTATGTTGCTCCCGCGCTTGCGGCGCGGTCAAGCGCCCGATCATGTGGCCCGATTACGTGGCCCGATTACGTGGCCCGATCAAGCAGCCCGATCCAACAGCCCGATCCAACAGCCCGATCAAGCCGCCGCATCGTCGCGGTCGTCTTCCAGTTTCGCAATGACGGCCGTGGCCAGGCTGTTGCCCACCACATTGGTCGCGGTGCGGCCCATGTCGAAAAACTGGTCGATGCCCATGATCAGCAGCAGGCCCGCTTCCGGCAAATGGAACATCGGCAGGGTGGCGGCCACCACGACCAGCGACGCGCGCGCCACGCCCGCCATGCCCTTGCTGGTCACCATCAGCACCAGCAACAGCGTCAACTGCTGCGCAAAGCTCATCTCAATGTTGTAAGCCTGCGCAATGAACAGGACGGCGAACGACTGATACATCATCGAGCCGTCCAGATTGAACGAATACCCCAGCGGCAGTACAAAGCCCGAAATGCGCTTGGACACGCCAAAGCGTTCCAGTGCTTCGATGGTCTTCGGATAGGCCGATTCGCTGCTGGCCGTGGAAAATGCCAGCAAGGTCGGCTCTTTGATCAGCCCGCCCAGGCGGCGCGTGGACTTGCCCAGGAACAGGTAACCGACGCCAAACAGAATGGCCCACAGCAGCGCCAGGCCCAGGTAGAACTCGCCGATCAACTTGCCGTAGCTGACCAGCACGCCCAGGCCTTCGGTGGTGATGGCGGCGGCCATGGCGGCGAACACGCCCAGCGGCGCAAAGCGCATCACGTAGTCGGTGACGCGGAACATGATCTTGGCCAGCTCGTCGATCATGGTGTAGATCGTGTGGTGGCCCTTGCCGCGTATGAACGACAACGCTGCGCCAAAGAACAGCGAGAACACCAAAATCTGCAAGATCTCGTTGTTGGCCATCGCTTCGGCGATGCTCTTGGGGAACACGTGCGCGATGAACGCCTTGAGCGTGAAGTCGCCCGTCTTCAAGCCCGAGGTGATGCCCGTGTCCGGAATCGCCAGGTTCATGTGTGCGCCCGGCTGGAAGATATTGACCAGCAGCAGGCCCAGCAGCAAGGACACGGCGGACGCCGCGATGAACCACACCATGGCGCGCAACCCGATGCGGCCCACGGCGTTCGCGTCGCTCATGCTGGCCAGGCCGGACACCAGCGTCGCGAAGACCAGCGGCGCGATGATCATCTTGATCATGCGCAGGAAGATGTCCGTGACCAGGCTGAAGTACGACGCAATTTCCGCTGCGTGCTTCGCGTCCTGCGCCGTCTTGTTGCACACGTAGCCCACCACGACGCCCAGCACCATGGCGATGCCGATGTAACGCGTCAGCTTCTTTGTATTCATGATCAAAACGGAAACAAGGGACCCGCCGCATAGCGCCCCGGGGTGGGGGTCGGCCCGCCGGCATGGGGCGGGAAAGGCGGTCCGGTTTGGGGGATGCCAAGGCAAATCCCGGGGTACGGGTTTTCCCTTGGGGCGCGATGTTAACGCCCGCCACCTGACAGTCAGTTGTCATCTTGGGGACATATCCGTAACACCTTTGACGTGACAGAATGGGTCCGCCCGGCCGAACGCATCGGCCATGCGGCGCATTTGAAAAGCCGGCCCCGATGGGGCGATAACAGGAGACAAGGCAATGCCGAAACGCGAACTGTCCGTGCTGGCAACGGGATACACCTACCTGGAGGGCTTGCGATGGCACGAAGACCGCTTGTGGGCGTCGGACTTCTATACCGGGCAGGTCATCGCCGTGGATCTGAAGGGCAATATTGAGCTGATCTGCCGCGTGCCCCAGCAGCCCTCGGGCCTGGGCTGGCTGCCCGATGGCCGCCTGCTGATCTCATCCATGAAAGACCGCAAGGTGTTGCGCCGGGAAGCGGACGCCACGCTAAGCGTGCATGCGGATTTGTCCTCGCTGGCGGGCGGCCCGATCAATGACATGGTGGTGGATGCGCAGGGCCGGGCGTACGTCGGCAACTTCGGTTTCGATTTGATGGCGGGCGAACCCGTCGCGACCACGGCGCTGGTGCGCGTCGACACGGACGGCGTCGCGCAGGCTGTGGCCGATGGGCTGTGCTTTCCCAATGGCTCGTTCATCACGCCGGATGGCAACACGTTGATTGTCAACGAGACGTTCGGCAACCGGATCTCGGAATTCGACATCCTGCCCACGGGGGCACTGGGTCCGCGCCGCGACTGGGCCAACTTCGGCCCGTTGCCGGATAGCGACGACCTGTCGGTATTGATCGCCGCGTCGGCCATCGCGCCGGATGGCGGCGCGCTGGATGCCGAGGGCGCGCTGTGGGTGGCGGACGCCATCGGCAAGCGCATCGTGCGGGTGGAGCGGGGCGGCGCCATTCTGGAACAGATCGATACCGGCGAATTCGGCATCTTCGCCGCGGCGCTGGGCGGTCCGGACGGCTGCACGCTGTTCATGGCGGCCGCGCCGGATTTCATCGAGGCAAACCGCCGCGCCAAGCCCGAAGCCCGCATCCTGACGACTCGGGTGGACGTACCGCACGCCGGTCGGCCCTGAGACCGGGGCCGGAGTCGGGCGGGGGGGCTGGGTGGAGGCTGAAGGCGTAGACCGGTTGTACGCCTTCCGTCCTCGGCTGAATGGACTGGATACCGGCGGTTGCAAGACCTTTCCTGGAAACCCCCGTAAAATCACCCCATTCAGCAAGCCTTCAACCATTTCAATAAACAGTACTTAGGAGGACCACTCATGGCCCTAGTCTCCATGCGCCAGTTGCTCGACCACGCCGCCGAGAACGGCTACGGCATTCCGGCTTTCAACGTCAACAACCTGGAACAGGTCCAGGCCATCATGGAAGCCGCTGCGGAGACCGACAGCCCGGTGATCATGCAAGCCTCGGCCGGCGCGCGCAAGTACGCGGGCGAAGGCTTCCTGAAGCACCTGATCCAGGCCGCGGTTGAGTCCTACCCGCACATCCCCGTCGTGATGCACCAGGATCACGGCCAGTCGCCCAAGGTCTGCCAAGGCGCCATCGACCTGGGCTTCTCCAGCGTGATGATGGACGGTTCGCTGAAAGAAGACGGCAAGACCATTGCCGACTACGACTACAACGTCGAAGTCACCAAGAAGGTCGTGGACGTGGCCCACAAGCTGGGCGTGACGGTTGAAGGCGAACTGGGCTGCCTGGGTTCCCTGGAAACCATGGAAGGCGACAAGGAAGACGGCCACGGCGCCGACGGCAAGCTGACCATGGACCAGCTGCTGACCGATCCGGAACAAGCCGCCGACTTCGTGCGCCGCACCCAGCTGGACGCGCTGGCAATCGCCATCGGCACCAGCCACGGCGCCTACAAGTTCACGCGCAAGCCCACCGGCGACATCCTGTCGATTTCCCGCATCAAGGAAATCCACGCCCGCCTGCCCAACACCCACCTGGTGATGCACGGCAGCTCCAGCGTGCCGCAGGAACTGCTGGCTGAAATCCGCGAATTCGGCGGCAACATGAAGGAAACCTACGGCGTGCCGGTCGAGGAAATCCAGGAAGCCATCAAGTACGGCGTGCGCAAGATCAATATCGACACCGATATTCGTCTGGCCATGACCGGCGCGATCCGCCGCTTCTTTGCCGAGAACCCCGAAAAGTTCGACCCGCGCGAATACCTGAAGCCCGCCCGCGCCGCCGCCAAGGCGATCTGTGTGGCTCGCTACACGGAATTCGGCACCGCCGGCAACGCCAGCAAGATCCGCGCGCTGCCGCTGACGGAAATCGCCGCGCAGTACGCCTCGGGCAAGCTGTCGCAAGTGGTGCAGTAAACCTATCCAGCGCCGCCTTCGGGGGGCGCCGGGGTAGCAAAAAGGGGTGGGTCCGTCGTGGACCCACCCCTTTGTTTTGGCCGGCTGCCAAGACGGGCGTATCGGCTGGCCGCGTCAGCCCCGCAAGTCAGGCGGGCGGCGAGTTTTGCGGGAAGTGCGGCACGCTGCGGTCCACGTGGTGCCAGGACGGCGCCGAACTCGTCCACAGGCTGGCCTTGGCGTGAAAGGCTTCCGGATCGTCCAGCGAGCCCGCGCGCACCACCTCGTATCCCATGCCTTCCGAGCCGCCGAATAGCGGCGTGCCACAGGCGGCGCAGAAGCTGCGCATGACGGTGTGCCCGGAGTCTCCCTTGTAGCGGTGTTCCTTGGCCTGGCCGCGCAGCATCGTGATCGAGCCGGCGGGAAAGATCAGCGCATGGGCCGGCGCGCCGCCGCTGGAATATTGGCAGTCGCGGCAGTGGCAGGTGGCGGCGGTGATGGGTTCGTCGGTGACGGCGTAACGGATCGCGCCGCACTGGCAACCGCCAGTCAGGTGTACCTGCGCGTCGGCGGCGGACGGGCGTTTAAGGGAAGCATCCTGCATACGGCTTTGTCTCCGGGCGTGAGGTCTGCGCCGTGACGCGGCTGGGGCGGTCGGCGCGAATCGTGAGTCGGGAATCAGAGGCTAACCCGGCCCTTGCCGCCCGGCAAGACGGGCATATTTGCAGTAATCTATGCGTCTTGCACAGGCCATGCCGCCTTTTGCGCAAGTTTCGATTTCGTTCTACTTCCCGCCCTGGCGCTCGCCCGTGGCGGGAATCTTCATTTTTGCCATAGGCCATTCCCGTGACTTCTGCTTTGCATCAATCCAGCATCAAGTCCTTGCCGCTGCTGGGCCGCGGTAAGGTGCGCGATATGTACGCGGTGGGCGACGACAAGTTGCTGATCGTCGCGTCGGATCGTATCTCCGCGTTCGACGTGATTCTTGACGACCCCATTCCCGGCAAGGGACAGGTGCTGACCGAGCTGACCGAATTCTGGTTGCAGAAGCTGGCCCACATCCTGCCGAACCACTCCACCGGCGTGAAGCCCGAAGACGTGGTGGCGCCGGACGAAGTTGACCAGGTGCGCGGACGCGCCGTCGTGGTCAAGCGCCTGAAGCCGATTTTGGTGGAGGCCGTTGCACGCGGCTACCTGATCGGCTCCGGCTGGAAAGACTACCAGGCCACCGGCAGCGTCTGCGGCATCCAGTTGCCCGCCGGCCTGCAACAGGCCAGCCAATTGCCCGAACCGATCTTCACGCCCGCCGCCAAGGCCGAATTCGGCATGCACGACGAAAACGTGGACTTCGCGCACGTGGTCAAGGAAGTGGGTCAGGAAATGGCCGAACGCATCCGCGACGTGACCCTCAAGCTGTACGCCGAAGCCGCGCGCTTCGCCGCCACCAAGGGCATCATCATTGCCGACACCAAGTTTGAATTCGGCCTGGACGACAACGGCACGCTGCACTTGATGGACGAAGTGCTGACGCCCGACTCGTCGCGCTTCTGGCCGGCTGACGGCTACCGCGTGGGCATCAGCCCCCCGTCGTTCGACAAGCAGTTCGTGCGCGACTGGCTGGAAACCCAGACCTGGGACAAGACCCCGCCCGCCCCGCGCCTGCCGCAAGAAGTGCTGGAAAAGACCGCCGCCAAGTACCGCGAAGCGCTGGACCGCCTGATTGCCTGATTCCGTCGGGCGCCGTTGACGCCGCCTAGACGAAAACAAACCCGCCGGTGAGTCCACCGAGCGGGTTTTTTCTTTGGGGGGACGCATAAGTTCGCCGCGCGCGCATCCGGGCTTTCGATAACAAATATGTCGGATTGTTACGTTATACTCCTCGGTTGCTTACAGGACGCCGCCGACAGGAGCCCGTCGCATGATCATGATGTTGCCGTTTCTGACTGGTCTGATCGCCGTGTGGTTTGGCGTGCTGGGCCGTCGCCGTCCATGCGTGACCTTCTGGCTGCTGACCTTGCTGATCTTCGCGGCCTGGTGCGTGCATCACATGAATACGCCGCTGGCGTTGTCGCTGTAAAGGCCGGGCGATGATCTTTTCTGGTAATCCGGCGCGAGGCTCGCGTGTCATCAATGGGCTGGCGCTGCTGGGCGTGACCGGCATCCTGGCCATGGCGTTCGCCTGGCAACTCATTTATGACGAACTGCCGTGCCCGCTTTGCCTGCTGCAACGCGTGGCGCTGATTCTGGCCGGCGTGGGGTTCCTGCTGAACCTGCGCCTGGGCCCATCGCCCATGCATTACGCGATGAGCATCGCGGCGTCGCTGGGCGGCATGGTCGCATCGGGCCGGCAAGTGCTGCTGCACCTGGCGCCCGGCGATCCCGGCTATGGCTCGCCGTTCCTGGGCATGCACTTCTATACCTGGGCGTTCATTGCGTTTGCGGCCATCATCGTCTTCTGCGTGCTGATGCAGACGGCCGACCGCAAATGGGGCGACACCATGCTGAAAAAGCCCGTGTCGGCGCTGGGCGTCCTGGTCATGGCCCTGTTTTTTGTCATGACGCTGGCCAACGTCGGCGGCACCACGCTGGAATGCGGTTTTGGCCCGTGCCCGGACAACCCCGACACCTATCTGTGGCTGCCCAAGGCCACCGCGCCATAGCCTGCCGCGCGCGCCGGGTAAAATACCGGGTTTCGCGGACTGGATCCGCGGTCCATTGACATTCCGCGGGCAGGTTTCCGCGGTCTTACCCTCTTTGACACCGGTTATGACAGCCAAGACTTCCGCAGCGGCCAAGGCCTCGCCCGTGGTGGGCGTGATTATGGGATCTTCCAGCGATTGGGAGGTCATGAAGCACGCGGTCAGCATGCTTGAGGATTTCGGCGTGGCCTATGAGGCGCGCGTGATTTCCGCGCACCGCATGCCGCAGGACATGGCCGAATACGGCGCGGCCGCGCATGGCCGTGGCCTGCGCGGCATCATCGCCGGCGCTGGCGGCGCGGCGCACCTGCCGGGCATGATGGCGGCGCTGACCGAAGTGCCGGTGTTTGGCGTTCCGGTGCCGTCCAAATACCTGCGCGGCGAAGATTCTCTGCTGTCCATTGTGCAGATGCCCAAGGGCGTGCCGGTGGCCACGTTCGCCATCGGCGAAGCGGGCGCCGCCAACGCGGCGCTGCACGTGATTGCCACGCTGGCCGGCACCGATGCGGACCTGCATCAGAAGCTGGTGGCGTTCCGCGCCCGCCAGACGCAAGCCGCGCGCGACATGAAGGTTCCGCCCGAGGCGTCGATCGTATGAGCCAATCCACTTCTTTCATGATCGCTCCCGGTGGCTGGTTGGGCTTGTTGGGCGGCGGCCAATTGGGCCGCATGTTCTGCCATGCGGCGCAAAGCCTGGGCTACAAGGTCGCGGTGCTGGACCCGGCCGACGAATGCCCCGCGGGCATGGTGGCCGACCTGCACATCCAGGCTGCCTATGACGACGAAGCCGGGCTGGCCCGTTTGGCCCAGACCTGCCAGGCCGTCACCACCGAATTCGAAAACGTCCCTGCCGACAGCCTGCGTACGCTAGCCACGCGTTGCCGCGTCAGCCCGGCCGCCGACGCCGTCGCCATCGTGCAGGACCGCATCGCCGAAAAGACCTTCATCGCCTCGCAAGGCATCGCCGTGGCGCCGCACGCCGCCATCCGCACCGAAGCAGACCTGCGCGCCGCGCCCGACGCCTTGTTTCCCGGCATCCTGAAAGTGGCGCGCCTGGGCTATGACGGCAAGGGCCAGGCCCGCATCAGCACGCGCGACGAAGCGCTGGCCGCCTTCGCCGAGTTTGGCGGCGTGGCCTGCGTGCTGGAAGCGCTGATGCCGCTGGACTACGAAATCTCGGTGGTGCTGGCGCGCGGTTTCGACGGCGCAAGCGTTGTCTTCCCGGTGGCGCGCAACGTGCACCGCGACGGCATCCTGGCGGTGTCCACCGCCGCGCCCGTGCAGTCGGACGCCGCGCATGCCGAACGGCAGGCCCGCGCGACCGAAGCCGCGCAATCCATTGCGCAAGGCCTGGGCTATCACGGCGTGCTGTGCGTGGAATTCTTCGTGCTGAAAGACGGCAGCCTGATCGTCAACGAGATCGCGCCGCGTCCGCACAACAGCGGCCACTACACGATGAACGCCTGCGTCACCAGCCAGTTCGAACAGCAGGCACGCGCCATGGCGGGTTTGCCGCTGGGCAGCACGGCGCTCTTGGCGCCCGCCGTCATGCTGAACATCCTGGGCGACATCTGGTACGAATCGCCCACGGCCACGCAGCAGCGCGAACCCAATTGGGCGGCGGCCCTGGCGGTGCCCACCGCCAAGCTGCACCTGTACGGCAAGCGCGATGCGCGTCGCGCCCGCAAGATGGGTCACATCACCATCGTGGCGCCCACGCTGGAGCAGGCCCGCAGCGATGCCGCGAGCGTGGCTGCCGCGCTGGGCATGCAGGCGCCCGAGTAACGCCTGAGTCACGCCCGAATAACGCCGAGTCACTCCGAGTCACCCGCGACGATCCCGATGTCTTCCTTGCCCCCGCCCGACTCCGCCAGCGACGCGGAAATATCCCACGCCGCGCAACGCCTGCTGGACGGTGAACTGGTCGCCTTTCCGACCGAAACCGTCTACGGCCTGGGCGCGGATGCGCAAAGCCCGCAGGCGGTGGCCAAGATCTACGCGGCCAAGGGCCGGCCGTCGAACCACCCTGTCATCGTGCACATTGCGCCCTCGGGCGACGTCGGCTATTGGGCGGCAGACGTCCCGACCGAGGCGCGTCTGCTGATCGACGCGTTCTGGCCCGGCCCGCTGACGCTGATCCTCAAGCGCGCGCCGCACATCGCCGACACCGTCAGCGGTGGGCAGGACAGCATCGGCATCCGCTGCCCGTCGCATCCCGTGGCGCAGGCGCTGCTGGCGGCGTTCGCGGCGGGTAAGCCGAACGGGCAGGGCGGCGTGGCGGCACCATCGGCCAACAAGTTCGGCCAGGTATCGCCCACCCGCGCCGACCACGTGCGCGCTGAATTCCCTGAGGAAGTCGCGGCCGGCATGCCGGTGCTGGAAGGCGGCGCATCGGAAGTGGGCATCGAATCCACGATTCTTGACTTGTCGCGCCTGGATCGCGGCGCGGGCCCCGTGCTGCTGCGCCCGGGCCATATCAGCGCTGCGCAGATCGAAGCGGTGCTGGGCGTGCAGGTGTTCGCGCCGGATGCCGCCGCGCCGCGCGCCTCGGGCACGCTGAAGGCGCACTACGCCCCCCGCACCCCCCTTGAGCTGGCATCCGACGACCGCCTGCGCGACGTGGCGCAAGGCCGCAATCTGCCGCCCGGCAAGGTGGTGGTGGTGGCGTATGGCGACAAGCCCGACGCGCTGGATGCGCGCCTGCAATGGCACCCGGTGCCGGCGGACCCGACGCGTTATGCGCAGGCGCTGTATGGCTTGCTGCGGGATCTGGACAAGCAGGGCTATGCGCGCATCGTCGTGCAGGCGCCGCCTGCCACCGACGCCTGGCACGCCGTCAACGATCGCATCGGCCGCGCGGCGGCGGCGTTCACGCTGGATACCACCGACCTGGCTTCGTAGGGACAGGCGCGCGTCACAGAACGGGCTCGAATAGAAGGGGCCCGCACAGCACGGGCTCGATCAGGAGGGGCTCAAACGGATCGGGGCTCGAACAGATCGGGGCTCGAACAGATCGGGGCTTGAACATCGGGCTCAAACAGATCGATGCTCGAACGCCGGGCCGTCGTTCCCTCGCAACGGCGGCCGCCTTGCCCCGGCCGCGCGTTCACCTTCCTACGCCACCAGGAATTCCCCGATTCGTTCCACCGCCTGACGCAGCGGCGGCAGGAACTCGTCCGTCAGCCGCGTCAGCGGCACGCGCGCCGCTTTGACGCTGACATTCACGGCGCCGCACGCCTTGCCGCTGGCCGAGCGCACCGGCACCGAAATCGCGCGCACGTTCAATTCCAATTCCTGATCGACCACCGCGTAACCCTGCTCGCGAATGCGCGCCAGTTCGGCGCGCAGCGGCGCTTCGGTGGTCAGCGTGAATTCCGTGTAGGGCTGCAACGGCGTGGCGGCAAAGTAGCGGGCCAGCGCCGGCTCGGGCAATTGCGCCAGCAGCACGCGCCCGATCGATGTGCAATATGCCGGCAGGCGGCTGCCCAGCCCCATGGACGTGGCCAGCAGGCGGTTCACTTCCGAACGCGCCAGGTACAGCATTTCGTTGCCTTCCATGATGGCCAGCGCGCAGGTCTCGTTGACCGTGGCGCTTAGCTCTTCCAGCACCGGCTGGGCCAGGGAGACGAACGGCGTGGACGAGAAATACGCGTAGCCCAGGCCCAGGATGCGCGGCGTCAGCACAAACAGCCTGCCGTGTTGTTCCGCGATGCCCAGCAGCACCAGCGTGTGCAGGCAGCGCTGCACCACGGCGCGCGGCAGCCCGGCGCGGCGGCTCAGTTCAGCGGCGGTTTGCGGATGGCGGCGCGTGCCGAATGCGCGGATCACGTGCAGGCCGCGCGCCAGGGTCAGCATGTAGTCCGGGTCGCCACGAAACTGGTCGGGATGTTCGTCCTCGGCCAGCGGCAGCGCGTAGCCGGGTGGGGGCAGGTTGGGCAGCATCAGCCCGCGCGCAGCGGCGCGCCGGTGCGTCCTTGCAGTTCGGTCAGCGTCATGCCGTCGATCATATCTCGAACAACCAGGCCCTCCGGGGTCACGTCGATCACGGCTAAATCCGTATAGATGCGGTCAACCACGCCCGCGCCCGTCAGCGGATAAGTGCAGCGTTCGACGATTTTCGGATCGCCGTTCTTGCTGTTGTGTTCCATCATGATGAACACGCTGCGCGCGCCCACCGCCAGGTCCATCGCGCCACCCACGGCGGGCGCTTCGCCCGGCTTGGCCAGCGACCAGTTGGCCAGGTCGCCGTTGGCCGCGACCTGCATGCCGCCCATGACGCAGATGTCCAGATGGCCGCCACGCATCATCGCGAACGAATCCGCGTGGTGAAAATATGCGCCGCCGGCAAGCAGCGTCACCGGCTGCTTGCCGGCGTTGATCAGGTCCAGGTTGATGGCGTCTTCTGAAGGCGGTGGGCCCATGCCCAGGATGCCGTTTTCACTGTGCAGCACGATCTCGCGATCATCGGGCAGGCAAGCGGCCACCAGCACCGGCATGCCGATGCCCAGGTTGACGTAGCTGCCGTCGGGAATATCCAGGGCCAGGCGGCGCGCCATGGCCTCGCGGGTCAGGGGTTGGTACATACGTGGGCCTCAGCTGGAAAAGGTGGCGTTCGCCACCTCGGTGATGCGCTTGACGAAGATGCCGGGCGTGACGATGGCTTCGGGCGGCAGCTCGCCCAGGTCGGCTTTGGCGCGCACCTGCACGATGGTGGTCTTGGCCGCCATGCACATGATCGGGCCGAAGTTGCGCGCGCTCTTGTGATAAGTCAGGTTGCCCCAGCGGTCGCCCTGGTCGGCCTTGACCAGCGCAAAGTCGCCATGCAGCGGCGTTTCGAATACGTGGCCGCGTCCGTTGATGATGCGCGTTTCCTTGCCTGCCGCCAGTTCGGTGCCGTAGGCAGTGGGCGTAAAGAACCCGCCCAGCCCGGCCCCGGCCGCGCGCAGCCGTTCGGCGATGGTGCCCTGCGGCACGCATTCCAGTTCGATGCCGCCGCGCCGGTACAGGTCGTCAAAGACCCAGGAGTGCGAGGCCTTCGGAAACGAGCAGATCACCTTGCGCACGCGGCCCGCCTTGATCAGCGCGGCCAGCCCGGTTTCGCGATTGCCCGCGTTATTGCTGACCACGGTCAGCTCGCGCGCGCCCTGGTCGATCAGCGCGTGGATCAGTTCGGTGGGCATACCCGCGCCGCCGAAGCCGCTGATCAGCACCGTGGCGCCGTCGTGGATATCCGAGACCGCGGCCTCGGGGGTGTCGATGAACTTGTTGATCATGGTGAAGCTCCGATCGGGCGGGCGCCCGGCCATGCCGCCGCCCGCCGCCTTTCAGTTCGCGGTGATGCCGACTTGCTTGATGACCTCGGCGTAGCGGGCCGACTCTTTCTGCATCAGGTCGGCAAATTGCGCGGTCGTGCCGCCCACCGGCATGAAGCCCACGTCCACGAATTTGCGCTTGACCTCGGGGTCCTTGACCACCTCGGCGATCTCGCGCGCCATGCGGTCGATGATCGGCTGAGGCGTGTTGGCCGGCGCCAGCAGGCCCGCCCATGATCCCGTTTCAAAGCCCGGCTGGCCGGCTTCGCCCATGGTGGGAATGGAGGGCTCGTCGGGCCAGCGTTCCTTGCCGGTGAAGGCCAGTGCCTTCAGCCGGTTCTGCTTCACGTACTGCATGGGCACCAGGATGGGGTCAAACACCATCGACACGCGCCCGCCCAGCAGGTCGGTCAAAATCGGCGCGCTGCCCTTGTAGGCCACGTGCGTCATTGCAATCTTGTTCTGCGAGGCGAACATGGCGCCGGTCAGGTGCGCGTTCGACCCCGTGCCGCTGGAGGCATACGTCAGCTTGTCGGGGTGCTTGCGGCCATAGTCGACCAACTCGGCCACGGTCTTGACGGGCACGTCTTCGGACACAAACAGGAACAGCGGCAGGTCGGCCATCTGCACAACCGGCACCAGGTCGGTGGGCTTGAAGTTCAGCTTGTACAGGTGGAAATTGACCAGGTAAGCGGGAAGCATCGCCAGAAAGGTGTAGCCGTCGGGGTCGGCCTTGGCCGCCATGGCCGAGCCCACGCTGCTGTTCGCGCCGGGCTTGTTTTCCACAATGATGGTCTGGCCCAGGCGCGGCGCCAGCTTTTCCACCACGATGCGGGTGACGATGTCGGTGGAGCCGCCCGGCGTGTAGGGCACGATGATCTTGATGGGCTTGGTGGGCCAGTCATCGGCGGCATGCGCGGGGCCGGCCATCATGCCGACGGCGGCCAGCGCTGCGCACAGCACGGTTTTCAGGGCAAGGCGGCGCGGGGCGACGGCATTGCGGCGGGGCTGCGAGTTGCAAACATGTGCCATGGATTTGTCTCCTCCATGAATCGACCGAATATCGATGCGCGCCGGGTTTTTTATGTGGCGCGCTCGGCGTTTTAGGGCTGGGGCGGCGATGCCGCGTATCGGACATCGACGCAAAAAAAGTATGGCATGCAGGGGCCTGCCATACGGGGCGCAAGGGTTCGATAAAGTTCGGTCATCGGACAAATGCCCGGAATCTATCAAGCTTGTCATCCTTGGGGTTTCCTCTAGGGAAAGCCGCGTTGTTCACGCCGTGGACATGGCGTAATCTGGCGGCCGGCCCTGTAAAGCCGGGTTTGGTTTCAGCCGCCGCCGTCTTACAAGCCGGCACGGACATCACTCTCAGGAGAGGCATCAATGAAGCGGTCAACTTTGTTTGCAGCCGGCGCCCTGGCCCTGGCTTGTGTGTCCCAGGCGGCGCTTGCCGGCCCCACGCTGGATGCGGTCAAGAAAAAGGGATTCGTGCAATGCGGTTTGACCGACGGCGTCTCCGGCTTTTCGGCTACCAACAGCAAGGGTGAATGGGAAGGGATGGACGTGGACATCTGCCGCGCCGTCGCCGCAGCCGTATTCGGGGACCCCACCAAATTCAAGGGCACGGCGCTGTCCACGCAGCAACGCTTCACCGCTTTGCAGTCGGGTGAAGTCGACGTGCTGCTGCGCACCGTCACGCTGACGCAAACGCGCGATACGTCGCTGGGGCTGTCCGCCGTGGCCGCCAGCTTCTATGACGGCCAGGGCATTCTGGTCAACAAGAAGCTGGGCGTGAAAAGCGCCAAGGAGCTGAACGGCGCCACGGTCTGCGTGCAACCGGGCACCACCACCGAACTGAACCTGGCCGACTGGTTTCGCGCCAACAAAATCGAATTCAAACCCGTGGTGATCGACAAGGTGACCGAAGTGGTGCGCGCCTTTGAATCCGGCCGCTGCGACGCCTTCACCGACGACGCCTCGCAACTGGCCGCCGTGCGCGCCACGCAAGTGGCCAAGCCGGACGACTACGAAATCCTGCCCGAACGCTTCTCCAAGGAACCGCTGGGGCCGATGGTGCGCCAAGGCGACGAAAACTGGCTGGGCATCGTCCGCTGGACGTTGTTCGCCCTGCTGGAAGCCGAGGAATACGGCATCACGCAAAAGAACGTGGACGAGATGCTCAAGAGCAACAACCCCAACGTGTCCCGCATCCTGGGCGTGACGCCGGGCGCGGGCAAGAACATGGGGCTGGACGAAAAATGGGCCTACAACGCCATCAAGGCAGTGGGCAATTACAGCGAAGTGTTCGAGCGAAACGTCGGCAAGGACAGCAAGCTGGGCCTGCAACGCGGCACGAATGCACTGTGGAGCAACGGTGGCGCCATGTACCCATGGCCGATCCGCTGACGCTGCCACACTGACGAGACGGCCTGCGCATGCAGGCCGTTTTTCTTGTGAGCGCGGGGACGGCGATCCGAGGTCGGATTGTCGCCCCAATCGCCATGCGATATAAGCGAACCGTTATACGGTACGCTATGCGCTTTATCCTGCATGCGCTGCGCTATGACCCAGACGCCACATCCCGAAGATTCGCCTTTGTTCATTGCCGCGCTGGCGCGCGGCATTTCCGTATTAAGGGCGTTCAACGAAGGCGAGCCTGCCATGACGCTGCCGGAACTCGCGGAAGCCACGGGCCTGGGTAAAAGCGCGGTTCAGCGCTTTACCCACACGCTCTGGACGCTGGGCTACCTGCGCAAGGATCCCGTCACCAAGAAGTTCTCGCTGGCGCCCTGGTCGCTGGAGCTGGGCATGCACTACGTGCAGACAAGCCCGCTCGTTCTGGGCGGAAACCCGTTCCTGCACACGCTGAACCGCAACAGTCAGGAGACGTGCAGCCTGGCGGAGCCCGACGGTTTGGACATGGTCTATGTGGCGCGCTTTGCCACGCACAAGGAAATGTTTGTGAACATGCCGGTGGGCATGCGCTTGCCTTTTTATTGCACGGCAGCAGGGCGCGCGGTGCTGGCCAAGTTGGACCCCGGCGTTGCGCAAGACTTGCTGGAACGCTGCGACCGCAAGCCTTTCACGGGGAATACGATCACCAGCATGGACGCCTTGCTGGCCGAACTGGAGTTCGCCCGGCGCCACGGCTATGCAAGGTCCAACGGCGAGTTTTACCCCGGTGACATCACGGTCAGCGCGGCGGTCCTGGATGCCGGCGGCACCCCCTTGGGCGCCGTGAACGTGTCCGTGCCTTCCAGCCGCTGGTCTTTTGAACAGGCGCAAGCCGTGTTCGGCCCGCAAGTGGTGGAGACCGCGCACGCCATCAGTGCATCACGCACCCTGGGCCGTACGCATCCCTTCTACTTGATGGAACCACCAGGTGGCGCGTTGCGCGGGGCGATGCCCTTGCCAGACGACGAGGTCTGATCCCTTTCGCACGCCCGTTTTCGGTGCACGCGGCGCGCCATGACGGGGCGCATTCTTTTTTAATCCCGACTATTCAGATCAAGTAATTCCACGCCTGTAGGGGGAACACCCTAATAGGCCGGCCAAGTTTTTGCCTGCTAATCTATTTACGACACAACCGTATCGCATAGCGATTCGACTGAATCTAAATATAGCAACGCCCGCCTATCAACGACGGGGCAAATCCAGGGAGCCGCGCTGTGCCGCAGTCATCTGAAGTTAGTTTCCATCCCGTAGCCGGGTTCATGGGTTTGCCATCGGCCCGCGAGTCTGAAGCGGGCCGGGCACGCGCTTGCGTGGTGGGCATTCCGTTCGATTGCGGCACGCACCCCTTTCGCGTGGGATCGCGGCAGGGTCCGGACGCGATCCGTGAGCAATCCCGTTTGCTGCGCCCCGTCGACATCTTTCGCCGCCATGGCATCGACAGTCCTCCTGAATTCCTGCGCGCCATCGATGTGGGCAACGTGGCGTGCCACCCAGGAGACACCGACGCTTCGTATCCGCTGATCGAAGCCGGCATCGGTGCCATCCTGGACGCGGGTGCCATCCCCATCTCGATGGGCGGTGACGGCGCGGTGACGTTGCCGCAGTTGCGTGCCGTGGGGCGCCGCCATCCGAATTTCGTCGTGCTGCATTTCGACTCGCACACCGACACCTATCCCATCCCCGGCTACAACACGGCCACCACGTTCACGCGCGCCGCCGAAGAGGGTCTGCTGGACGTCGCGGCCAGCTTTCACGTGGGCACGCGAGGTAGTTCTTTCATGCCCGGGGTGCTGGAGTTCGGGCGCGAGGTCGGCTACACGATCGTGCCCTACGACGACTTCGACCAGGACCAGAAAGCCACGCTGGCGGACATCAAGCAGCGTATCGGCCAGCGCCCCGTGTACCTGTGCTTCGACATGGACATCTTTGACCCCTCCTGCGCGCCAGGAGTTTGCACGCCGGAGTGGGGGGGCTTGTCGGCCAAGGAAGGGCTGGCGCTGGTGCGCCAGCTTGCCGGCCTGAACTTCGTGGCGTTCGACATCAATACCGTGTCGCCGCCGCAAGACGTGCAGGGAGCGACAGCCTTCCTGGCTGCCACCGTGATGCAGGAATTCTTCGCGCTGGCGGCGGTGGCAGTGCAGCAGTATCCGCAAGGGCGTCCGGCCTGAGCCGAGGCGTTCGCATCATCCATGTTCGCGGCAATCATTTATCCAAGGGGAAAAACGATGACATTCAAAGCCATTCTGCTGGGCCTGGCGGCCGCCGGCCTGCTGATTCAAACCGGCGCGCAGGCGCGCACGCTGGACGAAGTGCGCGCCGATAAAAGCCTGGCCGTCGTCACCACCGCATCGGCGCCGCCGCACGGGTTCAAGAATCCAAAGTCCAACCAGCTGGAAGGCATCATGGTGGACGTGGCGGCGGGCGTGGCCAAGCATCTGAAGGTATCGGACAAGCTGTCCGACGTGCCATTTTCCGGCCTTATTCCCACGCTGACGTCGGGGCGGGCGGACGTCATGTCGGCGCCGCTGTTCATTACCGAAGAACGCGCCAAGGCCATCGACTTTTCAGTCCCGGTCTACGGATGGGGAGAGGGCGTGGTAGTCAGCGACAAAGCGACCAAAAAGTACGCCAAATTCGAAGACATGCAGGGGCAGCGGGTAGGTGTGCTGGTGGATTCTGTCCAGTTCAACATGATCAAGGACATGCCGGGCACCAAAGTTACGACGTACCAGGACTATTCAACCTTGCTGGCTGACGTGCGCGCTGGCCGCGTCGACCTTGGCATCGTGGATCCCCCCAGCATCATTTACCAGATCCAGACCAAGAACATCCCGGGCGTGAAGCTCGATACGGGCTACCAGCCGCAACGCACGTGGCAAGTGGGCATGGCCGTGCAAAAAGGCAATACCGCGCTGCTTGAAGCCGTCAACAAGGCGATTGCCGACATGAAGGCGAACGGCGAAATGGCCGCCATTGGCAAGAAGTGGGGCGTGTCCGACCTCATCAGCAAGTAAGCGCCGTTACGGCACGGATAAGGAGCACGACTTGGATCTCGCTACGCTGCGCATGTACCTGACCCCGTTGGCCGAGGGCACGGTCTGGACCCTGGCGCTGTTTTTCTGTTCGGCTTTCCTGGCGGTGGCGTTGGGCCTGGTCGTTTGCTTGTGCCGCCTGTCGCCTTCGCGCCTGTTGAGCCGTGGCGCGCGGTTCTACATCGAGGTGATTCGCGGCACGCCCCTGCTGCTGCAATTGTTCTACATCTACTACGGCCTGCCCGAGATGGGCGTCGTGATCAATGGCTTTGTCGCCGGGGTGCTGGGCCTGACCTTGAACTTCGGCGCGTACCTGGCCGAACTGTTCAGAAGCGGCATCCAGTCGGTGGACACGGGTCAGTACGAGGCGGCGCGCGCATTGGGTCTGCGCAAGGTGCAGCGGCTGCGTCGCATCGTATTGCCGCAAGCGCTGCGCACGGTCTTCCCGGCTTTGGGCAACTACGCGCTGGTGCTGATCAAGGAGACTTCGCTGGTGGCCGTTATCAGCGTGTACGAATTGATGCGGGCGGGCGAGATGCTGGCCGGTGCGACCTTCCAGGCACTGACGGTCTACACGATGGTGGGGGTCATCTACTTCGCCATGTGCAGCGTGCTGTCGTACCTGTTCCGACGCTCTGAAAAGCGTCTGACGGTGCCGGGCTACTGGAGCGGCGCCGGCGAAAACCACGACATTTCCAAGGCTTGAGACGATGAATGCAACGACTGCCTTGGCGCCCATCATCACGATGCAGGGCGTCAGCAAATGGTATGGAGACTTCCAGGTACTGAACGACCTGGCCCTGGAAGTGACGCCCGGAGAAAAGCTGATACTTTGTGGGCCGTCGGGCTCGGGAAAGTCCACGACGATCCGCCTGCTGAACCGGCTGGAAGAGCACCAGAAGGGCCGCATCGTTGTCGACGGCATAGAGCTCAATGAAGACGTCAAGAACATCGAGCGCATCCGCGCGGAAGTCGGCATGGTGTTCCAGCACTTCAATCTGTTTCCGCATTTGACGGTGCTTGAGAACTGCACGCTGGCACCGCTGCTGGTCAAGGGCGTGCCGGCGGACGAAGCCCGGTCGCGCGCCATGGAATATCTGGAACGGGTGCGCATTCCGCAGCACGCTGACAAGTATCCCGGCCAGCTCTCGGGCGGCCAGAAGCAGCGCGTGGCGATTGCGCGCGCCTTGTGCATGCAGCCCAAGATCATGCTGTTCGACGAACCCACGTCGGCGCTGGACCCCGAGATGGTCAAGGAAGTGCTGGACACCATGGTCGCGCTGGCCAAAGACGGCATGACCATGGTCTGCGTCACGCACGAAATGGGTTTTGCGCGAGAAGTGGGGGATCGCGTCGTCTTCATGGATCAGGGAGCCATCGTGGAAGCCGACACGCCGGAGAACTTCTTCAATGCCCCCCGATCGGAGCGGGCGCAGGCATTCCTGGGGCAGATCCTGGGCTGATGTGGGCAGCGCTCATGCCTGCCGTCACGCCAGCGCTAATTCCGGCTGGCGGAACGCGGCGGCGATTTCCCGGAATGGTTCCATGCCCCCAACCGAAAATGGGTCTATCGCGTTTTTGATACGCTACCTATCATGCATATCAGGCGGGCGCGGATGCGCCCGCATCGCCATTGAAAACGACTAGGGAAAATCATGAACGGCGCTGACAGTCTCTGCGATACCTTGCTGGCCAACGATGTGGACGTGTGTTTTGCCAACCCCGGCACGTCTGAAATGCACTTCGTCGCGGCTTTGGATCGCAAGCCCCGGATGCGGTGCGTGCTGGGTCTATTCGAAGGCGTGGTGACGGGCGCTGCCGACGGTTACGCGCGCATGGCCGACAAGCCGGCCGCCACCTTGCTGCACTTGGGGCCGGGCCTGGGCAACGGGCTGGCCAACCTGCACAACGCCAAGCGCGCGCGTACGCCCATGGTCAATATCGTGGGCGACCACGCCACTTATCACGTGCAATACGACGCGCCGCTGACCAGCGACGTGGAAGGCGTGGCGCGGCCGATGTCGCATTGGGTCAAGCGCACGATGACGGCCGCTGCCGTGTCGGCGGACGCCGCCGAAGCCATTGGCGTGGCGCGGCAGGCGCCCGGCAATATCGCCACGTTGATCCTGCCGGCCGACACTGCCTGGACCGATCTGCCCGACAACGCGCCCGCGCCCGTACAAGTCAAGGATGCCGCGCTGGCCCAGACTTCGGCGGACGCCGTGCGCGCGGCGGCCGCGGCGATCCGTTCGGGCGAAGTGACCGTGCTGATGCTGGGGGGCGCCGCGCTGCGCGAACGCGCACTGAACGCCGCCGGGCGCATCGCCCGCGCGACGGGTGTGCGCCTGATGTCGGAAACGTCCAACCGCCGCATCGAGCGCGGCGGCGCGCGCACCCCGGTCGATCGCTTGCCGTATCCGATTGATCTTGCGGTGGCCAAGCTGAAAGACGTCAAACATCTGGTGCTGGCAGGGGCGAAGGCGCCGGTGGGGTTTTTTGCTTACCCCGGCAAGCCCAGCCTGTTGGCCCCGGCTGACAGCAATCAGGTGGTGCTGGCCTCGGCCGAACAAGACCTGGCCCACGCGCTGGAATGGCTGGCCGACGAACTGGGCATTGCCGCCGATGCACCGCGCCTGGCCACCCCAGCCGCCGCCTATGAGGTGCCGTCCTCGGGCAAGTTGACGGGCGCCGCCGTGAACATCCTGATCGCGCATACCTTGCCCGAGCAGGCCATCGTGTGCGATGAGTCCATCACGCAGGGCCGCGAATTTCCGATCTATAGCGCCAGCAGCGCTCCGCACGATTGGCTGATGCTGACGGGCGGCGCAATCGGTATCGGTCTGCCGCTGGCCACGGGCGCGGCCGTGGCGTGCCCGGACCGCAAGGTCATCACGCTGCAAGCCGACGGCAGCGGCATGTACACCTTGCAGGCGCTGTGGACGCAGGCGCGCGAAAACCTGGACTGCCTGACAGTGATCCTGGCCAACCGTTCCTACGCCACCTTGCACGGCGAGATGAAAAACGTGGGCGTGAAAGAACCGGGCCGCAATGCGCGCCGCATGCTGGATCTGGAAGAACCCTACCTGGACTGGACGCACCTGGCGCGCGGCATGGGCGTGGAGGCGGTCAGCGTGGATACGGTGGAAGGCTTCGCGCGCGCGCTGGCCGACGGCCTCAAGCGCCGTGGCCCCTTCCTGATCGAAGCCATCATCTGAAGTACGGCGGGGCGCGTACGTCTACACGCCCAGATAGCGCGTCAGCTGTTCCGGTTGCCGGGCCAGCGACGCGCTATTGCCGTCTTCGACTATCAGTCCTTTTTCCATCACCAGACACCGGTCGGTGTGTTCAAGCACCGCGCGATAGTTGCGGTCGACGATCAGCGTGGACATGCCGGTCAAGCGGATCTCGCGGATGATGCGCCAGATCTCGGCCACGATCAGCGGGGCCAGCCCTTCGGTGGCTTCGTCCAGAATCAGCAGATCGGGGTTGGTCATCAGCGCGCGTCCGATGGCCAGCATCTGCTGTTCGCCTCCTGATAGTTGCTGCCCGCCGTGGCCCAGCCGTTCGCGCAGTCGGGGGAAGGTCTCCAGCACGCGCGCGTAAGTCCAATCGCGCCCGCCGCGCACGCTGGCACGCGCCGCCACTTGCAGGTTTTCGCGTACGTTCAAATTTGGAAATATGCCTCGGCCTTCGGGCACGTAGGCCACGCCCAGTTGTGCAATGGCGTGGGCGGGCGCCCGTGTGCAATCGCGCCCGGCCACGCGCACCTGGCCGCGCGAGCTCTTGACCTGGCCCATCAGGCTGCGAATCAACGTGGTTTTGCCCATGCCGTTGCGGCCGACAAGCCCAACGGATTCCCCGCGCGCGATGTGCATGTCGACACCGCGCAGCACATGGCTGGCGCCGTAGTACACGTGCAAGCCGCCGGCCTCGATCAGCGCGTCGTGGTTTGCGATGGCGTGCATGCGGCGGCTCCTGGTGCGTGGGTGGGCTGGGCGTCTTCACCCAGGTAGGCGGTGCGCACGTCGGCGTTGGCGCGTATGGCCTCGGGCGGGCCGCTGGCGATGGCGGTGCCGTTGACCATTACCGTGATGGTTTCGGCGATACGAAAAACCGCGTCCATGTCGTGTTCGACCAGCAGGATGGCGTGGCCCGTCTTCAATGTTTGCAGCAGGTCCAGGATGCGGTCGGTTTCTTCCGGCCCCATGCCGGCAAGGGGCTCGTCCAGCAACAACACCTGCGGCTCGCCCGCCAGGCACATGGCGATTTCAAGCTGACGCTTGCGGCCGTGTGGCAGCAGGCCGGCCGTGCGCGTGGCATCGCCGGCAAGGCCGGTGCGTTCCAGCGCGTGGTGCGCCAGCTCGGCGCTGCGGCGGCAATCGGCGGCTGGGCGCCACCAATGCCAGAAGCGCTGGCGTGCCGCCTGCGCGGTCAGGCGGCAGTTTTCGAACACGCTTAATTCGGGGAATAACGTGGACCGCTGGTAGCTGCGGCCCAGCCCGGCGCGGGCTCGTTGCGGTTGGCGCCAGGCGGTAATGTCCTGTGCGCCCAGCATGACCTGCCCGCTGCTGGGCGCAAGCTCGCCGGACAGGATGTTGATCAGCGTGGACTTGCCAGCGCCGTTGGTGCCGATGACGGCGTGCACTTGCCCGCGCGCGAGCGACAGGGACACGCCGTTCACGGCGGTCAGCCCGCCAAAGCGCCGCGTAACGCCCGTGGCGGCAAGCAGAAGATCAGACATAAGGTTCCCCTTGGACGGGCAGGCGATCCTGCGGCAGGCGATCCTGCGGCAGGCGATCCTGCGGCAGGCGATCCTGCGGCAGGCGTCCCTGCGGCAGGCGGACCGTAGAGACGGCAGGCGCCCCTGCGGCAGGCGAACCTGCGGCAGGCGATCCTGCGGCAGGCGCCCCTGCGGCATGTGCGGCCGCGAGTCGCGCATCGCGGCGTTGTCGCCATTGCGCGGGCAGGCCCGCGATGCCGTTGGGCAGCAAGGCCACCAGCGCGATGATGGCGATGCCCAGCGGCAGATGCCAATGGCGCGCGTAGTCGCCAAACAAGGCTTGCGACTGGAACAGCTCTTGCATCAGCACCAGCGCCACGGTGCCGATGACCGCGCCGCCCAGGCTGGCCATGCCGCCCAGGATCACCATCAACAGCACCAGCCCCGATTGTTCCCAGGCCAACAGTTCCGGCGTGACAAAACCATCTTTCAGCGCGAACAGAAACCCCGCCAGGCCCGCCAACGTGGCGCCCACGACATACGCCGTCAGCTTGTAGGGATACGTGGAATACCCGGCCGCGCGCATGCGCTGCTCGTTGATGCGGATGCCCGCCAGCGCCGCCCCGAACGGCGAGCGCCGCAGCAGCGCCAGGAAGCCCCAGGTCAGGGCCAGGCAGGCGAGTACAAAAAAGTAGAACGTGGTGGCGTTGCCCAGGTCGAACGGCACCCAACTGCCCAACGCCAATTCGGGCCGGAAATACAGATAGATGCCGTCGCTGCCGCCGCCCACTTTGGTGTCGTGAAAGACGTAGTAAGCCATCTGCGAAAACGCCAGCGTCACCATGATGAAGTACACGCCGCGCGTGCGCAGCGCCAGCGCACCCGTCACCACCGCATAAAGCGCTGCCGCCAGCAGGGCCGCCGGCAGCAGCCACCACAGGCTTGCCGCCTCGGATTCCGGTGACAGCAACGCTGCCACGTAGGCGCCGATGCCGAAGAACGCCGCGTGCCCCAGGCTGACCAAACCGGCTCCGCCGACCAGCAATTGCAGGCTTAGCGCGAAGATGGCGTAGATCATGACCTTGATCGCCAGTCCGGTGTAGTAGTCGCTGCCGCTGAACGCGAAGGCAGCCAGCGCCAGCAGCGTTGCGATGGGAAGTAGTTTCTGCATGGCTAGCCCTGTTTGAACAGCCCTTCGGGCTTGCATAGAAGAATGAACGCCATCAGCAGATACACCAGCACGCCCGCCGCCGACGGAAACAGCACCTGGCCAAAGGTCTCGACAAAGCCCACCAGCATCGCGGCCAAAAAGGCGCCGCGTATGGAACCGATGCCGCCGATCACGACCACGACGAAGCAGATGATCAGCACGCCGTTGCCCATGCCCGGGTACACCGAGGACACGGGCGCGGCGATGGTGCCGGCCAACGCGGCCAACGCCACACCGGCCGCGAACACCAGCCGGTACAGCTTGTTGACGTCGATACCCAGCGACCCCGTCATCTCGCGGTTGCTGGCGCCGGCGCGCAACATCATGCCCAGCCGGGTGCGCGAAATCACCCAATACAGCAGCAGCGCTACCGCAATGCCGACGGCAGAAATGAACAGCCGGTAGACCGGATACGTCATCACGCCGCCCAGGGAAATGCTGCCTTGCAGCCACGCCGGCAGCGGCACGCCATGCACGTCGTTGCCCACCAGAATGCTGCGCAGTTCTTCAAAGACCAGGATCAGCCCGTAGGTCATCAGCACCTGCTGCAAGTGGTTGCGGTGGTACAGGTAGCTGAAGAAGGCGGCTTCCAGCACATAGCCCAAAGCACCAGCCAGCACCACACACACGGCCAGCGTGGTGAGGAAGCCGCCGCCCAGCCAGCGGTCCACCACCGGCCCCAGCGCAAACGCCATGTAGGCGCCGATCATGTAGAAGCTGCCATGGGCCAGGTTGATGATGCCCATGATGCCGAAGATCAGCGTCAGGCCGCTGGCCACCAGGAACAGCAGCAAGCCGTACTGGAATGCGTTCAGGCTTTGAATAAGCAGGATGCTGATGTCCATGGGGCCCTCCTGTGGCCGCGTCGCGTCAGAGCTTGCAGCCGCGGGCCGGGTCGGCCAGCTTCTTCACGGCGACGTCCACCACCTTGTTCGCCAGGCCGTCCACGCGCCGCAGGTAAATGTCCTGCACCGGGTTGCCGGCCGCCGACAAGGTGAACGGGCCGCGCGGGCTGTCCACCGTCGCCCCGCGCATGGCGCTGCGAAAGTCCGCCTTCTTGGCAAAGTCGCCCTTGACGGCCGTCAGGCCCGATTGCATGAGCTGCGCCGCGTCATAGCCCTGGACGGCGTAGACGTCGGGCGGGGCGTTGTAGTTCTTGGCGTAGTCGGCGCGGAACGCGTTGTCGCGCGGCGTGTTCAGGCCGTCGGCATAGTGCAGCGTGGTCAGCAGGCCTTGTGCGGAAGCGCCCTGCGCCTGCAAGGTGCCGTCGGTCAGGAAGCCCGAGCCATACAGCGGAATGGTCTTGTCCAGGCCGGCGGCGTGATAGTCCTGCACGAACTTCACCGCGCCGCCGCCCGCAAAGAAGGTGAACACCATGTCGGGCTTGGTGGCGGCAATCTCGGTCAGGAGCGATTGGAATTCCACGTTGGGAAATGGCAGGCTCAGTTCCTTGACGACCTTGCCGCCCGCTTTTTCAAAGCCTTCCTTGAAGCCGCCGATGGCTTCATCGCCCGCCGCGTATTTCCAGGTGATGGTGACGGCGGTCTTGTGGCCCTTGCCGTAGGCGACGGGGCCCATGGCGTAGGCGGGCTGCCAGTTGGTGAACGACGTGCGGAAGATGCCGGGGCCGCACAGCGGGCCGGTGATGGCGTTGGCGCCCGCGTTGGTCACGATCAGCGTGGTGTCGCTGTCCTTGGCGGCCTTGGCCAGCGCCATCGCAACGCCCGAATGCACCGTGCCGATCAGCACGTCGACCTGGTCGCGCTTGATCAGCCGGTTGGCGTTCTCAGCGGCCTTGGCCGGATTGGATTCATCGTCGACCTTGAAGTATTCGATGTCGCGCCCGCCCAGCTTGCCGCCTTGCTCGGCAACGTACAGCTTGAAGCCGTTTTCGATGGCGTTGCCCAGCGCGGCGTAGGTGCCGCTATAGGGCAGCATGAAGCCCACTTTGAGCTTGTCGGCGGCTTGCGCGCTGGTGGCGGCTAGCGTCAAGGCCGCGGCAATCGCAGCCTGGGTCAGGGCGTGGTTCATGGTTTGTCTCCGTGCTTATCATGGGCTGGCGCAAAGCCGGCCGGGGTTAGTCCGCGCGCCGAGAGTGTCGGCAAGCGGACTTCATAGCGTGGCTTCTTCCAGCTGGCGCAGCCGGAAGCGCTGGATTTTTCCCGTGGCGGTCTTGGGCAGTTCTTCGGTGAAGTCGATCTGGCGCGGGTACTTGAACGGCGCCAGATGCTGCTTCACGTAGTGCTGCAACGCGGCGCCGGTCTGGGCGTCGGGTTCGAAGCCGGGGCGCAGCACGACGTACGCCTTGGTCTTGACCAGGCCGTCGTGGTCGGGCACGCCGATCACCGCGGCTTCCAGCACGGCTTCGTGCTGCACCAGGATGTTCTCGACTTCAACAGGCGACACGTATTGGCCGCTGACCTTGATCATGTCGTCGCTGCGGCCGGCGTAGGTGTAGTAGCCGTCGGCGTCGCAGGTGTATTTGTCGCCGCTTTTGAGCCAGTCGCCCAGGAAGCATTGGCGCGTCTTGTCGCGGTTGTTCCAGTACATCAGCGCGGCGCTGGGGCCTTTGATGTAGAGGTCGCCGATGGCGCCCGGCGCGACCGGCGCGCCGTTGTCGTCACGCAGTTGCACCTCGTATCCCGGCACGGGCTTGCCGGTGGTGCCATAGCGCAGTTGTCCGGTCTGGTTCGAGATGAAGATGTGCAGCATCTCGGTGGAACCGATGCCGTCCAGGATCTCGCAGCCGAAGTGCCGCGTGAAGCGTTCGCCGATGTCGCGCGGCAAGGCTTCGCCGGCCGACGTGCAGACACGCAGCGCGACCTGATCGCGCGGCGGCAGGTCGGGCGATGCCAGCATGCTGGCGTACAAGGTGGGCACGCCGTAGAACACGGTGGGGCGGTGCCGCGTCAGCCGTTGGAAAACGGCTTGCGGCGTGGGGCGTTCGCCCATCAGGATGACCGTGGCGCCGACCGACAACGGAAAGGTCAAGCCGTTGCCCAGGCCGTAGGCGAAGAACAGCTTGGCGGCGGAAAACACGACGTCGTCTTCGCGGATGCCCAGCACGGGCTTGGCATACAGTTCGGCGGTGTGCCACAGGTTGCCGTGCGTGTGCACCACGCCCTTGGGCTTGCCGGTGGAGCCCGACGAATACAGCCAGAAGGCGATTTCATCAGACAGCGTGCGCACGGCGGGGGCGAGCGGGGCGTCGGCCCGCGGGGCGTCGGCCAGCAGGGCGTCAATGTCCTGTGTGGCCACCACATGCTCCACATCTGCCGGCGATTGCGCCAACGCGGCTTGCAGCGTTGGCAGCAACGCATCCGACACGAACACGGCGCGCACGCGGCTGTGCGTCACGATGTAGGCATAGTCATCCGGCGTCAGCAAGGTGTTGACGGCCACCGGCACTACGCCCGCGTGCAGCGCGCCCAGGAACACGACGGGCCAATCGACCGTGTCCTGCATCAGCAGCAGGATGCGTTCTTCGCGGCGCAAGCCCAGCCCGCGCAAGGCGCCGGCCATGCGCGCCACGCGTTCTGCCAGCTGCCCGTAAGTCAGCTGGCGGGTGTCGTCGATGTAGGCGGGCTTGTCGGCGCGTGAGGCGTTCAGCGCCGCCAGATGGCTGGCAAAGTTCAATTCTGCGGGGCAGGTGTTCACGGTTGTCTCCTGATGTCCTGGTGGGGCGCGCCCGGGCTATGTTTTTTTGTCGCCGGGCGGCAAAGCGGGGGCTAGCTGCCGGGCCGCGTGAACTCGATGGCGCCGCCGGGCAGCAGGTACAGCACCAGGGCGCGGCCTTGCGTTACGGTGGGGCTGTGCGCGCTGCCGGGGCCGTAGACCAGCCAGCCGGCGCCGTGGCCGTCAAAGCGGGCGTCGGCGGTCAGCGGCATGATCAGGTCGATTTCGCCATTGGGATGGGCGTGGTGCGGGCCGGCCAGGTCATCCATGTCCACGACATCCACCGAGCAGCCGCCCAGGTCGTCGGCCGGCTTGATGACGCGTCCGTAGCGGATGCCGCCGCCTTCGCGGTTGCACATCCAGCCGTCGGCCACGCCTTGCTTACAGGCGGCGAAGATCTGCTGGTACAGCGCGCTGGTGGGGCCGGCCTCGCGGTTCAGCTTCGCCTGCAACCCGGCATCCAGCGGCTCGTCGGCCACCAGCCGCGTGGCCGCTTGCATCAGGGCATGGAATTGATCTGGCGTGCTCACCGGGACTCCTCCTTTACACTGTCGGCGCTTTGGAATGCGGCATGAACTTCAGTGCCGCTTCAATGGCGCTTTATTGCCGCTTTAATGCGCGATGACCGCTTGGAACTGCTTGGAAGGAAAAATAGTGCTTCCATACGAAAGGGTCAAGCACTATAGTGCATAAAACAAGGCTTATCAGGGTATTTGCGGAGTCAGCCAAACATGAATCAAGCGCTAGATGCGGCGCCAACCGAACCCAGGCGGGAAGCTTTCCTGGTGGCTTTAGGCGAGCGGGTGCGCCGCCTTAGAGCCATACGCGGCATGACGCGCAAGGGTCTGTCGCAGGTGACGGGGGTGTCAGAACGGCATCTGGCCAATCTGGAACACGGGGTGGGCAACGCGTCTATCCTGGTGCTGTTGCAGATTGCGCGCGCCTTCAATTGCGCGCTGGCCGAACTGGTGGGCGACGTCACCACGGAGTCGCCCGATTGGCTGCTGATCCGCGAACTGCTCAGCGGCCGCACGGAATCCGACCTGCAACGCGCACGCGAGGCGCTGACCCAGCTGTTTGGCGTGGGGGCGGGCGCGCAGCGGCCCAACCGCACGCAGCGTGTCGCGCTGATCGGGCTGCGTGGGGCGGGCAAGTCCACCCTGGGCCAGATGCTGGCCGACGATCTGGGCTACCCCTTTGTCGAGCTGAACCGCGAGATCGAACGCGTAGCCGGGTGCAGCATTCTTGAAATCCATAACCTGTACGGCCCCAACGCCTATCGCCGCTACGAACGGCGCGCGCTGGAAGAGGCCGTGCAGATCTATCCCGAAATGGTGCTGGCCACCCCCGGGGGGCTGGTATCCGAACCGGCCACGTTGAACCTGCTGCTGGCCCATTGCTACACGGTTTGGCTGCGCGCCACGCCCGAAGAACACATGGGCCGCGTCATGGCGCAAGGCGACTTCCGCCCCATGTCGGGCAACAACGAAGCCATGGCCGATCTCAAGCGCATCCTTGCCGGGCGGGAAGCCTTCTACGCCAAGGCCGACCTGACGTGGGTCACCAGCAACCTGGAAGTCCAGGAAAGCTTTGCCGGCCTGCGCACCCAGGTTCGAAAGGCCTGCGGCCTGCCGCTATAAATCTGCACTTTTATGCATGTCTCGCTTGACGTGCGTTTTTGCCTGAACTAATCTGCACAATAATTCATGTGATGCAGTATTTTTCCTGTCCAGGCAGGGCGTACGAGGAGACACACCATGAGCAGCACCGCAAGCGGGCATGAAACCCGGCCCGAGGCCCGCGTTGATTTCCGCACCCGGCCCGACCTGTACCGCCACTGGCGCCTGACGTTTGACGGCCCCGTTGCAACGCTGGCCATGGACGTGGCCGAAGACGGCGGCCTGCGCCCCGGCTACAAGCTCAAGCTCAATTCGTACGATCTGGGCGTGGACATCGAACTGCACGACGCCCTGCAACGCATTCGCTTCGAGCACCCCGAAGTGAAAAGCGTGGTGGTCACCAGCATGAAAGATCGCATCTTCTGTTCGGGCGCCAACATCTTCATGCTGGGCTTGTCGTCGCACGCGTGGAAGGTCAACTTCTGCAAGTTCACCAACGAAACGCGCAACGGCATTGAAGACTCCAGCCGCCACAGCGGCTTGAAATTCATTGCGGCGCTGAACGGCGCCTGCGCGGGTGGCGGCTACGAGCTGGCGTTGGCCTGCGACGAAATCCTGCTGGTGGACGATCGATCGTCGTCGGTGGCCTTGCCCGAAGTGCCGCTGCTGGGCGTGCTGCCCGGCACCGGCGGCCTGACCCGCGTGACCGACAAGCGCCGCGTGCGCCATGACCACGCCGACATCTTCTGCACGCTGGTTGAAGGCGTGCGTGGCCAGCGCGCCAAGGACTGGCGTTTGGTGGACGACGTGGTCAAGCCCGCCCGCTTTGAAGAAGCGGTGCGCGAGCGCGCGCTGGCGCTGGCCGACACCAGCGACCGCCAGGCAGGCGAGCACGGCATTGCGCTGACGCCCATCGAACGCACCGAAACCCCCGATCGTCTGTCGTATCGCTACGTCGATATCCACCTTGATCGCGACAAGCGTCTGGCCACCTGGACCGTGCGCGCGCCGCAGGAACCGGTGCAATCCGAACTGGACGACATCGTTACGGCGGGCGCCGCGTGGTGGCCGCTGCAAATGGCGCGCGAACTGGACGACGCCATCCTGTCCATGCGCACCAACGAGCTGGACATCGGCACCTGGATCTTCAAGACCGAGGGCGACGCCGACGCCGTGCTGGCCGCCGACGCCGCGCTGCAACGCCACGCCACGCATTGGTTTGTGCGCGAAACCGCGGGCATGTTGCGCCGTACGCTGGCCCGGCTGGATGTCACGTCGCGCAGTCTGTTCGCGCTGATCGAACCGGGCTCCTGCTTTGTGGGCACCTTGCTGGAATTGGCGCTGGCCGCCGACCGCAGCTACATGCTGGACAACGACGCCGAACCGGATGCGCCCAACGCGCACATCGTCGTGGGCGAACGCAATTTCGGCGCCTATCCGATGGTCAATGGCCAAAGCCGCCTGCAACGTCGTTTCTATGAAGAGACCGCGCCGCTGGAAGCCGTGCGCGGCCGGGCCGGCCAGCCGCTGTCCGCCACCGACGCGCTGGACCTGGGCCTGGTGACCTACGCGCCGGACAGCATCGACTGGGACGACGAAGTGCGAATGATGCTGGAAGAGCGCCGCGCGCTATCGCCCGACGCATTGACGGGGCTGGAAGCCAACCTGCGTTTCGGTGGCAAGGAAACGATGGAAACGCGCATCTTCGGGCGCCTGACCGCGTGGCAGAACTGGATCTTCAACCGCCCCAACGCGGCCGGCGACAAGGGCGCGTTGAAGCTCTACGGAAAGGGCGAGCAGGCCACGTTCGACTGGAATCGCGTCTGAGCCCGGGCGGGCTTGGGATGCGGGCTAAAAGCGCGTACGAACAGTGCGTACCAAACGCGCGTACCAACAGCGCGGACCAAAGACGCGGACCCGAAAACAAACAAGGAGCGAGACATGTCTGGAATCAACTACACCGATAAGATCCCCAATAACGTCAACCTGTCCGGCGACCGCACCTTGCAACGCGCGCTGGAACACTGGCAACCCAACTACCTGCAATGGTGGCAAGACATGGGGCCGGACGGCTCGCACGGTTTTGACGTGTACCTGCGCACCGCCGTCAGCGTTGAACCCGACGGCTGGGCCAACTTCAACCACGTGCGCATGCCGGATTACCGCTGGGGCATTTTCCTGGCGCCGCAAGACGGCCAGCGCAAGATTCACTTTGGCGAAAACATGGGCCGCGACGTCTGGCAGGACGTGCCCGGCGAGCATCGCGCCAACCTGCGCCGCATCATCGTCACGCAGGGCGACACCGAACCCGCGTCGATTGAGCAGCAACGCCACCTGGGCCTGACCGCGCCGTCGCAGTACGACCTGCGCAACCTGTTCCAGATCAACGTCGAAGAAGGCCGCCACCTGTGGGCCATGGTGTATTTGCTGCATCGCTACTTTGGCCGCGATGGCCGCGAAGAAGCCGATGCGCTGTTGCAGCGCACGTCGGGCGATGCCGACAACCCGCGCATCCTGGGCGCCTTCAACGAAAAAACGCCGGACTGGCTGGCGTTCTACATGTTCACGTATTTCACCGACCGCGATGGCAAGTTCCAGTTATGCGCGTTGGCCGAGTCCAGCTTCGACCCGCTGGCACGCACCACGAAGTTCATGCTGACGGAAGAAGCGCACCACATGTTCGTGGGTGAATCGGGCATTTCGCGCGTGATCCAGCGCACTTGCGAAGTCATGAACCAATTGAAGACGGACGACCCGGAAAGCGTGCGCGCCGCCGGCGTGATCGACCTGCCCACCATCCAGCGCTACCTGAACTTTCACTACAGCGTCACCATCGATCTGTTCGGCGCCGACCAGTCTTCCAACGCCGCCATCTTCTATGGCTCGGGCTTGAAGGGCCGCTACGAAGAGTCCAAGCGCACCGACGACCATCAACTGAAGAACGACACCTACCGCGTGTTGACCGTGAACAACGGCAAGCTGAACGAGGTCGAGGTGCCCATGCTGAATGCGCTGAACGAAGTGCTGCGCGATGATTTCATCCGCGACTCCGTGGCGGGGATCGGCCGCTGGAACAAGGTCATCGAGAAAAGCGGCATCCCGTTCCGGCTGCACGTGCCGCACAAGGCGTTCAACCGCCAGATCGGCACGCTGGCCGGCATCCGCATGTCGCCCGAAGGCGAAATCCTGTCTGAATCGCAATGGCAGGCCAACAGCCACAAGTGGCTGCCCACGCCCGAGGACCGCGCCTTTGTGGCGTCGTTGATGGGGCGCGTCACCGAACCGGGCAAGTTCGCCAACTGGATCGCGCCGCCCGTCATGGGCATCAACCGCCAGCCGGTCAACTTTGACTACGTCCGTTTCAACTGAAGGCGAAGGGGGCGGCGCGCGCGTGCCGCCCGCCCGCGCATTGGGAAGACCGCGATGAACGCCCCATTACCCGTAGATGTGCTCAAGCAGCACCTGATCGACCCCGAGATCTGCATTCGCTGCAATACGTGCGAAGAAACCTGCCCGGTCGACGCCATCACGCACGATTCCAACAACTACGTGGTGGACCCGGACATCTGCAATGGCTGCATGGCCTGTGTGCCGCCGTGCCCCACCGGGTCGATCGATAACTGGCGGCTGATGGTGCGCAGCGAAGCGTATTCGGTGCAAGAGCAGTTCGGCTGGGAAGAACTGCCCAAGGAAAAGGCGCTGCCGGCGGCAAGCCCGACATCGACCCCGATCGAAGGCGCCGACACATCGTTGGATTCGCCGTTGTCGCAGGCCGCCGAAACGCTTGCCGCAGCGCCCGTGCAAGCGTCCTTCACCCCGGCCGGCGCGTCCGTGCCGCCGTGGTCGGCGGCGCATCCCTACGTCAACCTGTACACGCACAAGGCGCCGATGACGGCCACGGTGGTGGGCAACTACCGCGTGACGGGCGCCGATACCGAAAGCGATATTCACCACATCGTGCTGGACTTTGGCGAACTGCCGTTTCCCGTGCTGGAAGGGCAATCGATCGGCATTCTTCCGCCCGGGGTCGACGCCCAGGGCCGCCCGCATCATGCGCGCCAGTATTCATTGGCCAGCCCGCGCGATGGCGAACGCGCGGGCTACAACAATCTGTCGTTGACGGTAAAGCGCGTTACCGAAGACCACGGCGGCGCGGCGGCGCACGGCGTGTGTTCCAACTACCTGTGCGACCTGGCCAAGAACGATACCGTGCAAGTCATCGGCCCCTTTGGGCATACGTTCCTGATGCCGAACCACCCGCGCGCCAACCTCATCATGATCTGCACCGGCACGGGTTCGGCGCCGATGCGCGCCATGACCGAGCGCTACCGGCGCCGCATCGACTCCGGCGAAAACGGCAGGCTGATGCTGTTCTTCGGCGCCCGCACCGAGCGCGAGCTGCCGTACTTCGGCCCGTTGATGAAGCTGCCGCGCGACTTCATCGACATCAATCTGGCGCTATCGCGAGAGCCCGGCCAGCCCAAGCGTTATGTGCAGGATCTGATCCGCGATCGAGCGGCGCAAGTGTGCGATTTGCTAGCGGATCGCAACACCTGTATCTATGTCTGCGGCTTGAAGGGAATGGAAGTCGGCGTGCTGGACGCCTTGCGTGATGTGACGATGCAATCGGGGCAGGATTGGTCTATCCTGCACGAGGTGCTGCGCCGCGAAGGGCGCCTGCATTTCGAGACCTATTAGCGTCATTCACAGCGTGACATACGTGAAGACCACGGCGCGCCTTGAGCGCGCCGCTTGTTATTCCGGGGGAAAAAAACAAATGAAGTTCGCTGAATTCAAGGACGGCATGCTGATCAAGGCCGGTCCCATCACCGTGACCGAAGCCGAGATCCTGGAGTTTGCTCGCAAATTCGATCCACAATGGTTCCACACCGACCCGCAGCGCGCGGCGGAAGGGCGCTGGGGCGGGCTGATCGCAAGCGGTTGGCACACATGCGCGTTGGCGATGCGGATGGCGGTGGACGCCGCGCTGCACGATTCCGAATCGTTTGGTTCGCCCGGCCTGGGCGAAGTGCGCTGGCGCACGCCGGTGCGCCCCGGCGATACGCTGCGCCTGGAAGCGCGCGTGCAAGGCGCGCGCACGTCGTCATCGCGCCCGGACCTGGGCATCATCACGTGGGCCTGGACGGTCATCAACCAGCACGACGAAGGCGTGCTGGAACTGGACGCGACAAGCCTGTTTGATCTGTCGGGCGAAAACTAAAACAACGGGTCCGCGCGCCGGGTGCCGTGTGCCGCGCGCCATGTGCCGTGTGCCCCAAAAAAAACCGCCTTCATCCGAAGGCGGTTTTTGCATTCAAGCCGGCGAACCGGCAAGCGATCCATCCATCAAAGGATCAAGCGATCAATAGAACGCCTGGATGCCCGTTTGCGCGCGGCCCAGGATCAGGGCGTGCACGTCGTGGGTGCCTTCGTAGGTGTTGACCACTTCCAGGTTCACCAGGTGGCGGGCCACGCCGAATTCATCCGAAATGCCGTTGCCGCCGAGCATGTCGCGAGCCAGGCGGGCAATGTCCAGCGCCTTGCCGCAGGAGTTGCGCTTCATGATGGACGTGATTTCGACGGCGGCGGTGCCTTCGTCCTTCATGCGGCCCAAACGCAGGCAGCCTTGCAGGGCCAGCGTGATTTCGGTTTGCATGTCGGCCAGCTTCTTCTGGATCAGCTGGTTGGCGGCCAGCGGGCGGCCGAACTGCTTGCGGTCCAGCGTGTACTGGCGGGCGGTATGCCAGCAGGCTTCGGCGGCGCCGACAGCGCCCCAGGCGATGCCGTAGCGGGCGGAGTTCAGGCAGGTGAACGGACCCTTCAGGCCGGACACGCCGGGCATCATCTGGTCTTCGGACACTTCCACTTCGTCCATGACGATTTCGCCGGTGATCGACGCGCGCAGGCCGACCTTGCCGTGGATGGCGGGGGCCGACAGGCCCTTCATGCCCTTGTCCAGGATGAAGCCGCGGATCTTGCCGTCGAAGTCGCCGCCAACGCATTTGGCCCACACCACGAACACGTCCGCGATGGGCGAGTTGGTGATCCACATCTTGTTGCCGGAAATCTTGTAGCCGTCGGACGTCTTGACGGCGCGGGTTTCCATGCCGCCGGGGTCGGAACCGTGGTTGGGTTCGGTCAGGCCGAAGCAGCCGATCCATTCGCCGCGAGCCAGCTTGGGCAGGTACTTCTGCTTTTGCGCTTCGCTGCCGAATTCGTTGATCGGCACCATCACCAGCGACGACTGCACGCTCATCATCGAGCGGTAGCCGGAGTCGATGCGTTCGACTTCGCGGGCGATCAGGCCGTAGCTGACATAGTTCATGCCGGCGCCGCCGTAGGCTTCAGGAATGGTGGCGCCCAGCAGGCCGAGCTCGCCCATTTCAGAGAAGATTTCCGGATCGGTCTTCTCGTTGCGGAAGGCGTTCAGCACGCGGGGGGCAAGCTTGTCCTGCGAATAGGCATAGGCGGCATCGCGCACCATGCGTTCTTCTTCGGTCAGTTGCTGGTCCAGCAACAGGGGATCTTGCCATTGAAAAGAAGGATTCGAGGACATGCTGGGTCTCCGCTATGGATTTCCGTATTCGGAATCTAGAAAGTTTAAACCTAAAATAATTCGGGCGGCAAGTTCGGGTTTCCGAGGGCGGCGCGCTAGGGAGCGCGCCGCTGGATTGCCGGCCGGATCAGGGGTGTCAGTGCTGGGCTTTGAGCGCCGCGTCGCGGATCTTTTCCAAGGTCGTCGACGGGGTGATGGTTTCGGGGTCGATGAAGCAGTGCAGGATGGCCGGCTTGCCGCTGGCCAGCGCGCGTTCGAAAGCCGGGCCGAATTGTTCGGTGGTTTCCACGCGTTCGCCGTGGCCGCCAAAGGCGCGCGCGTAGTCGGCAAAGTCCGGGTTTTTCAGTTCGGTCGCGGACACGCGGCCGGGGTAGTGCTTTTCCTGGTGCATGCGGATGGTGCCGTACATGCCGTTGTCGACCAGCACCACGATGATGGGCAGGTCGTACTGGACGGCGGTGGCAAATTCCTGGCCGTGCATCAGGAAGCAGCCGTCGCCGGCAAAGCAGACAACCGTCTTGTCAGGCCAGACGCGCTTGGCGCCCACTGCCGCGGGCAGGCCATAGCCCATCGAGCCCGACGTCGGCGCCAACTGCGTGCCAAAGCGCGTGAAGCGGTGGAAGCGATGCAGCCAGGTGGCGTAGTTGCCCGCGCCGTTGGTCATGATGGCGTCGGCCGGCAGCGTCTTTTCCAGATAGGCCATGACCTGGCCCATTTGCAGCGCGCCTGGCGTCGTGATGGTTTCTGGGTCGCTCCATTTCAGGTACGACTCGCGCATGGCCTGCGTGCCTTCCGCCCACACGGGCTTGGCCGGCGCCTTCAGGCCGCCCAGCGATTCGGCGAACGCGGCGGGCGACGTGTTGATGGCCAGCGTGGCGCGGTAGACGCGGCCGAGTTCGGCGGTGTCGGGATGCACGTGCACCAGCTTTTGCTTGGGGACAGGGATGTCCAGCAGCGTGTAGGCCTGGCTGGGGTTTTCGGACATGCGGCCGCCCACCAGCAGGATCAGGTCGGCGTCGGCCACGCGCTTGAGCAGCGCCGGGTTGATGCCCAGGCCCACGTCGCCGATAAAGCACGGGTGGTCTGCCGGGAACAACATCTGGCGGCGGAACGACACCGCCGTGGGCAGCGCATGGCGCTGCGCGAAGTCGGCAAACTGCTGCACCGCGCGGGCGTCCCAGCGGGTGCCGCCCAGGATGGCGACGGGGTTCTTGGCGTCGGCCAGCAACTTTTCCAGGTCGGCCAATTGGCCGGCCGTGGGAGCGGATTCGATCAACTCATAGCGCGGGGCGTCGGCCACCTTGGCCGCTTCGACCAGCATGTCTTCGGGCAGCGCAATCACGACGGGGCCGGGACGGCCCGACGTGGCGATGTGGAACGCGCGCGAGATCAGTTCGGGGATGCGTTCGACCTGATCGATCTCGGTGACCCACTTGGCCTGCGTGCCGAACACGGCGCGGTAGTCCATTTCTTGAAAGGCTTCGCGTTCGCGCATGCCGCGTTCGATCTGGCCCACGAACAGGATCAGCGGCGTGGAGTCCTGCTTGGCAATGTGCACGCCGGCCAGCGCGTTGGACGCGCCCGGGCCACGGGTCACCATGCAGATGCCGGGTTCGCCGGTCAGCTTGCCGTGCGCGTCGGCCATCATGGCCGCGCCGCCTTCCTGACGGCACACCGTCACTTTGATGTCCGCGTCGTGCAGGCCGTCCAGCACCGCCAGGTAGCTCTCGCCGGGAACGCAGAAAACGTGTTTGACGCCCTGGGCGACCAGTTGGTCGACCAGAATGTGACCGCCAAGGCGGGAATCTTGCTGAGACATGGTGGGGTGTCGTGGGTAGCCGAGGATAAGACTCCCGAGGATATGTGCCCTGGCCGCACAACGCAATTGATAAAATTGCACAATCTATTGATTCCCCGGCACGTAGTGCCCTGTTGGCTTTCAGGCAGTTTGGTCCATGAGAAACGGCATCCCCAATTTGACCGCCTTGCAGGCGTTCGAGGCATCGGCCCGGCTGGGCAGCTTTTCCCGGGCGGCCGAAGAACTGTCCCTGACTCACAGCGCGGTCTACCGCCAGGTGGCCAGCCTGGAAGCACGCCTGGGCGTGCAACTGTTCACCCGCGTGCGCCGGCGCATCGTGCTGACCGATCACGGCGCCGAATACGCGGGACGCATCCGTCACCATCTGGACCAGATCGAAAAAGACACCTTCGGGCTGGTCAGCCGCACCGGCATGGGGCGCAGCATCCATATCGCGGTGGTGCCCACGCTGGCCACCACGTGGCTGATCCCGCGACTGGCCGATTTCCAGGACGCGCACGCGGACATCACCGTCAGCCTCTCGGTGCGCACCTTGCCGTTTCAATTCAAGGACCAGCCGTTTGACGGCGCGCTGTATCACGGCGACGGCCTGTGGCCCGGCACCCAGGGCGTGTTGCTGTTTCCCGAGCGCGAACTGGTGCCGGTGTGCGCGCCGGCGCTGGCCGCCCGGGCCGCCAAGACGGCGCAAGCCGGGGTCAGCGTGCTGACGGGCATGACGCATCTGCACCTGGCCTCGCGGCCGGACGCCTGGCGCCAGTGGTACGGCGCCAATAACCATCTTTATGGCCCGCAGGCGGCGGGCGGCCCGCGCTATGAGCTGTTCACCATGGTGATGGCGGCGGTGCAGGCCGGCCTGGGGGTGGGGCTGATGCCGCGCTTTCTGGCGCAGCCCGCGCTGGACCAGGGCACGCTGGCCATGCCGGTGCCGCAGTCGCTGACCGTCAGCCAGGGGTATTACTTTGGCTATCCACAGCGCAGCGAGCGCTCTGACGCACTGAAGCTGTTTGAAGCCTGGCTGAAGTCCGCGGCGGCGGGCGTCGGGGAACGATAACCGCCGGCTGCCCGACGCGCCCTCGGCTTTCAAGCCTGCCGCCGTCTTCCGAACGTTCTAGAATGCCGCATCCTTATGTCGACTTCCCGCCCGCCCTTAGCTTCCCAAGCCGATATCGACGCCTTCATCGACGCCGTGTGGCTTGAAGACGGCTTGTCCGCCAACACGCTGGCCGCCTATCGCCGCGACCTGACGGGTTTCGCCCGCTGGCTGGAAGACCCCGAAGCGTACGCCCGAGAAATGGCCGACCGCTATGGCGATGCGGCCGGCGCGCACGCGTTGCCCGTCGGGCAAGCCAAGCCGCTGTCCAAGGCCGACAAGGCCGACATCGAAGCCTGGTTCGCCTTCCGCCACGAAGAAACCCGCGCCACCACCGCCAACCGCCGGCTGGCCGCGCTGCGGCGCTTTTTCGCCTGGGCGCTGCGGGAGCATCGCGCCGAACGCGATCCCTGCCTGACCCTGATTGCCGCCAAGCAGCCGCCGCGCCTGCCCAAGACGCTGTCTGAACAACAGGTGGATGCGTTGCTGCGCGCACCGGATGCTACGCAACCGCGCGGCCTGCGCGACCGCGCCATGCTGGAAACGCTGTACGCCACCGGCCTGCGCGTGTCCGAACTGGTTGGCGTGCGCGCCTTGGATGTCAGCCTGAACGAAGGCGTGGTGCGCGTGGTGCTGGGCAAGGGCGGCAAGGACCGCCTGGTGCCGCTGGGCGCCGAGGCCGCCCACTGGATCGACCAGTACATGAAGACGGCGCGCCCCGAACTGGGGGCGGGGCGGCAGAGCGACGCGTTGTTCATTACCGGCCGCGCTGAAGCCATGTCGCGGCAAGCGTTCTGGCAGCTGGTGAAAAAATACGCGTTGCTGGCCGACATCCACGCACCGCTATCCCCGCACGTGCTGCGCCACGCTTTCGCCACGCATCTGCTGAACCATGGCGCGGACCTGCGCGTGGTGCAGATGCTGCTGGGCCACGCCGATATTTCCACCACGCAGATCTACACGCACGTGGCACGCGAGCGCCTCAAGGCGCTGCACGCCGCCCACCACCCGCGCGGATAGCCACTGGCGGACCGGCCGTTCTTTGCCCTGTTCTTGTTCCTCTTCTTCCCCATCTCAACCCGGTCTATCCATGAGCAAAGCCCGCCACGTTTCGGAAACCCCCGCCACCCAGCTCCTCAAGCAGCACAAGGTGCCTTACACCGAGCACACCTACGACTACGTCGACCATGGCGGTGCCGGTGAGGCCGCGCGCCAGCTGGGCCTGGACCCGCATGCCGTCGTCAAGACCTTGGTGATGGAAGACGAATCGGCCAAGCCCTTGATCGTGGTGATGCACGGCGACCGCGAGGTCTCCACGAAGAACCTGGCGCGTCAGGCCGGCCTGAAAAAGGTCGAGCCCTGCAAGCCCGAGGTGGCGCAGCGGCATTCCGGTTACCAGGTGGGCGGCACGTCGCCCTTCGGCACGCGCAAGAAAATGCCGGTGTGGGTCGAAGCCGATGTGCTGACGTACCCGGTCGTCTATATCAACGGCGGCAGGCGCGGCTACCTGATCGGCATCGACCCCAACGTGCTGGTCACGGTGCTGGGCGCAAAGCCGGTGTCGGTGGCGTTGGAATAAGGGAAGAGGGCGAGGCCTGCACCCGGATCGCCACTTTACCCTTGGCCCGGCCGCTTTCCACATAGGTCAGCGCCTCTTGCGTGGCTTCCAAGGGAAACACCCGATCCACCACCGGCGTGATGGATCCGGCTTCGATCAGGGCGGTGATTTGCCGTAACTGCCGTCCATGCGCACGCATGAATACGAAGTCATAACTGACACCGGCGTTGGCGGCCTTTCTGCGGATGCCCAGGCTAAGGAAACGCATGGCCTGCACAAGGCCCCAAGACAGCCCGCGTTGCTTGGCAAAGGAGGGCGTGGGCGGGCCGGAAATCGAAATCAGCTTGCCGCCGGGTTTGAGCACCGCTATCGATTTTTTCAGCACGTCCGGCCCAAGCGAATTCAGCACGACGTCGAGATCGTGTAGCTCGGCCTGAAATTCCTGCGTGCGGTAGTCGATGACTATGTCGGCGCCCAGCGCCTTGACCCATTCCACATTGCCGCTACCGGTTGTGGCGGACACGTGCGCCCCCAACGCCTTTGCCAGCTGGATGGCGATGGTTCCCACGCCACCGGAGCCGGCGTGGATCAGCACCTTTTGTCCCGCCTTCAACCGGGCAGTCTCGACCAGTACCTGCCAAGCGGTCAGCGCCACCAGCGGCACGCAGGCCGCCTGTTCCATGTCCAGGTTGCGCGGCTTGGGCGCCAGCGCGTTCTCGTCCACCGCGATCAGTTCGGCGAAGCCGCCGATGCGGTCGTCTGGAAGGCGGCCATAGACTTCGTCGCCGATCTTGAACTGGCGGACCTTGCGCCCCACGGCTGTTACCACGCCCGCTATGTCGTTGCCCAATATCAGCGGCAATCGATAGGGCAGGATCAGCTTGAACTCGCCTTTGCGGATCTTGGAATCCAGCACGTTGACGCTGGCCGCATGCACCTCTACCAACACGTCGTTCTCGCCCACGGTGGGCTCAGGCAATTGGCCCAGGCGGCCAACGTCCTTGTAGCGCTTGATAAAGAATGCCTTCATGGTGGCGTCGCCTTTTGCAAGATCGATTCGCGGCTTGGCAAGACGCGTAAATTTTAAGATGTCGATCGTAATCTAAATAGGCTGGGGCCGCAATGCGCCGCGCCTGCACGTACGAGCGCCGATCAGCGCAGGGCAATCTACGCTGGCGATGGATAACGCGAATCGGGCGTTCGCGCGACTTACGCGCTGACCAGCGCCCACAAGTTTTCGGCAACCGGCGCCATGTCGCTCGGTTGCCTGAAGAGGCAGATCTCAAGCGGGATGTCCCATTCCGGTCCCCCGGCGCGGACCAGCTTGCCGTCTTGCAAGTCTTCATGCACCAGCATGTCCGGCAGCCACGCGATGCCGCGGCCCTGGATCGCCATGGATCGCAGCAGCGTGGCGTGCGGTCCGACAAAGCTGGTCTGAATGCGGTCAGCGTGCATTGGCTTATATCGCAATTGGCTGGCCACGATGCGGCCCAGTCCTGATGTGGACCCATAGGCCAGGAACGGCACCGCGTCGTCGCCATCCAGGCGGTGTGTCGGTTCGCCCTTGGCGTCCGAGGCCGGCGCACCGACCGGCACCAGCACGTCGGTACCCAGGCACACCTTGGGATAGGCGAATTCATCCAGCCGGCTGGCTACCTGAGGATGACGGTGGCACAGCAGAAACTGCACGCGACGCTGCGCCATCAGGTCTTCGCAGGCCTGGAAACTGTCGGACATCATCTGGATGGCGCCGACTTCCATCCTGGTTTCCAGCCGCGTCAGCCATTTGGGGAAGAACGACAACGCCAGCAGATGGGTCGCGGCAAAGCGCAGGCTGGCGCCGTGCTGCGCGTGGGCGGCCATGGCCTTGATGCGCGCGGCCTCCAGGTCGGCCATCACCTGCTTGAGCAGCGGCAGGAATTTCTGGCCCGCCGCGGTCAGCTCGGTGGGGTGGCTGCTGCGGTCGAACAGGTCGGCGCCCACCCATTCTTCCAGCGCGCGGATGTGCCGGCTGAATGCCGGTTGTGCGATGGCGCGAGCTTCCGCCGCGCGCGAAAAACTGCCTGTCTCGGCCAGGGCGCAAAAGTCCTCCAGCCAATTCATGTCCAAAGGTCGATTTCCGGGTCCCATGAGGTGTGTGCGCCGCAGCAAAAATAATTCTATGCAATTCGAGTATTGGACGGCCGCAAGGGGCTACCGCGATCATAAAGCCATTCCAACACGTACAAGATACGGAGACGCAGCATGGCTTCCATCTCGAATTACCGCGGCATCATCCCGGCAATTTCCTGCCCCTTTACCGCCGATCACCGCATCGACGAGCCGGCGCTTCGCCGCCTGGCGTCGTGGCTGGCCGGCCATGATGGCGTGGTTGCCGTCATGACCAACGGCCACACCGGCGAGGTGTTTTCCCTGACCCCGTCCGAACGCACGCAGGTCACCCGTATCGTGGCCGACGAGCTGCGCGGCAAGCTGCCGGTGATTTCGTCGATTGTGTGCGAAGGCATTGCCGAGGCCACGGAACATGCCCGCGCCGCGCGGGAAGCGGGCGCCGCCGCATTGGACGTCATGCCGCCTCATCACTGGCTGCGCTTTGGCTTCACGCCCGGGCACGCGCTGGATTATTTCGACGCCATACACCGCGCCGCGCCCGACCTGGACCTGGTGTGCCACGTATATCCCGCGTGGACGCGCGCCTCGTATTCGTCGAAGCTGCTGGCGGACCTGGCCCGCCTGCCTTACGTGCAGGCGTTCAAGGTGGGCCAGCGCGACATGAACAAATATGCCCGCGACATCCAGGCGCTGCGCGACGCGGATGCGTCCAAGGCCATCCTGACCTGCCACGACGAATACCTGCTGGCCTCGATGGTGCAGGGCGTGGACGGCGCGCTGGTCGGCTTCGCCACCTTCATCCCGCAACTCATCATCGACCTGTGGGAAGCCGTCAAGGCGGGCGACCTGAAGCGCGCCCAGCAGGTGCAGGCGCTGATCACGCCGCTGAAAGATGCGGTCTACGGCGGCGGCGAGCCCACTGGCGAGGCGCATGCCCGCATGAAGGCCGGCATGTACCTGGCCGGAGTGCTGGACAACGCCACCGTGCGCCCGCCCACCGAGGCGCCCGGCGACGCCGACATGGACGCACTGCGCGCGGCGCTGTCGAACGCGAAGTTGCTGGCGCGCTAGCACCGATTGCGCGCGTGGCGGCACGCAAGCAGGCGGATGGCCTTGGGGCCATACCGCCGCACGATGCCGCAACGGATCATCAATAAGAGGAGACAAATCATGCAAAAAAGAATCGTGTTGCGCGGCCTGGTTGCGCTGTGCGTCGGTCTTGCCGGCGGCGGGGTGCAGAGTCTGGCCCAGGCCCAGAACAGCTATCCGTCGCATCAGGTCCGGTTTGTGATTCCCTTTCCGCCTGGCGGCACGCTGGACATGCTGGGCCGCGATCTGGCCCAGAAGCTCAGTGAGCAGACGGGGCAAACCTTCATCGTGGAAAACCGCTCGGGCGGCAACGGCATCATCGGCGCCGACGTGGTGGCCAAGTCGCCGGCCGATGGCTACACCCTGCTGTTCAACGCGTCGACCTTCACGACGGCGCCGATGACGATGAAGTCGGTGCCTTACGACGTCGACAAGAATTTTGTGCCCGTGGCCCTGGCGGGCAAGGCGCCGTTGTCCCTGTCCGTGAAAAAAGATCTGCCGGTAACGGACCTGGCCGGCCTGCTGACGTATGCCAAGCAGAACCCAGGCCGCCTGACTTTTGCCGTGGGCTCGATCGGGTCGGCCGGCCATCTGGCTACGGAACTGCTCAAGCGCCAAGGCGGCCTGGACTACACGGTGATCCCGTATCGCGGCACGTCGCCCGCGCTGCAAGACCTGGTAGGCGGGCGTATTGACGGCTTCATCGACCCGGTGCTGGGCGCGGTGTCGTACTACAAAAGCGGCATGCTGAAGATACTGGCCGTGACGTCCGAGGCGCGCTTGCCCAACCTGCCCGACGTGCCCACCGTCAGCGAAATCTTGCCGGGTTATCAGTTCTATAGCTGGTACGGGCTGTGGGCACCGGCCGGCACGCCTGCCCCCGTTGTCGAGAAGTTGAACGCCGAGGTCAACAAGGCCCTGTCCTCGAGCATGACGGCCAAGTACGAACAGCTGGGGGTGACCTTGACGCCGGGGTCCGCCGGTGCGTTCGCGCAATTCCAGAAAGACGACATGGCGCGCTCGCTCAAGATCGTGCAAGAGGGGCGCATTCATGTCGAATGAACGCAGCGCCGGCCTGGCCGTGGTGACAGGCGCCACGGGCGGCATCGGGCTTGCCATCGTGCAGCATCTGCTGACGGCGGGGTGGCAGGTGGCGGGCCTGGACATCGGGCCGGCCGTGGCGCGGCACGATGCCTATCGCCACATTACGGTCGACCTGTGCGACGAGGCGGCAACGCGGCGCGTGCTGGATACGCTCAAGGATGCGCGCGCGCTGGTTCATGCCGCGGGCATATTGCGGGTCGGGCCCCTGGCGCTGATGGACCCGGCCGACGGCGAGCGCATGTGGAAGCTGCACGTGGATGTCGCCGTTCGCATGGCGCAGATCCTGACGCCCGAGATGGCCGCGCGCGGTGATGGCCGTGTGGTGCTGATCGGCAGCCGCGTGGCGCAGGGCATGGCGGGTCGCAGCCAGTACGCCGCGTCCAAGGCCGCGCTGGTGGCATTGGCGCGCAGCTGGGCCGCCGAGCTGGCGCCGCAGGGCGTGACGGTGAACGTGGTGTCGCCGGCCGCCACGCAGACGGCCATGCTGGATGATCCGGCGCGCGCGGCCAGCGCGCCGCGCATGCCGCCGATCGACCGGCTGATTCAGCCCGACGAAATCGCGGCACTGGTGCACTTTCTGATGTCGCGCGAGGCGGCGGCGATCACCGGCCAGGACATCGCGATCTGCGGCGGCGCATCGCTGCCGCGCTGAACGCCTTTGCGGCACTGCGCGGGAGGCCACGCTTGCCTGCCGCGCGTGGTATCCCATTACCACCATCCGTCTTCGCGGCGGGGGCACAATGGCCGCTACAACATCAAGAACCGGGCCCCACCACGCTGGGCGCGCAACCGGCTGCCCTCATCCCAAGGAGACTTCCATGAGCAAAAGACTGTTGATGCTGGTCGGCGATTACGCCGAAGACTACGAAACCATGGTGCCGTTCCAGACGCTGCTGGCCGTGGGGCACACCGTGCACGCGGTCTGCCCGGACAAGAAAGCGGGCGACACCATTGCCACCGCCATCCACGACTTCGAAGGCGCCCAAACCTACAGCGAAAAGCGCGGCCACAACTTTGCGCTGAATTTTGATTTTGCCCGCGTCGAACCGGCGTCGTATGACGGCCTGGTCATTCCGGGCGGCCGCGCACCGGAATACCTGCGCTTGAACGAAAAGGTATTGGAGATCGTGCGTTATTTCGATCAAGCCGGAAAGCCGATCGCGGCCGTGTGCCATGGCGCGCAGTTGCTGGCCGCTGCCGGCATCCTGAAAGGCCGCACCTGCTCGGCGTACCCGGCGTGCGCACCGGAAGTGCGTCTGGCGGGCGGCACCTATGCCGAGATCGGCATCGACCAGGCCTATACCGACGGCAACCTGGTGACCGCGCCCGCGTGGCCCGCGCATCCGGCATGGCTGTCGCAGTTCCTGGCGGTGCTGGGCACGAAGATCACGCACTGACGGGACGAGCGCACAAAGGCTCCCCGGGGCATGGGATTGCCCCGGGGAGCCGTTGCGTTCAAGCCATCAAGCCATCACTGGATCACGGGATCACGCCCCAAAGCCCTTTGTGTTCAACCGATCCCGTCAGGTCGGGTCAGGCAAAGTCCAGCACGACGCGGCCTTCGATCTGCCCTTGCTTCATGCGGTCGAACACGCTGTTGATGTTCTCCAGCCGGTCCGTGGAGACGGTCGCGCGGACCTTGCCCTCTTCGGCGAATTGCAGCGATTCCTGCAAGTCCAAGCGCGAACCCACGATGGAACCGCGCACGGTCACGCCGTTGAGCACCATGTCGAAGATGGACAGCGGGAAGTCGCCCGGTGGCAAGCCGTTCAGCGCCACGGTGCCGCCGCGCCGCACCATGCCCAGCGCCTGTTCGAAAGCCTTGGGCGACACGGCGGTGATCAGCGCGCCATGGGCGCCGCCAATTTCACGCTTCAGGTAAGCCGCCGGGTCGGTCGTCCGGGCATTGACGGTGACTTCGGCGCCCAGGCGGCGAGCCAGATCCAGCTTGGCGTCGTCGATGTCCACGGCGGCCACGTTCAGGCCCATTGCGCGGGCGTATTGCACGGCCATGTGGCCCAGCCCGCCCACGCCCGAAATCACGACCCAGTTGCCGGGCCGCGTGTCCGTCATCTTCAAGCCTTTGTAGACGGTCACCCCCGCGCACAGCACGGGAGCAATGTCGATGAAGCCAACGTTCTTGGGCAGCAGCCCCACGTAGTCGGCGGCGGCCAGCGCGTATTCCGCGAAGCCGCCGTTGACCGAGTAGCCGGCGTTCTGTTGCTGTTCGCACAGGGTTTCCCAGCCGCCCAGGCAATGTTCGCAATGGCCGCAAGCGGAATACAGCCACGGAATGCCGACGCGATCGCCTTCTTTCACATGGGTCACGCCCGCGCCCACCGCCACCACGTGGCCGACGCCTTCGTGGCCGGGAATGAAGGGCGGGTTGGGTTTGACGGGCCAGTCGCCCTGCACGGCATGCAGGTCGGTATGACAGACCCCGCAGGCCTCGATCTTGACCAGCAATTCGCCCGGCCCGGGTCGCGGCACCGCGACTTCCTCGATCACCAGGGGTTCACCAAATGCGCGCGCTACTGCGGCCTTCATGGTTTTATCCATCTCTACCTCCGAAGTCAGGTCTGTTTCACCATGCTCGAACGCGGACAGCTTTTAATCCATGATTTATATCAACCCGTAGTTGATGGAAGGCGATAGGAAACGTGTCGTTGCAGAATCGTTAGGCTCTGGCCCCCAAAATGCCGGGGTCGCGGGCCGCGTATTCAAGGGTCAACGGGACGGGGCAGGGCGCGGCGCATGGCGGCGGCGTGGCATCTTGCAGCCGCCGCGCCAAACGTCGTACAGTGGTCCACCGCAGGCGCGCCGTCTGGCATGGCGCGCCGACCTTGCAGGAGCCCCCCATGTGTGAAATCTTCATCCGCGCAAGCGAGCAGTCGTACGCGCCCGAAACCCGGTCTTTGCGCCTGCACGGCGTGGCAACCAGCTTGCGGCTGGAACGGCTGTTCTGGCAAACCCTGGAAGAAATCGCGGGGCGCGACGGCATGCGCGTTACGCAACTGATCGAGCGCCTGTACGACGAACTGGTCGAATATCGGGGCGAAGCCGCCAACTTCACGTCGTTCCTGCGCGTGTGCTGCCTGCGTTATCAACTGCTGCAAGCCGATGGCCGGATTCCGCGCGACGCGGCCGTGCCGATCCAATCGCTGAACCCGCAAGCCGTGCTGCAAGGCCTGCCCGCTTCCATGTACGACGCTGAGCCGCTGCGCGCCAAACGCCGCGCCGCCGCGTAGCAAGACCGAATTGCGCCGGCGAACGTAGCGCATTCAAGCGCCGCGCATCCAAAAGAAAAGGCCCGATCAGATCGGGCCTTTTCATTGCGCAGCGCTTAGCGGGTCAGGCGTTCAGCCACCCGGTTGAATCGACGCCAGCGCCACTTCGTTCTGCACGATACGGCGGATGCGCACCGCATCGCCAATCCGTGACAGCTTGCCCTGCGAATCCAGCAGCACGATGGCCAGGTCGCGGCCATTGATGCGAGCCAGCATCACCAGGCATTCGCCGGCTTCGTTGATGTAGCCGGTCTTGGACACCTTGATGTCCCAGTCGGGCTTGCGCACCAGCAGGTTCGTGTTGCGGAAGGTCTGCGTGCGGTTGTTGATTTCAACTTCGTACTCGGTATCGGTCGAGTAGCGGTGAATCAACGGCCGCTGCGAGGCCGCGCGCAGCAGGCGGGCCAGATCGTGCGGCGACGACACGTTGTTGCTGGACAGGCCGGTGGGCTCGATAAAGCGCGTGCTGGTCATGCCCAACGATTGCGCCTTGGCGTTCATGGCGGCCACGAACGCCGGCAGGCCGCCCGGGTAATGGCGGCCCAGCGCGTTGGCGGCGCGGTTCTCGGAAGACATCAGTGCCAGGTGCAGCATGTCGCCGCGCGACAGCTTGGTGCCCACGCGCAGACGCGACGTTGTGTGCTTCAGGCCATCGACGTCGTCGTCGGTGATCTCAAGCATTTCATCCATCGGCAGGTTGGCGTCCACCACGACCACGGCGGTCATCAGCTTCGAAATGGAAGCGATGGGGCGCACCACGTTTTCGTTCTTTGCAAAAAGGACGGTCGAGGTTTCCAGGTCTTGCACATAGGCGGTGCTGGATCGCAACGCCGCCGCTTCCGCGCGTACCGACGAGGCGGGCGGCGGCATGGCTGCCGACGCAGCCCCGGCCGCAGCCAGGCGCTGGGCGCGGCCGGGCTTGTTCGGCTTGCCGTTCTTGCCCGTGGCGGCGGCGCCTTTCTTAGGCGGCGTGGCCTTGGCGGCCACCTGCTTGCCGCCCTTGGGCGCGGCGTTCTTGGCGGTGGACGAAGACTTGGGCGGGGCTTTCTTGGCGGTGGACGAAGATTTGGGCGCGGCTTGCTTGGCAGAGGCCGAAGACTTCGGCGCGGCTTGCTTGCCCGCCGACGTCTTGCCGGCGCTGGCCTTGGGAGCAGGCGCTTTCTTGGCTTGTTGCGCCTTGCAAGCCGCCGATTTGGCGTTGGTCTTGCAAGGGTCAGAATTTTTCGCGGCTTGCGCGGCGGGGGGCAGGAGCGCGCACAGCGCCAGCGCCGCCGGCGCTACCGCGTTCGCAATTGCACGTTTCCAGGAAAATGCCATGGTTGAGCAGGCTTGTCAGTCTGTGAAAAAGTATTTCTTAAGCCGGCGTGACGTCGGTTCAGGAAAAGTCCAGATGAATTAGGGGCTTACGCGTCGAATTTAAACAGCACATCAAGTTGCACGCAAGGCGATTCGCCATCTTGCCCGAAAAAAATATCGGTGACGTATTGACGAAGATTCAATTCGTCACAAGGAGCGACATGAGAAGCTACCGGCGCAAGGCGCGTGAGCGTAGCCCGGATTAACCCTCATCTGGCTGAACGCGTGGCATGGCGGGGAGCAAATCGGCGTGGGAATCGAGGCCGGAGGGTGGCCTCGCCGGGTGGAATCGAACCACCAATTGACCCTTAGGAGGGGCCGGTTATATCCATTTAACTACGGCGAGACGGTCAGGCTGGGGTCGCGCATGGGGTGGCGACCGGGCCAGAGTTTATCACTGCCTTGGGCCTTCAGCGGCGTACAGCCACCGGCGGCGGCCGGTGCAAAGGGTATGGCGGGCTTGCCCGCCCGGCGGCTTCGTACTTGTCTGATATTGCAGGCCGGACGTCAGCCCGGAGCGCGTTCGCCGCCGCGCCCGCGTCATAATGCGCAACGCCGCCGGGCATCATCACAATTACAACTTGCGCCCTCGGCCCGCCCCCTATGCAGGAGACTTGCGCCATGACGCTGGGCTGGCTTGCGCTTGCCTTGTTCGCCCTTGCCCCGCCCGCGGTTGCCGCGCTTCGGTGGGCGGGACGCTTTCGGCCCGGCGCGGGGGCGCTGCCCCGCGTGCCCGACCTGCTGGCCACGTTGGACAGCATCGATCAGGGCGTCAGCGTGGTGGATGCCCGTATGCGGCTGGTGGCGTGGAATCGGCAATATCAACATTTTTTTGACTATCCGGACGGCCTGCTCAAAGTCGGCCGACCCGTCGCGGACGTGATCCGCTTCAACGCGCGGCGTGGCAAATTTGGCTCGGGACCTGGGCTGGATATCGAAGCGGTCGTGCGCAAGCGGGTCGGCTTCATGCGGGCGGGCACCGTCTATCGCGGCCAGCGCACGTTGCGGTGTGGGCGTGTGGTGGAGCTTCGGGGCCGGCCGTTGCCGCGAGGCGGCTACGTCACCAGCTACCGCGACATCACCGACTTCAAGCGCGTGCAGCTTCAACTGCGCGACATCCATGACACCTTTGAGCGGCGTGTCAGCGCGCGCACCCGCCAGATCGAGGCGGCGCAGCAGTCACGCACGCAGTTTCTGACGGCGGTAAGTCACGATGTGCTGCAACCGATCAACGCGGCGCGCTTGTTTGCGTCGGCGCTGAACGAGGAACATGAGCCCGAGGCGCAGCGCTACCTGGCCGGGCGGATCAACACGTCACTGCGCGCGGCCGAAGAGCTGCTTGACGGCTTGCTCGATGTGTCGCGCTTGAACGCCGGCATGTTGCAGGCAGAGCCTTGCGACTTCGACGTCGAACCGCTGCTGCGCCAACTGGCGGACCAGTACGGCCTGGTCGCGCTGCGGGCGGGCTTGCAATTGCGCCTGCATGCCAGGCGCCCGCTGCCGGTGCGCAGCGACCCGCGCCTGTTGCGCCGCATCTTGCAGAACTTCCTGGCCAATGCGCTGCGCTACACACGCAGCGGCCGCATCCTGTTAAGCGCGCGGCCTTGCGGCGGGCACGTGCGCTTGCAGGTCTGGGACACCGGGCCGGGGATTGCGCCCCATCAGCTACGCACCGTCTACGACGAGTTTCAGCGCCACGCCCCGGGGCAGGACGAGCTCCTTCGCGGGTATGGTCTGGGCCTGTCCATCTGCCGGCGGTTTGCCTCGCTGCTGGGGCATCCGCTGGACGCGCGATCGGCCGTTGGGCGCGGCAGTGTGTTTTCGATCAGCGTGCCGCGATCAAACACGTGCCTGCAAGGGCCGCCGCCGCGCCTGGAACGCCCGCTGTCGCATGGCTCGCTACAAGGCCTGCGTGTGTTGTGCCTGGATAGCGACCCCGACGTGCTGGGCGGCATGCAGGCGCTGCTGGGCCGCTGGCAGGCCAGCGTGCTGTGCGCCGCCACGCTGGACGAGGCGCTGTCGATGATGCGGCATCAACCGCACGTGCTGCTGGTGGACTATCACTTGCGCGACCGCCTTGACGGCCTGGACAGCCTGGATGCGCTGCGCGCGGCCGCGCCGTCCGTACGAGGCGCGTTGCTGTCGGTGGATGGCGATAGCGCCTTGAAGCAGGCTGCGCGGTTACGCGGCTATCGGGTGCTGGCCAAGCCCGTCAAGCCCGCGTCGCTGCGCGCCTTCCTGGCCGCAAAACTGCGCGCTCAGGCCACGCTCAAACCTTGATGCCGCAACGCCAGGTGCCCAGCCCCAGGCGTTCGGCGATCAATACCGCCTGCGTCCGGTTGGACACGCGCAGCTTGCGCATGATGGCCGTCATGTGCGCCTTGATGGTGGCTTCGGACACCTGCAATTCATGCGCGATCTGTTTGTTCAGCAGCCCGGCGCCCACCATCTGCAACACGCGAAACTGCTGTGGCGTCAGTTCGCGTACGCTAGCCGCCATCATGGGTTCGCGCGCCGCAGACGCCTTGGCGGCAGGGGTGGCGCCTGGCACCCAGGCGCCACCGTCCATCACGTGGATCAGGGCCGTGCGCAGCGTTTGCGCATCGGACGATTTCGGGATGAAGCCCATCGCGCCGTGATCCAGCGCCCGCCGTATCAGCAGCGGATCTTCATGCGCCGACACAATGACGATCGGCAGTTGCGGATGTTGGCCGCGCAACTGCTTCAGCGGCCCCAGGCCCGACGAGCCGGGCATGTCCAGGTCCAGCAAGAGCAGGTCGGCGTCGGGGCAGGAATCGACCAGGTCGTAAAGCACGCTGACCTGGTCGGCCTCGTGGATGACCGCGCCGGGAAAGACCCGGCCGATCACGCCACGCAGGGCTTCTCGAAACAGCGGGTGGTCATCGGCGATAAGCAGGACAGGCATCGGCCGATCATGCCACACGCCGTTCGCGGACCAGCGCCTGCACCACCGACGGATCGGCCAGTGTGGTGATGTCGCCCAGATCGTCCACGGAGTTCTCGGCAATCTTGCGCAAGATGCGCCGCATGATCTTGCCCGAGCGCGTCTTGGGCAGGCTGGGCGCCCATTGCAGATGGTCGGGCGTGGCGATGGGGCCGATCTCGCGGCGCACGTGCGCCACCAGTTCGTGACGCAGCGCATCGGACGGTTCCGCGCCCGCCTTCAGCGTGACATACACGTAGATACCCTGGCCCTTGATGTCATGCGCGAAGCCCACGGCCGCGGCCTCCGCCACCTTGGGATGCAGCACCAGCGCGCTTTCCAGTTCGGCGGTACCGATGCGGTGCCCGCTGACGTTAAGCACATCGTCCACGCGCCCGGTAATCCAGTAGTCGCCGTCTTCGTCGCGACGGCAACTGTCGCCCGTGAAGTACATGCCGGGGTAATCCTTGAAGCAGCTCTGGATATAGCGCGGTTCGTCGCCGTACACGGTGCGCGCCTGCCCCGGCCACGAGTCGCGGATGAACAGGTTGCCCTCGCCGGCGCCCTCGATGATGGCGCCGGTCTTGACGTCAACAAGCTCGGGCCGGACGCCGAAGAACGGCGTGCCGGCCGCGCCGGGTTTGGCGGCCTTGGCGCCGGGCAACGGCGAAATCAGGATGCCGCCGGTTTCGGTCTGCCACCACGTGTCCACGATGGGGCAACGGCCCGCGCCCACCACGCCGTGATACCAGCGCCAGGCTTCGGGGTTGATGGGTTCGCCCACCGTGCCCAGCAAGCGCAACGACTGGCGTGACGTGCGCAGCACCGGGCCCGGGCCTTCGCGCATCAGGGCGCGGATGGCGGTGGGAGCGGTGTAGAAGATGGTCACGGCATGCTTGTCGATAACCTGCCAGAAGCGCGAGGCGTCCGGGTAGCTGGGCACGCCTTCGAACACGACGGTGGTGGCGCCGTTGGCCAGCGGGCCGTACACCAGATAGCTATGGCCGGTGATCCAGCCAACGTCGGCCGTGCACCAGAAGACATCGCTGTCGCGGATGTCGAAGATGGCGGCGTGCGTGTAGGCGGCGTAGACCAGATAACCGCCCGTGGTGTGCAGCATGCCCTTGGGTTTGCCGGTGCTGCCCGACGTGTACAGAATGAACAGCGGGTCCTCGGCGTTCATGCGCTCGGGCGGGCAGTCGGTGGACTCGGCTTGCATCAGCTGATCCAGCCAGTGGTCGCGGTTGGCGGTCATGGTGACCGGCGTGCCGGCGTGGGGCACCACCAGCACGGTGCGCACGCCTTCCATGCCCGGCATGTTCAGCGCGGCGTCCACGTTGTCTTTCAGGGGGATGCCGCGGCCCGCGCGACGGCCGCTATCGGCGGTGATGATGGCTTTAGCGCCGCAGTTGCGCACGCGGTCCGCGATGGAAGCGGGCGCGAAACCGCCGAACACCACGTTGTGCACGGCCCCGATGCGCGCGCAGGCCAGCAACGCCACGACGGTCTCGACGATCATGGGCAGGTAGATCGTGACGCGGTCGCCCCGCCCGATGCCTTGGCGGCGAAGCGCGTTGCCCATCTGGCAGACCTTGGCGTGAAGCTCGCGATACGTGATGCGTTGCGAGGGCAGGTCGGGGTCATCGGATTCCCAGATCAGCGCGACCTTGTCGCCGCGCGCTTCCAGGTGCCGGTCCAGACAGTTGACGCTGACGTTGAGCTCGCCATCGGCATACCAGCGGATGTGAAAGTTATCGGCCGACAAGTCCACGTCGCGGATCTGAGTGGGTTCCTGATACCACTGCAAGCGCTTGGCGGCGTTTGCCCAGAACGCGTCGGGGTCTTGCAAGGACGCCGCGTACTGCTGCGCGTATTGCTCCTGCGTCACCGTCTGCGGCCCGGCAAACCCTTGCGGGACGGGGTAGCGATCGGGGATGGGTTCCATTAGGGCTCCTGGGGCGGTTGATGGGAGATCGTTATCGGGCACGGTGCATGTTCATGCTCATGTCCATGTTCATGTTCATGTCCGTATTCATGCGCGGCGTTCAATGCGCAACCGCCGTGGTGGCGCCGATGCCCGTCTGGCTGCGCACGGTCAGCGCGTCGAAGGCCGCGGCTTCTTGTTGTGCGCGCGGGCTGTTGTCCAACTTTGAAAACAGCCAGATCGAGAAGAACGCAAGCGGGATGGACAGGATGCCGGGGTTCGGAAAGGGCGTGATGGGGGTGGCAAAACCGAACACATCCACCCAGACGGTGTCGCTTAGCACGACCCACAGCGTGGCGCTGGCCAGCCCCAGGAAGCCGCCGATGGTGGCCCCGCGCGTGGTGCAGCCGCGCCAGGAAATGGACAGCACCAGCACCGGGAAGTTGGCGCTGGCCGCGATGGCGAACGCCAGGCCCACCATGAAGGCCACGTTCTGGTTTTCAAACACGATGCCCAGCAAGATCGCCATGATGCCCAGCGCGATGGTGGACAAGCGTGAAATGCGCATCTGCTGGCGTTCAGTGGCGCGGCCGCGTGCAATGACGTTGGCGTACAGGTCATGCGAAATGGCCGCCGCGCCGGCCAGCGCCAGCCCGGCCACCACCGCCACGATGGTGGCGAAGGTTACCGCCGCCAAAAAGCCCAGCAACAGGTTGCCGCCGACGGCGTTGGCCAGGTGCACCGCCACCATGTTGGTGCCGCCGATCAGGCTTTTCAGCATGTCGAACTTCCCGTCGACTCCCGTGACGAAATACTCGGGATGACGCACCAGCAACGCCACCGCGCCAAAGCCGATGATGAACGTCAGCAGGTAGAAGTAGCCGATGAACGAGCTGGCGTAGATGACCGATTTGCGCGCTTCTTTCGCGTTGGACACGGTGAAGAATCGCATCAGGATATGCGGCAGGCCAGCCGTGCCGAACGCCAGCGCAATACCCAGCGACAAGGCGTTAAGCGGGTTGCTGCTGACCTGCGCGCCCGGCGCCAGCAGTTCGCGGCCGGACGGGTGCACCCGCGTGGCTTCGGCCAGCAAGGCGTCGGGGCTGTAGCTGAACGCGGCCATGACCAGCACCGTCATCAATGTGGCGCCCAGCAGCATCAGCACGGCCTTGATGATCTGCACCCACGTGGTGGCCGTCATGCCGCCGAAGGCCACGTAGATCATCATCAGGGATCCGACGATGACCACGGCCACGTTGTAGTCCAGCCCGAACAGCAGCACGATCAGCTTGCCCGCACCCACCATCTGCGCGATCAGGTACAGCGCGATGATCAGCAGCGATGCGCTGGCGGCCAGCACTCGCATCGGCGTTTGCGCCAGCCGGAACGAGGTCACGTCGGCGAAGTTGTAGCGGCCCAGGTTGCGCAGCCGTTCCGCGATCAGGAACATGACCACGGGCCAGCCGAACAAGAAGCCGATGGCGTAGATCATGCCGTCGAAGCCGCTGACGTACACCATGCCCGCGATGCCCAGGAACGAGGCGGCGGACAGGTAGTCGCCCGCGATGGCCAGGCCGTTCTGAAACCCCGACAAGCCGCCGCCGGCGGTGTAGAAATCAGACGTGGTGCGGGTGCGCTTGGCGGCCCAATAGGTGATGCCCATGGTGCCCGCGATGAACGTCAGGAACATGACGATGGCGGACATGCTGGCCTGGCCGGTGGTGGCGGCGCGTGCCGATCCGGCCAGCGCGCAACCCGATATGAAAATCAATGCGGCGCCCAGTTTCTTGTTTTTCATGACACGTCCTTGATGATGGCGGCCAACAGCGGGTCGAACACGGAATTGGAGATATGCACGTAAGCGGAAATCAACACCACGGCGCTGCACACGACCAACGTGCCGGTCAGCACGCCAATGCTCATCGTCATGTCCGGCACGGGGCTGCCGAAGAAGACGGGGTCGAATGCCAGCGTCAGGATGAAGCCGGCGTAGATGACGGCGGTGATGGCGAAGAAGAGCAGGCTGGTGCGACTGCGGCGTCGCAACAATTCCTGGTATTTGGGATGGCGCATGACGGCGTCGGTGATGGTGGCGGGGGTGGCGGAGGTGGCGGGGGTGGCGCCGGGGGTGGGGTCGGGGGTGGGGTCGGGGGTGGGCACGGTCGGGCTCCTTGTTGTTATTGCCGGACGGCGTGTAGGCATCCGGGTCGGCCCGCGCAGCGATGCCTTGCGGGCCTCTGCCCAATATAGAGACGCATCACCGGCTCGGACACTCGACCTTGGTCGTACGGGGTAGGCCCTAGTGACAGCGCGGCATAAAGCGTGATTCGCCAGAAGGGCTATTACGGTTTGGAGCGCGGCGACTTGTTTATGATGTTTGCCGAGTCCCGAGGAGGGGACGCAAACCCACACAACAACCAGACACGGGTTTCATGTCTACGCAAACCGATACGATTTCCACGCGCACCCTGATCCTGGGCACCCTGGTGGTGCTGCTTGCCATGGGCGTGCGCGCCACCTTCGGCCTGTTCATGCAGCCGATGGGCCTGGCCCACGGCTGGGGCCGCGATGTCTTTTCCATGGCCTTCGCGCTACAGAACCTGGTCTGGGGCGTGGCCTGCATCTTCATGGGCATCCTGGCCGACCGCTACGGCTCGGGCCGCACCATCGCGCTGGGCGCCGTGCTGTACATGTTGGGCATGATCGGCACCCGCTTCGCCACCGATGAAACCACCTTGTACCTGTCGGCCGGCGTGCTGGTCGGGCTGGGGCAGGCGGGCACGACGTTTCCGGTGATCCTGCCGGTCGTGGCGCGCGCGGTGCCGGCGGCCTACCGCAGCACGGCCATGGGCATTGCCAGCGCGGGCGGCTCGTTGGGCCAGTTTGCCGTGGTGCCGACCGGGCAGGCGCTGATCACCGGCATGGACTGGCCCGGCGCGTTGTGGGTCTTGTCCCTGTTCGTGGCCTGTGCCGCGCCGCTGGCCTATTACCTGCGCGGGCGCCCGCAAGCGCAGTCCGGGCCGCAGCAGTCGCTGGCGTCCGCGGTGCGGCAGGCCGTGCGCCATCCGTCGTTTCACTTCCTGTTCTGGAGCTACTTTGTCTGCGGCTTTCACACCGCGTTCATCACGCTGCACTTGCCGGCCTACGTGACGGATGGCGGCTTGACGGCGGGGCAGGGCGCGACGGCGGTGGCGTTGATCGGCCTGTTCAATGTGCTGGGCTCGTTCTATGCGGGCAAGCTGGGCGGCAAATACAGCAAGAAGCGGCTGCTGGCCGTGGTGTATTTCATGCGCGCGTTCGGCATCCTGCTGTTGCTGGCGGTGCCGCTGTCGGCGTGGGTGCTGTACGTGTTCGCCGCGTGGATGGGGCTGTTCTGGCTGGGCACCGTGCCGCTTACCCAGGGGCTGATCGGGCAGATCTACGGGCTGCGCTATGCCGCCACGCTATCGGGCATCGTGTTCCTGGGCCACCAGCTGGGCAGCTTTATCGGAGTGTGGTTGGGCGGGTACGCGTACGCCAAGACCGGTAATTACGACATGGTCTGGTGGCTGGGCGTGGCGCTTGCCGTGATTGCCGCGCTGTTGTGCCTGCCGGTGCGCGAACAGCCGGTCACGCCTGTGGAGACGCGCCCGGTGTCGGCCTGAGATGGCGTGGTGGCTGGCGCCGGTTCGGAACCGCTTCGGAGCCGCTTCGAAACGGCTTCCAACCCGCTTCCAAACCGCTTCGAAACCGGCCCAAAATCGCCGTTACGCTTGTCTGCCCCCTTCGTGTTTGTTTGAAACTGAGATAAAACTGTCCCGCAATTTCACCGAAATCGACGCGCCTGTGATGCCCTCCCACGATCCTTCCCTGCCGCCTGCCCAACCGCCCGCCGCCCGCCGCCATCGCGCCTGGCGCGCTGTGGGCATGCTGGCGCTGGCGGCGGTGCTGGGCTTGGCTTTCTGGGGCTACACCACGCCCGACATGCAGGTGCATTGGGAAAACCTGGCATCGCTTTGCGGCTTTTAGCCGCCTTTGCCCCGGCGGCTCGCGGTATCCTACGACGGTAATTTTCCCGTCGTTTTTTTCGTCTTCCCGCGCGGCCTTCGGGCGCGCGATTTACGGATGCCCATGCAGGACGCGTCGCTTTCCCATCCCTTTCTATCGCTGCCGGATATCGGCGCCCTGGCCGCCGCCGACACGCTGGTGTTGACGGTGAACAACCGGCTGTCGCGCCGCCTTACGCTGGAACTGGCCGGGCTGCTGCGCCAGGAACGCCAGGTCAGCGAGTTGCCGCGCATCCTGCCGCTGTCCGCCTGGCTGGCCGAATCCGCCAACGAGCTGGCCTTCGAAGCGGACGACGACGTGCCCGCCTATCGGCTGGACAGCTTCGCCACGCAACTGGTCTGGACCGAAGCCATCCGCGCCGAAGAAGCCGAACGCGTGCTGCTGGACGCCAGCCAGGCGGCTAGGCTGGCGATGGACGCCGACCTGCTGATGGACGAATGGGACCTGCACGTGCCTTCGGGCGCCGACACGGATGAATATCGCGGCTTTGCGCGCTGGCGCGTGCGCTACCGGCAAACGCTGGCCGGCATCGACGCCGAAGACGCCAACCAAGGCTACGCACGTGTGCTGCGCGCGTTGGAAGAGGGCCGTCTGCGCACGCCCGCGCAGTTGGTCCTGGCCGGCTTTACCGATATGTCGCCGCGATTTCGCCGCCTGCTCAGCGCCTTTGAAATGCAGGGTTCGCGGGTGTCGCAATGGCGTGACGAGCAGCGTGTTGAAACGGTGGCGCGCCGTTTCGAAGCGGCCGACCAAGGCGCCGAATGGCGCGCGGCGGCCGCTTGGGCTGCCGGCCAATTGAAGGCGCATCCGCAAGGGCGCTTTGCGATCGTCTCGCCGCAGCTGGAAGCCGAATCGCCATTCGCGCGCCGCATCTTGAGCCAGGCGCTGGCCGGTCGCGACGGGGCGCCCGCGCATGCCTTCAACGTGGCCGTGGGCCGGCCACTGAATGAATGGCCGATGGCGCGTGCCGCACTGGCGTGGCTGCGCGCGTTGGCGGAATGTGCAAGCGGCAAGGGCTGCGGCGTAGACGTTCTGGGCGCGGCCTTGCTGGCCGGGCATTGTGCCGGCGATGTCCGCGACCGCGCGCGCCTGGCCGCCATCGACGCGCGCTGGCGCCGTCAAGCCGTACAACATGTCAGCCCGCATGATTGGAAAAAACTGCTGGCCGATCTTCCCGCGCTGGCGCCGGCCTGGCATCAGGCGCTGGAAATCTGGACGCAAGGCGGCCGCCAGGCGACGTGCGACGTCTGGATGCTGCGCATGAAAGCGGCGCTGACGGCGCTGGGTTTCCCGGGCGAAGGCGTGTTGGACAGCGTGGCCTACCAGGTCATGGGCGCATTGGGCGACGCGCTGGGCAGCTTTTCGGCCTTGGCGCCGGCAGCCGGCCGGCTGGGCGGGGTGGCGGCGGTCAACCTGCTGCAAAGCGTGGCGCGGTCGGCATCGTTTCAACCGCAGCGCGATCCCACGGCGCGCCTTGACGTGCTGGGCCTGCTGGAAGCCGAAGGCGGCTATTGGGACGGCGTCTGGATGCTGGGTTTGACGGACGACGTGCTGCCGGCCTCGCCCAAGCCCAACCCGCTGTTGCCGCTGGCAGTGCTACGCCAGGCCAAGGCGCCACGCGCCACGCCGGAACGTGAACGCGAATGGGCCGAAGGCATGTACGCCGCGCTGTGCCGCTGCGCGCCCGACATCATCGTCAGCCACGCGCACATGGACGGGGAACGCGAGCTACGGCCATCGCCGCTGATCGCGGGCGCCTTGCTAAGCGACTGGATGCCGCCGGCGGCGGCTCCCACTGCGCCCTTGCCGCAAGAGTCGCTGGACGACAATCTGGGGCCGCCACTGGCGCCGGGCAACCGGGGCGGCGGCGGGCTGGACGTGCTGGACACGCAGGCGCGCAACCCGCTTTGGGCGTTCGTGCGCCACCGCCTGGGCGGGCGCGAGCTGGCGCCTTATGCGGACAGCGCCACGGTCAACGTGCGCGGGCAGTTCCTGCATAAGGCGCTGGAATTGGTATGGGGCATGATGCCCGACCAGGACACGCTGCATGAAATCATGGCCACGAGCCGGCTGGCTGCCTTGCTGGAGCAGGCCGTGGCGCAGGCTGCCGACGAAGAACTCAAAGACTACGCGCCCGCGTTGAAGGCGCTGGAATGCCAGCGCGCGCGCGCCGTGCTGGCCGCGTGGCTGGACATGGAAGCGCAGCGCTTGCCGTTCGCGGTTGCCCAGGTCGAAAAAAACCACCAGTGGCAACGCGGCGCGTTGAACCTGAAATTGCGTCTGGACCGTATCGACACCCTGGCCGATGGGCGCAACGTCATCGTCGATTACAAGACAGGCGTGGCCGCCGCCAAGCCGGAACCCGATTGGTCGCGCAGTCGGCCCGTGAATGTGCAGTTGCCGTTCTACGCGTCGGTGCTTGCCGATGCCGCGGGCGGCGAGGTCGCCGGGCTGGTGCTGGCGCAGATCCATGCGCGGCAGGTCGCGGCGCAAGGGCTGGCCGATGAAGACCTTGGCGTGCCCGGGGTGACGCTGGCCAGCGACAGCAAGTTCTTCGATGGTCTGACCTGGCCCGAGATCCGGCAGCGTTGGCGCGTTGCCATCGAAGCGCTGGCTGATGAGTATGTGGCGGGCGTGGCCACCAACATGGCCTACCGCCGGGACGATTTGAAATACTGCGATGCATTGCCGTTCTTGCGTTTGCATCTTGACGACGAGGACGCCTAAGCCATGGCCGACACTGAACGCCTGCCACAGGACCACGCCGCGCGTACCGACGCGCTGGATCCCACCCGCTCTTTTCTCGTGCAGGCGCCGGCCGGCTCGGGCAAGACCGAACTGCTGACCGACCGCATCCTGGCGCTGCTGGCCACGGTGAACCGGCCCGAGGAAATTGTCGCCATCACGTTCACGCGCAAGGCGGCATCCGAAATGCACGCGCGCGTGTTGAGCAAGCTGCGCCGTGGGCTGGACGCCCCGCCCGAGGCCATGCACGAGCGCCGCAGCTGGGAACTGGCGCGCGCCGCCTTGGCGCGCAATGCCGAGCAGGGCTGGCATCTACTGGACCATCCGGCGCGCCTGGCCATACGCACCATCGACTCGTTTTGCGCGGGCCTGGTGCGCAGCATGCCGTGGCTGTCCGAGCTGGGCGGCATGCCCGACATTACCGACGATGCACGCGCGCACTACGAAGCGGCGGCGCGCGCCACGCTGGATCTTGCCGATGACTACGACGCGGTGCGCGTGTTGCTCAAGCATCTGGATGTGGACGTGCAGGCGGCCAAGGATGCCCTGGCCGACATGCTGGGGCAGCGCGACCAGTGGCTGCCGCTGCTGCGCCACGGCTCCGATCGCGCTGGCATGGAAGCGATGCTGGCCGAGGCCATCGGCGAAGACCTGGACGCGCTGTGCGACGCCATGCCGCTGGGCTGGGCCGATGCGCTGTGCGGCCCGGCCCGCCTGGCCGCGTCCCATTTGCAGGATGGCGACGACGACAACAAGCTGCTGGCGCTATTGGACTGGACGGAAGAACTGCCGCCGGACGCCGAAATGCTGGACCAGTGGCGCGCCGTGGCGCATCTGCTGTTGACCGGCACGGGCAGCCTGCGCAAGACCGTCAACAAAAACCTGGGCTTTCCGGCCAAGTGCGCGCACAAGGAACCCTTTGTGGCATGGCTGGAATCGGCCGACGGGCAGGCCGCCTGGGTGCGCCGCCTGCACGCCGTGCGCGACATTCCGGCGCCGCATTTCACGGACGCGCAATGGGAAGTGCTGGGCGCGCAGTTGATGACGCTGGCGCTGGCGGTGGCGCAACTGCGCCTGCGCTTCGCGGACAAAGGCGAGGTCGATTTCATCGAAATCGCGCAACGCGCGGCCGCTGCGCTGGGCAGCGCCGATGATCCCGGCGAACTGTTGCTGAAACTGGACGCGTCCATTCGCCATCTGCTGATCGACGAATTCCAGGACACCAGCCAGACACAGCTGGACTTGCTGCGCACGTTGACGTCGGGCTGGCAGGCGGGCGACGGGCGCAGCCTGTTCCTGGTGGGCGACCCGATGCAATCGATCTACCGGTTTCGCAAGGCGGAAGTGGGCCTGTTCCTGGAGGTGGCCGATATCGGCGTGGGCGAATTGACGCCTGATTTCCTGAACCTGACCGACAACTTCCGCTCGCAGGCGGGCATTGTGGAATGGGTGAACCGTTCGTTTGCGGGTCTGCTGCCCCGGCGTAGCGACGCCGCGGCGGGCGCCATCGCGTACAGCCCGTCCACCGCGTTCCACGAGGCGCTGCCCGACCCCGCGGTGCGATTCCACCCCGCTTGGTCGCGCGCGGGCGGCACGCCCGCCGAGGAGCAGGCAGAAGATATCGCCGTCGGCCTGGTGCGCCAGGCGCTGATCGATCACAAAGGCGCCAAGCACCCCGTGGCGGTGTTGGTGCGCGCGCGCAGCCATCTGGGCAATCTGACGCGCCGGCTGGCGCAGGAAGGCATCCGCTGCCGCGCCGTGGACCTGGTGCCCCTGGCGCTGCGGCCGGTGGTGGCCGACCTGGTGCAACTGGTGCGCGCGCTGTCGCACCCGGCCGACCGCATGGCCTGGCTGTCGGTACTGCGCGCCCCGTACTGCGGGCTGACGCTGACGTCCCTGCAACGCCTGTTCGGCGACGACCACGTCACGCCGGTCCCGGTACTGCTGGAACGCGCGCTGCGCATGACTCCGGCTACCGCTCCGACGGCGGCTGCTGGCGCCTCGCGAGTCGTCGCGCCGGCGCGCGGCATCTCCGCCAGCGGCGCGCAAGGCTCGTTGTTTGACGCCAGTCCAGACGCCGCAAACGGTGCTTCGCAATCCGCACCGTTGGACAGCGCATCGTCCGGCGTCGGCCGTGTTGCACAAGGCGCATGGCCTGAAGCCGAATCGCCCGCGTCCGAGCCGCCATTGGCGCAAGCCCTGCTGAGCCCCGACGAATTCGAACGGCTGCGGCAAGTGGCGGCCGTGCTGCTGGACAAGCGCAATGCCTCGGGCGCGATGCCGTTCGCCGCCTGGGTGGAATCCCTGTGGCGCCGCCTGGGCGGCCCCGCGCTGTACGCCGGCCTGTCGGTGTCGAACGACGCCGAAAGCCTGTTCCAGCTGGTCGAACGCCTGGCCCCGCACGGGGCCATCGACCCGGCAGCGCTGGACGCCGGGATCTCGCGCTTGTTCGCCGCGCCCGACGCGGCGGACGAGGACGACGGCGCCGTCGAGATCATGACCATGCACAAATCCAAGGGCCTGCAATTTGAAACCGTGATCCTGTACGGCCTGCATCGCGCCCCGCGCGGCGACCAGGCGCCGCTGGTGCGTTTCGAACAAAGCAGTGGCCGCGTGCTGTTCGGCCCTGTCAAGCCGCGCGCCGAGGTCGAGGCCGACCCGATATCGCGCTACCTGGGCGCCCGCGAGGCCCGCCGCGCATCCTATGAAATCGACCGCCTGCTGTACGTGGCCGCCACCCGCGCGCGCAAACGCCTGCACCTGGTGGGCCACGTGTCCATCGACGAAGCCAGCGGCCAGGTGAAAGCCCCGCCATCCGCCAGCCTGCTGGGCCGCCTCTGGCCCTGCCTGGTCACCCCCGAACCGCCCCCGCTGGACCAACAGCCCGAACCGGACGCCGCCGACACTCCCGAATGGCAAGGCGAACCCCTGCGCCGCGTCGCCGGCGACGGCCTGACGCAATTGGCCCAACAGTCCAACGTCCTTATCAGCGCCGGTTTCGGCACCGCCGACCGCGGCGCCTGGGGCGACGGCACCGAACACCCCGCCTGGCAACTGGAAGCCGGCTACGACGCCGCCATCGGCACGCTGGCCCACGCCTGGCTTGCCCGCATCGGCCAAGACGGCGTAAAAGCCTGGCCGCCCGAAGCCCTGACCGACCGCCTGCCCGCCATGCGTCGCCAGCTGACCCGGGCCGGCATCCCCGCCTCCCAAGCCGACGACGCCGCCGAAGCCGTACTGGAAACGCTGCAAGCCACCCTGTCCGACGAACGCGGCCTATGGCTGCTATCCCAATCCAGCGCCCGCCGCGAATGGCCCCTGATCGACGCCGCCGGCAAGGTCTCCGTCATCGACCTGGCGCTGAGCACCGAAGACGGCTGGCTGATCGTCGACTACAAAACCGGCCGCCCCCACCCCGGAGAACCCCCCGCCGCCTTCGCCACCAGAATGCGCCAACGCCACGGCGACCAACTCCTGCGCTACTGCTCGCAAGTCACGTCCCTAGACGGCCGCAAAGCCAAAGCCGCCCTCTATTTCCCCCGAGCCAAAGCCTGGATCGACCTACACCAATAACCAAAAGCCCCCTGGCCCCAAACAAATAACCGCGCCCCAAAGCCGCCAAGCAACCCCAGGCAACCCGCTCGCGAACGCCATCAATGCGAGCCAAACATACAGATAAGGCGCAAGCAAGCCGATAAGCCGCAAGCAACGCCAAGCAAGGCAAGGCGGAACAAGGCAACGCAAGGCGAGCACGGCAAGCCGGACCAAGGCAAGCCGGACCCAGGCAAATCGGACCCAAGGAAAGCCGGACCAAAGCAAACCGGACCAAGGCAAACTGGAGCAAGGCAAACCGGAGCAAGGCAAACCGGACCAAGGCAAACTGGAGCAAGGCAAACCGGAGCAAGGCAAACCGGACCAAGGCAAACCGGAGCAAGGCAAACCGGAGCAAGCTAAAGCGCAGCAAGCCGAAGCGAAGCAAGCCAAAGCGAAGCGAGGCAAGCGAAGCAAGGCAAGCGAAGCAAGGGGCAAAGCGAAGCAAGGGCAAAGCGAAGCAAGGGCAAAGCGAAGCAAGGGCAAAGCGAAGCGAGCCAAAAATGGCAAGCGAAGCAAAGCCATCACCCCCTCCCCCTCGGGGGGAGGGCCGGGGAGGGGGCAACATACCGCCCCTCAGGGGCCCGCCAACCGGAAGGCTGCAAGCAAGCGAAGCGCAGCTCTGCTAGAATTCCGGTTGGCGGGCCCCTCCGCATGGTTCGACGGTGAACCTGGTCAGGTCGGGAACGAAGCAGCCATAGTCGTTTAGGGTCAGTGCCGGAGTCAGGCTCGCCAACCGAATTCTTCAAAGCAAAGGGTCATGATTTCATTTCATGGCCCTTCGCTTTCAAGGGGGACGGGGTTATTTTCCAGGGATTCGTTCCGCGGGAATAAGCCCGTCCCCTTTGCATTTCAGCCAGCACGCGAAACAGGCTCTACAATCCAGCCATGACTTATCTGGTACTGGCCCGCAAGTGGCGGCCGAGATCGTTCGATACCCTCGTGGGACAGGATCACGTGGTGCGCGCGCTGACCCATGCGCTCGACACCCAACGCCTGCACCATGCCTGGTTGTTCACCGGCACGCGGGGCGTGGGCAAGACCACGTTGTCCCGCATCCTGGCCAAGTCCCTCAACTGTGAAACCGGCATCACGTCCAAGCCTTGCGGTGTCTGCCGCGCTTGTACCGAGATCGACGCCGGACGCTTTGTCGACTACCTGGAACTGGACGCGGCCTCGAACCGCGGCGTCGAGGAAATGACGCAGTTGCTGGAACAGGCGGTGTACGCGCCGGGCGCGGGGCGCTTCAAGGTCTACATGATCGACGAAGTGCACATGCTGACCGGCCACGCCTTCAACGCCATGTTGAAGACGCTGGAAGAACCGCCCCCTCACGTCAAATTCATCCTGGCCACCACGGACCCCCAAAAGATCCCGGTGACGGTGCTGTCGCGCTGCCTGCAATTCAACTTGAAGCAGATGCCGGCCGATTCCATCGTCGGGCACCTTCAAGCCGTGCTGGGCCACGAAGAGGTCGCGTTTGAAGTGCCCGCCCTGCGCCTGATCGGCCAGGCCGCGCAAGGGTCCATGCGCGACGCGCTGTCGCTTACCGACCAGGCCATTGCCTATAGCGCCGGCAACATGACCGAGGACGCCGTGCGCGGCATGCTCGGCACCATCGACCAACGCCACCTGGTGCGCCTGCTTGAGGCCTTGGCCACCGGCGATGCCAAGGGCGTGCTGGCGGTTGCCGACGAGCTAGCCATACGCGGCTTGTCGTATGCCGGCGCCTTGGCCGACCTGGCAGTGTTGCTGTCGCGTGTCGCGATCGAGCAGCGCGTCACGGGCGTCACGCCCGCCGAAGATCCGTTGGCCGCCGACATTGCGCGGCTGGCGCTGGGCCTGCATCCCGACGCCGTGCAGCTGTTCTATTCCGTGGCGGTGCACAGCCGAGGCGAACTGACGCTGGCACCCGACGAGTACGCAGGCTTCATCATGGCCTGCCTGCGCATGCTGGCGCTGAACGGCGATGCGGGTCCGCAGACCGCGCTGGAAGCGCCCGCCACGCCCGCACGCCAGATGGCGGAGCCGGCGACAGTGGCGGCAGCGATTGAGGCCGATGCGTCGGCCGCGCCGGTGGCTCATGCTGCGGCTGCGATTGAGGCTTCTGCCGCTCCCGCCGCTACTCCCGTCGCTTCCGCAGCTGCTTCTGCCACTCCCGCCGCTACTCCCGTCGCTTCCGCAGCTGCCCCTGTCGCTTCCGCAGTTGCCCCTGTCGTTGCACCCGCAGCGGCTTCTGTCTCTGCACCCGCAGTTGCGCCCTTGGCCGCGCCAGCATCCGCGCCCGCATCCGCGCCGATGTCGGCCTCCGCGACGGCTTCGACTGCGAGCCCCGTCGGCCAGGCCGCACCCTCGGTGAACGCCGACTCGACGGCGGCCGCCGCCTCGAAGGCAGCAGCGGACGCGCCGTCGAACTTGCCCGGTTCAATGGCCGCCAATGCTCCTGTGGTCGCCTCACCGGCGATTGCTTCTCCGGCTGTTGCCTCACCGACCGTCGCTGCTCCGACCGTCGACGCCCCGGCTGCCGACTTCGCGCCCGCCGCGCCGCAGGTGGCCATCGCGTCGGCACAAGCTGGCGCAGCTGCTCAGCAGGCTGCTGCTTCCCCAGCCGTCGCCTCTGCGGATGGCGTGCCGCCTTGGGAAGACCTCCCTGAAGACTCCGCGCAACCGGCAAGCACGGTTGCATCCCCGGCCAATGCGTCGGGATCGCCCGCCGCCGGAACGCCCGCCGCCGGAACGCCCGCCGCCGGAACGCTCGCCGCCGGAACGCCCGCCGCCGGATCGCCCCTCGCCGGAACGCCCCTCGCCGGATCGCCCCTCGCCGGAACGCCCGCCCAGGCCCCCGCCGCCTCCGCATCCCTCCCCACGCCGGAGGCCTCGGCCGCCAAGGCCGCAGGCTCTGCGGCGCTGGCGGTGACGCCTGCGGTTGCTGCCGTGCTGGCGACTGCGCCGGCCGAGACTGACCCCGACGGCCCGCCGTCCTGGGTCGACGAAGAAATTCCATTTGAAGCCGAAGGCGGCTTTGTTCCCGAGAGCGGATTCACATCCGATCCCGACGACGATGGTTTTGAAACGCTGGCCAGTGCGCCCTCCGTGGCGCCCCCCGTGGCCCCCGTCCGCCGTGAGGGCGCTGCGCCTTCGCGCAAGCGTTCGTCGCGCGCCCGCATCGAAGACATGACGCAAGCCGCCTGGCCCGGGCTGGCCGCGACCCTGCCCGTGACCGGCCTGGCCGCAGAACTGGCGCGGCAAAGCGAATGGGCCGGCGTGCAGGGCGATGCCATCATCCTGCGCGTTGCCGTAAAAACCCTGGCCGAAAGCGAAAGCCGGGTTCGCCTGCAAACCGTCTTGTGCGAACATTTCGGGCAGGGCATCCGGCTGGACGTGCAGGTCGGCGTCACCGGCGAGGACACGGCGCATGCCGTGGCCAAGGCCGAACGCGCCGCGCGCCAGCAGGCCGCCGAAGACGCGGTGGCCGTCGATCCTTTTGTGCAAGCCTTGTTGGCCGATTTCGGCGGGTATGTCGTGCCCGACTCCATCCGCCACGTTGATCCCCCGGCCGCTGCCTGACGCGGCGGCCCCTCTCTTATTTCCCTCGTTCAAGGAACATCCATCATGATGAAAGGACAACTGGCCGGCCTGATGCGCCAGGCGCAGCAGATGCAGGAAAACATGAAGAAGGCGCAAGATGCGCTGGCCGAAATCCTGGTCGAAGGCGCCTCCGGCGGCGGCCTGGTCAAGGTCACCATGACCTGCCGCCACGACGTCAAGCGCGTCGTGATCGACCCGTCGCTGCTGGGCGACGACAAGGACATGCTGGAAGACCTGGTTGCCGCTGCGTTCAACGACGCGCTGCGCAAGGCCGAAACCACGTCGCAGGAAAAAATGGCGGGCGTCACCGCCGGCATGCCGCTGCCCCCGGGCATGAAGCTGCCGTTCTAAGCAAGGCTGCCCTGGGCTGCAATGGATCCTTTACTGCCTGAACCCGAACCGCTGGTGTCTCTGATCGAGGCGCTCCGGCGCCTGCCCGGCGTCGGCGTCCGATCGGCCAGGCGCATGGCTTATCACCTGCTTCAGCACGACCCGCAAGGCGCGGACATGCTGGGGCGGGCGCTGGCCGGCGCCGTGCGGGACCTGAAACATTGCGCCCGGTGCAACAGCTTTTCTGAAGACGAGGTCTGCGGCACCTGCGCCAACCCCAAGCGCGACCCCTCGCTCTTGTGCATCGTGGAAACGCCGGCCGACCAGAACATGATCGAGTCCAGCCACGGCTACCGTGGCCTGTACTACGTGTTGATGGGCCGGGTGGCGCCGCTGGAAGGCATCGGCCCGCGTGAGCTGGACTTCGACCGCGTTATCAAGCGCGCCACCGACGGCGTGGTCGCGGAAGTTATCCTGGCCACCAACTTCACGGCGGAAGGCGAGACCACCGCCCATTTTCTGGGCGAAGCGCTGGGCGAACGCGGCCTGCGCGTGACCCGGCTGGCGCGCGGCGTGCCCGCGGGCAGCGAGCTTGAATACGTGGACGCCGGCACCATTGCCTGGGCGCTGATGGAGCGCAAGACCACTTAGCAAAGCAGGGCTCGCAACGTCAAAATAGCCGCCCGGCAAAGCATCGGCGCGGCACGAAACGTGAGGAAGACAAACCATGTCAGCGCTGACCGGACTGAAAGTCCTGGAACTCGGCACGCTCATCGCCGGCCCCTTCGCCGCGCGCATCTTCGGCGAATTCGGCGCCGACGTCATCAAGGTGGAAACGCCCCACGGGCCTGATGGCACGGGCGGCGGAGACCCCATCCGCAGCTGGCGCCATCTGCACGAGGGCAATTCGCTCTGGTGGACGGTGCAGGCGCGCAACAAGCAGTCCATTGCCCTGAACCTGAAAGATCCGCGTGCCCAGGAAATTGCCCGCAAGCTGGCGCTGGACGCGGACGTCGTGGTTGAAAACTACCGGCCGGGCGTGCTGGAAAAGTGGGGCCTGGGCTTTGAGCAATTGCGCGCCATCAACCCGGCGTTGATCATGGTGCGGCTGTCTGGCTACGGCCAGACCGGCCCCATGAAAGACCAGCCGGGTTTTGGCGCCATCGGTGAATCGATGGGCGGGCTGCGCTACGTGTCGGGCCACCCCGACCGGCCGCCGCTGCGGGTCGGCATTTCCATCGGCGATTCCATCGCCGCCTTGCATGGCGTGATCGGCGCGATGATGGCGCTGCGCCATCGCGACGCCACGGGCGGGCGCTGGAACGGCAAGACGGGCGAGGCATGCCAGGCGGGGCAGGGCCAGATGGTTGACGTGGCCCTGTACGAAGCCGTGTTCAACATGATGGAAAGCCTGGTGCCCGAATATGACGTGGCCGGCGTGGTGCGCGAACGCACCGGCGGTGCGTTGCCCGGCATCGTGCCCTCCAACACCTACACCACGCGCGATGGCCAGAACATCGTCATCGCCGGCAATGGCGACGCCATCTTCCACCGACTGATGCGCGCCATCGGCCGCGACGACCTGGCCGAAGACCCTGATCTGGTGCGTAACGACGGCCGCGCGCGCCGCGTCCAAGAGATCGATGGCGCCATTCAGCAGTGGTGCGACGGCCGCAATATCGACGAGGCGCTGGGCACCCTGAAAGCGGCGGACGTGCCGGTCGGAAAGATCTACAGCGTGGCCGACATGTTCAACGATCCGCAGTTCCTGGCGCGCCGCATGATCGAACAACATCGCCTTGCCGACGGCAGCCCCGTCAAGCTTCCCGCCGTGGTTCCCAAGCTGTCTGAAACCCCTGGCCAGACGCGCTGGGTGGGCCCGAAATTAGGGGAACATACCGAGGAAGTCCTGAAATCGCTGGGGTATGATTCAGCGGCTATTGACGAGCTGGCGAAGACCGGCGCTATCGGTAAACCCGACAACTAAGGAGACAACCCCATGTCAGTTACTCGCCGTGAGTTGCTCAAGATCGCCGGCGCCGCCGGCATCATGAGCCTGGCGCCCGCCATCGTGCGCGCACAAAAACTGGAAAAGACCAAGGTACAGATCGCCGTCGGCGGCAAGCCCCTGATCTACTATCTTCCGCTGTCCATCGCCGAAGCACGTGGCTACTTCAAGGACGAAGGCTTGGACGTCAGCATCGCGGACTTTGCCGGCGGCTCCAAAGCCCTGCAAGCCGTGGTCGGCGGCAGCGCCGATGTCGTGTCCGGTGCGTTCGAGCACACGTTGTCGATGCAGTCCAAGGGCCAGGCCTATCGCGCCTTCGTGCTGCAAGGCCGCGCGCCGATGATCGGCGTGGGCGTGTCCAAGAAAAACCTGCCCAACTACAAGGGCCCGGCCGACCTCAAGGGCAAGAAGATCGGCGTGACCGCGCCGGGCTCGTCCACCAATATGGTGGTCAGCTTCTTCCTGGCCAAGCACGGGCTGAAGGCCTCGGACGTTTCCATCATCGGTGTGGGCGCCGGCGCCGGCGCGGTGACCGCGCTGCGCAGTGGCCAGATCGACGCCATCTCCAACACCGACCCCGTGGTGTCGATGTTGGAAATGCCGGGCGATATCCAGATCATTGTCGACACGCGCACGTTGAAAGACACCCAGGACATCTTCGGCGGCAACATGCCCGCCGGCTGCCTGTACGCGCCGCAAGCATTCATCGACGCCAACCCCAACACCACCCAGGCGCTGACCAACGCCTTGGTGCGCGCCGATAAATGGATTCAAAAGGCGGGCCCCGACGAGATCGCCAAGATCGTGCCGGAAACCTACCTGCTGGGCGATCCGGCCGTGTACAAGGCCGCCATTTCCAAGAGCCTGGAAGGCCTGTCGCCCAATGGCATGATCCCCGAGGACGGCGCCGCCACCGCGCTCAAGGCGCTGGCCGCCTACCAAGCGGATTTCGACGGCTCGAAGATTGATCCGTCCAAGGTCTGGACCAACGATTTCGCGCGCCGCGCCAACGAGAAGTACGCCAATGGCTGAAGCCGCACTATCGCTGGAAAATATCAGTTGCACCTTTGTTTCGCGCGACGACCGGTCGCAGCGCTACACCGCCGTCAGCGACACGACCCTGGCCATCGCGCCGGGCGAGTTCGTGTCGGTGGTGGGCCCGACCGGCTGCGGCAAATCCACCCTGCTTAATGTCGGCGCCGGCTTGCTGGCACCGTCCAGTGGGCAGGTAAAGGTCTTTGGGCAACCGCTGTCGGGCATCAATTCGCGCGCGGGCTACATGTTCCAGGGCGAGGCGCTCTTGCCCTGGCGCAGTGCGCTGGACAACGTGGTGGCCGGCCTGGACTTCGCCGGCGTGCCGCGCCCCGAAGCGCTGGAACGCGGCCGCGAATGGATGCGGCGCGTGGGCTTGGGCGGCTTTGAAAGCCGCTATCCGCACCAGATGTCGGGCGGCATGCGCAAGCGCGCCATGCTGGCCCAGACGCTGATCCGCGACCCCGACATCATCCTCATGGACGAGCCGTTCTCGGCGCTGGATATCCAGACGCGCCAGTTGATGGAAAACGAGGTCCTGGATTTGTGGATGGCCAAGCGCAAGGCCGTGCTGTTCATCACGCACGACCTGGACGAAGCCATTGCCATGAGCGACCGCGTGATCGTGTTGTCTGCCGGCCCCGGCACGCACCCGATCGGGGAATTCGCCATAGACCTGCCGCGTCCGCGCGACGTGGCAGAGGTCCGCGCCCATCCGCGCTTCGTTGAACTGCATTCGGCCATCTGGGCCGTGCTGCGCGAAGAAGTGCTCAAGGGCTATGCCCAACAGAAGCGAGCCTGAGGTATGTCGAAGTCATTCAAATCCGGTTCCGCCAGCCTGCGCTTCTGGCAACTGTTGCTGCTGGTCGTCATCCTGGGCGTCTGGCATTTTGCGTCGCGCGATTCCAAGGTGGCGTTCTTCTTTGGCGAACCGCTGAAAGTCTGGGGCCGCATCTGGGCCTGGTTCGTCACCAACGCCGACATCTACACCCACTTGTGGGTGACGTTGACCGAAACCGTGCTGGCGTTTTTCATCGGCACCATCGCGGGCCTGGGCTTTGGTTTGTGGCTGGGGCTGTCGCCGCGCGCCAGCGCCATCCTTGACCCCTACATCAAGGCCGCCAACTCGATGCCGCGCGTCATCCTGGCGCCGATCTTCGGCATGTGGTTCGGGCTGGGCATCTGGTCCAAGGTGGCGCTGGCGGTCACGCTGGTGTTCTTCATCGTGTTCTTCAACGTCTACCAGGGCGTGCGCGAAGTCAGCCCCACCTTGCTGGACAACGCTCGCATGCTGGGCGCGCGCAAGCGTCAGTTGCTGCGTCACGTCTACCTGCCGTCTGCCACCAGCTGGGTGTTCTCCAGCCTGCATACGTCGGTGGGCCTGGCCTTCGTGGGCGCGGTGGTGGGTGAATATCTGGGCTCGGCAAGCGGCGTCGGGTACCTGATCCTGCAAGCCGAGGGCACGTTCGACGTGAACACCGTGTTCGCGGGCATAGTGGTGCTGACGGCGTTTGCGCTGGTGCTGGACTACATCGTCGGCATCGGTGAAAAGCGCTTGATGAAGTGGCAACCCAAGTCGGGCGAAACCGAAAAGCTGTAGTCGGTCAGCCGGCGCTGCGCACCTGACAGATTCAGGTTCGCAGCGCTTGCCGGCTGTGCAGCCAGACCGTCAGGCTGTCGAAGGCGTCGCGCGCGCCTTGCAATGCGCGGGCTTCGCGCCCCTGGGCGCCGGCCTCGCTGTCCAGATAATGCAGAAAGTTCTTCCACATCGGGCCCAGGTTTTCGCCATAACCGCGCAGATAGCGCAGTGGCAGGGCAGGGCTGATATCTGCCAGCTGTTTGGCCAGAAAGCGTCCGCCCAGCTGTGATCCTTCCACCACATAGGCCACACCCAGCGCGTAGGCATCGGCAGCGTTTACGCGGGGCGCGTCGGGGCAGTGCGCCACGGGCGCGGCGTCGCCGGCCGCCGCCAGGTCCGCACGTATCCAATCGCTTTTTCCGGCACGGGCCTGCGCTTGCAAACTGTCAGGCCAATCCAGCTGCCACAGGCGGCGCTCCAGCGGTTCCAGCCACCCCAGCAAGGCGCGCAGATAGTTCAGATACCCGTCGCGGTCCAGGTCGCCGCTGGTCAGGGCCAGCCCTTGATCCAGCGTTTCATGCCTGTCGCGGGTGCCGTCGCGCAGCACTTGGTGTACCGGGGAAATCATAAGCGGCCGCTCATGCTGGGGCAGGGGTGACGGGCAGGTGCAGCGACCAGCATTGCGCCTGCCGTTGCAGCCGCCAGCCTGATGCCGCCGCCAGCAGTTCAATGTCTTCGGGCGGGAAGGCGGCGGGGGCGTCGGCAGGCGCCTTGGCGGTATCGGGCAGCGCCGGGAAATGCGCGTGCCACACGTCGGCCCGCGAACAATCCAGCGTCAGCGCGGCATCCGCCGGCAACGTGGACAGCAGGCTCAACAGCCAGGCCAGCAACAGGTACCGCGACGTGAATTGCGGCACCTGCAAATCCGCCACGTCTTCCGGCCACACGATGCTGTGTCGCGACAGCAGCAGATGCGAGAACATCAGCTTGCGGCACTCGCGCAATAGCGCCTGCGTGGACGTGGTTGCGCCGCTATCGAGCAGCCACTGATCCAGCTCGCGCACGATGGTGACGCTGTCTTCCAGCATGCCGGTCAGGTCGCCGGCCAGGCGGTGGCATCGTTGCTGCAAGGTATCGGCGTCGGCGCCTTCCGGGCTTTGGCGCAGCATCGCGGCGGCCAACGTGGCGTTGGACAAGGGGCCGACAACTTCATGGCGCAGCACGGGAAATACCTGCGCCAGCACTTTGAACCGCACGCCCTGGGCCGCCAGGGCATTCATGGGATTGGCCATCGACATGGCGGCCTCAGTGTGCTTGCCGCAGGATGGCCAGCAGCGCGTCCGGGTCCGCGGGCTTTTCGATCCAGCCGTTGAACATGCCGTCTTCGTCGCGGCGCTCGTGGCGAGCCAGGCCGCTTAACGCGTAGATGCGAGGAGATTCGGTGCGCGCGCGCAGCCGCGTTGCCAGTTCATAGCCGTCCATGTCGGGCAGCAGTATGTCCACCAACACGGCCTCGGGCCGAAAGCTGTCGACCATTTCCAAAGCGGCTTCGCCTGTGGGGGCGCAGCGTGTTTCCACGCCGGAAAGCGCCAGGAATTCGGCAAGCAACTCCGAGCCCATTTCATTGTCGTCAACCAGCAGGACGCGAACTGCGCGCACTTCGTTCAAAAGGTTCTCCATACTTCAGGGGGTGGCTGCGGCGCGGGATTCGCGCGGCAGTCTTACCGTAAAAATGACCAGGCCATCCCGGCACTGCACCGAGATTTCGCCGTCATGGCCGCGCACCACCTGCTCGGCGATGTACAGGCCCAGTCCCAAGCCATTGCGGTTGCGCGAATGGCCCAGCGACTCGGGTTTGAACGGCGAAAACAGGTGCGCCAGCACTTCCGGTGCAATGGGCGCGCCATGGTTGGTGACTTGCAATTCTATGTGGTCGCCGTCTTGCCGCGCGCGCACCAGGATGGGCTGGCGGGGCGCGCCATGCTGGCGCGCGTTGCTCATCAGGTTGGTCACGACCTGGGCGATGCGGTCGGTGTCCGCCATCAGCGCCAGTCCGGGTTGCACGTCCGGCTCGATGCGCAAGCCGGGGTAGGCCTGGCGCTTTTCCTCGATCAAGCCATTGACCAGGTCGCTGAGGTTGCACAGGCCTTTTTCGATGCCCAGCCCCATGCCGCCCTGTAGGCGCGACAAATCCAGCACTTGCGAAATCAGGCGTTGCATGCGGCCGCTGGAATATCGGATGCGCTCGCCCATGCGCGCGCCCGAATCCGTTTTGGACAGCAGCGTGGCCGCCATCGAAATCGATTGCAGGGGGTCGCGCAGATCGTGGCCTAGCATGGCCAGCAGCGCGGTGCGGGCCCGGTCTACGTCAGCGGCGCGGCTGGTGGCGATGTGAGAGAGTTCGTCGCGCAGGTTGTCGGCGGCTTCCAGTTCGCCCGGCAGCCACGATGTGCAGGTATTGCGCACCACTTCGCGCCAGGCCTCGAACGAGCCGCGCGGCGTCAGGCGCGGCCCCTGGCTGCCCACGGCGTATTGCTTTTCGGGCTTGCCGCCCCACACCAGGGTTTCAACCTGTTCTTTGCGCAGCCAGATCAGCCAGCCGTTGTTCATGGGGTCGAATTTGCACGCCAACAGGCCGGCGTACGGCACCAGATCGGTTTGCAATTCGGGGTAGTCGCGGGCGATGTTATCGGTGTGCACCACCCGCTGTCCGCTTTGGTCCAGCGCGCACAGGATGCCGGCCAATTCACCGCGCGGGGCAATGCCGCCGAACACGGTGACGCTGTTGCCCCACAGGCACAGCGCGGCGTCGTTGGGAATCAGCGAGGCGGGCGTGTCCGGGCCGCTGGACAAGGCCAGGTGCAGGTTTTCGGACGCCGACACCCGTTCCGTTATTTCACTGACCAGCGCGGCGTTGCGGCGCGCTTGCGCCGCGCGTTCGGCGCCTTCGATGTTGGCCACCGCGGCGGACAGCACCTGCGCCATGGCTTCGCAAGCGAGCCGGGCGGGGTAGGGGATCGGGCGCGGCGCATGGTGGTGGCACGCGATCATGCCCCACAGCTTGCCCTCGATCACCAGCGACAGGCTCATCGAGGCCTGCACGCCCATGTTCGCCATGTATTCCAGGTGAATCGGCGACACGCTGCGCAGCGCCGAAAAGCTCATGTCCAGCGGCGTGGCGCTGGCGGACGGTGCGCCCCGGACGCGCACGGGCGCATATCGGGCGTCCGCGATCTGGCGCAGCGTATTCACGGTGTACAGGCGGCGAGCCTGCGCGGGGATGTCACCGGCGGGGTAGCGCCGACCCACCCAATCTTCCAGCGATTCGTGGCGCTCTTCGGCCACGATCTCGCCGCTGTCGTCCGGATGAAAACGGTATGCCATCACCCGGTCAAAGCCGGTTGCGCGGCGCACTTCGCGCACGGCGCACTCAAGAAGCCCGGCGATATCGCGTTGGCGCCGGACGCGTTCAATGCTGCGGTAGATGCGCGCCGGGTCCGCCATATCCGCGTCCGTTGAAACGCGCAGTTCCAACTCCACGATAGTCAGCCCATCACTGTTGCGATGGACGATGATGTCGAACATGGCACCGTTCAGGGCCAGCGTCAGCGGATCGAAGATGGGTTCGGGATCGTCCAGCCACGCCGTCAGGCAATGCGCCAGGGCGGGCGGCAGTATGCCGGCGGGGCAGCACTGGCCCAGCGTCAGCGGCGCACCGAGCACAGTGGGGGCGTTTTCGCTGGCGAACTGCAAAATGCCATCCGAGTCGAACGCCAGCAACGCGCCCAATGGCTGAATAGCGCCCGGAATATGAATGGGTTCGCTATCGCAATTGGCGAGCGTGACTGGCGTAGGGGAATGGGTCGGCGCATTCATTGTGGGTGGGGTACCTGGGACGCGCAATGAGCTGTCATTATGTCAAATATATTGTATGAATGTATGCATTTGCAGCCCTGTCACCTATCTGGAGCTTCCATGGCCCGTCTTGCCTACGCCGATCTATCTCATCCCGACGCACGTCCCCTGGTGGAGCGCATCGTTGCAGAGCGCGGCAGCGTGCTTCATCTGTACCAAATGCTGCTGCACAGCCCCGCAGTGGCCGGAGGCTGGCTGAACTATTTGACTTCCATCCGGCAACTGAGCAGCTTGCCCGGAGACCTGCGCGAACTGGTCATCATGCGCGTTGCCGCGCTTAACGGCGCGCCTTACGAGGCCGATCAGCACGCGCCGATCGCGCTTCGCGAAGGCGTGTCGCAGGCCCAACTGGATGCGCTGGGCGATTGGGAAAACTCAACGCTGTTCGACCCACGTCAAAAAGCCGTGTTGGCCTACACCGACGCCATGACGCGCCACGTGCAGGTGCCGCAGCCGGTGTTTGAAGCCGCCCGCGCCGCCATGGGCTCCGAAAAGCTCATTGTCGAACTGACCGCAACCGTCGCGGCGTACAACATGGTGTCGCGCTTTTTGGAAGCGTTGCAGGTGCATTCGGACGATCACCGCTAAGGCCACCATCCAGCAGGCCAACAGGTAAGTCAGCAAGTCGCGTGCCCAAACCTTGGGCGCGCGATTTTTTTGCGCAATGCCGGAGGATCAGCGGCGCAGTGCGTCGATCAGTGCATCCAGCTTTACGGCGTCGGCGACAAACAGGCGGATGCCTTCGGACAGTTTTTCGCTGGCCATCGCGTCCTCATTGAGCAGCGTGCGGAAGCTGACCTCGTCCGCGCCGATACGGTCAATTGACGGGCCCGTGTCGTCGGCGCGCAATTGCGCCGGTGCATCGCCTTGCGTGCCGGCCAACTGATTGAGCAGGTCCGGGCTGATGGTGAGCAGGTCGCACCCCGACAGCGCCAGGATCTGGCCCACGTTACGGAAGCTGGCGCCCATGATTTCGGTAGAAATGTCGTGCTGTTTGTAATACCGGTATATGCGCGTCACCGACAGCACGCCGGGATCTTGCGGCCCGGCGTTGTCGGCCTCGACCCACGCGGCGCCGGCGGCCTTCTTGTGCCAGTCATAGATCCGGCCGACAAAGGGCGAGATCAGCTGGACCCGGGCATCGGCGCAGGCAACGGCCTGGGGCAGCGAAAACAGCAGCGTCAGGTTGCAGCGCACGCCTTCGGCTTGCAGGGCGCGGGCGGCCTGGATGCCTTCCCAGGTGGAGGCTATCTTGATCAGCACTCGCTCGCGCGGCACGCCGGCGGCTTCATACAGGGCAATCAGGCCGCGCGCCCGCTCGATGGTGGCGCGGGTGTCGAACGACAGGCGGGCATCGACCTCGGTCGACACGCGGCCCGGCACGATGTTCAAAATGGCGCGGCCAAAGGCGACCAAGAGGCGGTCGACCAGCTCGAGCGCCGAGGCGCCCTGGTGATCGCGCACCGTCTGTTCCAGCAGCGGGCGATAGGCCTCTTGCTGTACGGCTTTCAGAATAAGGGACGGGTTGGTGGTGGCGTCTGTGGGACGCAACGCCTTCATCGCTTCGAAATCTCCGGTGTCGGCGACAACGGTGGTGTGATTGCGCAGGGCGTCAAGTTGGCTGGACATGGACAAGTAACGGCTCACGACGGCTAAGGTTGAAGGTTCCTTAGCGTATCACTGCCGTGGGCGTCCGGCCGTCAGCCAGGAGTGGGAGAGGGAAGCCGGGGGAAGGGGGGGAATCGCCATCCTGGCCTTATTTGGCGCGGTTCGCCGGGGAATCGGCCCGGTCAAGGTATAATCCGAAGGTTTGATTATCGATTCTAAAACCGGGGTTTACTGTGCTGCCGCAACTTTTTCCCGAGGGGATCAACCGCTTCCCTCCTGCAATTCTGGCTCTGGCGGACGGTACCATTTTTCGAGGCGTGTCGATCGGTGCGCCTGGGGCTACCGTTGCCGAAGTGGTGTTCAACACCGCGATGACCGGGTACCAGGAAATTCTCACCGATCCCAGCTATAGCGGTCAGATCGTTACGCTGACCTATCCGCACATTGGCAACACCGGCGTCAACGCCGAAGACGTGGAAGCCAATCGCGTCTATGCCGCCGGACTCGTGGTCCGCGACTGTCCCGCCCGCGTGTCGAACTTCCGTTCCACGCAATCCCTGCCCGACTATCTGGCCGCGCAGGGCATCGTCGCCATTTCCGGCATCGACACCCGCAAGCTCACCCGCATCCTGCGAGAAAAAGGCGCCCAAGGCGGCTGCATCTTCGTGGGCACCGACGCCGAACGCGCCGTTGAAATGGCCAAGGGCTTTGCCGGCATGGCTGGCCAGGATCTGGCCAAGGACGTGTCGCAAAAATCCACGACGGAATGGACCGAAGGCACGTGGCAACTGGGCGAAGGTTTCGCAAAGCCCGACCAGTCCAAGTTCCACGTCGTTGCCTACGACTACGGCATCAAGACCAACATCCTGCGCCTGCTGGCGGATCGTGGCTGCCGCCTGACCGTGGTGCCGGCGCAAACCAGCGCCGAAGACGTCCTGAAGCTCAATCCTGACGGCGTGTTCCTGTCCAACGGCCCCGGCGACCCCGAGCCCTGCGACTACGCCATCGACGCCACGCGCGTGTTCCTGGACAAGAAGCTGCCGGTCTTCGGCATCTGCCTGGGCCATCAGATCATGGGCCTGGCCGTGGGCGGCAAGACGCTCAAGATGAAGACGGGCCACCACGGCGCGAACCACCCCGTGCAAGACCTCCAGTCCAAGCGCGTGTTCATCACCAGCCAGAACCACGGCTTCGCGGTCGATGCGGCCAGCCTGCCGGCCAATGCGCGCGTCACGCACGTGTCGCTGTTCGACGGCACGTTGCAGGGCTTCGAGCTCACCGACCGCCCGGCCTTCTGCTTCCAGGGTCACCCCGAAGCCAGCCCGGGTCCGCACGACATCCTTGAACTGTTCGACAAGTTCATCGCCCTGATGTCCGGCCAAAAGTAAAGATTGCATCATGCCCAAGCGTACAGACCTAAAAAGCATACTCATCATCGGCGCCGGCCCCATCATCATCGGGCAGGCCTGCGAATTCGACTATTCCGGCGCACAGGCGTGCAAGGCGCTCAAGGCGGAGGGTTATCGCACCATCCTGGTGAACAGCAACCCCGCCACGATCATGACGGACCCGGAAACGGCCGACGTCACCTACATCGAGCCCATCACCTGGCAAGCCGTTGAAAAGATCATCGAGCGTGAAAAGCCCGATGCCTTGCTGCCAACCATGGGCGGCCAGACCGCGCTGAACTGCGCACTGGACCTGGCCCACCACGGCGTGCTCAAGAAGTACAACGTGGAACTGATCGGCGCGAACGAACACGCCATCGAAAAGGCCGAAGACCGCCAGAAATTCAAGCAGGCCATGACCGACATCGGCCTGGAATCGGCCAAGTCGGGCGTGGCCCACAGCATGGACGAAGCCTGGGAAGTGCAACGCCGCATCGCCGCGGAAGTGGGCACGTCCGGCTTCCCCGCCGTGATCCGCCCCAGCTTCACCATGGGCGGTTCGGGCGGTGGTATCGCCTACAACGCCGAAGAATTCGAAACGATCTGCCGTCGCGGCCTGGAAGCGTCGCCGACCAACGAGCTGCTGATCGAAGAATCCTTGCTGGGCTGGAAGGAATTCGAGATGGAAGTGGTCCGCGACAAGGCGGACAACTGCATCATCGTCTGCTCGATCGAAAACCTGGATCCGATGGGCGTGCACACCGGTGACTCGATCACCGTGGCGCCGGCCCAGACGCTGACCGACAAGGAATACCAGATCATGCGTAATGCATCGATCGCGGTATTGCGCGAGATCGGCGTGGACACGGGCGGCTCGAACGTGCAGTTTGCCGTCAACCCGAAGAACGGCCGCATGATCGTCATCGAGATGAACCCGCGCGTGTCGCGTTCGTCGGCGCTGGCATCCAAGGCCACCGGCTTTCCCATCGCCAAGGTTGCCGCGCGCCTGGCCGTGGGCTACACGCTGGACGAGCTCAAGAACGAAATCACCGGCGGCGCCACGCCCGCCTCGTTCGAACCGTCGATCGACTACGTCGTCACCAAGGTGCCGCGTTTTGCCTTCGAAAAATTCCCCACCGCCGACGCGCGCCTGACCACCCAGATGAAGTCCGTGGGTGAAGTCATGGCCATCGGCCGCACCTTCCAGGAATCGTTCCAGAAGGCGCTGCGTGGTCTGGAAGTGGGCGTGGACGGCCTGAACCAGAAAACCACCGACCGCGAAAAGCTGCAAGTCGAACTGGGCGAGCCCGGTCCGGAACGCATCTGGTACGTGGGCGATGCCTTTGCGCAAGGCTTCACGCTGGACGAAGTGCACAACATCACGCACATCGACCCGTGGTTCCTGTCGCAGATCAAGGAAATCGTCGACATCGAACTGGCGCTGGAACAAAAGACGCTGGCCGACCTGGACTACGCCACCCTGTGGGAACTGAAGCGCCGTGGTTTCTCCGACCGCCGCCTGGCCTTCCTGCTGGATTCCGCTGAATCCGAAGTGCGCAAGCTGCGTCACCAGTTGAACGTGCGCCCGGTCTACAAGCGCGTGGACACCTGCGCCGCCGAATTCGCCACCCGCACCGCGTACATGTATTCCACGTACGAAGAAGAGTGCGAATCCGCGCCCACCGATCGCAAGAAGATCATCGTGTTGGGCGGTGGCCCGAACCGTATCGGCCAAGGCATCGAATTCGACTACTGCTGCGTGCACGCCGCGCTGGCGCTGCGCGAAGACGGGTACGAGACCATCATGGTCAACTGCAACCCGGAAACCGTGTCCACCGACTACGACACGTCCGATCGCCTGTACTTCGAACCGCTGACCTTGGAAGACGTGCTGGAAATCGTCCACAAGGAAAACCCGGTCGGCATGATCGTCCAGTACGGCGGCCAGACGCCGTTGAAGCTGGCGCGCGCCCTGGAAGCCAACGGCGTGCCGATCATCGGCACCAGCCCGGAATCCATCGACGTTGCCGAAGATCGCGAACGCTTCCAGAAGCTGCTGAACAAGCTGGGCCTGCGTCAGCCGCCCAACCGCACCGCGCGCACGGAAGGCGAGGCCCTGGCTCACGCCACCGAGATCGGCTACCCGCTGGTCGTGCGTCCCAGCTATGTGCTGGGTGGTCGCGCCATGGAAATCGTGCACGAACAGCAAGACCTCGAGCGCTACATGCGCGAGGCCGTTAAGGTCAGCAATGACTCGCCCGTGCTGCTGGACCGCTTCCTGAACAACGCCACCGAAGTCGACGTGGACTGCCTGGCCGACGGCGAAACCGTGTTCATCGGCGGCGTCATGGAACACATCGAGCAGGCCGGCGTGCACTCGGGCGACTCGGCTTGCAGCCTGCCGCCTTACTCGCTGTCGGCGGAAGTCATCGCCGAGATCAAGCGCCAGACCACGATGATGGCCAAGGCCTTGAACGTCAGCGGCCTGATGAACGTGCAGTTCGCCATCCAGGGCGGCGACGTCTACGTGCTGGAAGTGAACCCGCGTGCATCGCGCACCGTGCCCTACGTGTCCAAGGCCACCGGCCTGCAGCTGGCCAAGATCGCCGCGCGCGCCATGGCCGGCCAGACGCTGGCCAAGCAAGGCATCACCAAGGAAGTCGTGCCGCCTTACTTCTCGGTCAAGGAAGCCGTGTTCCCGTTCGTGAAGTTCCCGGGCGTGGACACCATCCTGGGTCCGGAAATGAAGTCGACCGGCGAAGTGATGGGCGTGGGCATGAGCTTTGGCGAAGCCTTCGTGAAGTCGCAGCTGGCTGCCGGCGTGCGCCTGCCGGAATCCGGCACGGTGTTCATCAGCGTGAAGAATCAGGACAAGCCCCGCGCCGTGGAAGTGGCGCGTGGCCTGCATGCCCTGGGCTTCAAGCTGGTCGCCACGCGCGGCACGGCGGCCGAAATTGAAACCGCGGGCATTCCGGTGCAAGTGGTCAACAAGGTCACCGAAGGCCGTCCGCACATCGTGGACATGGTCAAGAACGGCGAAATTGCGCTGGTCATCAACACGGTTGAAGAACGCCGCAACGCCATCGTCGATTCGCGCACGATCCGTACGCAATCGCTGGCCGCTCGCGTCACCTTCTTCACCACCATCGCCGGCGCCCGCGCCGCGGTTGAAGGCATGCAGTATCTGCGCCAGGGCCTGGGCTTGCAGGTGTATCCGTTGCAGGACTTGCACGCATCGCTTAGCGGCCAAGGCTGACGCGACAGCGCCAAGCCCGCGGGCTTGAGGTAGGATGCCGGGGCGGCCCTTGATCAGGGCCGCCCTTTTTCCATCCCTGCATTCCTATTCGCTTAAGACGATTCCATGAACAGAGTCTTCATCACCGGCGCCAGCAGTGGCCTGGGACGCGCCCTGGCGCAGCAGTACGCCGCATCGGGCGCCACGCTGGGTCTCTTGGGCCGGCGCGAAGACGCGCTGCGTGAATTGGCCGACAGCTTGCCGGGCAACCATCGTTGCTATGCGGTTGACGTGCGCGATCGTGCCGCGCTGCATGCAGCGGCGGCCGATTTCATTGCGTTCTGCCAGGGCAGGGTGGATGTCGTCATCGCCAGCGCGGGCATCAGTGCCGGCACGTTGACCGAGCACGGTGAGGACTATGACGTCTTCAAAGCCATTGTCGACACCAACTTGCTGGCCACCGTGGCCACCTTCGAGCCCTTTGTCGGCGCCATGCGCGCCGCCGGATCGGGCCGTTTGGTGGGCATTGCCAGCGTGGCGGGCGTGCGTGGACTGCCGGGGGCTGGCGCCTACAGCGCCTCTAAATCCGCGGTGGTGACCTACTGCGAAAGCCTGCGGCTGGAGCTGGCGGGCGATGGCATCCGCGTGGTGACCATTGCGCCGGGCTACATCAAGACCGCCATGACGGCGAAGAACCCGTATTCGATGCCTTTCCTGATGGAGGCGGACGCCTTTGCGCAACGCGCGCAGGCGGCCATTACGCGTGGCACGTCTTACACGGTGATTCCGTGGCAGATGGGCGTGGTGGCCAAGCTGATGCGCCTGTTGCCCAACGCGGTGTACGACAAGTTGGCGCGTGACGCGCCACGCAAGCCGCGCAAAGCGGGGTGATGCGCGAACGGGCGGCAAGATGAACCTGCCGCCCGTGAACGCGGTGCCGTGTTACGGCACCACGTCGTCGCCGACCTCATCGGTCACGTGACCCACGTCGCCCCAGTCCAGCACTTCCCATTTACGCCCCTGTACGCCGACGCGGTTGATGCTGACGTTCAGCAACGCGGCGTCGCGCGCGCCATTGAGCGGCACACCCGAGGCATGACGCCAGATGATGTCCAGCACGCCACCGTGCGTAAACATCAGGATGCGCTCGCCGTCGTGGCGGCTAGCGATGTCGTCCACGGTGGAAATGACGCGCGACTGGAACTGGCCCAGAGTTTCTCCGCCATCCAGGGGTCGCAAGGGGTCGCGGCTTTTCCAAGCGGCGGCGGCTTCGGGCGCCTGCACGTCGATGTGTTCGTGGTCCAGCCCTTCCAGCACGCCGAAGCCGCGCTCGCGGATGCCGGGCTCTATCCGCACGCGCAAGCCCAGTTGTTCGGATACCGGCACCGCCGTGGCGTGGGCCCGTTGCAGGTCGCTGCTGTAGATGGCGTGGATGGGTGTGTGGCGCGCGTCTTCGCGCAGGCGCGCGGCAAGCAGGCTGGCCTGGTTGACGCCGAATTCGTTCAAGGGAATGTCTTTCCAGCCTTGCAGGCGGCGCTGGCGGTTCCAGTCGGTTTCGCCATGGCGGATGAACCAGATTTCAGTCATTACGGTCGTAGTGGGGAATAAGGCAGGGAGAAGGGTAAAGCGTGGGAATCAAAGCTTGGGCACTAAAGCTTGGGCACTAAAGTTGGGCCGGCGCGATAACCGCGCGGGGCTTCCAGATGGCATGAATGATCGAGCTTAACGCGACGAGCGCGGGCTCGCTAGCGCGCTCATAAGGCAGGATGAAGCCTAGCATGGCGTCGGCGCGAGCCTGGCCCCACACGATGAAATCATGGGAGGCGGCGCCCGCCAGCGCGGTCTCTTCGCGCAACAGCGCGCAGCCCGCGCCGGCGCGCACGAGCGCTTCCAAATTGGCCTGGTCATCGTTTTGCATGACGACGCGAGGCGACAGGCCGTGGCGTTCAAACATGTCGCGCAGCAACAGATGCGTGTGGCTGCCCGACGGGCCGTCCAGCCACGGCAACTGCGCCACTTCGCGCCAGCCGCCCCGTTTTAGCACCGCGGCATGGTCGTGGGGCAGTGCGATGCGATACCGCACGCTGCGCAGCGGCAGCCACAACACGCCACGCGGGGGATTGGCCGCGATGGTCAGCGCCGCCGGCAGCCGCCCGGTGCTGACTTGTTCGGCCAAGGTGGCGGTGGGCAGTGTCTGCGTCTTCAGTTCCACCAGCGGCAGGCGTTGCGTGACGGCCGAGGCCAGCTCGCCCAGGCGCAGGAAATCCGGTTTTTCGCTGGGTACGCCAAGCTCCACAACGCCATGCAGGCTGCCTTGCAGTTGTTGCGCCTCGGACTTGAATTGCGCGCCCAGCACCAGCAGCGATTCCGCCGTGGGCAGCAGCACCTCGCCCGCCTTGGCCAGCGCCAGCCGCCCGCCACTACGGTCGAACAGCGCCACGCCCAGGCTCTGTTCCAGCGCCTTGATCTGCGCGGTCACGGCGGGCTGCGTCAGGGACAGCGCTTCGGCCGCCTTCGTCAGGTTGCCCAGGCGGGCAACCGTGACGAAGGCGCGGATCTGATAGATTTCCATGGCCGCCAGTTTAGGCCGCCAACAGCCGCACTTGCGTGGGTTCCAGTCCGATGGATACCGGCGCGCCGATAGGAAACGGCGACAGCCCGGCCAGGTGCGACTGATCCGCCGTCAGGCGTTGTTCACCGATCAGCACCTGGTAGCGCGTGAACTCGCCCAGGAATTCGCTGCTTTCCACAATGCCGGGCAGCCACACATAGCGCGCGTCGCCCAGGCCGTCCGCCATTTCGATCTGTACGGTGTGCGGCCGGAAGCTGGCGGCCAGCCGGCTGGCGGCGGGGGCTTCGGCCGTCAAAGGCAGGTGCAGGTCGCCCACGCCAGGCACGGCCAGCACTACGCTGCCGCTGGTGCGTTCACGCACATCGCCTTCCAGCACATTCATCGTGCCCACGAAGTTGGCCACGAAGCGGTTCGTCGGATAGTCGAACAGCGTGCTGGGCGCGCCGATCTGCTGCACCACGCCGTGGTCCAGCACCGCCATGCGGTCGGCCGTGGTCATGGCTTCTTCCTGGTCGTGCGTGACGAAGATGGTGGTGATGCCCAGGCGCCGTTGCAGGCTCAACAGGTCCTGGCGCATCTGCACGCGCAGCTTCTTGTCCAGATTGGACAGCGGTTCGTCCAGCAGCAGCACCTGCGGTTCAATGACGATGGTGCGTGCCAGCGCCACGCGCTGCTGCTGCCCGCCGGACAGCTGGTTGGGCCGGCGCTTGCCATACTGCGACAGGCCCACCAGTTCCAGCGCGGCTTCGACCTTGGCGCGAATCTCGGCGCGCGGCAATTTGCGTTCGACCAGCCCGAAGGCCACGTTGTCCCAGACCGTCATGTGCGGCCACAACGCGTAGTTCTGGAACACCATGCCGATGTTGCGATCCCAGGGCGGGGTGCCGGTGATGTCCTTGCCGTCCACCAGCAACTGGCCGGCGCTATGGCGATTGAAGCCCGCGATCAAGCGCAGCAGCGTCGACTTGCCCGAGCCGGACGGGCCCAGCAGCGCAAAGAACTCGCCCGGCTCGATGTGGATGTTCACGTCTTTCAGCACTTCCGTCTTGCCATAGGACAGGCGGATGTTGCGGCACTCTACGCTGACCTTCTTCATGCGGATTCCCCTTCAGTGCGTGCCGGACGCTGGCGCGACTGCGCGCGCTCTACCAGCAGGTGCGATACATACGTGCCGATGGCCACCGCGGCCACCGCCAGCACGCCCAGCGCGGCGCCGGGCCCCCGGCCCGCCGCGCTTTGCATATACAGATAGATGCCGTAGCTCATGGGCGCCTGGCTGTCCTTGGTGACCAGCATGATGGTGGCCGACAATTCCACCGCCGCCGTCACGAAGCTGGTCACGAAGCCGGCCAGCATGCCGCCCGCCATCAAGGGCACGACGACACGGCGGATCGTGCTCATGCGGGTGGCGCCCAGCGATTGCGCGGCTTCCTCCAGCGACACGTTGATCTGCTGCAACGAGGCCACGCACGAGCGCAGCGCGTAGGGCAGGCGCCTGACCGAATACGCGATCATGATGATGATCCACGACGAGGTCAGCAACGTTCCGGTACCCGGCAGCTCGATGCCGCGAAACGTGCGCAGGAAACCGATTGCCAGCACGATGCCCGGTATCGCCAGCGCGGCCGACGCCATCAAGTCCAGCCACTGCCGCGCCGGCAACCGCGTGCGCAGCATCAGGTAGGCGATGGCGGTGCCAAGAATGACGTCCACCCCGGCCGCCAGACCGCAATAGAGCAAGGTGTTGGCGATCATGCCTTGCGATTCCGAGAACACCGCCGAGTAATGCGCCAGCGTGTAGCCATCCGGCAGCGGGGCGAAGCTCCAGACGCTGGCCAGCGACAGCAGCAGCACGCCCATGTGCGGCGACAGCACCAGCAGCAGCACCAGGATGATCCACCCATAGGCCAGCACGCTTTCCATTGGCCCCAGCTTGCGCTTCTGGATGGAGTTGCCGCCCTTTTGCAAGGTGGAATAATCGCGCCCCTTCAGCACGCGCGCCGACAGCCACAGCGCCAGAATCGAAAACGCGATCATGATGACGCTGATCACATAGCCCAGCGGATCTTCCAGCCCCACCTGCGTAATGCGCAGGTACGCTTGCGGCGCCAGCATGTTGGTGGTGCCCAGCACCAGCGGGGTGCCCAGGTCGTCGAACACCTTGACGAACACCAGCGACGCGCCGGCCACGTAGCCGGGCAGGGCCAGCGGGAAAATCACGCGGCGGAACAGGCGAAACCCGCGCGAGCCCAGGTTGAATGCGGCTTCTTCCATGGCGCCGTCGATGTTGCGCAACGCCACCACCAGGTTCATCAGGATGAACGGAAAGTAGTGCAGCGCTTCAACGAAGATGACGCCGTTCAAGCCTTCCATGAACGGGATCGTGAACCCGAACCAGTCGTTCAGCAGCAGGTTGACGCTGCCCGACCGCCCGAAGATCAGCTGCATCGCGACGGCGCCCACAAACGGCGGCATGATCAGCGGCAGCACGCCCAGCGTCTGGATGATCAGCGCACCGCGAAAATCGAAGCGCACCGTGAAGTACGCCAGTGGCACCGCGATCAGCGAGGCCAGCAGCGCCGACCAGCCCGCCACGTACAGGCTGTTGAAGAACGCTTCCTGCATTAGCGGCTGATTGAAGAAGGCGCCGAAGTGGCCCATCGTGAAACTGCCGTCGGCGTTCACGAAGGCGCTGTAGAAGACCGTGCCCACGGGCACGACAAGAAAAAGCAGCAGAAAGCCGAATACCAGCAGCGCCGTCAATACGGGGCCGGCGGGCAGGCGTGAGTGGCCCGAAGAATTCATCGAGATTCCCGAAATCGTTGCCAGGGGACTGCGCACCGGGCGCGTGCCCGGTGCGGTTCGCTATGGGCGGTTATAGCGAGAGGCGGCTTACAGCGCGGCAGCCTGCTTGGCCAGCTTCACGGCTTCTTCGTAGTTGGCCTTGGACTTGCCGTTCCACTCGCCTTCCAGTTGCGTGATCTGCTGGTTGACCGCGGCGTCTTTCTTATTGCCCGCGAAGATCGCCAGGAAGGCGGGGTCGGCGGCCTTCTTGCCATCGACCAGCGGTGCCCAGGCAAGCTTGCGCGCCTGGGCCAGCAGCTCGGCCGCCTTGCCCGACTTGGCCTTGTCGCCCAGCTTGGCCTCGGCGTCGTAGATCGCCTTGGTGGCGGCCTGCAATTCCTTCAAGCGGAAAGTGACGGTTTGGTCATATAGCGATTGCACGACGTAATAGCGCGTCTGGGACAGGTCGGCGTTAAATTGCACCTTGCTGCGCTTGGCAATGTCCGCGGGGTCTGGATAGCCGGGCGGGATCTTGCCGGCAAGCGCGGAATACGGCAGCACCGGAAGACGCGAGATCTTCGGTTCCAGCAGTAGCTCCTGGCCGGCCTGGCTTAACGTGAAGGCGATGAACTTCTTGCCTTCCTCGGTATTTTTCGCGCCGTCGATCAAGGCGATGTTGGCCGGCACGATCGCGGTCTCGGACGGATAGACGAATTCCACGGGGAACTTCGAATACTTGCTGGACAGGCCAAAGAAGTCGATGACCGGGCCGGCGCCGAACTGGCCGTTGTTCACGCCGTCGGGCACGCCGAATGACCGTTCTGTCACCGCGCTGCTGTTGCCGGACATGCGCAGCAAGGTGTTCCAGCCGTCATCCCAGCCTTCGCCTTGCAGGATGGTTTCCACGGTCAAATGCATGGTGCCCGAGCGCGACGGCGACGTGATGCCCACGTGGCCAAACCACTTGGGCGACAGCAAATCCTTCCACTCCACGGGCGCGGGAATCTTGTGCGCGGCGATATAGCGCGTGTTGTAGACGATGCCGTAGCCGGCCAGCGCCTGGCCCAGGTACATGCCCGACGGATCGTTGATGGGATAGTTGCCCACCTTGTCCGGCACGTCTTTGTTCGCCACGTCGGACGATTTGGCCAGCAGCTTGTCGCGGCCCAGCACTTCGAAGGCGTCGGGCGCGCTGGCCCAGAACACTTCGGGGCGTTGGCCGGCGGGCGTTTCGCGCACATAGGCAATGCCCGACACGGTGTTCTTGTTCAGGATTTCCAGCGTGATGCCGGGGTTGGCCTTTTCAAACGCGGTCTTGTAGGCCTGCGTCAGGTCCTTCGGGAACGACGTGATCACCGTGACGGTGCCGGCCAGGGCAGGTGCCGAGCAGACGGCCAGCAGGGCGCCTGCAAGGGCGCCTGCAAGGGCGGTGCGCATTGCATACATGGTTTGTCTCCGTAGTTTTAATTTGTCTGGAGACAGTAATGTCTGGTCTGCAACGCGTCCAATCAGAAATTTTGATGCGGCTCATCAGCGTGGGGCCGTGATGGTGGCCCCCCGCTGATGACGCGCTGCGGTCAAGCCGTGGTGGATACGCCGCCGCCCGATGCGCCGGCCGCGGCGCTGGCCATGGCCGCCTTGGCCTGCTGGACCAGCACCTGCTGGATCTGGCCTTGGATCTGCATGGCCTGGCCGTTCAGCGCTTGAAGCTGCTGTGCCTTCATCTCGTCCGACATGCCGCTGGCCTGCACCTTGGCGATCTGATCCATGATGCGCTTGAGCTGCTTTTGCAGCTCTTTGATCTGACGCGTGAATTCGTCGTCGTTACCGGTGTCTTCCGAGGCCTTGGTGCCCCCAACGCTCAGCGCCCCAGCGTTGTTGACGCGGATCTTGCCGTCGGGGGTGACCGTGGTCGCCTCCCCGCCCGTGGGATCCTTCGCTTCCTTATTGGCTTGAATCTTCTGGACCCACAGGTCGGCCAAACTGCCGATCCGGGATGAGCCGCCGAGGGAATTGATAGCCATGATGTCTCCTGGTACTTGGGGGGGATTGCGGGGCGTTCAACCAATGAACGGCATTGGGCAAGCGCAACTTAAACATTGCCGCCTTTTCGTGGCCCCCTTTACACTGGCGCCCGCTTACCCCGACACCTTATTTGGGATATCCATGTCCAATTCCTATTTCCCGCGTTGGCGCCTGGCGGACGACGCTGAACCCGGCGTCATTATTGCGCCCGACGAACGGCTGTCCTGGCCCAAGAACATCGCCATGGGCGCGCAGCACGTCGTGGCCATGTTCGGCTCGACGGTGCTGGCGCCGTTGCTGATGGGCTTTGATCCCAACGTGGCGATCTTGATGTCCGGCATCGGCACGCTGATCTTCTTCCTGTTTGTCGGCGGCCGGGTGCCCAGCTACCTGGGGTCCAGCTTCGCTTTCATCGGCGGCGTGATCGCGGTCACCGGCTATGCGGGCGGTGGCGCCAACGCCAACATCGGCGTGGCGCTGGGCGCCATCATCGCGTGTGGCCTGGCCTATACGCTGATCGGGGTGATCGTGTGGATCGTCAATGCGCGCTCGGGCAGTGGCGCCAACTGGATCGACGCCTTGATGCCGCCTGTCGTCACGGGCGCGGTGGTTGCGGTGATCGGCTTGAATCTGGCGCCCATCGCGGCCAAGGGTGCCATGGGCGCGTCGGGTTTTGACACGTTCATGGCGCTGGTCACCATTGTTTGCGTCGGCGGCATCGCCGTCTACACCAAGGGCATGGTCCAGCGCCTGTTGATCCTGGTCGGGCTGATCCTGGCGTGCGTGGTGTACGCCGTGCTGGCCAACGGCATGGGGCTGGGCAAGCCCATCGACTTTTCGGGCGTGGCCGCCGCGGCCTGGATCGGCTTGCCGCATTTTGCCGCTCCGGTCTTCAAGGCCGAGGCCATGGGCCTGATCGTGCCGGTCGCAATCATCCTGGTCGCCGAAAACCTGGGGCACGTGAAGGCCGTCAGCGCGATGACGGGCCAGGACCTGGATCGCTATCTGGGCCGCGCCTTCGTGGGCGACGGCGTGGCAACCATGGTGTCGGGCGCGGTGGGCGGCACGGGCGTCACGACCTACGCCGAGAACATCGGGGTCATGGCGGTTACCCGCATCTATTCCACGCTGGTCTTCGTCGTGGCCGCGCTGATCGCCGTCGTGCTGGGCTTTTCGCCTAAGTTCGGCGCGCTGATCCAGACGATTCCCGGCCCGGTGTTGGGCGGCATGTCGGTGGTGGTGTTCGGCCTGATCGCCATTGCGGGCGCGCGAATCTGGGTGGTCAACCAGGTGGATTTCAGCGACAACCGCAACCTGATCGTCGCCGCCGTCACCCTGGTGCTGGGCGCGGGCGACTTCACCATCAAGATCGGTGACTTCATGCTGGGCGGGATCGGCACCGCCACGTTCGGCGCCATCATCCTGTATGCGCTGCTGCGCCGTCGGAAGCCGGGGCCGGTGGTCTAGGCGTGGGGCGGCCGGGTCGTGGCCCCGGTCGGTGATCTGGCCGGTATCTGGCCGGTATCTGGCCGGTATCTGGCCGGCGCCGCGCCAGGCTCGATGACAAAATACTATTGAATAGTATCTTTTTGGCCACAGCCCTTCGCGATCCTCAAGCCAGCCAGCGCCGCGTTGAGGGATTTTTGACGAAATAGCCGTTTTTGGCGGGTTACAGCCCCGAAATGCGTGCAAAAGCACGTTTTCCGGGGTGGCTTGCAATTCCGGTGGAGTTTGCCCACAATATGACTTTGATTGCCCCGGTTCCGACCCGAGCCGGGGTTTTGTTTTGGTCGTCCGCGCCGCTAGCTTCGTGTCAAATCTTGCACCGACAGCGGGTGCGCGCCAGGGTAACGACCTTCACCGAGAACGCTCCGTCGGGGCGTTTTTCTACTTTTTGTTTGGGAAACGACATGTCTGCCATTCCTTTGACCGTGCGCGGGGCCGAGCGCTTGCAAGAAGAGCTCCAGCGGCTGAAAACCGTGGAACGTCCTGCCGTTATCAACGCCATCGCCGAAGCGCGAGCGCAGGGCGATCTGTCGGAAAACGCCGAATATGACGCTGCTCGCGAGCGCCAAGGCTTTATCGAAGGCCGGATTGCCGAACTTGAAGGCACGCTTTCCAACGCCCACCTGATCGATCCGACTTCGCTGGATGCCGAAGGCCGCGCCGTGTTTGGCGCTACCGTGGATATCGAAGACCTGGATTCGGGTGACCGCGTGACGTACCAGATCGTCGGTGACGTCGAGGCCGACATCAAGGCCAATCTGATTTCCGTATCCAGCCCGGTGGCGCGTGCGCTGATCGGCAAAAGCGAAGGCGACGTGGTCGAGGTCAAGGCCCCGGCTGGCGTTCGCGAATATGAAGTTCTGGGCGTGCGTTACATCTAACGCGATCGCCTTGGCGGTACACTGTCAAAACGCCATAGCTTGAAGCCTGCGTTAGGCTGGCTGCCCGCGGTACCTACGCGGATCGCTATGGTGGACCGGGCGCGTAAAGCGCCCGTTTTTGTGCCCGGCCTTATTTTTTTGCTGTCTTGCGGCTGGTGCCGCTGCGTGCTCCGGCCCGCAGGCTCAGCGCACTGCCGGCGCGGCGGGGAATGCCGTGGCCGCTGGCGGTAGCCCGCTTGTTGCTGGGGCGCATGGGCTTGCCGTTCTTGTTCAACTGGTCTTGCGGCACGAAGCGGGCCTTGGCCGGCTTGGGCTCTTCGGACTCGCTACGGCGCGGACGCTTGGCCAGGCTCTTGCCTTCGGCGGCCAGCTTCTTCGGCGTGTAGGGTTCGGAAGCGCGGCGCTTGGCAGGAGCCACGGGCTCCATAGCAGCCAGCGCGGCGGGCTTGACGTTGCCGGCCAGGGGGCGGAACAGAATCAGGGTCTTGCCCAGGTGGTGCACCGGGGCGCAAGACAGGGTGTCGCAGATCGTCGACAACATGGTCTCGCGGGCCTCGCGGTCATCGCCGCCGGCGCGTACCTTGATGAGGCCATGAGAAGCCAGTGCCAGGTCGATTTCCTTGAGCACGGCTTCGGTCAGGCCATTGTCGCCAATCAGGACGACGGGGCGCAGAGGGTGAGCGGCGGAGCGAAGGTCGCTGCGCTCACGAGAGGTAAGTTCTAATATAGGCATGCGTGGAATTGTACGGTAATGGCCAAGAATAAATTCTCTAAAGACTGGATTCACCAGCACATCAACGATCCCTATGTGAAGCTGGCGCAACAGAAGGGCTATCGCGCCCGTGCCGCCTTCAAGCTGATCGAGATCCTGGACACTGAAAAGCTGATGCGCCGGGGCGACCTGGTCATTGACCTGGGCTCGGCCCCGGGCAGCTGGTCCCAAGTGGCGCGCGAGCGCCTGGCCGGGCCGGGCGGCGTCGTGGACGGACGTATTATTGCGCTGGATCTGCTTCCCATGGAGCCGGTGGCCGGGGTGGAGTTCATCCAGGGCGACTTCCGCGACGATGACGTTCTGAAACAATTGGAAGACATGGTCGGATCTCGCGCCGTAGACCTTGTAATCTCGGATATGGCCCCCAACTTGTCAGGCGTGGGTAGTGCCGACTCCGCGCGCATTCAGCATGTGTGCGAGCTGGCGATGGAGTTTTCCCGCGTTCATCTCAAGCCCAATGGGGCGCTGATCGTCAAGGCCTTCCACGGCAGCGGCTTTTCGCAGATCGTGCAGTCCTTCAAGCAGCACTTCAAGCGTGTAGTCGAGCGCAAACCAAAGGCGTCTCGGGATAAATCCTCGGAAACCTTTCTGGTTGCCCGCGATCTGAAGTAACCCGGGCCGGGGCATGCTGCCTTGGAACCCCAAAGAACTTACCTGCTTGCCGAGACAACGACCACCATAACGACAAATCAGACGTAACTACACGGACCCCAGGGATCCCAGGACGCAATCGGGTCCAACAGGGTAGAATGGGCTATTGACATACTTGTGACTGTGCCATATGCGGGTGCGCGGTTGCCGGTCGGAATCGAAAGCAGGAGATCGACCTTGAATAATTCATTTTCGAAAGTCGCTGTCTGGATGGTGATAGCCCTGGTGCTGTTCACCGTCTTCAAACAGTTCGACGGACGCGCTCAGACCCAGGACGGCGTGACCTACACGCAGTTCATGGACGACGCCAAGGCGGGACGTATCCGCAAGGTCGACGTTCAGGGCGACGTGCTGTACGTCACCCCGGACGCGGGCCGCGCCTATACGCTGACTTCGCCCGGCGACCTCTGGATGGTCTCCGATCTGCTGAAGTACGGCGTCCAGGTCTCTGGCAAGCCGCGTGAAGAGCAATCGCTCCTGATGAGCATCTTCGTGTCGTGGTTCCCCATGCTGCTGTTGATCGGCGTATGGGTTTTCTTCATGCGACAGATGCAGGGCGGCGGTAAGGGCGGAGCCTTCAGTTTCGGCAAATCGCGCGCTCGCATGCTCGACGAAAACACCAATCAAATCACCTTTGCCGACGTTGCCGGCTGCGATGAAGCCAAGGAAGACGTCCAGGAACTGGTCGACTTCCTGCGCGACCCCAGCAAGTTTCAAAAGCTGGGCGGCCGCATTCCCCGTGGCGTGCTGATGGTGGGCTCGCCGGGTACCGGCAAGACGCTGCTGGCCAAGGCCATCGCCGGCGAAGCCAAGGTACCGTTCTTCAGCATCTCGGGTTCGGACTTCGTTGAAATGTTCGTCGGCGTGGGCGCGGCCCGTGTCCGCGACATGTTCGAAAACGCCAAGAAGCACGCGCCTTGCATCATCTTCATCGACGAAATCGATGCAGTGGGCCGTCAGCGCGGCGCCGGCCTGGGTGGCGGCAACGACGAACGCGAACAAACGCTGAACCAGATGCTGGTTGAAATGGACGGCTTTGAATCCGGCCAGGGCGTCATCGTGATCGCCGCAACCAACCGTCCCGACGTGCTGGATCCGGCACTGCTGCGTCCGGGCCGTTTCGACCGTCAAGTCGTGGTGCCGCTGCCCGATATCCGTGGCCGCGAGCAGATCCTGAAAGTCCATATGCGCAAGGTTCCGCTGTCGCCTAACGTCGACGCGACCATCCTGGCGCGCGGCTGCCCCGGTTTCTCGGGCGCCGACCTGGCCAACCTGGTCAACGAAGCCGCGCTGTTCGCCGCCCGCCGCAATGGCCGCACGGTGGATATGTCCGACTTCGAAAAGGCCAAGGACAAGATCATCATGGGCGCCGAGCGCCGCTCGATCGTCATGCCCGAAGAGGAACGCAAGAACACCGCGTACCACGAGTCCGGCCACGCGATCGTTGCCCGCCTGCTGCCCAAGACCGACCCAGTCCACAAGGTCACCATCATTCCGCGTGGCCGTGCGCTGGGCGTGACGATGCAGTTGCCGGAAACCGACCGCTACAGCATGGACAAGGGCCGCTTGCTGTCCACCATCGCCGTGCTGTTCGGTGGCCGTATCGCCGAAGAACTGTTCATGGACCAGATGACGACGGGGGCCTCGAACGACTTCGAACGCGCCACCGCCATCGCCCGCGACATCGTCACCCGCTACGGCATGACGGACGAGCTGGGCCCGATGGTCTATGCCGAGAACGAAGGCGAAGTGTTCCTGGGCCGCAGCGTCACCAAGACGACGCACATGTCCGAAGCCACCATGCAGAAGGTGGACACCGAGATCCGCCGCATCATCGACGAGCAATACCAAGTTGCGCGCAAGATCCTGGAAGACAATCGCGACAAGGTCGAAGTCATGACGGCCGCGCTGCTCGAATGGGAAACCATCGACGCCGACCAGATCAACGACATCATCGAGGGCCGTCCTCCGCGTCCCCCGAAAACGCCGCAAGGTCCGTCGGACTCGACGGACACGCCGCCCAGCACCGGGCTGGCGGCTGGCGGCAGCACGGCTGCAGCAGTCTGAGGTTTTTTGTCCTGAGTTATGGCAAATAACTTCCTTTGCGGGCGCTTCGAGTTTGATCTCGAGCGCCCGCTTGTCATGGGTATCGTCAATGTCACGCCGGACTCGTTTTCCGACGGCGGCCAGCACGACGATACGGATTCCGCGGTGGCGCACGCGCGCCAACTGATCGAAGAAGGCGCCCAGATCCTTGACCTGGGCGGCGAATCGACGCGGCCGGGCGCCGACCCGGTGTCCATCACGGACGAGCTTGATAGGCTGTTGCCCGTGATCGAGGCCCTGCGAGATTGCGGCGTGCCGCTGTCCATCGACACCTTCAAGCCCGAAGTCATGCGCGCCACGCTCGATGCGGGGGCCGACATGATCAACGACATCTATGGCTTCAGACAGCCCGGCGCCATCGAGGCGGTAGCGCAATCGCGCTGCGGGCTGTGCGTGATGCACATGAAGGGCGAGCCTCGCACCATGCAGGCCGCGCCCCCCGAATACACCGACCTGATCGGTGAAATCGGACTTTTCCTAGGTTCGCGCGCGCAGAAGCTGCGTGCCGCCTGGGTTGACCCCCGCCGTATCGTGCTGGACCCGGGTTTCGGCTTCGGCAAGACGGCAGACCAGAATTTCCAGTTGCTGCGTCGGCTGTCCAGCTTGCGCAGCGGTGGCTATCCATTGCTGATCGGCCTGTCGCGTAAAAACATGATCGGGCAGGCCACGGGCCGACCGGTCGGCGACCGGCTGCCCGGCAGCATCGCCGCAGCGCTTGCCTGCGTGTCGCGGGGCGCCTCCATCGTGCGTGTGCACGATGTTGCCGCCACCGTTGATGCCCTTAAGGTATGGCATGCGGCCGAACAAGGAGCAATCAGTTCATGAGTCAACGCAAGTATTTCGGCACCGACGGGGTGCGCGGTGAAGTAGGCGGCCCGGTCATCAATGCCGAGTTCGCCCTGCGCCTGGGTTATGCGGCCGGCCGTGTGCTGGCGCGCGAGCACGCCGGACGCGGCGGCAGCCGCCCGCAAGTGGTCATCGGCAAGGACACGCGCATCTCCGGCTACATGCTGGAATCCGCGCTGGAAGCCGGTTTGTCGGCTGCGGGCATCGACGTGCTGCTGGCCGGCCCGATCCCGACGCCGGCCGTTGCTTACCTGACCCGCGCGCTGCGCCTGGTGGCCGGCATCGTGATCAGTGCTTCCCACAATCCGTACCAGGACAACGGCATCAAGTTTTTCTCGGCGCAGGGCATGAAGCTGCCGGACGAAATCGAAGCCGCCATCGAGGCCGCGCTGGACGAGCCGCTGGGTTGCGTCAGCTCTGAAGGCCTGGGCCGCGCCCGCCGCATGTCGGACTCGCAGGGCCGCTACATTGAATTCTGCAAGAGCACCTTCCCCAACGACCTGGACTTGAACGGGATGAAGATCGTGGTAGACGCCGCCCATGGCGCCGCCTACAACATCGCCCCCCATGTGTTCCGCGAACTGGGCGCCGAAGTGCATGCCATCGGCGTGCATCCGGACGGCTTCAACATCAACAAGGGCGTGGGCGCGCTGCACCCCGAGTCCCTGGCCAAGGAAGTGCAGGCGCGTGGCGCGCATCTGGGCGTTGCCCTGGATGGCGACGCCGACCGTCTGCAAGTGGTTGATGGCGAAGGCCGCATCTACAACGGCGACGAATTGCTTTACGCCATCGTCCGCGAGCGCATGCAGCGCGGCAAGGTCGACGGCGTGGTGGGCACGCTGATGACCAACTTCGGTTTCGAGCGCGAAATGCAGCGCCTGGGCGTTGGTTTCGAGCGCGCCAACGTGGGCGACCGCTACGTGCTGGAACAGATGCAGGCGCGCGGCTGGCAGTACGGCGGCGAAAGCTCGGGCCACCTGCTGTGCCTGGATTGCCACTCCACGGGCGACGGCATCATCGCCGCCCTGCAGGTGCTGACCGCATTGCGTCGCGGCAATACGACGATGGCCGAGTGGGTGCGCGACCTGCGCATGTACCCGCAGAAGATGATCAATGTGCCGTTGACCCCGGGCCAGGACTGGAAAACGCATCCTGGCCTGACCGCCGCCCGTGCCGCCGTCGAGGCCGAACTGAACGGCCGTGGCCGCATCCTGATCCGCGCATCGGGCACTGAACCGAAGCTTCGCCTGATGGTCGAAGCTGAAGATGAATCCCTTGCCGTTTCCTCCGCAGAGAAGCTCGCCGCCAGCCTGGCCTGAGCCCGGCCCAGCCGCTTTAGAAAAAGCCATCCACCGAGTCTCGGTGGGTGGCTTTTCTGCATTCGGGCTTGGTATTGAATTGTAAAGTTTTGTCGAGATTCGCCTAAAGTTGACCCATCTGCCCCGAACTAAACTTCATAGTCACGTAACATATTGGTCAAGTCTTTGACATACAGGGCGTCCAAACTGACCGGACTCTCTAGGAGCTACGCGCAATGCTGGAATTAGCACGCACCACCCCAAGCCGTAAACCCGCCGAACCCTGGATGGGCAACTCCCCGAAAGTGTTGGCGGTAGGCCTGGCGCGCACGGCTGAAGAAATCGAGCAGATCCAACGTCTGCGCTACGACGTCTTCACCGAGGACATGGGCGCGGTGTTTCCCGACGCGCATGACGGTATCGAGCATGACCGCTTCGACCCCTATTGCGAACATCTGATGGTGCGCGAAATGGATACGGGCCGCGTCGTCGGCACATATCGCATCCTGACGCCGGAAAAAGCGCGGGAAGCCGGCGGCTACTACGCGCAGTCGGAGTTCGATCTTTCCGGGCTGGGCCCGATTCGCGACCAGCTGGTTGAAGTCGGCCGCTCGTGCACCCATTCCGACTACCGCAACGGCGCGGTGATCATGTTGCTGTGGTCCGGCCTGACGGAATACCTGCGACGCGGCGGCTACGAATACGTGCTGGGCTGCGCCAGCGTCAGCCTGCGCGATGACGGCGTGACCGCCGCGGAAGTGTGGCGCACGATCATGCCGCAGCTGCCCCAAAGCGGTGATCCCCACGTGACCCCGCTGCACCGTTACCCGGTTGAGAAGCTGAACAGCACGCTGCCGGCCCGCGTGCCGCCACTGATCAAGGGGTATCTGAAGCTGGGCGCCAAGGTCTGTGGCGAACCCGCCTGGGACCCGGACTTCAACGCCGCCGACTTCCCGGTGCTGCTGAAAATGGAGCGCATGGACGAGCGCTATCGCCGCCACTTCGGGCTGGACCAGCCTGCGGCCCTGAACGGCCAGCGCTGATCATCATGCGCCGCCTGTTCCGCCGAATGAAAATCAGATTGATACGGCGGGCCACGCGGCCTTTGCGGCTTGAACTCAAGCAGCTGCGCCGTCAGACGGATCTGTCTTTGTTTTAAAAAAGGGCAATGGCGCCAGCGCCATTGCCCTTTTTGTTGCCAACGCGCCGGAATTGCGCTGTCAGAATTCCAGCACTTCGAACGAAAAGCCCACCTTGTTCCATTCGGCTTCTTCCGCACGTAGCGTGAAGTCGCTTAAGGGGTGTTGCGCCAGCCATTCCCGGTTGACCCGGACCACGATGGAGTTTTCGCGCACCGACGCGGTCAGCGGCAGCGGTTCGATTTCGCCACGGCGGCGGAACAGCAATACCGCCAGGCGCAGGCTCAGGATGGCTTTCCATTGCGGCCGCGTGCGGATCAGCGGTTCCAGCTTGGTCAACTTGCCCTGATGGCCCAGCGCCAGTAGCGCCAGCAACTGCTGGTCGGCGCGCGAGAAGCCCGGCATGTCGGCGTTTTCAAGCACGTACGCCGTGTGCTTGTGATACGCGTTGTGCGCGATCGACAGGCCCACTTCGTGCAAGTCCGCCGCCCAGCCCAACGCCGGCCGAAGTTCGGCGCGTTCCGGGCCTTCGGGGAACATGGCGTCGAACAGCGTCAGCGCTGCATGGCGCACGCGCCGCGCCTGGTTGACGTCCACGTGATAGCGCTTCATGAACTGGCGTACCGATTCGTCGCGCTTGTCGTGCTCGTCGTCGCGGCCCAGCAGGTCGTACAGCACGCCCAGGCGCAATGCGCCGTCACCCGTGTGCATGACGTCGATGCCAAGCTCGTCGAACAGCGCGGTCATGATGGCCAGCCCGCCGGGCAGCACATCGGAACGCTCGATCTTGATGCCCGGCAGCTCTGACGGGATGACGCGGCCCGAACGCACGATGCGGTCTTTTAGCTTGGCCAGCCCGGCGCGCGTGATGCCGCGATCGGAAAAGCGGCTTTCGGTCAGGATGGCGAACAGCGCCTTGGCGGTGCCGGACGAGCCATAGGCCTCTTTCCAGCCCATCTTGCGGTACTGCTTGGCGATGACTTCGATTTCGCGTCGCGCTGCCAGCTCGGCCTGCTTCATCTGGTGCGCATCAACCACGCCATCCGAGAAAAACTGGCGGCTGTAGCTGACGCAGCCCATGTACAACGAGGACATCAGGGCAGGCTCGTGGCCCTTGCCGATGATGACTTCGGTGGACCCGCCGCCAATGTCGATGACCAGGCGCTTGTTGGGCGATGGGGGCAGGGTGTGGACCACGCCCGAGAAGATCAGGCGCGCTTCTTCACGGCCGGCGATGACTTCAATGGGAAAGCCAAGCGCGGCTTCCGCGCGCGGCAGGAAATCCCGCGTGTTGCGCGCGACGCGAAACGTATTGGTGGCAACCGCGCGGACCCGGTTGGGGTGGAAGCTGCGCAGGCGGTCGCCAAAACGCTCCAGGACGGCGATGGCGCGCTCGATGGCGTCGTCGCCCAAGCGTTTCTCGGCATCCAGGCCGGCGGCAAGCCGGACGGTTTCCTTGAGACGATCGATCTGGTAAATCTGGGGCGTACCGTCCTGTTGAACGATGCGTCCGATGGAGAGGCGAAAGCTGTTGGACCCGAGGTCCACCGCGGCCAGAAGTTGATCCATGCGGCTCGTAATATAGGCTTTGAGGTGGCCTGATTATAGAGACCCCATGTGACAGTGCCTTGAGATTCGGGTTTTCGCTTATGGATCATGGGCTTGGCCGAATAATCCGGTTGCGCTATATGTCCCGATTTTGACGTACGCTACGGTTTTGCACTTGTGTCATAGAACCGTCACTCTTTTGCAGTAAAACTCCACGCTCTGTTCCCAACGTATGGAATCCGGTATGCCCACACGCCCGCCCGGCGAGCCCTTGCTCATGAATCGTGAGTTGTCGCTGCTCAAATTCAACGAACGCGTGCTTGCGATGGCGGAAGATCCGAAAACGCCGCTGCTGGAGCGCCTGCGGTACGTGTGTATCGTCAGCTCGAACCTGGACGAGTTCTTTGAAATCCGGATTTCCAGCTTGAAAGAGCAGCAGCGCCAGTCGCCGAACCTGGTCGGCCCTGACGGCATGACGCCCGATCAGGCGTTTGAAAACGTCCAGCAGGCCGTGCACGAGCTGGTGGCGCGGCAATACAACCTGCTTAACGACGCCATCCTGCCGGCCATGCAGTCCGAGGGCATCACCCTGCATCACGCGTCCGAATGGAATGCCGAGCAGCAGCAATGGGCGCGCGACGTGTTCAACCGCGATGTGATGCCGCTGCTGACCCCCATCGGGCTGGACCCGGCGCATCCGTTTCCTCGTGTCTACAACAAGAGCCTGAATTTCATTGTGTCGCTGGCCGGCGCCGACGCCTTCGGGCGTCAGGCGTCGATTGCCGTGGTGCAGGCGCCGCGCGCGCTGCCGCGCCTGATCAAGATGCCGCCCGAACTCTCCGGCCATCCGGAAGGCTTCATCTTGCTGACGTCGCTGCTGCGCGCCTTCGTGGGCGAGCTCTTTCCCGGCCTGGAAATGCTGGGCTGCTACCAATGGCGCGTGACCCGCAACAGCGACCTGTTCGTGGACGAGGAAGAAGTCACCAACCTGCGCCACGCCCTCCAAGGCGAGTTGTCGCAACGCAATTTCGGCGCCGCCGTGCGCCTGGAAATCGACAAACTGACGCCGGTGGAACTGGAAACCTTTCTTCAGCGCGAATTCTCGCTAAAGGCCGAAGACACGTACCGCGTGCCCGGGCCGGTGAACCTGTCGCGTCTGATGCAGCTGTGCAATTCCGATCTGCGACCCGACCTGCTGTTCCCCGAATACCGCGCGCCCGTGCCTGCGCCTTTTGACAAGGTGGGCGACAAACCACAAGACCTGTTCGACGCCGTGGCCCAGCAGGACCGCCTGCTGCACCACCCGTACCAGTCGTTTCAGCCGGTCATTGATTTCCTGACGGCGGCGGCGCTGGACCCCGACGTCATGGCCATCAAGCAGACCATCTACCGCACCGGTGAAGACTCCGAGCTGATGAAGATCCTGCTGGCGGCGGCGCGCGCCGGCAAGGAAGTGACGGTGGTGGTGGAATTGATGGCGCGCTTTGACGAGCAGACCAACATCAACTGGGCGTCCAAGCTGGAAGAGGTGGGGGCGCATGTGGTCTATGGCGTCGTGGCCCACAAAACGCACGCGAAGATGGCCGTGGTGCTGCGTCGCGAAAAAGGCCGCCTGCGCCGATATGCGCACCTGGGCACCGGCAACTACCACCCGCGCACCGCGCGTCTGTACACGGACTTCGGCCTGCTGACGGCCGACCCGAAATTGTGCGAGGACATGGACAAGGTCTTCGCGCAGTTGACGGGCCTGGGCGCGCGCCGGTCGCTGAAGGCGCTGATGCAATCGCCCTTCACCATGCACGACGGGATGGTGGCGCTGATACGCGCCGAGGCCCGCGCGGCCAAGGCGGGCAAGCGCGCCCGCATCATGGCCAAGATGAATTCGCTGCTGGAAGAGCAGATCATCGAAGAGCTTTACAAGGCCAGCCAGGCGGGCGTGAAGATTGACCTGATCGTGCGGGGCGTGTGCGCGCTGCGGGCCGGCGTGCCGGAACTGTCCGAGAATATCCGCGTGCGGTCCATTGTGGGACGCTTCCTGGAGCATTCCCGCGTCTTCTATTTCTACGCCGATGGCGAGGAAACGGTGTATCTGTCGTCGGCCGACTGGATGGACCGCAATTTCTTCCGCCGGGTTGAAATCGCGTTCCCGGTCTACGACAAGGCGTTGAAGAAACGCGTCATCGACGAGGCGTTCACCTATGCGCTGCGCGATAACCAATTGGCATGGCAGCAGCGGCCCGATGGTGATTACACCCGGGTAAAAAGCCGGCGCGAGCCCTTCAATCTGCATCAATACCTGATTGAAAAGCTGGGCGTGTAGCGTCCGTTCCGACCACAGCGCTTTTGCGTGAGCGAACGCGGCCGCCCCGGTATTTCCGGGGCGGCCGCGACGTTTTTAGCGGGGCGCAAAGCGATTGATGAAGCGTATGTGACTGTCACTATCTTGTCACGTTGGGCCCCTAAGATGCGAGGGTCGCTGAAAGACAGGCACTAGAAAAAGCCTGACTAGACTCCTTTAACGAGCACAGAAGGAACCCTGATGTTCAAACGTGTCTTCAAACAAGTTTCCGTGGGCGTTGCGCTGAGCGCCGCCGTTTTCGCCGTCCAGGCCGCCGATGTGACCGGCGCGGGCGCATCGTTCCCGTACCCGATCTACGCCAAGTGGGCGTCGGACTACAAGGCAGCCACCAACAACGCGATCAACTACCAGTCGATCGGTTCGGGCGGCGGCCAACAGCAGATCATCGCCAAGACCGTCGATTTCGGCGCCTCGGACGATCCCATGAAGGCGGCTGACCTGGAAAAGAACGGCCTGCTGCAATTCCCGGCCGTGATCGGCGGCACCGTGGCCGTCGTGAACATCGACGGCGTGGAACCGGGCAAGCTGAAGCTGTCGGGCGCCGTGCTGGCCGACATCTTCCTGGGCAAGATCAAGAAGTGGGACGACAACGCCATCAAGGCGCTGAACCCGGACGTCAAGCTGCCGTCGGCCGACATCATCGTCGTGCACCGTTCGGACGGCTCGGGCACCACCTTCGGCTGGACCAACTACCTGTCCAAGGTGTCGGCTGACTGGAAGTCGCAAGTCGGTGAAGGCAAGGCCGTCAAGTGGCCCACCGGCCAGGGTGGCAAGGGCAACGAAGGCGTCGCCGCCTACGTCGGCCAGCTGAAGAACTCGATCGGCTATGTGGAATACGCCTACGCCAAGCAAAACAAGCTGGCCTGGACGCAACTGCAAAACAAGGCCGGCAAGTTCGTCCAGCCCGAGCAAAAGGCGTTCGCTGCCGCGGCCGCCAACGCCGACTGGAAGGGCGCGCCGGGCATGGGCGTGGTCCTGACCGACGAGCCGGGCGCCGATTCGTGGCCCGTTACCGCCGCCACGTTCATCCTGGTGCACAAGTCGCAAGCCAAGCCGGCGCAAGGCAAGGCCGTGCTGGAATTCTTTGACTGGGCGTTCAAGAACGGCGCCAAGTCGGCCGAAGCCATGGACTACGTGCCGCTGCCGGAAGCCGTGACCAAGGAAATCCGCGCCGCCTGGGGCGAAGTCAAGTCCGCCGACGGCACCCCCGTCTGGAAGTAAACCGGGGACAGCGCGCAAGATTGGCGTCTGACCTGCCTTGGGCACGGCCTGACGCTTGCCTGCCACGCGCTTGACCCGATGGCGATCGCCCCGGAAATCTTGGCCACCAAGAGACCCGGGGCGGCTCGCCCCAGCAGTTCCCGTTTCCACCCAGGTCATCTAAGGAAAGTCCATCCATGAGCGCGGTAATGGATAATAGTGTGCCGCTTTCGCCCAGCGTGGCGGACTCCGTGACTACCGGCACGCCTTCGCCTATGAAGCAAAATAAAAACGCGCTGATGGATGCGCTGTTCAAGAATCTGACCCGCCTGTTCGCCTTCCTGGTGTTCATCCTGCTGGCGGCGATTCTGGTATCCCTGATCTACGGCAGCCGCGAATCGCTGGCCAAATACGGCCTGTCGTTCCTGTGGCTTAACGATTGGGACCCGGTCAACCAGAACTACGGCGCCGTGGTGCCCATCATCGGCACCTTGCTGACGTCGGCCATCGCCCTGATCATCGCCGTGCCGGTTTCGTTCGGCATCGCCATCTTCCTGACCGAACTGTCGCCGACCTGGCTGCGTCGCCCGCTGGGCACCGCCGTCGAAATGTTGGCTGCCATTCCGTCCATCATCTACGGCATGTGGGGGCTGTTTGTCTTCGTGCCGGTATTCCAGCAGTACGTGCAGCCGTTCCTGATCGCCACGCTGGGCAACGTGCCCGTCATCGGCGGGCTGTTTGCCGGGCCGCCTTTCGGCATCGGCATCTTCACCGCCGGCCTGATCCTGTCGATCATGATCATCCCGTTCATCGCCGCCGTGATGCGCGACGTGTTCGAGCTGGTGCCGGCGATGCTGAAGGAATCCGCGTACGGGCTGGGCAGCACGACCTGGGAAGTGATGTGGCGCGTGGTGCTGCCCTTCACCAAGTCGGGCGTCATCGGCGGCATCATGCTGGGCCTGGGCCGCGCCCTGGGCGAGACGATGGCCGTGACGTTCGTGATCGGCAACGCGTTCAAATGGTCGGGCTCGCTGTTCTCGCCGGGCAACTCGATTGCTTCCGCGCTGGCCAATGAATTCAACGAAGCAGGCGGCATTCAGAAGTCGGCGTTGCTGGAACTGGGCTTGATCCTGTTCTTGATCACGACCATCGTGCTGGCCCTGGCCAAGGTGCTGCTGGTACGCCTTTCCGCCGGCGAAGGCCGTAAGACCTGACGCGCCGCGAGCACAAGGAAAAGATCATGGCTGTCTCCGTACTCAATATGCAGAATGGCGTCTACCGGCGCCGCCGCATCCTCAACCGCATCATGCTGACGGTGTCGCTGGGCACGCTGGTGTTCGGCTTGTTCTGGCTGTTCTGGATCATCCTGACGCTGCTGACCAAGGGCGCGCCCGCGCTGTCGTACACGCTGTTCACCGAAATCACGCCGCCGCCCGGGCAAACCGGTGGCCTGATCAACGCCATCTTCGGCAGCGTGGTGATGGCGGGCGTAGGCACGCTGATCGGCACGCCGGTTGGCATCCTGGCCGGCACCTACCTGGCGGAATACGGCCAGCGCGGCTGGCTGGCGCCTGCCACGCGGTTTTTGAACGACGTGCTGCTGTCGGCGCCGTCCATCATCATCGGCTTGTTCATCTACGCCGTGTACGTGGCGCAGGTGGGCCATTACTCGGGTTGGGCCGGCGCGCTGGCCTTGTCCATCCTGGTGATTCCGGTGGTGGTGCGCACCACCGACAACATGCTGCTGCTGGTGCCCAACAGCCTGCGCGAAGCCGCGGCGGCGCTGGGCTGCCCCAAGTGGCGCATGATCACGCTGGTGTGCTATCGCGCCGCCAAGACCGGCATCATCACCGGCGTGCTGCTGGCCATTGCCCGGATTTCCGGCGAGACCGCGCCGCTGCTGTTCACGGCGCTGTCCAACCAGTTCATGTCGTTCAACATGAACGCGCCGATGGCCAACCTGCCCGTCGTCATCTACCAATACGCCGCCAGCCCCTTCAAGGACTGGAACGACCTGGCCTGGGCCGGCGCCACGCTGATTACGCTACTGGTGCTGGGCATCAACATCATTGCCCGCAACATGTTCCGCAAGTAAAGATCGCTTTGCCGGCGCGCGTGGCGCGCCGGAGCCAAGGGAAAAGAAATGGAAAACACCGCTACCGCCGTCAAGAACAAGATCGAGGTCAAGAACCTGAACTTCTACTACGGCAAGTTCCATGCGATCCGCAATGTGAACATGTCGATCCAGGAGAAGAAGGTCACCGCCTTCATCGGCCCGTCGGGCTGCGGCAAGTCCACGCTGTTGCGCACGTTCAACCGCATGTTCGAGCTGTACCCGGGCCAGCGCGCCGAAGGCGAAATCATCCTGGACGGCGAGAACCTGCTGACGGCCAAGACGGATATCTCGCTGATCCGCGCCAAGGTCGGCATGGTGTTCCAGAAGCCCACGCCGTTTCCCATGAGCATCTACGACAACATCGCGTTCGGCGTGCGCCTGTTCGAGCGCCTGTCCAAGGGCGAAATGGACGAGCGCGTGGAATGGGCCTTGAGCAAGGCCGCGCTGTGGAACGAAGTGAAGGACAAGCTGCATCAAAGCGGCAACAGCCTGTCGGGCGGCCAGCAACAACGCCTGTGCATCGCGCGCGGCGTGGCGATCAAGCCCGAAGTGCTGCTGCTGGACGAGCCCTGCTCGGCGCTGGACCCGATTTCCACCGCCAAGATCGAAGAGCTGATCGCCGAACTGAAGAACGACTACACGGTCGTGATCGTGACGCACAACATGCAGCAGGCGGCGCGCTGCTCGGACTACACCGCCTACATGTACCTGGGCGAACTCATGGAATTCGGTCAGACCGACCAGATTTTCGTGAAGCCCTCGCGCAAGGAAACCGAGGACTACATCACGGGCCGCTTCGGCTGATGGATGCTGCGGCGTGGGCCCTGTCGTAACGACCGTTGGTCCGATGCGCGGATAAAAAATCGGCGCGCCTTCATGGCGCGCCGATTTCTATTTGGGCGCATCGTCTTGGTCGACATGACCACGTTCGCACGACCGCGCGGCGCGTCTACGCCCGGGGGGCCGGGATTCTGGTATAGTTGCCACCCTTCGGGGCGTAGCGCAGCCTGGTAGCGCATCTGCTTTGGGAGCAGAGGGTCGTGAGTTCGAATCCCACCGCCCCGACCAATAAAATCAAAGGGTTAGCTCAATGTCGTTGAGCTAACCCTTTTTCTTTGCTTGGCTTATGGGACAACATATGGGACAACAAAGCCAAAGCTGAGTGGGGCCGCAATTCGGGGGCGCTCCAGGCGCGTCGTCGGCAGGGGCGAAGGAATTCGACGAAAAAAAGCCGAGCATAGTGCTCGGCTTTTTGTGCTGTTCGAAGAATGGTACAGCTACGTCGGCTGGCTTCGAAAATACTGGGTGCCTACTGATCCGCTGATGCGCGCATCCAGACGCTGGGACTATGCGTGCTGCACACTCCGGTTGTACCTGAGAGGTCGTTCCCTGGGGGCGGCAGTGGCGCGGGCATTCTTTTGTTCGCGGACCCACGCCTGGACCTCCGATGCGGGCCATCGCGATGCGCGCCCTACCTTCGCAGGCGCCGGGAACGTCCCGTCCTTGATTCCCTCGTAAATCTTGGTCTTTTTGATGCCCGTGGCCTTGATGACCGCAGGCAATTCCAAAAGTTGCTCGCTCGGTTCCTGAGCGAATTCGTTGGTGTCGATCTCGCGCGCATCCATATGCCGTCCTTTGCTTCTGCCCGTGGTAAGAGAGGCGATTTCGTCGCCTCCGACGCGGCGACGTGTGGCGTCGACCCGGCTAGTAGGTTGGCGTAAAGATAAGCGTTGCTTTATTAAGTGTCAAGCGTTGATTAACTCTCGGAGGTCACGCGAGTCGCTCGGCCCAAGTGAAAGGAACGCGTGCGACTACCTGAACGAAATCATCAAGGTCCTGAACTGGAACATCGATCGGGGCGACCTTTGTGCTCTCGGTAGATAGCCGAAGCCCCCCGCCAGGAAGACGTTGGACGAAGCGAAGGTCAACCTGCTCTCCCTGCCGGATGAGATACAGGCCGTCCGCATTGACTTCCTTCACATCGCTTTGCACGAATGCGATATCGCCCTGACGGAACGTAGGTTCCATGAACGCCCCTTCTATGTACACAAACCCCACAGCAGTTAGGTTCGCGCCCAGAGGAAGGCGAGCGTTGAGCCAGGTCCGGCTAACCCGCAGGTGTCGGATTGCGCATGCCGTTGGCGGCAACATAGTTCCGTAATTCAGCCGCGCTCCGAGGAAGGGAATGTCGATGGTCTCTGCGTCCGAACCCGCGAGGGCCGAAAGGTCAGTAGGCGCGCCGACGGGAATCTCAGGAGAGAGCCAATAAGCGATGGAGGTACCGAAGACTTGGGCTAGAGCCACCGCATGTTCGCGGTCGAACCGGCCATTGTTTCTCCATCCGTAGACGGCAGGCGTGCTGACGCCTAGCCGTTCGGCTAACGCGGCGGCTGAGACGCCGTTCGACTGCATCTGAAAATCCAGCTTTGCGACAAAGTCGCGTTGCATCTGTGACAGCTGCGGAGACGTGGAGCCTTCAGGCCTCTTTGTCTTTTGTGTCATCGGGGTTTACCTTCCATAAAGTATCGCTTAATATTCGCAAACCTTTACTTAACCGAATTCGCGCCCATGGCTACTTCCAATAAGCTCGCGACCTCGACAAGAGCAACAATAGTCGAAGCCGACCGAATCAACTCTTCCGTCGCTATCGGCGGGCGGACGGCTGGCATAGTCGCGGCGCTGGCGCGGCTTGCTGAAGTAACCCCGCCACAATCCAGCCTCTGGTTAAAGGGGGACACGGCGATGCCTCTTCGGCGAGGCATTTTAGTGGAGATAAATAGCGAGAGTCGCGTTTCTTTGGAGGGGCTCATTCAGGAAGGCCTCATCTCAGAGCGAGACGCGCTCATCGTCCGATACATTCAAAACCCGGCTGAGTTCGCCGGCGCGGAGCGACGAGCCGCGCTACTCGACGCGCTGCGTGCTCGCCCATGAAATGCCATCTTCTGCAATCCGTGCCGCTCAATGTCTGACCGGACAAGACTGCGATGCACTTCTACCCCCATAACATCGGCGACCACGTCAAGGACACGCGGCACCTGACTCTTTTGGAAGAAGGGGCGTACCGCCGTTTGCTTGACCACTACTACACCATCGAGAAGGCGCTGCCTTTAGACGAGGCCGACCTCTGCCGCAAACTGCTCGCGCGGAGTGACGACGAGCGCAAGGCCGTGGGTGTGGTGCTGAGGGAGTTTTTCGTTCAGACGGAAAGCGGGTGGTGGCATAAGCGCTGTGAGGAAGAGATCGCTGCGGGCAATAAGCGGCGAGACCAGTCCCGCGAGAACGGGAAAAAGGGTGGCCGTCCGCGAAAGTCGGTGCCGTCTCAGGAGCTACCTGGAGGCGACGGAAGACCCGATACGGGAAACCCGGACGAAACCCAGCGGGTTATTGGCGGGTTAGCGCTAGGTTCTGGCTCTCGTCCGGGCGATGGCCTGGAATCTGCGCAGGTTGACGGACTGCCGCCGTGTCCCCACGAACGGCTCGTAGAGATTTATCACGACCGAATGCCCCTCAACCCCAGGATCAAAGTGCTTGATGACAGCCGCCGAAAGCTCCTCGCAGCGCGCTGGAAGCAGGCTGCGAGGCTGGACGTGCCTCCGTTTGGTTATCACACAATCCAGCAGGGCCTGGACGCATGGCACACATTCTTCGAGATATGCAGCGAGTCCGATTTCTTGACGGGGCAGGCGCCACCGTCAGAGCCGGGACGACCACCATTCGTCGCCAGTCTGGACTTTCTCATCTCCCCCGACGGATTTCGGAAGTGCGTCGAAAACCACTATCACCGCGAGTAAGTTTTACAAAACGGCGCCAAATGTGTTACAGCGGCAATGTTTAGCCAAGAATTTACACACATAGCAAGAAATAATTACGAAACTTTGTCACCTTCTGCAATAAAGCAGCGGGTCAGCAAAGGAGATCAAGTGATGTTGTCTAACGAGCTGCGGCGCCTGTTGTTTCAGGGTGAAGGTGGCCAGAAGCACGATGCAGAGCCGCTTCCATGCCTATCCGGCGACGAGGTGCTGGCGAAGGCGCACGTACCCACAAGGTACAAGTCTTGCACCTTCGATACCTTTCACGCGTACAGCGAAGAACATAAAGCGAGAAAACTGGCTTGCGAGAGTTACAGCAAGCATTTCAACGTCGCGCGCTATGACGGCGTTTCCATGGTGTTAGGCGGGCCTCAGAAAGGCAAAACGCACCTGGCGACGGCGATGCTGTTTGCGGTTATCGCAAGCGGTAGCACCGGCCGGCTTATACGCGCCCGCAGGGCTATCGCTGCCGTCGTCGAGTGCGGGGAGGATGCCCTCGCCGAGCTAGCCAATCCAGACCTACTCGTGTTGGATGGGCTGCTCTCGCACCCTTGGGATGAGGCGGGTCGACATGCGATCTTTGAACTCATCGAACGCCGCTTCGAAGAGGTAAAGCCCACAGTCATCACCACTCACCTTAGAAAAGCCACTTTTTTGCGTGCCGTCGGCGATCGTATTGCGTCGCGGTTGCGTGAGAACGGCGGCAAGTTTGTTTCGTTCGAGTAGTTCCAGAAGAAATGCGCCGCACAATTCCGGAGGGTGATAGCCCACTGCACGCTCGGGCTGGCACGGCGGAGCGAGCTTTGCTCGGAGCCCTGCTTGTTAACAATGACACCTTCGACCGCATCGCGCCGGTGAGGGTTGGCGCTTCGCACTTTGGCGCCCATGGCAATGCCCTGATCTTCAGCGCAATTGCTTCCCTGATTTGTCGGGGGCAATTGGCTGACGTGATTACCGTCCACGATCTCTTGTGCGAGCGCAACGAAGCACCCCGCGCCGGCGGGTTACCCTATCTCAACTCGCTTGCCGCGGAGTGCGCCAGCGCCACAAACGCAATTCGGTACGCCGAGATTGTGGTCGAACAGGCCTTGCTCCGACAGCTGATCTTCGTGACGTCGGAGATCCAAGCTTCTGTATCCGAACCAGGTGGCCGGAACGTGCATCAACTCCTCGACCATGCACAGAAATTGATCGGCGGTCTGGGGGAGCAAACGGTCAAGCGGGACGCTGTGCCCATCGCTGCCGCAGCGGCACGCTTCATTGAACAGCTGGACCAGAGAATTTCGGGAGGCATAGCCCGAGACGTCGTCTCTACAGGGCTGACCGATCTGGACAAGGCGTTGCACGGCGGACTGTTGCCGGGGCGGTTGTACGTCCTGGGCGGTCGCCCGGCGATGGGGAAATCGGCATTGGCAGGCACGATCGGAAGTCACCTAGCTGCTGACCAAGTCCCGACGGCGTATCTGTCGCAAGAAATGCCCGAAGAGGAGCTCACCGGGCGTACCTTGGCTCAATGGTCCGATATTTCGATCGATGCGCTCCAGGCGGACAATCCAGAAGCAGTGCAAAGTGACTTCTGGGCGAGACTCGTCACAGCGGGACAGCTTGCGGCCACAGCCACGCTGTTCATCGACGAAACCTCTGGCTTGACGCTTCTCGACGTAGCGTCCAAGGCGAGAACTTTGAAGCGCAAATCAGGCCTGCGCGTCTTGATCGTCGATTACCTCCAGCTCATGGTCGGGACTGAAGAGAAGCGCCACAGCCAGATCGAAACTATCACGCGCGGTCTTAAGAGCCTCGCAAAGGAGCTTGGCATATCTATCTTGCTCCTGTCCCAGTTGAACCGCGAAATCGATCGAAGAACCAACAAACGTCCACTGCTCGCCGACTTTAAGGACTCAGGATCCATCGAGGCGGATGCTGACGTTGTGATGGGGATATACAGACCCGAGCAAGATGACCCGGATACTCCGTATCCGGGTTGTGCAGAGCTCCATATCCTGAAGCATAGAGGCGGAAAGCTGGCAAAGGTGCTGCTGGCTTACAAGGGGATGGCGACGAAATTTCACGATTACCAGGGTGCGCCGCCCCTTGATTCTGCCGTTGAATCCCGCGGGCAGCATGCTCGGAAAGGCTTCGACAGGCTGCCTCACAGGCATGCAGGCACATAGGGTGCAAAAAACCCAACCACAAACCAAAAAGTACACATTGTTGGGTATGAAATAAAAAGCGCCATAAATATAATCGAGGCATAGACAATGGAGATGTCATGCTATTCAAGGCGTTTTTCGGCACCGCCGTATTTCTCGGGACAATCGCTTGGCTGGGCTACTCCCTGGTGGCGACTGAGCCGTGCGAGCGGATGGACCGGCTAGCACTACCGATTCGGCTGACGATGGACGCGACGCGCTTTATCGCCAGCAACCTGTTTGCTGGACCGGAGCACACCGAGCTTCGTCTATCCCTCCTGGAGCTGAGCATAAAGGTGGATTCCGGCGCGCAAACCTACGCAAGCGCCGTGCTCTACGGGCCCAGTCTTACGTGCAAGAACTTCCTGTAAGGCGGAGGAGGCGATGAGTAGACTCGGCCGTCAGCGCGATCAATTTATCTACATGGGCCCGGAAGACAAGCCGGCCGCCGACTTCCTGAACGAACTCTTTCGTCGAGCGGCATTAGAGGGCATGACCGACATTCAACTTCGCTTCGTCCATGGCGCCATGCGCCCGGTTGAAGTTGCTGACTCGGGGGTTCGTCTAATCAGCTGGCTTGAGCCGGAGTACGAAGGGGATCTCGTCAAGCATGTCGAGGAAAAGCTCCGCGCACGTGCAAGCATGGACTTGTCCGAACAGTTCATACCGATGGATGGCGCGATTCATCTTCGCTATCCGGAAGATGGGCTCAAATTGAGTCTCCGTGCCAGCTTCCTTCACACCATCGTCGGCTCAACAGCCGTATTTCGGCTCGCTCGGGAACAAGCACAACGGCTTGCCTACCGTGACATATACATGCCCTTAGCAGTCCGACGCGTAATCGACCAGGCACTCGCGGTACGCGCGGGAACGGTAGTGGTGTCGGGCCCCATGGGAAGCGGCAAAACGACGCAGCTCATGGCATACATGGTCGAGTTGCGCGACAGAGGAGAGAACGTCAAGACCGCAGAAGAACCTGTGGAGATACCTACGCCTGGCATAGACCAATGTGAGCTGGTGCCGGGAAAGGTCACGTATCCCATGCTAGCCAGGGCATTCCTTCGACAGCGTGCCCACCGCATCATGATCGGTGAGACTCGGGACGAAGAGACCGCTGAGGCGTTGGGCCGCAACGCGAACACCGGGTGCCAGCTCTGGACAACCACGCATTCGGATACGAGTGCGCTAGTGATTGAGCGTTTGCTCGAACTGAAGATGCCCCGGGACTTGATTGCGAAGACGCTGCGACTCATTATTGCGCCTCGCCTCGTGAGGACCATCCCCGCCGAGGCGACGGTCGAATGGGTCGTACCCAACGAATCTAGCAAAGCGTGGTTGAAGGCCGTCGGGGCCTATCACCCGGACGACAAGTTCCCGGTCATTGTGAGCGACCACGACATGTCGGAAACCAAGATGCCGATCTTTGAGGTTATCCAGATCGATGATCGCGTGCGACGGGTGATTCTGGCCGGCGGAGACGCCAAAGAACTGTACGAAGCGGCGAGCTATCAACCTCAATTCGAAACTCTCGCGGAGGCGGGCGTCCGCCTCGCGCGTGAAGGGAAAACCACGCTCAGCGCCATTCAGTCCCTCCTGAACCCGGCCCTGTGGCCTACGTTTGAGCGGCAGAGGCTCGACAAGAGGTTGATCGCTTCGGGTGTGATAACTCCCGCGCAGGCGTATCAAGCGGTGGAGACGATGGCTCGCGTGGCCATTGAAGAACATCGCGTCCTTGAACTGTGGGAAGCGCTCATTTCGACTGGAGCGGCGACGCGCCTCCAGGTCATCGAATGCTTAGGCCGAACAAAGGAAGCGGTGGACCTCCTCGGATACTTCATAGACAACGGGATCCTGGCAGAACAACCAGTACAACACGTGATCGAAGAGTGGAAACGAGGCGAGCGACGGCAATCGCTTTTCGCTATGTGCATTGACCAAGGACTACTGAGCAATGAGCAAATTCAAGATGAGGCGTTCCTGCATTACCGCCGTGCTGGCATTAGCCACAACTAGCGCCCTGCACGTAGTGGCGAAGGCGCAACCCTCTATGACAATGGGTGGTGAGGGAAAGGGACAGTCATATACCCCGCCGATGCCATACCGTGAGGTTGCCGAGGTTGAAGCGGACAAGCGAGTGGTACGCATCTTTTTCTCATTTAGCTGCCCTTTTTGCCGCACATTCCACACGCCACTGCGTCAGTGGGCCAAGAGTCTCCCAGCACCTTGGCGATATGAGTTCGTCCCGATTCTGCTTGCCGATGGCACGGGAATTCACGAAGCCGCAGGGTATTTGGCCGCGCAAAAGGCGTTGGGGGCTGGGGTCGCGAGATTCGAAGATGCAGCCTACCGCGCTATCCAAGGCGAAGGCCGCTCGCCGCGAGCTCCTGAAACCTGGCGTGGCATCGTGAACGCGGCGGGGGGGAACGTGCTGGCGTTCGAGGAGGCCTGGGAGAGTCTGTCGCCGGCGGAGGTCGCAGAGCTTCCCCGGTCGATGATCGCATACGCCGTGGACGCTACGCCGACAGTTGCTATCGCCGGGAAGTTCGTTCTGACGCCTGACGGAGTGCAAGGCGACGAAGCCTTGTTTCTCCAACTGTGCAGCGGACTGGTGTCACGGGCGATGGGGCACGCATGAGAACCGCTGCCTCGCTATTGCTATTGTCATTGATGGTCGTCTCACCGGCCTCGATGTCGAGCCCAATTGCGAAGGGCACGCTTTGCTTTCGAGAGGCAGCGGAACGCTACGGGGTCAGTGAAATCATGTTGCGTGCGATAGCGTGGCATGAGTCAAGGTGGAAAGCGAACGCCTTGAACGACACCTTGAACCGAGACGGCAGCGAAGACGTCGGGGTGATGCAAATAAACAGCTGGTGGATCGAGAAACGGCTGCCTCGCTACGGAATCACACGTGAGCACCTTTGGGAGCCATGCTTGAACATCCACATTGGTGCGTGGATCTACGCGGACGAAATTGCCCGCCATGGCAACACATGGAAGGCTGTCGGCCACTATGGTTCCCCCAATGAGAAGGGCCAACAGTGGTACATCGCTAGGGTCAAGAAGGCGTTGGAAGAGGTGCTCGCTGGAAAACCGGAATCCACCCGAAGGAAAGCGGCGATACCGCGGCCAAGTGGAGCGCTGACGGCAAAGCAGATTGTCATTCACACACAGAACTGAGGGAGAGAATTATGCGAAAAGAACACGCCTTGGAGGATCGTATCAAACGGGTGAACCGACAGCTCGACGATCTGCGAGCTCAGAAGCGGGACGTGGTTATCCGCCAGATTCTGGCGCAACTCGATAAAAACGGGATCACCTTGAAGGACCTGAAGGCAGCGCGCGCAGCCGGCAATAAGGCACGGTCCAAGCCGGCTCCGGGCAAAAGAATAGTGGCACCCAAGTATCGCCACCCTGACACTGGTGAAACGTGGTCGGGGCGTGGGCGGGCTCCGCGCTGGCTCGTCGCCGCCGAACTCGGCGGTGCCTCTCGCAACGACTATCTCATTCCCGCCTGAGGTTCTCGCGCTCAATAACAAAAAGGCCCATACAGGGCCTTTTCTTCGAAGCTCTCACCGTAGCACCAGGTCCGCCGGGGCAGGCAGCCCACCTCTGACGATCGTTCTCGCGCCAGCAGGGGTCCAGTCGGAAAAGCTCAGAGTCTAAGACGTTCGAAGCTGCATGCACCACGCAACTGTCGTCAGACGCAATGGAGAATGCGCCGATCGCGCCGCGGCCGAACTTGTGTAAGAGGAGCGCCGCGAGCTTACGTGTCTCGGCACCGCGTCGTACTGCGTCAGAGCGGGATTTCGCGTCTTCTAGGATGTGTTGTTTTAAAGCGCCCGTGAGCACGTCATGGTCCATATTTGATAGTCCCAAAGAAATGATTCGGTGATCGACAACTAGTCGTCACCATGGGAATAGGTCGGACCAGCTGCTGTCCCGCCTTCCTGTTGCCGAGGGGTTGCGTCCAGTGAGATACCAGTTGTCTCCCTGCTGGGATGCGATAGAAGCCTCATCGAGCCTTTCAAGCGCGGCGCACTCGTCCTGGTCCCTCACGGCGTCCAACGTCATAATGCCCGGCTGCTGCCATATCCGCTCAGCTACGTTCACTGCGGCGCGACCGCCGCGCATCCGAATGGAGTCTGCAACCTCCTCCGGTAAAGAAAATAGGCCAAGTTGAATAGGCTCTGAGAATACGTGCCACCGCTTCCACAGCTCGAATTGCAGACGTAGCTGTACGACGCCAGGCCGGGCGCCGTGAACGCGGCAGCAGTTTTCGAACGAGAGAGGGCCATCATCAAATCCCAGGAGCCACCGGCCGGCGTTCATGATGTCCCGATCTTTCGCACGACTGTTCAACAGAAGCTGAACGGCCGTTTTGATGGCCAGAAGCGCCCATCGTTCCGGACCTTCCTCAAAGTCATCGACCGTCAGCTTGGCTACGACTTCTCGACCGGGCGCTTCCTTCTTGCAGATAGGGAAGGGAAGATCGCGGAGTGTGGCTTCAGCAAATTCTGGATGATCACCCAATGGTCCAGCCAAATTGTCTTGAGCAAGTAGGCGATCCAAAGTAGAACTGGCTTCGCCACCGCCGTCAGGCCAGGTGATACTAGATCCGTAAACAGGTAGATCAAAATCGCCCTCGTCCAGCTCGCCAGAAGTAGGCCAAGCACTATCACGAGGGCTATCAAGCCCCAAAATTGAATTTGTTCGACCATGACCTTTGTTGTCCATAGCGTGCATAGCGGTAATAGAGGTTCGGGCGTACTTCAAGCTCTGGCGGCCTTTGCTGCGGTGAGATATCGGTCCGCATTCTTGAAATAGTCGCAGCCTTTTACTTGTTTACGTTTGGTGCGATTGACGCGGATGGGAACTGCCTTGGACGATAGCCATTTCGAGATCGTGATGTTTGGTATCCGCAGGTTGAATAGCTCGCACCCTTGATAGAGCATGATGCACTCACCACGGTCGACCTTCTTTAGGTCATCTTCAGTGACGCGGTATTGCTCCTCCTCTGACTCTGCGATCGCGTATCCCGCATCAGTGCTGAGCCCGCCTTCAGGCGCGGGCGTGATTTTTGGCGTCGATTCGGACGCACGACTGGTGGCGCTGATGGTCGTCTTCGCGAATGTCCCTTTGCCGATCATCTTGGCTGCCTCCTCAGTTGTCTTCGGGCTCGCTAGCTTGAAGAACAGCTTCGTATCGGTGTTTTCTTCCAGCATGTCGCGAAAGTCTGGTGACACGGCGTCGAGGTTGGCGATACTTTGGAACATCGCCCACACCGAAATTCCGGCACTTCTTGCCTGCTCAAAAACTCGATTCATCGCCATCAGCGCGTAGGCTCCGAACTCGTCCAGCAAGGCGAGATATGGGATACGCGATCTGTGCGACTTCGGTAGCTGCTGTATCCGCGCGATCGCGGATCGAAGATCTGCCAGGAGCATCTTCGCAAAATTTCGGGCGGATTCGTCCTTCCCCATTGTTGGCAAAGAGACGTATGTAATCTTGTTCGACATCATGCTGTCGAACAGACGCACGTCCGGGCTGTACGACGACCCGACTTCGCCGAAGGTCCCAGTGCCGAAGGCATGCAACCGCCCAGCGATGCCGCCTAGGGTCTCTTTCAGACGCTTCATGTTGATCCTGGCTGAGGCTGGCCCCGTGTCGTTCCCGAATCCGCCTCGGTACTGCTCTATCCAAAGCGACAGATTTTTCGTTGCGGGATGGTGAGGCAGCACGGAGCGAAGGCGCTCTTCTAGCTCGGATAGTGCGCGCTCGTTGTGTAGCAGTATGGAGAGATCAATGCAGTTGTATGCCAGCCCAAGCGCCTGAACGCCTCCGACGATCGCCCCTAGTGCCTGCTTTGCGGATTGACGATAGTGCTCTGCGGCTGGGGCTACTTCTGGAGCGGGAAGGCTCGTCAATATTCTGTCGGCGACCTCGTCCGGGTCGCCTTCAAGGACGGAGTTGTAGCTGTTGCTATTGGCAGGATCCCCAAGGTTTATGAACTGCATGTCTTGGTACCGCCCCGCCCAGCGGGCGACTTGCGCAACCCACGACATGTCGTCGCTATCGAGCTTGGCGTCGATCATGAGCAATCCGCCACCTCGAATGATCTGTTGCAGCATCATCAGCCGGGCAAAAGTCGTTTTTCCATAACCGCTTCGTCCCGCGACCATACCGTGGTATGGCAGTGCTTCGTCTGGGAGCCGAACGGCACGCCCGCGATCAGTCGTGTAGCCGATCAGCATGCCATCGCTTGAGAGCAGGTCGCTGGAGCGGATGTTGAGCTTTGAGCGGAATAGATGCATGCCAGCCATGCCATGCATGCAGCGTCCGGCCACCCATGCAGCACCAAGCCCAGCCAGAGCGTAAGAGGGCGCAGTAGGCAGGCCGCTGAAGAATGGAGAGGTCGTCAATACTGACGACGAAATTGCCGCTAAGGCCAGGGTGTCGGCAGCCCCGCCCAAGCGATTTCCAAAAAAGCCTATTCCTTTCATGTCCTCCTAGTCCCCCTGGGGCGCGCGGCACGACGCCCAAAAAATCAACATTGATAGGTTGAGATATAAACATTCATCGCTAAAATACCACGCAATGCAAATAGTGGGAGGCGTCCGAATGCGGCGTTTTATTGGGTTGGTAGGAAGTGCTCTAGTTCTGACATCGAGCATGGCGGCCGCAGCTGAAGGCCAGAGTCAGTTCGATATGCGCGAGTGGATCGTGCCGGAGACGTCCGCCCTCGTGACCGTTCCTGAGCATTCTGAACATGCGGTCGCAACACCGAAACGGGTGGGACCTGAAAAGCTCCAACCGGTTTGGTCGGTTCAAGGGCCGTCTACGTACCGTCCCGGAACATGGATCGATACGAGTTACCGAAAGGACCCGAGACTCATACTGAGCCAAGTCGTTCGATTCGATTTTGATTTGTCGGAGTCGGCGTCCACGAACGCTGCGGCACTGGTTGCCGCGCAAGTTGCAGGGCAGGGCGTCACGTATCTGGTGGTGGGGCATGCGGATGAGCGCGGTACCGACGCCTACAACCTCGCCCTGTCGAAGCGCAGGGCGGAGGGGGTGAAACGTGCGTTGGAAGTTGCGGGCGTACCCGCCAAATCAATCGAAGCGCGCTGGTACGGAAAGAGGCTCCCGGTGAGTTTCGCTGATCAGAGCCTCAACCGCCGCGTGGAGATCCTGGTGAGCGGCGATCGTCCGGCACAGCTTAGGCGTGGAGCAAAGGCGGTGGGAACTACGCCGCGAAGCTATCCAGGCCTTGCGGAATCCCCGTCCGGTCAACCACAACCTTCCCCTCGGACCATCTCGCCAGGATCTGCCGCATGCCAGGTGCCTGGAGCGCAGGTCGTCGGCGGAAGGATCGTACCTGCTTCGAAAAACAAGGAGTGCAACCAATGATCGACGAAATTGATATTCCCGCCCACACGGACGACATGCCTTCATTTCTTCTATGGGAAATGGACGAGTTTCTGGTCTTGATGCTGTGCTTCCTGGGCGGCTACATCGCTCGCGGCATGTGGCCGTTCGTAGGCGCCGCGGTCGGACTTTGGTTCACAGCGCGGATGCGCCGCTGGAAGCAGAACGAGATGATGGGAGCTATCCCACACATCGTGTTTGCGGCAGGTTGGGCCGGTATCAACAAGCTCTATCGGAACGCAAAGCATGGGGTGCTGTGGTCATGAGGCTCAACTTTCTGACGAAGTCCTGGCGAAGCGCGGAGCGAAGCGTTCAGTTTTTGCTCGTGATTGTTCTGATCGAGAGCGTGGTCACCTTGGGCGCGCTGTACGGCTGGCTGAAGAAAGACGTCGTGACTCGACTGGTGCCGCCTCGCATGACAGTAGAAGCAGAGATCAGTGCCGACAGTGCGTCCAAGGACTACCTGATCGGCGTTGGTCTAATGGCGGCGACACTCACCGGGAACGTGAGCCCCAAGAATGTGACGTTTGTGGCAGACGCGATGGGGCTCATCACGTCGCCGACGATTTATCCGGAAGTCAGGCGCCGGCTCTTCGCGCTCGCGATGGATCCTGTGTTCAAGGACCGCGGCGGAAGCGTGACTTTCACTGCTACCGGAATGGATTACGAGGCGCGCACCAAGACGGTGTTCATCAAGGGCGAGGTCCAGTCTACGACTACGGCCGGCCCGATCGGGAAGGGAACTCCGTACGTTTACGAAATCCAAGTCGACATCGAGAACGGCTGGCCGCAGATCTCCAAGTTCGATCATTACCCAGGCAAGCAAGAGAAAAGCCAGCATTGGCAATCAAGAAACCGTCGCGCGCTTGAGCGCGAGGCCGCTGAGCTCGCGGCGGATCAACGTGATGAAGAAGCAGCAAAGGATCCTTGGTTCGACGACGCTGTTCGCTTCGGCGCGGCCGGCGGGAGCGTCGAAGCCAGAGACCTCATGATCGATGAGCGGCGTCAGAACAACGAGCAAGGAGAGAGTAAGTGAAGCGAGTCGTTTATAGCCTACTTCTGGCGTCATTCGCCGCGTCGAACGCCTTCGCCGTGGACCAATACAAGCTGCCCGCGCCCGGGCAAGCTGCGGTGCAGCGCCAGGCCATGCCCGGCATCGGCACCATGCCCGGCGAGGTCGTTCAGCGGAGCAATGTGGTCCCTGTAACGGGGGAAGAAACCGTGCCTGTGGACGTCTCGGCCACATACATGAACCGGATCGCAACCCCGTTTGCACGAGCAAAGGTAATCGATGCCACGAGCGGCGAAGACAAGAAACCTCAGCTTGGGGAAATGGTGATAACGGCTAACGGCTCGTCCGTGTATGTGCATGCCAATGGCGCGACTGATGCGCAGGCCATTTACATCACGGGCGACCAGCCGGGGGATCCTGTCATCTCGCTTCTTCTCATTCCGAAATCGATACCCAACCAGGTGATTCCTCTTCAGCTGAACGGCGGGGCCAGCACTGGTGGTTCATCGACGTCCGGACTCGATGCGCGTGCAAAGTCTGATGTGTACACGGATCAACTGGTCTACGCGTTGCGGACCCTTGCGTCGGGGGGGCGGTTGCAGGGCTACGCGGAGGGGTACATGCCTTCTGCGGTTGCTGCTATTGGTGAGGTGAGCATCAGGCCCCTGTCGCGGCATTCTGGGGCGCGCTACGACATATACCGGTACCGGGTATCTGGGCCGGCTGATCGGACGGTGGAGTTGCAAGAGCCCTCCTTCTGGGCCGAAGGTGTTCGCGGGGTTGCATTCTTCCCGTCATCTGTTGTGGGAAGTGGCGCGGAGACCGACCTCTTCGTCGTCGCGGACAAGTCCGCCACGGGGCAGGGAGGAACGCAATGAGCGAGAAGAAAGGTCTGAAGGACTGGTGGAACGAGCAAGGCTCGGGTGTCCGTCTGGGGATCGTCGGCGTCAGCTTCATCGTCGTCGTGGTGCTGCTCTTCATTCTTCTGAAGCCTGCCCCCAAGAAGCGGCTTCCGAAGAATCCCGAACCCCCAGTATCGGCGAACATGCTGCTTCCAAAGCCAAAGGATCGCACGGTCGAGATGCTCGCAGGCGACCTTACAGCGCAATCCAAGCAGTTGAAGGATCTCGGAGACCAGATCAAGCAGGAGCGCGAGGCCCGGAAACAGATTCTCGGCCGTTTGGAGGACGCGATCGACAAGATCAAATCGGCGCCAGGCGCGGACGGTGTGTCCAAAGACATTCTTTCCGAGGTGCAGAAGCTGAGCACCCGCCTGGACTCGCTCGAAGGGAAGAAGGAGTTGGGAGCGGGATATCAGCTCCCGAATGCTCCTGCCCCTTCATTGGCCTCTGGAGTTCCCGCGGCGGCGGCCACGCCGACTCCCGAGGTGAAGACCATTCGCATCCGCGTTACGGAGAACGCGACGCCGAAGCCTGAAGAGCTACGGGCAGATTCCGAGACTCCTGGTGAGTACGTTCCGATGACCACCGTGTTTGAAGGGCACCTCATCACGGGTATGGACGCTCCGACGGACCAGTCCGCCAAGGCAAAAGTGAACGCAGTGCCTGGAATCCTCCGTGTTAAGGGCATTTCGTCAATGCCCAATGGACATACGTCACAGTCGCTCAACGATTGCCGCGTGCTCGTCGCCGGCTACGGCGGGCTTTCCGATGAGCGAGCCCAGCTGCGCACCGAAAGTATCGCTTGCATCATTCCCAATGACGATCCAACCAAAGAGCCTCGCGTCGTAGAGGCTCCGCTCGATGGGTTTGTGCTTGGCGAGGACGGGCGTGTAGGTGTGCGGGGAAGGCTCGTTTCGAAGCAGGGCCAGCTGATCGCGAAAACGTTGATGGCTGGCGTGCTATCCGGATTCGGCGATGCGTTAAAGCCGACACGCGTCCAGGGCTTGGATCTCAACCCTTCGGGAAGTGTCCAGACTCAGTCCGTCGACGCCAGCACGATCGGAAAGACCGGGCTCGCGACAGGTCTCTCCGACGCTGCGAAGAGCGTGAGCGAGTACTACCTGAAGTTGGCAGATCAAATGATGCCGGTGCTCGAAGTTGATGCCGGCAGGAAGGTGACCGTGGCACTTAAGAAAGGATTTGTACTGAAATGAAGAAGCTACTACTCGTGTGTTCGCTAACCGTGACCCTTAGTGGTTGCGCATCGATCTTGGACCCTGCGGGCGGCCGTTCTTCGTTCACATGCATGGATCCGAACAATCCGGACTCGCTGCAAGACGGAATTACGTGCAAAACGCCGATGGCCGTCATCAAGTCGACCGATCAACCGATGCCGCTTAGGGAAAGCGACTTGCCTTTCGGGGTGACCATGAAGGACATCGAGTCCGGGGCGGTCGCGGGCAATGTGCAGATCGGAAGCTTCCCGGCTGCCAAGAGCGAACGGCAAGGGGCGCAAGGAGCCTCGATTGCAGGCTCGTATGACCTAGCCAAGGCCGTCGGTGCCGGTGCTGGCGGTGTCGATGGCGGTGACATTTACGGCAAGCCCGTCCGCGAGCCAGCCGTGGTGATGCGAATTTGGGTAGCCCCGTGGATCGACGCGCGTGATGACCTGCATTACCCCTCGTACGTCTTCACCGAAGTCCAGCCTCGCCGCTGGGCTATGGGGGCGGCCGGTTTCGTCAATCGCGGCATTCTGGCGCCGGCGAAGATGGTGCGGCCGACGGGCTCCAAGCCTGTCGGATCGCCGCGTGTGCCGCGATCCGAAGGGTCTCAGGGGGCCACTGACTCCTCCGCGACAAGCACCAGGGACAACACCATTAAGGACATGGGAGGGATGCCGCAAATTACCAACCCGTAGCAAACGAAAGTGTCACCAACCAAGGATAGAAACTAAAGGAATAAAAACATGGAAATCTCCCTCAAGTCGATGACTTCTGGTTCCAGCGAGAGTGCGGTCCAGAACCCTCCGAAGTGGCTGCTCATGGTCGCCGCCCTCATCATCATCGCCATTGTGTCGCTGGCATCGGCACACGCTGGTGGCGGCGGCGACGCGTTGACCGAATTCAACGACTTCCTGGAAGACGAGTACAACGGCTCGCTCGGCCTGGCTATTGGCCTCGTATCGGTCCTGTTCGGGCTCGTGGCCACGGCGGTCATGATGACTTTCAAGCCCGCCGCGATCGGCGTGGGCGTGGCGTTCCTGATCGGTCCGTTCGTCGATGCTGTCGTGAAGGCGCGTGCGTCCGGGTTGCCCGAGGCCGTCGTACACGTCGTAACTACCGGGATTCCCGGCCTCACCCTCTAGGGGTGCCTGCGCAGAGGCGAACTGATCCCTCTATCTGCTCTACCAAGTAGCAAATGCAGGAAGGCAGCGACGTCCGGCTCGATGCCCGGACCCGCTGCCTTAGTCTTGCTGTGCACCCCTTCGCTTATCTTGGCATGGCCGCTAGTCGGCAGCCTCGCGATCGCAATCATCCCCACCCCGGACGCCAGATAATGAGCAAGCTCAAGAAAAATCATCCCGCCGAGAACATCACGGTCACTGCGTGGGATGACTCCTCCAATATCCTCTACTTCGAATCCAAACGGTTGAAGGAGCGTTTCATTGGCGCGGTGGGTGTCACCTCGCCGGTGGTGGGAACCGACAACCAGTTCGTGGAGCGCCTTTCAGTATCCTTGTCGGCGAACCTTCCGGCGGGGTCCATCATTCATTGGGGTATCCTCGCGGATCCCGACATCGACGCCATTGTGGAGGGCTACCTCTCAGGGAAGGCCGGTGCTGGCGGCATATTGGCCTCGATGGCTCGCGAGCATGCCGAGTACATAGCGTCAGGGACCACACAGCCGCTCATTCCGACGAATGGAGTTCGGGTCCACAAAAAGCGGCTTTTTGTCGGAATTAAAGTGCCAGTGACCGCGGCTGATGTCGCGGCCGACGATCTTGCACCCGCGACCGAGCACGTCACAGGACTGTTTGACCGCCTGAAGACCGCAGGCTTTCATTTTCGTCTGCTCGACGAGGCAGGGTATCGGCGAATCGTTAAGAAGGTCCACAACCCCTGGGCTTCAGACGATGATTGTGTGGCCCCGTTGGACGAAGAACGTCCGCTCAACGAGCAGATTCTTCCCAACTCGTTCTCGGTCGACTATTCCCAAGATCACGCGTCGATATCGTTCAATGACGGGCAGCATTTCGCCAAGGTGCTCAGCGTCAACAACTTCCCTCAGCGTGCGCACACATGGATCATGAATGAGGTGATCGGCGACGCCAAGGGGCTGACCAACCAGATCCAGGAGCCCTTCTACCTGTCATTCGTCATGCTGTACCCCGACCAGCAGGCGCTTAAGCGGAAGGTCGGCTTGATGTCGACTGTGATCAACAACCAGGCGTACGGGCCGACGATCAAGCTCTGGCCTGTTATTGGCTACAAGAAAAAGCGTATCGACACCCTCGTGCACGCTCTGAATGGTCGCGGTGAAATAGGCGTGCAAGTGTCCATGGCCCTTGTTATCTATTCGAAGAGCAAGGACCGACTCCGCTCGTATAGCGAGAGCTTGTGCACTTACTACCGCGCGATCGGCGGTAAAGGAAAGAAGTTCGATATCCGAGAGGACAAGCGAATTCTGCGCACCGTATTCGAGCAGGCGCTCCCGTTGAATGGGAGTGAAGGCGGGTTGCACCGTTCCTTCCGCCTGCGCTCCATGTCGGTTCCACAAGCCGTGCGATTTTTGCCGATCTATGGCGACGGAACGGGGAGTCGAACCTCGTCAGGGACACTAGTTCTGACCCGTCGCGGCGAAGCTGCGATGATCGACCCGCTGGCTACCCCCGGGAATGCGAACGGGCTCGTATATGCAGAATCTGGCAGCGGAAAGTCCTTTTGGGTGCAGGCTGTGGTATCCGACATGCTGGCCGCAGGGGTGAAGGTGTGGATTATCGATGACGGCAGATCCTACGAGAAGCTCGGTCGGTCGCTAGGCCCAGATAAGTGCCAGGTCATTACCTTCTCCAAGGAAAGTTTGCTCTCGCTAAATCCTTTCACATCCATTCCATTGGGCGGGCTTCAAGAGGAGATGTCACTGCTCTCGACCATCTTCACCAAGATGGCTGCGCCAAATGATGGGCTGGACGACGTAAAGCGGCCCATTCTGGAACGCGCTATCACGGCCGCGTACATGAACAACACGAACGAGGCTATTCCCGAGGACGTCGCCAATTTTTTGTTGACGCAGCCTGACGAACTGTCGCGGACGATCGGTAAGCAGCTATACCCGTTTGCCTCAGGCCAGTTTGCGCATTGGTTCAACAAGCCCTTCAACATCAACATGGACGCGCAGCTCATCATTCTGGAGATGGGTGACCTGAAGCTTCTTCCTCATCTGCGGGACGTGGTTGTTCTTCAGATGTTTGCCGCGATTGCGCGCAGCCGACAGAAGCTGAAAACCCAGGGAGTCCGCAATCTCTTGTTGGTGGAAGAGGCGAAACAATGGTTGCTGAATCCGATCATGGCGGAGGGCATTGACGAGTCCTACGCACGCGCGCGTAAAGACCTTGGCGCAATCGCTTGCGTGACCCAGGGTCTGCTAGATATCGGCAAATCTCCCCGCGGTGACTCGATCCTTCAGAACACGGCGTGGCATGCGATTCTCAAGCAGAAGCCGGATCAGGTGCAGAAGGCTCTTAATCAAGACCACTTTTCAATCGACGCCTATGGCGCGGAGCAGATCAACTCGATCCACAAAGTGGACAACGTCTACTCCGAGTTCATGTTTAAAGTCGACTCCGCATACGAGATCTACCGACTTGTCCGAAGCCGCTATTCGAACGTGATGTTCTCCACCAGCGGAAGGGAACGGACGGAGATCCTACGCATGATCGATCAGGGTGTTTCGGCCGACGCTGCTATCCGCAGGTTCCTCGACGAAGAGGCGCGCGGTGTGGTTCTCCGTCACGAACCCACTCTCACTATGAGCTGAGGCAAGACAACTCTTCTTTTGCAAGGTGATGAAATGAATTTGTTCTGGTTTTTGTACCTAAGCGCTGGCGTGGCGTTGCTGTGTTTCGTGGGATTGTGGCTGTTTCGGCCTAAGGCCATACGGCCAGAATATGCGATCGCAGTGATCGTCGCGGTGGTAATTGCGTCGACTCTTGCAGCATGGAACCTTGATTCGTACGGCCCGCTGAGTGCTGAGTCGAATTCCCCGCACGGGACACGATCGACCGCTACGTCTCAAGAAGTGGGCGGTGGCACGCCGGTCGTAGTGCTCGATGCGGCAGGGTTAGCTGAGCGCTTCTATGAGAGGGCGTCGCATGCCGGGGAGGTGAGCTCTCCGGTCGATGTCGCTCAAGATTTCGCGGCGCAATTGGCTCGCGTCCTGCGCGACTATGAAGGCGCAGGAATTCTTGTGCTGAACAAAAATGCCACACTTGCTGTCCCGCCCCTGAGGGATGTCACCACAGTCGTCGCTGAACGCCTGGGCTTGGGGGCGGAGAAGTAGATGGCTTACCTACAAAGCTCATGGCGAAGAATCGCGACCAACTGCCGCCAACTGTGCAAGAACCGCACGGCAATATTGTTAACGCTGGTGGGCGCCGTGCTGGCGCTCTCGGCCCGTCCGGTAATCACAGACGCGTTGCGCCAGAAGATGCACTTTGCCCTGGATGTGCAGGTGGAGGAGAACCGCTGCCTACCTCACACCTTCTACTTTGTAAGTCTTGGGCGTCCCGAAGGCGGGCTTAGCCGGGGAATGTACGTGGAGTACATCGCCAATGGTGGATTGATGGGCCATGCCCTGGATGGGGAGCGGATTATTAAGATCGTGGCCGCGCTGCCGGGTGATCGGGTTCGCGTGGACGATTCAGGCATCTCCATCAACGGAAAGCTCTGGGGCCCGCTGGGCCTGTCCAGTCGGCTTGGCGTAAGTGGGTTACGCATGCTGGGAGATAAAACGGTTCCAGAGGGCAAGGCGCTGCTGCTCGGCACCATGCCCGGATCCTACGATGGCCGGTACTGGGGATTCCTGGACCAAGACCAAATTATTGGACAGGCATGGCCCCTTTTTTAAGCCAAAAAAGTATGATTTAAATAAATCATTGGTGGAACACCGACAGATGTTTGAAAATCCGATTCTCAAGATATTTGCCGGGCTGTGGCTATGCGCTGCGATCTTGCCGACCGTCGCGGTTGCACAAGACGCAAGCTTTTATGACCGCAAGGGCGAAGGTTGGTTTTGGTACCAAGACCCGGACTTGGATCCCGAGCCTGTAGACGAGAACCGAGTAAAGCAGCAGCCAATCACGCCGGCCGCCGCCGATCCCAAACCGCCCAAGGCTGTTGAGCCTCCTTCCTACATGCGGCAAGAGGTGGAGCCCTTTTCCGTAGAGTGGTTACAGAAGCAGATGCCGGTGCTTCTGGGTCGAGCAATTGACGACCCAACAAAGGAAAACGTGGAGGCATATCTATACGCTCAACGAGTGGCGATGGACAAAGCGCAACGGTACGCAAACCAAGTTCAGATGGTTGTGGCAAATGATCCGTATCTAGACGAAAACAATCGCGTCCCACTGTCCAGCTTTGCGAAGAAAGATTTCCTGCGGTATCGAGGGGAAGGCCAAACCGAGGCGATGGAGCACCTCAGCAAGATCGGAGGTCTTTGGGTGTTCTTCGACTCGACGTGCGCCTTTTGTCCGCCGCAGGTCTCCGCTGTAAGGGATCTTGCTCGCGAATTCGGATTCCTGACCAAATTCATTTCGATGAACGGCGAGGCGGTCCCCGGGCTTGGACAGGATGAGTTTGTGCCGAATGGCGGCCAGGCGCAGCGGCTAGGTCTGCGCCTCACCCCCACTACGGTGTTCGTGGTTCCACCCGACAACTACTACATCCTGTCGCAAGGGATGATGTCTCAGGATCAGCTTCGTGACCGTCTGATCGTCGCTGCCGACTACAACGGGCTGCTACCAGAAGAAATCCTGAAGAAGCTACGCGTGTTCGATCGCGGCGTGCTCAGTACCGAGGACATGAAGGCGGGAGCGGGCGACGACCCAGGTGAGTGGGTGCGCTATTTGAAAGAGCGGCTGTCGGGCCAGTACTAAAAGGAAAACACTATGAAGTTGAGACTTCACATGCGAAGGTCCGTCGTTCTTACGGCACTCGCGGTCGCTTTGATCTTGTCACCTGCGGTAAAGGCGGCGTCGCTGAGTTCTGAGCTGGACGGCATGTTTGCGAACGCGACCGCACCTGGGTCGTTCAACAGCCAGCTACGCAACGGCTTTGTCGGTGGAGGAATTGGTGTGCGAACTCCGGTTCGTCCGATAAACCTTATCGCGTTTGATCCGCCGAGGCTCGCTGCTGGATGTGGTGGCATAGATCTCTATGGTGGCTCGTTCTCGTTCATCAATAGCGAACAGCTGCAAGCCCTGCTTCGGCAAATCGCGGCGAACGCAATCGGCGTGGCATTCAAGGCGGCGATCGACTATATCAACCCTGCGCTGGGCAAGATCATGGGTGACTTTCAGTCGATATTGCAAAGCTTGATGCAGAACCTTCGCAATACCTGCGCTCTTGCCCACACTGTCGTGAACTGGGGAAAACAGGCGTTGTTTGCCTCAGAGGAGTCGCTCTCCGCAGAAAATTCGGAAGGAAGCGGAGGCTTTGTCGACCGGGTGGCGAGCATCACCGATTCGGTCAAGGGCTTTTTCAGCAGCGCGAATCGCCAGTCAAAGGAGGCAGCGGATAAGAACGCCATTACCGAGACCGGAAATCTCGTGTGGAAAGCGCTGGGCAACTCTGGCGCCGCAGACGAGTTCGGCAATCTGTTGACGGGTGAGTCCACGCGAAAGGCGTCGAAGGAATTCGTCATGTCGCTTTCCGGTACGGTCGTTGTCGGAGCAGACGCCTCTGACAGCGATAGCGCAAAATCCATTGGCCAGGTTCGGGCGGGCACCGTCGACCTTTACAACATCCGAGATGGAGCCAAGGAGGGCCAGGCGAACCGGCTGGAAATGCTGCGTTGTCCAGCTAGTGGATACAACGACAGCACGGCTGACCGAGTACCAGACGGGCCGTGCACCACGGTGACGCTTGAAGCGGTTCCGTCGTCTTTCACGGGAGTGAAAGAACACGTCGCGAAGCTGCTGTACGGTTCAACGCTTGGCGCGAAGGACCAAGTGTATGCGGATTCCATTATTGCGAAGATCAACAGTTGCGAAAGCACGCGGAACGAGTGCGGATTCACCGCGCAGCAGCGAGCTCTACTGAACGCGGTATCGGCGCCTCTCTTAGGCCTTCTGGTCGCAACTCAACAGAACACGGCATCAATGACTCAAGTCGCAAAGCAACTTGAGCCATTGATCGTGAACGAAATAACGATCTCGTATGGGGACGCTGCGCTACGAGCCATTCGCCAAGCATTCTCGGGTAAGGACCAAACGACGATGCCGCCAGTGATCGAGGCTCGCGAACGGTTGCTGAGCGACCAAGTTCGTCAGATGCGCGAGGAAAATGCTATTCAGTGGGACCGTGTGATGAAGGCAAAGGAGTACTCCGACATCTTGGTCAAGTTCAACCCGGCCATTTTCAGGAATTATCGATGAACCCCCGGAATTCCATCGATACCGCCGTGAAAGCCCCGGCGACAGGCGATTGGCTGATTCGGGTCCTGACAGTAGCACTCCCACCGGTGCCCGGCGTCATTGCTATCGCGACGTTCATCTTTTGCTGCGTAATGTTCGCTCTTTCCGGAGGAAAGGTGGGCGTATTGCCGTGGGCGGGCTTCGCTGGCTTTATCGCACTGGCCGCCTGGCTCATTGTGTACACGTCGCTTTCAACTGTGCTCGTCGCGTCGCTCTTATTCCGGCGGCTGAGGTTTGGCGCATCAGAGAAGCGTGCCGTTTCGAAGAACGACATCCAAGCGGATTGAGGACTATGGCGACCTTTACTACCTACCTGACCGGCCCGCTCGATATGTTCTATGCCACGCTCAATGGCGTGGCCATGGCGTTCAACGACACCGGCCTCATTACTGGCGCTGCGGTGCTTGGCGGGTTGCTCGCGATCGCTTCCGGGGCCTGGTTCCACATGAACCAGTACATGCCAAGCACTGTCAATCGAGGGCACAGCATCTTCGAGAGCGCAGTGATAATCGTATTGGCGCTAACCGCTGCCGGATTGCCTATCCGCAACCAGCTGGTAAATGTGTATGACGGCAGCATTCGTGCGGTTGACAACGTGCCCGCGGTGCTTGGCATCCCAGCGGCACTCTACAGTCAGCTTAGCTACGGCGTCCTGGAGACCGTGGATACGTCTTTCTCGACGGTGAGCGGTAGCTACATGACTGTGGCGCAGAATGGCTTCGTTACACCGCTTGCGCTGCTTTTCACGATGCGTGGCGGTTTGGAGAAGGCCGACCCGGCGATGGTCGCGACCTGGAAGAATTTCGTGCTTTATTGTTCGCCAAACTCTGCGGTCAATAGCACAGAGACGGAGCAGGTTCCCGACTATTTCAACTATCTCTTGGACAACTCCAAACGGGGCGGCGTGCTGATCGGATACATCAACTACGACGGCACTGGAAACATCGAGGCCGGCGTTGCAATGTCGTGCATTGAGGCGGCAGAAGCACTGCGATCGCGCGTCGATTTGCTTTTCGCCAATGCCAATCTATCCACGTCTCCTCTGAACACTCTCATTAACCAGAACATGAAGACGGCCAAAGTCGGCTTGGGAGCGGGCGGGCAATCTTCGTATACGGTTGCGGACGTGGAAAACAGCTACAACGCCCTGATGCAGCTCGGGGCCGGATGGGGCCAATCGGCCCAGCAGTTTATGCTGAACGCACTGCTTCGCAATGCAACCGCCGACACATATCGATGCCGACTTGCCGCTACAAGCCCGTCGGCGTTCAACGAGTGCACCATGATGCAAAGCGACGCCATGGAGAAGTACAAGGTGGACGCAACCGCGGCAGGTAGCGGCTTTCAAAAGACGATGTTCACCGGCATGACGTATATGCAGATGCTGTACTACGCTTTTGGGGTCATTGTTTTCCTGTACGGTTTGATTGCGGGCGCGCGTTGTTTTGGAGCAATGGCGAAATTTATGCAGTTCGGCGCGTGGGTCTTCAGCTGGCTGCCGTTCGCGGCCGTGATTAATGGGTTCATCCAGCTCACCGTGGTCGAGAAGATGGGGCAGTACGCGCTCAACGCGTTGACATTGCAGAATTTCGATGCGGTGATGTACGACACATTGAGTACCAACCTTGCATATGCCTCCGATCTAATGGCGGCTGTTCCGTTGCTGACGATGGCGATCATCTATGGCTCTCCGTATGCAATGGCCGGTATGGCCCAACGCATGTCCGGGCGCGACTACGTGTCCGAGGATAAGGTTGCGCCCGACTCCGTTAAGAACTCCGCTCCCATTCAAGTGACGCCGGCGTACACGCAGAATATGCATGCTGGCGGCGCGTCGTCCTATGCGGCCGATCGACAGATTCAGGTTGGGAACGACCTCTCGGCCATGCAGCAGAGTACGTGGCAGCAGACTCAGCAGGCTCAAGCGTCAGTGGCTGATGCGATGGCCCAGGCCCACTCGACTACCTTTGGGCTCAAGTCAGGCAGCAGCACGTCGACTGCTGTGCGGGACACGGTTGCCGCGGGTGAGGAAAGCGCACAGATGGCCGCTCAGCAGACCTTCAAGCAGCGGCTCATCGAAAGCGGAATGACGGAGCAGAAGGCAGATGCGATCTTCCGCGAGCAAAGCAAGAGCATTGGAACCAGCGTGGACGGAAAGCTGGGATTTAGTGCTCCCATGGTCGGCGGTGTGAGTGCTGGTCGGTCGGTCAGCTGGACCGATTCGGATGGGAAGCGGCACACCGAGACTATTACGCAGCAAGAGTCGGAGAAAATTAACCGGGCGGCCATGGCCGCAAACTCATCCGCCACGACGATACGAATGGGAGCATTGTCGGACGCGGCGCACCAAGTGCAGAGAAGCGACGGCTGGGAATCAAGCGATGTCAGGTCGGCCACCGGATCGGTCACAGAGACCGTGTCGCGCGCGCGCTCTGAAATGGAGACTTTCGCGCGCACTGAGTCCGCCGGAAGTCGAATCGGTGCGGGCTTCACTCTGAGCCTAAGCCAGAACGGGCATCTGCTGGAGAGGAATGATTCGTACGCCCCGGTTAAGTCGACCATCGATGACCTGCATAACAAGCTGGTAGAGGCTCGTCCAGAGCTTCAGTCGGTGACCAACACCACCTATAGGCAACTCACCGACCAGGCGGGGTCCAATCGCGCTGGATCCGAGGAATGGGCAAAGCTGGAGACGCTGCGACAGTATGACCAGGGCGGGTACGTCCGTGCGGTCGACGTGATTGCAGGTGCGACTGGCATCGGTGCTGGTTTCGATGCCGGTGCGTTGCGAGGCGTGTCAGGTGATGTGCAGGCGCTCGCCCCGCCTGACGTAACCGGCCGCGTTGGGCCTGGCGGCGACGCGAGCTATCGGAGTGCCGGAGTGCCGCACACGATGACCGGAGACCATTTGCGTCAACAGCTGCAAGATTCGAACCAGGGATCGACTATCGTGCGACGCGGTGAGACGCTGGAGGAGGCCAACCAAGCACGGTATGAAGGCCAGATCGCAGCGCCCGGCTCCCGTGCAGCGGATGTTGACCTGTCGGGGCGGGTCATTGAATCTCTCTCGGGGGTTCCCGCTTCCGATCCAGTCGCGCGAGCCCAGGCATACCTTTCGGGCCGCGCATTCGCTGATGCGCCGCCAGTGGATGGCCAGCTTCGTGGGGAGGCTCCTATCGCGGCTGATCGTCAGAATGCCCCGTCCAGCGCTAATCCCGCACAGACGCCGGTAGCGGTGCCGGTGGCGGATAGCCAGCTTCGTGGGGAGGCTCCTATCGCGGCTGATCGTCAGAATGCCCCGTCCAGCGCTAATCCCGCGCAGACGCCGGTAGCGGTGCCGGTGGCGGATAGCCAGCTTCGTGGGGACGCTGTGCCTATCGCGGGTGATCGTCAGAATGCACCGCCCAGCGCCAGTCCGGCACAGACGCCGGTATCGGTGCCGGTGGCGGAGAGCCAGCATCGTGGGGACGCCGTGCCTGTTGGGGGTGATCGTCAGATTGCTCCACCCAGCGCCACTCCCATACAGCCGGCGACCATGGCACCATCGTCGGCCTCCGGAGGGGGGGATGGCCACGTGCCCATGGCACGGAATCCCACCGCCGGAACAGAAATCGGTGGTGGGCTGGGGGCTGGCGCGGCCGCTGCGGCGCCTCGATCGTCCGAAAGAACCGAGGTTGTCTGGTCCTCTGATCCGCAGGATGCCGAAGGTAGCTCGCCCAGTGGAAAGGATGCGCCGGGGGGGCGGCTTTTTGACGGTCAGCAAGGTCGTAATATTCGGCCCAAACGCGACTGACCCACCGCGGCGAGCATGCCCCGCAACCAGCGGGGCTTTTTTTTGCCTCCGTTGCTTTCACTCGGAGGTCGTGGGGAAAAAAAAACCGACATCCCAAGGGATGTCGGTATGTGCTGCTTATTGCCTCATGCGTTTAGCAAGATCCTCTTGAAATGCCTTTCGGCTGTCTTGCGCATCGCTTCGAAACTGACCAGTCTTGGCTGCAATATCTTTGTCGCGGCCAAGCGCGGTGGTGACGAGAATGACGAGAAAGACTGCGACAAGCACGAGTCCTACTACCATGCCAAACTTCTTTTGCAAGGTATCGACCTTCGTGTTCGCGGTCTCTGCATGTAACCGCTGTGCATCAGCGTGCAGCCTTTGGGTCTCCGCGGCGATGCGCGGAACTTCTGTTACAAGACGGGATGCGTCTGCGCGGTGCTTCTGGCCTTCCTCGACCAGTTTGTTCGCCTCGGCGTTGTACTTCTTAGCAAGGGACGACCTGGCTTCGTCGACGAGGTCTTCTCGGGCGCGGGCCCGAACGAGTGCGCTTTCGTCGGCCTCCGGTTCTTTTGACGCACGCGCCTTGCCGCCAAACGCAGACTCCGCGCCCACTTCAGTCACTGAACCGTGATGGAATCCCTCGGCTTCGGACGAAGCGAAGGATCCGTCCAAGGCAAACTCCCGCTGGGGATCGATCTCTCGCTCTATGCTCACGTCCTTTGTCGCGCTCATTGGGCTCTCCTGTATTGTCGAATGTTACATCGGCGATATCCTAGTGGTCCTATGTGATCGGCATCTGAAGGTGGCAGCGGGGTTACAGTTGCTGGTGTGCCCACCGGCCAGCAAGGTCTACAATCGGTGAAAATTCTGTTAGGAGGCCCATGTGGCTACCGTGCTGAAATACGTCGTCCGGAACGGCGCGACGTCGGAGGGTGTAGCGCGCGAGGTGCACCGATTGGTGGCTGACCTTGAAAGCCGGCACGCGACTGTATCGGTCGTCCCCCTTCCGAACAGTGACCTGGAAACTGGCGAAGTAGGCTACCTCATCATTGGTGCTGGGGATGCCGCAGCCCGTGCGCCTGAGTCCGACCGAGCGGAGGGGCTTCTTCCACCTGACTTGCGTCACATGACGGGTGACAAGCTCGTTGACGACCTTATCGTTGCCGATATTCTCAGGTAAGTTCGGTCGTAGTTCCTTTCTGGTCCGGTACGGACAAAAAAAATGCCTACTGACAAGTGTCAGTAGGCATTTGCCATTTAGGCGAGCTGATATACGCCGAGGGAGACGCGGACGAAAAACCGTTCGTCCTGGAGAACTTGGCGCACCTTCGCCTTCCAATGGACATTCTCGCGGGACATCGCATAGGGCTCCATGGCCGCGTAGATTTGATCCAGTGGGACGGGCGAGCGACCGTGGAGCGCTCGCCGGACCGCGGATCGCCACGTCGCGGCAACGATGTTGTCGACCCGTCGTTGAATGCGGACGAGCATACTGAACGCGCGGCCGCCGGCTTTCCTAAACACCAACAGTTTTTCGTGGCCGATCCGCACGAAGGAATTCGCGTAGTGTTTTCGGTCGCTGCTGCATTGGTGCTGAAGCTTAATGATCTCGTCCACGAGCCGGCCTGGTGCGATACGTTCAACGAGCGAGGACAGGTTGTAGTAGCGTCCCTCTCGCCTTAGATTTCCCATCAGCACGCCGTAGTGTCCATTTGGAGCGCATGCGTCGTGGATATTCATCAACGATACCGCCAGGGCTTCGGTGAAATCCGGCAAAGTCATTCGGCTCATATCGCCAGGGTGTGGCACATTCCCCCACTGCGAGCCGCTGTAGTGGATCATGTCCCAGTACGGGGGATGCCACCACACGGCTGCCGCATCTTCGCCCAGAAAGGCGCGGAAGTCGTCCCGGAGCAGATCAAAGCCTTGATGCAGGTCGGTGCCCTTGAAGCGCACGCGCAACTCGGCAGCCACGTGCGCGCTCGTGCCGCTGCCGATGCTCGGATCGGCAAACAGTCCGTCCAGCCTTGGAAGGTAAGTTTCAACGAAATCCTTGATGACGTGTCCTGAGCAGTTTCCGCGATAACGGCTATTGCCGTAGCTTCCTCTGTCCGGATAAGAGCAAACGGACGTATTGAACATGAGTGATACCTCGACAAAGTGGGTGGGGATGGAATCCGATCCCAACCAAGTCGAAGACATCTCGCGGTGGAGCATTTGAGTGCCTTAGAACGCCGCTCTCGTGGCGCCAAGCGCAGTGGCACGTGCGCGGGAGTTTCGGGCGTAATCATGGAGTCGTTAACCCTGGGGGGGACCCCGTCCTGCCGGTGAAGCAGGAGGGGGGGGCACCCCTTTGGCGGTGTTGACCGTCGGGTTCTGCTGAGGCCGAGTCATGAGGTGACGATCACATTGGCCAATGGTCATTTGTCATACTGCAATGGGAATTTCCTGCGGCAAATTTGCGGCCGGAATTTTCGGATCCGGGGGTTCCCAACACCCCGGTGAGGATGGCTAAATATTGCTTGGGAAGGTCCTAGTACGGGAACGAGGGGGTCACAGTTTGCTTAACCTAGTAGGGACCCGAGGGTCCGCCAGATGAATACGTACCGAACAGCCGCCGACAACGCTGCGCAGCGGGTCGAAGACATGAGACAAGTGATCGTCCGCATAGATGATGCCCTGCGCAGGCTGGACCAACTGCTGGACGCCTTGCAGCCGGCGTTGCCCGGGAAGCTACGCGTCGAATGGCGACTCGTGGGTGTCAGGGGGGAGGGCGAGGATAGAAGGACGTTGACTCCCCAGGTTGTTAAATGGCTGCGCAAGAACAACGAGAGCGTTTGGTGGTCGGTCGCTTTGCGGAAAGGGACTGCTTCCCGAAGCCGGCGCCGGTCCAAGGACTTCGAGGCCAATTCAGAAGCGGTGTCCAAGGTATGTCAGGAGATCGATCGATTACTCGACAAGCGAGCGAGGATTGGAACATTGCTGCAACGCTTCTCCTCTGGAGTTGGCGGGTTGTTGCCAGCCACATTGCATTGGCTCGACGAAATGGAGTCCATGCTGGATAAGATCCAGCGTCCCGCAGCAAATCCCCAGTCAAAAGGCGAGGTCTGAGGTGATGCCAACGGTGCATCAGTAGCTAGCCGGCCTGTCCTCGTCGTGCTGGTCAACGGCGCCAGAGTTCTCTCCAGATTTCACCACTTCAAATCCCCTAGCAAATTCCCTGGCAAATACCCGCCTCTGCGAGGCGGTCAAAGGGCCTTGGCTCTGATGGTCGATCCTTCAGTGTTCTCTGCCGCGTAGCGCATGCGCTCGTACGGATGCTTGGCTACGCTGACTCCCAACTACGCGACGTCCATACACACAGCGCAGGCATTCTCTACCCATGTGCCGAACGCTAGAGCTACCCATATCCCCACACAAAGGCACCACTCAGTGGCGAAGCTCCTTGACGGGGTTAGGAGCGTGCAGCCGGACACAGCTACATGCCTACAGCCTACTGTCACGGCTCTACTGGCCTGGCCAGGGGTTTTGGCTTTCCCTTCAGCTTGGCGGCCCTATACGTTATGCTGTGCCAGCAGTCATCTGGCTATCCACCATTGACCATTGTCGTCTGTTAACGGCCTTCAAGCGGCTAGGCGTCACAGTGGCATCCCTGGGCGTGGGTCCCGCCGCTAGTGGGATCCGGCGTTGCCGGATTGGATCGTGCCTCGGCAGTGGCGATACCTTCCGCCCCTTGCTCCTCTCCTGTCTTCCCAAGAAATTCCCGTTTTGGATTGCACAGTCCAAACGCTTAGTCGCGCCCGCTCGTCTTGGCCCCATAGGGATAATAGGTTATACCTACCCCGGGTCAACCGGCTTCATTGCGCAAATGTGCTTTTGGGCGTCCTGTGGTCGGGTTTCCCTTGCCCGGCAAGGGGAAAAGATTTCTCTCGGCTCTGGACCTGCTTTTTTTGCCCGGTGCTCCCTGTTTTGCACTTACGCGGGTTGGCGACAATTGTTTGTGCATCGAAATCGATTTAAGGCGTCGTCGGGGAAGGGGGTATGCAACCCCTTGGCTGTGCGCGGAACGCCCCGCCAGGCCTGCGTTATCCGCTTTGGCGGGCCGTTTGAGCGGGGGTTTGGTCGGGGTTTGGCGGTCCATCAGCATCACGGGCATGTCGACGGCGCGAAGCGACGTTGACACTGGCGTAGCCAGTCAAGGGATGGGATTGGGATTGGTAATGGGATTGGGAGCTTTGCCTCGGGTTCGATCTCGGATTCCAGCAAAAACCCGGATTCAACCTGCCGCTATCCCAGGACAAACCGGCTGGGTTTTTGCTGGGTTTTTGGTGGGGTATTTGAAGCGGGAAGAGGCATGGAGGAGGGCGCTTGATTGGCCTCTGGCGCAATCGTGAAAGCCGCTGGGATAGTTTTCGAAACCCACTGGGTTTTTTACGCAAGGCCGGAGGAGGTAATGATTGGAACGCGGGAAGCCGGTGTTCCTGCGGGTTTGGAGTAGGTATCCAGACGGATACCCAGGCGAAACCCAAACAAAACCCGCCGGGTTTTTTACGAGGGGGCGCGCGTAGCGCCTGAAGGATCGGACGTGGGCGAGGCGGCCCATTTGGACATCAAAACAACCCAGCAATAACCCGCTGGGTTTTCGGGAGGCAATGTTGATTTGGTTGGAACTCAGCGCTGCTGCGCTTGCCCTTGCGGCTATTGGCGCCGGGGGCGCATACCTTTGGAAGGGGCGTGCCAGGAAAGCTCCTAAGCGGGTCGAAAAGCGAACTGCGCCGCGAGCGCAACCTTTGGCCGGGAGTTTGGGAGGGGAGCGGGGCGGACGGGCGCCTAAGCCGATCGTCGCTCCTGTGGTGCCTCCTCCTCCGCCGCCGCCACCCCCGAGCTTGTTGGCAGCCGAGAGGCAGCGCGAAATACGGGCTGAACTCAGTCACCGACTCGAACAAGCAGGCCGAGCCCTCCCCTCGGATGAGCAATGGAAGATGATCCTTACGCCGTCGACGTGCGTGCGCGTGGCGGCCGGTGCTGGCTCTGGGAAGTCGACGACACTTGCGCTACGCGTCATCGTGCTTCGCTATTACCTGGGGGCGGCCTGGGACGAGATTACGGTCGTCACATTCACGAACAAGTCACGAGACGATTTCATCAAAAAGCTGCTTTCTAATGCCCAGCTTTTTGAGCCAACCATCAGCAAGCGGCTGATCAAAGCGAGGGTACGCACCTTTCACTCGCTCGCGTTCCGCCAGGCGCGGGCGGCAGGCCTGAACGTCAACACCGCGGACCGGATTCCGAAAAAATCCCCTGCCAAAGACCCGCACACGCTGGACGACGCCGGCGAACCGGGGGCGCCAACTGAAGATGATGACGAGGACTCGCCAGACACGCCGTTCGCACAAATCGCCAAGCTCGACGAACTGCCGGTTTTGCCCGAGATTTTGCGTGAGGTGGGCGGCAAGTTGCTGGGTGCCGACCCGGCCTTCAAACAGGCGGTCATCGGGCTTGAAAGGGCCTTTCTGTTCGCACAGCCCAGGGCCGGAGAGGCTGAAAAGCGGGTGCCGCGTGTCAAGCTCAATCAAGCGCGCGATGAGGCCAGGACGCAAGAAATTTACGAACTATGGTGCGAGAAATACCGCTCCGAGCTCGAAGCAAGCGGAATTGCGTTCAAGGTCGAACCGTTTTACTTGGGTAGCAACCCAGCATATGCCCGAGCAAATCCGGCCGCCGGTCCGTGGTATTCCAACGCTACTGTCCCGAGCCTGGCGGCCCCGGGCCAGCCGGCACCGCGCGTAATCCTCGGTATACCCCGGGAAGTGGCCGAGCTTGAGCCGCCCCGACGGTTCTCAACGGGGGGCGACACGATGATCATGGCTGTGACGTCCGCCTTTAAGGTCGGGTATCTGCAAGACATCCCGGCGACGATGCCGATTATCTGGATCTCAGAACCCTCTCAGCTGGCGCACCTCGCCGAGCAAGTCCGATACTCCCTAGGGGCGTTCCACGGCTTTCCACAGTTCCAGGTGCAGCTTGAAGGCGAATTCCTGCCCCGCTGGGTGTTGGAGGCATTCTGGGCAGAGGCTCAGTTCATTCAATGCCTCGGACTCGATGTCGCAAAGGCCTGCGTCAAAATCGCGCCCGCGCTCAAAGGCGTGGACAGGCTGTTCGTGGAGGGGCTGGCCCGTTTCTGGCCCGCATTTATGGAGGAAGTTCACGCGAACGGCATGACGACGACCGGCGAGGTGTTTGCGCAGCTTGGGGGCGCCGCAGGCATGGCACGGCTGCCAGCCGACGCCTTGCGTAACTCCCGTCATCTTTTGATCGACGAGTTTCAGGACATCTCCTTGAATTTCGTGAAGTGGATCCGCGCTCTCCGCGATCGACAGCTGGCGGCCGACCGGAGTTCGAATCCGAAGCTGCCCAGCTCGTTCATGGTCGTGGGCGACGATTACCAATCGATTTATGGATGGCGTGGAGCGTCGCCCAACTTCTTCATCGACTTCGCAAAGTACTTCTCGCCAGGGTTCGAGCCGAGCCAGCTTGTGTTGTTGGCGAACTATCGTTCATCCTCGGAAATCGTTCAGACTGCCGAGATGATGCTTGATCGCGTCGCTTACAAACTGAGCAAGCCGCCGGCGGTCGCCAAAGGCCCGGCCAAAGACTTCGGCATACCCGTCAGCCTGACAAAAGTCGACGACGCTGCGGATTATCGCGCTCTCGCTGGGCTGGGGGCGGACGGTATGGTGATGGCGAGAACGAACACGGTCCTCGATAAAGTCAAGCCCCGGACCCCACGTTGCCAGTACCTCACCATTCATGGTGCGAAGGGCCTGGAGGCCGAGCATGCCGCGATACTGGGCGACGTTTCCGCTCCTGCTCCACATCCCATTCGCACCCAGTTGTATAAGCTGGCGGGATTGGGCGACTACGACCAATCGCAGCGAGACGAAGCGCGCAGGCTGGTCTACGTTGCGATCACGCGTGCCATGCACACGGTGAACTGGGCGGTCGCTAATCCGCGCCAGGGCAGCCTGTTTGAGGAGCTTGACGGGCTCCTTCAAGCCCGCCCCAAAGCCCCGATCAAATCCTCTGCTTCAAACCCCGGGCAAACGCTCGACCAAGCGAGTGCGAGCCTGGCGCAGGCTCGCGCCCACCTCGAACGAGCGGGCGTCAATGCTGGAAATGGAGGGCATTAATGAGCGCGACGACAGCACAGGAGAAGGAGGGCTTCGTGCGCATCAAGTACCAGCGCACGGCTGCGGTGGCCGCAGGGGGCGGCAGCGCTGGCACCAGGCCGAGCTTTGTGTCCATGGACAAACTGCTTTTTGACGTTCTTGTCCGCTTAGTCGGTACCGAGGCCGCGGCGAGAGCGAAGATCAAGGCCTGGGCAAAAGAAGAGTCTGGTCGATTCGCGCCGGGGGGCGCTTCGGTGTCCAGGATGGTCCAGCAGAGGGTATATGCCCTCATGCTCACGCGTCTCCCCGTGCGAGGCGGATAGTTACAAGCGCTGGCGGACAATGGCCGTGAGGATCCTCATAATAGGCAATGGTTGCCTATATATAGTGAGGGTGTTTTCATGGCCAATATCAGGTACTTCTGCGACCAGGGCGCGGATACTGTCGCGTTGCAAGGACGCGGAATGTTCGGCATGCCCAATGCCGAGTTCGCAGCCAAGTTTCCGGGCGTCAAGGGGATCCGTTATGACGGCTTCTCGATGCGGGTTGCATATCCCGTCGCCGGGGGCGGTGATCCGCTGCCGGTAACCCGCATGATCGAATACAAGGCTTTCCCGTCGCGCCATGAATGCGATGCGCGGTGCATGACCGCGCGAGGAAAGGTCATGCGCTGCGAGTGCTCATGCGGTGGGAAGAATCATGGCAAAGGCATGTTCTCTCGATGACGCGCGGGTGGAGGCGTTGCGCGTGCGCCGCCACATTCTCAGTACGGGCACCCAGCTGGCCTACATCGTGCAATGCGCCGGTCGCTCGTATGCGTTCGACGTGACCGATGAATGCGTCTGCCGACCGCGTGAAGTGTTGCCTCCCTATGCCACCCGGTTCGCGCGGGATATGGCGAAGGCGATCGCGGCTCGTATGAACGACGGACGAGTCCATCGCGGCATGGCCGTCAACGCAGTGCAAGCGCTGGATGCGTTCCTATCCCGGCTCAGTGCATAGCGGCGGACCTACTCATAGCGCAAACAGCAATGCGCTTTGCGCTATGCACATTGACCGAACGCCGGGTAACAAACGAGTATCCAGGTAGGCAATAGTTGCCTATATCATTTCACTGTACCGGCGAGCTACGCCGAACAGATGCAACTCACCTGGAGGTCATATGTCGCAATTGGGTTTTGATCTTGGAGCCGCCGAGGAAGTCTTTCGCGCGGCCGCTCCCGGAACATGGTTGGGGGAAGTGCTGCCCCGGGAAGATGCGATTGTGCGGCTGGAGCAGGTCGTCGCGCGGGGGTTCGATCACATGCCGCTGGCGGTCCGCGCGATGTGCGCAGAAGGGGTGGATTGCCTGCTAAGGGAGCTTCGCTGCGAAGACGCTGTGTTCGGCCTCCTGTGCCGTGATCGCTCGCCAGCAATCCCCCTGGACGCGACAGAAGATGCGATAGCCGCCTTCGAAGAGCATTGTCGCGCGGTGATGGCGCAGCCGGGGGCGCACCCCCGCCAGTGCGCGAAAAGCCGCTTTGCAGGGCACTACAGCACCACGGCGCTGCATTGCGATGGATTTGGCAGCCTTGTGCTAACCCGCTGGGGCGAGACTCGCCATGAACTGGTGTTCCACATGGGACGCGCTTTGGTCTTCCTTGATAGCTACCGCGACCACCTTCAACGCCACAAAGTGCCCATGCAGATATGGGCCCCCGCGTATAGCGCGGACAAAATCGCCTACAGCCCGAAGGGGCCGGCGGGCGTGGCGACTTTCAACTACGGCGGGCGAGGGTACGTCAACGACGGGATGTTCCATTGCGGGGAATACAGCGAATGCGAGGGATGGTCATTCGTGCCGCTGTCGCAATGGCAAGGCGAGACCTTCACCTATGAGGAGCAATGCCGTGCCTGGGATTCGGGGGCGCTGGAGAGGGGCGATCGGCGCGGCCTTGTCGTCAGCGTAAGGGGCGTCAAATGCGTTCTCGACGGAGCTTTGGTCTTCTTTGACGACACCGGCTCCTACAGCCTTTCGCGTGCAATCGCCGAGAGCGCATCCGACGAGGACGACGGCGAGGACTATCCGGACGACGATGAAGAGGGCGACTTCGACGAGGAGGAAGAGGATTCTCCGCGCCAAGTGGAGGATGCCACGCGCGAGGATTGCGCAGCGCCGCGCAAGGAAGAAGAGCAAAACTCTGATCTCTTGCTCTGCTTGATGTGATGGCGCGGGGGCGGAGGTGCCCCCGACAGAGCCTGCCGCCGTCGACCCCTTTTCCTCTTGCCCGGTGGGTACGTGTGCGGCTTGACGTGCCCACGAGCAAATTCGCCCCATTGTCGTCACGGGTACGGCACCGCGCAAAAGGAAAGGCGGCGGCCAGTCCCAACCGCGTGCGGGGGTAAGTAACACTTTGCGGTCATGGTAGGCAATGGGTGCCTATATAATGTCTGAGTGGTTTAAATAAACCATCGACAAATGTTAATTTTCGCCGGGTTGCCTGTGTGCCGCCCGCTGGAATCCCGCCCATAGGAGTATCCGCCATGATCCTTATCTCGACACTTCGCAAGATGCGAAACAAGCCCGTGTTTGTGGTGACCGTCCCGGCGCATACCCGCCAGGTCGGCAGCCTCCCGCCGGTCGAAGTTGCAAAGGTCAGCGATGGTTTCGCTACGAAGAGCCAAGCCGACAAGTTCGCTGCGGATAACGACCCGCGCCAGTGGGGCGCGGCTGAGTTTCCGGTGGTCGCGCGCGTGCCGGCTCATGAATACGCTGCAAGCTGCGGCTTGCCGCTCCCGGGAACCGCCATGGGCGGCGGTTTGGACGCCGCGCTGGCCGAGTTGATCGAGCGTGTGGCCACCGGGGAAGAGTTTCCGGACGCATGCGGTCGTGCCGCGTCTCGCTTTGCTGTTTGCTATGACGCGCTGCGCGCAGCCTACGACGAACGAGAGCAAGCCTGATGGACCGGAACGCAGAAGTCCAGAAGATGGCGTCGCAGTTTGGCCTCGATGCGAACGCCCTGCATCACCTTGTGGCGTTCCTCTGCGCAAATCACGTCCGCCATACGGAAAGCGGAAAGATCCCCGACGTGATGAGCGCTGCGGAACAAGAGGAGTACATACGCGCTGGCGTGGTCGCGTGGCGAGATCACACCAGCGCGCTTCTAGAGGAGCTGCGCGACGGCCAGAGCGATCGCGCCAAGGCCTTCCGCGCAGAGCTCGTCGTCGGGGTCTACGACTCCATTCGCAGCGACATCCGAATTCCACAGGGCTGACTATGAACTCAGATAAAGCCGACGGCCGCGCCGTCGCGGCGCGCAAGAAGGCGGCCTTAGTCGCTGCCAAGAAGCTCGATGCAGCGGCGGATGCGGTCAGCGCTTTCGCGCTGGCGTGCGCGATGTGCGCCGATGCGTCTTCCCCCCGGGGAGACGACGACGGCCGTCGTCTGCTCGCGCAGAGCATGCGCGAGTACGCGGGCCACCTGAATAGCGTCTACGACAAATAGCATGCCCTTCGGGCGCCAAGGCGTTTGTGACCGCTTCTAGCGGCATTGGCAGAAAGGAAAAATCATGGTGATCGAAAAAGGCAGTAACGGTCGTTGGTTCGTCGATGGCGAGCCGGTAGTGGTACAGACCACGCGTTATCCAGACGGTCTGATGTACCAAAGCGCGAACATCCCGGACGAGGATGTAGAGGCGCTCATCAAAATGCACACCTTCGTGGGCGTCCAGAATCAGCATGGCGAACGCGTGGAGCTTTCGTTTGACATGGACGGCTGGTCGTTGTTGGTAGAGGACGAAGGTGAGCAGAGGAGCGATGGAGGAAGCAGGATCGAGACCGAGGACCGTATAGGCGGCACCTACCGCGAGGACGTGCCCGGCGGAATGTTCGGCGACCGGCTCAATCGTGACCGTCGGTATTGGCTGGCATGGGCGACCGTGTCCCGGGAAACTCAAGGCGATTGTCTGCCTGGGATCATGGATGACTTCGGCTCGCTCGTGCCCGTCCCGTCGCCTCGTCGTCAAGCTCAGCTTTAAAGGAATGGCCATGTCTACCGCATACGAGCTTTTGATGTCCTGCCCCGACGACCAGATCACGCGAATGAAGTTGGTATGGAAGGCCGTCGCGGCCGGTGAATGGAAGGAGGCGGCTCATCATCTGCGCAATGCTGCCAGCGAAGGCGAGTCTTCCTGGCACGGCCGTTGTGGCGAGTTGGCCGGACATTACGACCGCAAGGTGGCCATGCAGCGGGCTCCCGGCCCGGACAACCAGGCGTGATAGAGAAGGAATGACCATGGACGTAAAAGTTGGGCGCACCTACCGCGCAAAGCGGCCCGCCGAAAGTGACGGACTGGTAAACGATCGCACGGTTCAGTGGATCGGATCCGTTGGGCAAGTGCAGTACGACGGGCCTGCCGTGAGGTGCGGCAGTCGGTACCCCATCGTCAGCCGCGCGGCGTTCGAGGCGTGGGCTGATCGCGACGTCACCGATGAGTTGCCCACCGGCGAGTATCAGGATTGGACCGACTATCGCGCTTCCAAGCCTTCCGCTTAGCTCAGGAGCTTCATACATGAACAAGATCAAACCATATACCTGGATCGTCCGTTTTGACGTGGCCCCCGAATGGGTTGCGGACGGGTTCAACCTCACCGACGAACGAGCACTCCTGCTGCTCGCTAGTGACCTGCGACATGCCGACAGCAGCTGCGAGCTCGCAGCGCGCGTCCTGGCTGCGCCTGCCGCCCTGCGAATTGCACGCGAACAAGGCTATGGGCCGAAGGACAACGGTGCAGGAAGGGCTGTGGCCGAGATTATGAGCGGTGCACCTCACGCGTATTCGGACGTCCGTAGAAGCTCGGATGATGTAACGCTGGACAACGCCATAAGCGAAGCCATCGAGTTGCTCAATAGCGTTGCCTTTGTGCGTGATGAGAACGACAACACTGGGGCGATCCTTGCAAAGCTGCGGGACGCGCGGGCTCTACTGCGCGGAGACGATCCGATCTCAGATATCCAATGGCAGCGGGCGCACGACTAGCCGTGTAACGCCGGGATCTGGGAGCACTGAGGGCGCTTCAGCGCCCTTCCGAATCAACACCTTGGGAGAGCGATTTGCAAACGAGTTTGGATAGTTCAATGTCCTCGCTTCGGCGGCGTCTGGCGCAGGCTGAACTAAAGCTGGCCATAGCAAAGAAGGAAGCGGCACAAGCTCAGCGAAAGGAGGATCGAGCGAGCGAGGCGGTTCGTGCGTTGCAGGAAGAAATCGCGTGGGTACAGCTGCGTCAATGGGGCAGTACGCCGGATCTGGCCGCGCTGATGAGGTCGGACGGCACGGGCAACATGGTCTTCTACAAAGCGCTCAGCACCATCGCCGAGTCATGGGGATTTCATGTCTTTGGGACGTGGAGTGACACAAAGCAACTCGTCTTGAGCTTCGGGCTGAACCGCGCAGAGCGAGGCGCGGTCGAGCGCGTGGAAAAGGCCATCAATTACTTCGCGCCTGCCATGAAGCGGATAAAGGGAGGGTGGGTGCGATTCTCGGTGAGCCATCCGCAGCCCGAGGCGTGCGCGTGGGAACTGCGTTATGCCCCGAAGAGCGGGCGGGCGCGGCTTGCCCGTCTCGTGTATGGAGCTGATGACAGCGTTCTGGATTTCGCTTCTCTACGCGGAGCGCTGGAGTACGTCGAACAGAACCTCTGGCTGGAGGACATCATCGATGCGCCGCCGACAACTGCCCTGGAGTACGTCAAAGCTGGGGAAGGTGATGGAGTGCGGCATGGATGACCGCAAGGCGGGGCCGGCGCACTTACCGGGGGCGCTCACCAATGGCTGGTTGCGCCGCACGTGCCGGTTCAAGGTCGTCGACCTTGCTTCGGGCGATTCCCTGAGCCGCGAAGTGGTCTTCAGGGCCGATTGTCGCGAACAGGCTCAGGAGATGTATATCGGGGCCTGCGAGGCGGCTGGGATTGTGCATGGCACCTTGCGCATCTTCCGGTGTGCTGATTGGGCCGCATACGCGTAGGCGAGTTCGGTACACATTCCACGCAATGGCGCTATTGCCGCGCAGTGTCCGTTACAGGCTATGGTCTTAATAGGCAATGATTGCCTATATAATTCTAGGGTGATTTAAATAATGGCACGAAGAATGTAAAGTTTGTGCCACGACCCTGGAGAAAGTAATGCTCGAATCAGCGACGACCACCCCCGCGTGCCTGGATTCCCTGTTGAATGTGCAGCGCCAATGGGTGAACGATCAACTTTGCAATAACGACGTTTCGAGTGACGAGGAAATGTCGCAGTTCTTGCAGGCTGAGGTGGGCTTGAACACGGACCAAGTTAAGTCCGTCATGGCCTATCGCGACACCGCCTTGGCAGATCCTTTTTTCCAGCTGTTCCCGTTCGAGAAGGTGACCGAGTTCGCTGGTTGTGCGGCGCGAATCGGCCAACCGGATTCCAAGGCGGTCTTCCGGGTTGAGGTCGGTCATCGCATTTGGGTCGACGCGGCCGCTGATGATGCTGAACGCGCTCGCGCAGAGGTCCAGGCTGCGGGCTATGCCGTGCGTTCCGTGCGTGTCGCTGTTTGAGGTGACGGTCATGGAGACCGCGATCGATTGCTTCGCAGGAATGGGCGGAAACACGGAGGGGGCGCGCATGGCTGGCATCAAGGTCACTTGGTGCGCCAACCACTGGCGCTCCGCTGTGGATACACACGCAGCCAATCACCCGGACGCAGCGCATATCTGCCAGGACGTTCACCAGGCCGACTGGACCAAAGCCCCGGCGCACGACCTTTTCATGGCCTCGCCCGCGTGCACGGGGCACACACCTGCACGGGGTAAGGACAAGCCGCATCACGACGCGGCGCGAGCCACGGCATGGGCAGTAGTGTCGGCCGTCGAATGCCATCGACCGCCTTTCGTTCTGGTGGAGAACGTGCCGGCCTTCGCACAGTGGGCTCTGTATCCCGCATGGTGCGCCGCCATGGCCGCACTGGGTTATACGTTGTCACCGATGATATGGGACGCCGCGGACTGCGGTGTGCCGCAGCATCGAAAGCGCCTTTTGATCGTGGGGACGCGCAGTCGGCATCCCATCCAACTGGAGTCGCCGAAACGCGAGCATCGTGCGATCGGTGAAGTGATCGACTTCGAGGCGGGTAACTGGTCGCTTGTGCAGCGTCCTGGCCGGTCGGAAAAGACCCTCGACCGAGTTCGTAACGCGAGACGCGCTTTTGGCGAGCGATTCGTGATGCCTTACTACGGATCCGGGTCGGGATTGACCGGGCGCGCGCTTGATCGCCCCTTGGGCACCGTTACCACCCGCGCACGTTGGGCGGTCGTGGACGGCGACAGGATGCGCATGCTCACGATTGCCGAGAACAGAGCGGCTATGGGCTTCAGGAAGGACTACATCCTTCCAGCGAATCAAGCCGTGGCATTGCACATGCTGGGAAATGCGAACCCGCCGCCGATGGCGTTCGAAGCGATATCCGCGCTGCGGAGGGCTGCCTGAGCAAATACACGGGGGCGCTGGTCGAAGGCTGGCCTCCCAAGTCTGGGCCGCTTCAGTGGCCGGAACAACCCTTTCTTTGCTGGGTCTCGCCTGTTTGAGGGGCCGCGAGTGCCATCCCCGGCGAAACCTGCTGTTCTATGTGCGTGGAGGAAAAAACGTGAAACTCACCAAAGCAAGTTGGACCTCCTTCGATTTCATTCATGCGGTGGAGTTGATTGGCGTAGGCCAATCGCAGGTTCTGACGTCGACAAAGCGCTTGTCCCGCATCGAGGGCTTCGCTCTGATGTGGAGTTTGCGGTTGATATACGCCGATTGCGATGCGGCATCGATCGGACGGCTTCGAGGGGCGCTTCACGTGTCGCTCGACCATTGCATGCGCGAGGTTGAAGCGCGTCGTTTCCGCTTTGTTGCGCGATCGACCTACGACTATTTGTCGGAGCTGTTGATGGAGTGGAAGCGCTCGGGAGTGGAGTCAATGTACGTGGCATACCGGGAGCACGACAGGCCTGGGCGCATGCTTAGATGGATGGGGAGGGTGGCGGACCTCCATGACGTCGGAATCTGTGCGGCTAACTCGCGGCAGCCCAGCCGGGCCTCCGGCCGGGTATGGGGGCGCGGGCAATCGCTCTTCTGGTATGTCAGCGCAGTTTGGCGCGATACGAGATCGACTCAGCATGCATCGCAGCCCGGACGCGTTCGATGAGCCGCACGTTCTTCAAAAATGCCCATCTCTACCGAGCGCAGGAAGACATTGCCATCTCGTCCGAAGCGTTGGAGGAGCAGCTCGGTCGCTTGGCTTTCGCGATGCCGGAAAGCGGGCGGGAAGGGCGGGGTTGGCTTCCCGCCGGTGTGGGCAACACATGTGTGCGTGAGGTGGGCCTCCATTGGCTTATTCGTATGAGGACGGCCAGGCGTCTCCTGCCTGCTGCCGTAGTGAGGCAGCGTGTAAAGGAGGTCGCGGCATTGATCGAGCACCGCCAGGGCTACAAGCCAGGCCGGAGACAGTTGAAAGACCTCAAGGACCGTGTGCTGGAGGAGCTCCTGCCGAAGGCGTTCCTTCAGATGCGGGATACCGATGTGTGGATTGATCGTGCCAATGGCTGGGTAGTCGTCGATACCGCTTCATCGAAGCGCGCGGATGAAGTGTTGTCGCTTCTCAGCAAGACTGTCGACCCGTTTGCGGTCGAGCCGCTGCAAGTGCAGACCGCGCCCGGCCGGGTAATGACGCAGTGGGTTCTTGAAGGCGAGGCATCCGAGGGATTCTCGATTGACCAGGACGCAGAGCTGCGATCGCGGGGACGTGGCCATGGCGCCATTCGCTGGGTGCGGCATTCGATTGAGACCGTCGACGCTAGACGACACATCGAGCAGGGCAAGCAATGCACCCGGCTCGCGCTTACGTGGGCCGATAAAATCTCGTTCACGTTGACCGAGGATCTGACCCTGCGCCGCCTGCGGTTCTTGGACGTACTTCAAAAGGACCTGCCCGGTGATGTGCGGGATGAGGCGGAGACGTTCGACACGAGCTTTGCTCTAATGGCGGGCGAGTTGGCCGGATTGCTCGCCGCATTGATAGATTGCTTGGGCGGCTGCGACATAAAAGACTGAAGGTAGGGCGGGCGGCAAGCAATTGCCCATCCCGGTCTGTGATATTGCGAGGAAAAGTGTATGAAGCAAGATAACGATGCCGTGCTGGTGTCACCGCCGAACGTGGAGCGGCACAATCCGGATCCCAACTATTTGCGGCAATTGTTGGACGAGGCGGGCCTGAGCCAACAGGAGGCAGCGCGACGGCTCGGGGTGTCTGTGCGGATGATGCGCTACTACTTGGCCGAGGACGACGGAAAGCCGGCACCCTATCTGGTGCAATTTGGACTCGAAGCGCTCGCAGCGGCTGGCCGAAAATCACAATCCTAATCGCGGGCCGGAAGAGCTCGATGTGCCTGCAACCCCGCACCGCTGGATAGGTGTCAGGCGCGGTCCGGCCGCTGGTCCAAATCTCTGACCGGGTAGTACCTCGTGAACGGCTTATCCCGGTCTTTCCACTGCTCATCAAGTCGGGCCTGTACGCACGGTTCCCGCAGTAACGCTGACTTGTGCTCCATCAGCAGCAGCGAGCCCGGCATCACTTCCATCTGATCGCCGTTGCGCACGGCCTCTTGCCACTTCTCCTGGCAGTACTCATAGACCCGGAAGGCCTCCAGGAGCTGGGCGTGAAGCCGCGCAATCTCCCAACAATACGCCCGTGCGGCTTCTGTCGGAGCGCTATCGAAGAAGGCCCGGAGCTGGGCGAACGTCAGAGGGGGCGGGTATTTGTCGGGGGGCATACTATGATCTCCAATACTGTATAAATATACAGTACATCCGCGACGCTCGCGTCGAGACGTTTATTAGGGGGCGGATTAGCTATGGGCGGCGGCTCCACCCTTGAATGCAGACCACATCCCTTCATTCGGCAAACCGGCATCCCGCCGGACCTTTTGGAGAGAGAGCATGAATGCAGCAGTTGAAGAGGGTACGGACGTCATCCAGGCGACCAAGGTGTCTGGGGAACGTCGACTATCGATCCTACCCAAGTACTTTGGGCCTGGCCTCCGGTACCTCATGATCGGCGAGGCGCAGGTGTACAACCACATGGAAATGCTGTGCAGCGAGTACCGCGGCGGCTATTGGGAGTTTTTCGAGCTGTCGAATGGGGGCTTCTTCATGGTGCCCTCCATGCAGAAGGAGCGCGTTCGCGTCGTGCAGGCGATGAACGGCTATAGCGGCGAGGTATCGGTGGAGGCGGCGGGCATCATTGCGTGCCTTTTTGGCTTCTACGCGCTTGCGTGCCAAAGCCAGCAGGAAAACCACCTCGACCTGTACATGGCCTTGCGAGACTTCGCGTGCGGACATGCTGAGGCACGCGAGATCCTCCAGGCGATTGACTAACCCCAACCCGGTTCCACTCTGGAACCGGGTTTTTTATTGCCGAGCGCAAGCCACCGGGGCATGAAGACGACCTGGGGCTACTGAGAGAGATTCCGGCACCGCACGACCCTCGTGCTAGCACCGGCTGTTACTATCTGTATCTAGGAGGGGTGATGCTTATTGCGTTTTTGATTCTCAGCCCCCTGGCCCTAATGTGGCTAGTGGCGGAGTTCTACCACCCGCCCACGCGGGAGATGTTCGGCAACCTGAAAAGGAACCTGTTTGGTCCTCTTTGGCGCTCGTTGACCTACCCCGTAGGCAAGCAAAGAGAGGCCTTCGGCCAGTTCTTTGTGGGTGTTGCGATCGCCAGTTGTGTCGGTGCCGCTACTGTGGCGTTTGAAACAAACTGGGGTGCGGCAACGTGGGTGTTGTACGTGAAGTTGGTTGGGCTGTCCCTTGGGATGGTGCTATCATTGGCTCTGGCCAGTTTGTTCTACGGCACGAAGCAAGGAGACTGATATGGACCTCGGAACCGCTGTAATGCTTGGCGTCCTCGCCGTCGTTGTTGGTTTCGGCCTGTTCGTCGCCAACAACGTCGTGAAGACTGACCGTGAGAAACAGCGCGAGTCGGGTCACCATCCAGCGTGACACGTCGCCCGGAAAACCCTCGATTCGTTCGAGGGTTTTTTTTTGCCCTCGACCGATAGGGGCGCGGCCAGTACTCCACGAAGGCAGGCCAGCGGGGCAGGCGTGAATGCGCGGGCGAGCCGGTTAGGACGCCGCTCAATTGTCGTAGCCGTGTGAAGCGAGCACCTGGGCCATGTTTGAGCCTTCCCAGGAACCGGGCCGGCTCCGGACCATGCCGAGGTCTTCCGCAAGCATTGCCAGCGCACCTGCAACGGTTAGTAGGCCATGCGTGCAGGCTTGCTCGATCTTGACTTGGCGCGAGCCATTGAGCTGGCCCAACAATTGACGGATGTTGGTGTGAAGCTCTCGCGAGAGTCGCACGTCCACGATAACGGTGTCGGCGTCGGCGGTGGCTGGCTCCGGCTCCAACCTGAGAGCGTCCAGCTCGATGGCACGCTTGCGGTCTCGGTACAGTTTTTCGATTTCGTCCCGGGAGATGGCGATGGACACTGCATTAGGCTTTACGCCCGGTCGGGGGGCGCCGTCGTCGCCGAAAAAGTGCTCATAGGGCATGTCTTTGCCCGTTTTGTAGAACACCTCGACCTGCGGCACGCAGCCGTACGCATCGCTTGCCAGATCAGGATCTTCAACTATTTGCTTATCGCTCGCGTCGATGAAGCCCGGCAGGGTCAAATCCACCGTCGCGTCTGGATCGCAATCGTTGAGGATGGCTTGGAGTTCGCGGACGGTGAGTTGTCTGGGAGGGGCGGTCGTGGTGCTCATGGTGCAGTTCTCCGGAAACTTGGCGTGAATACGAGGTCGACGAACTACGGCGCGGTCCGCAGTACGTAATTAAGGATGTGCCATACGGCGAAAAGGGTCGTGAGTACTACCAGTGCGCCTGCCGCCAATTGCTGGTAGATGTCGAGCTCTGCCCAGGTCGAAGCAGTCGTGCCGAGCAGCAAGCACGACATGACTGCCACGAGCCACCCAGTGGCGATGGCGATGACAAGTTTCCTCCGCGCATTGATCTTGTCTCCATGGAAATCCGAGGCCTCCGCGATCTCCACGACTGTGGTTGCCCATCCACATAGCGCCAGACCGAGAAGACCTAAGCACGCGGTCGCCCAGAAGCTCCGCCCAAACGTCGCAAGTTCTATCAGTAAATCAAGATTGGAGATGCCCCAGCCTATGAGTGCACCGAGCGATATGAGGGCAGCGGCGAATACGATCACAAGCGCAGCTGCACGTCGCGCGGTTGCGTTAAGGGATTGAGTGCTGGATTTGTTTGCGGTCATAGTCGTATGAGGTTGGGGCAAAAAAGGCGCTGTGGGCCATGGGAACCGCGTTATGTGCTATTGGCATTGCACAGTGGCATCGCATTCCTCGAAGGGGGCATTGCGGCACATGGAGACCCCGCATCGGAGCTTGAGATTCGGTTTTCCCCACACTTGCGCCAGGCAGGTCGCGCATCGGTATTTCACGCGGTTGGACCGATTGACCGGGTCGCCTGAGGGGAGCGCAAGAACGGATTCGGCCCGGCCCAGTCCTAGGTACGCGGTCGAGGTGATTGCGGGTTCGGTCGTCAGGGCATCGGGATTGGCCGGCGGAGCGGCCGTAGCAACCGGCGTAGGACCGACAGGTAGCCGCTCGGCAGGAAACCGATCGAGCCAGGAAAGCGTGAATTCGCGGGTGAGCAGCGAGTCGCATGCCAAGTCGAAAACGCCGCCAGGCTCGATGTAGTGATCCATCTGCTGTCCCGTTTTGCGGCCGCCGGGCTTGCCCGTATCCGAGGGGATCAGTCCGATGGATTCCATCTTGTCTGCCCATTCTTTGTTGTGGTATCCGCGGCGGCTGAAGCTGCCGAAATGGCGCTGCCACTGGTGGACTTGTTCGTGGACCAGGGTGGAGAGGGTGTTCTTGATGGTCTGACTTGCGAAGTACGCTGGGTTCAATGCGATTTCATCGACCATGTCGCCCGTGCCGCGCCGTACGAATCGGCCTTTGGAGAAGTAGCCATAGGTGCCTTTGCGCCGTTGCAGCGTAATCAGGCACGGCGGGAGCTGCGCGTCGAACATGGCCCGGTTGAAGTGCTCGAACGCTACGTACAGTTCGCCGTACGCCTCAGCGGTTGGGCCATCCGCGGACGGCTCGAAGAATTCGGTTGGCATGGTCGTGTCGCAAAATTTGGCGTTCTCGCCCCTTACGGAGCAGATTTAGCTATGCTTTAATTCCACTCGATGCATCGCTCGTTGTGCATCGTCAACGACTCTCTCCAAGTCGCTTCACTCGACGAGACTGACGCCCCGGCCACCCCATGGTTCGGGGCGTTTTTTATTGGCACACCGCTTCAACCGGGGAGCGTGGATACATCTTTTGGTACCGGCAATATTAATTGATACTTTACGCCAAATAAAGCAGCAATTTATAATCGCTCAAAAGTAGCTTTGCTCGCCTTGAGTGCGCATCGCCAGCCCATCCGCAGCGGGCCCATCAGTTATGGAAGCTGTCTGCATCAGCGCCTCACGTAGGCCAAGGAGAACGCCATGAATGACCAAGTGCTCGATGATCTACTTCCGCCGACGACCGTCGAGCGCGAGCTCGTGCGAGGCAATGTGAAAGCGAGCATGGACGCCGCGGGCGCGAAGAGCTCGGACCTCTGGAACGTGCCGTATGAGCAGATCCGCCTGATTCCTGGATGGCAGCCCCGCATCAACAACGAAAAATGGCGGAAGCGGGTCGCGTACATCGGTGGCCTGATCCTCGCCAACGGGTATGCGCCGGATAAGCCCGTCCAGGGCTATGTCGCGCGCGAAGGCGGCCTGGATGTGCTCTACCTGACCGAGGGGCATACCCGATATCATGCGACCGGATGGGCGCGGGAGCACGGGGCGAAGATCGAGCGTATTCCCATGATCGTGCTGCCCAAGGGCACGACCATGGTTGACCTCACTGTGGCTCAGGCTAATGCCCAAGAGGGCACGCCGCTCGCACCCTATGAGCTGGGCATTTTGATGAAGCGGATGATCGGATACCAGGTGTCGGTATCCGAAATTGCCCGTCGTTTTGGCTACAGCGAGCAGTACGTAAACGATTTGCTCTCGCTGATGGGCGCCCCGAGCCGAATCCGACAGATGGTGATCGAGGACAAGGTGTCGGCCGCCGTGGCGGTCCAGTTCCTCAAGTCACACGGCGACAAAGCGGAGGAGCGCCTCCTAGAGGGGCTCAAGATCGCGGATTCCATGGGTCAAACGAGGGTGACCCGCAAGGTTCTTTCGACTGGGCCCAAGGTCCCTCCGCGATACGTGCCGAACCTCTACGACGCAATGACGAAGGTCGCGCCGTATCTTCAAGGGTTCCTGCCGGGCGAGACCGCCGAAATTCCGGGTCTGGAAGATGAGGCCGACTTGATCACGGTGAAAATCAGCAAATCGGCGCTCGAAGCATTCCGCGAGACGCACTTGCAAGTCACGGAAGCCATGGAGAAGCGTTCGCGCAAACAGCCGACGGCGGGGGCGGAAGACGCCGGCGACGTGGGCGCTCAAGGAGAGCAACAATCGCTAGCATGACCGTATTGGCAATGGTCGCCGCAAGAGGGGAGCCGGGCGGCCCCGACTGCTCCTCCTACAGCGGTTCACGCGGGTCTCAAAGCTCCTGGACAACGGGCTCGCGGTCGGACTTGCCTTGCTTTGTCTTTGCGGGGTGGACAGGCGCGACGCCTGCCTCCGCCATCAGGAGTTTGCGCTCCATCGTGCATCCCCACTCGTATAGCTCCACCACCAAGAGACGTTGAGCGAGCGGGAGCGAATCCCAATATTGCTTGGACGGGGGCGCGTATCCCACCCACTTCGGGTCGGCTTGTAGTTTCTGGGCGGTGAGCCACAGCTGCTCATCCAGCCCGATCTGACACCGCAGTTCTGAATGGTCGATGTCGCCGGCGAGCACGCGCAGCCAGAACTGTGGGATGCCAAGCCACGCCGCCAGCCAGGCACCCCGTTCCTTATCGCGAACGAGAGAAAGGGTCGCGCGCTGGCCGGTGAGAATCGCAGTCAGAGCGCCTTGCGTGAGGCCCAGTCGACTCGCGAGAGTGGTGAGATTGAGTTCGCAACGAGGATCCGCAAGCTTTTCGCGGATCCGCTGTACGAGAGGTACCCCTGGCCAATGGTCCGGTCCCGTGGACCGGGGAGGATCGTCGGCGGAAGAGCGCCGGGGGCGCCCGCGCTGGGGCCTTTTCGTGCCAGACGAGGCGGATAGTTCATATTGGGCATTTTGGTCCTTGCGTGCCATGCGCAGTCTCCGATCGATGAAATAAATATCATCAGGCTAATTGACACGCATTGTGCATCAGTCAAGCGTCTAAACCAAATTTTTGGGCCCTAAAAGTCGTTTTTGTTCGTTCCTCATTGTATGAAATAAAAACAGCGCGTATTGTGGCACCGCGCAATGTTTACCTTGGAACCGAGCAAAGAAAGGAGCCCACATGCTTTCTGCCGAAGCCGCAGTATCTCCGCGCTCGTTCGCGTATACGAACGGGATGATGAACGCCGTCTGGTTGGTCGGAGAGCTTTTCTCCGCCGACCGGGAGGCAGGCCGATGCGAGATCCTTATCTCCAACAAGAGCCCGCACTATCGAGTCTCGTTCGAGTTCGACGTGACCAAGGGCGTGGGTCTGCCGAAATACTTCAAGCGGGGCGACGTGATCGCCGTCACAGCGCTGGTACGCTCCCACCTCATTGATGGCGAATACAACCTCACCTTGAAGGCGCTGCACTTCCAGGCACCGAGCGTTCGCGACCTGCGTGGGGATGACTTGCGCGACTATGCGAAGCGCATGAACGGCGCCATCCTCAACGCGGCCGGTGCAGAGCCCGGGCGACAGGATGCCTTCACGTACAAAATCGACCGCGCCCAACGTAAGCGATCGAACGTTATCCGGCTGGCTGGCTTCGTGCACGCGATGGAGTTCGAACGAGGCGAGCCCCATCCAGAAACGCAGGAGCCCACCGGCGACAAGCTCGTGCTGCTGCTGCGGCAATTCGAAAATGCCGACAAGTGCATTCCGATACGCATCTATGGTCGCCAAGCGGGGCCGTTCTACACGGCCATTCGTAAAGCCAAGCGCAACGGGCCCTTGGCCATTCACGCCATGGGTGAGCTGTACGTGAAGGTGAAGACCACACCGTCGCCGGACGCAGACGCAGAGCCCGACGTGCGTCGCGTGCCCATCATCAAGGCGATCGGGGACATCGAGCGCCTTGACTTCGATTCGGGACTGATCGGTGAGCCCGGGCTGTATCCCTGGCTCACGGAATACCTGCCGAAGGAACTCGTGTCGACGACGCCTGAAGCGCCCGAGCAACAAGCATGAGCGGCCGCCAGGGGCCCGCTCTCGTCGGCCGTCGACGCGCCATGGGCAAGATGCTCGGCGCTTCATTAGTCGCAGGTCTTCCTGCGTTGAGCAGAGGCAATGCGGCGCAGATTGCGCCCCGCGTCGCGGATGGACTGCCGGACGGTCGAATTTGTGTCCTTTCCTACAGTACCGCGCCGCTTCCGCCCGCCGTCGGCGGCGGCGCGAGCGGCGCGATTGCTGTCCTCGGTGTGAACGGCGAAGCGCCCGTTTATGTTCCGTCCGACTCCCCGAACCTTCATGACCTGGTTGTGCCGGCGAGCAATCCCGAGGGGAACATTCTCGCGATCGGCCATGAGGCCCGGGAGTTGATCGAGATCTTCTCGAACGACTTCAAGAGCCGGGAGTCACGACGATATGCTGGGGTGACGTTCCGCGGCCATGGATTGGCCTACGGCGCGGGAGCGCTTATCGCCGCTGAATCCTCGACGTCCCCGGTCGAGGGGGGATGGTTGTTGTACCTGGACGCCACTGGGAAGGAAATCACACGCGTTGCCACGGGCGGCATACGCCCGCATGACGTGGTCGATTGCGGCGAATGGATCGCCGTCGCCCACTATGGAAATCGACCGCTGGGGGCGAATGCCGGTTCGGCGAGTAGCGCATGCAATCTCCTGTTCGATGTGGCGGCGCCGAGCGTGGCGTTCCTCAACAAACACACGTTGGCGGTCGAAAGCAACTGGGCGCTTCCTACGGACGGCGTAGCCACGCACCTTTGCCCCGATGGAGAGGGGGCGGTGCTGGTCATGCAGATGCAAGCTCAGCGGCTCTCGTGCTTTCAGGCTGACCAAGTTACGCCCGCGCTGGCGCAGATCCGTGACAGTGCGTTGCTCCTGCCGGTAGAGATCGAAAGCGGACTCTTCGAGTTGCCGTTGCCCGTGTACCGCGTCGATCGCTTGAAGGGGGTAGTGACCAAGTTCGACACCTCGGCAACGATGCAGCGACGTGGCCAAAGCTTTGCGAGGAGCGATTCGCTCGGCCTTTCGGTCGCGACGTTCGCCGCATCGCAGACCTTGTGGATGAAGTGGGATGGGTGGGACAGGCCCGAGGTTCGGTCATCCCTTCGCTTCGGCGTGCCGGATCCCCGGGGATGCGCATTCCTTGGGGGAGGCGCGTTGCTGGCGGTCAGCGGCAATGACAACAACGTTGCCATCATTGAACCGAAGTCGGCCCGCCTGTTGACCATTATTCCTGCCGTGCTGGGGCGGCATTCGCATATTCGCCACCTTGCCACTTAGTCCGCTACCAGCCACCGGTGGATGTCGTCTACCTACCGTTGATCGGATAAGCCAAGGGACTTCCGCCCTGCCGATCTAGCGAAATCTGTCATTTTCCGAAGGAGAAATCAAAATGGCATCGGTCAACAAAGTGATTTTGGTTGGGAACCTGGGGCGAGATCCCGAGGTGCGCTACTCGCCGGACGGCGCCGCAATCTGCAATCTGTCTATCGCGACGACGTCGCAGTGGAAAGACAAGTCCTCCGGGGAACGGCGCGAGGAGACGGAGTGGCATCGAGTCGTTCTGTACAACCGCCTCGCGGAGGTCGCAGGCGAGTATCTCAAGAAAGGCCGCCAGGTCTACATTGAGGGCCGACTCAAGACGCGGAAATGGCAGGACAAGGACACGGGGGCGGACAGGTACAGCACTGAAGTCGTCGGCGATCAAATGCAGATGTTGGGCGGACGAGGGGGCGGCGAAGGCGGGGGCGACGACCAACCTAGTTCCGCGCCCGCGCAGCAACGCAATCCCCGCCCGGCGGCACAGCAGCCTCAATCTACCGGCGCCTCGCTGGCTGACATGGACGATGATATTCCGTTCTAGTTCCTACTAAGCCATCTTTTTGCCGGTTCACGCCCGCCTTTCTTCGGAAGGGTGGGCGTTTCTCTTTAGGGATCCGATCTCACTCCGCCGGGGGGCGCGGAGCGCGATCACACGCCTGACGAACTGGTAACAAGTTGGGTAACATTCCGGAACTGGAGGATCCCATGAGATGGATTAGAAGCCTCTTTGGACGGAAACGCGCGTCGACCACGTGCACGACTGACGCATCGACGCAGGAAATGGCCAAAGAACAACCCGAGAGTCCGTATCTTTCAGATGATCCTATAGCGTCGAAGACGCAGGACCGTTTTGGGCGTGCGCCATTCGCGGCCAGGATCGCTGAGACGATAGCGAAGCGAGCGGACCCGTCGAGCATTGTCATCGGCCTCTTCGGGCCCTGGGGCGACGGAAAGACGTCCGTTTTAAAAATGATGGAAGAATCGCTTGGCCCCCACCAGAACGCCATAGCGATACGTTTCAACCCATGGCACTTCCCGTCCGAAGAAGCGCTTCTGCGCGGTTTCTTCGCAACGCTGGCCGAGACTTTGGGCAAAGAACCGGGGTTCAAAGGTCGAGCGGCCGAGCTTTTGGGGAAGTACGGCGGACTCCTGTCGGCTGTTTCCGTAGCGCTGCCAGGCGTAGAGATCAACCCGGGTGAAGCTGCCAAGAATCTCGGAGAGGCCTTATCGAAGGTCGGCCTTGATGAACTGAAGGACGAGATCGACGCCCTGCTCCTCGAAAGCGGTAAGAGGCTCGTCATCCTCATCGACGACATCGATCGCCTGGACAGGAACGAGACCCATGCGATTTTCAAGCTGGTCAAGTTGTCGGCCAGCTTCAAGTACACGTGTTACGTGTTGGCGTTTGATGACGATGTGGTTTCTGCCGCGCTCGGTGAACGATATGGGGCGGGAGGGGCGGAAGCTGGCCGGGCATTCCTGGAAAAAATCATTCAGGTGCCGCTCCACTTGCCGCCCGCCGACCGCCTAAGTCTTCGGGAGATTACTTTCGAAGGACTTAACCGCGCTTTACAGCAAGCGAACATATCAATCGATCAGTCGCAAGTTGACAAGTTTATGCGCCCGTTCGTCGACGGCCTTGAGCCGAAGCTACAAACGCCGCGGCTCGCAAAGCAGTACATCAACGCTCTCCTGTTTTCGCTGCCCTTGGTAAAGGGGGAGGTGAACATTGCCGAGTTCATGTTGATTGAAGGACTACGCCTACTGTATCCCCGGCTATACATTGCAATACGGGACGAGCCAGATATGTTCCTACATGGAGAGCCTCGCGACATTGTGCGCAACCCACTGCAAGCCCAGCCGTCGCCCTTAGATGAGGTCCTGGCAGCCGCTATGCCACTCTCTACGGCAAAGGAGCGTGACATTGTTAGACGACGGCTGTTGGTACCGCTTTTCCCACGTGTCGACACAATGAGGTACGGCCCGGAATGGGATAAGCAGTGGACGGCAGAGCAACGCTTGTGTTCGAGCCGCTATTTCAAGCGCTACTTTGTTTACGGGGTACCGGAAGGCGACATTGCGGATAGCGGAATTGACGATCTAATCGCTTCGTTAGCGACGGGTGATCCGGAGGCGCAGCGCGCGACCTTGAACAAATACGCCGACCGGGCGATGCCGCGATTGATTGAGAGGCTTCGGGACCGTGCCGAGGACGTTGACGAAATCGCGGCGCTGCCTTTGGCGCTCGCAATAGTTCGGAACGGCGATATGCTCCCGCGAGAGCGTGGACCCTATGTCATGGGAGGAACCTTCCTGCAAGCGGCCATCCTCGTATCTCAACTAATGAGGCAGATCGAGATGGGGCACCGGCTCGATGCGGTGAAGGCCGTGATCGAGGCTGCGCAGCCGTTGGCTTTGGGCAGCGAGTGCGTTAGATGGCTCACTCACTATCCGGACAAGCCCGAGGCGCATCGTGTCTTGCCAGACGATGCAAACGACGCTGTCTACGAGCTATTCGCCGGCAGGGTTCGTGCCGCAAGCGAGGAGGGTCCGCTCTTCCTAGCGGCGGCAATGGACGCACCAGGGCTCTATTGGGATTGGCAGAAGGGGCGCGGTAAGGCAGAGGTCGAAGAGCACCTGCGAGGGATATTCGAGCAGGACCCAGCTAGTATGGATGCGTTCCTCGACACCTACGTCGGGGAAGGTTGGGAAGTGGCAAGCGGGATGCCAGTCCGCTCATTCTTGCAGCGAAATAGCTATGATTCCATCGCGTCCTGTATCTCACCTGACTATGTTATGGATAACCTCCGGGAGCGTTACGGTGCGGAGTTGGACTCGCCCGAGTACCACTCCGACGGAAGTTCGGCGCGAAAGGTTGCGCACCAGTTCGCTGCCATTCATAAGGCTGTACTTGAGCAAGCGGCCCAGCCTAACGGGGGCGAAGGCGCATAGAGCGGCGTAACGACCGCGATCGGAGCCCGAGGAGCGAGTTGTGACGACACCCAAAAAGCACCGGACAGGCGTGCCCACGATCGAGGCTGCGCCCGCGCGCGCAGCTGGCGACAGCAATGTCGCCGACTATCTCGGTGCAGTGATATCTGACGCGTTTTCTATGCTTTGTGTGCCGGGGGCGTCGGTGCTCGGAGCCGCGGCAAAAGCAGCGCTACAGGCCCGACAAGCCAGGCGAGCGGAGGAAGCTCGCGACATCCTGCTTGACGAACTGCGAGCGGGACAAGCGACGCCGCACGCCGTTGAACTGGAGGAGTCCTCAGACATCGCATTGCGGTACGCGCGGGCAGTGCGCGAGGGTGTCGGTCGAATCAATCTCCGCATGCTGGCGGCCGTGCTCGCCGGCCAGCTTGCTCACGAGGCCGTTTATGCGGATGAGTTCTACCGTTGGGCCGATACGCTAGCCGGATTGACGACGGAGGAGATTGTCGTCCTAGCGGGGTACTTGCGGCACATGCCCGCCGATTTGCGCACGGCACGCCTAGTCCAGTTGGGGGCGGCGGTGTACCACGACATTTATGGGGCAGACACGGCTCGGTGGGGCGACTTTGAAGCGGTCAGGGGCGCTTTGCTTCGAACCGGGCTCCTCTCGATCTCAGCAACCGGCGGGGCAATCGGGGACGGCAACAGCGTTGTGTTTGCCCCGACATCCAAGCTTCAAGAGTTGGGTCGGTTGGTCGAGATGGAGGGGGTGTTGGAGCGTAGCGGCCTGTCTAGGGGCGGGGCGCACCCCTAGGCCTTCGCAGCGTTGCCGCCGACGGCGTCGACAAGCCCCTCGTACTTGCGCATACGGTGCGGCGGAGGGATGTTGAGGTCCTGGCTCCAACGCGTGATGGTGGTTTCGGACACGTCGAGTATCTGGGCGAGCTCACGGTTCGTCCGGACGCCTGCGCGCTCCTTCCATTCGGTGATCATCTTCGCCATGCTGCCGCTCTTGCCCGCGATCTGTTTCCAACGGTCGTTCTGCTCCTTGACCTGATCGAATTTCGCGCGGAACACCAGTCGTGCACGCTCCAGCACTTCATCCGGCAGAGGGGCGATGCCCTTCATGTACGCGCTGAGGGTATTGGGATTGCTGCTCAGCGCTGTCGCCAGCTCGGGAATCGTCATTTGGAGCTTGGTCTTAATTTCGCGCAGCTCAAGCTGCCCTGCGGATGCGATTTTCGCGGTCCGGGGGGCGCGTGTCGGCTTTGCCGGCAGCGCGGACAGCTCGGCCAGGGGGACGGGCGCCCCTGGCAGTTGTCCGTCCAGCGGTGGAATCGGCACCGGGATCCAATCTTCGCGAGCTGGGGGCGCGGCCAGCGCTGCGGCGAGTTGTGCGTGGGCTTTCTTGGCCATCATGGTCGTGTCGAGGCGGAGAGTATCTGATTCTACAGGGACAAGCGCGGCCCCAACCTTGGGGTCGTCCAGGTCCGCCGTGAAAGGTAGCTCGGAATCGTAGGGATTGCGCGTGTAGTCAAGAACGAGATTGCGTGCGCAGCCCTTGAGCGCGCCCCATATGGCATCGGGATCCCGCATTCGCGGTAGAAGCCGGATTACGACGACCGCCGCGAGTTCACTCAACAGCTCTTCCAGTCGGTCGCCTCCCAGGTGCCCGTAGCGCCGCAGGGCGCTCCAGGCGATCGCTCGGATGTCTGGGTTGGTCAGAACGAGCCGTGCGATTTGGTCAGAAAGCTGCTTTTCTTGCTCGGTTCCTCGATGTTGGACGTACTGGCGGCAGAGCATCCGGAGGCCTTCCCCGCGACCAATCGGGTTGAGATCTGATCGATTTTTTATCATAAGATTTATATAAATCAGATAGTTGACACCTCTAAATGTTAACATCGTCAGGGTCAAAATCGTCTGCGTGAGAGCCTGAATGTCGTGCCGAAAAGAGAAATTCGCTGCAATGGCCCTGGTGACGGTCTGCTTATCGGCACCGGCGTCAGTTCATGCCTCCAGCGGGGTGATGGAGGCGCTGACGGACGGCGTGAAAGGCGCGTTTCGCATTGGCAATGACGGACTTGGGGCGAGGGGAGACGCGGCCAAGCTTTGGTCCGCACACATGTCGGGCGACCGGCAGGCGCTGGAGCGCCTTGGCCTTATGGCTCGGCGTGGCAATCCGGAGGCAAAGGCAATCCTTGGATACGCCTTCGACAACGGTATTGGCGTGCCCCGCGACAGCGCACGTGCGGCCTCCTATTTCTCGGAAGCCAAGAAGAAGGTGCCGCTTGCGGCCTACAACCTCGGTGTCCTGCTCAAGGAAGGGCGCGGCGTGCAGGCGGATCCGCGCGAAGCGCTGACGGCCTATCAACAAGCTGATGGGATCGGCCCCGCGGCCGCGATGGCTGCGAGTCTGTTGTTTTCCCAGGGGCGCACGGCCGAGGCACTGGAATGGTCGGAGCGCGCGGCGAAATGGAAGAGCTCGTACGGGACATACCTGCATGCCCGTCTGCTTCTGGACACCGGCCGTGAGAAACAGGGTTTCATTACGATGCGCAAGGCTGCCTCCATGAACTATCCGGATGCGATTGATGCGCTTGTGTATCTGTACCAGAGAGGCGTTGGTACGAAGCCCGATAACGCTATGGCGGCCGGGTACTGGATCATTGGACAAGTCGGTAAAGGCATCGCCAATGAGGACCAGGCGAGCGAGTTGGCGAAGCAATTTGGCCTGCCAGACCATGAGCATTTTAAGGCGGTCAGATTCGCGCGCAGATGGCTACTGGGCAGGGCGAAGTACACGCCGTTTGACTTCTCCCGCACCTTGGAGCCCGGGGACCTAAGCAAAAAGGGGAGTTGAGGCTATGGCCCTTGGCGCAAATAACAAACTTCCTTTACGCGTTGCGCGCGTAACGCTGTTCTGGTGGGTCATGCTCACCATCGCCGAATTCGGAGACAACCCCCTAGGAGTGCTTTCCTACCTCGCCACAGAGGAATTTGACTGGCGGACTTCGCTGCTCGTCGTCCTCGCGTCGTCGGCGACTGTCGCGGCCGCAATTTTCGTCCGGCGGGAGCTGGCCCGGTCTCGTATCCAGCCCACGGCACTATTGGGAATTGAGTGCTCGATCGGCGAAGTCCCAACCTCTTTCAATGCTCTACCGAGAATCCGAGACCCGCGAAAAGAACGGTTAGCGCTGCCTCCGGCGCTGGATATGTGGATTGCGCAGGCGAAAGCCACCTGGCCGGCACACCATAACCTCCTTTTGGCGGTATGGGACACATACTGCGCGCACAAGCACTACCCAGCGTCGCATCGACGTGGCGGACATGCATCCCGGCGGCTACACGAGCATTGCGCGGCAGTAGCCGTCAAGGCGTTGGAACTCGCGCCAGGCTTCGAGTATTCCGGCGTGTATGTAAAAGCGCGTCGTCGAAAGACGTTCAAGGTCTTGGATAAGAAAGACCCCGCCTACAAGCTCTTGCCGCAAGACCCGCTCATTGCTGTTATAGGAATGGCGCATGACATCGGCAAGCTTCTCGTGTATCGAGTCTCCGCGCAGGGCGATATCGTCGCCAACGCGGAGGAAGCTGGAAACACCAGCCATGATGATGACAAAGGCGTGGTGCATGACGTGCTTGCACCGCGGTTACTGTCCAGGATGCCGGAGTACTGGGAACTACCAGACCACGATCGCGAAGCGCTGAGCGTTGCGCTGGCTCATTACCATCATCCGAGTGACTTCCCTATCGACAAGTACGGCCTTCCGGTCGATGACCGTGCTGCCGCGCTAATGGGAATTCTGGTAGCTGCTGATCGGGCCGTGGGCGCCGAAGAGACCGGCGTTAGCGCAAGCCAAGATCAGGAGGTCGACGATTATGACGCGGACCAAGTATGGGAGGCGCTAGTCTCGGTTCTTTGCGAGCCAGGTCGAATCAACGGCACGGGAGACCCGGAGAAAGATGCATCCATACGGATTGGCCAGAAACACGAGGGAAAGATCTACATCCGCGAACATGACTTGCGGAATCTGGTTCTCAAAAAGCTTGGTGAGACCATCTCTAGCGGGCCTGACCGGTACAAAATCACTTGCGCGATCCTGGCCGCCCTCTATGACCGAGGCCTTTTGTATGCCGAGCATCGGAGCGTGTCTTTCTCGCCGCACCTCCCAATGTATAGCGTTGGGCTCTACCACGGGAAGACAACAAAGCACATTACAGATTTCGCGCCAGCCATTGTCATGCATTCGCCGCCACCGACGATGGCCGAGCTGGGACGACTGACCTACTTAGCCGACCACGTCGCCACAGCTGTGATAAAGGCCGCGTCGTTCTACCACCTGCCTGTGCCGCCATCAGAATCCTGGATCCATGAGAAGAACGCCGCTGCGTTCGGGGCACCGGCTGGTCCGAGCGCTGACTGCCCAACAGAGGATGGCGCAACTGACAAATTGACACCGCCGCAAGAGTCCGAATCCGGGGCCGCGCGGCCAAGTGATCTCGATGCGCAGCGAGCGCTCGCCGATGCCATGGCCGACATCGAGGAGGAGGCGGAGGAAGAGGCGTTGCTCCAGTTTGTCGCCGAAGAAGAGGCGTCAGGGAAGTCCAAGAAGGCTGGCACATCCAAGCCTGGGCGTCGTCCGCTTGGCCTAGCTGCGCTTGATCCGACAGCGTCGGCGGACATGAGCCGAGTCGTCATGCATGCCCTGGAAGCCCAGCAGCGTCGCAAGAAGGCGGCCGTCGAAACGGGCCAACGCCCAACCACACAGGAGGCCGAATGAACGCGACTGCGGTTAATCACATTGACGCTCTCTGGAAGTCTTTGGCCAAAGCGGGGGTCGATTCCCGAGAAGCAGCATTGCTCATCGCGCCGGCCGGATATCACGACTACAGGCAGCCATCCACCATCTTGCCTGTGGCAAACCAAGGCAGCGAGTCATATGTCTTGGTGGCCTGCATCTCCATTGTCTTCATGACCCAGGGCGGGCGGCCTGTCGACCGGGAAAGCATGGAAGCGGCGCGAGTGTTCGTAAGGGCTTCGGACTCGGCCGGTAGCGAGGCAGATTTCCACTGCTACGGTGATATGGCGAATTGGCGGACAGTGATGCCGGGCGACGATATCTTCGTTGCAGGTGTACTGAGGTCGTCGCATGGGCGCGCTTCCATGGTCAATCCCTCATTTATCGCTGCGGACGCAAGAGGGGGCGTACGGCCGTTCTATCGAGGAAAACAGGGGGTGTTAGGAGGTGACAAGATTCGGGCGGCGGTGCATAGCGTTGGCCCAGACGGAATCCCGGGGGCGGTCGCCCTCCTGTCGCAGCGAACAGGCATGGATGCCGACGCCATACGGGCGACGATTGACATGCCTGCGGAGAGCCTGATCAGGCAACTACACTGGCCCGATTCCCTCGCCGACGCCACCCAATCGTTGGCCGCAGCACGCGCCTTATCCCTCGCAGCGATTGCCTGGAAGGTTGGCGCGAACCGTGAACGCACCAATCAGCCGAAATCTCGAATTGTCTTGACTGTGGAAAGACTGGCCGAGTTGATAAAGATGGTGCCCTATCCAATGACGAAGGACCAGCGGAGGGCGGTAAAGCACATCATGGACGATTTGAGTTCGAACTTGGCTATGGCGCGGCTGCTGTCGGGCGATGTGGGGACAGGCAAGACTGCGGTGTATCTGGTTATCGCCGCAGCTGCCAGCGAGGTTGGCGCCCGCGTGGCAATCGTGTGTCCGAGTCGCCCCTTGGCCGCCCAGGTCCACTCCGAGTGCGTTGCATTCTTTCCGCACATTAAGGCGGTGTGCATGATCGCTGGCGCCAAGCCCAAGGACGTGGATGACGCGTTGGTGATCGGGACGACTGCGATCATCTCATGGGCAAAGAAGGGCGACAGAGCGTTCGACCTCGTGATTGTTGACGAACAGCAGAAGTTCTCGACGGCTCAGCGTGCCGCCTTGGTCGGTCCGTCCACAAATCTACTGGAAGTCACTGCGACGGCAATTCCTCGCACCGTGGCGCTGGTAGGGTTGGCGGGGATGGACGTGTCGGAGTTGCGAGAGGTTCCTGTCACCAAGCTTGTCCGAACGCGACTGGTGGAGAGGGAAAAGGCCCAACAGCTATCAGCGTTTGTAAAGGACTTGATTGCTAAGGGCGGCCAGGCTGCGTTGATCTACCCATTGGTGGACGGAGACGACGACCAGGCAAGCGGCACCTCGGCGTTCCGTAGGTTTCCCGCACATTTCAGCGACCGCGTTGGATTCGTGCACGGGAGAATGAAGGACGAGGAGAAGGATGAGGTTCTCAAACGGATGAGAGAGAAAGAGATCGATCTGCTCGTCAGTACAACGCTTATTGAAGTCGGGGTGACGCTGCCGTCGCTGGTTTGTATGGTCGTGGTTCATCCCGAACGATTCGGCGTCACACAGTTGCACCAGTTGCGGGGGCGTCTCGCTCGCACTGGCGGAAAAGGCTACTTTTTCATGCTTCTGGACGGCGAGCTTAAACAGGCGAGCCTTGACAGGCTCCGTCTGCTTGAAGAGTGCGCCGACGGGTTCAGCCTAGCGGTTCGCGATGCTGCGATGCGCGGGCCAGGGGATGTGTTCCATGACCTGGGGGCGCAGAGCGGTGCGACTCGATCGCTCTTCATGGGGATAGAGCTTACGTACGCAGATCTGGAGCATGCCGCTCTACGGGCCCTTGCCTTCGAGGCGGAGAGTCGAATTGCCGTTCAGGGGGAGCAATGACGGACATTGTCAACTTCGATGTCGCGACATGGGAGGCGCGTTGTGCATCACTCCAGGCGATGGCCCACGCCGGGTGCGGACTGAGCTATGACCTGTACCAGCAACGATTCAGTGCAGCCGTCGAAGAGGACATCGTTGGGCTTCCTGGCGAAATGAAGTCGCTCGCGATTTCTATCGCCGTGCCCTTCGGCTACCTTACGGCAGGGGAGTTGGCACAGGTTCAGATTGAACTGGCTGAGTGTGGCTATTGCACACACGGAATTGACCCGGACTGCTGCCCTTTGGGTTGCGGTGATATCGATCGCGGCGACTATGAAGAGCCTTGGGAGGGGCCTCATCCAGACGTCGACGAGTTTGACCTGCTACTGGAAGAGGTCCTCTGCGAGCTCCGCCTTGTCGCCGAACGGTTCGACCGGAAGCTGGCGGATGCGTTGGCACCGCTAAAAGGACGAGGTATCGCCTCATCTGATCTTCACGCGCGGTGAGTGGGCCGGCCCGGGTAAAAAAAAACCCTATTCCAAATGGAATAGGGTTTGCTGGCTTATACGCGATACAGCACCGGTCTCGGAACTACGGAGGATCGGGGCTTATCTGCCGGCCAAAGCTTGTGCGCAATGGTCACGTCGTCGATCTTTACCCTCCCGTCAGTACTCACACGCCTCCGTACCGGGGGCGCAGTGTACATGCCAGGAACAGGCACCCAAGGGTGTGTGCCTCGTTTGCCTGGGCGTTTGATCAGCGGTCGAAGCCACAAAAGCGACTTTCCTGAGATGGACACTACCTGGTAGTAATCCACGTCTGTCGTCGATCTTCCCCAAACAGCCTGGTAGATGTCGCCGACTTGGTTCGAAGTCGCATGCTCCAGCTTTGCGGCGACAGCCTTTGCCTTGCGTTCCATTTCCTCGACATAGGCGTCGACGTCAAGACGCATTGCTTCGGCGCTTTGGTACGCGCGGTGAAAGTCAGGCTTTCTCTTTCGCCCTGAGAAGGCGATTGCGGCCTGATGGTCTCTCCGCACGTAGACCGCATAGCCAACCCTAACGTCAAATCGGAATTTGGCATAGTCGGCTGGCATGTTGCTCACTATCGGGTACTGGGTTCGCCGCATGATGAGTTCCTTTGCTGCTGTTGCAGCTGAGACAACTTCCATTGGAGAAAGCCATTTACATCCCAGTCTTCTTCCGGTGTGACCGACGTGAACGGCTCGGGATAAGTGAGCACGCTCACATTGGCCCCGACGTCAGTCATGACCTTCAGAAGGCCGTTGGCCTTATGCACAGCTCGCTGGCCAGCTTCATCACCGTCTACAGCCAGAAGGACTGACTTCCCCGAAAGGTTCTTGAACCACTCAGGACGCCAACGGCCCGCGCCCGGAACGCCAATGACGTTCTTCTTCGTGCCCAAAACAATCGACGACAGCAAGTCGATTGGACCCTCAACGATGGTGTAGTCGTTCGAGCCTTCGTTCGCCCAAAAATAGGGAAACATGGGACCGTAGAAAAGCAGCTTCACCTCCTCTGCGCTCTGGGGCTTCCGAATCAATCGGAACTCAGCGGAGCGCGCGTTATGGGTGAAGCAGGCCAGCGGCCGATAGCAGATAGCTGGGACCTTGGAGTCAGGTCTCAACATTCCGCTCTTGACCAGGAGTTCGTGCCCGACAACGTCGAACAACCATTCCTTCGCACGTGCCGGATTACCCGGCAATGTGGCCAGCACACCTCGCTTGATCGCTTCCTTGGCTACATCAGCGGTGATGCCGCGGCCGGCAAGGTACTCCATCACTCGACCGTCCGGAGGCAACTTGCTCCCCCGAATATGCGCGAATACCTCGCGCAAAGCGGCCTCATCGCGTGGAGTCTCCTTGGATTTGGCCTCGGTTGCGCGGATGTGCCACTTGCGAATGGTGCTACCCATCGAAGGTAGTCCACCCGCGAGTCGCCGCGCCGCTTCGGGTACCTCAAGCTGCCAATAGAAAGCCGCAGCGTCGATGACGTCACCGCCCTCTTCACAGCGAAAGCAATGCCAGCGGGTTTTTCCACCGGTTGTTTTGACACTCGTTCTAACCGACTCTGGAGGTCCTAGACCGCAAGCGGGGCACCCGGAGAACCTAATGGAGTCCGAGTGCATCGCTTTCGCCTTCAGTCCCATCACCTGTTCGAAGAACGCGGCAACAGGGAGCTTTCGCTTAAGTCCGTCGAAATCGACCGTTTCACTCATGATTCCCACTCCTATGTGCTCGCCGTGGCGAGTAATGACCTATTGCGGCGAGGTGACGCACATCGTCCGGTGGCGTGCAAAAATTGACATGATGGGGTATGGATAAAATACGCTCATCGCAATAATATTGCTAAATGTCTATTACTCCATAGGAACAGGACGTGGGAAAACGATTTGGACTTCGCGCGAGCATCACGCTCGTTGCTTCTCTACTCGGGGGCGCCGCAGCTGCGTCGCCCGCTGCTGACCAGGTGCGCGCGACGCTGGAAGCCAAGTACCCGGGTTCCCCGCTCGGCACCGTGACGGAATCGCCCGTGCCCGGAATATTCGAGGTCGTGTGGGGCAAGAATCTCGTGTACGTGGAGCAGACCGGCCGCTACTTCCTTTTCGGGAATCTCTATGACATGGTGGGCCGTGCAGATCTCACGTCGCCCCGTCGGGCTGAGCTGATGAAGGTGGCGATGGATACGCTGCCGATGCAGGATGCGTTCGCTCGCGTGATCGGGAACGGCGAGAGAAAGGTCGCACTTTTCACCGATCCGGATTGCCCGTATTGCCAGCGCCTGGAACAGGCGTTCGCCCAGGTTGGAAACGTCACCATCTACACCTTCCTGTTTCCCCTGGACTCCCTTCACCCCAATGCGAACCTCGTGGCCCGGAAGATCTGGTGTGCAGGAGAGTCCCAGCGCGGGGCGGCCTATGACGCCTACATGGCTCGTGGCGCTCAGCCTGACAACGCCGGCCAGTGCGACAACCCCGTGGCGCGCAACGTGGAACTGGGTCGCAAGCTGAACATCCAGGGCACCCCGTATCTCATCGGAATGGACGGATCCACGAAGCCAGGCGCCTTGGCTCCGGCCGACCTCGATGCGTGGCTGAACGCGAGCAACCGGGTGAAGGCCGCACAGTAAAGCTGCTTTTCTCGTGCCGTCGCCCGCGGCTGCGGCACCGGAAAAGCAGTTTTTTTGTCAGCACTGGAGAGAGCTATGAACGCTGAATTGCCGATCACATTGCCTTCGGGACGCCGCGCCGTGTTCGTGGGTTACGGAACTCAAGCCACCCAACCGGACAATTGCCATCTCCGCCGGGAGGCCGTCGCAGTGTTCCATGGGGAAACGGGCCGAGAAGGCAAGCATGAGCGTCTGACGTTCACCAAGCGGTTCGCCGACGCGCATATCCTCAGCGCCGCGGTAGTGACCAACTCCGGCCAATAGCAGTAGAGGGCGCTCATATGACCATGGAAAGCCAACGCACAACATGCGGGCGGGCGGGAGGGCAGCAGACTTCCGATTGCGAGGTGTTGGCGGCACTCGCCTTTCTTGCCGGGTTCCAGGGTGGGGTCACTCTTGCGCCTACAGAGAGCGGAGAGTGGGAGGTTCGGCCGGTCAATCTGGCTGGAGACAACAACCAATATCCCGCCTACGGGAAGGGGGGGACGGTGGAAGTGGCCATTTTGCGTGCTCACGCTGCTCAAGCCGAAGCGGCTGGATTCTGCGTTCCGATTGGGGAGCCCGGAAGTGCTTAGCCCTCGCCGAGTGTTCACCCCGAGGGCTTCGAAAGCAGGGACCAACCTCGTTTGTCACTTGCTTGGAATGTCGGTTGAGCGCGCGCTTGAGCTTGCGGAGCAACTTCCCCCCGTCGGTGGCGGGACCGGCGCACTCGGCGGCGGAGGCGAAAAGTACCGCGCCCTTACGATACTAGCCCGGGAGGTTCGGGCGCTCGAAAATTCCCCGGTGGCTGCGAACATCCAGAAAGGTGCCTTCGCGCGGAGCGAAGTCGCGATGGCGGAGTTTGCCGCCGATGAACTGGTGGCGACCACTTTCTTGGTTCCCCAGTCGGTGCCAGATAAGTATGCGGCTCTTGCGGTGCTGAGTTCGGAGCTTCGTCGCTTGCGGGCACTGACTGGAGGCTCCGGACAATGAGACTCGTGGCTCGAAGCGGCTCGCTGCTCCCAATCGTCTCCCGTGACCTTCTTCGCAGGCTCTGGCCTGCATGCAGTGAACAGCTGCTTCCCATTTCGAGTGATGATGCAGCGCAGGCCATCGTGCTCGCCAATGCGGAGGGCTTCTGTTGGCATGTGGACGATCAGGATCTCAGTGCCACTGCTTCCCGACAGCTTGGCCTTTACCCGTTGCAGACCGCCGCGAGCCGGTTGGACCGAGGTGCGCTCGGTCGGGAGGGGCTAGTCGTGGATTGGTTGGGCGGCGCAGAGAAAAGCCTTGGCTGGTGGAAGTTCACGTTAACTGGCGAGTCGTGCTGACGGACAGAAGGAGAATAGGATGCCTGATCAAAAAGAGGGAGCTCAGCTTGTCGTGACCCCTGGGCGGCTCATCGAGTCGTCGCCGCGGCCTTTGCAACTTACCGCGCAGGTGAGGTTTGCGGCCGAGCGAGCGCGTGAAGTGTTTGTTCATCCCTCTCTTGCATGTCGTATTCGGGCTGGGAAAGCCCAAAAATGAGCAAGACTGGCATATGTGCGGAAGCGGTGATGGGACCATCCGAGGCGGACCTTGCTACCGCGATTCGACGCGTCAAGGATGCTTTCTATCCAATCGCGCAGGAACCCTTGGGGGAGACCTGCAAAGCTGCGATCTCACTTGCCTTGTCGTGGCTGAACGCCTACGAAGCTCAGGCGGAGCAGGGAAAGGAGGAGAACGTGCATGGGGTGATTTGCTCGACATATCAGTTGGAGGGCTACACCGACGCGCTAGAAAAGGCCGGGCTGCTTTCGCGCGAAGCGTTGTTTCGGCTGCGCGCAAGGGTATTTGCAGGCCACCAAGCTGCGATCGACGCCATTGCGGAAAAGTACCAGCTTCAGGAGGTGGAGGTTAAGACGATCTTTTCCCCTTCATGGGAACGAATTTCAAGTGGGTCCAAGCTCCACTAGCAGAGGCGATGATGCGCTCAATTGCAATCAGTGAACTGGAAGCGGTGATCAATGCGTGGCGGGAAGCCGACGAATCGAACGGCGTTACGCTGTCGGCTGAAGTCCGGACTCTGGCGGACATCTATGGGGCAGCCATATTCAATGGAGCGACCGTGATCGACCCCACCAGGTTGAGCGCTTCGGTCCGATCAGCAATGCGGGGTCCGATAGCGGCTGGAGGTCGGCGGAATATGGCGGAACACGATGACTGAGCTCCTGCCGGCGGGCCCCTGGGCTGCTCTCGCGGCTTTTGCCGCTCTGGTCTGCTGCTATGTCGTCATCGCACGAGCGGTGCGACGTAGGTACTACAGCTGGCGAGGCCGCAGAATCGAACGAGCAGCCGCGCGCAGGCTCACCATCAGGTTGCCACTTGGCTGGACGCTGACAAAGAACGTCCCCGTGCCGGGCCACGGAGATGCAGATATTCTTCTTACCGATGCGCATGGCCAACGGTGGGTCGTGGAAGTGAAGTCATACGAGAGCATTCGGCGCACGTCATGGCTGCTACGCCTTTTGGGTAGGCCTGAGGTGCGTCGCGCGTCGGGTAGGTTCTTTGAGCGAAATCCTATCGCGCAGGTTGTCGGGGTCGCGGACGCATGCCATGCGCGCCCGGTTCTCTGGTTGCCTTACGCGAAAGGACGCACATTCATCACGCGAAGTGGTGTGATCGTGGTACAGGGCTCCTCGCGACAACTTATGCGCGCGGTTGGCGGTTGCGCATGGTGGCAGTTCTCTTGAGGGTGATTCAGATGGAGCGTCTACTTTCAAAACAAGAAGTCTGCGAGGCGACAGGTCTCCAAGCCAAAGAGCTTGGAGACGCACTTCGGGACGAAACTTTTCCGGCGCCGACGCATCAAGCAAAGGGAACGCGCTACTGGACCGAATCAGCCGTCGCAGAATGGAAGCGACGGCGAGATCGCACCCCAAAAGAGCAGCGGGATTGCTTTGCCGTGGCGGAAGTGGCGGCGGAGCTTCAGATGAAGCAACTTGCGTTGTTTGCAACGCTAAGAGCGCACGGCCTTCTCATGGAATCCGCCGATCCATACCGTCACAACAGGCCTACCGAGGAGGGCTTTCACCGCGGATGGTTCTGGCGCGTGGAGCGTTACTTGCAGTCCGAACGGAAAATGGTTTTTCAGACCATGATTACGGCTGTCGGAAGACGTGAGATGTTGACTCTGGGACAGAAGTTGCTGCATGGCCTACCCACTGTCTGAAGACCGCGCTGTTTTCCTGTACTCGGCGTGGCTAATCAAGAGTACGCGTCATTCTGAGGAAATCATCAACCGGCTCCGAAGGATTCACTCGGAGAAAGCAATGCGGCTGATCCTGGCGTACGCACAGATCATGGGTGAGCTGTGTCGGCCTGTGACGCGGAATGAGGCCATGCGGATTGCCGACCTGCGCGTGTGTGTCCAGTTGGCGTGGCCTACGTTAGACACGCTGGGATGGTCTGATGGGTCTCTGCCAGACGAAGTGATGCCGACGAGAGGCGCTAACTGATTCAAAACAGGTCCGAACGGAATCCGAGTTCAAGATGAAAGAAGAATGTGAACTGCTATTTAGTGGGGACGCGCCGCTCGCAAAATTGACGATCGCACAAACGCAGGCAATAGCGGAGTGGCGGCGCACGTGCAGAGTTGCGGTAAATCCGATATCGACACCAGGGCAAGGATTTGGTTTCTATGCGCATAGGGTAAGGGACAGTGGTAGCCTCGGGCTGGCTATTACCGGCCCGTGCGCGACCGAAAACGGCGCATGGGTCCTGGCCGCTTTTCGACTAGCTCGCATAAAGCTCGGAGGTCTGATCCTCACTTCTCGTGAGTTCGGATCCAGATGGCAAGCGAACACGCTTCGCTTGGACGGTTCGCTTGGCGTCCTAGAGTGGCGGTCGAGGCTGGAGATTCGATGGCTAGGCAGTGCCTATATCGTTGTATCTGTGGATCGCCGGTACTTGGAGGGGGAAGTGCCGCGGGATGTGGAGCAACGTGTCGTCGCGACAGAGCTGTCCACGGTTTCCTCCGCTGCCGAGTTCGTGGTCCGATACATTGCGGATTTCGAGGGTGCGGCCGCCGATGATCGAGACGCCGCATTGGAGTCTCAATCGAGTTAATGATTGTCGGGCTCTCCAGTCCTACGCCTGCCGGACAAAAAAAATGAGGCCTCTTCGTAATGAAGAGGCCTCAACTAGCGGGATCAATGGAGATCCAACTCGTACTGCGTCGCGGAGCACTGAGCGGTGCCCGAAGATGCAGAGTCTCGTGCGATTGAAGCACTCTCGCGAATGAGCCTTGCGAGGCTGTCGATGTAATTCGCGTCGTCCTCGGAGTGCATAACGTGTACCCAATCTGGACGCTCTCGGGCGACAAGACGCCGAGTGCGGCTGATCGGAAGAACAAAGCCGCGATCGTCGATGATCACCTCGCGAGGACGATTGGTGGGGCGATGGAATAGATCTATCGCTCTCATTGCAGGGTCTCTGCTTGGGCCACAAGATGGCTCTTGTACGTGTCCACCACCAGGTCCAGATAGGGCGACAGTGGGGCAAGCAAAAGCTGGAGGCGTCCTTCAGAGTAAGAAAGGAGCAGGTTCTTGGCCCTGTTCAGCCAAACCCCCAGGTGCGGTTGAAGCGGAATTCCTTCAACCGCCTCCCAGTCTCCATGCACGTGTACCAGGCGACCCTGAAACGAAAGAGCATCTCCGAACCGGAGCAGATTGACGTGGAGATCAAGGACGCGCATAGCGTCTTCGTCTCGGTACTCCGCAGCGATGCGGTGATACACGTCGGACGGTTCGACCTCCGTCCTGACGTACGCCGTCGCGTAGGTGAACACAGACACCATGTCCGCGTAACCGAGCTGCATTAAAGCGAGCTCTATCGCGTCGTCCATCAAATGCGGGTCGCTGCTGGCCTGTTGAACCAAGCCGGGCAGCGCCTGCGTGAACAGACCTTTTACCGCGTTGTGAATCAATTTCGATTGTGACATGCCGACTCTCCCGTACTGGGTGGGCGAGGTACGCCCGATACGACCCAGTAGTGGCAGGTGGTACTCATTCGGCGGTGTCATCATGCGAACATGAGTCCTGCAAAAAAGCGACATCGTACGGTGCAATAAAAACACACAGAATGGTATAACGCAGAGCTGTGGGCCGCCTTCAAGACGAAGCGCGCCAAAACCTTTAACAGGCAGCTGACCGTTATGGATGACAAAAGCGCAGCACTATGCGCAATCGGTATGCCGCGATGGCGCTCAACGGCGCTCTACGCAATTGCGGCTCTTCTCACTCTATCGATCGCTTCCAGTGCATTTGCCGACGACCTTGGGAACTATGGCAGATCATGGGAGATCGAGGAGCAAGACGGGGTCGAGCAGATGAAGGACAAGCTCCGCGAAATGGAGCGGACTGGTGAGTTGAAACGGCGTCAAGAGCAGTACCGGGACGAGTACATAGACAGCATCGAGAATCCGGCTCCCATCCCGGGTATCTCCACGGCGGCCGAGGATCGAGTGCGCACGTTCGATCCGACGAAAACATTCTCCGAAACTGTCTACGACGAAAACGGGGCCATCATGGTTCCGGCAGGGGTCTCGGTCAATCCGCTGGACTTCGCGACGTGGTCCAAGCGGCTTCTCTTTATAGACGCACGTGACGACCGGCAAGTGGAGCTAGCGCGTATACACCGCGAGGCCGCGCCGGCTGACAAGGTGATTCTTGTGGGGGGATCGTACATGGAGCTCATGCGCAAGTGGGGCACTCGCGTCTATTTCGATCTGGGCGGCGCTGTCACGACGCGGTTTGGAATCGACCGCGTTCCCGCGTTGGTGTCGCAGCAAGGAAAGGTGCTGGAGATTCGCGAAATTGGAATGCCGCCTGCCGAGGCCGATGAGGTGGGCAAATGAGTAGCCAATTCCGAAGGGCGGCCAGGCGTGCCGTTTTCGCGGCAGCCCTCGCTTGTAGCGCCTTGTCCGCCAACGCGGACTCTCTGACCTGCGAAGGGGAGTTTCCAAATCCGATTACCGCCTACTGCTGGTCATGCGTGTATCCGATTCGGCTCTTTGGGCAGGACCTTCTTAAGCGCGGCGGTGAGGACTTCGACACGGGCTTCAACAACGCGTTCTGCTTCTGCAAGAGTCCGCCTCAGGTGGGAGTGCCCACGTCGTTCTGGGAGATGGTCTACATGACCGACGTCACGACCGTTCCTTGGTGTTTTCCTCTGCTCGGAGGAGTAAGACTGAACGCGGGCATCAACGACAACAAAGTTGGTATGACCAGCCACAAGGAAACCGCGGGAATCGGCCCGTTGTCGCGCTCGACGTTCCGTTGGGTGCATGGCTACACGAACCCGCTGATGTACGTCCTCGATGTCCTACTGGACGCGGGGTGCCTCACCAAAGGAAGCATCAGCCCGGCGTGGCCGGCTGAAGTGGACCCAGCCTATGACGACTGGGAGCTTTCGACCACGATGAATCCGATTTCCTTCGCTGTAGCGAATATGGCGGGTATAGCCGCTGGCACAGTTGATGCGGTCGCCGCGCTGGTGGACTTTCCGAGACCGGAGCTTTTTTGGACTGCGGGCGCATGGGGCAGCATATATCCCTATACCGGCTGGGTGTATCCGCACGTCAGCAACGACGCGACGTCGCGGCTGCTGAGCACCAGGATGCTGGCGTGGCAGCACGAGTTCAAATCCATGGCCGCGCACTATGGCGAGGACGCTTCCTGCTCGCAGGCCGGGTACTGGCAGCCAATCATGGATAAGCGCCAATACAAGTTCCAGAGACTATGGCCTGTGCCGCAAACGAAAAAGATCGATGGCACTTGCTGCGGCCCCATCGGGAGATCCACGCTCCTCGCCGAGGAGGGGGTCGAAGTGCCGAGCGGGAAGTATCGCGATTTCGGTTATGGAATTTTTCGGAAACGGGACTGCTGCTCGGGCGCCTGGCCGTGATGCGCAGGGCTGATCCGTCATACCTATTCGATTTCTCTTGAGCGAGTGAAAAAGTGATTGGACACAAATTCGCGCCGAGCGCCGGCCTGGCTATAGCCTTATTGCTGCACGTGGGCGCAGGAGCGCAGGTTCTGGGCTCGGTGCCAGAGGACATGCCGGCGATTCAACTTCAAATGCCGGGTGCGGCGGATATGAATGCCACAACGGAAAGCTTCCGTCGCGCTACGCAAGAAGCACTGCGACAGGAAGGGACCAAGATCGCGCCATCTTTGAAGAATTTCGATGCTCCTGCGTCAGCAGCGGAACGTCAGCGTTATCGATCCGATGTCGAGGAGGCGCGGGCGCGAGTGCAGGGCCTCGACAAAGCTATCGCAGATTTCGAACGGGCCCAAGGCAGGGCGATGGGGATGGCACAAGGTGGAGGCGGCCATGGTGCTGTACCCGAGAATGCCCTCATTGTCTTTGTGTCGTTCTCGATGCCCGAAAGCGTTTTGGAGAATCTGGCCGCCCAGGCAAAGGAAGCTGGAGCGACACTCGTGCTGCGAGGCATGAAGGAAAGCCGACTCTCCGCGACGCAGACGGCGGCGGCCAGCGTGAATCGCGCGGGTGCCACATGGGAGATTAATCCCAATCTGTTCTCCATGTTTAGTGTGACTGCCGTGCCGACTGTCGTGCTCACTGGGGCAGGCTCCGCTCTGGAGGAGGGTTGCCCGGAGGGTGCTTCGTCCTCCTGCTCACCTCGGAGCCTGTACGGCAAGGTGGAAGGCGATCTGTCCATCGTCGCAGCGCTCGACGTCATGCAACGGCGTAGCTCATCACCGGCAGTGGCGGACGCGGCCAGGACGTGGCGCTCCGCGATCCTGAAGCAGCGTGAAGCCGCGGCCGTGCCGGGAGGTCAGCGATGAAGACTTGTGCGCGAGCCTTCGTGTTGTCCGCGTTCGTCGCTGTACACGCGCCCGTGTTGAGTCAGCAGGTATTGCCGGGCCTCGATACCGAACTGTTGCTTTCCGCCTTGAAGGCGCCAAGCGGTGAGGTACTTGGCGAACTCGGCGGCCCGCACGCTGCTGCCATCAAGGCGGCGACACGTTCAACGCAGCCCGTCAATGTGCAAGTTCGGGTAGTCCGTCCTTTGGCGCAGGAGGGGTGCGCACGGCTCCAGGTAGATATTCGGCAAGGTGGCGTCCCGACCTTGGCCGGGACTCTCGTCGATGTGCAATTGCCGAGTATTCAACTGAACATCTGCGCTGACGGCGAGCCTCCCCTCGATGGACCCAGGGGTATGGAGAGCGGCCCGTTCATGAGTTCGTCGATCGGGGGGAAGTGATGGAAGCAAAGGCCGTTATGCGAAAAGTTGTGCTGGGTGTGTGCTTGGTCGCAGCCAGTTGCGGTGCGCATGCTCAGGTTGGACAAGCCGCTCACGATGCAGGCGTTGCGTTCGGAAAAGCGCAGCGGCAACAAGAGGGAACGTCGTCGATTAGCGAGGAGACCGCTTCGCAGCTGCCATTCACGAAGAAGGACGTCAAGCAGCAGAGCGACTACCAGGGGGGATATGGCGACATGATGAATATTGGCGTCGGGCGCATCACCCAGAGCAAGACGTATTCGGGGGGAACATGCGACCGGGAAGGGTTCGATCCGGTAGAGAGTGCCAAGGCATATCTTGCTCCGGGCCAGTGGGACCGAATGAGCGCTGAGCAACGACAGAAAGCAGTATCCGATCAGGTGAAGGTCTTTGACCAAGAGTGCGAGGGAATCAACTTTCTCGCCGGCGAGTATCGCGGACGCGTAACTGTCGAGCCCTGCAATGATCCATTGGATCCGGTGTGCAACTTCGGGCCGCCTCCCATCTCGGACGACTCGACCGGGAAGGGTTGCGAAACCCGCGTGGTGACGGAGCCTGATGAGTACGCGACAGAGAACTGCACCGAGGCCAACGTGATCGCCGAGAAGTCATGCACCGAGGAGCCGACGGTCCAGATCTATTACGACCAGGTCCTGCCGGATGCAGAGTACGTCCGGGTGGTCGCAAATTCGAAGGCGCCGGACTGGACGATCACCGTTAACCCGAAGCAAGGATGGGCCGAAGTGACCGGGTACCACGTCCCAATTGGGACGCGCTGGGAGACGTGTAACAGCGGAGGAGATGCCGGTATGGACTATCCGTGCGAAGTCACCGATTTCGGAACGAAGACGGAGCGGATCTCGATCTACGGCGCTCAGACTGCGATGACTCAGGGGTATCGGTGCGGTGCGAACGGCAATTGCGGCGAGTGGTTTGTCGTGTATTCACAGGTCATTGACCAGTGCACATTCCGCTTCAACAACTATCACATCAGGGGCGGCGCGGGGTACCCCGACATCCATGATTACTCTCAGTACAACTTTTGCGTGCCTGAGCGCCGAGTGTCGGTCCAGTGGAACAATAATTGCTCGGCCCTTGCCGCAGCGGTGAAGTGAGGCTTCTATGCGTCTGATTTCGACCGTATGGATTGCCGCGGCATGCATGGTGCTGTTGCCGGCTGCCCCGACGGCCGCCAAACATCCCTTCGATCACCCGACGGTCCCATTGAGATGCGAGGTCGGTGAAGTCTGGGAGTCGCGGTGTCAAGCAACGACGACCAACGAGCTGGGTCAGACGGTTTGTGCCGCCGATGGAATGGTGGAGGCGTGTTATCCGATGGCCTCGCGGGCGAAGGCGACTGCCATGGCTGCGTCGGCGGTCGCCAGCCCTCCGATTTCTTCTTGCCCAGGTAACACCATTCCTGAGCGGCAGTGCGTCAGCTACATGACCAAGGACGGCGTATCGGTATGCAGCCCCGACGGTTGGATCGACGCTTGTGTCGATCCAAGCAAAGAAGCGGGCCAGACTGGCGTGAAGAGCTGCGAGCTCAACCGACGAGTGTGCGTGGACACTTCACCCAGCAAGGTGATCAACAGCTATGAGGTGACGTTGGCCGAGGTCGGTGGATGCTGGAAATGGCAGCGGGACTACACGTGCATTACCGACAACATTGCCGATACGTGCCAACCATTGCGCGACAGGTCTGAATGCACAGCATACACGCGGCAGTGCGTCACGGACTTACCCGGCATCGGATGCGTGGAGTACGAGATGGAGTATCGGTGCTTGGTCAAGCGGGGGCAGCAGCGCGAGTATGAATACTGTGGCGATAACACGATCTGCATTGGCGGCATCTGCTTCGAGTCGGGGTGGGAGCCGGACGGCGATTTCGCTCAAGTCGTAGCTGACATGGAAATCGCTCGCCAAATTGGTGTGTATAACCCCGACGGCCTTGATATCTTCGGCGGCGTGGGCGAGTCGTGTCGCTCAGCGCGAGGGTTCGGTCTCAAGAATTGTTGTACGAAGAAGGGCGGCGCAAAGTCGAACAACGCTTTCGCCACTGAATTGTTCTCCGCCGCCGGTGGCGCTGCGCTTCGATCGGGCTCGAAGTATGTTTTCGACATGTTGTATGGCTCATCGGACGCGGTAGGCTGGCTCTCAAGCGGCATGGGCTCGATGGTCACCAATACGAGCCAGGCCGCATCTGAGGGCATTGCCAACTGGCTCGGCAGTGGCCCCAGCTTTGGGATGTACGGGGTGTCCATCGGAGGTACAGGAGCATTCTTGGGCACTCAGGGCTATCTGCTCGCCGGCGGCGCCGGCACGGGTTTCCCGGCGTTGTATTTCAACCCCTATGCGCTTGCATTCGCCATCGCCATGCAGTTCGTCATGGAAGTCATGAGCTGCGATCAGAAGGAAATGGAACTGGCGTTGAAACGCGACGCGGGGCTTTGTACTGACCGAATTGGTTCTTGGTGCTCCAAAAAGGTGCTGGGCGCCTGCGCGACGCGCAAGCAGTCTTATTGCTGCTACAACTCCAAACTTGCTCGGATCATCAATGAACAGGGTCGGGCGCAGCTTGGAAAAGGCTGGGGCGACGAGAAGGATCCGACCTGCGATGGGTTCACGCCGGCCGAGCTGGAGAAAATCGACTTTTCTCAGATCGACCTGTCCGAGTTCTTGGTGGACGTCATGGCCGCTGTGGAAACGCAATACGCCCAGTTCGACCTGAACAAGGCGAAGTCCGGGACGTGGACGGAAGACGCGGTCGCCGCCGGTTGCCGTAAAGCGCTGGAGGCGGTCGGCGGAGATTGGACCCGAATGCCAGACGGTGACTGCAAGAAGGCCCTGGGTGTTGCTCCCTAAGCCACCATCAAATGTAAACGACCGTATGTCAATAGGTTGCTGTACTGAAAAGTTTGATACGATTTGACATACTTTCGGAGGAGCTATGAAGCGGTTTATTTTCTCGTTTTTCCTGGGGTTGACACTCGTCGGATGCGCCAACACCAGCGTGCAGGTGAAGGACGGCAAGGAGTATGTCGCCGGGGCGCCTGTGGTTGCCAAGGGAACCATGGTCGACATTCGCGTGACCGAGAAGGATGGCACTGTCACCAGCCTTGCGAGAGCTGCGGGTGACGTGGTCGGTGACGCCGGTATTGGAGCAGCTGCGACCGCCTATGCTGGAATGTCAGTGGGCCAGGGTTCGCTGGCCCTGGGGGCAGTAGGCATCATTGCCGACCTGATCACCGCAACCACACGTGGAGCGCCGCCCGTGATTGTGGTGGCCGATGCTGGCAAGACGGTTGCTGAGGTACCGGTCCCGGGAGAGTATTTGGAAATGATGCTGCGCATTAACTGCATCGATGTCGGCGACCAGGTTGTAGTGGCAAAAATGCCGGCGGGAGTGTTTGGCCAGGCGCCGTACCAGGTGTACAACGCCGACCCCGACTTGCACCGTGGCAGTGACCTGCGGCCATCGTGCAGCACGCTGAAGGAACGAAAGCGCTCGGCCGCGGCTAACGGCGCGGGATAGCCGGAGGCAAGCATAAAACGCCCGAACCACACGGTTCGGGTTTTTTTTTGCCAAAAAAAACCCACGGCGAAGCCGTGGGTTGGTGTGTCAGCGCGTGTCGGACGCCAAGGCGTTCGGATAGCGCGCCGCAAGAATTGAATTCAGCTTGCCAATCAAGTCCGGTCGCTTGAAAGTGACATGAGCCGATCCCTTCTTGTACCAGCGAAGTGCGAAGTAGTCGGTTTCCGCACTCCATTCCTTTCCGTAGATCTTGCTTCGAACGATAGTGCCGATCGACTGCCGGTGGTCGGGCTCTGGCTTGCCGTCCAAAACATAGAGCGCACGTTCCAGGTCATCGAGTTGATCGCAGTTCCGAGGAGATGCGCCACCCCACCGATCAGACTGAAGGATGTAGCTTAAGACGATTCGTCGCCCAAACTTGAATGGCTCGTTGGTCTTGTAGTTCCAGCTCAGCCGCCGGAATATCTCGACCACGCCATTCTCGAACATCTGTTGCCGATTGTCGTACAGCTGCCCGAAGGTGGAGGCGATGACATCCACGGTCAGAGGAGGGATCTCCTCTTTGTTCATCGCCTCGGCCCACCGCTGGCGGGTTGCGGAGTCCATAAAAGTGCGGATTCCGCTTTCCGCCATCAGGTACTCCCACCCTGCTTTATCGATCCATCGTTCAACATTCCCGAAGTCACCCGTCAGGAAATTGCCCGCGAAACCATAGCGGCCTGGCGAGAACATGTCCTCGACGCAGCCAAGATGCGCAGCGCTCGCGATCTTGCGTGCCTCTTCGATCAGATCGCGAGCTGAGCGCAGACGTTGCAGAACTGCCTCTCGCTGGTTCAATAGATTGCCAATGCTGACGCTTTTCACCAAGTCCATAACTCTCTCCAAAGTAGGTTTTGTCGCAATGCGACGGCTTCCAAGTGGAGAAAGGGTGGTAATCATGAGGCGGTGGAGGACGCAATTCGCAAAGTCATTGGTACCGACGCGAGCCGCCGCCTGCCCTCGCGAGGCGGCCATCGTTTTGGATTGTGCAATCCATTCCGACGCTCAAATCGCTTTTTTGGCGCGCGCTCTTGTAGCCGCTTGCTTCGATCCCTAGGATTCGCTCATTGGTGCAGTGTGTACTGCCCATTGATCAATGCCACCTGAGGGATTTTTGCGCATGAACCGTACTTGCATTGGATTGGACATCGGCCGCAGCGCCGTCAAAGTTGTTTCTCACGCCTCCGGCCTGTTTGATCGGTTCCTCTTCCCGTCTGATGTGTGCGAAGCATTCCACATCGCCGACGAGGCTACGGCCGCCGAAGCCGCGAATGAGACGGTCGCTGTCGAAGGACGGACCTACTTCACTGGCGAGACTGCCCGTCTTCAAGGCGGCCGCGGAACGAACATCGGAATGGACGACGATTGGATCGAGAAGCCTGGCTACAAGGCACTCGTAGCCTCCGCCCTGGCCCGGCTGAAGGCCAGAGGCGTGAAGGGTCTGGAGGACGCCTACATCGTGATCGGATCCCCCTCCAACGTGTTTGACCATCAGAAGGACAAGCTGGCCGAGATCACTAAATCGGTCGCTGGCACCGACGTCAAAGTCATCCCCCAGCCCGCCGGCGCCTATTTCCAACATGTCCTCAATCAGAGCGGCGTCCCTGTGAAGGAGCGCTTCTCGGGCGACGACGGTCAGCCGCTGTCCTGGGCCGTCATCGAGATCGGACATTTCACGACGGACTTTTTGCTCGTTCGAAATGGCCGCCATATCGCGGGAGCTTTCGGCAGCTGCGATGGCATGGGATCGTCGGTCAAGCGGCTGGCGGCAATACTGGCCGACCGGGGAATTCGCGTTGGTGACCGGGAATGCCATGCCGCGTTGATCGCCGGCTCCGTGAAACACTTCGGACAGAAGGTCGACGTCACGAAGGATGTGGCTGAGGCGGTCCGTCCTGTTGCGCAGCTTATCCTTGCAGAAGCGGATACGCTCCTGTCGCGCGAGGTATCCACGCTGGACGGGGTGTTGCTGGCGGGGGGCGGCGCCGTATTCCTGGCGGAAACGCTGAGCGAGAAATGGCCGCACACGATCCTGCTGGAGGAGCCTCGCATGGCTGTTGCCAACGGCTTCTGCCGATTTGCTGTCGGTCAGCTGAAGCAGCAAAGCGCGGCTCGGACGTCTGTCAAGGCGGCTTGACTATGCCGCGTCACCAGAAAATCTACGATCCGGACGAGACTGAGCGGCGCATGCCGCTTATCGTGAGGGAAACGCAATGCCCGGGCATGTTGCGCTTCCTGGCGGCGTTGCCCTACCGGCAGGAGACGCCCCTCATTCGAGGGGTGTTGTATCAATGGTTCCTGCACCATCTCGAACAAGGTACGCTGGATGCCGCCGTGCAGGCTGCCCTAAGCGGGCCTGGCGGTCTGCAAGCTGAGACGCGACGGCCGGCACCCCGACCGCCGCAGGCCCTGGGAACGCCGGCGTTTGACATCGAGGCGCTTCGGTCGGGCACGGAAGTCGGTGCCGCTTTCCCACCGGCGGAGAAGGGGGCGGCGACAGGTTCTTTCTCCGCTGCCGAGACGCAACCGCCCGCTAGGCCGACGCCAGCGGTGCCGGAGTCTCGCTCCATCGCTGCACCCCCAGTATCCGTCGCACCGGAGGCGGCGGTGCCTGCGAAGGACTCGGTGGGCTCGGAACAAGGAGGCGCTGGCGAGCCCGAGCGCATAGACCCGAACGAAGGCGACGTGCTTTCCGACGCCGAGCGTGCGGCGCTGGCGCAAATGGGCAACATGTTTGGCTAGAAAAATGTCCGGTCGGAGAGAGTCGCTGCTTTCAGATGAACAGGTTCGCGCCATTACCTCGGGCCTCGGGCAACTGCCCGATGCGCAGGTGCAGGGAAATGAAGCCTACCTGGTCGCATTCATAAGATTGGCCTACAGCGCCACTGGCCGCCTGCATGGCGCTGGCACCTACCGATCAATGCTAAAGGCATTC